>CAVYOK010000013.1:0-34246 GCA_963770165.1 uncultured Actinomycetes bacterium
CGGGTACGAGCGGCTGCCGCCGGACGCGCTCGTCGCCGAGCTGGAGGCGGCCGGTGTCGAGCGGGTGCTCGACGTGCGCTACCGACCGCAGTCGCGGCGACCCGGGATGTCGAAGACGAAGCTCGGGATCCGGCTGGGCGAGCACGGGATCGCGTATGAGCACCGCCGCGAGCTCGGCACGCCGCCCGACATCCGCCCGTTGTTCAGATCCGGCGCGACGAGACAGGCGCGCGAGGCGTTCCGCGCCCATGTCGAAGGCACGGCCGCCGCGGAGCTCGACGCGCTCGCGGCCGAGCTGCAGACCGCCGGCACGCCCCGCACCGCCCTGCTGTGCCTCGAGGCCGAGCCCGCGCACTGCCACCGCCGCGTGGTCGCCGAGCAGCTGCGCGAGCGGCTGCCCGGGCTGCGTGTGGTCGACCTCTAGCGCCGTGCGCGCGGGCGCTCGGTCGGGCCGACGCGCTCACGCAGCCAGCGCACGAGCGGGACGGCGTCGTCGAGCTGCGCGCGGATGCGTCTGCCGGCCGCGGGTCTGTGGATCCACGTCGCCAGTCTGTGCCGCTGCGAGACGGTGAGCGCACGGCGACGCAGCAGCTCGATGCGCGGGTGGTCAGCCGGGTAGCCGCGCGGGGGGCGCACGAGGTCCGGGGAGTTGAGACTCAGGCCGGCCGCTTCGGCGCCGGCGATCGCCGTCAGCAGCGGCGCGGCGCTGCGCCCGTCCGCGACCAGCCGGCGCAACCGCTCGACCTGGTCCGGCGCCGGGTTGTGCAGCCCCGCCGCGACGAACAGCCCGTCGAGCGACAGCTCGACGTAGAAGCCGCCGGCGCCCTCGTAGCCGACCGCCAGCCCGAGCTGCTCTTTGATCGGCGGCCCCGGATGGAAGCGCGTGTCGTTCCACGGCCGGAACAGGTGCGGGCGGCCGAAGCCGGCCGCCTCCAGCTCCTCCCCCAGCTGCCGCGCCGGCGCCACGAGCAGCTCGTCGTAGCGCCGGCGGTTGGCCTTGAACCAGTCGCGCTCGTTGTTGTCCTCCAGCTCGCGCAGGAAGTCGAGCGCACCGGTCGGGAAGCCGCGGAAGCCGCTCATCTCACCGCCTGAACGGAACCCGGCTCTGGTACCAGAAGAGGTCGTTGAGGCTGTCGCCCGCGTCGATGAAGTACGTGAGTCTGTAGCCGGCCGGCACGCTCGCGAGGTTGAACGTCGCCTGCCCTCTGCCGTTCACGTTCTTCGGCTTGACGCCCGACACCTGGTAGCCGCTCGCATCGAGCACCCACACCTTCAGCGGCCGGCGTCTGGTGCCCGTCACGGTGAAGCGCACGACCCCGCCACCGAGCTTGGCGATTCTCACGACGAGCTTGCGCGAGATCTCGGCCTGAGCGAACGCTCCGCCGGAGACGCCGAGCGCGGCATCGGCGACGACGTCGACTCTGATCGACTCCTTCGTCGCCGGGTTGTCCTTGACCGTGAACGTGCCGTCGGCCTTCGCCGTGATCGACTTCGTCGCGCGCGGCCTGACGTAGAAGCCGCCGCTCGGCGCCGGGTCCCATCTGCTGAACGTCACGGTGAGTCTCGCCGCGACCGGTCTGCCGGCGTCGTCCCTCACCAGCCCCGCCAGCGTGCGGCCTCTCGCCGGCGAGCCGGCGCACAGCACCGTCCCTGCGCTGTCTCTGTTGCGCGGGCCTCTGCCGGCGCATCTGAGCGACACGCTCGCCGCCTGCGCGCTCGCGCCGCCGAGGGCGACCAGCGCCGCGGTCGCAAGGCACGCGAGCGGAGCGCGCCGAGTGGGGAAAGAGCCTCTCATCCTCGTCCTGCCTCTCTCTGCGGTTGCGATGCCGCGTGACGCTACTCAATGGTGGCGCGGCGTGCCGACGTCACAGACGCGGAGCCATCGTCAGGAGGTCTCTCCGTCGAAGTACTCGACCGCGTTCGCCCGGCGGAAGACCAGGCTCTCCTCACCCTCGCCGACGTAGACGCCGACCTTGTCACTGTCCGGGTAGACGGTCGCGGTTGGCCACACCACCTCCGACCACATGATGACGCGCGCGGTCTCGGCGCTGTCATTGCGCACCTGGTGCGCGCCGGTTGGACCGGTCGGGAAGAACATCAGATCGCGGGCGGCCAGCTCGCGCGTGCCCTCCGGCGTCCGCACGGACGGGCGTCCGTCGAGCACGAGCAGCCACTCCTCCTCCCCGTGCTCGTAGTGGAAAGGACACACTGCCTGGCCCGGCGGCAGCTCATAAACCGTCGCACCGGTGCGTCTGGCGCCCAGCTCAGCCCCCAGCCGTGCCTGACCGATCCGGAAGCCGTCCGGGTCGGCAGGATCCCAGACGAACGTCAGCTCCTCGATCCTCACATTGCGCATGGCTCGATCATGCCCGCGCGAGCGCGGCTCGATCGAAGGCGTGCGCTGGGGGTCAGCGCGCCCGACTGAGCACGCCCCGGCGCGTCAGGCCCAGGCGACGCGCTCGGCGGCCAGTAGCTCGCGCGCGACGCCGAGCGGACGGGGGTCGATCCAGGCGCCGAGGTCGACAGGGCGCCCCAGGAAGCCGTGCGTGACGAGGAAGTCGTGCTGCGCGCGCAGCGCGTCGAGCTTGCGCCATGAGAGGTCGACGTGCAGCTGGTCGGGCCAGTTGGGCCCATGTGCGGCGCGCACGTCGCGCACGCTCGTGCCCGTCTCGAGCGCGACCAGCTCGGTCGCGTGCGACGCGTTCAGCTGCGCCCACGCGCCCGCGCGCAGCAGCACCGCGAGCAGCCGCACGACGAGGTTCGGCTCGCGTTCGAGCAGCTCCGCGTCGGCGACGATCGCCGCCGGTGTGGTTGCGCTCGTGCGCACCGCCGGGTCGAGCTGACGGCCGACGTCGACGACCGGGACGGCGCCGATGCGCGCAGCCGCGGCAGCGCCGGCAGCGCCGGCGACGAAGATCGCGTCGACGTCACCGCTCGCCAGCGCCCCCAGCTCGACCGCGTACGGTTCGCCGAGGGCATGCGAGACGTCGATCTCGACGTGTGCCACTTCGCCGGGGAAGATCCCCGCCAGCCCGAGCGCGGCGTGCAGGCCGCGGCTCGCGGCCGCGCGGTGCACGTCGACCGCGGCGGTCGCGTCGAACGGCAGGCCGAGGCGCCGGCCGACGAGGTGGTCGGGGCCCGCGATGCCCGACTCAGGCAGCGCGACGACGGCCTGGGACGTCTCGATCCACGTGAGCCCGATCAGCCGCGTCGCGCGCCCTTCGCTGCGTTCCCACAGCGCACGCGTGCTCTCGCCCTCCCACAGATGGTGGGCGTCGGTGCCGCCGACCGACAGCGGCGTCGCGTCGAGCGCCGCCTCGCGCTCGAGCCACCCGAGCCGGTGGGCGATGCCCGTCGCCGTCGGAATCGGGCCGCGGTCGATAAATACGGTTTTGTTGATTGGCTTTATAGAGATTGCCATGCGGCCACTGTAGCGCATTGTCCAGTTGATTGGTAGGAAATGCCGCGTCGGGCTGCCACGCGTGCAAGGATGCGCGCGATGGTCCGCCCCGCCGATCCCGCCCGCGACGCGGCCGCCTGCGCCGCGCTCTACGCGCCGTACGTGCGTGACGGCGCCGTCTCGTTCGAGGAGACGGCCCCGGACGCCGAAGAGGTGGCGGCGCGCATCGCGCGGATCGCCGCGACGCACCCGTGGCTCGTGTGCGAGCGCGACGAACAGATCGTCGGCTTCGCCTACGGGGCGCCGCACCGCGAGCGCGCCGCCTACCGCTGGGCGGCCGACGTGAGCGTGTACGTCGATCCGGCATGGCAGCGCCGCGGCGTCGGACGCGCGCTGTACGCCGCGCTGCTGGCACGGCTGCGCGCGCAGCGGCTGCACGCCGCCTGCGCGGGGATCACGCTGCCGAACGCGGCGAGCGTCAGCCTGCACGAGTCGCTCGGCTTCGAGCTGGTCGGGATCTATCGCGGGATCGGCTGGAAGGCCGGCGCCTGGCGCGACGTGGGCTGGTGGCAGCTGCGCCTGCACCCGCCCGACGACGGCGACGGGCCGCCGCCGGAGCCGTTGCTGCCTGGCGAAGCCTGAGCCCGCGCGCGCGGCAACGACGCCTCAGCCCGCGGGCACGAGCGCGTCGTCGGTCGCCGCTGTCTCATCGGAGGCCAGCGCGACGCGGTTGCGCCCAGCGCGCTTGGCGCGGTAGAGCGCGTCGTCGACCTCGCGGTACAGGTCCTCGAACAAGACGCTGCCGCGCGCCGACGCGACGCCGACCGAGACGGTGATCGTGAGGCCGCCTGGACGCGCCAGCTCGAGCGCCTCACGCACGCGACCGGCGAGCTCGTGTCCGAGGCCGAGGTCGGCGCCGGGCAGGACGATCAGGAACTCGTCGCCGCCGAGGCGGTAGACCAGCTCGAACGAGCGCAGGCTGCGGCGCATCACGTACGCCACCTCCTTCAGCACCGCGTCGCCGCGCTCGTGACCGTGCTCGTCGTTGACGTCCTTGAAGTGGTCGACGTCGACGAGCACGAGCGAGATCGGATCGCCCGTGAGGGTGGCCTGCTCGGACAGCTCGGCGAAGCGACCGGCCAGCGCCTTGCGGTTCAGCAGGCCGGTGAGCGGATCGAGGATCGCCTCCGCGCGCTGGCGAATGTCGGAGCGCATCAGCACGTAGCAGCAGGCGGCCAAGCCGAGCAGGCAGACGAACGCGGCGTTCACGAACGCAGGGTCGCGCGCGTACGCCGCCGGATCGACGGCGATCGTGGAGGTCAGCAGCACGATGGCGGTGAAGCCGGCGGCGGCGATCACGCCGCGGCCGCGAAAGCGTGCGGCGACGCTGAGGACCGAGAAGAAGAGCAGCGGCTGGGCCGGGCTGTGCGGCCCGCCCGTGAGCGCGATCGCGACGCCGATCGTCGCCTGTGCGTTGACGACCGTCCCGAAGATCGGCCACTCGGGATGAGGGCTTCGCTCGATCAGCGGGCTCAACAGCGCGAACTGGCTCACGACGATCCACACCAGCGGCAGCGCGGTCCACCAGCCGTACCAGGGCGCCGCCGTGATCAGCCCGAGGCCCGCGGCGCAGAACGCGAGCGTCCGCGCCTTCGCGATCCGCGGCTCCATGTCCAAGAGCCGCTCGCGGTCGGCCGGCGTTGGACACAGCAGCGTTCCTTGGAACTCCATGGCCGTCGTATCGGCGCGTGGGCGCTCCTGCCTGAATCCTGTGTGGTGTGCTCCATGTGCCCGCGGGAGGTGGCGGACGGGAACAGACCTGAGCGCGACGCGGCGAGACAGATGCGTCAGCGGCGTCGGGCGGCGACCGTGCCGCGCGCGTACCAGGCGCGGGCGTCGAGCGAGAACGGTCCGTCGGGCAGGGCCGCCCGGCAGGCCTCGCGCACGGCTGTCTGCTGCTCGTCGCTCAGCGATCTCAGGTGCTGACCGGCCGGTCCGACTGCGAAGGTGAACGGCTCCCAGAAGTCGTCGAAGCCTGCGTACTCGGCACGTGCCGTGAGCGCTCCGCCGACGACCTGCTCAAGACCTGCACGCCCGAACCGCTCCGCGATGTCGCCCTCGGCGGTCCCGGCCATCGTCCGCTCGCCCTGGGCGCGCGAGTCGATCGCCCGAACCGCGGTCCAGAAGATCCGCAGCATCGTCATGCCGCCGGCCGTGGTGTCCCACATGCAGCCCGCGACCGTGCCGCCGCTGCGCGTCACGCGGGTCATCTCGGCCACGCCCGCGTCGGGATCGCGCATGAAGCCGATCACGAGCGACGAGAGCGCCGCGTCGAACTCGCCATCGGCCCAGGGCAGCGCCTCGGCGACGCCCTCGCGGACGTCGGCGCCCGGGTTGCGCTCACGACAGGCGCGCACGAACTGCGGCGCCGGGTCGATCGCCGCCACGTTCTCGGCACCGACGCGCACGGCGAGCTCGCTCGCGAGCCCACCCGGCCCGCAGCCCACGTCGAGCACTCGCGCGCCTGGCCTCACGTCGGCGACGTCGGCAAGCGCTGCGGTGAGCGTCGGCGCGTAGCGCCCCATGAAACGGTCGTAGTGCTCGGCCGGCGCCGCGAACTGCATCGCGCTAGCCAACCGGCGGCGAGTCGTGGTGTCAAGGCGCGGGCGCAGTGAGCGGCACCGCGCCCGCGGAGGCGACGCGGTTGCGGCCAAGGGACTTCGCGGCGTAGAGCGCGCGGTCGGCCGAGCGGATGAGCGTGTCGCCGTCGATGCCGTCGTCGCCGAGCACGGCCACGCCGACGCTCGTGGTCACCTGGCGGTCGACCTTCGGGACCGACACCGCACCGACCGCGGCGCGCACCGCTTCGGCGCTCAGGAGCGCGCCCTCGCTGCCGGTGTCGGGCAGCAGCAGCAGGAACTCCTCGCCCCCGTAGCGACCGACGAAGTCGCTCTCGCGCACGGCGGACCGCATCGCCTCGGCGCTGGCGGCGAGCACCTCGTCGCCGTGGCCGTGACCGTACGTGTCGTTGATCTGCTTGAAGTGGTCGAGATCGACGAGCAGCGCGGCGAGCGGCAGCCCGCTGCGATTCGCCTGGGCAACCATGCGCTTGAGCGTCGCCCGCACGGAGCGGGCGTTCGGCAGGCCGGTGAGCGCGTCGGTCGAGGCGCGCAGCTCAGCGATCGCGAGGTTGCGCAGGTTGGCGAGCACGGGCGCCGCCTGGCTCACCGAGTCGCGCAGGCGCTGATCCTCGTGCGGCTCGAGCTGGGCGTCCCGGGTGACGAGTACCGAGCCGATCACCTCGCCGCCGACCAGCAGCGGGTCGCAGGTCGTCTGGCCGGGCGTCTTGCCGCAGACCTGGCACGGGAAGAGCGGGTCGCTCGCGCCGCCCTGCTGGTGACGACGCCCGAACCGCACAGCAAGGCACGAGCGCGGCGTCGCGCCCTGCAGCGCGTCGGCGAGGCCAGAGCCGGCCGGCAGCGGCGTCCGCGCCTCGAGGCGATCGTCGGAGTTGTTGCGGTTGAGCACGACGACGGCGCTGCCGCTGACCGAACGCTCGAGGTGGCGCTTGAGGAGCTGATGCGCCTCGTCCTCGGACTCGGTCACCTGCATCGCGTCGACGAACTCGTGCTGCGTGTCCTGATAGCTGCGCTGGGTCTCCTGGCGGCTGACCATCTCGTCGAGCGTGCGGCCGAGGTCGGCCAGCTCGTCGCTGCCGGTCGGCGCGAGCCGCGCGCCGACCTCGCCGACGGCGACGCGGGCTGCGAAGCGCGAGTAATCGCGCGTGCGCGGCACGACCGAGCGGACGAGCCACAACACCATGCCGACGCCCAGCAGCAGCGCGACCAGCATCACGACGAGAACCTCGGCGCGCGTGCGCTCGAAGGTCTCGTGGGCCGCGTCCAGCGTGGTGACGGCCTCGTCGAGGTCGCGCTCGGCCGTGACGTCGGTCGCCTCGACGACCGGTGCCAGCAGCTCCTCCGCTCGGCGCGCCGAGCGCACCGCCGACGTGCCCTCGAACGAGCCGGCACGCCACAGTCCGACGACGGTCTCGAGCGCGCCGCGCTGTCTCGCGTCCAACGTCTCCTGCGCATACTCGCGGGCATGGGCGATGTCGTCTTCGACTCGGTTGCGCAGGATCTGCCGCTGGGCGGAACCTTCCGCAGCGGCGTAGAGCTGGACGCCCGTGCGCAGGTCTCCGAGGTGGAAGCGCCCCTCGCCCTTCTCGGCCGTCGACTGCACCTGAGCATGCAGATCCTGCGCGCCGCCGTGGAGCTTGTCGAGCCCGATCAGCGCCGCCACGCCGATGCACACCATCGCCCCGACGAGCACGACGAGCACCAGCCAGAAGCGGGCAGCGATCGAGAGTCGGCGTCGGGCCATTGGAAGCAGATCGGCAGTCCTGCTCGCTCGCTTGAACCGTCGGGCTCGCGGAACACGGCCCCCGTCGCGTGCGGAGCTGTGTGCGGTTCGCGGCCGAAGCCAGCCTTACAGTGCCTGCCAGCCGCGCTGGGGACGCTTCGTCCGAGCCAGGGCTACTGTGCGTCCGTGACCTCGAAGTCCACAGTCCCGGCCTCGATGCCCTGGAGCGGCGTCACGGCCCGGCGGATGAGCCGCCACGGGTTGGCCGAGCCGGCCGCGAACCTGGGTCCCGCGGACATCGCCGGCGTGCTCTGCGGAGCGCATGCCCAGGTTCTCAGCGCGGCCGAGCTCTCGATCGGGCGCCGCATAGCCGGGGCGACCCGCGCCGACGTGCAGCGCGCCCTCTGGGAGGACCGCACCCTGGTCAAGACGTTCGGTCCACGCGGCACCGTGCACCTGCTGCCCACCGCCGACCTGCCGATGTGGACCGGGGCGCTTTCCGCCTTGCCTGCATCGGTACCGATGCATCCCGAGCCGGTTCGCTTCACCCCGCCGCAGGCCGACGAGGTCATCGCGGCCATCGGCGACGCGCTGGCAGACGCCGAGCTGACCGTCGACGAGCTGACCGACGCAATCGCAGATCGTGCCGGTCCGTGGGCCGTCGAGCGCACGATGGCCGCGTTCCAGGACAAGTGGCCGCGCTGGCGCCAGCTCACGAGCTCGGCCGCGCACCGCGGCGTGCTCTGCTTCGGAGCGAACCGCGGTCGCAACGTCACCTACACCAACCCCCACCGCTGGCTGCCCGGCTTCCGCCCCGACGACGGGGACACGGCCGTGCGCACGCTCCTCACCCGCTACTTGTACGCCTACGGCCCAGCCACGCCCCGGCACTTCGCCAGATGGCTCAGCATCCCGCCGCGAAGCGCGATCGAGCTGTTCGACGTGCTGGCCGGCGAGCTGGAGCGGGTCGAGCTGGACGGCGAGCCGAGCTGGGTGATGGCCGGCGACACCGACATGCCCCAGCGGCCGCACCGCGGGATCTGCCTGCTGCCCTACTTCGACGCGTTCGTCGTCGCCGGCCAGCCTCGGGAGAAGCTCTACCCCGGCGCGGCGACGACCCGCGGGCTTACTCCCGGTGGCCAGGCCGGCAACTACCCGGTACTGCTCGTCGACGGCGTAGTCGGTGGGGTGTGGCACCAGCGGCGCTCCGGCCGCAAGCTCGCCATCACCGTCGAGCCGCTGCGCGAGCTGACCGCGACGCAACGCCGACAGCTCGACGACGAGGTCGAACTGGTGGGCGCGGTCACTGAGGCCAAGCCGACCCTGACGCTGGGCACAGTGACCGTCGGCCCGCATGCCTGAGCCACATCCGCAAGCGCCGGCTTGGAGCGTTGAGCAGACATCCCCGCTCGGCTCCGCCAGCAGGCAGACGACCCACACTGGCTGTGGTCGGAGCGCGGCACTCCGGGGGTCATGACAGGCGGGGCGGGCTCGCGGTGACGTCGTCGCGGCCGCTGAGCTCGCGGTCGAGCGTCTCCTGCGCGTCGCGCATCGCGTCGGCGTAGTCGGGCTCGGACAGGCGCCGCATCCCCTCCTCGGGCGCGACGTCCTCGACGACGGCGCTGATCCACCAGATGTTGCCGAACGGGTCGCGCACCCGGCCGCCGCGCTGCCCGAAGGCATGGGTGCGGGGCTGCGTGACGACGCGCGCGCCGGCGGCGACGGCCCGCGACGTCGTCGCGTCGGCGTCCTCCACGAACACGCGCAGTAGCGACGGCATGTCCGGCCAGTCGGGCCGCTGGTCGAAGGCCAACAGGATGGTGTCCCCGACGCGGATCTCGGCATGGCCGATGCTGCCGTCCTCGAGCGGCACGCGCGCGAGCTCTTGGCCGTCGAACGCGGCCGTGACGAACTCCAGGAGCCGGCCCGTGTCGCGGGTGACGATCCAGGGCGCGACGGTGGTGTAGTCGGAACGTGCGGGGGTGCTCACGTGAGGTGCCTCCTGTCCAAGGGGTCGGTTCGGATGCCAAGGCTCCCACCCATAGAGGTCAGATCCTGTCCTAAATCGCCTGGGAGGATGGGACCTGCTGACGCGCATCTCGATCGCTGGCTCACCAACCGCAGAATCGTCGGCGCGACCGGCCTTCGAGGTGGCCCGCAGCGAGCCGCCGCAGGAGCCCACGACCGTGCCCCTCGGGCCTGCCGGGTTCGCCGGCGACTTCTCAGGCGTCCGACGCTTCGCCGAGCGCGACCACGCGCACATCGTCCAGTGCAACCGCCGCCCGCCTCGAGCCCGAGATCATGCGCGACCTGCACGCCGCACACGCTGCGTCCACAACGCGGAAAGCCTTGATTGCCAGGGCTTTCGTTCGAATCGGACTGATCGGACGGCTTTTGAACCGAGACGGGTCCGAGCGCGTGCTGCAGCTTGCGGGCACTGTGGTGCAACCTAACCGCCGTCGCGAAACAACACGACGGCTGTAGAGGAATGCCCGCTGGCGTTCCAGACTGTCGGCCTGCGGCCGTGCAGTCGGCCCCGATCGACTGTTGACAACCTCCAACACTTCGCTACAGTCATGCGACGGCACTCCGACAAGGACATCCGCAAGGCGGTCAGGCTCGCGCTCGACGCGGGCTGGGCGCTCGAGGAGGGCAAGGGCCACCGCTTCGGAACGCTGCGTTGCGGCGACGGTTGCGAGGTGGCCGTGTGGAGCACCCCGCGCAACCCGACCACCCACGCTAAGCGCATCCGCGAGACGGTCCAGCGCTGCCCGCACGAAACGGACGCATAGGCACCAAGACGACATGACTCCAGCCACGAAGACCTACTCCTTCACCCTGTTCATCCAGGGCGCCGACGTCCTCGACGACCAGAACCTGGACATGCTGTTCGAGGCGGGCTGCGACGACGCGACGTTCGGCGCGCGCGACGGCGCGCAATACGGCGAGTTCGACCGCGAGGCGACGAGCTTCAGCGCAGCGCTTGCGAGCGCGATCCACGACATCACCATCGCCCTCCCCGGCCTGGAGATCGTCCGCGTCGAGCCCGACGACCTCGTGAGCATGGCGACAATCGCCGAGCGCAGCGGACGCTCCCGCGAGTCGATCCGCCTCCTCGCAGCCGAACAGCGCGGCCCCGGCGGCTTCCCGCCCCCCATCGCCTACGTCGACCAGAAGACTCGCCTCTGGCACTGGCCAGACGTCGCCCACTGGCTCACTGAACACGACAAGGCAAAGCTTGACGTCGACCCAGAGGCCGCTGACCTCGTCGCCGCCCTCAACGCCGCCTACGACCTGCGCGAGCACACACGACGACTCCCCAAAGCGGCGCTCGCGCTCATCGACGAGGCATTGAGCGCGAGCCGCCTCGCCCGCCCGTAGCACGAACGACTCGCCCGAAAGCAAGCCGGCCCGGCGCGAGATCAACCCTTCAACCACGCGGTTGAAGGAATCGGGGAGACAGGATTTGAACCTGCGACCGCCCGGCCCCAGCTGGCTTGTGCAATGCGCGTATGGCGGGATGCAATACGCGAATGGAATGCGATCAAGGCCATTCGCAGAAGCCCACCACCTCCATTACCTCCACCACCCCCACCGTTTCCTTTATCTCCCCTAGGTTGCTACTCTCGACCTTGAAAGGAGATCGTGATGGCGCAGCTGATGCAGGTCCGACAGGCGGCCCAGGCTCTCGGGGTCCACGAGAACACGATCCGGCGCTGGGAGCAGCGCGGGCTTCTGCATGCCGTCCGACTGCCAAGCGGTGTCCGGCGCTTCCGGCCAGAGGACGTCGAGCAGATGCGTGAGCAGATGTTCATCGGCTTTGCCCCGCTGCGTGCGGATGACGACGTGACGCCGGTCCGCGCACGCTCCGTCGACTGACCCGCTCCCAGCCGGCGCGCTGGCTACGCTTCGGCGCCCGAACGGGCGACGAGCATGGGTCCTGGAGAGCATCGACCACACGACGAGGAGTACTGGCAGCGCCCTTGGGCGCGAGCGCTCTTCGGCGGCGATGGGTTCGAGGCGATCCCGTTCGGGGAGCAGCCGACCGTCCTCTACACCCCAGAGCAGGGTGAGGCGTCAGGCAAGCACTTCCTCGGTGAGATCGCCTTCGGCTTCGGCCTGCTCATCACGCCTACCTGCGACATGAGCGAGCAGCACGGCGAGCGCTCGGCCGCGCATCCCTTCCGCACGTTCGTGCCGGTCGTGCCGCTCGAGCTCGTCGTCGCGCAGACGGCCGCGATCGAGAGAAGTCTTGGCCTGCTGCGCAGCCGCGACGTGATCACGCCCTACATGTACCTGCCGCCGCTCGCCGACATCCTCGACGGCGAGCACGTTGCCTGTCTCTTCCGCCCCACGCTCGTGTCCGACGAGCTGCTGCGCGAGCCGCCGCGTGCACTGCGCGAGGGCCGCCTGCTTGCCGAGACCTGAGTACGTCAGCCTCGCCGAGCTGCTGCTGCGCAAGGCCGAGTCCGATCTCGCCGTGCCCCGTGCTCGCAGCCCATCCCGACCCATGACGACGCGATCGGCTTCCACGCCCAGCAGGCGGTCGAGAAGGCACTCAAGGCGGTGCTCGCCCTCGAGCAGATCGAGGCTCCGCGCACCCACGACATCACGTTCTCGTGGAGCTGCTCGATCAGCATCGCATCGATCATGCGGCGTCGCGTCGCGCCGACGGCGAGTCGCTGATCGCTCACGTCCGGAACGATCGCGAGCCCGGTCGCGACCGCAACCCGCCGACGCTTAGAGCTATCGATGACCGTCGATGCGACCGCTGGCCACACGGTCGCCGCAAGGGCGGCATCGAGTACTCCGGTGCGATCGAGGACTTCCTCGATGTCGTCGTAGCGCCCCCGGCGACGGCGCGCGCGTGCCTGCTGGCACGGCCGGACGGGCGCGAGCCGGCCGGCGGCGCGGCCCCACGCGAGCCGGCGGCCGTCTAGCGGACGCGCTCGTAGCGCAGGTACAGCGCGCCCGAGGCGAAGGCGCGCTGCTCCAGCAGGCGCAGGCGCAACTGCTCGCCCCCGGCGGGGAAGTACGGCTTGCCGCCGCCGACCGCGACCGGGTTGACCCACGTGCGGAACTCGTCGATCAGGTCGAACAGCGCGGCGGCGAGCGTCGGCCCGCCGACCTCGATGTGGCCCTCGTGCTCGCGCGCGAGACGCGCCACCTCGGCGGCCGCGTCGGCGCGGCGCACGAGCCGCACCCCGTCCGGGACGTCGCCGAGCGAGTCGGAGACGACGACGCGCGGCGTCTCGACGTACACGCGAGCGAACTCCGCCGCCACCTCCGACAGCTCGTCCGGAGCGGCCGCGGCGCCCGGCCAGTAGCTCTCCATCAGCTCGTACATGCGGCGCCCGAACACGAACACAGCGGCGTCGCGCGCCTGCTCGTTCGCGATGCGATGGACCTCGTCGTCCGGCGCGGTGAAGTCGAAGCTCCCGCTCGCGTCCTCGACATAGCCGTCGAGCGACATGCCCATCGCGAAGAAGACACGACCCATGCGGGCCACGCTAGCACCCAGGGCTTGGCGCGCGGACGCACGCGCTTTGGTGGACAAGTCAGCGCATCACCCCGACCTCCCGGCCCAGCTCGCCGACGCCGCCGCAACCGCCGAGAACGGCCACAAAGCACCGAGCCCACCAACGAGAACCGCCGCCCTCACAGGCGGCGGTTCGAAAGAGACCTTGGTAGTCGGGGAGACAGGATTTTGATGGCCGGCAAGACGGGGTCTAGTGGTCGGCCGTGGGCGGTGGCGTGGGCGGAATCACACCGCTAACGCCTAATCCAAAGCTGGTCCAGCGCTGCCGCGATCCCGAGTACGATCGCGATCACACCGACAGCACCCCAGAAGGCATTCAGACCGACCGCCAAGACACCGACCATGGCGAGAACGGCCAAGACCACAAGCATTACCACTGCTCGGAGTCGGCGTCTTATGCGCGCCGCGCCCTGAGCTTCTATCGCTTTTTCTGACTGGAGCCGCGCAAGCTCCTCCTGGTGACGACGCTCACGCTCCTGTGCCTCAGCCTCGCGGCGCACCTTCTCAGCCGCTACCGCATCAGTGCCCCGAGCCTCGGCCGCAGCAACCTCAATCGCCTTCTGCGACTCCAACTCCCGCAAGCGTCGCGAGGCCATTTCCTCTACGTCTTTCGCAGTCTTGCGCGCACGAGATCGCCCGCGCAGCGCTCAGAGCGGAGTACGCTCCGAGAAGCCCATGAGAACGCAGACCATCAGTTTCGAGCAGTGGCGCCGCGACGTGCCCGCGCAGCGCGCAAAGATCGCGCCCCTTCTCGCACGCCTCGGCCCGATCGTCCGCGACAAGCCGCGCGACCCCGTCGAGGCCGAGTACCTGCGCCGCATCGGCACGCCCGAGCGGCTCATCGGCCCCGAGCGCTGACCCGAACGCCTTCTCACGACGTGGGCGGTCGTGTGGGCGGAACGGCGCTCGAGGCAGCATCGCAGCGCAGCGCCGGAACGACTGCATCGACACCATGGGATCGACCGAACCGCCGGGAATCGATGACGTCTCGTGCGTCCTCCGGCGTCCCCCTGCTGCTTCGAGGCCTTCTATCGGGGAGACAGGATTTGAACCTGCGACCGCCCGGCCCCCAGCTGGCTTGTGCAACAGGGATATGGCGGGATGCCACACAGAAATGGTCGTGTGGCGCCGGGGCGCGGAGCTGATGGAAGGATCGGACGATGTGGTCGGTACTACGAGCGGTACCAAGCCCTCCGCTTCCCCTTCCATGCTGACCGTCTCCCAAGCAGCCTTCCGCGTCGGTCGCGATCCCGCGACGATCCGCCGCTGGATCCGCTCAGGGCGCCTCCGCGCCGAGCGCGTCGGCACGCGACACGTCATCAAGGAGGGCGGCCTCACGAAGGCCGCGCACAGCGACATGCTGCCGCTGCCGCCCGGCTGGGACCGGATGGCCAACGGCGAGCCGATGCCCGACATCGTCGCCTTCCTCCGTGGATCGCGCTCCGGTCGCTGACCGCCTCGGCGCACCGATGGAATGAGCTTCCACGCCGAGGAGTACGCACGCCTGTGCGACCGATACATCCAGTGCGACCCGAAGATCATGGGCGGCGCGCCCGTCATCCGCGGCACGCGTGTTCCCGTCCGAACGATTGCCGCGCTCATCGAGGACGGCGAGTCGCGCGACGTCCTGCGCGAGGACTACCCGCACGTTCCCGCGGAGGCCTACGAGGTCGCGGTCCTGTGGGCTCGCGCGAACCCGCGCTGTGGCCAACCGTGACGCGCCGCCACTGCAACATCCACGCGGTTGTGCTCGCCGCACGATCGGTTACCTTCCCGCCATGACCTCCACCGAGGTGATCGCGGAGATCGGGGCTCGACTTGCGAGGGCCGCGCCGCCGAAGTCGCGCGTGCTCCTGTTCGGCTCCCATGCGCGCGGCACCGCCGACGACGGTTCGGACTTCGACGTGCTCGTGATCGAGCCGACCGTCGAGAGCCCGATCTCAGAGGCGGTTCGGCTGCGCCGCGAGCTGCGCGGCCTCGGAGTTCCGATCGACGTCGTCGTCATGGATGAGGCCAAGGCGAAGCGCCGCGCAGGCGTGCGCGGAACGATGGTCGAGCGTGCACTGCGCGAGGGCCGCTTGCTTGCCCAGACCTGAGTACGTCAGCCTCGCCGAGCTGCTGCTGCGCAAGGCCGAGTCGGATCTCGCCGTGGCCCGCGTGCTCGCAGCCGATCCCGACCCACACGACGACGCGATCGGCTTTCACGCCCAGCAGGCGGTCGAGAAGGCACTCAAGGCAGTGCTCGCGCTTGAGCAGATCGAGGCGCCGCGCACCCACGACATCACGTTCCTGGTGGAGCTGCTCGATCAGCATCGCATTGAGATGCCAGCCACGCTCGTCGAGTCCGAATGGCTCGGTCCATGGGCGGTGACGATGCGCTACGACGACATCGAGGAAGTCCTCGATCGCACCGGAGCGCTCGACGCCGCCCTCGCGGCAACCGTGTGGGCCAGCGGTCGCATCGACGGCCACTGATAGGTCTGAGCGTCGGCGACGGGTTGCGTCGCGACCGGGCTCGCAAATCGTTCCGATGTGACGATCTCAGCGGCTCGAGGCCGTTAGCCCAAGTGCCAGATATACGCGGTTGCGCCTGCCGTACGGTCGATTACCTTCCTGCCATGACCTCCACCGAGGTGATCGAGCAGATCGGGGTGCTGCTCGGCAAGGCGGTGCCGCCCAACTCGCGCGTGGTCCTGTTCGGATCGCACGCACGCGGCACGGCCACCGCGGACTCCGACTACGACGTCCTGGTGATCGAGCCGACCGTCGACAGTCCGATCCAGGAGTCTGTCCGGCTGCGCGCCGAGCTGGACGACCTCGAAGTGCCGATTGACGTCGTCGTGATGAGCCAGGCGAAGGCAGACCAGCGCGCCGCAGAGCGGGGCACGATGGTCGATCGCGCGCTGCGCGAGGGCCGTCTCCTTGCCCGCACCTGAGCTCGCCTCACCGACAATCGAGGATTGACAGGAATTGTGAAGGCCAGTTCGGCCTGATTTCCTCCGGCGCCGCAATCAAAGCGGCCGGGCGGCGCGCCAACGCCCCCGGCCCGGCACCGAAGGGACTAGCTTCGATGCAGGACCACGGTACTCGTCCGTCATCCGGGGGGCCACCATCCACGCGAGTCAGCCGCCCGCGCGGGGCGCGCGTCAAGTCAGAGCAGCACCGCGCCCTCGGCCACGTCGTGCGTTACACGCGCGCCCGCCGCGGTCTCTCTCAGGAGGAACTTGGCTTCCACGCCAGACTCCACCGCAACTACGTCGGCGCGATCGAGCGCGGAGAGATCAACCCGACCTTCCGCGTGCTGCTCAAGCTCGCGAGCGGGCTCGACCTGCCGCTGTCCGAGCTGATCCGCGAGCAGGAAGAGGTCGTCGTCCAGATGCGGCGCGAATAGGACATGTGCGGCTGTGCGTGCACAAGCGCACAGGCCAGCCCGGGCCGGAGAAAACCGCCCGGACTGTCACCGTACTGACACGGGACTGTAATAGCAGTGATACGCAGGACTTTTCGAGACGCCGCAAGCCGGATTCGGCGCCGAAATCGCCTCCGAAGTCGAGCCCCCTCTAGATGCCCATGCGCTCGCCAACGGAATTAAGCATGTGGCTATTTCCATTTCGCGCCAGGCCCAGCAGCTCGCGCAGACACCCTGCGGCGACAGCCGCCCCAACCTGCTGGACGTTTCGACGAGCCGGGAGGTGCGGCGATGACCCGCGCCACCGGCTGCACGATCGAGCAGTTCGCTGATGCGACCGCTCTCCCGGCCTCGTTCCTCACCAACGCCGGCGCCAGACCTGCCCGCCAGAGACAGCGTCCGGCGGTGCGGCTGTCGAACGCCGTCGTCTACCTCGAACCGCCGGTCGAACACGGCACCACCGCGGATGAGGCGGTCGACCGGAAGGCCAGCCGGCCCACCTTGTTCGGGCTCGACTCGCTCGACCTCATCGCTGAGGCCGGTTCGGTTTACCTCGTCGCCGACGAGATCGAGGCGCTGACGCTGCGCTTCCATCGTCTGCCCGCGCTCGCCGTGCCGCCGGTCGCGCGCTGGGCCGACGACTGGCCGGCGCTCGCCGACGCCGCGAGCGTCTTCATCGTCTACAGCGACGCCACGGACGAGTCGGCGCCGCCGGCCTGGATCGCCGATGCGCCGTTTCGCGATCGCGCTCGCCTGCTCCACCTCGCCGAGCTGCGCACGGCGAACATGCTCCACCGCGGCACGAGCGACTTCCGCGCCGCGTGGGCGTCGGTCTGCAACGCCGCGATCTCGTGGAGCGAGCACGACGCCCAGCAGCGCGCTGAGCGTCGCGCCGAGGCGGCGAGCCGATGCGCCGACCTCGTCAACGCGCCGGACATCCTTTCGCGCTTCGCCGACGATCTCGCGCAAGGCGGATTCGCCGGGAGCACGCGCGAGGCGAAGCTGCTCTACCTCGTCGTCACGTCCCGGCTCCTCGCTCGCCCGATCTCGACCGCGGTCAAGGGGCCGTCGTCGGCGGGCAAGAGCTTCGTCGTCAAGCGCGTCCTCGAGTTCTTCACGCCGTCGGCGTTCCTCACGATGACGGCGATGAGCCCGAAGGCGCTCGTCTACTCCAGGGAGCCGCTCGCGCACCGCGTGCTCGTGCTCTACGAGGCTGACGGGATCGGCGCGACGGCCGAGCTGATCCTTCGCTCGCTCCTGAGCGAGGGCCACATTGTCTACGACACGGTCGTCTCCGAGGACGGCTCGGCGCCCGACGGCAAGCGCATCGAGCGCGAGGGACCGACGAGCTTCATCACCACGACGACGCGCATCTCGCTCCATCGCGAGAACGAGACGCGGTTCTTCTCGGTGACCGTCTCGGACTCCGCGGAGCACACGCGCGCGATCCTCCTCGCGCTCGCTGACGAAGACGCCCGCCCGGTCGACTACAGCCCCTGGCACGCGCTGCAGGAGTTCCTCGAAGCCGGCGAGCACGAGGTGACGATCCCGTTCGCCAAGGCGCTCGCCGGCTTGGTCAACGGCCACGCGATTCGCCTGCGGCGCGACTTCAGCGCGCTGCTCTCGCTCATCAGAACGCACGCGCTGCTGCACCAGGAATCGCGCGAGCGCGACGAGCGCGGCCGCATCGTCGCCACCGTCGACGACTACACGGCGGTTCACGACCTCGTCCACGAGCTGTTCGCGGAGACCGGCGAGCAGGCGGTTCCTACGGATGTCCGCGAGACCGTCGAGGCCGTCCAGCAGATGGGCCCGCCCGCGATGGCGGACGGCGACGGCGTGACGATCCGGCAGATCACAACGAAGCTCGCCAGCAGCGGAATCGCGCTCGACCGCTCCTCGGTGCACCGGCGGGTGAGCAGCGCGATCGAACTCGGCTTCCTGCTCGACAAGGCCGCAGGCGGTCGTGGGAAGGCCAAACAGATCGTCCTCGGCGATTGGCCGGGCTACACGGACGGCTCGGTCCTACCGACGCCGGCCGAACTGGAGGAGGTGGGCGCCAGTGCGTGCACAACTGCATAGCCCCCGCCACGCCGCGCATGGTCCGCTGCACACGAGCAATTGTGCGGCGAACCAAGGCGTGATTTTTTCGGGGGTTTACGTGCCCGGTCAAGCCCCCATCCGCTCGGTCGCCGAGCTGCCGATTGCGGCGATGACGCCATGAGCGCCGTCCGCTACCGCACCGAACCGCTCGCGACGGCGGCGGCGCTGCGCGGCACCACCACCCGCCGCCGGCCGCAGACGCCGCATGCAGCGGCCTCGCCCGCGCCGGAGCCGGACACCGCTGCGACCGACCTGCTGAAGCCGGCTGACGTCGCGCGCCGGCTTAAGGTCTCGCGCAGCTGGGTCTACGACGCCGCGGCGGACAGACGACTGCCGTCGATCCGCCTTGGGGGCCCGGACGGGCCGCTGCGCTTCGTCCCGGCCGACTTGGAGCAGTGGATCGAAGACGCGCGCGCTCGCGCGACGAAGCGCTTCGCCTGATGGCCCGCGGCTCGATCCTCTCGCGCAAGAACCGCGACGGCACGACGACCTTCTCGATCAAGTACCGCGTCAGCGGTCGTCAGGTCAAGAAGGCGATCGGGCCGTCGCGGCGCGAGGCCGAGCGCGCGCTCACCGCCGCACTGGCCAAGGTCGACCGCGGCGAGATCCGCTCGACCAGCCAAGAGACCTTCAAGCACGCCGCCGAGCGCTGGCTCGCCCGCAAGCAGCCCGTGATCGAGGCATCGACCTACCGCGACTACGAGACACACCTGCGCCTGCGGCTCCTCCCCGCCTTCGGCAGACGCAAGCTGCGCCAAATCACCCGCGGCCACGTCGAGGACTACCTCGCCCGCCTCGACGCCGACGGCCACCTTTCGCGCAAGACGATCAACGACTCGCTGATCCCGCTGCGCCAGATCCTCGGCCGCGCCGTGCGCGACGGCGTCATCGCCATGAACCCCGCCGCCAACGCCGACCGCGACGCGCCGCTCGAGCTGCCCTACGAGCGTCCGACGATGCACTACCTCACGCGCGAGCAGGCCCACCGCTACCTCGACGCCTGCGAGGGCTGGTACCGGCCGCTCGCCGAGGTGCTGATCGGCGCCGGCCTGCGCATCGGCGAGGCGCTCGCGCTTGAATGGCGCGACATCGACTGGGACAGCTCCGCGCTCAACATCACGCGCACCGCCAAGCACGGTGGGGTCGGCACGCCGAAGGGCGACCGCGCCCGCAGCGTCCTGATCGCCAGCTACCTGCGCGACATCCTCCGCGAGCACCACGCCGCCCAGGCCGCGAGCGGCCAGCTGGAGAAGCTCGTCTTCCCGAGCGCCCGCGGCACGATGCTCGACCGCAACAACGTCCGCCGCCGCGGCCACGACGCTGCCCTCAGAGACGCCGCCCTTCCCTCCGCAATCCGTCTCCATGACCTCCGACACACCGCGGCGACGCTCTGGCTTGCCTCCGGTCAGTCGATCTACTTCGTCCAACAGCAGCTCGGCCACAAGGACATCCAGACGACCATTGACCTCTACGGCCACCCCGACAAAGCAGCCCACCGCGACGCCGCCGAGCGGGCGGCCGGATGGTGGCGCGAGACGCCCTCGGAGGGGTCCGGAGTACCACGGGCGGTACCACGAGGGGGCCCGTCGGTCGTCTACACGCTGGGCAGCCCGGGAACGACGGGCTCCGGCAGTGCCGCCAGTCGCGCCTGACTGCCCGGATGGAGACCGGGTCTGTCTCCGAAAGCTCTGCGCAACGGTCGCTGAACGCCCGGCGAGGCCGGCCTACGACTCAGAGCTCTACGGTCGAGCTGATGTCATGACCGAGGTGCGGCCGGGGAATGCGGATCGTGTAGATCGTGAGACTTGGCAAGCCCGACGCAGCCGTCACGGTCGTGACATGGGATCGCAGGTAAGGCCAGAGAAGATGCTCCCCGTTGAAGGTCAGCCAACCTTCCAGATCCTCGTCGGTCGCACGCACACCGTCGATCGCAAAAACCCCGGTGACGACCAATGACAGGTCAAAGGGAATCTCGGTCTGGCCCTCAGAGAGGTGGAAGTCAAGCTTCGCGTGCAGGTTGACTACAGCCGTTTCGCCGTCGCCGCGCAGCTCGACCTCGACGCCGGAATCGATGCTGTAGGCCGGCCCACGATCACCGAGCGAGAAGGCGAGATTCCGACTGAAATGGATGTCGCGGAGAAAGACGTCGACCAGCTGGGGCTGGTCTTGATGCTCAGGCTCAGGCGACAACGTACGAGCGCCCGGAGACGTCGACGGAACTCGCAGTCTCGCTCGGCGTCGGAGCCGACGCGACCTCGTCGCCGCCCCAGTACCGATGTCGATGGTTCTTGACCGAAGGGAAGGAGCCGGCAGTGTCGTAGTAGACCGTGACGTGGTCGCGTCGCAACGGCCGGAAGACGTACTCGCTCAGCAGCTTCAGGATGACGCCCTCAGTGGGACTGTTGACGCAGCCCTCCTTGCCGATCACGAACCCGCGGGACAGATCGAGGATGACCTGGTCGAAGTACTGGTCGTCGGCTGGCGTGTATTGGATCGTCGTCAGATCGGGTCCGAGCACCTGGAAGGGATTCTTGTAAACCCGCGGAAGGCCAAGCTCGTCGCGTGCCTCCACGAGAACCCGGTCTTCCTGCTCGATGACCAGACCGGCCGGACGTGCATCATGGCCCGGCCCTGTTTCCCAGAGGACTGCGTAGCGGTACGACACTGGACTCCTTCAGCAAGCTGGCGACATCACCAGTATTGGCTAGCCACTCTATCGAGCGCGTCTCGTCGGGCCTTGAGAAATGCCAACGTGGCGTCTGCCCGATCTGCCGCGATGTATTCCTCGGGAACCTCAGTGACCGCGTTCTGCAACGCATCGTCCTTGATGTGGTGGATCCGGTCAAGAAGCGACTGACGCGCATCGCCCTGCGTGTTCTTCAAGGCCATCCGGTATTCGGGGGGCATCAGCGCTCCAATGACCGCCTCAGCTCTGGGCTCAAGCGTTGCGGAAACCTCGCTCACCTTTGGAAACTCCTCTGGTCTTCGTGCCAGGTCGAACTTGACCGCTGGCCACAGGCCGCACTGGCCATGGTCGATGAGCCACATCCGACTTCCATGCGCCTTGCCCGGCGTCGCACCCGACGGCACAGGCTCGAAGAGCAGATTGACGTTTCGACGATCCAGGTTGGCCGTCCAGACATCGAAAAGTGCAGCAAGCGGCATCAGATCTGCGTTCTCGATGTTGCTTTTCATGAGAGCCTGCAACTGAAGCCACGATCGCGCGTGGGGAATACGCCGCTGCACGCTCGACGGGTGCCCGTCGACCGTCTCGAGCCATGTCTCCGGTACCGGCAAGCCAAGCATCGAGGCGAGCGTGAAGCAAACCCGCTCCATGCCGATGGAGTACATCTCCGCGGCCAGGAACTCAGGCCTCGGCCGCTTGGCAATGGCAATGGTCTGCTTGTCGTCTCTGGCCCGCATGTCGCGGCGGATCGTGCGGCCGTCGTGGGAGTTCGCGTTGCCCTCGGGGTCCGGCACCCATTGGACCCCACTTCTCAATGGCAGAGACACGGTCGGCATGATGCGCATGTCTATTGTCAAAAGTCCAGAGCGCTGCCCAGAAAGCCGGGCTTGGTCCATAGCGTTGCCGAGAGGCCAACCGACAATCGTGGTCTCAGAGACCGCAAGGCTCGGGCCCATGCACTGATTTTTGATGAACCGTCGGACGCGTTGCGCTAACCGCCGGGACACCGGTCTTGCGGTGCAAGCGGTACCGCATGTGGTACCAACCGTCCGAGCGCATCGTTCGAGAAACGCGAAAGCCCCGCTCCCACGGGGCTTCCAGATATCGGGGAGACAGGATTTGAACCTGCGACCGCCCGGCCCCCAGCCGGGTGCGCTACCAGACTGCGCCACTCCCCGTGGTGCTATGTGCCAGAGCGGGCGACGGGAATCGAACCCGCCCTAGAAGCTTGGAAGGCTTCTGTGCAGCCACAACACTTCGCCCGCAGGCTGAGGGATGATGATACCCCTGCGGGCAGGGTTGGGGGCGGCGCCGGGAGCATCACTCCTCCGCTGGCAGCTCCCGCAGGATCCACTCCGCACTCACGAGCGGCCGCAGGAACGAGCGTCCGCCGACCGTCACCCACTCCCCTGTGCGCGGGTTCACCGGCAGGTTGCGCTCGACTGGGTACCACTCGTTGTGCGCGCGGATCAGCTCGTTCAGCTCGCGGTAGTCACGCGAGCGCCCTCGCTGCGCCGCAAAGGCCGTCCACGCACGCGCGAAGCCGCCTGGGTCGCGTACATGCCGCGCCCGCAGCGCACGCCGGTCGGCCTCCAGCAGCCGCCGCTCCCGTCTCAGCGCCTGGTCGATCTCGCGCACGCGCTCCATCCAGCGCGGCGGGTTGTTGGCTCCCGTGAGATACGACTCGACCGACCGCTGCGCGAGTCGCGCCCGCTCCGTCAGCGGCTTCCCGATTCCCGGCAGGTCCTCGGTGCGCTCGCGCAGATAGCGCTCGACAGGCGGCACCTCGTCGGCGCGCGAATCGCGACGCGGATCGCTCATTCCGTGTCACTGTAGGCGGCCTCGCAGGCAGCCGAACACCGCCACTACCGAGGAGCAACGAACCGCCATGACCGACGTCGTGATCGCCGGCGCGGCACGCACCGCCATCGGCTCGTATGGCAAGAGCCTCAAGGACATCGCCCCAAGCGACCTCGGCGCGACCGCCTCGAAGGCGGCGATCGAGCGTGCGGGCATCGAGCCGCAGGAGGTCGGCCACGTCGTGTTCGGCAACGTGATCCATACCGAGCCGGGCGACATGTACATGGCGCGCGTCGTCGGCATGAAGTCGGGCATCCCGCAGGAGACGCCCGCCTACACCGTCAACCGCCTCTGCGGCACCGGCGTGCAGGCGATCGTCTCCGCTGCGCAGACGATCCAGACAGGCGAGGCGGACATCGCGCTCGCCGGCGGCGCCGAGTCGATGAGCCGCGGCCAGTACTGGATGCCCGGCGCACGCTTCGGCGCCCGCATGGGCGACGCGCCGCTCGTCGACGCGGTCGTCGGCGCGCTCACCGACCCGTTCGACAAGGACCACATGGGCATCACCGCCGAGCGCCTCGCCGAGCGCGGGTCCATCAGTCGCGAGCGACAGGACGCGTTCGCCGCCGAGTCGCACCGCCGCGCGGCCGCCGCGCGTGCCGAAGGGCGCTTCAAGGACCAGATCGTCCCGGTCGAGGTGAAGGTCAAGAAGGACATGGTCACCTTCGACCAGGACGAGCACATCCGCGAGGAGGTCGACGCCGCTGCGATGGGCAAGCTCAAGCCGGCCTTCAAGGGCGACGGCACCGTCACGGCCGGCAACGCGTCGGGCCTCAACGACGCGGGCGCCGCGGTGGTCCTGATGTCCGCGCAAGAGGCGGAGCGCCGCCAAGCACCGGTGCTCGGCCGGATCCTCGCCTACGCCTCCTGCGGCATCGATCCGAGGATCATGGGCATCGGCCCCGTCCCCGCCACCCGCACGGTGCTCGAGAAGGCCGGCCGCTCGCTCGACGAGGTCGGCGTGATCGAGCTCAACGAGGCGTTCGCCGCGCAGGCGCTCGCGGTGATCGACGAGCTCGGCGTTGACGAGGCGAAGGTCAACCCGAACGGCGGCGCGATCGCGCTCGGCCACCCGGTCGCCGCGACCGGCGCGGCGATCACGGTCAAGCTGCTGGCCGAGATGGAGCGCGGCGACTACGAGCTCGGCCTCGCGACCCTCTGCATCGGCGGCGGTCAGGGGATCGCGCTGCTCGTCGGGCGCGGCTGAGGCAAGCGACGACGGCGGGAATCGAACGCGGAGTTCGGTCCCGCCGAGCTATGCGGCCGGCGGCGCCGGGCGGCGCTCCTCCGTCGGCACGACGCCTTCCTCGTCGGCGAGCGTCGGCGGCGGCCACGGGCCGAACCAGTTGTCGCGCGCGCCGTCGAGCGTCACGACGCTGCCGCTGAAGGAGCGGCCGAGCGGCGAGGCGAGCAGTGCGACGAGCCAGGCGTGCTCGAGCGGCCGCCCGAGCCGCTGCAGCGGGACCGTCCGTGCCGCGCCGGCGCGCACCACGTCGGGGTACTTATCCAACGCCTCCGTCTCGAAGTGCCCGGCGGCGAGCGCGACGACGGTGATCCCATCGGCGGCCCACCGCTCGGCCCACGCGCGCGTGAGCCCCTCGACCGCGGCGCGCGCCGCACTGGAGTGCGTCATGCCGGCGAGGCCGTGGTGCGGTGAGAGCGTGACATTGAGGATCGTGCCGCGGCGAGCCGGCCGCATGACCCGCTCCACGACCAGCTCGGTCATCCGCGCCGTGCCGCCGACGTTGAGCCGGAAGACCGCCTGCCAGCCCTTCGCCGCGATCGCCTCCGCCGGCACGAAGTACTGCCCGCCCGCGTTGTTGACAAGCACGTCCAGACGGTCGTGACGCTCCAGCATGGTGTCGACGATCGCGCGCGCCGACTCGTCGTCGCGGATGTCGCCGGCGACTGTCGACGCCGCCGGCCCGATCTCCGCGGCCGCTGCGTCGAGCACCTCCGCACGACGCCCCGCCAGCACGACGGTCGCGCCGCAGCGTGCCAGCTCCTGCGCTGCCGCCTTCCCAAGGCCTGTTCCACCGCCGGTGACCAAGGCGACCTGCCCGTGGAGCAGGCCGGACGCGAAGATCTGCGACGGCTCAGCGGCGCTCATCGCGCTGGAGCGCTCCGGCGCGCGAGCGCCAGCGCGATCAGGCCAACCAGCAGGTACATGATCGCGACCGTCAGACAAGCGAACTTCAGCGCCGCGAACGAGCCCGCCAGCGGCGGCCCGGCCGACGACAGGTGCTCGCCGAGCACGAGCAGCAGGAACACATCCTCGATCACGTCGCTCGCGGCGCCGATCAGCGGCAGCAGCGAGATCGCGGCGGCAGGCGCCGCCAACCGCGCGCGACCACGCGCCCGCAGCCCGTCCCCGACCGCGCGGATCGCGAGCCACAGGAACAGCCCGTACGCGATCAGGTAGAGGAAGTCGAACCACAGCGACGCGACGGCCGCGTCATGCCCCTCACTCCCCCACGCCCGCATGATCTCCTGCGCCTTGCCGGACGTAAACGCGAGCTCGAAGTCGATGATCCCGTAGCTGCCGGCGTCCTGCGCGCGGCCGTCGTAGAGCAGCTCGACCGCGAACAGAGCGAGCATCGCGATCCCGAGGATCCACAGCGCGCGGCGACGGGTCATGCGCGGCAGCTTCTCACGACGACGGCGCCGTGAACGCCGGTTCGCAATTCAAATGCATGCTGTGTAGACCCGCCGCACGGCCATACCTAGAGTCCAACCGGACGGCGGGTGAAGCGCCAAGGCGGCGCGAACAGTTGACACCTGTGAGTTCGGGTTGCCCCCGAATGGAGTTCGAGTCTCCCGCCCGCCGCCAATCCTTGCTCGACCGGCGACCGGGACGAGGCAGGCGCGATCGTCATGCGCTTGCGGAGTCGCTCCCGCTCTGGCCATCGCCGTGTCGTCCGGTCGATGCAAGTGTGGCGGAGGGCAGTACAATCGAAGAACAGGTGTCAGCTGTTCATGGGCTCACGCCCCGCTCGACCCGCCCTCGCGGCGGGTCGTGTCGTTAACGGCGAACGGCCCGCCAGTGGCGCTGGCGCGCCTTAGCCGAACGTGAACGCATAGCCCTGCACCCCCGCCTCCGGCCGCAGCTCCAGCACGTGCCGCTCCACGCGCGGGAGGTCGACGAGGTCGTAGAGGCGTTGCGCCGAGATCGTCGCGACGCCATCGCGCACGTCGGCGCCGGCGAGCGCGTCGGGGATCGGCCTGCCGTTGAGCAGGATGCGCACGTGCCGTGTGCGGCCGGGCGAGCCGAGCACCAGGAAGACGCGACGCGCGCCGAACGCCAGCATGAGCGCCGCGTCCGCGCCGGCCGTCGCCTCCTCGCGCCCGATCTCCCACACGCCCCCGTACGACAATCCGTCGCGCATCGGTGCGGGCGCGGCGCCGAAGTCCTGACGACCGGGCAGGACCGCGCCGTTCGCGAAGCGGGCCGCGCGCAGCGATCCGAGGTACGACTCCGGCGTCGTGACGCCGCGCGAGGGCGCGACGCCGCGCGCGCCCGAGCGCGCCTCTGCCACGCGCCGCCCGGCCTCCCGCAGCAGCGCCCGGATCACCTGCTCGGAGTGGTCGTAGTCGCCCTCACCGAAGTGCGCGTAGCGGACGCGGCCGCGGGCGTCGATGAAGTAATGCGCCGGCCAGTACTGGTTGCCGTACGCGTCCCACGTGCCGTAGTCGTTGTCCTGCACGACCGGGTACCGCAGCCCCTCGCGCTCGATCGCGGCTGCAACGTTGCCGGCGTCGCGCTCGAACGGGAACTCGGGCGTGTGGATGCCGACGATCGTCAGCCCCTGTGAGCGGTAGCGCGCGTCCCACGCCTTCAGGTACGGAAACGTGCGCACGCAGTTCACGCACGTGTAGGTCCAGAAGTCGATCAGCACGACGCGCCCGCGCAGCGACCGCATCGTCAGCCCGCTGCCATCAGCGGTGTTGAACCAGCGCTGCGTGTCCGTGAACTCGGGCGCCGGCCCGTAGTCGCGCAGGCCGAGACGGGCGGCCGCGGCACCGTGAGCGGGCGCTGCGCCGGCGTCGTCGACCGCCGCGGACAGGCGCGATCCAGATCTCCCGCGCACGTCCGCCAGCGCGCGCTTTGCCGCGCCGGTCTTCTCCAGCGCCTCAGTCGGTGTCACGAGAAAGCTCGGCAGGTCCTTGGCGATCGCGCTCTGGAAGCGCAGGTCGTAGTCGTTCAGCATCGCGAGCGCGACGAGCGTCATCACCGCGCCCATCGTCATCTGCAGCGCGCCGCCGCGCCGCGCCAGAGGCGCGACCACCCGCCGGCCCCCGAGCATCAGCAGGTAGAGCACGAGCGCCGAGCCGATCCCGTATGCGAGCGCTACCGCAAGTCGACCGGCCGTGAACGGCTGGGACGCCGACACCGTGATGACGCCGGCGAGGATCGGCCCGGCGCACGGCGCGTACACGAGCCCAAGCGAGCCGCCCACCAGCAGCCCCGAGCCGAAACCGTCGCCGGACGCGCGCGCCGGCCGGGCGCCGAGTCGCGCAGCCACCCCGCTCAACGCGCCCTCCACGCGCGCCGCCAGCGGCGGCACCAGCAGCGTCGCGCCGAACGCGAGCAGCACGGCGATCGCGAGCGTGCGCAGGAGCGTGTCCGGCAGCCCGAGCGCGTCGATCACGTACACGAGCGCGACGGTCGCGAACGTGAACGATGCCGTCAGCCCGACGACGATCCCGAGCGGCCGCCGCCGCCCGCCGGTCGCGCCCGCGCCGAGCGCGATCGGCAGCACCGGCAGCACGCACGGCGACAGCGCTGTGCCGGCGCCGGCGAGGAAGCCGAACACGATCAGCAACGCCACGCCGTCACCATCTCACCGATGGATTACGCGCAGATGAACGCGACGGACGCGTCCTACACCCGCCGGAACTGCCAGATCGCGACGCTCAGCATCGCGGCCGCGAACACGACCACCACGAGCACCTGCACCGCGATCGGCACCTGCCAGCCGAACCACGTGATCCCCGGCAGCAACGCTGCGCGCGCCGCCGCCGTCAGCTCGAGGTGGTTGAAGACCGCCTCGCGCAACGGGTTGACCGCGTAGGTGAGCGGGTCGAGCCGGTTGAGCACCTCCAGCCAGCGCGGCAGCCCGCTGAGTGGGAACAGCGCACCGGACAGGAACAGCAACGGCATCACGACCATCTGCATGAGCGCCATGAACGCCTGCATCTGGCTGATCCGCACGGCCGCCATCACGCCGAAGGCGGTGATCATGAACGCGAGCAGCAGCTGCAGCGCGAGCACCTCGAGGATCATCGCCGCCGAGTAGGGCACGTGCACGAGCGGCGCGAGCGCCATCACGAGCACGCCCTGGAAGGCGGCGACGGTCGCGCCGCCGAAGCACTTGCCGAGCACGATCGAGCCGCGCCGCACGGGCGCGACGAGCATCTCGCGCAGGAAGCCGTACTCGCGGTCCCACACGACCGAGGCGGCGCTGAACATCGCCGTGAACAGCACTGCCATCGCCAAAGCGCCGGGGAACATGAACGTGCGCAGGTCGACGCCCTCGGTCCCGCCGGAGGCGATCTGCGCGAGTCCGCCGCCAAGGACGAACAGAAAGATCAGCGGCTGCAAGAGCGAGGTGACGATCCGCAGGCGGTCGCGCCAGAAGCGGATCAGCTCGCGCTGCCAGACGACCTTGATGCCGCGCAGGTCGGCGCGCCAACCGCCGGGTGGGACGACGACGCGCACCGGCGCCGACGCGGCCGGCCGCCGCTCCGTGGTCGCCATCAGCGCCGCCCCGCCATCATGCGCATCAGCGGGTCCGGACCGCCGCCGGCCGCCTCCGCGTCACGGATCGTCGTGCCGGTGTAGGACATGAAGACATCGTCGAGCGAGGGCCGCGCGACCGAGACGCCGCGGATCGGCACGCCCAGCTCGGCGAACAGCCGCGGAACGAACGCCTCCCCCGCCTCGACCGCGACCGTCACGTGCCCCTCGGCGATCGTCGCCTCCAGGCCGAAGCGCTCGTGCAGCGCGGCGATCGCAGCGTCCGCATCGTCGACCTGCAGCTGCACGCGGTCCTTGCCGACGCTCGCCTTGAGCGCCGCCGGCGTGTCGAGCGCGATGATCTGACCCTGGTCCATGATCGCGATGCGGTCGGCGTGCTCGGCCTCGTCCATGTAGTGGGTCGTCACGAAGATCGTGATGTCCTCGGCCGCCTTCAGCTCCTCGATGTAGCGCCAGATCGAGGAGCGCGTCTGCGGGTCGAGCCCGACCGTCGGCTCGTCGAGGAACAGCACGCGCGGCGCGTGCAGCAGCCCGCGGGCGATCTCCAGGCGGCGCTTCATCCCGCCCGAGTAGGTCTGCACGAGCGAGCCGCGCCGCTCCCACAGCCCGACCATCTCCAGCACGAGCCGCATGCGGTCGGGCACGAGCACCTTCGGCACACCGTAGAGCTCGGCGTGGAAGCGCAGGTTCTGCTCGGCGGACAGGTAGCCGTCGAGCGTCGGGTCCTGGAAGACGAGCCCGATGTTGCGACGCACGGCGTTGCGCTCCATCGCGACGTCGTGGCCGGCGACGCGCGCGCTGCCGCCGTCCGGTCGCAGCAGCGTGCACAGCATCGAGATCGTCGTCGACTTGCCGGCGCCGTTGGGGCCGAGGAAGCCGAACGTCTCGCCGGCGACGACGTCGAGGTCGATGCCGCGCACCGCCTCGACGTCACCGAAGCGCTTCACGAGCCCGCGCACCTCGACGGCGCGATCGAGGTCGCTCACGCGTTCTCGCCCTCGTCGTCGGTTCCGTCCGCGAGGATTCTGTAGAGGTCGCGCCGCAGGTTCACGAGCAGTCTGCGCGCCTCCGCCCGCTGCGTGGCGCTGCCCGTCTCGACGACCTGCGTGACCGCGACGATTGCCTCCTTCATGACCTTCATCATCCCGCGCACGTCGTCGGAGATGTCACCGGCCAGCTCGTCCCACGGTGCCGGCTGGTCCTGCGGCCGCTGCTCGACGAGTCCGCGGCCGGCGTCGGTGAGGTGCAGGAGCTTGCGGCCGTCGACCTGCTCGGAGCGGATCAGGCCCTCGTCCTCCAGCAGCTGGAGGGCTGGGTAGATCGAGCCCGCGCTCGGGCGCCACGCGCCGCCGCTGCGCTCCTCGAGCTCCTGCATGATCGTGTAGCCGTTGCGCGGCTCCTCGGCGAGCAGCAGCAGGACGGCGGCGCGCACGTCGCCGCGCCGCGCCTTGCGGCCGCGGCCGCGGAAGCCGCCCCCGCCCATGCCGAACGGCGGGCCGCCCCAGCCGCCGTGACGCTCATGAGCCCGGTGAGCGCCGGGAGGGAAGGCGCCGCGACCGCATGGCCCGCCGCCGTGGTGCGTCTTGCGATGCATGTCGACTCCTTAGGTCGTTGAAGTGTCGCGATGTTAAAAGATATATCGCGATACTCGCCATGATGCAAGCGGGTCCGCGGGCGCGCGCAGCGCGGAACGACGAGCGCCCCGGAGGCCTGAGAGCTCCCGGGGCGCTCGTGAATCCCTGCCGCGAGACGAGCTCGTGGAGGGGGAAAGCCGGCACTTCGCCCCTGCCTGCCGTTGCCGGCGCGGTGAGGGGGAATCACGCGTCGACGAAGCTGGGTGCCAAGACGCCGGAAGGGCGACTATAGCCGCAAAACCATCTCCCGGTGGAGATTTACCGTCAGCAGACGGTGGCTGAACCGTCATCGGTGGTGAAGGTTTCACCGGTACGGATGCGTACCGCTGCTTCACCACAGCTTCTGGCCTTCGGTCGCACCGTGCGCAAGGCCCGCCGCGATCGCGATCTCTCGCAGGAGGCGCTCGCTGACGAAGCGGGCCTGAGCGCGAAGCACATCGGCGAGATCGAGCGCGCGAACAAGGACCCACGGCTCTCCACGGTGCTCAAGATCGCCAGAGCCTTGGAGCTGCGCTCGAGCGAGCTGTTCGTGCAGTTCGACGAGCGGCTCGACGCCTGATCCTCTGACCGCGCTGACAGAACCGGCGCACGGGCTTGCCTCGTGTGCGAACATATGTTCGTGTTGTTCTACCAGCAGGAAATGGGGCAGCGATGACGACGGGAAGACGGTTCACGCAGCCCGCGCCCGAGCTGCTCGCGCTTGCCACGGCGATCCGCCATCTGCGGCGTGAGCGCGAGCTGTCGCAGGAGGCGCTCGCCTACGCGGCGGACATCCACCCCAAGCACCTGAGCGAGATCGAGCGCGCGAACAAGGATCCGCGCTCCACGACGGTCGTGCGCCTCGCCAAGGCGCTCGGCGTCACCGTCGCGACGCTCTACGAAGCGCGCGGCAGGAAGCCGTCGGCGTAGACGCAAACATGCGTTCGTGTTTTGTGGATCCTCGCCACCTGTCCAGGTCGCCGCCGGACGGTCTCATACGCTCTCCGCCTCAGCTCGAACGCAGCTGTCCCTCTTCATGGAAGCCGTCTCCCTGCCTCAAGCCGATCTCGCCGAGAACCATGGCGAGGTCTTCACCCGCCGGTGGGTCGTTGAGCTGATCCTCGACCTGTGCGGCTACACGTCGAATCGCGATCTGGCGGCCCTGTGCGCCGTCGAGCCAGCCTGCGGCTCTGGAGCGTTCCTGTCTGTGATGGTCGAGCGCCTCATTCGCTCCGCCAGGCTGCACAACCGCGATCCGATCGAGTGTGCCGACGCGATCGACGCGGTCGACCTCCTTGCCGCGAACGTCGCTTCGAGCACGAGCGCGATAGATCAGACGCTGCGGGAGGCCGGCGTCCCGCACGACGCGCGTCGACATCTGACATCGCGCTGGGTGCATCAACGAGACTTCTTGCTCTCGCCTCCCGATGAGCGTTCCGCCGACTTCGTTATCGGCAACCCGCCATATCTGCGATTGGAAGCCGTGCCGGAAGCGCGATCCGCCGCGTATCGACGAGCGTGCAGCACGATGGCCGGCCGCGCCGACGTGTACGTCGGCTTCTACGAGCATGGCCTGCGCGCTCTTCGCGACGGCGGCTCTCTCGGCTTCATCTGCGCCGACCGCTGGATGCGCAACGCCTACGGGACACGACTGCGCGAGCTTGTCAGCAGTGAATGGGCGACAGAGGCGATCATTGCGATGACGGGCGTCGACGCGTTCGAGGATGAGGTCGACGCCTATCCGGCGATTACGGTGTTTCGTCGCGCAGCGCCGACAACCGGCCCGCTGGTTGTCGATGCCTCAGCGGACTTCGACGCGCGCGACGCCAGCGCGCTGAGCGCAATCGCGCGAGACCTCTCGGACCCGGTCGAGGAGGAACGATTTCGCGCCGCACGGCTGTCGACGTGGTTCTCGGGACCAGACGGTTGGCCGCATGGCGCTCCAGCCCGGCTTGCCGCTATCGCGGACATCGAGCGCCGGCTTCCCCCGCTCGAGGATGCGGAGACCGATACGCGCGTAGGCATCGGCGTGGCGACGGGCGCGGACCGCGTCTTCATCGTCGACGAAGCGATCGATGTCGAAGCCGAGCGACTCCTGCCGCTCGCCATGCCTCGGGACCTCGCATCCGGCCAGGTCGCTTGGTCCGGGCGCTACCTCGTCAACCCATGGGACGAGCGAGGCCTGGTCGCACTCGAGGACTGGCCGCGAATGGCTGCGTACCTCGGAGCGCACCGAGCGCTGTTGGCCGCGCGGCACACGGCACGGCGCGGCCGGTGGCACAAGACGATCGACCGCGTGATGCCCAGGCTGCTTGAGCGGCCGAAGCTGTACGTTCCGGACTTCAAGGACGTCGTCTTTCCCGTGCTCGACGATGGCCGGACGTATCCGCATCACAACCTGTATTGGATCGCGTCCGACAGCTGGGACCTCGAAGTGCTCGGCGGGCTCCTGATGAGCGATGTCGCCAACGCCTTCATCGAGGCCTACTCCGTGCGAATGCGCGGCGGCTACCTGCGCTTCCAGGCACAATATTTGCGGCGTATCCGCGTTCCGACTCCGGACGCGATCGGCGAGGAAGCCACCGCGACCTTGCGCGATGCATTTCGCCGACGCGATCGCGATGCAGCAACTCGCGCGGCGCTGCCTCTCTATGAGCTCGAGACCGCGCCCTGAACAAACGGGGGGTGTCGGCTCCGCTTCGCAGCGGTTCGTGGTTGACTGATCCGCCGTGTCCCGCAGACTGAAGACGAAGCCGTCGAGTCCGGCCCGCGCTGCGCTCGCCGGAGCTCTCGTCGCTGCTCAGCAGCAACGCATGAGCACATGGCGGAGATTCGAGCCGCACTTCCTCGATGCGATGCAGGTCTTCGACGACCTCGTCGTCCAGGGCCTGGTCGAAGACGGAGACCGACGCAATGGCAAGGGAGACGCCTTCAACGACTTCCTCGTCACCTTGTTGGAGAACTGCTCCGGGAAGACTCTTCACACGCGGCCAGATGTCGCGGGACTGAGCTTCAAGCGCCACAAGCTCGACATCGCCTACCCGGACGCCCCGGCACCGGTCGAGCTCGTCGTTGAGACGAAGGCGAGCGGCACACCCGTCCATCCGGGGAACAAGAGAAGTCAACGACACGCCGATGGACGAGCCGGATCGGCCGACACCGAGAAGCGCGTCAAAGAGGCCTCGTTCAAGAACATCGACATCAAGGCTGAGGCGGCCCGAATCGCAGGCCGCGGCGGCGGGCCGACATCGGATCTCGGATCATGGATGAAGCAGGCGAAGCCTCGCTGCTACATGCTCATGGCGATGCGCGTCCGCGACGACAGCGATCTCGTCAAGAGCATCGGGTTCGGCGATGTGGCAGCCCAATGGTTCGATCGGTGCGGCCTGTACTGCTTCGGTTGGAACAGAAACCGCACGGCGTACGAGGCAAAGGCCGTACCGCCGCACCTTGAGCTGGACCGCGTGTTGGCGCAAATCTGTACAGCCCTTCGCGCACTTCCCTAGCGAATCGCCG
>CAVYOK010000014.1:0-26187 GCA_963770165.1 uncultured Actinomycetes bacterium
TCTGCACGATGCGGCGCTGCTCCTGAGCGTGCGCGGCCGGGTAGCCCTCGGCCGTCGAGGCACGCTCGGGACGGCCGATGTAGCCGAACTTCAGCTCGCGCGGCAGGATCTGCATGAGGCGCGGGGACATGTGCGCGCGGGCGCCCATGTTGCGCGGCTCCTCCTGCAGCCACACGACTTCTCTCAGGTTCGGGTAGCTGCCGACGAGCTCGAGGATCTGCGTCTGCGGGAACGGATACAGCAGCTCGACGCGGCCGATCGCGACGCCCTCGTTGTCCGTGCGCTCCTCGGCGCCGACGAGGTCGTAGTAGACCTTGCCGGAGCACAGGATCAGCCGCGTGACCTTCTCGACGTCGACGCGCGGCTCCGCCAGCACCGGGTAGAACTGGCCCTCCGCGAGATGCTCGATGCGGTTCGTCGCCTGCGACAGGCGCAGCAGCGACTTCGGCGTCATGACGATCAGCGGGCGCTGCTTGGCGATCTTCGCCTGGCGCCGCAGCAGGTGGAAGTACTGCGCCGGCGTCGAGGGGTACGCGACGCGGATGTTGCCCTCGGCGGCGAGCTGCAGCCAGCGCTCCATGCGCGCGGAGGAGTGCTCCGGGCCCGAGCCCTCGTACGCGTGCGGCAGCAGCAGCGTGAGACGCGTCGACTGACCCCACTTCGCGAGGCCCGAGACGATGAACTGGTCGATGATGACCTGCGCGCTGTTGACGAAGTCGCCGAACTGCGCCTCCCACAGCACGAGCGTCTCGGGGCCCTCCTGCGAGTAGCCGTACTCGAAGCCGAGCGCGGCCATCTCCGACAACGGGCTGTTGTGCAGCTCCATCGGCGCGAGCGCCCCCGGGAGGTGCTGGATCGGGCAGTACTCCTGCCCGGTCTTCGGATCGTGCAGCACGAGGTGGCGCTGGCTGAACGTGCCGCGCTCGGCGTCCTGGCCGGTCAGGCGGACCGGCGTGCCCTCGGTCAGCAGCGAGGCGAACGCGAGCGACTCGGCGTGCGCCCATGTGATGCCGCCGTCGGCGCCGAGCGCGTCGCGCCGCTGCTCGAGCGGGCGCTTGAGCTTCGGGTGGACGTCGAAGCCGTCCGGCACGCGCAGCAGCGCCTCGTTCAGCTCGCGCAGGCTGCCCGCGTCGACCGCGGTCGCGACGTCTGGCGACGGCGTGCGATCGAGCTGGTACTCGCCGGTGCCCTGCTCGACCGGCGTCGCGGCCGACAGGCGCGCCTTCAGCTGCTGGTGCTGCTCGCTCAGTCGCTGCCAGACGGCGTCCGTCATCGCGTCGACCTCGTTTTGCGTCACGACGCCTTCGTCGATCAGCTGACGCGCATAGATCTGCGGCGGCGTCGGGTGCTCTCTGATCTTCGTGTACATCTCCGGCTGCGTGTACGCCGGCTCGTCCGCCTCGTTGTGGCCGAAGCGGCGGTAGCCGATCAGGTCGAGCAGCACGTCGTGACCGAACTCCTGGCGGTAGGCGTGCGCGAGCCGCGCGGCCGCGACGCAGGCCGCCACGTCGTCGGCGTTGACGTGGATGATCGGCACGTCGAAGCCCTTCGCGAGGTCAGAGGCCCAGCGCGTCGAGCGCGCGTCGTCCGGATCCGTCGTGAAGCCGACCTGGTTGTTCTGGATCAGGTGGACGGTGCCGCCGACGGTGTAGCCGTCGAGCGCCTGCAGGTTGAACGTCTCCGCCACGACGCCCTGGCCGGGGAAGGCGGCGTCGCCGTGCAGGATCACCGGCAGCGCCGCGTCCGTGTCCTGCGTCGCGTGCGGGCCCTGGCGCGTCGTCTGCGCGGCGCGCGTGGCGCCGATGCCGACCGGGCCGACGTACTCGAGGTGGCTCGGGTTCGACTCCAGCCGCACGACCAGCGAGCTGCCGTCGGGCAGCTCGTGCGTGCCGCGCGCGCCGTGGTGGTACTTGACGTCGCCGGTGCCGCCCTGCGGGATCGAGGTGATCACGTCGAGCGTCGTCTGGCCCTCGAACTCGGCGAAGATCGAGCCGTAGGAGCGGCCGAGGTTGTGCGCGAGCACGTTGAGGCGGCCGCGGTGCGCCATCCCGATCACGACCTCGCGCCCGCCGTTCCCGCCGGCGAGGCGGACCAGCTCGTCGATCATCGGGACAGTCATGTCGAGCCCCTCGATCGAGAACTGCTTCTGCCCGAGGTATGCCTTGTGCATGAAGCGCTCAAGCGCGTCGACCTCGATCAGACGCGTGAGCAGCGCCTTGCGCTCCTCCGTCGTGAGCGGCTGGCGGAAGGCGCCGGTCTCGATCTTCTCGCGCAGCCACATGCGCTGGCGATGGCTGGAGATGTGCTCGATCTCGTACGCGATCGTGCCGCAGTAGGTCTCTCTCAAGTGCGGCAGCGCGTCGGCGAACGTCGCGCCGGGGACGCCGATGCGCAGGATCCGCGCGGGGATCTGCGCCATCAGCTGCGGCGTCAGTCTGAGCGGTGCGGTGTCGAGCGCCGGGTCGCCGACCGGCTCGGCGCCGAGCGGGTCGAGGCGCGCGGCGAGATGGCCATGCGTGCGGTAGGCCTTGATCAACGACACGGCCGCCTGGACCGCCTGCAGCAGCTCCTCGCTGGGAGCGCCGGGCGCCGCAGGAGCGACCGGCGCAGGTGCCGTGGCGAGCTGGACCGCAGGCTTCGACGGCAGCGACGGGAGCGCGACGCCGAGCGACGAGAAGACACCCTCGTAGAAGTCGTTCTCGCCCTGCAGGTAGCGCTCGATCAGCTGCAGGAAGCGACCCGACTCAGCCCCCTGGATGATGCGATGGTCGTACGTCGACGTCATCGTCATCGCCTTCTCGGCGCCGATCTGTGAGCCGATCTCGCCGAGCCCGACGGGATAGGCGATCGAGCCGGTCGCGATGATCGTGCCCTGGCCGACCATCAGCCGCGGGACGGACGCGATCGTGCCGATGCCGCCCGGGTTCGTGAGCGTGATGTTGCCGCCGGTGAGATCGTCCGCCGTGAGCGTGTTCGTGCGCGCCTTCTCGACGAGCGCGTCGTAGGCGGCGAGGAACGCCTTGAAGTCGAGCGTGTCTGCCCCTCTGATGACCGGCACCATCAGCGTGCGCGTGCCGTCCTTCTTCTCGACGTCGACGGCGAGGCCGAGGTTCACGGCGCCGTCGTCGACGCGATGCGGCTTGCCATCAATGTCGGCGAAGTGATAGGCCATGACGGGCATCTCCGCGCCCGCCTGCGCGATCGCGTAGGCGATCAAGTGCGTGAAGGAGACCTTGAGGCCCGCTTCCTTGAGCTGCTTGCGTCGCGCGTCGAGTACAGACACCGTAAGTGTGCGGAACGACGTCGCCGTCGGGATCGAGCGGCTGTCGTCCATGTATCTCGCGAGCATCGCCGCGCCGCCCTTGAGCGGCTGCGCGCCGGCCGGCTTCGCGGCGGCGGGTGCGGGCGCGGCGGTCCCGTTGGCGACCGCCAGCACGTCGTCCTTCGTGATGCGGCCGCCCGGGCCGCTGCCGGCGACGCCTTCGAGCGGGACGCCGTGGGCCGCGGCGGCGCGGCGTGCGAGCGGGGTCGCGTTCGCGTCGCCATCGGCGGCCGGTGCGCTGGGCGCGGCCGCGGCGCCGTTCGTCGCCGTGGGCGCCGCCTGGCTCGCGGCGGCCGCCGCACCGGCGCCGGCGCTCATGCGCGCGAGCACCTGCCCGACGGTGACCGTCTCGCCCGGCTCGACGAGCAGCTCGGTGACGGTGCCGCTCGCGGGCGCGGGCACCTCGGCGTCGACCTTGTCGGTCGAGATCTCGACGAGCGTCTCGTCGGCGGCGATCGCGTCGCCCACGCCCTTGTGCCACTCGAGCACGACGCCCTCGGTGACCGACTCGCCCATCTGCGGCATGATGATCTCGAGCGTCCGCGCCTCGCCGACGTCGGCCTCGGGAGCGGGCGCCTCGGCGGCTGGCGCGCCGCCGTTGCCGCCAGTCGGAGCGACCGAGCCGTTCGCTGGCGCGATCTCCGCAAGCACGCTGCCGACCGCGACCGTGTCACCCTCGGCGGCCAGCAGTCTGACGACGGTGCCGGAGACGCCGGCTGGCACCTCGGCGTCGACCTTGTCGGTCGAGATGTCGACGAGCGTCTCGTCGGCCTCGACGTGGTCCCCCTCGCGTTTGTGCCACTCCAGGATCGTGCCCTCGGCGACGGAATCGCCCATCTGGGGCATCACGACCTGAGTCGTCGTGTCGACTGGCATCCTGTCGGCTGACAATAGCGATTTGCCTTCCGGACGGACTTGCGCTAGACGGGCGCGCCGATGCGGCCGCGACGCCGGCTCTCGACCAGAAAACCGATCGTCCCGGCGAACGGGCCGATTCCGCCCACGACGGCGACCGTCACGGCAAGCCAGAACGGAATCGTCCCTCTGCGCACGGCGACGAGCGACAGCAGCGACAGCGCGATCCACAGCAGGCCGTGCGTCCAGCCGAGCAGGGTCGTCGCGGTCGGCACCTCCGGTCCGAGCCAGAACAGCAGCAGGCCGGCGTAGACCGCCGAGGCGACGAACGACATCGTCTCGAGCAGGCGGAACGACGGGAAGTCGCGCATCAGGCGAGCAGCGCGGCCATCCGCCGCACCGTCTCGTCGGCCTCGCCGGGCCAGGCGGCGACGTCGGCCGGCCACCAGGCGTGCGCGTCGTGCTCGTTGTCCGGCACCGCCTCGGCGCCCATAGCGAGCCACGCCATCCCGACGACGAACACGAGTCCGTTCGGCGTCTCGGCGAGCGCCTCGACGCTCAGCCGCGCGGGGGCGACCGACCACTCCTCCTCCAGCTCGCGCACCATCGCGTCGACCGGCTGCTCGCCGACCTCCACGGCGCCGGCGGCGCCGAGCGTCCAGCGCCCGGTCCACGTTGCGAGCCACGGCGCTCGGCGGCCGGCGAGCCAGCGCCCGTCGGCGTCGCGCACGACGCACAGCACCGACACGCTGCGCGTCGCCTGGCTGCCGACGAGCCGCAGCGACCAGCGCGCCGGCTGCAGCTCGAGCCGCAGCCCCTCGGCGTGGTGCTCGTAGCGGACCAGCCGCGCGGCGAGGCCGTCGTGGCTCGGCGAGCCGCGCTCGCGCAGCGCCGCGAGCGCGGCGTCGGCGGCTGCCGTGTCGGCGGCGAGGGGCTCGAACGCGTCCTCGCGCCAGGCGGCCGTCACCTGCTCGGGCGACCACGGGCCGCGGGCGAGCAGGAGGCCGTTGGTGGAGGACACCTAGACAGGATACGTCGCGCGCAGGCGGGCGCTCGCGACGGCCGGAGCGCGAAACCGGCTCTCCTGCCGGCCCAGGGCCGTAGCGTTCGTCCGCATGACCGTCCGCACGCGCAGCCACTGGGGCTGGGGATACACCGACGAGGCGCTCTCGCCCGAGCAGGTGCGGGAGGCGGCCGGCGGGCTCGCGCAGCACCTCGGCTTCGGCGATCCTGAGACCGAGCGGCCGGTGCCGCTGGAGGCGATCGAGCTGCCGGCCTCGCGGCTCCCGCCGCCGGCGGCGCTCGCCGAGATCTGCACGGACGGGCGCGACGAGCGCGTGCGCCACGCATACGGCCGCGCCTACCGCGACGTCGTGCGCGCGTTCCGCGGGCGGATCGAGCACGCGCCCGACGTCGTCGCGCGCCCGCGCGACGAGGCGGAGCTGGAGGCCGTGCTCGCGTGGGCCGCTGACGTCGGCGCGGCGGTGATCCCGTTCGGCGGCGGCACGAGCGTCGTCGGCGGGGTCGAGGCGCGCGTCGGGGACCGCCACGCCGGGGTGGTGACGCTGTCGCTCGCCGCGCTCGATCGCGTGCTCGAGGTCGACGCCGTCGCCGGCGCCGCGCGCATCCAGGCAGGCGCGCTCGGGCCGCGGCTGGAGGAGCAGCTCGCACCCCACGGGCTCACGCTGCGCCACTTCCCGCAGTCGTTCCAGCTCTCGACGCTCGGCGGCTGGATCGCGACGCGCGCGGGCGGTCACTTCGCGACCGTCGAGACGCACATCGACGACCTCGTCGAGTCGGTGCGCGATCACGCCCGTCGGCGCGTGGGAGTCGCGCCGCCTGCCCGGCTCCGGCGCGGGCCCGAGCCCCGACCGGCTGCTGCTCGGCTCCGAGGGGACGCTCGGCGTGATCACCGAGGCGTGGGTGCGCGTGCGCCCGAAGCCGACGGCGCGCACCGGCCGCGCCGTGCGCTTCGCCGACTTTCCCGCCGGCGCCGCTGCGGTGCGCGCGGTCGTGCAGGCCGGCCTCACGCCGTCGAACTGCCGGCTGGTCGACGCGCGCGAGGCGGCGCTCACGTTCGCCGGCGACGGCTCGGCCGCGCTGCTCGTGCTCGGGTTCGAGGCGGCTGGCGGGGAGCGGGTCGTGGAGGAGCGGATGGCGGCGGCGCTCGCGCTGTGCGCCGAGGCCGGAGGCGCGTGGGAGGAGCGGGCGGAGGGTCCCCGCGGCGGCGCCTCCGGCGCATGGCGCGAGGCGTTCCTGCGCGCGCCCTACCTGCGCGACGTGTTCGTCGCGATGGGGGTGCTGAGCGAGACGTTCGAGACGGCGATCACGTGGGAGCGCTTCGACCGCTTCGTGGACGAGGTGAAGGCAGCGACGCGCGCGGCAGTGCGCGAGGTCACCGAGGCGGACGGGATCGTCAGCTGCCGCGTCACGCACGCCTACCCGGACGGCGCGGCGCCGTACTTCACCGTGCTCGCCCCGACCCGCCGGGGCGAGGAGGTCGAGCAGTGGGACGCGATCAAGCGCGCCGCCGCCGACGCGATCCTCGCCGGCGGTGGGACGATCACGCACCACCACGCGATCGGACGCGACCACCGACCGTGGTACGACCGGCAGCGGCCGGAGCCGTTCGCCGCCGCGCTGCGCGGCGCGAAGGCTGCCGTCGATCCCGGCGGGCTCCTGAATCCGGGCGTGCTGCTCGACCCGTGAGCGGCCGCGGGCGGCGGGCGGACGCCCGGTAGCCTGGCGACGGCGATGGCTTCCCCCTCGATCGCGATCCTCGGCCCGGGCGGCGTCGGCGGCCTGCTCGCCGCCGCGCTCGCGCGCAGCGGCGTCGACGTCACCGTCGTCGCGCGCGAGGCGACGGTCGCGACGATCGCGCGCGACGGGATCGCGCTGCAGAGCACCCTGCTCGGCGACTTCACGGCGCGGCCGACGGCCGTCGCGCGGCTGACCGAGCCGGTCGACGTGCTCGTCGTCGCGACGAAGGCGGCCGCGCTGGATGACGCGCTCGCGCGCGTGGAGCCGAGCGCGGCGCCCGGCGTGGTCGTTCCGCTGCTCAACGGCTTCGACCACATGGCGCTGCTGCGGGAGCGCTTCCCCCGGCGCGTCGCCGCGGGCACGATTCGCGTGCAGGCCGATCGGCCCGCGCCCGCGCGCGTCGTGCAGAGCGGCAGATTCCTGTTCGTCGAGCTGGCGAGCGACGACGCCGCGCTGCGCCCGCGGCTCGACGCGCTCGGTGCGGCATTGCAGGCTGCCGGCATCGAGGCGCGCGCGAGCGCCGACAAGAGCGAGGCGCGCATCCTGTGGGGCAAGCTCGTGCGGCTCAACACGCTGGCGTGCATGACGACCGCCTACGACGCGCCGTTCGGCGCGATCCGCTCCGACCCGGCGCGATGGGCGGAGCTGGAGGCGTGCGTGCGCGAGGGCGCCGCCGTCGCGCGGGCGGAGGGGGCCGACATCGATCCCGCCGTCGTGTTCGGCGAGTTCGAGGTGTTGCACGACGGCTTCGGCACCTCGATGCAGCGCGACGTCGCCGCCGGTCGGGAGCCCGAGCTCGACGCGATCGCGGGAGCGGTCGTGCGCGCCGGCACGCGGCACGGGGTCGCGTGTCCGACGATCGCCTCGCTCGCCGCGCGCATCGCCGCGCGCGCCGGCATCGATGCGCCAGTCGCTGCCGCCTGAGGCGCGGCTGCCGCCTGAGGCGGCGTTTCACGCGCCCGCGTCGCACGCGAGCGTCGCGCGCGCGTGCGCGAGCCATTCCAGCTCCGCACGCAGGCGCGCGACGACGGCCGCGTCGACCAGCGCTGCGCCGTCGACGGTCTCCAGGCCGCTGTCCGCACGCGGGTAGCGCGCCAACAGCTCCTCGCACGCGCGCGCGTGCGAGGAGAGCTGTCCGGCCAGCGCGGCGCGGTGCCGGCGCTGGGCAAACGCGAGCCGCAGATGCAGCTCCGCGCGCACCGGCTCGGGCGCGGCCTTCGCGGCCCCGAGCCAGTCCTCCAGCGCCGCGCGGCCGGCCGTCGTGGCGGCGTAGACGATCCGCGGGCTGCGGCGGGTGCCTCCGCGGCGCGCAGCGCTGGTTACGAGCCCGCGGCGCTCGAGCTGGTCGAGCGCCGGATAGACGGCGCTCGGGTTCAGCTGCCAGGCGGGGCCGAGGCGCGCCTCGAAGCGCTGGACGAGCTCGTAGCCATAGCCGCGGCGCTCGGCGACGAGGGCGAGGACGGCATGCGTGAGCGACACGATCGCGACCGTAACGGGGTCCTGTCGGAGCGCGTCGCAGACCGCGCCAAGGACCTGGCGCAACGCACTACATATGTGTCGTCTGGCGCACTCTATTCAGTTCAGAAACTTCGTCCATAGGCTTGACCGAGCGCGCCGCTGCGCCAAGCATTGCGGACGATGACAGCCTCGCGCCTGCCGTTCCCCCCCGATCCCCCAACCCGGCATTCGTCATTCCCCCGACGAGCACCGGGACGATCCGCGCACACCCCCATCCCGGTGCGCGGATCTGCTGGCCTGGCCGCGCCTCCCGCGTCGGCCGACCGTCGCTAGCTACGGGTGGGAGCCGGCATGCGAGCTGAACAGCGGCCCTGGCGGGTCTCGAGTCCGCCAGGGCCGCTCATCGCTCGCCCCGCTCCGGGGGAGTGACGTGGCGGCTCAGCTCGACGCGGATCCGGTCGACACACGCGTCGTCAAGGCGCTCGGGCATCCCACGCGGGTGCGGATTCTCAACGTGCTGCGCGACCGCGAGCTGGCGAGCCCGGTCGAGCTGTCGGGGGAGCTGGGCGTCCCGCTCGGCACGATCGGCTACCACGTACGTCGACTCGAGCAGCTTGGCTTCATCGAGCTGGCGAGACGGACCCAGCGCCGCGGCGCGATCGAGCACCACTACCGCGCCCGCCGGGTGCTCGACGAGACCGTCGACGGCAGCGATCGCGGTGCGGGCCCTCATCCGGCCGTCGGTCGCGACGCCGAGGCCGTCGCGGTCGGGCGTGCGGCGCAGGCGGCGCTGGCGAGCGGCGGCTTCGACGCGCTGCTCGCGCAGGCCGATCGGCGCGAGCTCACGCTCGACGCGCGCGCTGAGGCTGAGCTGACGCGCGCGCTCGCGCGCTGGGACAGAGCGGTCGCGCGGATCGCACGCGCGAGCGAGCGGCGTCTCGTCCGTGCCGGCGAGCCGGCCGCGCACCGCTGCACGGCCGTCGTCATGCGCTTCGCGCTGCCGGCGGGCGCCGACGACTGACGCCGCGAACAGCCCGGTGCTGAGGCTAGGAGCTCTTCTGTGTGGTCGGCGGCTTCGCGGCTGAAGCAGCGTCGCTTGGCTTCGGAGGCGCCGCGAGCAACTGAGAAGGGGCTGACGTGGGCGTCATCGCCTTCTTGCCGGGCGTCCGACCCTCTTGGAGCCTGCGATCGTCGGTCATCTGTCGCTCAGGGTCGCGGTGGCGGGACGGGAGGCTTGGCGCTGGAGGCAGCATCGGCCGGCTTGGGCGGTGGTGCGCTCGGTGCGGGAGAAGAGCTTCGCGGCGCATAGCCGCCCTTCTTCTCAATGGGTGGGAGCTTGGGACTCATAGGTCGAGTCTACCTGGGGTGGTCGTTCCGATCGGTCGCCCTCATCTGGCGTCTCGGCTTCGTCGGCTTCCAGAATCTCGGAAAGCTCCACGGACGCGATGTTGTCCCGTGGAACCCACAAGCCGAGAGAACCTGGGGCAGGTTCGCAGAACCAGCCGTCGTCGTCGAGCACCCACCGTTGGGAGATCAGCAGATCTTGGTCATGTTCCGAGTAGGACGAGAGGCTCCCGGGGCCGTAGTAGCCACCCACGACGCGACCGTCCTTGAGCGTTACCCGGATCATTGCGGTTCCTTTGCGGCTGAACATCTCGTTCCAGCTGGAGCGGGTGCTGTGACCCTTGTCGATTCCCAGCTTGGCCAGGGCTTTCGGTCGTACCTTCTCGGAGCCTGCCCAGCGTCGTCCCGCTTCTGAGATGGCAGCAGGCAAAACGAGCGCGATCACCACTCCGGCAAGCAGGTACTCCCCGAGGCTCTTCTGTCCTTCGTAGAACGCAGTCAGATCGTGATCGTCGAGACCGCGACCAAATGCCCAACCGGCGACCAAGGCGATCGCATAGATCAGCGCGCTGTAATAGAGAGCGGTCAGCAGGCGCTCGAATGGGGAGTCTTCGCTCCGGACCGCGTAGGTGCGCTCCCGGAACAGCAAGGTCACGAACCCGGGCAGCACGAATGCGCCGAGGATGAGAATCGCAGTGCCGGTAGCAGGGGCCATGGCTGCCCCTATCTATCACTCATCGCGGACACCGGCTGGCGCCAAACCTGGCGGGTGCGAGAGACTTAAAAGGAGCGGCGCTCGAGGTCGCCGGAGCGCTCGCCGCCGACGGTGGTGGTCGCGACCGCCTCGACGACCTCCTCCTCGGCCGTCTCGCGCTCGCCGTCGTGCTGGCCGTCGCACAGCACGCGGAAGTTGCCGGTCACGCCGTTGTCGGCCTGTATCACGATGCCGGGGAGGATCTCCTCGCCCTCCTCGAGGCCCAGCCGCTCCAAATCGAAGTGCGCCAGCCCAATCCCCCACGCGGTGTGCGTCGGGTTCTCGCGGTCGTGCGCGGCGATCGCCTGGGCGAACCGCTCGAGGTTCTTCGCGATCTTCGACGTGTCGACCATCCCGGCGAGGACTTTACGCCGATCGCTCGATGATCTCGATCCAGTAGCCGTCTGGCGCACGGAGCACCCACCCTTGAGCCGGTCTGGGCAAGCGGCGACACGCACTCGCCGGAGTGGCTCCTCCCTAGAGCCGGGCCAGGAGAGCCGAGCGGCCTGGTGCCGAGCTGGTGTCATTCGTTGCTAGGCCCTCCCGGCAGGAGTAGTGTGGCGGGTCCCCGATCAAGCGCAGACCAGGGTGTTCACGGCTGCGCCGCGCGCACAAGAGGGCGAGGCTTTCCGCCCGTCGGCAAACCGAGGAGTGCCGTCATGCCTGCGGCCGAAGCAACAGCGATTCGTCCGTTCCGGATCGAGGTTCCGGAGGAGCAGCTCACTGAGCTGCGCCGCCGGATCGAGGCGACGCGCTGGCCTTCTGGAGAGCTCGTCGCCGACCGGTCGCAGGGCGTGCAGCTGGCGACGCTGCAGGCGCTCGCCCGCTACTGGACGACCGAGCACGACTGGCGTAAGTGCGAGGCGCGACTGAACGCGCTGTCGCAGTTCACGACCGAGATCGACGGGGTCGAGATCCACTTCATCCACGTCAGGTCGCGGCATGAGAATGCGTTGCCGCTGATCATGACGCACGGTTGGCCCGGCTCGGTCATCGAGCTGCTGGAGACCGTCGGCCCGCTCACCGACCCGACCGCTCACGGCGGCACCCCCGCGGACGCATTCCACCTGGTGCTGCCGTCCTTGCCCGGCTACGGCTTCTCGGGCGAACCGACCGAGCTCGGCTGGGAGAACAGCCGCATCGCACGCGCGTGGGCGGAGCTGATGGACCGCCTCGACTACACGCGCTACGTCGCCCAGGGGGGCGACGTGGGCGCCTCCGTCACCGACGCGATGGGGCGCCAAGCACCCAAGGGGCTGCTCGGCATCCACGTCAACTTGCTCGCGAGCGCGCTCGGTCTCAAGGACCAACTGCCGGCGGAGTCCGAGCAGGAACGCGCGGCGCACGACGCGGTCAACACGTTCATGACGGACGGCTTCGGCTACTTCCTGGAGCAGTCCACCCGGCCGCAGACGATCGGCTACTCCCTGCTGGACTCACCCGTCGGCCTGGCGGCCTGGTTGCTCGACCACGACACCGACAGCTACTACAAGATCTCCCGCGCGTTCGTCGACGGCGAGCCCGTCGGCAATCTCACCCGGCACAACGTCGTCGACAACGTCACGCTGTACTGGCTGACGGGCACCGGCGCCTCGGCCGCCCGCTGGTACTGGGAGTTCGGACGGTTCCTGGCCGCAGCCGGGGCGTCCGGCGAGGCTCCCCCGCCGGTCTCCGTTCCGGTCGGCTTCACGACGTTCCCCGGCGAGATCTGGGCTGCCCCGCGCAGCTGGGTTGAGACGGTCTACCCCGACCTCACCTACTTCAACGAGGTCGACCGCGGCGGCCACTTCGCCGCCTGGGAGGAGCCGGAGCTCTTCTCCACGGAGATGCGGGCTGCATTCAGCTCACTGCGCTGACGACGCCGTTGTGTTCGGCTTTCAGCCCGCAGGGCGCTCGATGATCTCGATCCGGTAGCCGTCCGGGTCGCGCACGAAGCACAGTCGCGATCCGCCCTCGCGCACCGTGTACGGCGGCTTCTCCGGCTCGATGCCCTGCGCGGCGAGCCGCGCGAGCGTGCCGTCGAGGTCGTCGGCGGCGATCGCGATGTGGCCGTAGCCGGTGCCGATCTCGTACGGCTCCTCGCGCCCGACGTTGTACGTCAGCTCCAGGCGCGGCGAGTCGCCGTCGCCCGGCATGTTCATGAAGACGTTGATCGCCTCGTCGCGGATCGGCATGCGCGCGACCTCTCTGAAGCCGAGTGCCTCGTAGAAGGCGACCGAGCGGTCGATCTCGAGGATGCGATAGCAGGTGTGGATCAGTGGCATGGGCGCTCCCGTCGCTGTGTCAGCCGATCTGGAAATGATGCCGCCCGCTGTGCTTGGCCGCGAACGGATCCGCGTAGCGCCGCTGGAACGCGGGCGTCCGCGGCGGCGCGAACGCCGGTGCGGTCGGCGCGCCCCAGCGTCCGTCCCAGGCGTTCCATGCGGCTGGCGCACCCGACGCGTCGGTCGGCAGCAGCCGCACGCATCTGCGGCGGCAGCCGGCTGCGCTGTTCCCGCTCCACGAGACCTGCCCGCCGTAGCGCGCCTCCGGGAGGGTCGGGTTCGACTGGCGGCAGAGGCGCGTGCAGCGCTGCGGATAGGCGGCGTGCGAGCCGTTGGCGAGGAACACCTTCACGCGGTTCTCGACGAGCTGCGGCACGCCTGGGTCGTAGCGCCACACGTCGGCGTGAGCGGCGTAGTGGACCGCGAGGACTCTGGTGGCGGCGCGGTTCACGATCGCCGTGACGCCCTCCCAGTCGGACTCGTGGCGGTCGAGCGAGTAGGCGTTGTAGCGCAGGAACCACCAGTAGTCGATCGCGATCCGCGCACCTCTGCGCACGACGTGCGCGTAGATCATGCCCGGGCTTCTCGGCGGGTCAGGCGGTCCGTTGCCGCGCATGTCGAGGTAAGCGACCTGCGGCGTCAGCTGCGCGACGCTCGTGAACGGGGCGCACGGGGTGGACGGGCCGGGTGCCGGGGGACACGCCTGGTGCCCTGGCTCGGCGAGGAAGCGGTCGACGTCGAGCGGGCGCCAGCGCTCCTTCTGGTCGAACAGCAGGCGCGGGCGGAATCTGAGCGCGAGCGCGAGGTCGTCGGCTGGCGCGGCGCTTGCCGCGGCCGGCGCGAGCGCCGCGAGCAGGCACGAGATCGTGATCGCCCGTCGCACCATCGAGACGATCTTGGCACGCCGCGCACGCGGCCCGCGTCGGGCGGGGGTAAGCTCGCCCGCATGATCTTCGAGCGCTCGATGTCCGACGGCTTCCTCACGAACACCTACCTCGTCGCCGACGCACCCGGCGGCTCGGCCGTGCTGGTCGACGCCGGCGGCCCGATGGGTCCCCTCTTCGACGCGATCGAACGCGAGGGCCTCGCGCTCACGGCGGTCCTGCTCACGCATCATCACTACGACCACGTCTGCGCGCTCGACGAGGTGCTGGAGCGCTTCCCCGGCACGCCGGTGCTGATCCACGCGCTGGAGCGCGAGCTGGTGCCGCAGGCGACGGGGGAGATCGTCCCCGGCGAGCCGATCCCCTGCGGCAACCTGCACATCGATCCGCTGCACACGCCCGGGCACACCGCCGGGATGGTGTCGCTGCTCGTCAGCGAGGGTCGCGACCAGGTGCTGTTCACCGGCGACACGCTCTTCAAGGGCTCGGTCGGCGGCGTCCGCGCGCCCGGCCACACGACCTACGCGGACCTGAAGTCCTCGATCATGGACAAGCTGCTGGCGCTGCCGCCGGCGACGCCGGTCCACCCGGGCCACACCGACCCGACGACCGTCGGCGACGAGCTCGAGTCGAACGCGTTCGTGCGCATCTGGCGCGGGCTCGACCCCGAGGGCTCGGAGCCCTGCACAGCGCTCGGCGAGCCGGCGACGCTGATCCTGCTCGGCGACGACTACGACGGCGGCTACAAGGCGTGGGTGCGCTGGCCCGACGGCGCGGACGACATCGTCCCGGGTTCGAGGGTCGAGCGCGGATAGCGCGCGCGGCAGTGCCGCCGCCTAGGATCTGTCGGGCGATGGCGCGCGACAGAATCCCGACCGGCCGCGTGCGGCGCACCGCCAAGATCGGCAGCCTCGCGGCCAGACAGGCCGTGCGGCAGGCCGGCACGCGCGCGGCCAACGTCGCACGCTCCAGAGACGACGCGCAGGCTGCCCTCGAACGGCGCCATCTGGACGCGGCCGAGCAGATCGTCACCGCGCTCGGGACGATGAAGGGCGCGGCGATGAAGCTGGGGCAGGTGCTGTCGTTCCTCGACGTCGGGCTCGTGCCAGAGGAGCACCGCGAGGAGTTCCAGGCGAAGCTCGCCGCGCTGCGCGACGCGGCCCCGAAGGTCTCGTTCAAGGACATGCGCAAGGTGATCGAGCAGGAGCTCGACGACGACCTCCGCGAGCTGTTCGCGGACTTCGACGAGGACGCGATCGCCGCCGCCTCGATCGGGCAGGTCTACCGCGCGACGCTGCACGACGGGCGTGACGTGGCGGTGAAGGTCCAGTACCCGGGCGTCGCCGCGGCGGTGCGCGCGGACATGCAGAACCTCGGGCTGATCATGCGCGTCGTCAAGCGCATGACGCCGGGACTCGACGTGCAGGCGGTCACCGAGGAGATCCGTCTGCGGATCGACGAGGAGCTCGACTACGAGCTGGAGGCGCAGAACCAGCGGTCGCTTTCGCGGATCTTCCGCGGGCACCCGTTCATCGTCGTGCCTGACGTCGTGACGCGCATGTCGCGCGAGCGCGTGATCGTCAGTGAGTTCGTCGAGGGGAAGGGCTTCGAGGAGTTGAAGCAGGGCACGCAGGAGGAGCGCGACCGCCTCGGGGAGATCCTCTTTCGCTTCTTCATGGGCTGTCTCTACCGCCACCACCAGTTCTCCGGCGACCCCCATCCCGGCAACTTCCTGCTGCAGGCCGACGGCAGAGTCGCGTTCCTCGACTTCGGCCTCTTCAAGCGGATGGAGGCCCAGGACGTCGAGAACGAGCTCGCCTGCCAGCGCTTCGTCACCGAGGGCGACGCGGAGGGCGTGCACGCGCTGTTGGCGCGGCTCGGCTTCCTGCCGCACCCGGAGCGGATCGCGCCGGAGTCGCTGATGGCGTTCGTCGAGGACACAATCGGCTGGTACACGACCGACGAGGAGCTGCTGTTGACGCCGGAGTTCGCGACGCACGTGGCGATCGAGTCGGCCGACATGCGCTCCTCGCACTTCCGCGAGATGCGCCACCAGGACATCCGTCCGGAGCACCTGTTCGGGCGCCGCATGGAGATGCTCACGCTCGCCGTGCTCGGCCAGCTGCGCGCGAAGGCCAACTGGCACCGCATCGCGCGTGAGTGGATGTTCGGCGAGCCGGCCGTGACGGAGCTGGGGCGGCTGGAGGAGGAGTTCTACGGTCGCGTCGCGGCCTGAGCGCCGCCGCGCGGCGCTGCGGCTCACGCTGCTCGCGGCAGTCCTCGGCGCGCTGTTCGCGGCAGTCGCGCTGACGCTCGGCCTCTCCTCGGACCGCCTGCGCGATGCGCTCGACGGCCTTGGCTGGCTCGGACCGCTCGCGTTCGTGGTCGTATCCGCCGGCTTGACCGTCGCGCTCTTCCCGGGGCCGCTGCTGGCGGGCGCGTGCGGGCTGCTGTTCGGCACGGCGGTCGGGACGCCGACGGCGATCGTCGCCGCGACGGTCGGCGCGAGCGCGGCCTTCAGCGTCTCGCGGCGCTTCGGGGCGGGCGCCGTCGACGAGCTGTCCGGCCACCGCGTGCGCGTCGTGCAGGACTGGATCGCGCAGCGCGGCTTCCTCGCGGTGCTCTACGCGCGCATCCTGCCGGCGATGCCGTTCCACCTCGTCAACTACGCGGCAGGGCTGACGCGGGTCCGCCTGCGCGTGTTCGCGGCGGCCACGGCGATCGGCTGCGCGCCGCGCGCGTTCGCGTGGGTGGCGCTCGGCGGCAACCTCTCCGACCTGGGCTCGCCCGAGGCGATTGCCGCGTTCGCGGTGCTGGTCGCGATGGGGCTCGGCGGGCTGGTCGTGGCCTCACGTGACGCTGAGCTTCGCCGGCGGCTCAGACAGTTTGGATCTGGAACAGCGACGTCGTCCCCGGCCGGCCGCTCGGCAGACCGGCCGTGATGCCGACGCGGTCGCCGCGTCTGACCCAGCCGAGCTCGAGGGCGCGCGCGGCTGCGTCGTGGATCAGCTGCTCGGTCACCTCGCCGCGCGGCATCGAGTCGGCCTCCACGCCCCACATCAACGCGCAGCGACGGACCGTCTCTCTGCCGGGCGACAGCGCGTAGATCGGCACGTGCGGCCGGTGCGCGGAGATCAGCCGCGCCGACCGGCCCGAGAGCGTCGGCACGAGCAGCGCCGCGAGGTTGAGCTGGCGCGCCGCCTCGCAGGCGTTGTGCGCGACGGTGTAGGCAGGGTCGCGGCCGTCGCGGCTCACGCGCTCCTCGTTCCACTGCTCGTAGGGCAGCTCGCGCTCGGTGCGCAGAGCGATCGCGGCGAGCATCGCGACCGCGCCGACGGGGTGCGCGCCGATCGCCGTCTCCTGCGAGAGCATCACCGCGTCCGTGCCGTCGAGGATCGCGTTGGCGACGTCGGTCACCTCGGCGCGCGTCGGGCGCGAGGAGGTCACCATCGAGTCGAGCATCTGCGTGGCGGTGATGGCGGGCCGCGCGAGCTGGCCGGCGATCCGCAGCAGCTGCTTCTGTACGACCGGGACATCCTCGATCGGCAGCTCGATCCCGAGGTCGCCGCGCGCGACCATCACGCAGTCGGCCGCGCGGATGATCTCGAGCGCGTCCTGCACCGCCTGCGGCTTCTCGATCTTCGCGATCAGCGGCGTGCGCGTGTGTCTGCGGACCTCGGTGACGTCGCTCGGCGCGCGCACGAACGACAGCGCGACGAGGTCGACGCCGATCGACTCGCCGAAGCGCAGCAGTTCGAGATCCTCGTGCGGGACCGACGGCAGCCCACGCGTGTTGCCCGGCAGGTTGAGGCCCTGGCGAGAGGCGAGCGCGCCACCGATCTCGACCGTCGTGTCGACCTCGCCCTCGCGTGTCGCACTCACGCGCAGGCGGATGCGGCCGTCGGCGAGGTAGATCACGTCGTTTGCCTCGACGTTGCGTGCGAGTCCCGGCCAGCCGACCGCGATGCGGTGCTCGTCGCCGACCTGATCGCTGCCGCACACGAGCGTGAGCGTGCTGCCGGGGCGCAGGTCGATCAGATCGTCCTGGACGGGGCCGATGCGCAGCTTCGGGCCGGGCAGGTCTTGCAGGATCGCTACCTGGCGTCCGGCGCGGCTGGCCGCGTCGCGAACGAGCTGCACGTTGTCGGCGTGCTCCTCGCGCGTGCCGTGCGAGAAGTTGAGGCGCGCGACGTCCATGCCCGCCTCGACCATGCGGGTGAGTGTCTCGGGATCGCGGCAGGCAGGCCCGATGGTCGCGACGATCTTCGTGCGGCGCACGGCGGGCACGGTAGCGCGGGCGCGCCCCGGAAGCGGTGATCGTTCGTGAACGCTCCCCCCGACCGGGGCAGGATGCCCGGTCGGCGGGGAGGTCAGTCCGTCCACTCGACCAACAGCGGCGCGTGGTCGGACGGTCTTCTGCCCTTGCGGTAAGGCCGCTCCATGCCGGCGCGCGTGAGTCGGCCAGCGATGTCGCCGCTCACGAGGGCGAGGTCGATCCGCAGGCCGAGGTTCTTGTGGAAGTGGCCGGCGCGGTAGTCCCACCAGGTGAACTGCTGCTCGTCGGGGTGCAGCGCGCGGAAGGCATCCTGCAGCTCGGCGGCGTTCGCCAGCTGCTGCAGCGCGGAGCGCTCGGCGGGCGTGACATGCGTCTCGGTCGCGAACGCGGCCGGGTCGTACACGTCGAGGTCCTCAGGTGCGACGTTCATGTCGCCGGCGACCACGAGCGGCACGCCCGCTGCGCGGATCTCCCGCACCCGCTCGGCGGCGGCCGCGAGGAAGTCAAGCTTCTGCGCGTACCATTCGCTGTTCACGACGCGGCCATTGGGCACGTACGTGCTCACGACCCGAACGCCGTCGACGGTCGCTTCGACCCAGCGGCATTCGTCCTGCGCCGGCTCGCCGGGCAGGCCGCGCGCCGGGGCGGTCAGCTCATGCGGCGCGCGCGCGAGGATCGCGACGCCCGCCCAGCGGCCGCCGCTGTGGTCGGCAGCGCGGTAGCCGGCCTCGCGCAGGGCGTCGTGCGGGAACGCGTCCGCCTCCGACTTCGTCTCCTGCAGGCAGAGCACGTCCGGCGCATGCTCCTCCACGAGCTCGAGGACACGGGAGAGGCGCTGCTTGAGGCTGTTGACGTTCCAGGTGACGAGGCGCATCGCCCGCCGGAGGCTAGTAGGCGGTGCAGCGGCAGCGCGGGCGCGGACCCCCCTTGTAGCGCGCGCCGCCGCCTCTGCGCCACAGCAGGTGGTCGACCTGCTGGGCGGTCAGGTCGGGGCGCTCACGCACGATCAGCTCGACGGCGTGGACCGCGCACGCGCGCATCTCTACCTCCTCCGGGCTGTCGTGGGCGATCAGCTGCTCGCGCTCGATGCGCGCGACGAAGTCCGGGTCGAAGCGGAGCACTCCGTCCAGCCGCAGCACGTGCGGGACGAGATTGTCGGCGAACAGCGTGAGGTGGTGGAGGTCGCCGCCGAAGTCGGCGACGCCGGCGTGATGAAGGTCGGACGCGGCGATCTGCGCGCGCTTGCAGAAGCGGATGCGACGGCCGGCGTACAACGAGGCGTCCGCGAAGCAATCCCACGTGGCGAGGCGCTCGGCGAGCGCGACGGCGGAGCCGGCGGCCTGCTCGACCGGTCCGAGGAAGCGGCCGCCGTGGTCGTCCTCGACGTGCGCGCCGAGATCGTTGAGCGAGCGTGCGAACAGCGCCATCAGCTCGTACTGCGGGTCCTGGCCGAGCGCACTTGCGATCTCGCCGGCGGCCAGGTCGCGCAGCTCGGCCGCGCTCCACGCGCCGTGCGCGGCGAAGCGGTCGCGCAGCCCGAGCGCGACGGTCCAGTAGCCGGAGCGCCCTTCGCGTTTGCGCAGCGTCGGGAACCAGCCCGAGCCGAAGTTGACCGCGTCGAGCGTGAGGTGGAACGCGGCGCGCTGCTCGGCCGGGCCGTCGATCAGGTCGTCGTCCGGGTCCGGCTCGGGCGGTCCGGGCAGCGCTTTCGCGTACGCCGGGATCGCGGCTTCGTCGATCGTCACGTGCGTCGCCCGCGCCGCGACCCACGCGCAGCCCTCGCGGACCTCGTCGACGAGCGTCACGCGGCGAGCGTCGCGGCGCCCTGCTCGTGGTCGAGCAGCCAGCGCTTCACCGGCAGGCCGTAGCCGAAGCCGCCGAGGCCCCCGCCGGTGCGCACGATGCGGTGGCACGGGACGAACAGCGCCGCCGGATTGCGGCCGCAGGCGGTGCCGGCGGCGCGCACGGCGCTCGGGCTCGCGCATCTCGCGGCGAGCTGGCCGTAGGTCTCCGGCGTGCCGGCGGGGATCAGCCGCAGCTGAGCCCACGCGCGCTCGTGGAACGGCGTCGACGCGAAGCGGACGGGGATGTCGTCGATCGCCGTCAGGTCGCCGGCGACGTACTCCTCGATCGCGCGCGTGAACGGTCCGAGCTCGCGGCGCGGTGTCAGCTCGCCGGCCGGCCGCAGCGGCGCGCCGATGTACGCGCGCAGTCGCTCGGGGTCGTCGGTCCAGCCGCTCGCGAAGACCGCCTCATCGGAGGCGATGATCGTGAACGGGCCGGGGGGCGTGGGGATCGTGGCGGTGTACATGGCGGAGTCGATCCTTTCAGGTGAGGCTTGCCCAGAGGTGCTGCACGGCGTACGCGCGCCAGGGGCGCCAGCGCTCGGGGTCGGTGTTGTGGCCAAGTTGCTCGAGCGCCTTCTGGACGCCGAGGTCGGTCGCGGGGAATGCGTCGGGGTCGCCGAGCGCGCGCATTGCGACGTACTCGGCGGTCCACGGGCCGATGCCCGGCAGCGTCAGCAACCGCTCGCGCGTCGCGTCGCGGTCCGCGCCCGGGTCGAGCGCGAGCGAGCCGTCCGCCACCACCCCGCACAACGCGCGCAGCGCGTGTGCGCGGGCGCGCGTGAGCGGCAGCGCGGTGGAGTCGGCGGCGGCGATCGCGTCGGCGCTGGGGAACGCGTGGGTGAGCTGCGCGTCGGCGAGGGCGTCAGGCAGTGGCTCCCCGAGCGCGGCCGTCAGTCGGCCGGCGAGCGTGCGGGCTCCCGCGACCGACACCTGCTGGCCGAGCACTGCGCGGACCGCCAGCTCGGCGCCGTCGACCGCGCCGGGGACGCGGCGACCGGGCGCTCTACGGACGAGCGCGGCGAGCGACGGCTCGGCGGCGAGCGCGTCGTCGACCGCGATCGGGTCGGCGTCGAGGTCGAGCAGGCGGCGGCAGCGCTGCACCGCGGCGGCGAGGTCGCGCAGGTCGCTCAGCCGCAGCTCACAGCGGACATAGTCGCCATCGCCGGGCGCGAGCGTTGCGACGCCGGGCCCATGCGGCAGCCCGAGCACGCGGCGGTAGACGGGTCCGGCCCGTGCGGCCGGGTCCCACGCCTCGACGCCGGGCACGGCGCGTGTGCCGAGGAACGCCAGCAGCCCAGCCGCGTCGAACGGCGCGCGATGGCGCAGGCGCAGCAGCAGAGCCGGCGGGCCGGCAGGCGTGCCGTCGCCGTTCCCGTGCCGCCCGTTCGCTCCCGTGCCGGTCGCCGTTGCGCCCCGCCGCAGCTCCGTCGGCGTCGTCGCGAACACCTCCCGCACCGTGTCGTTGAACTGGCGGATGCTCGGGAAGCCGGCCGCGAACGCGACGTCGGTGAACGGCAGCGCCGTCGTCTCGATCAGCAGCCGGGCGGTCTGAGCGCGCTGCGCCCGCGCGAGCGCGAGCGGGCCGGCGCCCAGCTCGGCGACGAGCTGGCGGTGCAGGTGGCGCTCGCTGAAGCCGAGCCGCCGCGCGAGCCCGGCCACGCCTTCCCGCTCGACGCAGCCGTCGCGGATCATCCGCATCGCGCGCCCGACCGCGTCGGCGCGCAGGTTCCACTCCGGCGAGCCCGGGGACGCGTCGGGCCGGCACCGCTTGCAGGCGCGGAAGCCCGCGCGCTGCGCGGCGGCGGCGCTTGGAAGGAAGTGCACGTTGGCGCGCTTCGGCGTCATCGCCGGGCAGCTCGGCCGGCAGTAGATGCCGGTCGAGGTGACGGCCGTCACGAACCACCCATCGAAGCGTGCGTCTTTCGAGCGGACGGCGCGGTAGCACTGCTCGAAGTCTTCAATCACGCTGCGCATCATTGCGTGCCGCGCCGCCGCCGACTAGTGGAAATCGGACGCGTAGGTCACCGGCCAGTCGAGTGCCCAGATTCCGTCGCGCTCGCCCTTCCCGCCAGGATCACAGCACGGCGGTGCTCGCCGCCGACCTACTGAAACGCACTGGAAACAGTTGTTGGCAGTAGCGTTGCCAGTACCGCATCACCGCGCGAGCTCCCAATAGGCCCGCGGATCCTTCGGGCCCTTGCCCACGCGACGCACGATCCCGGGCGTTTCCAGCGAACGGAGCACCTTTAGGGCGTGGGGCCGCGAGCGATTGAGCAACTCGGCGGCCTCGCCAGTGCTCGGCGCCCTGCTTCGCGGAGCGCAGACGTGATCGCCCGAGCATCGGCGGTGAGCTGGACGTCGAGGCGACGCTCCACCGGCTCGCCAGAAAGCACGAGTCGAACGCTCGCCCCGGTCTGCAGGTACACAGGATCGTCCAGCCCGGCATGACGCATCTCCTCATAGATGCGGCTGATGCCCTCGCCCAGCTCTTGTCCGAACTCGAGGTCTGCGCAAACGCGTGCGATGCGCGGGTTGCGCGCGAAGCGGGGTGCGGTTCGAGGATCCGCGAGATCGACGATCCCAGGAAAGCGTCCGGGGCTTGAGATCTCTAGCCGGTCATCGAAGATCTCGATGCGGATGTGATCCCCCGCGAGGCTGTATGAGCGATGCACGACTGCGTTCACCAAGCCCTCGAGCCACGCGTCCTCGGGAACGAGCGGGACTCTCTCGAAGCGTCCGTGTCGACCGAGCGCACGCCGGGTCGGCTGCAGCTGCCGGATGTGCGCGCGGGCGTGCCGGAGCATCTGGGGGATGGGACCTTCAAAGCGCTCATCTGCCAGCAGCTGCTGCCGTGCGCCTGTCCCCCGCTCGGTCCCGCGATAGCGGAGCACGCGCACGAGTGCCTCCGGCATGCGGCTCTGCGGGTGGGAGGCGAAGAGCAGCCAGCCTGCAACGTTGAGCTTTCCGCTCTCGTCCATGAGGCTGCGAGCCTGCAGCAGACCCCGCCGGTCGTTAGCGCCGACCACCTCGACATACGCGTCGAGCAGCACCTCACTCAGGTCCACCGTGTCGAGGTCGGTCAGTGGCCGGGCCTCGTAGCTGCCGGGACCGCGATCGAATGTGAGCTCCTGCCGTTGCGCGAATGTCAATCTGCGGTTCTCATCGCCGACGCGGAGGAACGCCTCGTCTTTGGCATTAGTGTGGACGACACCATCGCTCGGGCGGACCTCGAAGATCAGAAGATGGTCCGAGACCAACGGCCATTATCCAGGGAACGAGCCGATGATGTGCTCGGACCGGTGGCACGCAGAAGTCGATCGGCCCCTGCATCAGGTCGCTTCGGTGCGCGACCGGCGGCGTTCGGTTCCCTCGACATGACCGTCTGAGAGGCCCACGGCGACGATGCCTCCCTCGGCATTGGCAAACCCGATGAGCGCATCAGCGAGCGCACGGGGCTTGACACGCGCCGACTTGCGGTCGAACCATTGGTCCTCGTGCGTCTCGAGCAGCACCTGACCGACCTCCTCCGGTGGAAAAGCAGAAGACCTGCTCGATGAGGACTGGGGCTGTCATCTACTGGAAAAATAGTGCAGTAGAATTCCAGCTCTCTATGGGACGGCTACATCCCGTGCTCTTTACGACCTCGCCGTCGGCGCTCAGGCGGCCGCCGTCGCGCAGGTCGCAGATGAGGTCCCAGTGGACGGCGGACTCGTTGACGCCGCCGGTCTCGGGATAGGAGCGGCCAAGCGCGAGGTGGACGGTGCCGCCGATCTTCTCGTCGAACAGGTCGCGCCGATCGGGCGGTCGATCCCGCGGTTCGTGCCGATGCCGATCTCGCCGAGCCGTCGCGCGCCCGCGTCGGTCGCCAGCGTACGCTCCAGGTACTCCTGTCCGCGCCCGGCCCGCGCGGCGACGACTTCGCCGTCTCTGAACGTCAGCTCGACGCCTCGACGGCCAGCCGCGCGGGGACAGCGGCACGGTGAAGCGCACCACGCCGTTCGCGCTGTCCTCGATCGGCCCGGTGAAGACCTCGCCGCTCGGCATGTTGCGCTTGCCATCGCTGTTGACCCATGCGCGGCCGGCGACCCGCAGCGTGAGATCGGTTCCGTCCGCCTCGATCCGGAGCTCGCGCGCGTCGCTCAGGCGCTCCACCAGTCCCGCCTGGAACGCGCCCAGCTCGCGCCACGCCGCCGCGGGGTCCCCCCGGTCCAGGAACAGCGCACCGCGCACGAACCCCGCGAACGCGTCGTCGCCCATGCCGGCTTGCTGCGCTCCCGCGGCGGTCGGCCACAGCGTCCCGCACCAGCGCTTGCACATCCGCAGCTCCGTCAGCGGCGCGCGCGAGCGCGCTATGCGAGTGATCCGCGCCGGGTCCACCTCCGCCAGCGCACGCGTGTTGAGGGCGCCTGGATCTCCAGGAACGCGTCGGCCTGTGCCGCTTCCGCCTCGGCGATCAGCGGAACGAGTCGAGGTGGACGTCGCGCGCGAGCGCGTGGAAGTCCTCCTCGACGCCCGGCAGCTCGACCCGCAGCAGCGGCCACGCGTCGCGCGCCAGCACCGCCGCGTGCAGCGCGCGCAGCAGCGGCGCCGCGAGCGTCGTCGAGCGCACGAGCACCTGCTGGCCGGGTTGTACGTCGAGGCAGTAGTCGGTAGCAGTGCCGCGAAGCGCTCCGTGTCGGCGTCGGACCAGCTCACGGCGCCGTCACGTCCGGGAACCACTCGGCCAGGTGCTCGCGCAGCACGCTGCGGATCCAGGCGCGCTCGTCCTGCGAGGCGAAGCGGAAGCGCTGCAGCAGCTCCTTCTGGCGCTCGATCGGCACGCCCGAGATCTCCCACCGCACCGCCAGCCGCTCGAACAGGAACTCAACCGCGCGCTGCCACGCGTCCTCCTGCGAGAGCGGCGAGCCGGCGAGCACGTCGGCGTACTCGCGCCGCGTCGCCGGCGTCATCGACCCGCGCAGCGCCAGCACGTTGCCCTCCGCGTCGCGGTAGTCGGTCGTCGGCGCGCTGAGCTGCTCGCGCGAGCGCTGGCGGTTGCGTCGGCCCACGGTCTGACAGTCTGCCGCTACGCGGACCACAGCGCCGCCAGCGGCACCGCGGCGAGCCGGTCGCCGAACGAAAGCGTGCGCGAGCCGGTGTGGAGGATTACGCCGTAGACGAAGCGCTCGCCGAGTCTGTCGCGCAGGAGCTTCAGCCCGCGAAAGTCGTTCGGGCCGGTCGTAGCCGCCGCCTTGATCTCGATCCCGACGAGCGTGCCGTCGCGGCGCTCCAATATGAGGTCCACCTCATGGCCACGCTGATCGCGGACATCGAAAAAGCGCGGCGGGTCGGGACGGACGGCAGTTGACGCACGATCTCCATCACGCCGAAGGTCTCGATCGCGGCACCGCCTATGCGTCCGTCGGCGACGACGCGTCTCGCATCCGCGCCTAGCAGGTACGCCAGCAAGCCGCTGTCGATGATGTGGAGCTTCGGTGCCTTCGTGAGCCTGCTCAGCAGGTTCGTATGCCACGCCGGGAGGCGGTGGACCAGAAACAGCATCTCGAGGAGATCGATGTGAGCACGGATCGTGTTTGCAGTGACCTTGAGGTCTCGCGAGATGCCTTCGACATTGATCGGCGAGCCGGTGGCCGCCGCGATCGCGTACAGCAGCCGTCGCACGTTTGCGCTGTCATGCACCCGTGCGATGGTGCCAAGGTCGCGGTCGAGCACCGTGTCGAGGTAGGTGTCGTAGAAGCGGCTCCGGCGTGCGCTGCTGCGCCGCAGCGCCTCGGGAAATCCACCGGCCACGATCAGCTCCGCGTGTGGGTGGCGCCCGCTCTCCGCATCGACGATTCGGGGCGGTCTTCCCGCGAAGAGCGAGTCGATGAGCTGGAGCGGGGGGGGCAGCTCGGCTTGGGAGAACTGCCGGGCCGCAGGTACTCGGTGCGGCCGGTGAGCGCGTCGGCGAGCGTCGGCGCGGTGAGCAAGTTCGCCGAGCCAGGGTAGCGTCCGGGTCGCTGATCCTTGTCGACGGACTCTTTGATCGCCAGCATCAGGTCCGGCGCGCGCTGCACCTCATCGATGGCCGCAGGGGTCGCGAGATCGGCGATGAAGCCGGTCGGGTCGTCGAGCGCCGCCTGTCGTGACTGTGGGTTGTCGAGCGTCACGATCGTGCGATGCGAAAGGCTCGCGGCGATCTGCTCGATCAGCGTGCTCTTGCCGACCTGGCGGGCCCCGAGGATGACGGCCACCCGCGTGTCCGCGAGCGCCAAGCGGACGTTCGCGGCGATGTGGCGTGAGACGAGCAACGTGCTGACCGGACTGGCTCCGGAGGCGGACATGCCGGAAGCCTAGCTGGTAGATCCGCAATATCCAACCGGCAGATCCTCACGGATGCTGGTAGATCCGCAAAAGATTTCTGGTGGATCTGCAGTCGCTGGT
>CAVYOK010000015.1:0-78093 GCA_963770165.1 uncultured Actinomycetes bacterium
CGTCGCCGGGCGGCAGCAGCTCGGGGACGAGGACGCGCAGGCCGCGCTGTTCGAGCGCGGTCGCCGTCAGCTCGAGCAGCAGGCGGTTGACCCACACGCCGCCGCCGAGCGCGACCGTGGCGAGGCCGTGTCGGGCGGCGAGCCGCTCGCAGGCACCGGCGAGCGCGTGTGCAAGCGCGCGGTGGAAGCGGGCGGCGATGCGTTCGGCAGGGACGCCGCGCTGCGCGTCGTGTGCGGCAGCGAGGACCGTGGGCCGGGCGTCGAGCACGAGCGTCCCGTCGGCGGCCGTGTCGAGCGGCAGCTGGTAGGCGTCGAGCGCCTCGCGGGAGCGCGGCGCGGCGCGCGGCTCGCGTACGCCGCGCCGGGCCGCGCGCGGCTCGCGCACGCCCGGCTCGCGTGCGGCGGCCGCCTCCAGCTCGGCGGCGGCCTGCCCCTCGTACGTCGAGTGCGTGCGGATGCCGGCGAGCGCGGCGACCGCGTCGAACAGACGCCCCGCGCTTGTCGTGCGCGGGCAGGACGGCGCGCGCGCAAGCGCGGTGACGGCGTCCCACGTGCGCGCGGGGACGGCGGCGCGCAGCGACGGCGGGGCTTCGTCGGGCGCGTCGGCCGCGACGAGCCACGCGCACGCCATCCGCCACGGCTCGCGCGCGGCGCGGTCGCCGCCCGGCTGCGCGACCTCCAGCAGGTGCCCGCCGCGCTCGAAGCCGTGCAGGTCGCCGGCGAGCAGCTCGCCGCCCCAGATCGTCCCGTCCGTCCCGAGCCCCGCGCCGTCGAGGATGGCGCCGACCGCCGCGCACGTCTCGCCATGCTCGGCGAGCGTGGCCGCCAGGTGCGCGTGGTGATGCTGGACGGCGACATGCTCGACGCCCTCGCGCGCGAGCGCCTCGACGGTCGCGCGGTAGTCGGGGTGCAGGTCGTGCGCCACGAGCTCCGGCATGACCTCGAAGACGCGCTCCAGGTGGGCGACCGACTGCCGGTAGGCCACGAGCGTCTCCCAGCTCTGCAGGTCGCCGATGTGGTGGCCGACCCAGGCGCGAGATCCCTTCGCGACGCAGCACGTGCTCTTCAGCTCGCCCCCCGCCGCCAGCAGCGGCCGGGGCGCGGGCAGCGGCAGCGTGAGTGCGCGCGGGACGGCGCCGCGCGAGCGGCGGACCCAGACGGGCTTGCGGCCCGGCACTGTCCGCAGCACCGAGTCGTCGACGCGAATGTGGATCGGGCGGTCGTGGACGAGGAACAGGTCGGCGATCCCGGCCAGGCGTACGAGCGCGTCGTCGTCCTCGTGCGCGATCGGCTCGTCGGAGCGGTTGCCGCTCGTCATCACGAGCGCGCCGCAGGCGGCGTCGCGCAGCAGCAGGTGATGGAGCGGCGTCGCCGGCAGCATCACGCCGAGGTCGGCGGAGCGTGGGGCGACGGAGGGCGCGACGGTGAGGTCCCGGCGTGGCGCCAGCACGATCGGCGCGAGCGGGCTGGCGAGCAGCGCCTCGTCGGCGGGCGTCAGCTCGACCAGCGTCCGCGCCGTCGCGAGGTCGGGCGCCATCAGCGCGAACGGCTTGTCCTCGCGCTGCTTGCGCGCGCGCAGCGCGGCGACGACGCGCTCGTCGTCGGCGCGACAGGCGAGGTGGTAGCCGCCCAGCCCCTTCACCGCGACGATCCGCCCGGCGCGCACCGCCGCGGCCGCCTGCGCGACCGCGTCGACGCCGAGCCGGCCGCGCGCCGCGCCGCCGTCGCCGCCGACCAGCCGCGCGCGCGGTCCGCACGCCGGGCAGGCGATGGGCTCGGCGTGGAAGCGACGGTCGGACGGGTCCTCGTACTCCTCGCGGCAGTCCGGGCAGAGTGCGAACGCCGACATCGTCGTGCGCGCGCGGTCGTACGGCACGCCCTCGACGATCGTGTAGCGCGGGCCGCAGCTCGTGCACGAGCCGAACGGGTAGCGGTAGCGGCGGTCAGCCGGGTCGAGCAGCTCGGCGAGGCAGTCGGCGCAGACCGCCACGTCCGGCGAGACGAGCGCCTCGGCCTGGTGCGAACGCGCGCTGGCGAGGATCGTGAAGCCGGACGCGCCGGTCGGGGCGAGCGGCTCCGTGCGCAGCTGCTCGACGTCGGCGAGCGGTGGCGCGTCCGCGACGATGCGCGTGAGGAACGCGTCGAGCGCGCCGAGCGCTCCCTCGGCCTCCACCACGACGCCCTGCTCGTCATTGCGCACCCAGCCGGCGAGCGCCAATTCGTTCGCGAGCCGGTGCACGTGCGGCCGGAAGCCGACGCCCTGCACGACGCCAGTCACCCGCGCGCGCAGGCGGGCGCGCGCGGCCGGGACGGGTGTGCGGGACGCGGCAGCCGGCCCGCACGGAGCGGCGGTGCGGCGCGCGGCGACGTTCACGCCGCCGCCTCCAGCAGCTCGCGCAGCACGTGCCACGCGCTCGCCTGCGCCTCCTGGATGCGCGGGATGTGCTCGGAGCGGGTCACGATCACGACGTCCGCCAGCCGCTCGGCCGCGATCCGCCCGCCGTCGTAGCCGACGCACGCGACCGTCAGCAGCCCGCGGCGGCGCGCCTCCACAAGCGCGGCGAGCACGTTCGCGGAGCTACCGCTGGTCGAGAACGTCAGCAGCGCGTCGCCGGCGCCGCCGTAGGCGATCACCTGTCGCGCGAAGATCGCCTCGACGCCGATGTCGTTCGCGAGCGCGGTCAGGATCGCGGCGTCCTCGGTCAGGTCGAGCGCGCGCCGTGCTGGCCAGTCGAAGGGCGGCCAGCGCAGGTCGGCGACCGCGTCCATCGCGTCGGTCGCCGAGCCGCCGTTGCCGAGCGTCAGCAGCGTGCCGCCGGCGTCCAGCCGCGCGCGCACCCCCTGCGCCGCGTCGCGCAACGCGGCGGCGTTGTCGCTCAGCGTCTGCGTGCGCAGCGCACCGATCTCGGCCGCCTTCATCAGGATCGAGCGGCGCACGTCGTCGAGCACAGCGCCGACGTCGTGCTCGGGCGCGCGCTCGTCGAGGAACGGATAGAGGAAGCTCGCCGCGCCCGCGTCGCTGCGCAGCCCGCGGTGCTCGAAGAACACGTGCACGAGCTCCCAGAGCAGGTGGTACGTCGTCTCGACCAGCTCCTGATGCACGAACGGGTCGGGAGCGTCGGGGTCGAACGCGATCGTCAGGCAGCCGCGCTCGCCGGCACGCGCGAGCGCCGCCGCCGTCTCGGCGTCGTCCGCGCCGAACGCGATCGCGATGTCGGCGGCGCGCGCGCCCAGCTCGACCTGGCGCGCGAGCTCACCGCCCTCGGCCGTCAGCGCGAGCGCCGGCAGCGCGCGCTTGCCGACGATCACGGGGTGCACGAACTCGACCGCGACGTGGCGCGCGTCCGAGCGCGCCGCCGGCGTGCGGCCGAGCGCGAGCAGGCGCCCGCCGGCCGCGAAGCGCTCGGCCATGCGGTGGCACAGGCGCGCGAGCCGCTCGGCCTCGGCGGCGAAGTAGCGGTCGCCGGCCTGCAAGCGCGCGTTGAGCAGCGCAGCGATCCGCGCAGCCGGAGCGCGCAGCGCAGTCACCGCGTCTCCACCGACTGCCGACGGCGCGAGGCGCGAGCTTGCCCTGCGGCGAGTGTTTCATCGCCAGGCAGGGCAAGCTCGTCGCCTCCGCGCCTGCCACCGCGGTCGCGCAGCCACGCAGCCCACTCCGAGACCCCCTCCCCCGTGCGCGCACTCACGAGCATCCGCTCAACGCCCGGATGCACCGCGTCGAGGTGATAGAGGAACTTCTCCAGGTCGAAGTCGAGGTGCGCGAGCAGGTCGACCTTGTTGATCAGCACGAGCTCGCAGGCGCGGAACATCAGCGGGTACTTGGCCGGCTTGTCCTCGCCCTCCGCGACGGAGGAGACCATCACGCGGTGGTGCTCGCCGATGCGGAACTCGGCCGGGCAGACGAGGTTGCCGACGTTCTCGACGACGAGCAGGTCGAGCTCGCCGAGCGGGACCTGCGGGAGCGCCGAGCGGACCATGTTCGCGTCGAGGTGGCACTCGCCGCCGAAGCCGTTGCCGGTGTTCAGCTGGACGACCGGCACATGCACGGACGCGAGCCGGTCGGCGTCGAAGGAGCCCTGCACGTCGCCCTCCAGCACCCCCGCGCGCACGTCCGGCGCCAGCTCCGCCAGCGCGCGCTCCAGCAGGCTCGTCTTGCCTGCCCCCGGGGCGCTCATCAGGTTCACGACGGTCACGCCGGCGCGCTCGAAGTCCTCGCGGTTCGCGCGCGCGATCGTCGCGTTCGCGTCGAGCACGTCCTCGACGACTCTCACCTTCACGCGATGCATCGGGCCTCCCTCACATGCTCCGGACTCTCAGGTAGCGCTGGATCTCCGGCGCCTGGCTCCTCGCGAGCCACGCCCCGGCGACCACGAGCGCCAGCAGCATCAACGGCCGCTTGCTCATCGTCTGGCCTCCTCTTCGATCAACGACTCCACCAGCTCCACCGCCCGCCGCGCGGCCGCGCGCACGGGCTCGCTCAGCTCCATCGCGATCCGCTCGTCGTCCGGCGCCACGAGCACGGCCGGCTCGCAGCCGACGACGAGCAGGCGCGGCGGCACGGCGCCGAGCACCCGCGCGAGCGCCAGCACCTTCAGCGGGTCCATTCCGTGCGGATCGAGCGCGTCGCCCTCCGCCGCCTCGCTGCGCGGATCGTGCTCGATCACGAACAGCGTGCCGGGCGGCTCGCCGCGCGGGACGGCGTCGAGCAGGATCGCGACGTCGTAGTCCTCCTGCAGCTCGTACGCGAGGTCCATCCCGCGGATGCCGAAGTCGGCGACCTTCACTCCACCCGGCAGCTCGCGCTGCGCCAGCAGCCGCGCGACCTCGACGCCGAAGCCGTCGTCGGCGAGCAGCACGTTGCCGATCCCGGCGACGAGGATGCTCGGCGCGCCGGGCCGCACCGTCGGGCCGCCGGCGAGCGGCTCGACCTCGGCGGTCGAGAAGAAGAAGCGGTGCGCGGGCTGGCGCGCGACGCCGAGGTCGCGGCCCGGGTCGTCCTCCAGCACGACGGCGAGCTGCACGTCGCCCTCGACGCTCTGCATGAGGGACTCGACGAGCGCGGTGCGGCCGGCGAGCGCAGCGTCGAACGCGTCGGCCCGTCCCGCCCCCGGCCGCAGCCGCACGAGGCTGCCGCGCCCGACGTGCACGCCGTCGACCTCCACCGTGCGCGGCGCGCGGCCGGCGAGCGCGTGCCAGCCGCTCATCGCCGCACCGTCCCGTGCAGGCGCATGAGCTGCTCCGGCGAGAGCGACTCCGTGCGCTCCAGCAGCTCGCGTACGCGCGGGTCCGATCCCCGTGCCTCGTCCTTCTCGACGTCGGTCAGCGCGAGGATGTTGAGGATCAGCAGCTGGTCGATCTCGCCGCCGTCGAACAGGTCGCCGGGGCTCTCGGGCGCGACGCGCGGATAGTCCGACAGCACGATCGGCGAGGACAGCAGTCGGTCGCGCGCGCCCTCCTCACCGACGAGCACCGGCCACGTGCCGACGTTCTCGCACGCCGCCGCGACCTCGGCCAGCCATGCCGGCGGATCGGTGAGCGAGACGAATGCGCCGCCCTCGGCGTCGAGCTCGGTGTGCGTCGAGCAGAGCGTGCGGCGCATCAGCTGCTCGCGCGGCCCGCCGGACCACGGCGTGTCGTTCTCGATCCGCACGCTCAGTGCGTGCAGGGCCGGCTCGAGCCGCTCGGCGCGCAGCTCGACCGTGCCGTGGAGCGCCTCCCAGCTACGCACGAGCGCGCCGGCCGCGAGCCGCTCCTCGTCCTGTCCGGCGGGGATGGCGATCTCCAGCCGCTCGCCTTCGGCCAGCTCGCACAGCGGCGTCGGCGGCAGCGTCAGCTCCCGCTCGACCGCCTCGTCCCACGTGAGGTGGCCCGGCTCGCCCTCCGGACCGACGAGTGCGTCGACGGGACGGCCGTCGCGGTCGACTGCCTGGCGGTGGACGACCTGCAAGAAGCGCACATCGACGCTCACACGCGCCTCGTCCGTCGCCTCCAGCAGGCACTGCGTCTGCATCGCGCACGGGTCGTCGCCGGGCGCGCGGCCAACACTGTGCGCACACGGGTACACACCGCCGAACGTCCAGCGCTGCGCGTTCTTGAGGGCAGAGCGACGGTAGGGCCACAGCATGTAGCCCTCGTAGAGGACCGCGTCGGCGATCGCGCGGACGGGGTCATTCATCGCCGAGCAGCTCCTCCACCACCGCTTCCCAGCTCGGCAGCGCCCGCTGCGCGCGGAACACCGCGAGCCGGTCGAACGCGGCGCGGTCGAGCCGCAGCCACGCCGACTGCGGGAAGTGCTCGTCGATCGCGGCGCGCCACGCCGCGACCGGCAGACGGCAGGCGAGCTCGCGGTCCCAGCCGATCCGCTCCACCTGCATCCCGGCGCCCGTGCCCGCGTGGAAGACCGTCCCGCTCAGCAGCAGCTCCAGCGGCACCTCCCCCTCGCGCAACGCGGCGAGGTAGCGCGCCGCCGTGACCTCGAAGTCGTACGTGCACGGCACGTCGAGCTGCGCCGTCGTCGAGCCGGCGAACGGCGGCACGACGAGCGTCGCGCGCAGCCACGGCAGCGTGCGCACGGTCGTGCCCCAGCGCTCCGGCGCGCCGAACAGGTCGGCGAGCTGCGCCCGCTCGGCGTCGTCGTAGCGGCGGCGCGCGGCGGCGATCTGCACCTGCACGTCGAGCAGCACCGAGCGGACTTCCGCGTCGCCGGCGTCGAGCGCCAGCGTGAAGCGCAGCGTCGGCGCGGCCGACGGCCGCAGCGCCCGCACCGACAGGACCTCGAAGTCGAGCATCGGGGCGGCGGATCCGAACGCGCCGCTCACGGTCGTCGCCACCCCGCTCACCCCGGCGGGAGGTTCGGCATCCGCGGGTCGATCGGTTCCTCGTTGCGCGGATTCACTCCCGTCGAGCGGCGCGCGGTCACGCGCCCGTCCGACAGGTGCCCGGGCATCCGCTCCAGCGAGCCGAGCGCGTTGCCCTCCCGGATCCCCGGCACGTGCGACGGCGTGTCGGGTCTGACATGGGGTCTGCCGGTCCTCACCATCGTGTCTCCTCCCGCTGTGGCAGGTCCTCGAAGAAGCGCGCGATCGCGCGCCACACCTCCTCGCCGCCGCCGAAGCCGCGCCAGCCGGTGCGGATCAGCCCGACGAGCTCGTAGCAGTCGTCGATCGGCACGCGCCAGTGCTCGCGCATGCCCCGCGCGCGGCAGACGAGCAGCGCCTCGACGTCGGGCTCCAGCTCGCGCAGCACCGGGTTCGCGTCCGCGAGGTCGTCCCACGCGTCCAGCGCCAGCAGCGACTCGGTCGCGCCGAGCGGGCTCGGGTAGAGCGCGATCACCCGACCGGCCGGCGTGCTGTGGAAGAAGAACGCCATGTCCACCGGAATCTGCAGACGCGCCCAGTCGGCGTCGTCGAGCTGGAAGTCGTCGAGCCGGCGGCGGCGCGTCGGCAGCGGCCGCAGGTGCCCGCCGCCGGCGCCGGGACGCTCGAACAGCAGCGTGCAGGCGCGGCAGGCGCACAGGATGCGGCGCGTCTCGACGTCGACGAGGTGCCGATGGCCGGGCGGGACCGGCTCGGCGCACAGGTCGCAGCGCTCCTGCGCGGGCGTGGGCGCCGCCGACGGCGCGGGCGTGGGGCGGGCGAGCTGGGCGAGGCGCGAGGGCACGGTCAGCGCGCCTCCGCGGCCAGCGCCGGCGAGCACTCGATCTGCAGCAGCTGCGCGTGCGCGGGATCGTCCACGCCCTCCGCCTCGACCGCGTCCACGTCCGGCGCGGCCGCCAGCACCGCCTGCTCGATCGCCTGCTTGAGGGTCATGGCGGACGCCGGGCAGCCCTCGCAGCTGCCCTGCAGCCGCAACCGCACTACCCCGTTGGCGACGCCGAGCAGCTCGACGTTCCCGCCGTGCGACTCGAGGTAGGGACGCACGCCGTCGAGCGCCGCGCGCACGCGCTGCTCGACGGGAACCGGGTGCAGCCCGTGCAGCAGCAGCAGGTGGGCGACCAGCTCGTCCTCGGCGAGCGCACGCACCTGAGCTGGGCCAAGCCGCTCCGCCATGCGGCCGAGCCCCTCGCCGTAGAGCGCCACCAGCGCCTGCACGGTCGCCGTGGCCGTCTCGCGCGCGGCGACGTCGGGCAGCGCGTCGAGGCGGTCGAGCAGCGCCTCGGTCTCGGCGACGGTCGTCATCGCGCTCACCCTCCCGGCCCGGCCCCGAAGATCGGCGAGTGCACGGCTCTCAGCGTGCGCCCGCCGCCGAGATACATGTGCACGCCGCACGGCAGGCACGGGTCGAAGCTGCGGACCGCGCGCATCACGTCGACGCCCCGGAAGCTGTCCGGCCCGTTCTCCTCGAAGATCGGCTGCCCGCTGACGGCGTCCTCGTACGGCCCGAGCGTGCCGTAGGAATCGGTCGGGCTGCCGTTCCACGGCGTCGGCGGATACGGGTGGTAGTTGGCGATTCTTCTCTCGCGGATCACGACGTGGTGCGAGAGCACGCCGCGCACCGCCTCGTGGAAGCCGCAGCCGATCGCCTCCTCGGGGACCTCGAAGTCCTCGAACACCTTCGTGTTGCCGCCACGCACCTCCTCAAGCCCCTGCTCGACGAAGTGCAGCGCCATCCCAGCGGCATACGCGATGAAGTACGCCCGCGCGCGGTCGCGCTCGAGCGTGTTCGACCAGCGCGGGATTCTCCACTCGAGCCGCATCTCCGGCATGCCCGGCGTCTGCGGCAGCGTGATCTCGACGCTGCTGCCGGTCGCGTTCACGAACGGCGTGTGGACCTTGTTCGCGAGCGCCGTCGCCCACAGGCGCGCGAGCGGGCCGCCGCCGGTGTCGAGCGGGAGGTGGTCGCCGGTGCGTCTGTCGTACCAGCGCGGGCTCATCACCCACGAGTAGTTACCGCCCTCGAGGTCGCGTCTCTGCGGCTTCGGGAGCGTCGTCTGGTTCCACGGATGCCGGCGGTCGACCGGATTGCCGAGCGGGTCTCTGGAGACGAACATCTCCTCGCCGGTCCAGTCGTCGTAGTAGGAGGAGCCGAGCAGGATGCGGATGCCGAGGTTGATGTCGACCAGGTTCGTCGTCACCAGCTCGCCGTCGACGACGATGCCGGGGGTGACGAACATCTCGTTGCCCCAGTCGTTCATGTGGCGGTAGTCGTAGTCGACGTATCTGGGGTTGTTGAAGGCGCCCCAGCAGCCGAGCAGGATCCGCCGCCGCCCGACCTCCTCGTAACCCGGCAGCGCCTCGTAGAAGAAGTCGAACAGGTCGTCGTTCATGACGACGGCCTTCTTGAAGAAGTCCATGCAGCGCAGCAACCGCGTCAAGTAATCGGTGAACAGCGTCGGCGTCGCGACCGTGCCGACGCCGCCGGGATAGATCGTCGAGGGGTGCACGTGACGCCCCTCCATCAGGCAGATCATCTCGCGCGTGACGCGACTCACCACGAGCGCCTCGCGGTACGCCTCGCCCGTGAACGGGTTGAACGCGCGCATGATGTCGGCGATCGTGCGGTAGCCGTGCAGCTCGGCGTGCGGCGCCTCGGCGCGCTCCGCCTTCTCCAGCACCTCCGGGTTCGTGTCCTTCACCATCTGCTCGCAGAAGTCCACGAACACCAGGTTGTCCTGGAAGATCGTGTGGTCGAACATGTACTCGGCGGCCTCGCCGAGATTCACGATCCACTCGCCCAGCGGCGGCGTCTTGACCCCGAACGCCATGTTCTGCGCGTACTGCGCGCAGACCGCGTGGTTGTCGCCGCAGATGCCGCAGATGCGGCTCGTGATGAAGTGCGCGTCGCGCGGGTCCTTGCCCTTCATGAACACGCTGTAGCCGCGGAACAGCGACGAGGTGCTCTTGCACGAGAGGACCTCTCTCGCCTTGAAGTCGATCTTCGTGTAGATGCCGAGGTTGCCGACGATGCGCGTGATCGGGTCCCACGACATGTCGACGACGTTGCTCTGCCCCGGCTCGATGCGCTCGCGTGTCGTGGCCATCGCTCGCTCCTCCTAATTCGGCCACCGCGGCTGGAAGCCGGTGGTCAGCTCAGGCTTGTTGTGTCGCCACTTCGGCTCTTTGTTCACCGTGCGGTTGGTGATGCCGCGCAACCTGCGGATGAACGGCCCGTAGGTCCCCGACAGCGTCGAGGACAGGCCCCCGCCCGGCGGCTCGTCCATGAACGGCATGAACTTGTCGGGGAAGCCGGGCATCGTGCAGCCGATGCAGATCCCGCCGACGTTCGGGCAGCCGCCGACGCCGCCCATCCAACCGCGCTTGGGCACGTTGCAGTTGACGACCGGCCCCCAGCAGCCGATCTTCACCTGGCACTTCGGCGAGTTGTAGTCGAGCGCGAAGTCGCCCTGCTCGTAGTAGCCGGCGCGGTCGCAGCCCTCGTGGACGGTCTTGCCGAACAGCCACTGCGGCCGCAGCTGGGAGTCGAGCGGGATCATCGGCGCCGCGCCGGCCGCCTGGTAGAGCAGCCAGGTGAGCGTCTCCATGAAGTTGTCCGGCTGGACCGGGCAGCCGGGGATGTTCACGATCGGCACGTCGCCGGCGGAGCGGAAGTCCCAGCCGAGGTAGTCGGCGAGGCCCATGCAGCCGGTCGCGTTGCCGGCCATCGCGTGGATCCCGCCGTACGTCGCGCAGGTGCCGACGGCGACGACCGCCCACGCTCTCGGCGCGAGTCTGTCGATCCACTCGTTGACGGTGATCGGCTCGCCGGTGGCGGGGTCGTTGCCCATCGAGGTCCAGTAGCCGTCGCCGTTGATCTGCTCGTTCGGGATCGAGCCCTCGACGACGAACACGTACGGCGCGCCGAGCGTGCCGTCGGCGGCGGCGCGGAACGGCGCCATGAACTCCTCGCCGCCGAGCGTCGGCGACAGCACCTTGTTGTGCAGGTGGACTTTCGGCAGGCCGGGGACCGCGCCGAGCAGCACGTCCTCAATCGCCGGCTGCATCGCGGCGGTGACGGAGATCGTGTCGCCGTCGCAGCTCATCCCCTCCGACGTCCACAGGATGTGGACCTCCTCGACGCCGGCTGGTCTCGTCGCCTCAACGGCCATCTGCCATCACCTCCACGTCCGCCTCGATCTCCAACTCCTCGACGAGCAGCTCCTCGCCGGCGATCACCGCGACGTCGAAGCCGCCGCAGGCGCGGCACGCGAGCGGAAAGCCGTCCTGCTCAGACTCGGTGCCGCACGTGTGACAGCGCACCAGTGCCGGCACCTCGCGCAGCTCCAGCCGCGCGCCCTCCACCGGCGTCCCGCGCGCGACCAGCTCGAACGCGAACGTCAGCGCGTCCGGCACGACCTGCCGCAGGTGGCCGCACGCCACGTATACGGCGACGACCCGCCGCGAACCCGCCCGCTCGCTCGCGATCCGCACCACCGCCTCGGCGATCGCGAGCTCGTGCATCAGCAGATCCGTGGAAGCGGGTCGCCGACGAGCTGGTCCATCACGCGCCGTCCGCCGAACGCGGTGTCGACCAGCACCATCCCGGGCGGCTCGGCACGTACCTCGCCGATCTCCGCCGCCTGCTCGTGGCCCGGCACGGCGCACAGTGCGGCGAGCGCGGCCTCCGCCTTGCCGGGGGCCACAAACGCGACGAGCACGCCCTCGTTCGCGACGTACAGCGGGTCGATCCCGAGGATCTCCGCCGCGCCGCTCACGACCGGCCGCATCGGCACGTCCGCCTCGCGCACGCTCACGCCGACGCCCGAGGCGCGCGCGAGCTCGTTGAGGACCGACGCGACGCCGCCGCGCGTCGCGTCGCGCATGCAGCGCAACGCGCCGTCGGCGGCATCCAGCAGCGCGTCTGCCCCCGGCCACAGCGAGCGCGTGTCGGACGCGACGTCGGCGTCCAGCTCAAACTCGCCGCGCGCGAGCATGATCGCCGTGCCGTGCTCGCCGACCGGGCCGGAGACGAGCACGCGGTCGCCGGGCTCGAGCGCGTCCGGCGCAAGCCGCGCGCGCGGGTCGCGGCGGCCGACGCCGGCCGTCGTCACGTACATCCCGTCGGCGTGACCGCGCTCGACGACCTTCGTGTCGCCGGTGACGACAGCGACCGCCGCCGCGGCCGCCGCCGCCGCGATCGCCTCGACCTCGGCTCGCAGCACGTCGGCGTGCAGGCCCTCCTCGAGGATCAGCGAGAGCGACAGCGCGAGCGGTCGCGCACCGGCGACCGCGAGGTCGTTGACGGTGCCGTTGACGGCCAGCTCGCCGATCGAGCCGCCGGGGAAGCGCAGCGGCGTGACAACGAACGCGTCGGTCGTGAGGAGGAGGTCGCCGTCGACCGTCCCCGCATCCGCAAGCTGCGCGAGCGTCCCGGCACCGTCCGGTACGAGGGCAGGCAGCAGCAGCCCCTCGATCAGTCCCTGCGTCGCCTTCCCCCCGGCGCCGTGCGCCATCGTGACGCGCTCGTCGCGGAACTTCGCGCGCTTGGAGCGCGCGGTCTCGATGATCGAGAGGATGCGCTGCTCGCGGTCCTCGCGGCCACGCGCGTCGGCCGCCTCGCGCCCCCGCTGGCCACGCCCCGTCGCGCTCATACCGCCTCCCGCTCTTGCCGCCGCGCGAAGCGCCCGAAGTTGTAATACGCCGCGCACGCGCCCTCCGAGCTGACCATGCACGTGCCGATCGGTCGCTCTGGCGTGCAGGCGGTCCCGAACACCTTGCACTCCCACGGCTTGATGACGCCCTTCAGCACCTCGCCGCACTGGCAGGCCTTCGGATCGGCGACGCGCACGCCCGGCGTCGCGAAGCGCAGCTCGGCGTCAAAGTCGGCGTACGCGTCAGACAGCCGCAGCCCGCTCTGCGAGATGAAGCCGAGCCCGCGCCACTCGAAGTGCGGCCGCAGCGCGAACACCTCGCCCATCACGCGCAGCGCAGCCGCGTTGCCGTCATACGGCACGACACGCGCGTACTGGTTCTCGACCTCGCGGCGGCCGTCGCGCAGCTGGCGCAGCAGCATCAGCGCCGACTGCAGGACGTCGAGCGGCTCGAAGCCGGAGATCACGACCGGCTTGCCGTAGCGGTCTGGGATGAACTGGAACGGGCGCGCGCCGACGACCGTCGAGACGTGGCCCGGGCCGATGAAGCCGTCGAGCCGCAGGTCGGGCGACTCCAGCAGCGCGCGCAGCGGCGGCACGATCGTCACGTGGTTGCAGACGACCGAGAAGTTCTCGACGCCCTCCGCCTTCGCGCGCATGAGCGTCAAAGCGGTCGAGGGCGCCGTCGTCTCGAAGCCGATCGCGAAGAAGACGACCTGGCGCGTGGGCTGCTCGCGCGCGATCCGCAGCGCGTCGAGCGGCGAGTACACCATCCGGACGTCGGCTCCCTGCGCCTTCGCGTCGAGCAGCGTGCCGTGCGAGCCCGGCACGCGCAGCATGTCGCCGAAGCAGGCGAAGATCACGCCGGGCTCGTGCGCGATCGCGATCCCGTCGTCGACCCGCCCCATCGGGATGACGCAGACGGGACAACCCGGCCCGTGCACCAGCTCGACGTTGTCCGGCAGCAGGTCGTCGATCCCGTACTTGTAGATCGCGTGCGTGTGCCCGCCGCACACCTCCATCAGCTTGTAGTGGCGCGCGGGGTCGACCGTCGCGAGCAGCTCGCCGGCGACGACGCGCCCCAGCTCGGCGTCGCGGAACTCGTCGACGAATCTCACGGCGCGGCCTCCCGTGCCGGCTCGGCCTGCTCGTCCAGCTTCACCAGCGCGACGCCGGCGTGCACGAGCACCCGCTCACCCGCCGCCACGGGCTCGACGAGCGTCGTGTCGACCGCCAGCGTCTCGCCGTCCTCGCCCGCGCAGTCGGCGAGGCCCATCCCGCCCGCGAAGCCGAGCACGCGCATCGGCACGCCCTCGTCCGCGCAGGTCGCGCAGTGGCACGACGGCGGCTCGGGGCGCGGGACGCTCACTCGATCGCGCTCGCCTTCAGCTCTTCGAGCTCCGTCTGGTACTCGGCGCCCATCGCCTCCAGCAGCCGCCGCGTCGCGACCGCCTCGCGCTCGTCGATGCGCGAGAGCGCGAAGCCGACGTGGATCAGGACCCAGTCACCCGGCGCCACCCCCTCGCCGTCCGTCACGAGGCCGTCGAGCAGGCCGACGTTGACCGTGCGCCGCACCCCGGCGACCTCGACCCGCGCGAGCCGGTTCGGCTCGTCTACGAAGTCCACCACCTGGCCGGGGATGGCGAGGCACACGCCCGTTTGTTTTCTGCGTGTGCCCGAGTTGAACCCAATGGGGTTCGCGCGCGGACGCTGCAGGCGGCCCGCGGCGACAGCGCTTGGAGCTACGGCCTAGTGCTCGTGCGGCTGGGCCGGGTCGTGGAGCGGGTGGCGGTGGTAGATGCCGGCGGCGTGCATGCGCTGGTGCAGGCGGTTGTACGCGCTCTCGAGGGTGGCGCGGAGTGCTCGGTAGCGGCGTGCGTCGGGACGCGTGGCGATCGTGTCGACGTACGCGATCGCGCCCTGGATCTGGTCGAGGACCGTCATCGAGTCGTGCTCGGAGAACAGCTCGGAGCCCTCGACGAGCACCTGGACGGCACTGGTGTGGGCGGCGATATCGTCGGCGTTGCCACGATGACTGCCACGGACGCGCAACGCGATCCAGCTCGATCCGCGGATGGAGATCGCCGTGCTGCCGCGCGCCGACAGCTCGCCGCCGACGTTCGTCTCCTCGCTGACCAGTCCGCCGGCGATCACCTCGACGCGGTCGATCGGCATCCGCACCGACTCGACCTCCCACTCGACTTGCACGGTCCCGCCCGTCGGCGGCAGTCGCAGCCGGCCACCCGGCGCGACGCCCTCGACCCGCAGCGTTGCGAGGGGGCCGACGGTGGCGAACGTGTTGCCGGCGCGGATCGCGTCCATCCAGTTCTCGTAGGTCAACTCGCGATCCCCGAGCCGCGCGTAGGTGCGAATGCCGCCCAGCAGCATCCCCGCGCTCATCTTGTCCGAGCCGCCCACGAGCGGCACGTAGTAGCCCAGGTTCAGATAGCGGTACCAGTCAGCGATCCCGTAGGCGCTGAGCTGCCCGTAGGTGGGATGGAACGGGTTGTACGTCATCAGCTCGATCGCCCCGACGAGACCGAGCACGATGTCGGCGGCGCGCTCGAGCTGCGGCGCCGGGGCGTGCGGCATCACGACCAGGCCGTTCTGGTCGATGCAGCGCTGCGCCCACTCGGCCATCGTGACCTCGAGCGGATCGCCGACGGCGGACTCGTCGGGCCCACCGCTGGACAGCGGCTGGATCAGCTCGCCCGAGTAGCCCAACAGCGAGATGTGGCCGAGCACGTTCATTCGGTTCTCTGACCCCACGCGCACGAGGAACTCCCCGCGGCCGCCGAGGTCGTCGGCACCGATCGTCGTCGCGCCGTCGAAGTCGCCGACGTTGCTGAACATCTCGCCCCACTGCGCCGCCAGCAGGTTGACAACGTTCACCCCCTCGGCTCGCCCCTCCAGCAGCGCCGTCTGCGGGCTCAGGAAGTGCACGTGCGTATCGGCGGTCAGCCACCCCCGCTCCCGCCAACGCAGCACCTTCTCGAGCTCGAACACCAGCTCGTCGGTCTCCGGGCCGACCTCGAACGACGTGCGCAGCGGCGCGATCTCGTAGCCGCGTGTGACCTCGAGGAAGACCGTCCCGAGCGGCAGGTCGACGACGCACTCGCCGTCGACGTAGGCGTACTGGTTCTCGACGTTGACGAACTCGGCGGCTGCATCCTGACCCCACCAGATGCTGTTGACCATGCGGTGGTGCCCACGGGGCGGCAGGTACTCGCCCGACTCGCCGTGCAGGTGAAGGCGGATGGCCGCACCGGCTCGGGACTCGCGGTCGACGAACCGCAGCTTGACCGGTCGATGGGCGGGCGCGACGGTCATCACGCCCTCGGGCTTCTCCCCCAGCTCGTAGACCCTCTCGCCAACGTACAGACGCGCCGCGGGGTGGGCCGCGTACTCCACGATCACCTCCCGTGAGGAGCGCGACGGCTCGACCATCGACTCGTCGCCCGCCCAACGCCCGGCGTCGTAGTCGAGCACCGGCCGCGCCGAGATCACCGTTCCGAGGTCGATCCCGATCTCATCGACCTCGCCGGCCGCATCCAGCTCCACGCCATCCGGCAGCTTCAACCGCAGCTTCCGGCGCATTCCCCGACGCAGCGGATGCTCCGACAGCTCCGTCAGCGTCACCGCATACACGGCGGAACGCGCCTCCCGCGGACGCAGCGTCACCCTTCGCAGCGGCTTGTCCGGCCGGGCGTTCGGAAGCGCGTACACCCACAGGCGGCCGCCGCCCTGCGGGTCGATTCCCATGCCGCCCGTGGAGTCCGCGGATGCGCTCCGTGTCTGCTGCCGCATCCCGTACTCCCATGCGACGCGCTCGCGCGGCGAGAGGCCCAGCTCGGGACCACTCGCCATCTGCCGCGGATCGACTGCGAGCCGGCCGACCAGCTGCAGCTCGTCCGCCGAAGGGAGCACCTCGTCGTCAGCCGCGGGGACGCACGCCGCGGGCGCCCCGCCCCACACGTACCGAGCCTGCTTGATCGCGAACCGACGCAAGATCGGCGTCCGCGTCACCGACCCGTCGCCGTGCTCCAGCAGGTACTCGGAGACCAGCTCGCCGAGGTCCCAGCCCGTGACTCGATCGTCGGCCAAGCCGTCCAGGTACGCGGTGACCGTGTCCTCCGCGACATGCACGAGGAGGACGTACGTCGCCTGCGCATCGTCGAGCTCGATCGAGACCTCGTCGCCGTCGAGCAGCACCACGTCAGCAACATCCGCCTCACCGAACGCGAACGGCATCCCCCGAATCGTCTGCAGCCCCCTGGCGGCGGCAAAGCGCGTCGGCGGTCTCAAGCCGATCGGAAGGTCCACGCGCCGCGCGTTGAAGACGCGCTCCAGCGACACCGGCGCGAAGCACGACGACGCGGGCACCTTCACGAAACACCACCGAGACCCAACATCCGCTCCTTCTCTCACATCCATGAAGCCAAGCGTCCTGCCATGCGGCTGCCCGCCACCTGCCCAAGGGGATGCGCGGATCCGCGTATGCGAACGATTGCATCACGGATGTGACGTGTCAAGGAAATTCGATGAGGTCACCAACGCAAGAGGGCTCCCTCGAGAGGAAGCCCTCTTGGACGAACCGCCTCCTCGGCGTGGCGCTACTTGAACTGCTCGACGGTGTCCTTCGTGATCAGTCTGGCCGGCACGTAGATCGTCTTCGGCACCGATCTGTCCGCCAGTGCGTCGACCGCGGCGCCGACGGCTCTCGCGCCGATTCCGGGGAAGTCCTGCGAGACCGACAGCAGCTCCTTGCCGGCCGCGATCGCGTCGAGCTCGAGCGCGGTGCCGTCGAACCCGATCACCTTGATGTCCTTGCCGGGGACCTTGCCGGCGTTCTCGATCGCCTGGATCGCGCCGGTCGCGTTGTTCCCGCACTCGCCGAAGATGGCGGTGATCTCGGGATGTGCCTGCAGCATGTCCGTCGTCGAGTTCAGCGCCTTCGTCTGGTCGCAGTCGCCGGCGAGCGTGCTGACGACTCTGATGTTGGTGCCTCTGATCGCGTCCATCGTCCCCCGCACGCGCTCGGCCACGGAGCTGACATTCGGATAGTCGAGGATGCCCGCGATCGCCGTGCCGCCGAGCGCTCTCACGAAGCGCTCGGAGAGGTCCTTGGCGGTGCCGTAGTTGTCGGTCGCGACGAGCGTCGTCTTCTCGTCGAAGTCCGGGATGTCCGTGTCGATCAGCACCACCGGCACGCCCTGCGCGACCGCTCTCTCGAGCACCGGGCCGAGCTGACCGGTCCCGTTCGGCGCGACGAGCAGCGCTCTCACGCCCTTCACGAGCAGGTCCTCGATCGTGTTGATCTGACCCTGGATGTCCTCCTCGCTCTTGCCCCCCTCGACGCTCATCTCGATGCCGCGCTTCGCCGCCTCCTCTCTCACGCCCGCGGCGACGTCGCGCCACACCGGCTGGGAGAGCGTCTTGACGACGAGCGCCATCTTCACGTCGCCGGACCCGCCTCCGTCGGCCGCGGTCGAGCCCGCGGCGCTCCCCCCGGAGCCCCCCTCGTCGCTCCCGCCGCAGGCCGCCGCTCCGAGCAGCAGGCCCAGCATCACCATCACTGCCAACAGACGTCTCATCGTCATGCATCTCCTCCGGACTCGATTGGCATCTGGCGCGTCGGGTCGTTCTGGGCGCCGACGATCATTCCGACGAGCAGCTGATGGTTGGCGGCGGTGGGGATCGCCTCCCCCACGCGCCGGCCCTGCCGGAACACGACCGCTCGATCGGCGACGCTCTGCACCTCTTCGAGGTTGTGTGAGATCAGGATCACCGCCACGTCCTGCTCCGGCAGGCGCCGGATCAGTCGATGGACGTTCGCGGTCTCGCGCACCCCGAGGGCGGCGGTCGGCTCGTCGAGGATCACGATGCGGCGCGCGAAGGCCTGCGCGCGCGCGACGGCGATCGCCTGGCGCTGGCCGCCCGACATGAGGCCGACCTCGGCGTCGGGATCCTTGATGCCGACCTGCAGCTCCTCGAGCGCCTCGGCCGTCAGCTGCCGCATGCGCCGCGTCCGCAAGTAGCCCAACGGGCCGAGCGCGCGCGGCACGCGCAGCTCGCGACCAGAGAAGAAGTTTTCGCTCGCGGTCAGGTTGTCGAACAGCGCGAGGTCCTGGTAGACGGTCTCGATCCCGAGCGCGCGCGCGTCGTGCGGCGACTCGATCGACGCCGGTTCGCCGTCGATCAGGATCTCGCCGTCGTCGAGCTTGTGCACGCCGCTCAGGCACTTGATGAGCGTCGACTTGCCGGCGCCATTGTCGCCGAGCAGCGCCAGCACCTCGCGCTCGCGCAGCGTCAGGCTCACCGCGTCGAGGGCCGTCACCGCCCCGAAGCGCTTCGTCCCCTTGCGCACCTCGAGCAGCGGCCGGCGACCGGCATCGTTGGTCGCGGCGCTCATGCCTGCGCTCCTCCCGCGACCGTCCGCAGGCGCGTCTCGATCCGCACGCGCCCGACGTCGCCGATGACGGCAAGGATCAGCACCACGCCCGTCGCGATCAGCTGCCAGAAGGCGTCGACGTCGAGCAGGTTCAGGCCGTTCGCGATGACTGCGAGCACGAGCGCGCCGACGATCACGGTGGAGGCACGGCCGCGGCCGCCGAAGAAGCTGACGCCGCCGATGATGACCGCGGCGATCGATTGCAGCTCCGCGAGGCTGCCGGCGTTCGGGTCGCCGGACGCGGTCCGCCCGGCGAGCACGATCCCCGCGAGCGCCGCGGTCAGCCCGCTGATCGCGTAGATCGACACGAGCAGCCGGTCGACCGGGATGCCGACGCGCTTGGCCGCCTCCGGGTTGCCGCCCACGGCATAGATCCAGCGGCCGTACTGCGTGCGCCGCAGCACGACCAGCATCAGCACGAGCGCTCCCAGCACGAGCACGATCGGCCAGGGGACGCCGACGATCTCGCCGGTCCCGAGCGTGCGCACGAGCGGGGGAACGCCCGGGACGGCCTGCCCGTCGGACAGCAGGAAGGCCGCGCCGCTCGCGACGTTCAACGTCCCGAGCGTGACGATGAACGGATGCGGGATGCGGAAGCAGACGTAGAGCAGACCGTTGGCGAGCCCCGCGACGATCCCGACCGCGAGCATCGCGGCGACGCCGAGCCCCGCGCCGTGGCTCTCGTAGACGAGCGCGCCCGCGACGCCGGAGAGGGCTGCGATCGCCCCGACCGAGAGGTCGATGCCGCGTGTCAGGATCACGAGCAGCTGGCCGAGCGCCAGCAGCGCAATCGGCGCGGCCTGGACGCCCACGTTGAGCAGGTTCTGCCGCGTCAGAAAGTACTCCGACAGCAGGCTCAGCACGAGCACGAGCAGGCCGAGCACCAGCACGGGCCCCAGCCGCACGACCCCGAGCGCCGCGCGCAGCGCCGACGGGGAGTCGGCCGCCGCCGTCGCCTCAGCGTCCCCGACGCGGTCTCCTCCGGGCGTCATGGATGCGAACGATTGCACGATTGGCGCGTCGACGTCAAGTCGCTCTGTCGTCGGCACGCCGCCGCGGGCACTAGTCAGGCCGAGGCGGCGCGCTCCCACAGCTCGAGCTGGATCCCGTCCGGATCGCGGAAGTAGCAGTAGCGATCGCCCTCGAGCACTCCGCCCAGGACGCGCGTTGGCTCGATGCTGAATTCGACGCCCTTCGCCTGCAGCTCGTCGTAGACGCGATCGATGTCCTCGACCTCGAAGCAGACGTGCACGGCTCCGACGTCGCAGTTGCGCAGACGGAAGTCCTCCCCGATCGGCGCTTCGTACTCCAGCAGCTCCAGCCGGCAGCCGCCGAGCTGCAGGAACGCGAAGCGCAACCGGGCCCCACTCAGCTGAACGGTGCGTTCGAGCTCCGGACCCTCGGCGAGAGCGACGAAGCCCGGCTCCAGTCCGAACAGATCGCGGTACCACGCCAGCGATCTCTCGATGCTGCGAACCGGGACGCCCACGTGATGGAGCCCTTTCAGTGCCGTCATCTCAAGTCTCTCCTCCTGCCGTCGGGGGTGCGATGCGCCCGCGCGTGGGCAAGCGGCGGGCGCCGCATACCTTGACACGGCCGTGTCGGTATTGCAAACGTGTGCATAGATGGCTCGAGAGATGATGCTCGCCGCCGTGTACCACGGCACCCGCGACCTGCGCGTGGAGCAGGTCCCCGCCCCGGCGCCGCGCGCCGACGAGCTGCTGCTCAGCGTCCATGCCGCGGGCGTGTGCGGTACGGACGCCGCCGAGTGGGGGCACGGTCCGCGCGTCTATGCGTCGCCCTGCGGCGTGCCCCACCCCGTCACCGGCCATCGCGGGCCGCTGATCCCCGGACACGAGCTGGCGGGCCACGTCGTCGGCCGCGGCCGCGACGTCAAAGGCTTCCCGGACGGGACGCTGGTCGCCTGCGGTGCGGGCTACGTCGTCGGCGACGACCGCATGGCGCGCATGGGCCGCCCCCACCTGTCCGGCCGCTACGCGACCGTCGGCCTGCAGACCGACGGAGGCTTCGCGCAGTACTGCGCCGTCCCCGCCCGCGCCTGTATCGCCGTCGAGGGCATACGCCCGGACACGGTCGCGCTCGCGCAGCCGATGGCGATCGCCGTCCACGCCGTTCGGCGCGGCCGACTGCGTGCGGGCGAGCGCGCGGTCGTCGTCGGCGCCGGCGGCATCGGCGCCTTCGCCGTCGCGGCAGCCGTCGGCCTCGGCGCCAGCGTCGTCGCCGTCGATCTCGACCCGGCACGGCTCGAGGTGGCACGGCGCCTCGGCGCCGCGGAGGCGATCGCGCCGCGCCAGGCCGGCGACGTCCTGGGCGCCGGCGCGGGCGGCGAGCCGGCCGACCTGATCGTCGAGGCCACGGGCTCCGCGGTGGCGTGGGAGATGGTGGCGGCGAAGGCGCCCGTCGGCTGCCGCATCGTGGTTGCGGGCCTGCAGGATGGGCCTCGGCCGGTCGACCTGCGCGCCCTCTCGCAGCGCGAGCACGAGCTGCTCGGGACGAACGCACACCACGGCGACGTCGACCTCCCGCGCGCGCTCGACCTGCTGCGCGAGCGGCGCGAGGGCTGGGGAGACGTGGCGCCCGTTGCGGTACCGCTGTCCGAGATCGTGCCCAAGGCGCTGCTGCCGCTGGCGGAGCGACGTGCGACGGCGATCAAGGCGCTCGTCGACCCGTGGGCGAGCGCCGCGCGGCCCACGAGCACGGATCCCTGCGGTGCCTGAGCCGCGCGTCGGGCTCGCAGGCCTGGGACGCATGGGCGCGCCGATGGCGGCGCGCCTCGCGCAGGCGGGGCTTCTCGCGGCGGTCTACAACCGGACGCGCGCCAGAGCGCAGGCGGTCGCGGCCGAGCTGCGGACGGTCGCCTGTGGCACGCCGGCCGAGCTCGCGTCGATCAGCGACGTGATCGTCACGGTCGTGGCGGACGCGGCGGCGGTCGGGCGGCTCTACGAAGGCCCGGACGGGTTCCTGCGAACGGTGCATCCCGGCACGCTGTGCATCGAGATGAGCACGATCGGGCCGCAGGCGATCGAGTCGCTCGGAGCGAACGTCGCCGCCGCCGGCGGCGCGCTCGTCGACGCGCCCGTCTCAGGCAGCACAGCGATGGCGGCGTGCGGCGAGCTGACGATCCTCGCGGGCGGCGAGGCGGCCGACGTCGAGCGAGCGCGACCGGTGCTCGACGCGCTCGGCTCCCGCACGCTCCACGTCGGCTCGCTCGGCGCCGGAGCCGCGCTCAAGCTCGCCGTCAACAACGTCGTCTACGGCCTCAACCAGAGCGTCGCCGAGTCGCTCGTGTTGGCCGAGCGCGCCGGGATCGCGCGCGAGCGTGCCTACGAGGCGTTCGCCGCGAGCGCCGCCGCCGCGCCCTTGGTGCACTACCGCAGGGCGCTGTTCGAGCGACCGGGCGAGGAGCCGGCCCAGATGCGCCTCGACCTCGCGGAGAAGGACCTCGCGCTGATCGAGGCCCTCGCCCGCGGTGTCGGCGCGCCGCTGCCGCAGGCGGTCGTAAACCGCCAGGTGCTGCTCGACGCCGCCGCCGCTGGTCGCGGCGCCGAGGACGTCACGGCCGTCGCCGTGCACCTGCGCGAGCTTGCAAACGAACAAGGAGACAGATGATGGGAGAACTCGACGGCCTTTCGGCCATCGTGACCGGCGGCGCGCATGGCATCGGCGCCGGGATCGTCGCGGTGCTCGCGCGCGAGGGCGCGCGCGTCGCGGTGACCGACATCGACGAGGCGGGGGCCCAGGCGAGCGCCGAGCGCGTCGCCGCGAACGGCGGCGAGGCGATCGGCCTCCGACACGACGTCACGAGCGCCGACTCGTGCGCGGACATCGTCGCGCGCACGCGCGAGGCGTTCGGCCGCGTCGACGCGCTCGTCAACAACGCCGGCATCTCGCAGCGGATCGCCTTCATCGAGCTCGACGAGCAGGCATGGGACCGCATGATCGACGTGAACCTGAAGGGCATCTACCGGATGACGCGCGCAGTGCTCGACGAGATGCTCGAGCGCAGAGCCGGGCGGATCGTCAACACCGCCTCGCTCGTCGGCAAGGCCGGCGCGCTGCCACTGTTCACGCACTACGTCGCCAGCAAGTTCGCCACCGTCGGGCTGACGCAGTCGCTCGCCGCCGAGCTCGCGCCGCACGGCGTGCTGGTCAACGCCGTCTCCCCCGGCGTCGTGCGCACGCCGCTGTGGGAGCCGTTGCTCGAGAGAAACGCCGCCGAGCAGGGCATCTCCGTCGAGGAGGCGTGGAAGCAGGCGACCACGCCGATCCCGCTCGGGCGCCCGCAGGAGCCAGAGGACATCGGCGAGGCGGTCGCGTTCCTGTGCTCCGAGCGCGCCCGCAACATCACCGGTGAGACGATCAACGTCAACGGCGGCCAGCTGATGGACTGACGCGCGCCGCCTGCGCCGCTCGGCAGCGAGCCGAGCGGCGCAGGCCACGGCCGGGCTACGTCGCGGCGTGGTGCCTAATCCCGCATGCACCTTCTGACGACGTTCCCGGTGATCGCGTCCACGACGTCGTGGGGCGGCCGAACGGAGGGCTGCAGCTCGCGGTGGTCCGACCAGTCGATCGACGGGACCAGGGCGAGCACCCAATCGTTCAGCGGCGCCGCGAACAGCATCCCCTCGCCGTCGGGCTGCTGGTGGATCATCGTCACGCCTCCGCCGAAGGCGCAACACGAGAGCCCACGCTCGGGCACGGTGTGCGGCGGCCAGGCCGAGTAGTCGGGCTCGCCCCAATCCCCGCAGTCCGCATACGCCAGCAGCTCGGTGCCGGGCAGCGCGCCGTCCGCCATCGTGAGCCGCGGCGGTCTTGCCTCCAAGTCCAGCTCGAGGCCGTCCGCCTCGTGCCCGATCAACCGCAGCTCCGCGCCGAACTCGTCGCCCTCGCGCAGATCGGTCCCCTCGAAGGCCCAGTGGTCAGCGCGGGTGACGGTGAAGCCCAGGGCCGGTCGAGTCGGACCGCCGAACTCCTCCCACCACCATGCGCAGCCGGCGCGGACGAGCTCGTCGCCCCCCGGTCGCGTCGACACCATGTAGACGCCGGTGAGCGGGATCGTCGCTTCGGGCTCGGAGCGCCACAGCTCCGAGGTAATGGGCCCGGCGTCCGACTGTGCCTCGGGATAGGCGAGGGGGTCGAGCGGCTCCTCCGGCGTGCCTGTCGCGCCGGCCGCCGCGCACCAGCCTCCGCCGGAGTTCTTGTAGCACTCGATCGCCGTGCCCTCCTCGTTCGCGCGGATCTCCCAGTAGGCGAGGTTGCCCCCGAGGAACACGGTGTGACCGCCCGCACGCCGGAACTCCTGGACGCGGCGCCGCTGGTTCGCGGTCCAGTACTCGTCGTGACCGACCGTCAGCAGCGCCCGGTGCTCCGACAACGGCATCGCACCGCTCCCGATGTCGAGACCGGTGCAGAAGTCGACGTCAATGCCCTTGCGCTCGAGCCAGTCGACGAACGCGAACGCGTATGCCGCCTTCGGCGGAGCAGGAGTGAGCAGCGTCTCATTCGGCAGCCCCAAGCCGAGCCCCGGCCGATGCGCCGACGCGCTCGAGGCGCGCAGCTCGTCGTAGCGCGTCCCGTCCGCGGCACGACCCATGTACAGGCTCCGGTTGTCCCACATGTGGTACGCGAGCCACGTGCCGACGTTCACCTGGCATAGGAGCGGCGTGTCGGCGCCCGGCCGGGCGGGACGCACGATCAGGACCGCGTCTTGGCCGAGCAGCGGCGACGCCTGCCCCGTCGGCTGCTCGGCGGCCGTGAACTGCACGACGTACACGCCGCTCTCCCAGCTTTCCGGAACGGCGCTCAGGAGCGTGTGCCCAGGCCACCCGCAGCCGGCGGCGTCGGCGTTGCCCGGAGACAGCTTCCGTCCCGCACGGAGGGGCGGATAGCGCACGGGAGAGACCTGGCCCAGCCGCTCGACGTGGCGCAGACGCGGCGTGAACAGCGCATCCGTGCAACCGGTGACGCGGTAGACGTCGACCGAGCAGTCCGCCGACGACCGCGTGGCGACGTGGACGCTCAGCGGATCCCCCGGAGCGACGCTCAGGTGCGTCAGGTATCCGGCGAAGTAGGGCGGATCCTCCTCGCCGGTGACGGGAGGGGCGAGGAAGCGATGCGCACCCTGGAGCGACGGATGCCGCACGCTCAGCGGCGCCGCGAAGCCGCGACGGTCCGCGTCGCGCCGGCGTGTGGTGGGCGCGTCCGTGGGATCGAACCCTTGCGCAGCCTCGTGGCAGTCAGGCAGGGCTTGCCTCCTCCGGCTCGGCACGTCGACTCATCAGTACGTCACCTCGCCGCCCGTGGCCGCGAGCACCGTCGGTCGCCGCGGGTCCGGGTCCGCCAGGTACAGCGCGACCGTCGCCATCTCCTCGGGCTTGGCGAACCGTCCCACCGGGATCTCGGCGAGGCGGTCGCGCACGAACGACTCGTACGAGACGCCCATCGCCGCGGCCGAGTCGCGCTGCGCGGTGTCGAGCAGCGGGCTCTCGGTGCGACCCGGGCAGAGGGCGCGCACGTTCACGCCGCGCTCCGCCATCGCGGGGGCGATCCCCTCCACCCAGCCGCGCACGGCCCACTTCGAGGCGGCATAGATCGAGTTCGCCGGCTCGCCGCGCAACGCGGCCTGCGAGGCGATCGCGACGAACGACCCGCGCGCGGCGGCGAGCAGGTCGAGCAGCGCCGTGAAGAGCCGCGGAATGCTCGCCGCATTGACGCGCATGACGAGCCGCATCGTGTCCTCGTCAAGGCCCTCGAACGCGCCCGCCCCGGCCACACCGTGCGCCACGACGGCCCCGTCGAGCCGGTCGCCGCACGCCTCGACGACCTGTGCGATCCCGTCCTGCGACGTGAGGTCGCCGACAACCGGCGTCACCCCGTCCGGCAGGTGCTTCAGCCCGCCGCGACCGATGTCCTGCGCGACGACGTCGTAGCCGCGGCTGAGGCCGGCGAGCACGGTCGCCGTGCCGATCGCGCCTCCGGCGCCCGTTACCAGCAGCGTGCTCATGTCCAACCTCCGAGGTCGAGGGTCGACGAGTCAAGGTAGCTCGCGTCCGCCGAGGCGAGGAACGCGAGCGCGTCGTTCACCGCCCCGATGCGATCGGCGCCGGCGATCACGACGTTGAGCCGCGCGCGCCGTCCGAGCTCGGGCGTCACCGAGTGCATCAAGCCGCGCAGCGCCTCGACCGCCGCGAGGACGATCGCGTGCGCCTCGGGACCGCCCGTCTCGTGAACGACCACCGCGCAGGCGACCTGCGCCGGATCGGCCTCCGAGGACGCCGCGGCAATCCGGGTGAGCTCGCCGAGCAGGCGCGTGGGCACTTCCACGAGCCATGGATCGACGTCGGTCGCGCCGGAAACCTCGAGCTCCGCGAGCAGCACGTGCAGGTCGCCGTGCCCGGGAGCCAGCAGCTCCGCAGCGCGCCCGCTCCCGCACAGGACGGCGACGTTCGTCGACCTCGGTGTCATCGGATCCTCCATCGTCAAGCCCGGGCGCGGCTCCCACGCGGAGTGCGTGGGAGCCGCGCCGAGCGTCATCAGGTCAGGCCTGCGTCGAGCGCAGCCTTGATGTCGTCGAGGTTGTCTCTCGTGATGAACGCCGGACCCGTCGGCGTCGTCCCCGGAGACGTCATGCCGTACTTGACGTACTGCGCGGCGGCGATGACCGGGAGGTAGCCCTCCAGGTACGGCTGCTGCCAGACCGTGAACAGCAGTCTTCCGTCGCGAATATCCGAGATGACGTTCTCGGACACGTCGAAGCTCGCGACCTTCACGTCTCCGGCCTTGCCCGCCTGCTCGACAGCCTGAGCCACCGCCGTGCCCTGGATCGCACCGAGCGCGAGCACGCCGTCGAGGTCCTGGTCGGCCTGCAGCGCGCCCTTGACGGCAGCCAGGATCGCGGTCGGGTTGTTATTCGCGCTCGCGGGAAGGTTGAGCGTCTTGACTCTCAGGCCTCTCGCCGTCATCGCTCTCTCGAAGCCGGTGCAGCGGGCGGTCACCGCCGGGTTGATCGGCACGTCGTTGACGCACAGCGCGTACGTGACGCCAGCGTCCGCCATCTCGTTGCCGGCACCCTCGCCGGCCTGCTCGTCGGGCTGGCCGAAGACAGCGAGCGCGCCGTTTCTGAGCAGGTTCGTGGTCGAGTTCGCGCCGAACACCGGGATCCCGTCGTCCACCGCTCTTCTCACGAGCGGGTCGACCGCGTCCGGGTAGAGGTTGCACACAACGAGCGCGTCGGGTCTCTGGTTCACCGCCGCCGTGAACGTCTGCGCGAGCGCGGGTCCGGTGCTCGCCGACGCGCTGATGCCGGTGTAATTGAGGTCCACGCCGACCGCCGCCGCCGCGTCCTTGGCGCCCTGCTCCACGGGCGCGAAGAACGAGATCGTCGACGTCGCGCACACGAACGCCACCTTGGGCTTGGGGCCGCTGTCGCTCGATCTGCCCGACGACGAGCCGCCGGAGCTATCGTCACCACCACATCCCGCCACGACGAGCGCGACGAGCGCGAGCGCACATGCGGCGCTCACTACAGTCCTCCACCCTCTCATCTCTACTCCTTTTGACACCGCCCGAGCGACGCCGCCCGGACGTTTGGGGGATCAGCCGGTAGCCCCGCGCTCTGCGCTGAGCTCCAGTTCGAGCTCGTCCAGCTCTTCACCGCCGGCCATGAGGTTCAGCACCTCGGTACGACTCTTCTCGCCGCGCGCGAAGTCGGCAGCGAGCGATCCGTGGATGAGCACCGCGAGGCGGTCTCCGATCGTCAGCGCGTGATGCGCGTTGTGCGTGACGAGGATCACCGCCACGCCGCGGTCACGGGCCTTTGCGACGAGCCGCAGCACGATCGTCGCCTCCTTGACGCCGAGCGCCGAGGTGGGCTCGTCGAGGATGAGCACCCGGGCGCCGAAGTACAGCGCCCGCGCGATCGCGAGCGCCTGGCGCTCGCCGCCCGACATCGATCCCACGAGCTGATCCGCGTCGGCCACGCGCGTCAGGCCGAGGGCGCGGATCTCTTCGAGTGCCGCGCCCCGCGCGTACGCGGCGTCGAAGCGCCGCCACGGTCCGCGACCCTTGGTCGGCTCGGCGCCGAGGAAGAAGTTGCGAGCGACGCTCATCAACGGGATCGTGCCTCCGGTCTGATGCACCGTCGCGACGCCGTAGCCCCGCGCCGTGCGTGGACTGTCGAAGCGCACCGACTCGCCGGCGACGAGGAGCTGGCCGTCGGACGGCTCGTGCACGCCGGAGAGGACCTTGATGAGCGTGGACTTCCCTGCGCCGTTGTCACCCAACAGGCACAGGACCTCGCCTGCCTTCACGGTCAACGACACGTCGTTGAGCGCACTGACGCCCGCGAATCGTTTGCTGACGTTACGCGCTTCGATGATCGGTGGAGCGATGGCCGCCATGTCTGTCCTCCCTAGCCCTTGGCGGCGAGCTGCCGCAGGAAGTTGTTCGCGACGACCGCGACCAGCAGGAGCAGGCCGATGATCACCTGGGCGAGGTCGGACTCCCATCCCGTGTAGAAGATCCCGACGTTCACGATGCCGTACGTCGCGGCGCCGAGCAGGATCCCGATCGCGGACCCGTAGCCGCCCTGCAGCAGCACGCCACCGATGACCGCCGCGATGATCGCGTCGAAGATGAAGTTCTGCCCTTGACCGATCTGGCCGCCGCTGTACTCGAGCGCCTGGATGATGCCCAGCAGCGCGGCGCCCACCGCGGTCGCGACGAACAGCAGGATCTTCACCCGGTCGGTCGGCACGCCGGCGTTGCGGGCCGCGGCCTTGTCGCCCCCGGTCGCGAGGATCCAGTTGCCGAACACGGTGCGCGACAGGACATAGCCGGCGAGCAGCGCCGAACCGATGCACCATGCGATAGACGCGTTGAATTGACGAATGTCACCAGCGAAGAGCGCGTGGAGAAAGCCGTCCGCGCTGACGGACACCGTCGTGGTCTTCGTGATCATGCGCGTGGCCGTGAGCAGGGCGCCGGCGATCACGAGAAAGGTCGCGAGCGTGACGATGAACGACGGCAAGCCGGTCCGGACGACGATGAATCCGTTGATCAGTCCGACGATGACGGCGAGTGACAGCGCGAGCAGGATCGCGAGGAGGATCGGCAGCCCGTAGTGGCCGGCGGCAATCGAGACCGTGAGCGTCGCCAGGCCGATCACCGACGCGATCGACAGGTCGAACTCGCCGGAGATCATCAACAGGCCGATGGGGAGCGCGACGATCGCGAGCTCGGAGGCCTGGTTCATCCAGCTCGCCGTTCCGTTGAGTCCGAGGAACCCGTTCGCGCCGGCGGTGATGGCGAAGAACACGAAGACGAGGAGCGTGCCCACAAAGGCCCCCGTCGCCGGCCGGCGCAGCAGCTGCATCGCCCGGTCTCGAAGCGGGGACGCGGCGGGGGAGGCGCCGTCGACGAGCTCGGCGGGACGCTGGCGCCCCGGCTCGGGTACGACCAGGACATCGCCGTTCAGCGGCTCCTCCGAGCGATCCGCCGCGGCGGATCGCTGCTGCGGGTTCCGCGGCTCAGTCCTCATGAGTGCAACCTCACAGTCACGTCGTGTCTCCTCCGTCTGTCGGGCTCACCGCTGCTGATCTGCCCTGTTCACACACGGGGCGAAACAGCGGCGGCAAGTCTTTGCGAACGATTGCATAACAGGGTATGATTGTCAAGGGAAAACGCGCCTCGCGCACGTCGGCGAAGCCCCCGCATCACGCTCGCGGCACTCATCCCGCCAGCAGCGCCAGCGGCCGCTCCAGCAGCTCGCGCACGCGCGCGACGAAGCGCGCGGCGTCGGCGCCGTAGAGGACGCGATGATCGGCCGAGAGCGTGATCATCATCGTGCGCCGGGCGACGATTTCGCCGTCGCGCACGACCGCGCGCAGTCTGATCGCGCCGACCGCGAGGATCGCCGCCTGCGGCGGGTTGACGACGGCGGTGAAGGCGTCGACGCCGAACATCCCGAGGTTCGAGACGGTGAAGGTCGCGCCCGCCAGCTCCGGCGGGGTGACCGCGCCGACGCGGACTCTGCCCGCGAGCTCGCGCGTCGCCCTTGCGATCGCGCCGAGGGAGCGTCTGTCGGCGTCGAAGACGGTCGCGACGACGAGGCTGTCCGGCGTCGCGATCGCGACGCCCACGTTCGCGCGCGCGTAGCGCTCGAGCGCGCCGTCGCGGTAGGAGGCGTTCGCGTTCGGCTGCTCGGCGAGCGTGCGGCCGCAGGCGAGCACGACGAGGTCGTTGAGCGAGGGCACCGCTTCGCCCTCGACGGCGGACGCCTTCAGCTGCTCGCGCAGCGCCCACGCCTGCTCCATGTCGACGTCGGTCGAGACGTCGAAGTCCGGCACGGTCGCGCGCGACTCGGCCATCCGGCGTGCGATCAGCTGCTGCGTGCGCGACAACTCGACCGGCTCGGCGGCGCCCTTGGCGCCGTCGGCCGATGACGGGACGGACGCGACCGCCGGCGCTGCGCCGACGGGCTCCACGCTCGCAGGCGCCGGCGTGGCCGCGCCGTTCGCCGCCTGCTCGACGTCCGCGCGCACGATCCGCCCGCGCGGGCCGGTCCCCGTAAGCGCCGCCAGGTCGACGCCCAGGCGCGCGGCGAGACGACGAGCGAGCGGCGAGGCGGCCGGACGACCGCCGGCGGGGCGCGCAGCCGGCGCGGGCGACGCCACAGCGGGCACATCGGCGCGAGCAGGCGACGCCACGGCCGGTGCCTCGGTGCCAGCGGGCGACGCCGCAGCGGGCGCGGCGGGCGCGGCCGCCGCAGCACCGGCCGCGTCCGGCGCGGCACCGCCCGCGTCCTCCCCTGCCCCGACGATCCGCGCGACCAGCCCGCCGAGCGGCACCGTGTCGCCCTCGCGCGCGAGCTGCCGCAGCACCCCCTCGGCCTCCGCCTCGAACGTCACCGTCGCCTTGTCCGTCTCGACCTCGGCCAGCTCGGTCCCGGCCGTGACGCGCTCCCCGTCGGCGACGAGCCAGCGCGCGATCGTGGCCTCCTCCATCGAGTCGGAGAGGCGGGGCATGGTCACGTCGGGCATGGGTCTCCTTCGATCGTCACGTCGTCACGCCACCGCGTGCGGGAGCGGCCGGCCGGCAAGGCCGGCGGCGAGGTTCCCGACCGCCAGCTCCGCCATCCGCTCGCGCGTGGCGTGCGTGGCGGAGCCGAGATGCGGCAGCACGATCAGGTTGGGCGCCGCCAGCAGCGGATGGTCGGGCGGCAGCGGCTCGGGGTCGGTCACGTCGAGCGCGGCGCCGCCGATCCGCCCCGCGTGCAGCGCGTCCGCCAGCGCGTCCTGGTCGACGACCGGGCCGCGCGCCGTGTTCACGAGCAGCGCGCCCCGCTTCATCGCTGCGAGCGCCCGCGCGTCGATCAGCCCGCGCGTCTGCGGTGTCAGCCGGCAGTGCAGCGAGACGATGTCGCACGCGGCGAGGTCCTCGTGGAACGACGGCTCGCCGGGCCGGCCGATCCGCACGACCTCCATCCCGAACGCCCGCGCCCGCTCGGCGACGGCCTGCCCGATCCGCCCCATCCCGACGATCCCCAGCCGTGCGCCGCGCAGCTCCAGGCCGAGCAGCCACGACGGCCGCCACGGTCCCCACTCCCCCGTGCGCACGGCCGCGATCCCCTCCGGCAGCCGCCGCGCGGCCGCCAGCAGCAGCGCGAGCGTCAGGTCGGCGGTCGCATCGGTCAGCACGTCGGGCGTGTTTCCGACGGGGATCCCGCGCCGTGCGCAAGCCGCCAGGTCGATGTTGTCGACGCCGACCGCCATCTGCGACACGACGCGCAGCCGCGGGCACGCGTCGAGCAGCGTCTCGTCCACGCGATCGGTCAGCAGGCAGAGGAGCCCGTCGGCGTCGGCGGCGCGCGAGCGCAGCACCTCGGGCGGCGGCGGCGAGTCGTCCTCCCACACGTCGAGCGAGCAGACGTCGCCGAGCGCGTCGAGCGCACGGCCCGGAAGCCGTCGGGTGACGAACGCATGCATCGTCAGCGTCCCGATGCGGGGACCTGCGCGGCCGCCGCGTCGCCGCGGGCGAGAATCCGCTCGGCCTGCGCGAGCACCGGCGCGTCGACCATCTTGCCGTCCACCACACGCACGCCCGCACCGCCGTCGCCGTTCAGCGGCCCGGCTGCCAGCACGCGCTCGGCCCACGCGATCTGCTGCGCCGAGGGCGCGAACACGCGCCGCACCGGCGCGACCTGGGCCGGGTGGATCAGCAGCTTGCCGGAGAAGCCGAGCTGGCGGGCAGTGCGCGCCTCGCGCAGCAGCCCGTCCTCGTCGTCGATCGCGGTGTAGACGGTGTCGATCGCGGCGAGCCCCGCGGCGCGCGCGTGCAGCGCGACGAGCGCGCGCGGCATCAGCAGCTCGAGCGAGTCGTCGCCGCGCGCGACGCCGAGGTCGACGCAGAAGTCCTCGCCGCCGAACGCGAGCGCCGCCACGCCCTCGACCGCCGCCAGCTCGGCGAGCGCGAGGACGCCGCGGGTCGACTCGACCTGCGGGATCAGCGCGACGCGCTCGCCATCGGCCAGCACGGGGTCGAGCGCGTCGCGCACGAAGTGCACGTCGTCAGCTGCCACCGCCTTCGGCAGCACGACCGCGTCGAGCGCGCAGCCGGCGAGCGCGTCGAGGTCCAGCTCGGCGCCCTCCCCTACCGCGTTGATGCGCACGCAGAGCGCTCCCGATCCGGCCAGCTCGCCGGCGCGCAGCGCTTCGCGCAGCGTCACGCGCGCGGCCTCCTTGCGGTCGGGCGCGATCGCGTCCTCGAGGTCGACGAGCACCGCGTCGGCGCCCCGCGACTGCGCCTTCGCCAGCATCGCCGGACGGTCGGCCGGCACGAACAGGAGCGTCGCCCAGCCCTCCACGTCGCGCCGCTCAACCATCGTCGCCCTCCGCGGCCGCGACGACCGGCCGGCGCGCGCCGTACGCGCGCCGCACCGACACGCCCGCGGGCGCCAGCGCGACACAGCGCCCGCACAGGATGCACTCGTCCTCGCGCTCGGACACCGCCTCCAGCCGCCCGTCGGCGCCGAGCGCATAGATGTCGACCGGGCACGCGCGCACGGCCGCCTGCGCGGTGGCGGCGTCGACCGCGGCCGCGTCGATCGCGATCTCGATGAACCGGCCCATCAGGCCACCGCCTCCCGCGCACCGCCCGCCGCGGCCGCCACCGCGGCGGGCAGGTCGTCGAGCCGCTCGAGTACGTGCGCGCCGGCACGGCCGAGCCGCTCGATCTTCGCGCGGGCGGTCGAGCCACCAGCCTCGACCATCGTCCCGGCGTGGCCGAAGCGCGTGCCGGGCATCTCGTCGACGAAGCGACCGGCGACAAAGCTCACGAGCGGCTTAGGAGCGCCGCCCTGCGCTTCGAGGAAGTCGGCCAGCTCGTCCTCCTGAGCCCCGCCCGGCTCGGAGAACGTGACGACCACGTCGGTCGTCTCGTCGTCGAGGAACAGCTTGTAGGCGTCGAGGAGCGTCGTGCCGATCAGCGCGTCGCCGCCGACGCTGATGCAGACGGACTGGCCGATCCCGGCGCCGGTCAGCATGCTCGCGATCTCCGTCGTCATGCCGCCGCTGCGCGAGACGACGGCGACGCGGCCCGGCGAGTACGCGCGCCGCACGTCCTGCGCCGGGCCTCCGATCGATCCGAGCTTGCAGGCGCCCGGGATGATCGCGCCGAGCGAGTTGGGCCCGATCACGCGCACGTCGGCCGCGCGCGCGGCGGCGAGCATCGACGCGACGTCGCGGCGCGGGATCCGCTCCGTGATCACGACCAGCAGCGGAATGCCGGCGGCGATCGCCTCCAGCGCAGCGTCGAGCACGCCGAGCGGCGGGACCGACAGCAGCGCCGCGTCGGGCCGCGTCGCCTCGACCGCCTCCACGACGGTGTCGAAGACAGGCACGCCGTAGACCTGCTCGCCGCCCTTGCCGGGCGTGACGCCTGCGACGACCCGCGTGCCGTAGTCGAGGCACTCGCGCGTGAAGTTGGCCGCCTCGCGCCCGGTGATCCCTTGCACCAGGAGGCGGGTGCCGGCGTGCAACAGGGGGCTCACTTCGCCTCCCCGGGAAGGCGATCGGCGAGCAGCTCGCGCGCGGTGCGCTGCAGCGCACGCAGGTAGTCCAGGTGCGCGTCCCAGCGCAGGTCCCCGCCGAGCTCCTCGGCCAGCCGGGCAGTATCGGCGTGGGCATCGAGCAGCTCGTAGACGAGCGCGGTCAGGTCGCGCGTCGCGGTCAGGCTAAGCGAACGGCTCACGCTGCCACCCCCGCCGCGGCGACCTCGACCGCGCGGCGCGAGGCCGCGTCGATGCCGACGTCGCGGCCGAGCGCGTCGATCCCGTAGTGGGCGAGCAGCTCGCGCGCCTCGTCCTCCCATGCGCCCGGCACGCGGTAGACGGCGATCGTCGCGGCCGGGTCGCGCCCGGCCGCCAGGCACGCCTCGATCACGCCGCGCGCGACGAGGTCCGCGCGCGTGTTGGAGACGACGTTCATGATCACCGCGATGCGCGCCGGCTGCAGCCGCTCCAGCAGCAGCTGCGTGAACGCCTTCACCTTCAGCACGCTCGGGTTGCCGCCGACCTCGCAGTAGTTGGCGGGCCGCCCGCCTGCGTCGCGGATCGCGTCGAAGACCGTCAGGGAGGCACCGCCACCGCCGATCACGAGCGCGATGTCGCCGTCGAACTCGACGAGCCGACCGGCGACGCCGCGGTGGTCGAGCGCGTCGATCTGCTTCGCTGCCTGCTCGGTCGCGGTCGGCGCTCTGCCGCCGTCGCCGCGCGCGTCGAGTCCGAAGCGCTCGACCAGAGCGCGATGGCGCGGCAGCGCGTCGCCGTCGAGCTCGACGTGCGCGTCGAGCGCGACCCAGCCGCGGCCTTCGACCTCGGCGAGGGGGTTGACCTCGACGAGCGTCGCGTCGAGCTCCAGCAGCGTCCGCGCGACCGTCACGGCGATCGCGGTGATCGCGCGCAGGTCGCGGCTCGCCACGCCGGCGCGCCGCAGCGCGGCGCGGATACGGAACTCCGGCACCGGCTGGCGCGGGTCCAGCTCGACGCGCGCGATCGCGCTCGCGTCGGCGTCCTCGACGTCGATCCCGCCGTGCGGCGTGTAGACGAACACGGGCACCCGCGCGCACGGGTCGTACAGCGCGCCGAGGAAGCGCTCCTGCTTGACCGGGAGCCGCTGCTCGACGAGCAGCGACTCCACGGGCGCGCCATCGCGATCGGCCTTCGCGAACAGCCGCTCGGCGGCGGGCGCCACCTCGTCGGCGCCGTCGACCAGCTCGATCAGCCCCGCCTTCATGCGCCCGCCGTGCAGCACCTGCGCCTTCAGCACCGCGGCGTCCCAGCCGCCGGCCCCCGCGCGCGCCTCCTCGGCACGGCGCGCGAGCACGTGCTGCGGCACCGGCACGCCGCGCTCGGCCAGCAGCTGCTTCGCCTCCCACTCGTACAGGCGCATCGCGTCAGGCGAGGTGGTCGGCGACCGGCAGGCGCGGGGCCGCGCCGTTCGAAGCGGGGGCGTTGAGGTGCGACTGCAGCTCACGCGTGCCGGGCACCTGCCCGCTCGCCGTGTAGTAGTGGCGGCCGGAGACCGGCAGCTCCTCCGCGGGGAAGCGCGTGATGATCTCGCAGCCGTCTCTCGTGACGATCAGCTGCTCCTCGATGCGCGCCGCCGACCAGCCGTCCTTCGCCGGCCAGAACGTCTCCAGCGCGATCGACATGCCCTCCTCGAGCGGCTCGGGGTGGTCGAGCGAGACGAGCCGGCTGATGATCGGCTTCTCCCACACCGTCAGGCCGATGCCGTGGCCGTACTGCAGCGCGAAGGCGGCCTCCTCGTTGGGGAAGCCGAACTCCTCCGCTCTCGGCCACAGCGACGCGATCTCGCCGGTCGTGACGCCCGGTCTGACGATCGCGATCGCCTTGTCGAGCAGCTCGCGGCAGTACTTGTAGGCGTCCACCAAAGCGGGCGACGCGTAGCCGACGGCGAACGTGCGGTAGTAGCACGTGCGATAGCCGAGGTAGGCGTGCGTGATATCGAAGTAGGCCGGGTCGCCGGGCCGCAGGATGCGGTCGGAGTAGACGTGCGGGTGCGGGTTGCAGCGCTCGCCGGAGATCGCGTTGACGCCCTCGACGTGCTCGCTGCCCAGGTCGTACAAGGCCTTTGCGACGATCCCGACCGCCTGGTTCTCGCTCAGGCCCGGGCGCAGCTGCTGGTACAGGTCCTCGTAGGCGGCGTCGGCCATCATGCACGCCGTGTCCAACAGGACGATCTCGTCCTGCGTCTTGATCACCCGCGCCTCCTGCATCACCTGCTGGCCGTCGACGAGCGTCAGCCCCTCCGCCTCCAGCGCCCGCCACACGACCGGCTCGACGACGTCGACCCCGACCGGCTCTCTGTCGAGCCCGTGCTCGCGCAGCAGCGTGGCGACCTTCTTCGCGACGTCCTCCGCCTTGCCGACCGCCGGCGGCAGCGCGCCGCGCAGCGTCGAGATGCCCGCGGGCGCGCGGCCCTCGAGCCACGGGCAGTAGAGGTCGTGGTGGCGCGCAGCGGAGCCGAAGTCCCACAGCGTCGGCTCGCCGCCCTGCGGCAGCACCGCGAAGCGCACGAGCTTGTCGATCGCCCACGTGCCGATGTGCGTCGACGTGAGGTAGCGGATGTTGCTCATGTCGAAGCACAGCAGCGACCCCAGCTCCGACTCCGCGAGCTTCGCCTTGGCGCGCCCGAGGCGCTCCGCGCGCAGGCGGTCGAAGTCGGTCCGCTGCTCCCAGTCGACGGCGTTCAGTCCGAAGGTTCGACCCATCTGAAGCTCCCTAGGCGGTGGTGGTGACGGTGACGCCGGCGCGCTCGCGGACGGTGGCGGCGATCGCGGCGCTGCTCGGCAGGTAGTCGCGCTCGGACGGGGGGCTGTACGGCACGGGGTACGGCGCGCCGTGCAGCAGCCACAGGTCGTCGACGTGGTCGAGCCCGTGCCGCGCGACGGCGCCGAGCACGGCGTTGCCCCAGCTCCCGAGCGCGTCGCCCTCGTCGACGACGAGCAGCCGGCTCGTCTTCTCGACCGAGCGCAGGATCGCGTCGAGGTCGAGCGGGCGCAGGCAGCGCGGGTCAAGCACCTCGGCGGAGATCCCGTCCGCGGCCAGCTCGTCGGCCGCGGCGAGCGCGTCGTGCACGCCGCGCTGCAACGCGATGATCGTGACGTCGGTGCCTTCGCGCACGACGCGCGCCGTGCCGAGCGCGTCGCCGTCGTCCTCCAGCCGGGGCCCCTTGAGCGAGTAGAGCCGCTTGTGCTCGAGGAACAGGACCGGGTTGTCGTCGCGGATCGCCGCCTTCAGCAGCGACTTCGCGTCGGCGGGGAAGGCCGGGCAGACGATCTTCAGCCCGGGCGTCGAGAGGAACCACGGCGCCGGGTTCTGCGAGTGGATCGCGCCGAACGAGCCGCCGGCGCCGACGGCCGAGCGGATCACGAGCGGGACGCGGACCGTGTCGTTCGACAGGTACCACCACTTCGCCGCCTGGTTGACGAGGCTGTCCATCGCCAGCGTCATGAAGTCGCCGAACATCACCTCGACGACGGGACGCAGGCCGGTGACGGCGGCGCCGAAGGCGGCGCCGACCATCGCCAGCTCGCTGATCGGAGTGTCGAACACGCGCTCGTCGCCGAAGCGCTCGTGCAGGCCGGGCGTCGCCTTGAAGACGCCCCCGGCGGCGGCGACGTCCTCGCCGTAGAAGAGCACGCGCTCGTCCTCGGCGAGGCACTCGGCCATCGCCTCGGCGATCGCCGTGCGGAACTCCAGCTCGGGCTCGGTCGCGCTCATGCGGCGCGCTCGCTGTGTCGGTCGGTCTGGGAAGCGGTCATGCGGCGTGCTCCGTCGGTCGGTCGGTCGTCCAGGTCATGCCGCGTACTCGGTCGGCGCGTCGGTCTCGGGCGTGTTGGCCGGCGCGGCGAGCGCGCGCTCGATCGCCTCCGCCAGCTCGCGCTCCACGCCGGCCTCCAGCTGCGCGAGCGCATCGGCCGCAACGCTCAGCTCGCCGGCCAGGCGCGCCTTCTCCAGCTCGATCGGGTCGCGCCGCATCCACGCCTCGTGCTGCTCGGCGGGGCGGTATCTGGCCGGGTCGGACTTCGAGTGGCCGAGCTGGCGGTAGGTCTGCATCTCCAGGAACGCCGGCCCGGGCGTCATGCGCGCGTGCTCGATCGCCTCGGCAGCAGCCTCCGCGACCGCACCGACGACGTTGCCGTCGACTTTGCGGGACGGCATGCCGTAGGCGGCCGCGCGCGCGGCGATGTCGCCGCCGGCGGTGACCTTCTCCATCGCGGTGAACTCGCCGTAGAGGTTGTTCTCGCACACGAACACGACCGGCAGCTCGCGCACGACGGCGAAGTTGAGGCACTCGTGGAAGTAGGCCTGGTTCGTCGCGCCGTCGCCGAAGAAGGCGACCGCGACGCCGCCGCTGCGCTTGGCCGTGAGCGCCGCGCCGGTGGCGGCGGCGATCGAGCCGCCGACGATGCCGAAGCAGCCGACGAGCCCGCGGCTGATGTCGATCACGTTCATCGAGCCGCCGCGGCCGCCGTCGATCCCGCTCGTGCGGCCCATCAGCTCGGCGGCGAGCGCCTCGGCGGGGACCCCGAGCGCGAGCGCGGCGCCATGGCCGCGATAGGTCGCGGCGACGTAGTCGCCCTCGCGCAGCTGCGAGCAGACGCCGACGGAGACCGCCTCCTGGCCGTTGTAGAGGTGAGTGGTGCCGTGCACCTCGCCCTTGAGGAACTGGCGCTGCATCTCCAGCTCGAAGCTGCGGATCAGCAGCATGCGTCGCAGCAGGGGAAGGGCCGCCTCGGCGGCTTCGGTGGGCTGCCGGGGTGCAGCACGGGTCGTTGATCGGGCCATGCTGCAAACGATTGCATCACTGCGCGAGGCTGTCAAGCGGACGCGGGCGAGGCGGCGCGGCGTGGGCCGACGCGGCGCCAGGCGCGGCACGACGCAGTCAGGCGAGCGACCGCGCGTCGCGTCAGGCGCGTCTGCGAGCGGCGGCACGGCCGCCGGAGCGTGGCTTCGCGGTCGAGCCGCGCACCACCAGCCGCGTCGGCAGCACGAGCGTGCGCGGCGCGGTCCCGTCGCCCTCGATCTGCGCGATCAGCAGCTGCGCCGCCTCACGACCGATCTCGTAGGGCGAGAAGTGGACGGTCGTCAGCGGCGGCGTGAAGCGATCCGCGAACGGCATGTCGTTGAAGCCGACGACCGACACGTCGCGCGGACAATCCAACCCCGCCGCCCGCAGCGTGTCGATGCAGTCGAGCGCGAGCAGGTCGTTGCCGGCGAAGACCGCGCTGAACGGCTTGCCGCTCTCCAGCAGCGCGCGCGTCGGCGCGACACCGGCCCCGCCGGTGAACGCCTCGGCGAAGCGCGTGAGCGTCTTGGGGACCGTCACGCGCGCTTCGCGCAGCGCGTCCTGGTAGCCGCGGTAGCGCTCCTGCCCCGGCGCGAGCGCGCGCGGGCCGCCGACGTGCGCGATCGCGCGGTGCCCGAGCCCCAGCAGGTGCTCGACCGCCGCCACCGCGCCTCGCCGATCGTCGGGCGCGACCGCGAACCCGGACACGCCCGCGAGGCTGCGGTTGACCGTCACGACCGGCACGCCGTCGCGCACCATGTCGGCGACGAAGTCGAGGCTCGCCTCGGTCGTCGTGACGATGAAGCCGTCGACCTGGCGCGCCGTGAGCGCCTGGACGCCGCGCACCTCGCGCTCGGGCTCGGAGTCGGTGTTCGTCAGCAGGGCGGTGTAGCCGAGCGGGTGCAGGCGGTCCTCGATCCCGCGCACGATCGGCGGGAAGATCGGGTTGGTCAGATCGGGGATCACGACGCCGATCGTGTACGAGCGGCGCGTGCGCAGCCCGCGCGCGATCGAGTTCGCCTGGTAGCCGAGCTCCTCCGCCGCCCGCTCGACGCGCTGCGCGGTCGCGTCGCTGATCAGGTGGCGCTTCTCGGGGTTGAGCACGCGCGAGACGGTGCCCGCGTGGACGCCCGCCCGCTCGGCCACGTCGCGCACCGTGATGACCGGTCTCGTGGCGGTGGGCGACATGCGCGGTGTCATCGGAGCGGAAGCATATTCCCGTCACCCACCACGAGCGCGCGGCGCGTCCGCGGTCGAGTCGCGCTCCACCAGCAGCGGCGACAACACGACCGTTCGCGGCGATGCGCCCGGCTCCTCAATCTGCTCCAGCAGCAGGCCGGCTGCCTGGCGACCGATCTCGTAGGGCGAGTTGCGGATCGTCGTAAGCGGCGGCCGGATCCGCTCGGCGAACGGCATGTCGTTGAAGCCCACGACGGAGACATCGCGCGGACACTCCAGCCCCGCCTCCCGCAAGGTGTCGATGCAGTCGACGGCGAGCAGGTCGTTTGCCGCCACGACGGCCGTGAACGGAATGCCGGCCGCGAGCAGCGCGCGCGTCGGCTCCACGCCGGCACCCTCCGTGAACGACTCCGCGAACGCCTCGAGCCGCGGATCGAGCGCGATGTCCGACGCCGCGAGCGCGGCCAGCAGGCCCTCGCGCCGGTCCAGCGCCGGCGACAGTGCCTGCGGCCCGCCGAGGTGCGCGATGCGGCGGTGCCCGCGCGCGACGAGGTGCGCGACGGCGAGCGCGGCGCCGCGGCGGTCGTCGGGCGTGACGGCGAAGGCGGCGACGGCCTCGACGCGGCGGTTGACGAGCACGAGCGGCGTGCCGGCGGCGATGAGCTCGCGCACGATCGCGCCCGCCGGCGGCGAGGGCGCGAAGATGAAGCCGTCGACCTGGCGCGCCGCGAGCGCGGCGACGCTGCGCCGCTCGCGCTCGAGCTCCGACTCCGTATTCGCCAGCAGGGCGGTGTAGCCATGCGCCAGCAGCCGGTCCTCGATCCCGCGCACCATCGGCGGGAAGAACGGGTTCGTGAGGTCGGGGATCAGCACGCCGACGCTGAACGAGCGCGCCGAGCGCAGGCCGCTCGCGAGCCGGTTGGCGCTGTAGCCGAGCTCCTGCGCCGCCCGCTCCACGCGCTCGACGGTCTCGCCGCTCAGCAGATGCCGGCGCGACGGGTTGAGCGCGCGCGAGACGGTGCCGGCGTGCACGCCGGCGCGCTCCGCCACCTCGCGGACCGTGACCCGCGGGAGCCGCGGCGTCGTCGACATGGCGAAAGCCTAGGCCGGTGGCGGGGTATTTGCAAACGCTTGCATGCCCTTGCGCCAGGCTGAGCGGCTTGACGTTATCGCTCAGTTTGTGCAAACGTTCGCATAACTCTGGCCTCGACTCCGAAGGAACGTGCCCATGCCGCTGACCGCGCCGACCGCCGACCTGCTCTCGCCCGCCGCCGGCGGCGGCGAGACGCTGCGCCTGTTCGTCGGCGGCGAGTGGCGCGAAGCGGCCGACGGCGGGACCTTCACGTCGATCGACCCAGCAAGCGGCCAGCCGTGGGCGACGGTCGCCGAGGCGGGCCCGCAGGACGTCGACCGGGCGGTCGCCGCCGCGCGCGCGGCGCTCGACGGCGCGTGGGGGCGCGTCGGCCCGGCCGACCGCGCGCGCGTGCTGTGGTGGATCGCCGAGCTGGTCGACGCCAACCGCGACGCGCTCGCCGAGATCGAGTCGCGCGACAACGGCAAGGCGATCCGCGAGACGCGCGCCGAGATTGCCAACGTCGTGCGCTGCTACGAGTACTTCGCCGGCGTCTGCCAGGCGCAGCGCGGGTCGGTCCTGCCGGACACCGGCCCGCAGCTCGTCTACACGCGCCGCGAGCCGGTCGGCGTCGTCGGCGCGATCACGCCGTGGAACTCGCCGCTCGTGATGCTCGCCTGGAAGCTGTGCCCGACGCTCGCGGGCGGCAACGCGCTCGTGCTCAAGCCGGCCGAGCTGACGTCGATCTCCGCGCTCGCGTTCGCCGGCCTGTTGCAGCAGGTCGAGCTGCTGCCGCCGGGCGTCGTCAACATCCTGCCGGGCAAGGGCCGGCGCGCGGGCAATGCGATCGTCGAGCATCCCGGCGTCGACAAGGTCACCTTCACCGGCTCGACCGAGGTCGGCCAGGGGATCGCGGCCGCCGCCTCGAAGACGCTCAAGCTCGTGACGTTCGAGCTCGGCGGCAAGTCGCCGAACGTGATCTTCGCCGACGCGAACCTGGAGGAGGCCATCAACCGGTCCGCGTTCGGCATCTTCTCCGCCGCCGGCCAGTCGTGCCAGGCCGCCTCGCGCATGCTCGTGCAGCGCTCGATCAAGGACGAGTTCCTCGAGCGGCTCGTCGCGAAGGCCGAGTCGATCCGCATCGGGAACCCGCTCGACCCGGCGACGCAGATGGGCTCGCAGGTGTCAGCCAAGCAGCGCGAGACGATCGAGTCCTACGTCGCGCTCGGCCGCGAGCAGGTCGGCGAGCCGCTGACCGGCGGGCGCCGGCCGCAGCTCGACGGCGACGGCTTCTTCTACACGCCGACGATCTTCGCGGTCGCCGAGCCGTCGCCGCGCGTGTACCGCGAGGAGATCTTCGGGCCGGTGACGTGCGTGATCGACTTCGACGACGAGGCCGACGCGATCGCGAAGGCGAACGACACCGAGTACGGGCTCTCCGGCGCGGTCTGGACGAGCGACGTCAAGCGCGCGCATCGCGTCGCGGCGGCGCTGCGCTGCGGAATGGTGTGGGTCAACACGTACCGGACGTGGAACCCACTCGTCCCCTTCGGCGGCTACAAGATGTCGGGCTACGGGCGCGAGAACGGCATCGAGGTGATGGAGCACTACACGCAGACGAAGTCGGTATGGGTCGACCTGCAGGAGTCGCAGCCGGACTGGTATGGCGACTGACGCCCCTCGCTGGCTCGTCGCGCCCGACTCGTTCAAGGGCACCTTCACGGCCTCCCAGGTGGCGGCCGCGCTCGCCGAGGGCCTGCGCGCCGGCGGCGCGGTTGCCGACGTCTGCCCGGTGGCGGACGGCGGCGAAGGGACGCTCGACGTGCTGCTCGACGCGCTTGGCGGCACGCGCGAGCGCGCGAGCGCGCACAACCCGCTCGGGCGGCCGATCGAAGCGGCCTATGGGCTGCTGGCAGACGGCCGCACCGCCGTCGTCGAGACGGCCGCCGCGTCCGGATTGCACCGCGTCGCCGGGCACGACCGCGACGCGGAGGCGGCCTCCTCCACCGGCACCGGCGAGCTGATCGCCGCCGCCGCCCGTGCCGGCGCCCAGCGGATCCTCGTCGCGGTCGGCGGCAGCGCCACGACCGACGGCGGCGTCGGCGCGATCGCGGCGATCCGCGAAGCCGGCGGGATCGACGGCGTCACGCTCGAGGTGCTGTGCGACACGCGCGAGCCGTTCGAGCGCGCGGCCGCCGTGTTCGGCCCCCAGAAGGGGGCAGACGCGGCGGCGGTCGCGCGCCTGAGCGACCGCCTGCAACGACTCGCCACGTCGTTCCCGCGCGACCCGCGCGGCGTGCCGATGAGCGGCTGCGCCGGCGGCCTCTCCGGCGGCCTGTGGGCGTGCTTCGACGCGCGCCTGCGCTCCGGCGCCGACGCCGTCCTCGACGCAGTCCGCTTCGACGCGCGCGCCGCCGCGGCCGGCCGCGTCGTCACCGGCGAGGGCCGGCTCGACGAGCAGAGCGCCGCGGGCAAGCTCATGAGCGTCGTCGCGCGACGCGCGCATGCCGCCGGCGCGGTGCCCTACGCAGTCGTCGGACAGGCGGCGATCGCGCCGGCCGAGGCGCAGGCGGCGATCGGCATCGCGGACGTGCTCGAGGCCAGCACCCTCGCCCAGCTGCGCGCCGCCGGCGAGCGGCTCGCGCGCGCAGCGCCGCACCCGCAACTCCCCTGATTCGGTGCAAGGCGCCCACGTTCTGGCGCCAGCCCTCTCATTCGGGAACGGCTGATACCCCGGAGTCTCGCTCAACGCCGACAAGTCTGATCGCGCGTGCGGTCCTCCGCGCCGCCTCGGCCGGCCTTGCCAGCTCTCCCCGGTATCCGTACATTTGTACGGAGTACCACGGAGACACCATGGCCACAAAGACCGATCGCCTGGAAGCACGACTGACCCGCGCCCAGCGCAAGCGCATCGAGCATGGTGCCGCGCTCGCCGGCGAGCCGGTCTCGTCGTTCGTCGTGGCCGCCGCACTCGACCGCACGGAGACCCTCGTCAGCGAGCAGGCCACCACGGTGGTCTCCGGCGACTACTTCGACCGGCTCGTTTCCTCGCTCGACGAAGCCGGACACGCGCCGGCGCTTGAGCGAGCCGCCAGAACCGCGCGACGGCGGCAGCGGATCAAGGCCGCGTGACTCACCGCATCGAGCCGCTCACCGACGGCCACGAGCTCGATGTCTTCAGCTGCGGCGTTCCCTCGCTCGACACGTGGCTACGCGAGCACGCCCACCGAGCGACACGCCAAGGCACCCGCACCTACCTCCTGACCGAAGACGGAAACGAGACCGTCGCCGGCTACTTCGCGATCGCCCCGCACCTCATCGAGCGCGAGGCGGCATCACGCCGGATCGGTCGCCGGGCACCACGGCAGATCCCGGCGATCCTCCTCGCCAAGCTGGCCCTCCACAAACGCCTCCACGGCCAAGGACTCGGCGCCGAGCTCCTCATCCACGCACTGACCACGATCGTGACCGCGGCCCGCTCAGCGGGCGGACGCATCGTCATCGTCGACGCGATCGACGACAACGCAGCGAGCTTCTACCGCGCCCACGACTTCGAGCCGACACCGAACGACCCGCACCGGCTCATCCTCAAACTCAGCACCATCGCCAGAGCGCTCAGACTCCCCTGGCCCTGAACACGACGGAGGCAATTGCCACCCCGCACCTCATCGGGCGCGTATTGCGTTCCGCCGTGAGAGGGCGTCTGATGATTGACGAGGGTGTCCGAAGAGATCTCTGCGTCCACAGCCTCGCCCGGTGCGAAGTGCCGAAGCGCGCGCGGCCTGCCGCCGGGCCCACCGCAGTGCCCTCAGACTTAAAACCGGCTGGCTTGTATACGATCGTCCTGCGCCCGATCTGCTTCGCATATGTGATGTGGTCCGGCCCGAACGTGCCGTGTACTCGCTGAGCTACCGCTTTCTGCGCGAGCGAGAGGCACGATCGCTGCTCAATGGGCAGCACCAGCAGCTTGCGCAGCTCGCGACGGCGAGGAGTTAGCAGCGGATCTTATGTACACGCTGAGTACACAGAGACGACAACTGCGGGCCCGTACCAGCACCCCGCAAAGACGAAGCCCCACCGTAGCAGTGCTTCCTTCGAGTGCCCCCAGGGGGTCGTAAGTCAAACCCCGCCGCGACAATCGTTGGCGAGCCGATCTCGTTGTCGCGATGATGCGGTCCAGAACGACACAACCCGCCTCGGCGGGCGGGTTGCGCGCGGGGAGTCACCCCGGACCGGCTGATAACCACTTCTGAGGATATCCGGCTCCATGCAAAAGGCAACCTCGCTGCGACCGGCTGACCGGAGAAGCGGTGCGGGAGTCACCCGCAGGCGCATGATCGTCGCACCCGCTTCCCAACCCGGCCGCCGGTCGAGCAAGGACTTGGCGGAGGGCGGGAGACTCGAACTCCATCCGGGGGACTAGCCCGGACTCCCGGTTATCAGCCGATCGCGCCGCCTCGACGCTTCACCCTCCGTCTCCGTGGACTCTAGGTTCGAGGCCACGGCTCGTCTACACACGAGATATGGCATTGGTCGGTGCTAACAACCTTTTCTGCGCGCGTCCGCGACCGGACCGTTGCCTTGCTATGCCGATTCATCGATCGGCATCACACGCGTTCGTCGCTCGTTTCGACGCCGTATCGAAGCCACAATTGCCGCATCGCCCCAAGCACCAGCATTCTCAACCGAGTGGCGGCCCAGCAGCCGAAGCGCCCTCGCTACCTCCCAAAGAAGCTGAGCCTCCGAGATCTCGACCTCCTCCGCGCCCGATCGCTCCGCACGCGTCCAAGTCAACCGCTCACAGGCAAAGCCGCTTCCGTCCGCATGAAGCTCGGCGTAGGTCGAGTTCGGCGGTCTACCCGTAAGGAGCGATCCGAGCCGGACGCGTCGAATGCCTGTACGTGCGTTCGGCCGATCACCGAAGAAGCCCCGCCACCCATACGAGACGGTTAGCTCGGCGGCCCACCCTTCAAGCCGAGATACGGCCGCGAGGTCGATCGACATCGCGCCGCGCGCTGCATCGCCACGGGCTCGTGGCGGGCCGCATCCCGGCGCTCGAGCGCCGCGTCGATCGCTACAACTACTACGTCTGCTTCTCGCGACACCGCTACGGCAGACAGACGTGCGACGCCGAGCGCATCCCAGCGCCCGCGCTCGAAGCCGCCGTGCTCGACCAGCTCACCGGCCTGCTCCAACCGCCTGGACCGCTACTTCCGCGCGTTCGAGAACGGCACCATGCCCGAGACGCTCTGCGGCGAGCGGATCGACACGCTCACCCGCCAGCTCTTTAGGCCTCAAGGCCCGACGCGAGGAACTGACCCAAGACGAGGACCCCGCCGAAGCCGCGACCTTTGACCGACGACGACATCCACCAGCTCCAGGCCGAGGTCCAACAGACGATCCGCGACGGCGATCCCCCGACGAGAAAGGCACTCATGCAAGCCCTCGTCGGCGAGATCCGGGTCGACGGACGCGACCGGATCCTGCCGACGTACCTGCTCCCGGCCGGGGTTGCAGCACCAACCCGGTCAGTACCGCCACGGGATTCGAACCCCGGTCTCCGCCGTGTCGGAGCGGTGCAGTTCCTATCAGGATCTATGTGTATGTATTTGAAATTCCAAATATGACCACATAGATCCTGATGGCCGCTGGACGCAGCGACCAAAGTCTCGTCGTCTCCGGCCTCCGCGGCGTGGGCAAGACGGTGCTCCTGCTGGAGCCCACGCCGACCTGCTCGCGCTTGAGCGCGCGGTCAAGCTGGGGCGTCTGCGACCGGAAAGACCAGCCCGTCAGCCCTGATCAAGGAACCGCCGCGCCACCGCCGTGAAGAAGTCGTGCCGCGTGATGATCCCGAGCACGCGCTGATCGTCCACGACCGGGACGATCAGCACGCGATGGTGGAGGAAGATCTCGGCCAGCTGGGTGTCGGACCAGTCGGGCCCGACGTCGACGTGCTCCGTGCTCATGTGCTTCGCCACGGGCTCGTGACGGGCCGCGTCGCGGCGCTCGAGCGCGGCGTCGATCGAGTGCGACAGGAAGCCGGCGCCGTGCAGCTGGCCGACGTAGCCGGGGAAGACGGCGCTCATGAACTCGCGCTCGCCGAAGATGCCGACGTAGCGGTCCTGCTCGTCGACGACGGGCAGCGCCGGGAGCTCGCTGTCCAGCAACGTGCGGATCGCATCGCCGAGCAGATCGTCGGCGCGGACGACGGGCGGCTCGCGCAGCACCAGCTCGCTGATCGCGCGGGGACTCATGCGTACCTCACCATCACGTAGAGAGTGGACAGGACGAGCGATGCGGCGGTCACGGGCAGGCCGTAGCGCATGAACGTCATGAAGCCGATCGGGCGGCCGGCCCGCGCGGCCATGCCGGAGGCGGCGACGTTGGCCGCTGCGGCGACGATCGTCGCGTTGCCGCCGAAGCACGCACCGAGCGCAAGCGCCCACCAATAGGCGTCGTCGCCGCCCCCGCCGCCGAGGCTGTCGACGACGGGGATCATCGCCGCGGTGAAGGGGATGTTGTCGACCACCGCCGAGCCGAGCGCGGACGTCCACAAGATCCCGTACAGCTCCGCGGTGCGGTCCCCGCCGGTCACGGAGGCGACGCCGTCCGCGACCTCCTCCAGCGCGCCGGTGTGCTCCAGCGCGCCGACCATCACGAACAGCGCGATCAGGAAGAACAGCGTCGGCCACTCGATGTTCGCGATCGTCTCGCCCAGCGGCTGGCGCGTCACGAGCAGCATCACGCTGGCGCCCGCGAGCGCGACCGTCGCCGGCTCCAGCTGCAGCTGCTTGTGGAAGAAGAACGCGAGGATCGTCAGCACGAGGATCGGCACGGTCCGCCGCGCCTCCGCTGGGTCCTCGATCGAGCGGCTCGCGTCGAGGCGCATCACGTTCTCCCGCGCTTCGGGCGCGATCTGGAGGCGGCGGCGGAAGGCGAGATACAGGCCGCCGATCACGAACACGAGCGTGAACGCCGCGATCGGCGCGAGGTTGACGATGAACGCCCCGAACGACAGGCCGGTGTGGCCGGCGATCAGGATGTTCGGGGGATCGCCGATCAACGTCGCGGTGCCGCCGATGTTCGAGACGACGATCTCGATGATCACCAGCGGGATCGGGTCGATGTCCAGCGCGTCCGCGAGCAGGAACGTGATCGGCACGATCAGCAGCATCGTCGTGACGTTGTCGAGGAACGCCGACAGCACCGCGGTCGTCACGCTGAGCGCGAGCACGATCGCCAGCGGCCGCCCGCGCGACCACTGGCCGGCGCGGATCGCCAGCCACGTGTAGACGCCGGTCGTCTCCGTCAGCCGGACCATCAGCATCATCCCGACGAGCAGGCCGATCGTGTTGAAGTCGATCGCCTCGACCGCCTGCTCCTGGTCGAGCGTCTGCGTCAGCAGCACGAGCGCCGCGCCGAGCAGCGCGACCTTCGTGCGATCGACACGCTCAGACGCGATCAGCCCGAGCGCGACCGCGAAGATCGCCACCGCGACGGTCACGGACGTGCAGGCTACCGTCCCGGCGGGTACGAAGATGAGCGAATCCCCTGCAACAGCTCGCAAGAAGGAGCAAGACATGGCGGCAGATCGAACCAGCGGCAGCCTCGGCGGGATCGGCCTCGGCGGAATCCTCGTGATCGTCGGGATCGTGCTGATGATCGTCTGGTCCTTCTGGATCGGACTGATCGTCCTGCTGATCGGCCTGATCGCGTTCGGCGGCTTCGCGAAGGGCAAGTGGTACTGACGCGCCGGCGGTGACCCGACGCCGGCGTCGACCGCCGGCGTGCTGAGCGCAGCACCGACGGGGGTAGACTCGACCTAGAGAAGGAAGAAGGTCGATGATCGTCCTCACGCTTGCGCTGCTGTTCCTGGGGCTCGGGCTCCTGGTCCTCGAGGCGCATCTGCCCACCTACGGGCTGCTCGGGACGGCCGGGATCGGCGCCGTCGCCGGAGCGATCGTGCTCGCCGTCGTCGCCTCGGGCGGCGGCATCGCGCTGGCGCTCGGGATCGCGCTGCCGATCGCGGCGGCGACCGTCGCGGTCGGTGGCTTCGCGATACGCAAGGCGCTCGCCGCGGGCCGCCGGCGCGCGCGCTGCGGCGCGGACGAGCTGATCGGCCACGTCGGCGTCGTGCGCCGGCCGCTCGAACCGCTCGGCCACGTCGTGGTCGACGGCGAGCTGTGGCGGGCGCGACGCTCCTGGGCCGACGAGGACGAGCCGCCGCCGGCCGAGGGCGAGGCCGTGGTCGTCGACCGCGTCCAGGGCCTGACGCTGTCTGTGCGACGGGCCGAGCTGTGGGAGGTGGAGCAATGACTGCCGTGCTGGTGTTCCTGATCGTGCTCGTCGCCGTGCTCGCGACGATCGCGGCCTCCTCGGTGCGCATCCTGCGCGAGTACGAGCGCGCGGTCGTGTTCCGCCTCGGCCGCCTGATCGGCCAGAAGGGCCCGGGCTTGGTGCTGCTGATCCCGCTGATCGACCGCATGGTCCGCGTCGACCTGCGCACGATCGTGCTCGACATCCCGCCGCAGGACCTGATCACGCGCGACAACGTCACCGCCAAGGTCAACGCCGTCACCTACTTCCGCGTCGTCGACGCGAACAGCGCCGTCGTGAAGGTCGAGCAGTACCTCGCGGCGACCTCGCAGATCGCGCAGACCACGCTGCGCTCCGTCCTCGGCAAGGCCGACCTCGACATGCTGCTCGGCGAGCGCGAGCGGCTCAACGAGGCGCTCCAGCAGATCATCGACGAGCAGACCGACCCGTGGGGCGTGAAGGTGACGACCGTCGAGATCAAGGACGTCGAGATCCCGAGCGCGATGCAGCGCGCGATGGCGCGCCAGGCGGAGGCCGAGCGCGAGCGCCGCGCGAAGGTGATCCACGCCGAGGGCGAGTTCCAGGCCGCGCAGCGCCTGCGCGACGCGGCGGAGGTGATCAGCCCGAACCCCGCCGCGCTGCAGTTGCGCTACCTGCAGACGCTCACCGAGCTCGGCGGCAGCCAGGGCGCGACGATCGTCTTCCCGCTCCCGCTCGACGTGATCCGCCCGTTTCTGGAGCGCCCGGGCGCCACACCCGCCGAGGACCGCCTGTCAGCGCACGTGGAGGCGTAACCTGAAGCAGGCGCTCGTCGCGCCCGGCGGGCGACGGCTGCGAGAAGGAGGGACGACATGGCACACGTCCTCTGCGTGCTCTACGACGATCCGGTCGATGGGTACCCACCCGCCTATCCGCGCGACGAGATCCCCGCGATCCAGCGCTACCCCGGCGGTATCACGACCCCGAGACCGCGAGCGATCGACTTCAGGCCGGGCGAGCTGCTCGGCTCCGTCTCCGGCGGGCTGGGGCTGCGCCGCTTCCTCGAGGAGGGCGGGCACCGCTACACCGTGACCTCGGACAAGGACCGGTCCGACTCCGTCTTCGAGCGCGAGCTGCCCGACGCCGACGTCGTGATCTCGCAGCCGTTCTGGCCGGCGTACCTGACCGCCGAGCGGATCGCGAAGGCACCGAAGCTGAAGCTCGCGATCACCGCCGGGATCGGTTCAGACCACGTCGACCTCGACGCGGCGATCGCGCACGGCGTGACCGTCGCCGAGGTCACCTACAGCAACAGCATCAGCGTCTCCGAGCACGTCGTGATGATGATCCTGGCGCTCGTGCGCAACTACCTGCCGTCGAACCGATGGGTGCTCGACGGCGGCTGGAACATCGCCGACTGCGTGTCGCGCTCGTACGACCTCGAGGGCATGCAGGTCGGGACGGTCGGCGCCGGGCGGATCGGCTCGGCCGTGCTGCGGCGCCTCAAGCCGTTCGACGTCGGGCTGCACTACACCGACCAGCACCGCCTCCCGGCCGAGGTCGAGCGCGAGCTGGAGCTGACCTACCACGACTCGACCGAGTCGCTCGTGCGCGTGTGCGACGTCGTGACGATCAACGCCCCGCTGCATCCCGGCACCGAGGGCCTGTTCGACGACGAGCTGATCGGCAAGATGAAGCGCGGCGCCTACCTCGTGAACACCGCGCGCGGCAAGATCTGTGACCGCGACGCGGTCGTGCGGGCGAGCGAGAGCGGTCAGCTCGCGGGCTACGCGGGCGATGTCTGGTACCCGCAGCCCGCCCCGCCGGACCACCCCTGGCGCACGATGCCGTGGCACGGCATGACGCCGCACGTGTCCGGCTCGAGCCTCTCGGCGCAGGCGCGCTACGCCGCCGGCACGCGCGAGATCCTCGAGTGCTTCTTCGAGGGCCGCCCGATCCGCGAGGAGTACCTGATCGTCGAGGGCGGCAAGCTCGCCGGCGCCGGCGCCCACGCCTACACGGTCGGGGGCGCCGGGCGGTAGCCCTGCCCGGCTTCAGAACGACAGCTCATCCTGCAACAGCAGGAGCGCGAACACCCACGACGTGCCGATGCCCTCCAGGATCGCGACGTAGCCGGTGATGCGGGCGATCGGTCGCTCCAGCGCGAGCAGCACGAAGAACATGCCCCACAGGATCGCCCACGCGATCCAGTCGAAGCCGAGGTAGATCGTGGCGTCGTTGCCGTCGGCGTTCGAGAACGCGTAGATGCCCGCGACGACCGCCGTGATCGCGACGAACAGGCAGTACCAGCCGAACGCGTGGCCGTTCACGGGCGAGAACTGGTTGTACGCGACCCACAGATAGGTGAACGCGAACAGCAGGATGTAGGCGGCGGCGCGGATCTCCGCGTTGTCGGCATTCGCGTTGCCGTGGATCGCGAGCGTCACGGCGGCGACGACGCCGACGAAGCCGGTGAAGACGTTGAGGATCGCGACCTCGCGGTCGGTGATCGTCACGGGATGCCGCTCGATCGCCGCGGCCGTCGATGGGGACGCCACGATCGCCTCCTCGCCGGCGAGCGGCGGCTCCCCGCCGACGGGTACCGACGCGCGCGCCGCGGCGGCCGCGCGCGCCGTGCCGACGAGCCAGATGCCGTTGATCACCAGCACCGCCCCCACGTAGAGCAAGACCATGCCAAGCAGCATCCGGATCCACCTCCGTCAGTGAGAGAGCACCCACGGCGGTGACGGCTCGTGCTGATGCGGCAGCGGCCGACCGCGTCGCTCGCCGACGACGTCGGGCTCGTGGGCGCTCTTGTCCTCCTCGTTCAGCGCGCGCCGCAGCGGCGCGGCGAGCAGCGCGAGGCCCGGCGGGGTGAAGACCCGCCGGGCGCTCGCCCCGCAGCTCGGGCAGTTCGCGGGCGCGCCAGCTTCGGCCATCGGCCGCAGCAACTCAAACGGTCCGCAGTCCTCGCAGGTGAAGGCGTAGACCGCCATCGGCACTAGCTCGTCTTCGCCGCCGACCCGCGCGCCACGCGCTGCGGCCCGTCGCCGTTCGGCGTCACGTCGAAGTCGAAGATCTCCGTCGGCAGGTACATCGAGCAGCACGCGTTCGGGATGTCGACCACGCCCGAAATGCGTCCCTCGATCGGCGCCGAGCCGAGCAGCAGGTACGCCTGCTCGCCGCTGTAGCCGAACTTCTGCAGGTACTCCACCGCGTTCAGGCACGCGCGCCGGTAGGCGATGTGCGGGTCGAGATAGTAGTTCTCGCCGGTCGTCTCGTGGACCGACACGCCGATGAACGTGAGGAACTTGCTGTAGCGCGGCTCGACGCGGCCGGGGATGAAGACCGGGTTGGTCGTGATGCCGTACTTCTCCATCCCGCCCTTGATCAGGTCGACGCCGAAGTCGATGTAACCGCCCATCTCGATCGCGCCGCAGAACGTGATCTCACCGTCGCCCTGCGAGAAGTGCAGGTCGCCGCCGGAGAGCATCGCGCCCGCCACGTGCACCGGGTAGTAGACGCGGCTGCCACGCGTGAAGTTCTTGATGTCGTGGTTGCCGCCGTTCTCACGCGCGGGGACGGTGCGCGCGCCCTCGCGGCCGACGCGGTCGAGCTCGGCGCCCGAGAGCGTGCCGGCCAGCACGCCATCCTCGAGCGGCGGCAGCGCGAGCGGCGGCACGCGGTCGGGATCCTTCGCGATCAGATCCCGCTCGCGGCGGTTCCACTCCGCCAACAGCTCAGCCGAGGGCGCGGTGCCGAACAGGCCCGGATGCGTGATGCCGGTGTAGCGCACGCCCGGAAGGTGGCGCGACGTCGCCTCCTGGCCGCGGAAGTCCCAGATCGCCTTGTACGCGTCGGGGAAGTGGTCGGTCAGGAAGCCGCCGCCGTTGACCTTCGCGAAGACGCCGGTGTAGCCCCAGCCCTGTCCCGGCGCATCGCCGAACTCCTGCGCGCCCTGACACGGCCCCAGGTCGAGGATGTCCACCACGAGCAGGTCGCCGGGCTCGGCACCCTGGATCTCGATCGGCCCGCTGAGCATGTGGCAGACCGTCAGGTCGACGTCGCGGACGTCGTTTGCCGAGTCGTTGTTGCCGAGCTGGGCGTCGGTCCACTCGCGGCACTCGACCCGGAACTCGCTCCCCGGCGCCACCGACGCGGCCGGCGGCACGTCCGGGTGCCAGCGATTGTGGCCCGGCACCGCCTGGTCGGCCATCGACTTCGACTGGTCTACGCTGAACACCACCTCCGGCATGGCGCCTTTCCTTTCTGGACTCGTCGTCTCGCGTCGTTGTACGACGCACGCGCGGAGCGGCCAACCCGCAGGCGGGTTTCGGGTGCGTCGTGCATCTGCAGCAAGTCGCGGCGCAGCTGGATCGGTTCGTCGTGCACAAGGCGGGCGCGTCGGCGCGCGCGACGACTCCCGCCCGTCGCGGGACGGCGCTAGCTTGGAAGCAGTGGACTCACTCGGTCCGTTGACGTCGCTCGTCCGCGTCGCCGTTCACAGCGACGACCCAGGGCGACTGATCGCTGAGGCGGGGCTGCTCGCCCGCCGGCCGCTCGCGCTCGTGGGGCCGTACGGCGAGGAGCTAGGCCACGTCCCGGACGGGTCGGAGGGACGCCGCGCGCTCGCGGTCGCGCGCGCCGCCGCGCGCAATCGGCTCGTCGGCGCCGCCGGGTGGCGGATCGTCCCGCTCAAGCGCGAGTCGTCGTCGCTCGGCTTCCTCGCGATCGGCGTCGAGCGCACCGGCGGCGTCGAGGCACGGGCGCTGCTGGAGCTGCTGCCCGAGCTGGTCGCCGAGCAGCTCCACCGCGTCGCGCTCCTGCGCTCGCACCGGGAGGCGTTCGTGCGCCGCCTCGTGAGCGACCCGCGCTTCAGCGTGCAGGAAGCCCGTCGCGAGGCCGGCGACCTGTCGCTGAGCCTGGCCGGCTCCTACTGGCCGGCGATCGTGACCTGGTACGAGAGCGCGCCGCCCGTCCCGCTCGTCGAGAGCGTCGTGCGCGACGCGCTCGCTCGCGCCACGGGCAGCCTGGTCGCACTGCTGCACCGGCGCATCGTCCTGCTGCATCCGAGCCACGCCGCCGAGCCGGACGCCGGCCGCGCCGAGGCGTCAGCCTGGCTGGCGCAGACCGTCACCCAGGCGCGAGCGCTCGCGCCGTCTTCGCTGCCGCAGGCGATCCTCGCGGAGGCTCCCGTCGAGCTGCCGCTCGTGAGCGGCGAGGTCGCCCGCCTCGACGCGCTGCGCCGCCTGGGGCCGCGCGTCGAGCGCAGCCGGCCGGTCGTCCCGCTGCGCGCATACGGGCTCGAGAGCCTGCTGTGGGACAAGCTCGACGCCGCGAGCGCCCGGCGCTTCGTCGACGACCAGCTGGGACGCGTGATCGCCTGGGACGCCGAGCACCAGACCGATCTGCTATCCGTCCTGGAGGCGGCGCTGGACTACCCCCGCCACGACCAGGCCGCCAGCAGATGCTTCATGCACCGCAACACGTTCCGTCATCGCCTGCAGCAGACGGGAGAGGTGCTCGGCGCGACGCTCGAGGACCCGCACGAACGCATCGCCGTCCATGTGGCGCTCAAGGTGCACCGGCTGCTGGCTGCCCTCGACGAGCGCGCCGCGGCCGCGCCGGCCGCGGACTTCCGCTGGTCCAAGCGCCGCTCGGCGCCGGCGTGACGAAGTGAGCGCGGCGCGCCTGCGCGACGCCGCGATCCTGGCAGGCGGCGCGGTCGGCGCGCTCGCGCGGGCGGGGGTGGCGGAAGCGCTGCCGCATGCGCCGGGCGCGTGGCCATGGGCGACGTTCTCCGTCAACCTCGCCGGCACGCTGCTGCTCGCCTGGCTCGTCACGCACCTGGACGCGCTCGGGACGCCGGCAAGCCTTTGGCGCTTCCTGGTCGGCACCGGCTTCTGCGGCGGGCTGACGACGTTCTCGACCTTCCAAGTCGAGACGATCGACCTCGCGCGCGACGGTCACGCGGCGATCGCCGTCGGCTACGCCGTGACGAGCATCGCCACGGGCATGGCCGTCGCGGTCGCCGGGACGGCGTTGGCGCGGAGGCGCCGCTACGCATGAGCGGCGTGCTGGTGTGGATCGGCATCGGCCTCTTCGGCGCGATCGGCAGCTTGGCGCGCTTTCACGTCAGCCGGCTGGTCACGGCTTGGCGCCCCAGCGCCTTCCCGCTCGGCACCTTCGTCGTCAACCTCACGGGCGGGTTCGTGCTCGGGCTGCTGACCGGCCTGTCGGTGACGGGCGACGCGCTGCTCGTGTTCGGGACCGGACTGCTCGGCGGCTACACGACCTTCTCGGCGTGGATGGTCGAGGCGCAGCGGCTCGGCGAGGACGGTGAGCCGCGATTGCTGTGGGGCTACCTCGTCGGATCGATGCTCGCCGGCCTCGCCACCACCGGGCTCGGCTGGCTGATCGGCGGGGCGCTCTGATTTGCGACGCCGTGGGAGAATCGGCAGCGACCAGGGCGGAAAGCGCTGGGGACCGCTCCGGCGGGGGCCGGAGCAGATAGGAGGGGGATCATGTTGCGACGTCCGCTTGTGACCGCAACCGCCGTCGCGGCGCTCACGTTGGTGATGCTCGCCGCGCCGGCGAGTGCCATGAGGGCCGTATGGATTCAGCCTGGGGGTGAAATAAGGAAGACGGTCGAAGCCTTCACGATCAGAGCGTGGGGAGGCGAACTGACGATAACGTGCGAACTCACGCTCGTCGGCAGGCTGACGACCGCTCCGATCGAAAAGGTCTGGGCAAGGCTCCTACCGGAAGGCAGGATAGGCCGGATCGAAGGCGCGGCCGCCGAAAACTGCAGGACGAACTTCGGCGGTGGCGCCGAACTGATAGTGCTAGTCGAACCAGGCGCGCCCGTGGATTTGCGGTATGAGGCGTTCCTAGGCGGCCTACCGAACGTCAGGGGCGTTCAGTTCCGCAAGCTAGGGTTCGCCTTCCGCATAGTCGAGCCGATGCTGCTCGGCAATTGCCTATACAGAGGCATGGTCGATCTACTACTCGGCTTCCCGCCCGTCGAAGGCGGCGGCGGCAGGAGGTTCACGCCGGAGAGATTCATCACGCCAAACGCGATCCCGCGGGTGAGCCCGGCGCCGTGCCCAGAAACGGTGGAAATCAGCGGACTCGGAAGAGTCACGCCGCCACAGATCGCCCTGCTAGTGAACTAGCGTGTGCCGGGGCCCGACCAGCATGGGCCCGGCCCCGGCATTGATGCGAGGCGCCCTCCGGCGCGAGTCCGGAGGGCGCCCGTGCGTCAGCCGTCAGTGGTCGTCGCGATCGTGGTTGTCGCCGTGGTGTCGCTTGCCGCGGGGATCGATCTGCCCGCGGATCTCCCCGTTCGGGAACGGGTCGGTGTGGACGTTCGCGTACGTCACGCCCGCGCTCATCGCGGCGAGCAGCTCGTCGAGCTCGCCCGGCGCGATGCCCTGGTCGACCGGGCCGACGACGTTGTTCGCCGCGATCGTCCCGGTGATCCTCGCCGGCGCCGCCGGGCATCTCTGCACGCCCGCCGGCGCGCCCGCCAGGTTGCTGCAGAGGAAGGCGCTGACGCCGCCGTTCACCGCGAACTGACCGAAGTGGACGTGCGCCTGCTGCACGGCTCCCTCGAGGTCGCGGTACGAGAGCCGCCACTGGACGACGCCGCCCTTGAGACGTGCCTTGAACTCGCCGCTCGCCTGCGTGGAGACGGCCGGCACCTCCTGATAGCCGCTCAGGACGGCATGGAAGCTGGAGCCACCGGCATGGCGCTTGCCGTGGCGGCCGTCCTCATCGGCGAGCGCGACGCCACCGACGGCGAGCGCTCCAGCGCTCGCCACGACGGCCAGCAGCTTGGCGGGAACTCGAAGCATGATCCACCTCCAATCGACGGGGACGGTCAGGCTCCGCCCGCGTCGAAACCGCGTCAAGCGGCGCTCGGCTGCGCTGACGTCGCCACCGGCGCACCCGGCCTGCGCGAGCGCCACAGCGCCACGGCCAGCGCGCCAAGTCCCACGACCGTCGCGACGAGCCCGACGAGGCCGCCGACGACGGGGATCAGCGCGAGCAGGCGCAGGATCCCCCAGCCGACGACCAGCGCGGCCCACGGTGACGTCGAGCGGTTGCGCAGCACGCGGCGTCCGACGATCCAGGCGCTCATCACGTACGCGACGAGCAGGACCGGGACCGCCGCCAGCAGCAGCGCGATGCCGAACGGGATGCCGACGAACGTGACAAGCGCCAGCACGGCGAGCAGCGGCACGCCGATCGCGATCGCGACGCCGAGCCCGACGCTGGCGCCGAGGCGCTCGCGCACCGCTCGCTCGGCGGCCTCGAGCGCCCGCGGGGCGAGCCACACGAGCAGCACGCCGACGATCAGCGTCGACACCGACACCGCCAGCCACCACGCGAGCATGCTCACCCACCCCCATCCGCTCGCGATGTCGGCCCAGTCCTCGTTGCTGACGTCGCCGCCGACGCTCGCTCCGGACGCCAGCACCGGACGCTCGTCGCCGTAGCGCAGGTCGCCGCCGACGCGCGCCGACGGGCCGAGGGTCGCGCGGTCCGACACGGTGATCAGGTCGCCGTCGATGCGCCCCGTGACGCGGACGGGCCCGCTGACCGACACGACGTCGCCGGTGACGCGCCCGGCGATCCGCACGGTCCCGTCGACGACGATGACGTCGCCGGCGGTCTGACCCGCCGGCACGACGGCGCCGCCGGTGATCACGACCTGGTCGTCATCGGCGGACGCGCTCGCGGCAGCGAGCAGGAGCACCAGGACCGCGGACAGCGCGGCGAGCGCCGCGCGAAAAGCCTTGGGAGTAGACATCGAACGCTCCTCAGGCAGGGGGTTTCGGTCCAGCGTTGCAGCCGTCCTCGCTCGTCGCAAGGCCAGCGGCTACACGGCGACCCGCGGGCGCCGCGCGATGCGGGCGAGGTCGAAGCCGGCAGGCAGCTCGAGGTCGTGGCGCGCGAGCAGCACCGGGTCGGCGAGCAGCTCGGCGGTGGGTCCGTCGGCGTGGATGCGTCCCGCGGCGATGATGAGCGCGCGTTCGCACAGCTCGGCGGCGAGCGGCAGGTCGTGGGTCGCGACGAGCATCGTCCCGTCGATCCGCTCCAGCACCTCCAGCAGCTCGCGGCGGCTGCGCGGGTCGAGGTTGGCGGACGGCTCGTCGAGGGCCAGCAGCGCGGGTCGCATCGCGAGCACGGTGGCGATCGCGACGCGGCGGCGCTCGCCCATCGAGAGCTGGTGCGGGGCGCGGTCGGCGGCGTGCTGCATTCGCACGGCGGCGAGCGCGGCGTCGACGCGGGCGCGCGCCTGGTCGCGGTCGAGGCCGAGGTTGAGCGGGCCGAAGGCGACGTCCTCGGCGACGGTCGGCATGAACAGCTGGTCGTCGGGGTCCTGGAAGACGAGCCCGACGCGGGCGCGCAGCGCACGCCCCGCTCCATCCCGCGCGTCGATCCCCGCCACCTCAAGCTTCCCGCGACCACGCAGAAGACCGTTGAGATGCAGCAGCAGGGTAGTCTTGCCCGCGCCGTTGGGGCCGAGCAGCGCGACACGCTCGCCGTGGCTGACGTGGAGGTCGACGCCGGTCAGGGCGGGACGGCCGCCGGGATAGTCGTAGGCCAGGCCGGTGGCGTGGATGGCGCAGCTCATGCGATCAGCCGCAGCGGCACGAGCACGAGCAGGATCGCCACGACGAACGCCAAGTCGGCGCGGCCGAGGCGCGGCGGATCGAGCCGTGGCATCGTCCCGTCGTACCCGCGCGCGAGCATCGCGAGGTAGACGCGCTCGCCACGCGCATGTGTCCGCAGGAACAGCGCCGCGACGACGCGGCCGATCGCCGCCGCGTGCACGGCGTGGCGGGGCCGATAGGCGCGGGCGGCGAGGGCGGCGCGCATGCGGCGCAGCTCGTCGGCGATCACGAACAGGTAGCGGTACATGAACGCCGCGACGAGCACCAGCAGGCGCGGGAGACGCAGCTGCTCGAGCGCCCGCAGCATGTCCGGGAACGACGTCGTCGCGCCGAGCAGCACCGCCGTGAGCGTGCCGATCGTCGCCTTGACCGCGACCGTCGCGAACACCGCCAGCCCCTGCTCGTGCACGGTCAGCGGACCGAGCGCGAACGTCTCCCCACCGGCCCGCACGAACGGGACGAAGACGGCGGCGAGCAGCACGAGCGGGATCGCGACGCGCGCGCGGCGCCACAGCTCGACCGCCGGCGCGCGCGCCTCGACGGCGACGGCGGCAAGCACTGCGGCGCAGGCGACGTAGACCGGCCAGGCGCTCAACGGCGTCACGACCGCGACGACGGTCACCGACGTGAGCCCGATCACCTTCGCGCGCGGGTCGAGCCGGCGCACGCGACTCGCCGGGGCCCCGATCGGGCCCGCCAGGCCGATCGCGTGCGTCGCCGACACCGCTCAGACCGTCGGAGCCGAGGGCGAGCGGTGCCGCCGCGCCAGTGCCGCCACGCCCCAGCCGAGCCCGAACACCACCAGCGTGCCGGTGAAGCCCGCGAGCCCGGTCGCGACACGTGCATCGTCGATCCACGGGAACGCGTAGTCGGGAAGCGGCGACTCGTCCTGCACCGCGTGCGACTTGCCCGCCGCGAGGAAGCCCTCGTCGCGGGCAACTCGCTCCAAGCCGTCCGGCGACGCGGACGCGAACGGCGACACGGCCGTCGCCAGCCCGACGGCGAGCGCGAGCGCGAGCACCACGAACACGCCGATCGATGCCGACTTCACGACGCCACCTCCCCGAGCCCGAGCGACGTCGGCGCCGTGGCCGGCACGCCGAGCCCGGACGCCTCGAGCAGATCAGGCCGCGTCGCCAGCACGGCACCGACGGCCGCGACCGTCACGACCGCCTCGCCGATCCCGATCAGCGCATGCACGCCGAGCATCGCCGGGAGCACCGTCCCGAGCGGGACAGTGCCCGAGAGCGCCAGCTCGACGCTGCACGCCGCCGCACCGGCCATCACGGCCGCCCACGAGCCGACCGCCGCGACGCCCAGCAGCACGCCGCGCGTCCGCGGCAGCGCACGGTGCGCCAGCAGCATCGAGGAGCCGACGACGAGGCCGCCGACCACCCCCAGGTTGAGCACGTTCGCACCCAACGCCGTCACGCCGCCGTCGGCGAACACGAACGCCTGCACGATCAGCACGACGGCGAGCACCACGCACGCAAGCCACGGCCCGAGCAGGATCGCCGCCAGCGCGGCGCCGAGGAAGTGGCCGCTCGTGCCGCCGGCGACCGGGAAGTTGAGCATCTGCGCCGCGAACACGAACGCGGCCGTCACGCCGAGCAGGGGGACGCGCCGGTCATCGAGCGTGTCGCCGGCGCGGCGCACGCCGTATGCGACCACGCCCGCCGACACCACCGCCGTCGCGGCGGCGACCTCCAGGCTGAGGAACCCGTCAGGGATGTGCATGCGGCTCCTCCTCCCCGGCCACGCGCAAGCTGGCGCTGGCGCAGCTGGGACACATGCCGGCGATCGGGAAGTGACTGAAGCGGGCCTCCCAGCCGAGCTCCTTGCGGATCAGCGCCCGCACCCCGTCGAGCGCTCGCGGCTCCAGCGCCCGCACCGCCCCGCACGAGTCGCAGGTCAGGTACTCGCGCGCCCCGACGCTCGAGCGGACGTACAGGCCCGCGCCATGACCGAGATGGAAGTGGCGCACGAGCCCGACCGACTCCAACGTTTCGAGGTTGCGATACACCGACCCGGGATCCGACCGCGGCACGCGGCCGTCCAAGCCGGCGGCGATCCGCTCCGCCGTCAACGGATCGTCCGTCGCATACAGCGCCTCGAGCACGAGCCGCCGCGCGGCCGACACACGCAGGCCATTCGCCCGCAGCAGCGCGAGCGCCGCATCGAGATCGGGAGCCGCGACAGCGGGAACGCTGTGCGCGCGAGGCATCGTCCTCCTTCTTGCCGGTCGTGCTAACTGCGACCGTTCGCAGTTAGCACGACCGACGATACCCCAGTCGCTCCTCGCTCACACGCCGCCGACGCCGGCCTCGACCGCGGTGCGCTCGCGCGACGCAACTTGCGCGCCGCTGCCGAGCTCGGGCCCGGCGCCGGCGGGATCGTCCTCATAGCCCCAACTGAGGACGTCGAACAGGCCGATGCCGGCGAACGAGACCTGCGCCCACAGGAAGCAGAACTGGCCGAACATGATGGCGCCGTAGTCGGCCGCGTCGAAGCCGTTCACGAGCAGCGCGTAGATCACGAGGCTGACGCCGAGCGTGCCGACGCTCGACACGATCCCCTTCGCCGGCTGCGCGAGCTTGCCGACCGGCCACATGTTGAAGAGCCACGCGAACAGCAGGCCCACGTTCGTCCACGTCGCGACGAGGATGTTGCCCTTCGCGCCCGCCACCTCGGCGGAGAAGAAGTCGATCCCGGCCTTCTTGAGGATGCCGGCGAACAGCACCGTGCCGATGAACGTCACGCCCGCGTAGGCGAGGCCCGCATACGGCTGGCCGAGCTTGTCGAACGGTCTGCCGCCGAAGTACGTCAGCGGGATCAGCGCGATCGGGAACCAGATGTAGGGGATCGCGATCGGGTCGAGACCGGCGAGCTTCGGCAGGAACAGCACCACGAGCGGCAGGAAGCCGAGCGCCCACGCGGTGTTCGCGAGGCCCGCCAGCGGCTGGCGCGCCTCCCCTTCCGGCAGCACGAGGCGGTTGCCGAAGAAGAACAGGTTCAGCACGGCGGCGAACAGCGCGGTGAGGCCCCATGCGCCGATCGCCGTCTCCGCGAACGGCTTGTCGAACCACCACTCGAAGCATCTGATCGTGAGCCAGACGACGAGCATGATGAGGATCCAGTTGACGATCCCGCGCGTCCAGCGGTTGTCGGTGAACAGCGACGCGGGCCAGCCGCCGAACGACCAGGCGAGCTGCCAGAACCAGACGATGCAGACGGTGAAGACGAGCGTCGCCGAGCCGTAGTCGAGCTCGAACGGGCCGCGCAGCAGCCCCCACAGGGCGAGGGCGGCGAGGGCGGAGAACAGCGTGAACGCGATGCCCTTCAGCGGCTGGCGACTGAGCGGCGAGCGCGGTGCGATAGCGTTGCGTGCGGATTCCATGACTGGGTCCCTTGGTCGAGGTGTTCGGTTCGCCGGTCGCGCTCGGCCCCGCGAGGGCGTGCACCGTGGCTGCGGCGCACGCCTTCGTCGTCTCAGGACCGGAGCGAGCCGGCGCGCTGCCGCCTAGGCCGACAGCGCGGGCTCCGGGCTGGCGGTCTTCCCCCACAGCTCCTGCGAGGCGAGCCGCGCGCCCTCCGCAAGCGAGCGCAGCTTCGCCCAGGCGATGTCAGGGTCGACGGGGGTGAAGTTCGCGAACGTCGCGAAGCCACAGTCGGTGCCGGCCAGCACGTTCTCGCGGCCGACGACCTGCGCGTAACGCACGATCCGCTGTGCGACGACGTCAGGGTGCTCGACGTAGGGCGTGAGCGTGTCGATCACGCCCGGGATCAGCACCTTGCCCTCGGGCAGCGCGACGTCCTCGAACAGCTTCCACTCGTGCTCGTGGCGCGGGTTGGCGGCCTCGACCAGCAGGCCCGCCGGGCGCGCGGTGAGAATCAGGTCGACGATCTCCTTCAGCTCCACGTCGTGGTGGTGCGGCGATTCGTAGTTGCCCCAGCAGATGTGCATGCGCACCTGCTCCGGCGCGATGTCGCGCAGCGCGTGGTTGAGCACCTCGATCCGCAGCTCGACTCTCGTGCGGAAGTCCGCGACCGACAGCGGCGCCGGCGCGAGGTGGCGCCCGAGCGCGAGATCCGGGCAGTCGAGCTGGAGGATGAGGCCGGCCGCCGCGATGGCGTCGTACTCCTGCTTCATCGCGTCCGCGAGCGCGTACAGGTACTCCTCTTCGGTCGCGTAGTGCTGGTTCTGCAGATAGTCCGCGACGATGCCGGGTGAGGCGGCGTTCATGAACGCCTCGGTTGCCGGCGCCGCCTCCAGCGCGGCTCTCAGGTTCGCGATGTCGGCCTGGACCGCCTCGTGGCCGTGGTAGGCGACCGGACCGGTGCACGCCGGGTTCGTCACCTCGAGCGCGGTGCGCATCGTGAAGCTCGGGAAGTCCGCGAACTCCGACAGCGCGAGCGGCCCATTGTCGCCGTCGAACCCGCTGAGGCGCTGCTTGACGTACGTCGCGTAGCCGAACTTGCTGAGCTCGCCGTCGCTGACTACGTCGATGCCCGTCTGCGCCTGGCGCGCGACGATCGCCGCCACACCGTCGCGCACCTTCCCCGGCAGCGCCGTCAGCTCGGACTCGCCGAGCGTGCCGCGATCGAGCGCGGTCAGTTGCTCCGCGAGCCCGTCAGGTCGCGGCAGGCTGCCGACGTGTGTGGTGAGGATCCTCTCGCTGCTGCGCTTCATCGCCTTCCCCTTTATTCGTCGTTCTCCATTGCATGCCGTCGAACAGCCACGCCTCCTGCTCCGGCGCGAGCACCGGTTCGCGCGCGCCGTCCCGCTCACGCAGGCGCAAGCACGTGCGCTGCACCGCGAGCAGCCCGGGTGCGAGCGGCTCGACGTCGATCAGCGCGCATTCGTATGGCGGCTCGACGAGCGACCCGCCGGTCAGCTGCAGCACCGAGCCTTCAGCGCGCGAGGCGCGCGCGTGGACGTGGCCGCCGAGCACGAGCGTCGGCGCCCGACGCGCGCGCAGCAGCGCCGCCAGCTCGCGGCGGTCGAGCAGGTCGGCGGGATACGGGAAGCCCGCGTCGGAGAGGCTCGTCGCCAGCGACAGCGCCGGGTAGTGGCTGATCAGCACGAGCGGATCGTCGCCCCACGCCGCGGGATCCGGCAGCTCACGCAGGCTGGCGCCGAACCAGCCGTGCGTCGCGCCCACGTGCACACCGGCCACGAGCAGGCCCGCGTGCACCTCCCCGGCGGGGTCGGCAAGCCGCACGCCCCCCGCGGTCCGACCATGCGCGGTGGCGAGCGCGTGCGCGCGGACGAGGCGGTCCCCGTCGCCGTCCACATCGTGATTGCCGCTCACGACGAGGACGGACGCGCTCGCCCGCGCGCACGTCGAGAACACCTGCGCGAGCGCGCCGAGCTCGCCCTGATGCGTCAGGTCGCCGGCGAGCGCGACGAGCTCAACGCCGCGCTCGGCGAAGCGCGCAAGGGCGAGCTCGAGCCGCTCGAGCGCCCCGTGCAGCTCGGCGCCGGTGCCGTGCCAGCCGGCGGCCGCGCCCGCGCCATGCCAGCCGGACTCGACGCCCGGCTCGCTGGTCCGCCAATGCACGTCGCTCACGAGTCCGATGCGCATCAGAGCCGGTGCTCCCCGAGCATGCCGCTGTACGCGCCGAGCGCCGCCTCGGCGCGCTCGGGGTGGTGCTCGGCGGTCGCGACGAGCAGCGCATCGAGCAGCGCGAGGTGCGCGAGGCGACTCGCCATCGCCTCCAGCTGGAACGACACCTCACGAGTGCCGGCGAGGATCGTGTAGTCGACGAGCTCGGTCAGCGGCGAGCGCGCGAAGCTCGTGATCGCCGCCGTCGTCGCGCCCGCTGCGTGCGCCGCGCCTGCGACCGCGAGCGTCTCGCGTGTCGAGCCGGTGTGGCTCACGGCCAGGCAGATGTCCTCGGGACCGAGCCGCTGCGCGTGAAAGTGCTGCACATGGACGTCGGCGTAGGCCTCTGCCGTCACGCCGATCGTCGAAAGGCGGTAGGCGGCGTCCGCCGCCAGCGGCGCGGACGTCCCGACGCCCGCGACGAGCACCCGCTCGGCGCTCGCAAGCACCTCGGCGACCGCGCCGAACGCCTCCGGATCGACGAGCGCGAGGGCGTCGCGCAGGGTCTGGGCGCCGGCGTCGACGACCTGGGCGAGCGGGGCGAGGCGCGGGTCGACCGCGTCCCCGGCCGGCGTGTGCGCCGCGTCGGCGAACGTCGCACGTTCGCGGGCGAGCGCAAGCTTGAGGTCGTGGAAGCCGCGGAAGCCAAGCTTCTGCGCGCAGCGCACGACGGTGGCGGTGGAGGTGCTGGCCGCCTCCGCGACCTCGCTGACGGAGCGGTATACGACCGCGTCCGGCTCGTCGACGATCACCTGCGCGACGCGCGCGTCGCTAGCCTGGAGCGAGGGCAGCAGCGCGCGCACGTGCGCGAGCACCACCGGTCTTGTCTTCGTGCTCATCGCGGGCATCTCCGTTCCGTTGCCGGCCACTGTAATCGCGTTACATGCTCGTGGATAGATCCGTAACTGGATTTTCACGGGCACGGCAGGGGGTGACAGCGCGCGAACCGCGCGCGTCACGCGATTGCCGATCGTTAGAGCTGGTACTCCGCGTGGATCGCGTCGGCGACAAGGTGCGTTTGCTGCGCGCACGCTTGGTTTCTCAGCACGATCGCGACGTAGAGCGCGTCGATCACGGCCAGGTGGGCGAAGCGGCTCGCCATCGCCTCGACGCGCACGGACACCGCGGCGGCGCCGGCGATCAGCGCGTGGTCGACCTCGGCGGCGAGGCGCGAGGGGGCGAAGCTCGTGATCGCGGCCGTCGTCGCGCCCGCTGCGCGCGCGGCGTCGAGCGCGGCGAAGCTCTGCTTCGTCGCGCCGGTGTGGCTGATCACGAGACACAAGTCGCCCGGCTCGAGCAGTGTGCAGGCAAGCCGCTGGGCGGTGTCGGTCGCCGGCGCCTCGGCCCGGCGCCCGATCGTCGAGAAGCGGTAGGCGGCATCCTCGGCCAGCATCAACGAAGGCAGCGCGCCGATCACGACGATCCGCCGGGCGCACATGATCGCCTCGACGACCGCGTCGAACTGCGCGAGATCGAGCGTCCCGAGGATGTCCTCGACCGCACGCACGGTGGAACGCAGCACATCCCCGACCACGTCGGCGCTCGACGAGCCGGCGTCGAGGCGCTGCTGCTCGTGCAGCAGGCTGCTGACGGGAACGTGGTCGTGCGCGAGCGCGAACTTGAGGTGCTGGAAGCCGGAGAAGCCGAGCTCCTTGCAGAAGTGGATGACGGTCGCATCGGAGACGTTCGCGGCGGTCGCGATCTCAGCGACGGTCAGCGACATCGCCGCGTCCGGCGCGCCCAGCACGACACGCGCGACCTTCGCGTCGCTCGGCCGCAGCGCGGGCAGCGCGGAGCGAATCTGCGCGAGGAGCGCCTGCGCGCTCGAGGGCTTCGCGACGGTGTCGGGTGAGGTTCGCGCGCTCGCCATGGCGACATGGTCGGGGCTCACGCACACGAGCGAGTGAATTCGCTGTGAACCGTCGATCAGCGAATGCGCTCGCTCAGCCCCTCTGAGCGCTCGCGTGATGCAGATCGCGGTTACCGCGCGAGCGTCCGAGACGGCATCGCGCGATCGCGCACCGGCCATGCACGGTGCTCGCCGGAGTCGCCGGGGTCGGAGCCGTCCGCCTCGTCGGCCCGCCGCGGCTCGAAGCGATAGCCGACGCCGAAGTGCGTGTGGATGTAGCGCCAGTGCGGCGAGCGACGCTCGAGCTTCGAGCGCAGCTTGCGCACGAAGACGTCGACGGAGCGGTCGCCGTGCGCCAGCGCGTAGCCCCAGACGTGCTGGTAGATCGCCTCGCGCTCCAGCACCTGGCCCGCATGCGTCGCAAGCAGTCGCAGCAGCTCGAACTCGCGTCGCGTCAAATCGAGGCTGCGCTCGCCGACGTACGCCTGGAACAGGTCGGGCCGGATGCTCAGCTCGCCGGCGCTCATCCCCGGCGCCGCGTCGACGCGCAGGGGGAGCTGGGCGCGGCGGATGCGTGCCTCGACCCGCGCGATCAGCTCCTCGGGATGGCACGGCTTCGCGAGCCAGTCGTCAGCGCCGAGCCGCAGCGCCCGCACCCGCTCGGCGACGCTCCCGCCGCCGCTGCAGACGATCACCGGAAGCGACGGCAGCGCCGCATGCACGCGTCCGAGGTAGTCCCACCCCTCGTCGCCCAGCAGCGCGAGATCGATCACCAGCGCGCCGAGTCGCAGCGCGATCAGCTCATCGATCGACGCCGGCTGTGGCAGCACCTGCAGCTTCCACCCAGTCGCCCGCACGCGCTTGCCGAGCACGTGGAGGAAGCCGCTGTCACGGTCTACAACCGCAAGACGAATCGGATCCCCCAGCCTGGCCATCCCATCGCTCATTCTACGGTGCGTTGGCAACGCCGCCATCGGCCCGCATCGCGTCAGCCGACCTGCGCCACGGGCTCCGTGGCCGCCCGCTCCTCAGAACCGACCGCGAGCGAGGTGCGCAGCGCGTCGCGCAGGCGAACGTTGAGCGGACGCCAGTCGAGCGTGCGGCCGACGAGCTGGTCGATCTGGATCGTCCCCCAGTCGACGTAGTCGCACGGCGCCACGACGGTGTGACGGATCCGCGGCAACGGCGGCTCCGCGCTTGCGCCCCACGCCAGCCACGGCTCGGGCGCCGTGAACGTCGTGACCCTCTCCAGCTCGGCCGCGGTGACCTCAGCGATCAGGCAGCGGTCGTCGGCCCACGGCCAGAAGCGGGAGACGTCGGCCTCGGTGACGGCGCCGGCGGGCCAGTGGTACATCACGCCCTCGATCGCGGGCTGGTGCATGCCGACGACGGGCACGACCGCGCCGGTCGCGCCGGTCGCGACGCGCAGCGCGTCGGCAGCGTAGTGCGCGAGCGAGATGTCGCTGCCGAAGTCGATCGTGAGCGGCTCCGCGATGTGCCCCAGCAGCTCGCGCTCCGCCTGCTCGATCGCGGCGCGCCCCGGTCCGCTCCACGCGCGCGCGTCACCCGCCTCCACGGGCACCAGCGCGACCTCGCGCCGTCCGGAGCCCAGGTCCAGGTCGATCACGCCGACCTCGGCGCCGAACGCCCACGGCTGCGCGTACGGCACGCCGTCGATCACGTCCGCCCAGCGCCCGAGCGTGTGCCCGAGCACGATCGCGTCGACGCGATCGCGCCAGGCCGCGGTCAGCGCCAGCACGGGCGTGGGGTCGGGCAGGTGCGTCCCGTCCAGCGCGACCGCCCAGTCGACCCCGAAGTGGACGAGCACCACGACGGCGATCGCCCCGTCGCGCCGCAGCTGCTGCGCATGGTGCGCGACGATCGCCCCGAGGTCGCTGCGCGCCTGCGGGGCGTGCGGCGTGAAGGCCGCGACCTGCGGGTGCGTCAGCCCGATGAAGCCGACCGGCCCGGCCTCCGTCTCGAGCAGCGTCGCCGCCGGGACGCCGACGTCGACGTTCGCGCAGACGACGGGGAACGCAAGCGCGGCGCACTCGTCCTGCACGTGCGCGAGGCCGAGGTCGAACTCGTGGTTGCCGAGCGTGGCGACCTCGATGCCGAGCTCCGCGACCCCGCGAAAGCTCAGCGCCGCCCCGCTCGTGGCCGCCAGCGGCCCCCCGTTGCTGAAGTCGCCCGCGTCGGCCCAGATCGTCGGCTGGCCGTCGCGCAGCCGCTCGACCGTCCGCCGCAGCGCGTCGCCGCCGGGCAGGCGTCCGTAGCTGGTCTCCATCGGCGAGAAGGAGCTGAGGAAGTCGTTCGTGCAGACGATCCGCAGCTTCGAGCTGACAGCTGTCATGTGGGCGCTCCTGGGTGGGATGGACGGGCGATCAGGCGTTGAAGGGCTGCGACGCCCGAACCGGCGAGGCCGGTCAGGCCGCGCGGGGCGCCGAGGACGACGGCGATCAGCAGCACGCCGAGCAGCAGCTGCCACGTCTCCTGCAGCTGCTCGCTGAGCTCGTGCTGGCCGAGCTGGATCGCGAGCACGCCGACAAGCGGCGCGAACAGGCTTCCGGGTCCGCCGACGGCCAGCCAGATCAGCGCCTGGACGGAGAACAGCACGCCCGCGGTGTCGGCCGACATGAAGCCCGAGACGCCGACGTAGAGCGCACCCGCGAGGCCGGCGAGCGCGGTGCTCGCGGCGAACCCGACGGCGCGCAGGCGGCGGGTGTGGACGCCGAGCGCATCGAGGCGGATCGGGTCGTCGCCGGCGGCGCGCCAGCGGCGCCCCGCGCGCGAGCGGCGGAAGACCGCGTAGGCGACGTAGATCGCGAGCAGCCAGATCGCGGTGAACCAGTAGACCGCGGTCGGGCCGCCGTCCACGTAGGGCGGGATGCCCGACAAGCCGTTGCTGCCGCCGATCACCGACAGCTTCAGGAAGACCGTCGCCGCGATCACCCCCACGCCGAGCGTCACGAGCGGCGCGTAGATCTCGACCGAGCCGATGCGGAAGATCACGAACCCGACGAGCAGGCCGACGAGGCCGCACAGCACGATCGGCAGCACGAACGCGAGCAGCGGCACGCCGGCGAGCTGCGGCGCGCTGAGCGCGTCGACCACGGCGTCGAAGCCCGAGCGACCGCTCCCCTCGCCGAGCAGCGCGTAGTTGGCGCCGGTCGTGTCGGACTGCGGGCCGCGCAGCAGCAGCCCGGCGATGTATCCCCCGCCGGCGAAGAAGGCGCCGTGCCCGAACGAGACGATGCGGTTCTCGCCCCACAGCAGGTCGAGCGAGATCGCCAGCACGACGAGCGGTAGCCATTGGGCGACCAGGCCGACGCTGAAGTCCGAGAAGACCGCCGGCACGAGCGCGACTGCGAGCAGCGCGGCCGCGACCGTCGCGGGGAAGCGGAGCGTGCGCGCGCGTGCGGTCATGCTCACACCCGGCTCACGACGAGCGTCTGGCGCCGCAGCGCGACGATCAGCAGCGCGAGCGTCCACACGACGACCTGCGCCAGCACGTCGTCCTGCGGCACGGCCACCGCGGCGGTGACGAGGCCGACGCCGGCGGCCCACAGCAGCGCGTTGCGGATGCTGCCGAGGCCGGCCAGGATCACGACCAGGAACGCGCCGACGAGGTACGTCACGCCCATGTTCGGATAGACCGAGTTGAGCGGCGCGACGAGCGCGCCCGCCAACCCGGCGAGCGCCGTCCCGAGCGCGAACGCGAGCGCGTTCACACGCGAGACGTTCGTCCCGAGCGTGCTCGCGACGTCGGCGTCGGTGGTCGCGATGCGCACCTTCAGGCCGGCCGCTGAGCGGCTCAGCCACAGGGCGACGACGACGCCGGTGACGATCGCGAGCGCGATCAGCACGAGCCGCCAGACTGGCAGCTGCTCGCCCAGGATCGCGACCGACGAGGTGATCGGCAGGTCGACGTAGCGCAGCCCCGGACCTTCGGCGATCAGCACCAGCTGGCGGATCACGATGCCGAGCCCGAACGTCCCGAGCATCGACTTGATCGGGTTCTGGTAGAGCCAGCGGATCAGGCTGCGGTCGACGACGAGGCCGATCGCGCCGACGATCAGGGGCGTCAGCGCGATCGCCGTCCACGGTCCCAGCGGCCCGCTCAGGATCGCCATGCTGTAGGCGCCGAGCATCACGAACTCGCCGTGGGCGAGGTTCACCACGCCCATGACCCCGTAGATCACGGTCAGCCCGAGCGCGCTGAGCGCGAGCACCGCGCCCACGCTCAGCCCTTGCGCGAGGACCTGGACGAGCATAGCCCCGCTCAGACCTCGCGCCGCGGGCAGCTCGGGATCTTCGCGGCCGCCACGACGCTCGCCGGGAACGGGTCCGGCTCGCGCGGCGCGAATCTCTCGATCACGTCGTAGAGGGCTCTGTCGTTCGCCTGCCCGAGCGACACCGTGTGCGTCGTGTGGTGGTTGTCCTGCACGGTGACGGTGCCCTCGCCGGGCGCCTCGGCGCTGACGCCGGGGAACGCCTCCAGGAGCGCCTCGGGCGTCGCGTCGCCGGCCTTCTCGATCGCGGCCGCGAGCAGGTATGCCGACGTGTACGAGGCCTGCATCGGCATGTTGGTCGGCTGGTCGGCGCCGTACTCCGCCTGGTAGCGCTCGATGAACGAGCTGTTGTCGGGCGTGTCGGTCGTCATGAAGTACGAGGACGGGAAGAAGTGGCCCTTCGCCGCCTTGCCGCCGACCGCCGCCAGCTCCTGCTCGGTGCAGATGCCGGAGAAGATCGGCGTCGTCTCCGGCGTGAAGCCGGCGGCCTGGTACTGCTTCATGAAGGCCGGGATGCCGGCGCCGACGATCGTGTTCCAGATCAGGTCCGGCTTCGCGTCGCGGATCGCGGACAGCGCGGAGCCGAATTCCGTCTGGTCGAGCGGGAAGAAGCGGTTCTCTACGACGGTCGCGCCCTGCTCCTCGGCGAGCTTCTTGACGATCGCGTTGTAGGTCTGCGGGCCGACGTAGTCGGAGCCGACCATGTAGATCTTCCTGCCGGCGTTTCTGACCATCCAGTCGGTCGTGTCGGTCAGATGCTGCGCCGCGACGAGGGAGGTGTAGATCACGTTCGTCGAGCACTCCAGGCCCTCGTAGAAGGTCGGGTAGAGCAGCACGCCGTTGCCCTGCTCGAAGACCGGCAGCACCGCCTTGCGCGAGGCCGACGCGTAGCAGCCGATCGTGGCCGCGACTCTGTCCTGCTCGACGAGCTTGCGCGCCTTCTGCACGACGACGCCGAAGTCGGAGGCGTAGTCCTCGATGACCGGCTCGAGCTTGCGCCCTCCGACTCCCCCTCTTGCGTTGATCTCGTCGATCGCGAGGATCGTCGCGTTCTTCATCGACGTCTCGGCGATCGACAGGTTCCCCGACAGCGAGAACAGCACGCCGACCTTGATCGCGTCGCCGACGGCGCTCGAGGAGCCGGTCGTGCTGGTGAGCGTCGACGCATCCGTCGATCCGCACGCCGACAGGAGGCTGCCGACGGCCGTCGTGCCGAGCGCTGCCGCGCCGGCGCGCTTCAAGACGTCCCGTCGAGTGGGGTGCTGAGTGGACATCGTGTTCCTCTTGGATTGGGGGTTCGGTTCAGAGCGCGAACACGAGCTCGCGGATCTCCGCGGAGCCAGGCGCGCCGGTCGCGACGATCTCGCCGCCGCCTGCCGGTGGTCGCCGTGCCGGTGCCGCTGCAGCCGATGCCGATCGGCGTGCAGATCATCGCCGCGCCGTGGCGCGAGGACGTGGCGTTGCGAATCGCCCATGCGTTGGAGCAAGCCGGCGTCGTTGTCGCACCGCGCGCCGAGAGGAAATGAGATGGAGATCGACCTGCCGGAGGTCGTCGCCGAAGTGACCGCGTTCGCGCGTTATGAAGCGCGCTGGTGACCAACGACCTCGACGTGCTCGACGAGCTCTTCCGCGACGACCCGCACACGATCCGCTACGGCATCGGCGAGAACCTCTACGGCTACGACGAGATCAAGGCGTTCCGCGCCGCGCGCTCGCCGGTCGGGCTGATGCGCAAGACTCGCGAGACCGTGATCACCACCTATGGCCGCGACTTCGCGGTGGCCTCGACGCTGTTACCGGACGCGGGACCGCCCGGCAAGGTCGGGCGGCAGATGCAGACCTGGGTGCGGTTTCCCGACGGCTGGACGTGGTCGCCGCGCATGTCAGCCTGATCGATGAGCCGAAGACCTGAAGGAACGGATCAGAGGCATGAGTCTCGACGATCTCCAGGGAGGAAGTTCGCAAGGACCGAGCCGGTGGCCGGCGCGTCGATCGCGCTCGCCGCAGCCGGCAAGGCACCCTCGCCGAAGAGCTGCGGCTGCAGCTCGCCGACGAGATCGTGCGCGGCGCGCTGGCGCCCGGCGCGGCGCTCGACGAGATGGAGCTGGCGCGGCGCTTCCGCGTGTCGCGCACGCCGGTGCGCGAGGCGATCCGCCAGCTCGCGGCGAGCGGCCTGGTCGAGGCGCGCGCGCATCGCGCCGCGGTGGTGGCGCGGCCGACGCGAGGAGCGGCTGGCCGGCATGTTCGAGGCGATGGCGGAGCTCGAGGCGCTGTGCGCGGCCTTGCGGCCGAGCGCATGACCGGCGCCGAGCGCGCGCGCGCTGGAGGCGGTGCACGAGGAGATGCGCGCGCTGATCCATGTCGGCGATCCCGCAGCGCTTTCACGAGGTCAACGAGGCGTTCCACGGCGCGATCTATGCCGGCGCGCACAACGCCTATCTGGCCGAGATGACGCTGGCGACGCGCGTCGCGCGTGCAGCCGTTCCGCCGCGCCCAGTTCCGCAAGCTCGGGCGGCTGGCGAAATCGCATGTCGAGCATGACCGGGTCGTGGTGGCGATCCTGCGCGGCGACGCGCGCGGCGCCGCGGCCGCAATGCGCGCGCATATCGCGACGGTGCGCGAGGAATACGAGATTTACGCGGGTCGCTTTGAGCGCGCTACGGCCTTGCTGCGCGAGATAGGCGCGCCAGCCGCCGAAGCTCGAGATGTCGCGCGCGCCCGCGACCGCCTCGGCCTCGACCAGAAAGCCCTTCACGCTGCGGCCGTCGGCGAGCCGCAGCGTGCCGATCGACAGCGGCGGCGGGATCGCGGCGACGAAGCGGCCGAAGCCTTCCGCCGGCAGCGCCCAGATCTCGAGCTGCGATCGCGGCGCCCTGCGCCCTGCGCGACGCGCAGCAGCCCGGGCTTCGGCGGCGTGCTGCCGTCGAGCGCATAGAGCCGGTAGTCCGGCGCGGTCGACGTGGTTCTTCGAGAAAGCGCGCGCCGAGCGCCTTGCAGTTCGCCGTTGAGCGGCATGCCGGACAGATGCGCGCCGACCACGGCGATCGCGATCTCGTCCGCCGCGGGCACGGCCGGCAAGCGCGGCCAGCGGCGGCTGCGGCACGCCCGAGCGCGCCGAGCGGCAGGCCGGTGTCGGCGTGGAACACGCGGCCGATGCGAGGCGAGCAGCGCGTCGCTGCCCGCCGGCGCCAGCAGCGTGACGCCGAACGGCGTGCCGTCGGCGCGCATCGCCGCCGGCACCGCGAGGCCGCACAGGTCGAGCAGGTTGACGAAATTGGTGTAGGTGCCGAGCCGGCTGTTGAGCTGGATCGGATCGGCCAGCACCTGCTCGACGGTGTAGACGGTCGGCGCGGTCGGCAGCAGCAGCGCGTCGATCTCGGCGGAACGGCGCGGTCGCGCACGCGGCGCAGCTCCTCGAGCTGGTAGAACGCCGCGAAGGCGTCGACCGCGCTCGGCCGCGCGCCGCTGCAGGATGATCTCCCGGGTCACCGGATGGATCGCATCCGGCGACGACGCCAGCAGCGAGCGCGACGCACGATGATAGCGCTCCGCCACCCAGGGGCCTTCGTAGAGCAGCCGCGCGGTTTCGTAGAACGGCTCGATGTCGATCTCGACGATCTGCGCGCCGAGCGCCGGCGCAGCGCGCGATCGCCGCGCTCGTAGGCCGCGGCCGACGCCTGGTCGCCGAAGAACATGCGCTGGCCCGGCGATCGGCACGCCGAGCCGCAGCCTCTGGCGAACGGCGCCGAGCGCGCCGAGCGGCCGCGCGCGCGAATAGGGATCGGCCGCATCGGGCCCGGCCATGGCCGCGAGCGCCGCCCAGGCATCGTCGGCGGTCAGCGCAAAGATCGAGACGCAGTCGAGCGAGCGGCAGGCCGGCACGACGCCGGCGGTCGAGACCAGGCCGAGGCTCGGCTTGAGGCCGACGATGTTGTTGAGCCCCGCCGGCACGCGGCCGGAGCCGGCGGTGTCGGTGCCGAGCGCGAGCGGCACGAGGCCGGCCGCGACCGCGACCGCCGAGCCCGAGCTCGATCCGCCGGGGATCAGATCGCCGGATCGAACGCGTTGCGCGGCACGCCGTAGGGCGAGCGCACGCCGACCAGGCCGGTCGCGAACTGGTCGAGATTGGTCTTGCCGATGACGATCGCGCCGGCGCGCGCGCAGCCGCGCGACGCACGGTCGCGTCCTCGCGCGGGCTTGTAGGCGAAGGCCGGGCAGGCGGCGGTGGTCGGCAGGCCCGCGACGTCGATATTGTCCTTGACCGCGACCGGCACGCCGTAGAGCGGCAGCTGCGCTGCGCCCTTCGCCGCCAGCGCCTTGGCCTCGGCGATGGCGTCCGCTTCGTCGCGCAGGGTGATGAACATCGCCGGATCGTTGTGGGCGCGGATGCGCGCAAAGCTGCGCGCCACGGTCTCCGCGGGCGACGCGGTGCCGGCGCGGTGCGCGGCGACGATCGCGGCGACGGTCTCGGTCAATGGATAGCCCCTTCAGCGAGGAATTTCTTGTCCGGATCGAAGCAAGCGATGTGCCATTGTGTACAATAGGGGCGCGTGGCAGGTTTACCAAATAATGGCTGTATTACATCGGTCTTAGGTGACAGCCGAATAGCTCATCGGCTCGGCTGCTCGAAGATCGCTTGCCTAATTTCTGGGCAGTCTCGCTTCGCACGAGGTTCGGGCGGGGCCGCTTCAGGCGAAGACGAACAGAATCGCAGCAATTGCTCGCGGTTTTCCTTGCCGATCTTTTCGGCCGCGTGCCGTTCGTGCTCGGCCGCGAGCAGCTTGAACTGGCGAGCAGCGAAGCCTGACCCTGCGCGGTCAGGTGCAGGGCGTGCGAGCGGCGGTCGGTCCTGGAGCGACTTGCTTGAGCAGCTTGCGGTTCTCGAGGCTGTCGAGCAGGTGCACGAGGCGCGCGCGTTCGATGCCGAGCCGCTGCGCCACCGCCATCTGGCTGAGGCCAGGATTGGCGCCGATCACCGTCAGCACGGAATACTGCGTCGGCTTGATGTCCACAGCGGCGAGCGTGCGGATAAAGTCCTGAAAATCCAGATCCGGAATCGCCGCACGGCGTAGCCGCATGGCCAGCAGGGCGTCGAGGCCGATCTCGTCGTTGGCGTCCGCGGGGCGCGCCTTGCCACCGGCCTTGCGCTTGCCGTTGGCAGCAGCGGGAATTTTTTTTACCGCCTGGGCCGCCCGGTTGGACATCTTTGCTTCTCCAGCCTCGTTTTCTCTGTAGCGTATCGTCGCGGCGAGGGAAAGATCGTTGTTGACGACAACAATTGTTCTGACCAACAATATCGCAAAAGCGGCCCGGAAGCGGCCGTGCTAGGTCGTGCATGAATGTCAGGGCCATCCCGGAGAGGACCGCGAGGAGGAAATCGATGATTGCAGCCGCCCGGCGCGCGCCATCCGAAAAATTGTTCGCGACCCCATCGATCGCGGCCGATCGCCGCGCCGACGGCATCATTCTGCTGCGCTCGACCGTGCCGCTCGGCGACAGCGCGCGCTGCGTCGGCGACTGGCTGGAGCGTTGGGCGCGCGAAGCGCCGGAGCGGGTTTTCCTCGGCGAACGCGGCAATATCGATGCGCCGTGGACGACGGTCACCTATGGGGATGCGCTGCAAAGGGTGCGGTCGGCCGCCGCCTGGATTTTGGCGCAAGGGCTGAGCGCAGAACATCCGCTCGTCATCCTCTCAGACAACAGCATCGATCACGCGCTGTTTGCTCTGGCGGCGATGCATGTCGGCGTGCCCTCAGCCGCGATCTCACCGGCCTATTCGTTGATGTCCCGAGATTTTGACAAGCTGAAAAGCATGATTGGCCTGCTTCAGCCCGGCGCGATCTATGTTTCCGGTACAAAACCGTTTGCGGCGGCGCTGGCGGCGATCAAGCCGCTGCATCAGGCAAAGATCGTCAGCGGCAATGCCGAGACGCTGATGCGATCGCGTTCGCTGATGTGGCGTCCACGCCGGAAACGCCTGATGTCGCAAAAGCCTTTGCCGCAGTGATGCCCGATACCATCGCCCGCTTCCTCTTCACCTCCGGCTCGACCGGCACGCCCAAGGCGGTGATTAACACCCACCGGATGCTGACCTCCAACCAGGAAGCCCGCATCGTGATGTGGCCGTTCCTCACCCGCGAGGCGCCCATCGTCGTCGACTGGCTGCCCTGGAGCCATACCTTCGGCGCCAATCACAATTTCAATATGGTGCTGCGCAATGGCGGCACGCTCTATATCGACAATGGCAAGCCGGCCCCGCCGCTGATCGGGCATACGCTCGCCAATCTCGCCGAGATCGGTCCGAATATCTGGTTCAACGTGCCGCGCGGATACGACATGGCGGTCGAGGCGATTCAGCGCGACCCCGAGCTCGGCCGGCGCATCTTCCGCAATCTGAAGCTGATCCTTCTATGCCGCCGCCGCGCTGCCGCAGAACATGTGGGATGCGCTGCAGACGCTGTCGGTCGAGTTCACCGGACGGCAGATCCCGATGGTGGCCGCCTGGGGGGCGACCGAGACCGCGCCAATGGCGACCGACTGTTATTTCCAGGCCGAGCGCAGCGGCAATATCGGCGTGCCCATCCCCGGCGTCGAGCTGAAGCTCTTGCCGAATGCGGGCAAGCTGGAAGCGCGGGTGCGAGGCCCGAATGTGACGCCGGGCTATTGGAAGAACGAGGCGCTGACCCGCGCCGCCTTCGATGAGGAGGGGTTCTACAAGATCGGCGACGCGGTGCGCTTTGCCGATCCCGAGCATCCGGAAGCGGGGCTGTTCTTCGACGGCCGCGTCAGCGAGGATTTCAAGCTGACCTCAGGCACCTGGGTCAGCGTCGGCGAATTGCGGGTGAATGCGATCGCCGCGCTCGCGCCGGTCGCGCAGGACATTGTCATTGCCGGTCACGATACGGACGAGGTGGTGTTCCTGGTGTTCCCGAACATTCCCGCCTGCCGCCGCCTCGCGGGCGTCGGCGAAGATGCCCCGCTCGATGAGGTGTTCACGCATGAAGCAGTGCGGGGCGCGGTCCGGTCGGGTCTTCGGAAACTCCGGGAGGACAATGGCGGCAGCACCTCACGCTTTGCGACCCGCGCCAGGCTGCTTGCCGCGCCGCCCTCGGTCGATACGGGCGAGATCACCGACAAAGGCTATATCAATCAACGTGCCGTTCTGACACGGCGGGCGGCTGCGGTGGAAATTCCTTGATGATGACAAGTCAGTCGCCTGGATCGCCTGCTCGGAGTGAGCTTCAGGACGCG
>CAVYOK010000016.1:0-45711 GCA_963770165.1 uncultured Actinomycetes bacterium
GAGGCGGTGTGCCGGAGTGTCGGACGTGCGCGTCATCTCGGGAACGTGTTGAGCTTGGCCGGGACGTCAGCGGTCCTTCTCGGCGTCTGTCCAGGCGGGTTTCCGATCAGCGTCTGCCCCCGGACGTACACCTCGTTGCCAGCCATGCAGATGCCGTTCTGGCCCTTCGCACCGACGAACGGGTAGGGGTTGGAGTGCAGATGGTTTGCGTCTGGGCTGATTGAAGCCGTCCCTGCCGGCCCATTGGCCGGCGCGCTAGCGGGGCCGACCTCGCTGTTGGGCCCGTCGGGGGGCGCGACTGGATCGACCCGCACCCATTTGCCGTCGCCCGTGCCCTGGCTCTCGATGCTCGCGACGTTGTAGAGCAGCAGCGCGAGGTAGTTGCAGTTGATCTGCGCGCCGGCGAGGTGGTCCACCGTCGGCGTCAGCTCCTCGACCGTGCGCCGCAGGCCGTGGAGGCCGAGCGGCACCTGCGGGTCCTCCGCGAAGTCCTGCAGCGATCTGAGCGTCAGCGCCAGCTCGTCGTTGAGCGTCGCGGCGCGGCGCACCTGCGTCGTGCCGACGTCGAGCGCCGTCGCGAGCGCCGGCGCCGACGCGCGCAGCGCGTCCACGCCCGGCTGCAGGTCGCGGAAGAAGCCGGCCGTGTTCGCGAGCAGTGGACGGAAGATGGGGAACGAGCGGATCGCCGTGTCGAGCGCCGGCGGCCCGCCGCTGATCGTGTCCTGCAGGTACGGGATCGCGATCGCGTCGAACGCGTTGAACGTGATCGCGAGGCTGCGGAACAGCTGACCCTGCTGCTCGGCGACGGGCGCGACGGCGGACGCCGTCTGCTGGAGCGCGCGGAACAGGCGGCCGAAGCCGGTCTGCCGGGTCGGCGAGGTTCTTCAGCACCGGGATCGCGTGCTTCGTGAGCGGGTCGAGCGCGACGATCGCCTCGTTGATGCTCGTGCCGCGTCCGGCGAGCGCGTCGCCGAACTCGCGCAGGTTGACCTGGTTCGCCGCGCGCGTCGGCTCGTCGAACATCGAGAAGAAGTCGTCGAACTCGACCGGTCTCGGGGTCGCGTTTCTCAGCGCGAGCGTGCCCTCCTCGGGGAGCCCTCTGGAGGAGCTGCCGGGCGTGAGCTCGACGTACTTCAGGCCGATCGTCGAGCGCGGGCGCACGATCACGGTCGAGTCGACCGGCAGCGGCTTGACCTCCGTCTCCAGCTTCACGTGGAGTCTCGCCGTGACGCTGCCGTCTCTGTACGCGTGCGGCTCGATCTTGTCGATGATCCCGACGCGGTCGCCGCCGACCCGCACCTCGTTGCCGGTGACGAGGTTCGACGCGTTCGGCAGCTCGAGCCAGATGTTGTACGTCGGCACGAACGGCAGGCCGTTGTTCGCGTTGTAGGCGAGGAAGACGGCAACGATGACGACGAGCACCGTCGCCGCGCCGATCAGCACGGGGTTCGCCGCGACCGATGTGCTGCGCCGGTTCATCGCTCGCCGCTCCCGCCGAGGAGGTAGTTGAGGACGCCACTGCCGGCGGGCGCGCCGTCGCGGGCGTCGGTCGACGCCGGCGCCGGCTCGTGCCAAGCGCGCAGGCGTCGCCGAGAGCGGCGGCGACGCCGGCGGCGTCCGCCGGCGGCGCGACGAGCGTCGACGCGATCGAGCGCCGTCGGTTGAACGTGGCTGCAGCAGCCAACTCCGATCTGACCGCATATGGCAGGCAGCGCGGCATTGACAGTCGCGAGATAGGTCCGCAGGTAGTGGCCCATCGAGTCGAACCCGTTCGTCGTCCCCAGACGTGAACAGGATCACGTCCAGCAGCCGCTCGATCCCTCTGTTTCTCTGCAGGTCCACGACGCCGCGCGACAGCGTTCTCGGCGAACGGCTTCGCCTCGTCCGCGAACCCGCGGATGTCTCTGATGATCGGCTCGGCCGCGGGGAGCGCCTCTCTGCCCGTGTCGGCGAGGTCGCCGAGCGTGCGGAACGTCGGCAGCGCCGCGGTGCTGAACGGGCCGAGCTGCTTGAGGAGCGTGTTGATCGACGGCGCCGCGGCGCGCAGGTCGGCCATCACCGGCGTGCCGGCCGCGGCGAACTCCTCGAGGCGGCGCATCGTCGGGCGCAGCTCGGTCAGGAAGGCCGGGAACTTCTCGAAGTTCCGCTCGAGGTCGTCGCCGCGCGCGGCCGTCGCCGCGGCGGTCGCGCCCGCCTTGTCGATGAACGCGCTGATCGAGCGGCTCTCGCGTGCCACCGGCGCCAGCGCGGCGTCCGAGTCGCGCGCGAGGTCGGCCAGCACGCGGTTCTGCGACGCGAGGATCGCGAGCAGTCTGTCGAGCTGGTAGAGCGCCGGGTTCGCGCGCCGGATCACCGCTCTCAGCTCCTCGCCGTTGCCCGCCAGGCCGACGCCGAGCTCGTTGAGGATGATCGCGAAGCGCTGGCGCTCCGGCAGCCGCATGATGTTGTTGAGCATGTCGAGGTCGACGGGCGCCGACGTGTTCTCGACGGGCAGCAGGTACTGCCCCTCCCCCTCGCCCTCCTCGATCTTTCTCAGCGGCGGCGCCGGGTCGCTGTTCGGGCTCTTCGGCTGCGTCGGCTGGCAGGCGACGAACTTCTCGCCGATCAGCGACTGGAGTCTGATCGTGCAGAAGGCGTCCTGCTTGAAGTCGCGGAACGCCGGATCGTCGATCCGCAGCACGATCGCCGCCTTGTTCTGCGGCGTCACGCCGAGCTCCTCGATCGTGCCGACCTTCGCGCCGGCGACCTTCACGTCCTCGCCTGGCACGAGGAAGCTCGCGCTGTCGAAGATCGCGCGCACGCGGTAGGTGTCGCCGTCGTCGCTCGAGGCGCCCGTGCCGAGCACGAGCACGACGAGCGCGACGAACAGCAGCAGGCCGCCGGCCAGTGCGCGCTTCGTCGCTGAGGAGACGTTCGCGGTCATGGGCCGGGCAGCACGTCCGTGGGATCGCAGTCGAAGCCGGCGGGCGCGAACGGGTTCGAGCCGTCGGGGCGCGGCTGGCTGGCGGCGCCCGGGCAGCGACGCGTGAAGCCGCTCTGGAGGCCGGCGAGCCGCTGCGAGGGCGGCACCGGCTGGAGCGTGTCATCGCTGGCCTGATACTGGAACGCGCCGAAGATCGGCATCACGCGCGCGTAGTGGCCGTTCGCGTCGTAGTTCGCCGCCGACTGGCCGAAGTCGCGGAACCAGCCGACGAGGTCGGGCGAGTAGGGCCGCAGGAAGTCGATCACCGGCTGGCCGCGCCGCATCGCCGTGATCGCGCTGCCGAACGCCTGGCTGCCGATCCGCTGCAGCCGCGGCAGGTTCTGCACCGCGTCGGTCGCGTCGTTGAACGCGCCCGGCTGCGAGACGATCAGGCTGAGGTTCTCGAACGTCGGCCGCGCCTCGTTCAGCAGCGGCGTGAACTCGCGGAAGAATCTCGGCAGAACGGCCGCGGCGGGTCTCGAGGCCGCCAGCAGCGGATCGAGGTCGTCGAGCGTCGCGCGCAGGTCGACAAACGTCGAGTTGCCCTGACGCAACGTGTCGGGCAGCACCGCAAGCGCCTGCGAGAGCGAGTCGTTCTCGGCGGCGATCGCGCCCATCATCCCGTTGAGGTTCGTGACGAGCGAGGTCAGCTGCGGCGCCCGTTGCGCGACCGCGCCGGTGACGCTCGCGCCGGCGACGATCGCGCGCTCCAGCGTCTCCTGGTCACGCGCGATCTCCTTGACGAGCTGGTCGGTCGTCGACAGGAACGGGTTGAAGTATCTGGCCGCGAGGTTGACGTTTCTCCCCTGCCCCTCGTACTGCGTCGCCGAGCCCTGGAAGAACTGCTGCAGGCCTCTGCGCGTTCTCGGATCGAGCGCGTTGAAGAGCTGGTCGAGGTCGACGACCGAGGTCGTATGCTCCACCTCGAGTCTGCCGTCGGCGGGGATCTCCGGCGCGTTGTTCGGCCCCGGCGCGAGCGCGACGTAGCGGTTCGCGACGCCCGACAGCGACGTCAGGCGGATCGTCGCGGTCGTGCCCTCGTGCAACGGCGCGTAGGGCTCCTCCACGCTCACGACGACCTCGGCTTGGTTGTTGTCGGTCAGCAGGATGTCGTCGACGTTGCCGACGCGGCGCCCGCCGATCTGCACGTCGTCGCCCGTCACGAGCTGACCCGCGTTCTGGAAGATCAGCTTGTACTGCGTGCCGCCGCCGTCGCCGAGCACGATGATCGCGAGCACGGCGACCACGGCGAGCAGCGCGCCGAGCACGGCGCCGCGGGCGATCGTCATCGAGGCGTCACTCCATCCCGAGCGGGCCGTCGGACTCCCCCGTGAGGAACTGCCGCACGAACGGGTTCGACGAGTCGAACAGCTCGACGGCCGGTCCCGACTCGACGATCCGCCCACGCCACAGCACCGCGATGAACTCGGCCACGCGGCGCGCGCTCATGATGTCGTGCGTGATCACGACGTAGGTCCCGCCGTTCTCCTTGTGGACCTCCTTGATCAGCTCGCACAGCAGCGCCGTGCGGACCGGGTCGAGGCCGGAGTCGGGCTCGTCGAACAGGACGATGCGCGGGTCCAGCACCAGCGCGCGCGCGAAGCCGGCACGCTTGCGCATCCCGCCGGAGAGCTCGTTCGGCATCTTGTCGCCGGAGTCGCCGAGGCCGACCTCGTTGAGGCGGCGGTAGACGATCTCGGCGATCTCGTCCTCGCCCTTATCGGTGTGCTGGCGCAGGGGGAACGCGGTGTTGTCGTACAGGTTCATCGAGCCGAACAGCGCGCCGTCCTGGAACAGGACGCCGAACTTCTTGCGCATCTCGAACAGCTCCAGGTCGGGCATGCTCGGCACCGAGTCGCCCTCGATGAGGATGTCGCCGCCGTCGGGGTACAGCAGGCCGACCATGTGCTTGATGCAGACCGACTTCCCCGTGCCCGACGGGCCGAGGATCATCGAGATCTGTCCTTCGGGGATGCCGAGGTTGAGACCGCGCAGCACGCGGTTACGGCCGAACGCCTTGTGGACGTCGATGAACTGGATCGCGTCCGCCACGCCCTCGACCGCGTGCCGCGCTTCCGTGTGGTACTGGAACTCGTCCTCGTCGCGCGCCGCGGCGGCCGCCGCGGGCTCGGAGACGATCGAGACGTACGAGTCGTCGTCCGTGTGCGCGTCCGCGGGCTCGAGCTGAGGCTCAGGGTCGACGTCGCGCTCGACCGCGTCGCGCGGCAGCTCGCCGGCGCTGTCGCCGTCGCGATCGATCTCGTCGATCGCGTCAGCGCGCTCTTCCTCTTCGATCCGGTCGCGATCGAACTCCGAGGGGGTCACGTCGTCGTCCTCCTGTCGGCGGGCGCGGGCATCACTTTCGCCGAGACGACGGTCTTCCCCGTGAGGTTCATCATGTCGCCGATCTCCTCGAGGGCGTTCCTCGTCGGCAAGAACGCTCGGTCGGCGACTGCTCGGACCATCTCCTCAGTCCTCCTGTGGGACATCCATCGGAGGCGCCCCAGATGGCGCCTCCGACTGGACAGGGTATGGCACGAAAGTTGCGCGTGCCAACCGTGAACCGTTGAGCTTCTGTGAAGGGAACACGCAGGTCTATATACCGATGGGATCGGCGCGGAGCGCCTATTCGCCTACCGGCGGGCCCCCGCGCGGGCCGTGCTATGTTCGCGCCGCCGTGCCCGGCAGGAGACCCATCGCCCGAGGCGCCACGGCAGCCGCCGCGGCTGTCGCGTTGGCGCTCGCGGGCTGCGGCGGCGCGGACGAGCCGCAGGCCGAGCAGTCGATGACCTACTCGGTCGCGATCCCCGTCAGATCGTTCCCCGCCAGACAGCGGCTCGCCAAGCACGTGCAGCTGCGGCTCGACGTGCGCAACGAGAGCAGCCGCGCGATCCCGAACGTCGCCGCCACGATCTCCAGCGGCGGCGCGAACGCCGCGGCGGTCGAGGCGTTCGGCTCACGGCTGGCGGGCAAGGGCCTCGCGTCGCGCTCGCGGCCGGTGTGGATCGTCGACGACGCGCCCCCGAGCGGCGAGACCGCTTACGCGAACACGTGGGCGCTCGGCGCGATCGAGCCACACGACACGCGCTCGTTCACGTGGTCGGTCGTGCCGGTGAGAGCCGGCAGCTACACCCTGCGCTACAGCCTGACCGGGTCCACCACCGGCCGCTCGCCGCTGCGCCTCGCCGACGGCGGCGCCGCGCGCGGCTCGTTCGCCGTGCGCGTGAGCGGCAAGCCGGCGCAGGTGCGGGTCACGCAGGACGGCAGAATCGTCACGCTCGCGCCGTAGGACGCGCGGCGCGGTGCTGCTGGCGGATGCCGGCGCCCGCCAGGCAAGGACGCAGCCTGTGTGGCGTGCATCGCACGCGAACAGGCGAGGACGAAGCATGGCGGGATGCCGGCGCCGCCAGCAGCACCGCGCGAGGGCCCGCAGCGCTGAAGCGCTACGAGCCCTCACGGTGCACGGAACCGGCGCCGCCCGTCATTACGACGCCGGAGCCGAGGCGGTGTGCAGCGGCGTGACGAGACCGCCGCTGCCCAGTCGCTACACCGCGGCCGCCGCGTCCGGATGCGCCTGGAGCGTTTCCTCCCCAGACTCGCCGGTGCGGATGCGGTAGGCCTGCTCGACGGGGATGACGAACACCTTGCCGTCGCCGATCGACCCGGTCCGCGCGTGGCGCAGGATCGAGTCGACGATCGTCTGCACGTCGCCGGAGGCGACCACGCACTCGATCTTGACCTTCGGCCGCAGGTAGTTCGTCACCGACGAGCCGCGGTACTGCTCGGTGATGCCCTTCTGGCGGCCCGACCCCTTGACCTCGGTGATCGACATCGAGGGGAAGCCGAGCTCGAGCAGCTCCTGGCGGATCGGCTCGAACGCCTCATGGCGGATGAACGCGACGACGAGCTTCATGCTGGCACCTCCGAGCGCTTGCCGAGGCCGGCCGACGCGGGCGCGCCTACCGGAGTCTGGACCGGGCCGACGCCGATCAGCTCGGGCGCCGGAATGAACTGCTCCGGATAGCCGTACATGCCGTGCTCGGAGATGTCGAGGCCGGCCTCCTCCTCATCGGCGGTGACCCGCAGGCCATACGTCTTCTTGATGAGGAAGAAGGTGATGAAGCTGGCCGCGAACACGAACGCGAACACCGTCACCACGCCGAGCGCCTGGACGCCGAGCTGGTGGAAGGAGCCCGTGTAGAGGAGCCCGCCCTCGCCGACCGCGTTGTATTCGGCGAGTCCCGGGTTCGTGAACAGCCCGCACGCGAGCGTGCCCCACACGCCGGCGATGCCGTGCGCCGAGAGCGCGCCGACCGGGTCGTCGATCTTCTTGTCGATCGCCAGCACGCAGACGACGACGAGGATGCCGGCGACCGCGCCGATCGGGATCGCCGCCCACGGCGACACGTAGCCCGAGGGCGCCGTGATGCCGACGAGCGCGGCGATCGCGCCGTTGCCGGCCATGCCGATGTCGATCTTCTTCATCAGCAGGCGCGACGTGATGATCGCGAAGATCACGCCGGCGCTGGCAGCGAGCTGCGTGACGATGATGACCTCCGGGAAGCGGCCGTCGAGCGCGCCGAGCGTCGAGCCCGGGTTGAAGCCGAACCAGCCGAGCCAGAGGATCAGGATGCCGAGGCCGAACAGCGGCATGTTGTGGCCGGGAATCGGCCGCGGTCTGCCGTCGGACCCGAACTTGCCGCGCCGCGGTCCGAGCAGCAGGAGCACCGCGAGCGCGCCGGTGGCGCCGATCAGGTGGACCGCCGTCGAGCCGGCGAAGTCCTGCATGCCGAGGTTGGCCTGCAGCCAGCCGCCACCGAAGACCCAGTGCGAGCCGATCGGGTAGATGACGCTGGCGAAGATGATCGCGTAGATCGCGTAGACGCCGAACTTCACGCGCTCGAGCGTCGTGCCCCACACGATCGCCAGGGACACCGCGCAGAACGTGAACTGGAAGAAGAACTTCGCGTCGATCGTGACGTCGGAGAAGCCCATCGCCGGGAAGGCCGTCTGCGGGTCCGCCCCGAAGTCGCGCAGGAAGAAGCCGGTGCTCCCCCACAGCTCGCCGGTGCCGCCGAACGCGAGCGCGAAGCCCACCGCCCAGTAGCAGATGGCGGCGATCGAGAAGTTCATGAGGATCTTCGCGACGATCGTCCCGGCGTTCTTGCCTCGCGAGAAGCCGATCTCGAGGAAGGCGAAGCCCGCCTGCATGAACATCACGAAGAGGGCCGCGACGACGACCCACATGGTGTTGATCCCGACCGGGATCAGGGACTCGGCGCCCGCGGCGTCGAACGTGTCAGCCGATGCGACGGTCGGCAGCAGCATCGAGGCGACGAGCGCCATCACACTGGCGCAGAGAATCGTCGTCCGCTTCATTTTCCCTCCTGGGTTGACGGATTGCGGCGAGTCTGCGCCAGCGGTCGCGCCCGATCTTTGGCCAGATGGCAAGAGATCGGGGGTTTGGTTTCGCCACGGACCGGTCACGGGACTGCGCAGCGACCGTTCCAGCCCCCAGGAGCGGACGGGGCCCTTATAGTCCCGCGCGAGGGAACGTGTGGCTCGCCCTTCGGCGGATCGTCCGAACGTTCCTTTGGACATGCGGATAGTGTCGGAACGCCGCCGCCTTCGTACGCTCGCTCCGCACGGAAATCACGAGAGGGAACACCCGTCCAATGGCCAAGATCCGTCAGCAGAACGTCAGCGCAGCACAGTGGTCGCCGAACGGCACCGCCCTCGGTGCGCTCGACCTCAGCGATCCCGAGAACCAGATCTACGGGGTCAACACCTTCAGCCTCGCCGAGCAGCGCAAGCGGCTGCCGAAGACCGTCTTCAAGCAGCTGCAGGCGACGCTCGAGCAGGGCGAGGCGCTCGACAGCTCGCTCGCCGACGCGGTCGCGCTCGCGATGAAGGAGTGGGCGCTCGAGAAGGGCGCGACCCACTACGCGCACTGGTTCCAGCCGCTGACGGGCTCGACCGCGGAGAAGCACGACTCGTTCTACAACCCGGTCGGCGACGGCACCGCGATCGCCGAGTTCTCCGGCAAGGAGCTGATCCAGGGCGAGCCCGACGCGTCCTCCTTCCCGACCGGCGGCATCCGCGCCACCTTCGAGGCGCGCGGCTACACCGCGTGGGACCCGACGAGCCCGGCGTTCATCCTCGAGAACCCGAACGGCGCACTGCTGTGCATCCCGACGGCGTTCACGTCGTGGACGGGCGAGGCGCTCGACCACAAGATCCCGCTGCTGCGCTCGATGGAGGCGCTCTCCGGCGCCGCCGTGCGCGCGCTCAAGCTGCTCGGCGACGATGAGGCGCAGCGCGTCTTCACGACGGTCGGGCCCGAGCAGGAGTACTTCCTGATCGACGAGCAGTACTACTTCGAGCGCCCCGACCTCGTCACGACCGGTCGCACGCTGTTCGGCGCCAAGCCGCCGAAGGGCCACGAGCTCGACGACCACTACTTCGGCTCGATTCCCGAGCGGATCCTCGCCTGCATGCTGGAGACGGAGCAGGAGCTGCAGAAGCTCGGCGTGCCGGTCAAGACGCGCCACAACGAGGTCGCGCCGGCGCAGTACGAGCTCGCGCCGATCTTCGAGAACTCGAACGTCGGCTCCGACCACCAGCAGATCACGATGCAGGTGCTGCAGAATGTCGCGCGCCGCTACGGCCTCGTGTGCCTGCTGCACGAGAAGCCGTTCGCGGGCGTGAACGGATCGGGCAAGCACAACAACTGGTCGATGGGCACCGACACCGGCCAGAACCTGCTCGAGCCGGGCGACACGCCGCACGACAACCTGCAGTTCCTGTTCTTCTGCACGGCCGTCATCCAGGCCGTCGACAGACACCAGGGCCTGCTGCGCGCGTCCGTCGCCGGCCCGGGCCAGGACCACCGCCTCGGCGCCAACGAGGCGCCGCCGGCGATCATCTCGATCTTCCTCGGCAAGGAGCTGGCCGACGTCTACGACGCGATCGAGCAGGGCACGCCGGGCGAGTCGAAGCCCGGCGGCATCCTCGGCCTCGGCACGCCGGTGCTGCCGCCGCTGCCGCTGCACGGCGGCGACCGCAACCGCACCTCGCCGTTCGCCTTCACCGGCAACAAGTTCGAGTTCCGCGCGGTCGGCTCGACGGCCTCGGTCGCGCTGCCGAACACGGTGCTGAACACGATCGTCGCCGAGGCGATCGACGACCTCGCGGGGCAGCTGCAGGAGGCGCTCAACGGCGGCGCCTCGCTTGAGGACGCGCTGCGTCCGATCATGCAGAAGAGCTGGGCCGGGCACAAGCGGATCGTCTTCGACGGCGACAACTACGCCGAGGAGTGGCACGAGCAGGCCGAGCAGCAGCGCGGCCTGCTGAACCTGCGCACGACGCCGGACGCGCTCCCGTACTTCGTCAAGCCCGACGTCGTGTCGGTGTTCGAGAGGTACGAGGTGCTCAACGAGCGCGAGCTGCACGCGCGCTGCGAGGTCTTCACCGAGCAGTACGCGGTGAAGCTCAACATCGAGGCCGAGACGGCCGCGTCGATCGCGCGGACGATGCTGCTGCCGGCGGCGGCGCGTCACCTCGCGCTGCTGAAGGAGGCTGGCCTGTCCGACCTCGTCGGCGAGACCGAGGGCCTGATCGGCGAGTTCGTGACGGCGATCAGAGCGCTCGAGACGGCCAACGCCGCCGAGAACCAGGACGACTCGACGCCGGAGGCGTGGGCCGTCTACATGCGCGACAAGGTCATCCCCGCGATGAGCCGCGTCCGCGAGGTCGCCGACCAGCTCGAGAAGATCGTCGCCGACGACCTCTGGCCGCTGCCGAAGTACAGCGAGGTGCTGTTCATCAAGTAGCGCCCCCGATCTGCCGTGCCTGTGTGAGGACGTGACCGGACGCCCCGCCCTGTGCGGGGCGTCCGGCTTTTCCGCTTGGCACGTTCGCGCTTTTTGGCAGCACGGGAACGGCTGGCGTGCCGGGCGGGGCCTCGGCCGCGCGGCACGCGCCGGGCGGGGCGGTCAGTCGAACCGCACCGCGACCTCCGCCTCGCCGACCCGGACGACCGCCTCGGCGATGCCGGCGAGCTGGGTCGGCCGGGCGGCGGCGCCGGTGATGATCACGTCGCCCGCGCGCAGCCGCGCGCCGGCCAGCGGCAGCTGAGCGGCGATCGCGCGGACCACGCCGGCGACGTCGCCGATCGCGTCGCGCGGGTCGACGTCGGCGAGCGGCGGCCGCTCGTCGACGCGGACGTGCAGCCGCAGGTCGTCCACGTCGCCGGCGAACGGGCGCAGCTCGCCGAGCAGGAACGCGCGGTGGAAGATGTTGCCGGCCAGCACCGCTTCGAGGTCGTCCACCGCGCCGAGGTCCACGACCTCGATCGCCGGGCCCGCGGCATCGATCGCGGCGCGCGCCTGCTCGCGCGTCGCCTCGGGCGCGAGGTCCGCGCCGAGGCGCACTGCCAGCTCCGCCTCCAGCAGCGGGTTGGCGAACCCGTCGAGCGCGATCGCGGCGCCGGAGGCGCGCTGCGTGGCGTCGGTGAGGAAGCCCGTGACGCAGGCGTCCGTGCCGAACCGCTCCATCGCCGCGGCGATGCCGAGGCCGGCCTTCCAGCCGACGTGGCGCTCCCCGCACGCGAGCTGCGCGGCGCGCGTCGCGCCCTGGGTGGCGAGGCCCGCCGCGATGCGGCGGTCGTCGGTGTTGGTGGTCATGGCTCCTCCGGAGTCGCCATGTTGTCGAACAACTCGCGGGCGTAGGGCGCTCGACGATCCATCAGCACATCGTCGCGCAGGCGCACGACGGCTATGCCGCGCCGTTGACGAGCGGCCACGGCGCCGGCTGCGCTGTCACCCCGGCGCATCCTCTGAGCCGATGTCTCGCCGCACGCGCGAGCCGGCGAAGAAGAGCGAGGGCCATACCGGGCCTGCGCGCAGCCCTGCGTGACGCCGGGCTCCCCGGTGATCTCCTTCCACTCGCTGCGCCACACACACGAGCCTGTGGATCAAGGAGGCGGTGAGGTCGTCACGCTGTCCAAGCGCCTCGGCCACGCGACGCCACAGGTCACCATGACCGTCTACGCCGACGAGATCGAGGAGGCCAACGACGGCGCGGCCCGCCGCGCCCAGGCCAACAAGTAGTACCCGCGTCAGCTGCGAAGTGCCCGGAAGCCCCATAGACACGGGGCTTCCGGCATTTCGGGTTGGCGCGAAGACGCTTTTATTGGGCGGTCGTTGCTCGCCGGCGGGACTGCGCTGGCGTCAGCGCGATGTGCGTGCTCTTAATCAGTGTGCGGCCGGAGGTCACGCCGGCGAGTGTCAGCCTCACGCGCAGCGCTCCCTGGGTCCCGCGGAGTCGCATGCGCCCGGCCCAGTTGAGATGGATCGTGACTGTGCGCCGGTGGCCACCGGCGATCGAGAAGCGGTCCGAGCGATCGTGACGCTCCTGATGCGCAGCGTCGCCCGACCCACGCATCGTCCCTCGCCGACGCACCGCACCCGGAACCGCACGGCGCCCCCCTTGGTGACGGGCAGCGAAGCAACCGAGGGAAGGAAGAACGTGCCCCTGGGGGACTCCGGGCTGGGGGGCGCCGGGTTGGGGGGCGCCGGACCGGTGGGGAGCCCGGGGCCGCTGCTCATGTCGAAGATCTGCAAGCTGCCCCCCGCGTAGTTCGCGACCAAGACGTCGTTACCGCTGACCGCCACCGCGCCGGGGCCGGCATCGGTCGGGACCGTTCCCAGCGACGTCGGGGCGGTGGGCGAGCCGATGTCGAACACCTGGAGCGTATTGGAGGTCTTATTCGTCACGAACGCACGGTGATCCTGAACAGCGACGCCGGTCGTGCCCTGGCCCGCGGGAACCGAGGCGACGACGGCCGGGCCGGCGGGATTCGAGACGTCGATAACCCGCAGTGCGTTCGCGTTGTGGTCGGCCACGTAGGCGAAGGAGCCCTGAACCGCGATGCCCGAGTACGACGTGCCGCTCGCTCCAGCCGCTCCGAGGCTGATACCACCGACCACCGACGGATGGGCCGGATCAGCGACATCGATCACCTCCACCGTGCCGCCCACTGCGTTGACGACGTAGGCGTAGTGACCCTGCAGTGCGATGCTCGAAGGACCGTCGTCGGTGGTCGTGCTGCCGAGCAGCGGCAAGGAACCTGGCGAGGCGACCGGGTTGGAGACGTCGATCACCTGCATCTGGTTGGTCCCGTAGTCCAGCATGTATGCGTAAGGACCTTGCGCGGCGACGGCTTGGGGGTGGACACCGGCGAGCGTGAATGTGGCTACCGAAAATGGGTTGGGCGCGTTGGAGACATCTACCATGCGCAGGTAGTTCGGGTTGGCGTAATACCCGGTCATGTAAGCGTAGGACCCTTGGACGGCGATGCCGGCGGTCCCCCAGGAAACATGCCCGTCTGAACGTCGAGACCGACGGTCCGGTGAAGATCACCCTCCGCGGGTGCCGACGAGCAGTCGCCTTCCCCTCCGCTCGATGACCGCGACGTACTAGCCGTGCTGCTGCCCTCCCCGCCTGGGGAGGGCAGCCCCGCCGCTGCGGGGCTTCCGGCTTTCGCGATGGCGCGCGCCCCCGGTTCAGACTTCGACCTCCACGCGCACGCCGTGGCGGGCGTCAGATCCAGCCGCGGCGCTTGAACATCGCGTAGAGGCCGGCGCAGATCAGCGCCATGACGATCAGCGCGAGCGGGTATCCGATCGCCCAGTCCAGCTCCGGCATGTGTACGAAGTTCATGCCGTAGATCGTCCCGACGAACGTGGGCGCGAAGAAGATCGCGGCCCAGGCGGAGATCTTCTTGACGTCCTCGTTGGTGGTGTTGGCCGCCTCGCTGAGCGCCTTCGTCTCCAGCGTGAGGTTGACGTTGAGGATGTTCTGCAGCAGCTCGCGGAAGCCGGCGACGTCCTCCTGCACGCGCAACGCGTGGTCCTTGACGTCGCGCAGGTAGCGGCCCTCCTCCTCGTCGACGTGCGAGTCGTCGATCAGCTCTTCGAGGATCGGGACGAGCGGCTTGGTGGCGCGCTGGAGGGCGATCACCTCGCGCGCCAGCTCGTAGACGCGCCGCGAGACGGTCGGGCTGCCGTCGAAGACGTCGTCCTCGATCTCGTCGATGTCGCGCTGCACATGCGAGACGACCTCCTCGTAGTCGTCCACCACGCGGTCGACGATCGCGTGCACGATCGCGCCCGGGCCGCGTCCGAGCAGATCGGGCCGCGCTTCGAGCTTCTGTCGCACGGCGTGCAGGTCGGGCGCCTCGCTGTGCCGGACGGTGATCACGAAACGCGGCCCGGCGAAGATGTGGACCTCGCCGAGCTCGACGGTCTCGGTCGCCTCGACGTAGTGCGCCGGGCGCAGCACGAGGAACAGCGCGTCGCCGTAGCGCTCGAGCTTGGGACGCTGATGCGCCTTGACCGCGTCCTCGACAGCCAAGGGGTGCAGGTCGAACTCGCGTGCGACCTCGGCGAACTCCTGCGCGTCGGGTCGGTAGAGGCCGAGCCATGCGATGCCGGCGCCGCCGTTGCAGGCGGCGTTGAGCTCGCGCAGGCTCTCGGGTGCGGCGGACCGCTCGCCGTCGCGGTAGATGGCGCGGTCGACGATCGTCATCAGAAGTGTCCTTCGACGCCGCTGGCGGAGATCATGCGCTTGTCCTCGGGCGCGGGTCGGAGAATCAGCACCTCGGCGTTCGCGTGCTCCAGCAGCCACAGCAGGTCCGGGCCGGAGAGCCCGATGCGGGGGTCGTCGGTGGCGGAGATGACGACGCGGTCGAAGCGCTCGTGCTCGAGCAGGCGACTGAGCGCATGCCGATAGGAGCGGCCACGCTCGACGCGCGCGTCGACGGGGATGTGCCGCGCACCGGCGCGCTGCTCGATCGCCTCCAGCAGCGGCATGCCGACCGCACACTGCCGCGGCAGCGAGCTCTCCAGCGATTGGTGCAGCGGGACGGTCGCGAGGAACGCGGGCATCAGCGTCGCGTCCTCGACTCTTGCGAGGCGCATCGCCGCGTCCAGCGCACGGCGCGAGAGCGTCGTACCGGTGAACGGCAGCAGGATCTGTCTGGTCGCCGTCAGTCGCGTGGCGGGCGGCTCGGGCCGGGCGCGCAGCCGCGGCACGACGAGCGCGAGCGCGGCGCCGAGCAGCAGTCCGGCGATCAGCAGCAGCACGGCGGTCATGGCGTCGGCTCGTGGCGCAACGCGCGGTCGGCGACGATGCGGACGTCCACGCCGGGCATGCGGCGCATCAACTGCTGCGGCAGCGGGGTGCGCAGTCGCGCGAGACCGCGCGGCTCGCGCGAGCGGCCCAGCAGGATGTACGTCGTGCCGCGCTCGGCGGCGACGCGCGCGACCGTCTCGGCGAGCATGTCGGACTCCTCGACGATCAGGTTCGCGCCGAGCACCGACGCGAGCGTGCGGAGCGTCGAGAGCGAGGACTCCTGCTCGGGCGTCAGCCGTTGCCCCGGTCTCTGGATCCACAGGACGTCGAGCTCGGAGCCGAGCCGCTGCGCCGAGCGCCATGCGCGCCGCACGAGCCGTTGCGCGCCCGGGTAGGGCTCGACGAGCGCCATCAGCCGCTCGCCGACGGCCTGTGGCGCGGCTTCGGCGACCAGCTCGTTGCGCGTGCCGACGTGCTCGGTGACGATCCGCTTGGCCTCGACCTCTTCGGCGACCTGGCGCAGCGCGACCTCGCGCAGCGCGGAGAGGTTCTCGATGCGGAAGAAGTTGTTCAGAGCCGCGTCGACGCGCGCCGCCGGGTAGACCTTTCCGGCGCGCAGGCGATCCAGCAGGGCTTCGGGCGAGACGTCGATCAGCACGATCTCGTCGGCGCGGCCGAGCGCCTGGTCGGGGATCGTCTCGCGCACGGTGACGCCGGTCAGCTCGGCGATGCGGTCGTTGAGCGACTCGAGGTGCTGCACGTTGACGGTCGAGATCACGTCGATGCCGGCGTTCAAGGCGTCCTCGATGTCCTCGTAGCGCTTGTCGTGCTCGACGCCGGGGACGTTCGTGTGCGCCAACTCGTCGATCAGACAGACCTCCGGTGCCCGGCGCAGGATGGCGGGCAGGTCCATCTCCTCGAGCTGCTGGTCGCGGTACTCGACGCGCCGGCGCGGAAGCAGCTCGAGCCCCTCGGCGAGCGCCGCCGTCTCGGCGCGACCGTGAGACTCGAGCAGGCCGACGACCACGTCGCGGCCGTTCTCCAGCTCGACGTGGCCTTCCTGCAGCATCCGGTAGGTCTTGCCGACGCCTGCAGCCATGCCGAGAAAGATCTTGTAGTGGCCTCGCGTCGTCACGCCCCCAGGACGTTGTGGACAATGAGGTCGACCAGCTTGATGCCGACGAACGGGACGATCAGCCCGCCGAGGCCGTAGACGAGGATGTTGCGCCGCAGCAGGGCAGTCGCGCCGACGGGCCGGTAGCGCACGCCGCGCAGCGCGAGCGGCACCAGCAGCGGGATGATCAGCGCATTGAAGATGATCGCCGAGATGATCGCCGACTGCGGCGTCCCGAGGTTCATCACGTTGAGCTTGTCGAGCGGGCCGGTGCCGTCCGCCGTCGCATAGGTCGCGACAAAGATCGCCGGCAGGATCGCGAAGTACTTCGCGACATCGTTGGCGATCGAGAACGTTGTCAGCGCGCCGCGCGTGATCAGCAGCTGCTTGCCGACCTCGACGATCTCGATGAGCTTCGTCGGGTTCGAGTCGAGATCGACCATGTTGCCCGCCTCACGCGCCGCCTGGGTGCCGGTGTTCATCGCCACGCCGACGTCGGCCTGCGCGAGCGCCGGAGCGTCGTTCGTGCCGTCGCCGGCCATCGCGACCATCCGCCCCTCCGACTGCTGCTCCTTGATCAACGCGAGCTTCGCCTCCGGCGTCGCCTGCGCGAGGAAGTCGTCCACGCCCGACTCCTCGGCGATCTTCGCCGCCGTGAGCGGATTGTCGCCGGTGACCATCACGGTGCGGATGCCCATCGCGCGCAGGTGGTCGAAGCGCTCGCGCATGCCCTCCTTGACGGTGTCCTTCAGGTAGACGACGCCGAGGATCTGGTTGTCGCGCGCGACAGCGAGCGGCGTGCCGCCCTCGCGCGCGATGCGGTCGGTGACGCTCTGCAGCTCGGCGGGCGGATGGCCGCCCTCCGAAGTCGCGAACGCGAGGATCGCGTCGCCGGCACCCTTGCGCAGCCGCGTGCCGTTGTAGTCGACGCCGCTCATGCGCGTCTGTGCCGTGAACGGAACGAACTGCGCCTCGTGCGGCGCCAGCTCGTGCTCGCGGATGCCGTACTGCTTCGCCAGCACGACGATCGAGCGACCCTCGGGCGTCTCGTCGGCGAGCGAGGACAGCTGCGCCGCCTCCGCCAGCTCAGCCTCCGTGACGCCCGGCATCGGGATCAGCTCCGCCGCCTGGCGGTTGCCGAGCGTGATCGTGCCCGTCTTGTCGAGCAGCAGCACATCCACGTCGCCCGACGCCTCGACCGCACGGCCGGACAGCGCCAGCACGTTGCGCCGCACGAGCCGATCCATGCCGGCGATCCCGATCGCGCTCAGCAGCGCACCGATCGTCGTCGGGATCAGCGCCACCAGCAGCGCGATCAGCGTCGTGACGGAGATGTCGGTGTTGGCGAACAGCGCGAACGGGCGCAGCGTCACGACGACGACGAGGAAGACGAGCGTCAGCCCGGCGAGCAGGATGTTGAGCGCGATCTCGTTCGGCGTCTTGCGCCGCTCGGCGCCCTCCACCAGCGCGATCATGCGGTCGAGGAACGACTGCCCAGGGTCCTGCGTGATCTCGACGACCAGCTGGTCGCTCAGCACGCGCGTGCCGCCGGTGACGGCCGAGCGGTCGCCGCCGGACTCGCGGATCACGGGCGCCGACTCGCCCGTGATCGCCGACTCGTCGACTGACGCGATCCCCTCGATCACGGTGCCGTCCCCCGGGATCGCCTCGCCGGCCTCGACGATCACGACCTCGCCGCGTCGCAGCTCGGCCGCCGGCCGTGTGCCGCCGTCGCGCAGCCGCGCGACCGTGTCGGTGCGCATCGCGCGCAGCGCGTCGGCCTGCGCCTTGCCGCGACCCTCGGCGAGCGCCTCCGCGAGGTTCGCGAAGACGACCGTCAGCCACAGCCACACAGCGACCGTGAACGTGAACCAGGCGGGCTCGTCGCCGCCGCCGAGCGGACCGCCGCCGCCGAGCTGGATCGCCCACGCGATCGTCGTGATGACGGCGCCGATCTCGACCACGAACATGACCGGGTTGCGGACCTGCACGCGCGGGTCGAGCTTCGCGAAGCTCCCGCGCAGCGCCGGCCACAGCAGCGCGGCGCTGAAGATCGAGGCGGATGAGTCGGTTCGAGGGCTCACTGGGCAGGCGCTTCCTTGTCGAGGGTGATGTTGAGCTCGAGCACGTTCACGCCCGGCTCTCCGAGCAGGCCGGCGAAGCGGCCGTCGGTGCTGTCGTCGATCAGCTGCTGGACGCGGTCGAGCGGGAGGCCGCGGACCTCGGCGACGCGGCGCGCCTGGATCCGCGCGTTGGCCTCCGAGATGTGCGGGTCGACGCCGGAGGCCGAGGTCGTGACCGCGTCGACGGGCACGTCCGCCTCGGTCAGGCCGGGGCTGTGCGGACGCTCGAGCGCGAGGTAGGCCGCGAGGGCCGCCGCGTAGAACTCGACCGCCGAGCCCTGGTTCGGGCCGCGGTTGGAGAAGAAGGTCCCGGCCGGGTTGTAGCCGGTCGCCGACGGCCGTCCCTGGAGGTACTTCGGGTCCGGCTCGACGACCGCTTCGCCTTCCTCGTCCTGCTGCGGTCTGCCGTCTCCGTCGAGCACCGGCCGCGAGAAGTCCTGGCCGAGCAGGCTGGAGCCGACGAGTCTGCCGTCGAGGTGGACCTGCGAGCCGTCGGCCTCGCCGGGGAACGCCACCTGGCCGATCCCCCACACCGCGAACGGATAGAGCAGACCGAGCAGCAGCGTGAAGACGACGACGGCGAGGATCGACGTGGTGAGGTCGCGGCGCATGTCAGAACACCTGGTCGGTCAGGCCCTGGACGATCGGTCCGAGCAGGAAGGCGGGGAAGTACGTCAGCGCCCCGATCAGCACGATCACGCCGATCAGCAGCCCCACGAACGTGGGCGTGTCGGTGCGCATCGTGCCGAGCCCGGCGGGGGCGACCTTCTTGCGCACGAGCGTGCCGGCGATCGCGAGCACGATCAGGATCGGCGCAAAGCGCGCGAACATCATCGTCAGCCCCCCGAGCACGTCGGCGAACGTGACGCCGTTCGCGCCGAGATTGCCGGCCTCGGGCTGCAGGTAGCCGGTGTAGCCGGCGAACGCGGAGCCGTTGTTGTTCGCCTGCGACATGTAGGCGTAGATCGTCTCCGAGAAGCCCTGCGGGCCTGAGGCGTAGACCGAGGGCCCACCCCATTTCGTCCCCGTTGCCAGCGCGGTCGCGACGAGCGCCGCGATCGGCGTGACGAGGATGCCGAGCACGACGAGTTTGATCTCGCGCGCCTCGATCTTCTTGCCGAGGTACTCGGGCGTGCGACCGACCATCAGCCCGCCGATGAAGACGGCGAGGATGACCATCAGCAGCATGCCGTAGAGCCCGGCGCCGACGCCGCCGAAGATCGTCTCGCTCGCGCCCATGTTGGCCAGCGGGATGAGCCCGCCGATGCCGGTCAGCGACTCCATCGCCGCGTTGACCGCGCCGCACGACGTGACCGTCGTGATCGCGGCGAAGAGGCCCGAGTTGGCGATCCCGAAGCGCTGCTCCTTGCCCTCCATGTTGCCGCCCGTCGAGCCGCTGAACGCGTCGGTGTTGATCCCGGCGAGGTGCTGCGCCGGGGTGCCGTGCTGCTCGGCCAGGTAGACGACCGCGACCCCGACGACGAACAGGATCGACATCGCGGCGAAGATCGCCCAGCCCTGCCGGCGGCTGCCGACCATGCGCCCGAACGTGTACGTGAGCGAGGCCGGGATCAGCAGGATCAGGAACATCTCGACGAAGTTCGTGAGCGCGCTGGCGTTCTCGAACGGCATCGCCGAGTTGACGTTGAAGAAGCCGCCGCCGTTGGTGCCCAGCAGCTTGATGACCTCCTGCGAGGCGACCGGGCCCATCGCGAGCGATCCGTCGGTCCCGTTGAGCGACGTGAAGCCGATCGACGCCGAGAAGCTCTGGATGACGCCCTGCGACATCAGCACGACCGCGCCGACGAGCGAGACCGGCAACAGGATGTAGAGCGTCACGCGCGTCAGGTCCTGCCAGAAGTTGCCGAGGCCGCGGCTGCCGTCGCGGCGCGCGACGATCCCGCGGATCAGCGCGACGACGACGACGATGCCGACCGCCGCGGAGACGAAGTTCTGCACCGCCAGGCCGGCCATCTGGCTGAAGTACGACATCGTCGTCTCGCCGCCGTAGAACTGCCAGTTCGTGTTCGTGACGAACGACGAGACGGTGTTGAACGAGACGTCCCACGTACCGGAGTGAAAGCCCTCCGGGTTGAACGGGTGGAGCGTCTGCGTGCGCAGGATCGCGTACAGCGCGAGCCAGAACAGCAGCGAGACCATCAGCAGGCTCGTCGCGTACGCCTTCCAGTCCTGCTCGCGCGTCACGTCGACGCGCAGCAGCCGGTAGATGCCGCGCTCGAGCGGGCCGACGACGCGCGAGAGCGCGACGGTCTCGTTGCGGAAGACGCGCGCCATGTAGCCGCCCATCAGCGGCACGCACGCGACCAGCACGGCGCAGAAGAACGCGATCTGAATCCAGCCCTGCAGCATCAGAGGCGCTCCCCTCGCACGAGCGCGTACAGGAGATAGGCGAAGACGAGGACCGAGACGATCAGCCCGAACAGGTTCGCGGCGCTCATACCCGGTCCAGCAGCTTGATGGTGGCCAGGAGCGACACGAACGTGAGCACCCCGACGCCGATAGCGACGATGTCCATGACCGCCACGCTACGACCGCCCCCGTCAAGCCCGTATGGGGATTCCCCGCCGCGGCGTCAAGATCTCGTCAAGGCGGCTCAGCCGGTGAAGCGGTAGCCGATCCCCGAGTCGGTGCGGATCAGGCTGCGGGTGCGGCCGGAACCCTCGACCTTCGCGCGCAGGTTCGCGATGTGCGTGCGCAGCAGCCCCGTCGCGTCGGCGTACTGCGGGCCCCACACCTCGTGCAGCAGCGCGCGGTGCGTCAGCAGCCGCCCGCGGTTGGCCATCAGGATCCGCAGCAGCGCGAACTCGATCGGCGTCAGGTGCACCTCCTCTCCGGCGACCGTCAGCTGATGCGCGCGCACGTCGAGCGCCAGGTCGCCTGCGTGCAGCACCGGCTCCTCCGCCTGCGGCCCGGCGCGGCGCAACGAGGCTTCCAGCCGCGCGAGCAGCTCAGCCGGCGCGAACGGCTTCGTCACGTAGTCGTCGGCGCCGAGCTTGAGCGCGCGCACCTTCTCGGCCTCCTCGTCGACCGCGGACAGCACGAGGATCGGCATCTCGCTCCACTCGCGCAGGCGCCGGCAGACCTCGACGCCGTCGATGCCCGGCAGCATCAGGTCGAGGATCGCCGCCTGCGGCGTGCGCACGGCGGCGCGGTCGAGCGCCTCCTCGCCCGTCTCGCTCGGAATCGTCTCGTAGCCGGCCTCGCGCAGGATCACGCGCAGCGCGCGCACGATCTGCGGGTCGTCGTCGCAGATGAGGATTCGCTCGCCGCTCACCGCGTCTCCTGCGGCGCGTCGGTGAAGGCGGTGCTGTCGGCGACCAGCTCGACCGGGAAGGCGACGACGAAGCTCGTTCCCTGCCCCGGCAGCGACTCGACCGTCAGCTGGCCGCCGTTCGCCTCCACGAACCCCTTCGCGATCGCCAGCCCGAGCCCCGAGCCGCGCTCGTCGCCGGACGGGCGGGCGGCGGTTCCCGCACCGCGGTAGAAGGGCGTGAAGATCCGCTCGTGCTCGCGCGGCGCGATGCCTGGCCCCTGGTCGACGACGCGCACGAGCAGCCGGCCGCCGACAACGCGCGCGCGCAGCGACACCGGCTTGCCCGCTGAGTAGCGCACCGCGTTCTCGACGAGGTTCGCGAACGCCCGCTCGAGCTGAGCCGCGTCGGCGCGCACGAGCGGCAGGTCGGGGTCGAGCGCGAACGAGAACGCCGCATCCTCGGCGTCCACGTGCGCCACGGCCTCGCGCAGCACCTCGTCGATCGCGCACCACGTCGGCTGCGGCTCGGCGGTTCCCGCCTGCAGCCGCGAGAGGTCGAGCAGCTTGTCGATCAGCCGCGCGAGCCGCGTCGCGTCGTCGATGATCCCGACCTCCACCTCGTCGCGCTCGCCGGCGTTGAGTCCGGTCGAGCGCAGCGCTGTCCCCCCGGTGAGGATCGCCGTCACGGGCGTGCGCAGGTCGTGCGAGACGGAGCGCAGCACCGCCGTCTTCATCTCGTCGCTGCGCCGCAGCGACGCCGTCTCCACCACCTCCGCCTGCAGCCGCTCGCGTGCGAGCGCCGCCGCGAGGACCGACTCGAGCGCCGGCACGATCCGCTCGCGCAATCGCTGCTCCTGCTCGGCCGCGAGATCGACCGGGACGACGAGCGTCCCGATCTCCTCGTCGCCGTCGTGCAGCGGGATCGCGGCATTCCGCACGTCGCCCGCGACGACCTCGAGCTCGATCGACGCCGCCGCCGCGCCGATCGCCGCCGCGAGCCGTCGCGACGCGATCGCGAGCACGTCGCCCAGCACGCCCCCACCCAGCAGCAGCCGCGCCAGCTCGGCCGACAGGTCGGCCTCGCGGCGGCGCTGCTCCGCTTCCCGCGCACGCGCCCGCGCCGCCTCGGCGAGCGAGCTGGCGACGAGCGCGACCGTCAGGAACGCCAGCAGCGCAACCCAGTTGCGCTCGTCGGCGACCGTGAAGCGCCCGACCGGCGGCAGGTGGAAGAAGTTGAACGCCGCCGCCCCGAGGAACGCCGTCAGCACGCCGAGCCCGAGCCCCCAGTACGTCGAGACCGCCAGCACCGGCAGCAGGTACACGACACCGAGCGAGACGACCGGCGCAATCTCCTTCAGTCCGTACAGCAGCCCCGTCGCCGCCGCCACCGCACCCGCCGCCGTGACGAGCCCGAGCGTCAGGCCCGGGCGCCCGCCGCGCAACAGGATCGGGTCGACGCCGCGACGCACGCCGCCCAGCGTATCTCTCGTGGCCGGCGCCGCGGACGCAGCCACGCGCCGTCACATTTGGCCGCGCAGGTGCGCCGTGAGGCGCGCGGCGTGGTCGGCTGCCGCAGTGAGGTTCCGGGCGTCGGCCGCCGTGCGCAGCGCGGTGAGCCGCTGGTCGAGATCCTGACGAGCGGCACGACCGAGGGCGTGGACGATCCGATCCCGGATCCATTCGAGCGTGGCGACGTCGCCCGCGACGCCGGTGCGGTCCCCAGCCGCAGCGTGGACGCGCAGCTGCTGCGTCCACAGGTGGAGGCGGGCAGCGTCGATCTCCGCCCGCGGCCGATACCGCAGCTCGAGGTCGAGCGCCGACTGCGCGACGTCGATCGCCGCCTGTCCGACCTGCCCGGCGCGGCGTGCCTGAACCGCGCGCTTCAGCGCGATCAGGCTGTCGTCGAGGCGGGCGACGATCATGCCCGGCGGTCTTCCAGCGCGCACGCTCCTCCAGTTCGCGCGCATGCGTTCAAGCGTCGCCGCCGCTCCGGGCCAGTCGCGAATGCGGGCGGCTTCGAGGATTCCCTCCGCGCTCGTCGCGAGCGCGGTCAGCTTCTCAGGAGGCGGCCCCGGGAGCGCGTCGGTGGGGACGGCGAGGGCGAGCGCCTCGAGGTCGCCACTGCCAGCGGTTCGGAACTCGCCATAGCCGGGTGCGAAGACCTTGCCCTCGTGCGAGCCGTCCGCGTGCAGCTCGTCGACGACGATCGCTCCGTCGACTGCTCCTCGCGGACCCTCGACGGTCCGGCCGACCGACGCGACGGTCACCTCCTCGAAGACGATCCCCGGCGCGTTCTCGGGCCGGTACACGTCGCCGACCGCGGGCTTCGCGGGCATGATCATCGCCGCCGGGCCCGCTCGTCCGGCGAGCCAGGTTCCCTCCGTGGCGACGACCGAGCCGTTCTCGTAGTCGAAGACGTCCTCGCCGAAGTACCAGACCGACCCGTCGTCGGCCTGGGCGTAGCGGTCGAGCGCGACCTCCGCCAGCCGGCCGTCGAGATAGGCGACGTACTGGGAGACGAGCACCCGCACTCGCCGGCCGTCCCAGACGACGGTCTCGGCGCCCCGCAGCAGCGTCGTCTCGGTCCGGAACGGCTTGCCGTCGACGTGGCCGAGCAGCAGGGTGGAGCGCAGGCGACTGATCGGGAACAGCGGGTTGACGATCCGCGTGGAACGCGAGAACGACGGCCTTGCGAGGTGCACCCGCTCGCTCGCCCCCGCGCAGCCACGGCCGCTGTGGGTGCCGCACGCGGTCGGGGCGAGCGTTGCGGAGGCGGCACGCGACGCCGGTGCGCCGGCCGCAGTCTCGGGCGGCCCGCCCGCGCCGCCGCACGAGGCGAGCGCAAGCGCCACGACGAGCCAAGCGGCGAACGCGGCCGCGAGCGAGCAGCGAGGACGCATTCGCATCAGTCGTCGGTCGCTCCGCCACCGTCGGCCGCCGCGCCGAGGACGTGGAAGCTGCGGTCGAGGTGCACGTCGAGCTGACTCCCGTCCGCAAGTGTGATCTCGACCTCGTAGTAGCCCTCCTCGTCGCCGACCTCGGTCGCGGTGACGCTTCCGCCGCCCGCGTGCTCCAACGCAACGCGGCTCGCTCGGTCGAGCGCGGCACCGCTGATCGGCGTCTCGCTGCGGTCGTCATCGCCGCCGCCGGCCGCGCCGGCGATCGCGCCACCCCCGAGGGCAAGCCCCGCGATCGCACCCGCGACGAGCAGGATGCGCTTCGGCTTGTGGGTCATGGTCGCCTCCTCCTTCGCATCGGATCGTGTAGCCACCGTAGGCGGCCCCGCTGAGACGGCGCTGAGAGCGCTGACGCTCAGCGCTCGGACTGCTCTGACGGCGGCGCATCGGGCAGGCACAGCCGTACCGTCGCGCCGCGGGCGGGGACGATCTCGGCCCGCCCTCCATGCGCTTCGGCGATCGCGCGGACGATCGCCAGCCCAAGCCCGCTGCCGCCGCGCGTGCGCGCCCGGTCGCCGCGCGCAAAGCGCTCGAACGCCTGCGGGGCGAACTCGGGCGCGAAGCCGACCCCCTGGTCGGAGACGCCGAGCTCGACGCCGGCCGGCGCACTGCGGACGCTGAGCACGATGTCGCCGTCGCCGTGGCGCAGCGCGTTGTCGACGAGGTTCCCGAGCGCCTGGCGGATCCGCAGGAGGTCGACACTCAACTGCCGATCCTGGTCAGCCGCGTCGATCCGAATGTCGCGGCCCTGCCGCTCCGCGCGATCGGCGAAGCGCTCGCGCACGCCCTCCAGCAGCGGACCGGCGGCGAGGATCTCGCGCCGCACCGGCAGCTCGCCCTCGCCAGCGCGCGCGACGACGAGCAGGTCCTCGGCGAGCTGGGCGAGGCGGTCACACTCCTCGACCGCGGCCGTCAGCGCCTCGCCGACCTGCGGACCGTAGTCGCCGGTGCGCAACGCGCCCTCGAGCTCAGTCTTGACGACGGCGACCGGCGTGCGCAGCTCATGGCTGGCGTCCGCGACGAAGCGCCGCTCGCGCTCGTAGGAGTGCCGCAGCCGCGCCAGCATCTCGTTCAACGTCTCCCCCAGCCGCCGCACCTCGTCATGCGCGGCGGGCAGCGGCAGCTCCTCCGCACCCGCGCCGAAGGAGACCTCGCGCGCACGACGGCGCATCGCCTCGACCGGCGTCAGCGCGGCGCTCGCAAGCGCGTAGCCGAGCGCCGACGCGAGCAGGATCGCCACCGGCCCGCCGAGCGCGAACGCGACGACGAGGCGCGACAGCGTCTCGTCGCGGTCGCCCAGCGACTGGCCGACGACCACGACTGGCGCGTCGCGGCCGGCCGCGGGACGCGCGAGCACGCGCACCGTCCCGTCGATCCCGGGCACGCGCCGCTCCAAGACGACGGCCGCGGTCGCCGCGCGCCGCAGCTCCGCGGGCGTCAGCACCGCGCCTCGCACACCGCCCACGGCTCGCACTACGCGCCCATCGCCGCTCAGCACCTGCGCGAAGGCCTCCTCCGGATCGCCGAGGATCCCCGACCCCGGCCCGATCGCACCAGGGACCGACGACCGTCCTGCGAGCGCCGCGGCGCGAGCGCGCAGGCCCTCGTCCACGCCCTCGTCGAGGTCTGCCTGCAGGCGCAGATAGACGAACAGCCCCGCACTCGCCAGCACCAGCAGCATCGCCAGCGCGAAGGCCGCCGTCAGCTTGACGCGGATCGGCAACCGGCTCAGACGCCGCCGTCCTTGCGCAGCCGGTAACCCATCCCCCGTACCGTCTCCAGCGACCGCACGCCGAACGGCCGGTCGATCTTCTCGCGCAGGTAGCGCACGTAGACCTCCACGACGTTCGAGCGATGCTCGTAACCGAGGTCCCACGCCGCCTCCAACAGCTGCTCCTGGCTGAGCACCTGACCCGGCCGGCGCATGAACGTCTCCAGCAGCGCCAGCTCGCGCGCCGACAGCTCGATCTCGTCCTCTCCCCGCCACACCCGGCACGTAGCGGGATCGAGGCGCAGGTCGCCGACCGCGACGACGGCGGGCCGCTCGACCGCGCCCCGACGCGTCAGAGCCCGCAACCGCGCCAGCAGCTCCGCGAGCGAGAACGGCTTTGTCAGGTAGTCGTCCGCACCGCTGTCGAGACCGTGCACCCGGTCCTCGACCGCATCACGCGCGGTCAGCATGATCACAGGCGTCCAGACGCCCTCTGCACGCAACCGCCGGCACGTCTCGAACCCGTCGAGGTCCGGCAGCATCACATCGAGCACCATCGCGTCGTATGCGGCCGCACGCACCATCCACAGCGCATCCGCGCCCTTCACCGACACATCGACGACGACCCCCGCACCCCGCAGGGCCCGGCGGATCGCCGCGGCCATCGGCACGTCGTCCTCCACGAGCAGCACGCGCACGCTCTCATCATCGCCGACGACATGAGAGAAGCCTGAGAACAGTCGTGCGGATGTCGCAGCACTCCTGGCACAGCATGCGACCCAAGGTCACGCGACTGCGCAGGTCAGGAGCCATGCCGATTTGGCAGCATTTTTGGCAGCGACAGAAGTGACAGGACCCGACAGGATGGCACCGGAAGCCCCGCACTGCGGGGCTTCCGGCTTTCGCGGCGCACGATGCGAGCGTGCCGAGGCGCCGCCCCCAGCTTCAGCCGATCGCCGGCAGTCGCAAGACCACGTGACCGCCGCCGGTCGATGCCGTTGTCGAGACCTCGCCGCCGACCGAGCGCGCCAGGCGTCGGGCGAGCGGCAGCCCGAGTCCGGCGCCTCCTGAGCTGCTGACGCCGGGCGCGAACGCTGCCTCCGCATCGGATGCCGCGAATCCGTCGCCGTCGTCCTCGACGTGCAGCAGGAGATCGCCACCGTCGCGCTGGAGCCGCAGGGTGATGCCAGAGCGCGCGTGGCGGACGGCATTGGCGAGCAGCGGTGCGATCGCCTGGACGACGAGCTGCTGCTCGGCGCCGACGCGCAACGACCCGTTCGAGGCGGTCGCGTCGGTGCCGAGCAGCACGAGGCGAACGCCTGCGCGCTCGGCGAGCGGAGCCACCGCGTCGACCGCCTCCTGTGCCGCTGCCGCTGCATCGCTGATGCCGCCATCGCCGCTCTCGCCGCGCGCCGCGGCGAGCAGCGCGTCGATCACTCTCTGCATGCGGCCGGCGCCGTGCAGGACCTGCTCGAGCGCGGCCCGCACATCCGTGGAGGCGCCCGGCGTGCTCAGCGCGAGCTCCGCCTCGCCGCGGATGCCGGCCAACGGAGTACGCAGCTCGTGTGCCATCTCGGCGGAGAAGCGCTGCTCGCGCCGCACGCTCGCCGCGATCCGCGCAAGCAGCGAATCGAGCGTCGCCGACAGCGCGGTCAGCTCGTCGCGCGCCGGACCGCGGGCAAACCGACGATCGAGGTCGTGCTCGCTCCACTCAGCAGCGTGCGCAGTCATATCGGCTACCGGCTCGAGCGCCTTGCCGACCGCGCGCCGCGCCAGCAGCGCTCCGAAGATGACGATGCAGACGTCCAAGAACGCGATCGCCAGCACCGCGAGGCGCTCGGTCCGCTTATACGGCTCCAACGAGAGCGCCACGACGACCGTGCCGATCCGCTCGCCGCCCCGGTGCGCGTATGCCGGCTCTGCCAGCAGCCGCACTTCGTCGCCGACATCGCGCTCGGTCGGGCGAGGCACGTCTGCGAGTGCGTGCGCGACCTGCTCGATCGCGGGCGTTGCGCGTGCGCGCTTCACGACGCGACCGTCGGTGTCAAAGACCCACGACTCCTCCTCGATCGCTCTTCCGTGCGCCACGGTGGTGCGCCCGGCGACCTGCATCACCACTGCGAGCTGCGCATCGACACGCTCGCTCAGCGTCGAGGACGCACCATGCTCGATCTGCCCGAACAGCAGCAACAGCGTGGCCGCGCTCAGCACCGCCACGCCGGCGGCGAGGACCCCTGCCGTCGCGAGCGTCACGCGGTCACGCAGGTCAAGCCGACTGCGCAGGCCGGCCAGGCGGGCCCTCAGACCGCGTGCCCGACGGACGGGCGGCGGCGCGCCCTCCGCCGCGCTCATCGCAGCACGTACCCGACGCCGCGGACCGTCTCGATGTGCTGCCGCGCGTCCAGCGCGCCGAGCTTTCGCCGCAGACGACCGGCGTAGGCATCAAGCGTGTTCTCATGCACGATCGCACCGTCGGGCCACCCGGCCGAGGCGAGCTCGCGGCGACGGACCACCTCGCCCGGGCGTGCGACGAGCACGGCCAGCAGCCGAAACTCGGTCGGCGTCAGCTGCTCGCTGCGCGCGCCGACGCACACGGCATGTCCGACCGGATCCAGCCGCAAGTCCGCAGCGTCGTCATCGCGACGTTCGGCAGACTGCTCCGAGCCGGTCGAGGACCTGCCCCGCCGCAGCAGCGCCTGCACGCGCACCACCAGCTCGGCGAGCGCGAACGGCTTGGTCAGATAGTCGTCGCCGCCGGCGTGGAAGCCCGCGAGCCGGTCCGTCAACGCATCGCGAGCCGTCAGAAAGATCACGGGAGCGGTGACGCCATGGCCGCGCAATGCCTGGCAGACATCGCGACCGTCGGCGTCAGGCAACCCGACGTCGAGCACGAGCAGATCCGGCGGTGCGGCGCTGAACACCTCAACCGCCTCATGGCCGGTCAACGCGGCGCGCACCTGGAAACCCTCGGCGCGCAACGCACGCACGAGCACCGAGCGAAGGTCGGCGTCGTCCTCACACAATCCGACTCGCGCGGCCATCGCCCACAAATAATGGCGGTTGCGCACGCCCTGGGACCACGATCAGGGCGCGGCCTGCTCCTGCTCCGCCTCGGAGCGCCGATCCGCAGCCGCGGACCTCGTCCGCTGGCGGTCCCGTCGTCGCGTCTTGAGACGAAGTGCGGGCCGCTCGACGCAGCGATAGGTGACGAGCGAGAGGACGCCGGTCATCGCCATCACCAGCGCGAGGTTCATGGGGAAGCCCGAGCGACCGGAGGCGGTGAGGCCTTGCTCGCGCAGGAAGTCGATGACCGGGCCGTGCCACAGGAAGATGCTGTAAGAGGCGACACCCACGGCCGCTATCACGCGTGAGTCGAAGAACCGCGTAGCCAGCCGCGGACGCTTCAGCGGCGGGCTCGGGAGGACCACGAGCGCGACGAGCAGGGCGCATGCGAGCGCGCTCAGCTCGCCGTACAGCACCCCGACTCGCAGCGCGCCCAGCAGCAACAGCGGGATCGCGAGGATCGCCGCGACTTGCCAACGGGTCCGGAGGAGTTCGGGGCGGCGTTCTGCCGCGACCGACACGATCGCCAATCCCAGGCCGGCCGCGAAGAGGTCAGCGTGGTAGAGAAAGCTGCGGGCGACCACTGAGTGCCAGTCGCCGTCGAACCCCTGCGCCGGACCGACGGGGTCGACGGCCTCGGCGAGGATCTTCCCGACCAGTGAGATGGCGAGGAGCACCACGGTCGGTGCGAGCAGTCCGAGCCAGCGTCCACGCGACGTCGAGGCCCGGTCGGAGAGCAGCGCCCCCAGCAGCACGAGCAGCGGCAGCAGAAGATAGAAGACGACCTCCACGTTGAGCGACCAGGCAGCGCCGATGCCCGTCTGCAGCCAATGCGGCACGTAGTTCTGGACGAACAGCGCGGCCGCGAGCAGCTGCTCGGGATCGTCCAGCCGCGTGTAGTGCTCCTCGGTCACCGACACGCGCACGAGCGCGGACTGGAGGACGAGTGCCGCGACAAGCAGGATCACCCAGTAGGCCGGGAGGATCCGCAGCGCACGCGACTCGAAGTAGGAGCGAAATGACGGACGTGGACGACGGTCGCTGATCGCAGCCACGAACGGCCGGTACAGCAGAAAGCCCGAGAGGACGAAGAAGAGCGTCAGGCCGATTCTCAAGTGCGGCAGCACCGCAGTGGACGCCAGGCCCCAGTCCGGCGAGGTGCCGCCGGGATCGGAGAACCGCCAGATGTGCTGGATGACCACCGCCGTCGCCGCGAGGGCCCGCAAACCGTCGACGCCCGCCAGTCGAGCGCCGCTCGGGCTGCTCACCGGCTTCCCCGCGGAACGCGTACATGAGGACGGGGGAGTGGTCGCCCTGGCACCTGTCAGGAAGCCTGCGTGCCGGCACCTGAACGCAACCTGAACGCATGTCGCGTCAGGCGCGCAGGCGGCAGCCGACGCCGCGAGCGGATTCGGGGGGTCCTTCGCGCCGATGGCCTGCCCACAGCTCTTCGAGCGCGTCGTGCGCGATGTGCTGTACCAGCGGCCGTTGTGAGGGCGGCGCGCGCCTGCTGGGAGACGTCGCACCGGTCAGCGCCGAAAACCACCGTGCTGCTCGTGGCGGCCCTCGGCGAACTCCTCCTTGTCCAAGTGGTTGAACGCCTGCACCTCCCCATCCTCGATCGAGACGAGGTCGGTGTCGGCGCCCGCCTCGCGCACGGCCGCCAACGGCCGCTCGAGCTACGGTCCGACCGGTCTGCTGCCCTCGTGCGAGGGCGTCACGGAGGAGCGCTGCTCGGCTGCGGCCTGCGCGGGGTCCTCATCCGCAGACGTGGTGCGCTCGTCGCCGCGCCGATCGGCCGGCGCGAACCCCTCGACGAGATCGCTGAAGACGCGATCGGGGTCGGCGACGCCCTCGTCCTCCAGCCGTGCGGCAGCACCCGGGGAGACGTGCTCGGTCTCGGTCGTCATCGCCAGCACGATCGCCACGACCGCGAGCACGCCGAGCAGGTCGAGGCCGAGCGCGAGCAGCAGGAACCACCACGACCCGGTCGCGAGCGAGATCACCGCACCGACGACGAGCGCACCGAGCAGCGTCATCGCGACGACGAGCCGGTTCTCGGCGAGCAGGACCACGATGCCCGGCCGGCCGCCATGGCGCCCGCGCTCGACATGCGGGCGCCCGACCGGCACCTCCACCTCGTCGCGCCCGACCGCCCGTCGCAGCTCGTCGGTCAGCACCCGATTCGCCTCCGGCGAGAGCGAGGGGTCCGCCGCCCGCACCTCGCGGCGCTCGCGACCTTCGCCCTCGTCGTGTATCCCGCGCGCTTCGCCGCTCATGCGGTTCTCGCTACCCGCGGCGCGTGCAGATCAAGCGTTCTCCCACCGCGGTCACCGGGTAGCTCCTGCACGCACCCGGCAACGCGACGACGGAGGCCCCCATGGCAAAGGATCACGGGCCAAGCGTGAAGGACGACAAGCAGTACGAGGGCCTGCGCAGAAAGGGCATGAGCAAGGAGCGAGCCGCGCGCATCGCGAACTCGCCAGGCTCCTCCAGACGTGGCGGCAGAGCATCCGGCAGCGGCAGACGCCGCAACGCGACCAGACAAGGCGGCACCAGGGCGCAGAAGGCCGCGGCCGGCCGCAAGGGCGGCAAGAAGTCCAGCAGCTCGTAGCGCTGCCCGCCACGGCGATCACGAGGCCGGTGCTTGCGCCGTCGTTACCTCTACCGGGACCTGACAGCGTGAGCGTGCGAGTGAAGGTCAGCTCGCTTGGACACACTGAGGCTGATGGTTCAGGACGAGGAGCGCCCGGAGCAGGAGCACGAGCCGGAGCGGTCGCGGTGTCCGATCTGCGGCGAGCCCGAGGTCGGACGCAGACGCCCCGATGGAGATGCGGATCCTGGGTTCAACGATCCGGATCGGCCGGCATTGATCGCGTTCTGCGCGCGCGGGCATGAGTGGTGGCCCGCCGGAACGGCGCACGTCGACTGAGCCCTTCGCTCATTTGAGGAGCCGCAAGGCCGGTGCTTCGGGCGGAGGGACGCCGGCGATCGCTCGCAAAACCGGCCGATGCCCTGCCATTGGCGGCCTATGGGTTCCGCATCGCCAGCACCGGTGCTCTTTGCAGGCGAGCGGCGCCTGGCAGATGCGGCACAGCCGTGGTCGGTGGCGCCCGGGCACGCTCAGCTGCTCTTCGGTGTCGAGTGGTCGGTGCGCCTGCCGCGCCGGATCACGGTGAGCACTGCTGCGAGCAGCGGACCGCTCGGCGCTCGCGAGCCGGTGCTCGCGGGCGGCCTTGAGCGAGTCGCTCTGGACGACTCGGTGGCGGGGGCGGACTTCATGTCGACGACCTTTCGGAGCCGGATCGCCGATAGCGATCGCCGGCTGCTCTGCTGGGAACGGCGTGTCCGTCGCGAGGACGAAACCTGTCCGTGAAGGTCGCCGTGCGGCGGGGTGGCCGACGGTGCTCTGCGCGAGATCGCTTCGCCGGGGCGGTGGAGTGGCCCTGTTCGACGAGTCTAGTACGGATCGGACGGGACGGACGGTCTGCGACGGGGGAAGACAGCCCCAAGCTGCCTGGCGCGTCGCCTCGGACGCGCGCGGCGGGCGCACCACAGCCGGTCGATGCCGGCCCATCCGAGGAACACGAGCCCGCCGATCGTGCCGGTCACGGTCAGGAGCACGCCGGCTGCCGCGGCTCCGGCGACGCCGTCGCTGCCGAGGATCAGCACCGCTGCCGCGGCGCCGACGCTCGGCCCGGTCGGAAGCTGGCTCAACGTCACGACGGCGATCAGGACCGCGATCGCGTCGAGGAACGAGGCCTCGACGCCCACCGCGTGCAACAGCAGCCAGTTGCGGAAGATCTGCGCGAAGACGGCGATCAGCACGAAGGCGACGACACGGCTGCCGTGGTTCAGGCTGCGCAACGCTGCGAGTCCTTTCCACAGCTCGCGGCCGGTCGAGAGGGCGAGGTGCCGCAGGCCCGCGCTCGCGGTGATGATTACCGCGAGCGCGACGAGCGGCAGCCACCACGGCAGTCCGAGCGGACCGACGAGCGTGAATGACGTGAGCGCCGCGAGCGTCGCCTCGATCGCCAGGATCGGAAACTCGGCGGCGATCAGTGTCGGCACCTGCGGACTCACCTGCGGCGAGGAGCGGCGCAGCGCGCCGATCCGCACCGCCACGGCGAGCTGTCCGTTGAGGAGGCCGCCGAGCACCCCCATGCTGGAGGCGCGATACAGCGCACGCCGCGCGACCGTCCCGCCGGCCGCCTCGATGCTCAGGTGCCAGGCCTCACTGCGGACGACCAGCGCCACGATCTGCAGCAGGACCGCGACCGCGAGCACCCAGACGGCGGCGCCGGTCAGCGCCGCCGCGAACTCGTCGCGACGGCCGGCAAGCGCGAACGCGAGCAGCCCGGCCGTCAGCAGCGAGCCGGCGACGGTGATCGAGGTCCGGTTGCGACGCCCGAAGCGCCGCAACCGGAGCATCAGCCCGCGTTGGAGCGGGTTACATCGCTTGAACGTTGATCGCCTTCGGCCCCTTGGGGCCGGGCTCAGAGTCGTAGGAGACCTTCGCACCCTCGGCGAGCGAGCGGTAGCCGTCGCCGACGATCGCGGTGTGATGGACGAAGAGGTCCTTCGACTGGTCGTCGGGCGTGATGAACCCGAAGCCCTTGTCGTCGCTGAACCACTTCACGGTTCCTGTCGCCATGGTCTTTCCTCCACGGTCATGTGCTGCGAACGAGGAGGATGCTAGGAGCAACGACGACGAGCGCTGGCACAACTGTTTCGGACCGTCTCGCGGTCCGACCTGAGCCACCACCGTAGCAGTTGACGGTCGCGGCGCGGTACAGAGCAGGTGCTACGGTCAATCCGAGTCCGGCTCGCACCGCGCCGACGTGCGTGGTCGCGGCTTGGCTGCGATGCCTCCACAACGGGGCGGAAGGAAGCCCGGAATGTCATTCGGAGCATCTGCATGACCCGGCGTCTGCGTCAGTTGGTTCGCGCATGGCGACCGAGCACTCGGCCGTCGCAGCATGAGCAGAACCTCACAGCGCGCGTGGAGCACCTGGAGTCGGTCATCGAGGGACTTCAGGACGCGATCTACCGCCAGGCCCAGCAACACGACAGAGACATCGGGGACCTGCGCAAGCGCACCGATCCCGCGGAGGTGGCCCGTGCCCTCAGCGCCGAGGCGCGCAGGCGCGGGTTGTGACTCCGCCGGGAACGCCCATCCCCCGACCTCCCCCGAAGACCTAGCAAGTGGTAGAGCACCCGCTCGACGGGGTCAAGCGGCAGGAGGTGAGCCGAGCCGCTGTTTGACACTCGGAAAAGCGGGACAAGCGCTGATTGTGAGTGACGGAGGACGAGCGGAGGCGCGTCGGTGAAGCTCGGCTTCCTCACCGCGTGCATGCCCGAGCGCCCGCTGGAGGAGATCGCGCGGTGGGCCGGCGAACACGGCTACGAGGCGCTCGAGCTGGCGGCCTGGCCGACGATCGCGCGCGGCAGCCGCCCGTTCGTCGCCTCTCACGTCGCCGCCGATGTCGGTGCGTTCGACGCACGAGAGGGCGAGCGCGTCCGGGGAGCGCTCGCCGCCAACGGCCTGACGCTCTCCGCACTCGCCTACTACGACAACAACCTCCATCCCGATCCCGCCGAGCGCGACGCGATCCACGCGCACGTGCGCGCGTGCATCGACGCGGCGGCGGCGCTCGGCGGCGTCCCAGTCGGGACGTTCGTCGGCCGCGACCCGGGGCGCAGCGTTGCGGAGAACCTGCGCGAGGCGGAGCGGGTCCTCCCGCCGCTCGTCGGGTATGCGGAAGAACGTGGAGTGAAGCTGATGATCGAGAACTGTGTGATGGAGGGCTGGCACCCCGACGGCTATCCGGGGAACCTCGCCTACTCGCCCGAGCTGTGGGAGTGGATGTTCGAGCTCGGCCTCTATCTCAACTTCGACCCCTCCCACCTGCTGTGGCTCGGGATCGACCCGATCGCCGCGCTCGCGCCGTACGTCGACCGCGTCGCCCATGCCCATGCGAAGGACGCCGAGACGTTCCCCGCCGAGCGCAACCGCTACGGCTTCTTCGGGCGCACCTCCACGCGCACGGAGGACCCGTGGGACATGGGCTGGTGGCGCTACCGCATCCCCGGGCTCGGACAGGTCGACTTCAGCCGCTACGTCGACACGCTCTACGAGGGCGGCTTCGACGGAACGCTGTCGGTCGAGCACGAGGACCCCGTCTGGGGCGGAAGCCCCGAGAAGGTCGAGCAGGGCCTCGAGATCGCGCACCGCACGCTGCGACCGCTGGTGGTGGGCTGATGGCGACGCCGACGCTCGAGGTGCGCGGCCTCGTCAAGGAGTACCCGGGCGTGAAGGCGCTCCAGGGCGTCGACTTCGACGTGCGCGCCGGCGAGGTGCACTGCCTGCTCGGACCCAACGGCGCCGGCAAGTCGACGCTGATCAAGTGCGTCTCGGGCGTGGTCGAGCCGACCGCCGGCGAGATCCTGCTCGGCGGCGAGCCGCTGCCGGTCGGCGACCCGGCCGCGTCGCTCAGACGCGGCGTCGCGACGATCTACCAGGAGCTCGACCTCGTGCCGGAGCTGACGGTCGCGCAGAGCGTCTTCCTCGCGCACGAGCCGCGCCGCGGACCGTTCCTCGACCTTGAGCGGATGCGCCGCGACACGGCCGCGCTGCTCGCGCGCCTGGGCCACGAGCGGATCGACCCGCGCCGCAGAGTCGAGCAGCTGCGGCCCGCCGCCCAGCAGGTCGTCTCGATCGCGCGCGCCCTCTCGCATGACGTGCGGCTGCTGATCATGGACGAGCCGTCCGCGATCCTCGACGACGAGGAGATCGAGACGCTGTTCGAGGTCGTGCGGCGGCTGACGGCAGACGGTGTCGCGGTCGTCTACATCTCGCACCGCCTCGACGAGATCCGCCGCATCGGCGACCGCGTGACGGTGCTGAGCGACGGACGCACCACCGCCACCGGCCTGCCCGCCGCCACGCCCACCGAGCGGCTCGTGGAGCTGATGGTCGGCCGCGCGGTCGAGCAGCTCTACCCCGAGCGGCGGCCTGCGGAGGGCGACGTGGTGCTGGAGGTGCACGGCCTGCGGCGGCTGCCCGAGGTCCGCGACGTGAGCCTCCAGGTGCGGGCCGGTGAGGTCGTCGGCCTCGGCGGGCTCGTCGGCTCAGGCCGCACCGAGCTGCTGCGCGCGATCTACGGCCTCGAGGCGCCGGACGCCGGCGAGGTGCGCGTGAACGGCAGACGGCTCCCGCCCGGCCGGCCCGACCGCGCGATCGCCGCCGGCCTCGGGCTCGCCCCGGAGGACCGCAAGTCCCAGGGCCTGCTGCTCGGGTGGAGCCAGACGAAGAACGTCACCCTTGTCGACCTCGGCCGGTTCGAACGCGGCCTGCTGAACGTGCGCGCCGAGCGCGACGCCGCGCGTGCCCAGCTGCGGCGCCTCAGCACCGTCCCCGACGACGCCGAGCGCGTCGTGAGAGAGCTGTCGGGCGGCAACCAGCAGAAGGTCGTGCTCGCGCGCTGGCTGCTGCACCACTGCCGCGTGCTGCTGCTCGACGAGCCGACCCGCGGCGTCGACGTGTCCACCAAGGCGGAGCTCTACCGCGTGATCGCCGATCTCGCCGCAGACGGCGTGGCGATCCTCGTCGTCTCGTCCGACAACGGCGAGCTGGTGGGGCTGTGCGACCGCATCTTCGTCATGCGCGAGGGCCGCACCGTCTTCGAGGTCGCGGGCGAGCGCGCGACCGAGCGCGAGCTGCTGCGCCACGCCGTCGCGCCGGCCGAGACCGCCGACCTGATCGAGGAGGTCAGATGAGCACGTCGTCCGCACCCGACCGCGGCGCGGCACCCGCCCCAGCCGACCAGCTGACCGAGAAGCGCTTCGCCGGCATCCGCCTCCAGGAGTACGCGCTTGTGATCGTCGTGGTCCTGCTGTTCGTCGCCGGCGCGATCTTGAAGCCGGACAGCTTCCCGACGATCGACAACGTCCGCAACATGCTCACGCAGGCGAGCGTCGTCGGCGTGCTCGCGATCGGCATGACGTTCGTGATCGCGACGGCCGGCATCGACCTGTCGGTCGGCTCGGCGCTCGCGGCGGCCGGCATGTTCGGCGGCATCCTGGTGGACCCCGAGGGCTCGACGCTGCTGTTCGTCGCCGGCGCGCTGGCGTTCGCGACGCTGATCGGCTCGATCAACGCGATCGCGATCGCTTACGGCCGCGTCGTGCCGTTCATCGCGACGCTCGCGATGTTCTCGATCGCGCGCGGCGTCGCGCTGCTGCTGAACGACAAGCTGCCGGTCGGCCTGCTCGAGCTCAACGGCGGCTCGTTCGGCGACCCCGCGCCGTTCTCGCTGCTGTGGTTCGGCACCGGCCGGATCTTCGGCATCCCCGTCTCGGTGTACGTCTTCCTCGGGATCGTGATCGCCGCCTGGCTGGTGCTCAACCGCACGCGCTACGGCCGCTACATCGTGGCGGTCGGCGGCAACCGCGAGGCGGCGCGAATCGCGGGCGTGCCGGTGCGCCGCACGATCCTGAGCGTGTACGTGCTGATGGGCGTGCTCGTCGGCGTCTCGGCGATCCTGTTGTGCGCCCGCCTTGGCAGCGCCTCGCCGGTGAGCGGGAACCTCTACGAGCTCGACGCGATCGGCGCTGTCGTGATCGGCGGCACGAGCCTCGCCGGCGGGCGGGCGACGATCGGAGGCACGTTCCTCGGGGTGCTGACGTTCGCGCTCATCTTCAGCTTGATGACACAGCTGGACCTCGCGACCGAGGTCCAGCAGGTGGTCAAGGGAGCGATCGTCCTCGGGGCGGTCCTGCTCCAGCGACCGGAGGCGCGACTGTGAGAGACGTCCGACAAGAGGAGGAGGACGACGATGTCGCTGTTGCGACGATTGACGGTCCTCGCCGTCGCGATGCTGCTGGCGCTCGGCGCGGCAGCGTGCGGCGATGACGAGGAGAGCGGCGGCGGCGGCTCCGCCGACACCGCCCAGACGACGGATACTGCCGGCGACGGCGCGAGCGAGAGCGGTCCGGTCACGATCGTGGCGAGCGTGCCGCCGACCGACCACGGCTGGCTCGGCGCGATCTCGAAGAACGCGCAGGCGGCCGCCGAGCAGTACGACGACGTGAGATTCCGGCTGCTCGAGGCGGCCGACTCGGACTCGCAGGCGCAGCAGATCGAGCAGGTGATCCCGGACAGACCGGACGTGCTCGTGGTGCTGCCGCAGGACGGCGCGGCGCTGACGCCGGTGGCACAGAGAGCGGAGGCCGCCGGGATCCCCGTGGTCAACGTCGACCGGCTCTTCACCGAGCCAGATGCGGCGACGGCCACGATCCTCGGCGACAATTACCAGATCGGCGTGCTCGCGGCCGACTACATCGCCGACCGACTCAGATGCGAGGGCAACGTCGTCGAGATCCAGGGCCTGGCCGGCATCTCAGTGACCGAGGAGCGCACGAGAGGCTTCGCGGACCAGCTGAGGAAGGTCTGCCGCGACGGCGGGATCGAGATCGTCGCCAGACAGCCCGCCGACTTCAACCCGGACATGGGCTTGAGAGTGATGGAGACGATCCTGCAGGCGCAGGACAGAATCGACGCCGTCTACACGCACGACGACGACATGGCGCAGGGCATCGTGCAGGCGATCCGCAACGCCGGCCGCGACGACGAGATGTTCCTGACCGGCGTCGGCGGCTCGCAGGACGCGATGGCCCAGATCGAGGAGGGCGGCCTCTACGCCGCGACGTTCCTCTACAACCCGAACATGGCGGCCTCGGCCGTCAACATGGCGCGCCTGATCGCGCGCGGCGAGGGCTTCCCGGAGCTCGTGCCGCCTGAGGTCCCGCGCCAGATCATCGTCCCAGCCGCGACCGTGACGAGAGACAACGTGGCGGAGTACGAGCAGTACGCCTTCAACTGACGCGCCGCCGCATCCAGACCGAAGCGCGGAAGCCTCGCCTGGAGCGAGGCTTCCGTCGCTCGCGCGCTCAGGCGACCGGCCGCGGGCGGCCGCTGCGGCCGCTGCGGCCGCGTCCGCGCCGCCGCCGCGCCGTCCCGCCGCTGATCGACGGCGTGCTGGTCGCGCGCGCGCTGACCGGCAGCCCGCCCGCTTCCAGCTCGCGGTGGAGGCCGAGCCCGGCGACCATCGCGACGACCTCGCGGACCTGGTCCTCGAGCACGAACGTGATGCCGACGCCCTCGGCGCCGGCGCGCGCGGTGCGACCGACGCGGTGCACGTAGTCATCGGTCGCGCCGGGCGCGTCGTAGTTGATGACGTGCGTGACGTCGCGCACGTCGATCCCGCGCGCGGCGACGTCGGTCGCGACGAGCGTGTCGATGCGGCCCGACTCGAACTGCGCGAGCGCGCGCTCGCGCTGGCTCTGCGACTTGTCGCCGTGCATCGCGGCGACCTTGACCGTCTCGACGCGGCTGAGCTGCTTCGCGAGCCGGTCGGCGCCGCGCTTCGTGCGCACGAACACGAGCGTGCGGCCTCGCTCCTGCTCCGTCAGCTCGGTGACGAGCTGGTCGGTGCGGCGCTCGCGCGTGACCTTCACGAAGCGATGCTCGACCTTGCCACGTGCCTGCTGCGGCGGCCGATGCGCGTGCCGTCTCGCCGCCTGCGTGTACGCGCGCGCGATGCGGTCCACCTCGCCGGCGAGCGTCGCGGAGAACAACATCGTCTGGCGATCCTCGGGCGTGAGCGCTACCAGCCGGTCGACGACCGGGCGGAAGCCCATGTCGAGCATGCGGTCGGCCTCGTCGAGCACGAGCACCTCGACCTCGCCGAGCGAGACGGCTCTGCGGTCGAGCAGGTCGACGAGCCGGCCGGGGGTCGCGACGAGCACGTCGGCGCGGCGCGCCGCTCTGATCTGCGGGGTGATGCCGGCGCCGCCGTAGACGGCCGCGACCGACAGCTGGCGTGCGCGAGCGATCGCGTCGAGCTCGTCGACGATCTGGCTCGCCAGCTCACGCGTCGGCGCGAGCACGAGCGCGCCCGGCTCGCCGGGACGACGACCGGCGCGCTTGCCCGGCTCGACGGAGTCGACGAGCGGGATCCCGAACGCGAGCGTCTTGCCCGAGCCGGTAGGGGACTCGACGAGCACGTCGTGGCCCTCGAGCACGTCGCCGATCACGAGCTGCTGCACGGCGAACGGCCGCTCGATCCCGCGCGCGCGCAGCGCGCCGGACACGGCCTTGGACACGCCGAGCTCGGCGAAGGTGGACTGCTGCATGTACTGCTCCTCGGACGGCCGGCGCATCGCGCACCGGCGCTATGTGGTGGGGAGATTCGACTGTCCCCAACCGCGCGTGGCGCCCTCAGGAGCAAAGAACCTCGCGAGCAACCTCGTCGCTCGCGCCCCGCACGGTAGCAGTCGGTGCGCCGACAGGCCCCCTAGCGGACGCCAAACAGCGACTCGAGGCGGGCGGCGACGCGGACGTCGCCCTCGACGCTGCAACGCCCCGCGACCATCGCGTAGAGCGGGTTCTGGAGGCCGGCGGTCGTGCGCACCCAGTCGGCGAGGCCGATGTGGATCGTCGCGGTGGCATCGAGCGGGGCGGGGTCGACCAGCCGGGCGCGGCCGGCCGGGCCGTCGAGCTCGATCGCCCAGCGCCAAGGCGCGTCCGGCGGCGCCTCGATCGCGAACGGCTCCACCTCGTAGGCGACGACGGCGCGCAGGTCGCCGGCCTCGGACGGCTGGAACGCGCGCGCCTGGGCCCGCATCAGAGCTCGCTGGCGGCCCGGCTCCGCGAAGCGTCGCTCGAGCGCCGCGTCGTCGAGTCCGCGCACCATCGTCGCGAGCGTGCGCCGGCCGGTGCGTGCAGTGATGGCGCGCAGCGCGCGCGGCCGCGCGGCCGCGTGCTCCACTTGCGGCCGGGCGCGCCCCTCCAGCTCAGCGCGCGCGACCGCGGCCTGCTGGGAGATCAACGCCATGCCGGAGCTCTCCGCGAGCGCCTCCGCCTCGGCGAGCGTCGCGCGCGCCGCCTCCGCCTCGCCGCAGCGGTGCTGTGCCACGGCCAGGTCCACGCGCGCCCAGCCGCTCATCGTCAGCAGCTCGATCGCGTCGGCGCGCGCGACCGCGGCGCGCAGCTCCTCAACGGCCGCGGCGGGTCGACCCGCCGTCAGCTCGAGACGTCCGAGGAGCCACTCCGGCAACTGCCCGAACACCGCCATCGGCGCCCCCTGGATCACCTGTCCGCGGAGCCGCTCGACCATCGCCCGCAGCTGCGGCACGACGCTGCGGTCGCCAATCTCGAACGCGGTGTTCGCCAGGTGCATGAGCGCCGCGGGCACGTGTCCGTCGGGCCCGCGCAACCGCTCGCCGTCGTCGGCCAGCAGCTCGGTCAGCATGCGGCGTGCCCGCTCATGGTCGCCCAGGACCGCGGCTGACCACGCCATCGTGGCGGAGATGAACGGGATCGGCCCTACCGCGTCCCGCGCACGAGAGGCGGCGAGCAGCGGCTCGATCCGCCCGTCGTAGAACCACTCGCTCAGCGTCAGCCCGAAGAGCTCGACGGTGATGTGGATGTCGGGGCGCAGGAGCCGGACCTTCGCGCCAGCGCTGCGCAGCAGCGCCTCGCCCGCCGCCCGCTGCCCACCGTCCAGCAGTCGCCAGCTGCGGACGAGCTCGATCTCCCAACTGAAGCGCGGGCTGCCCAGGCGCGCGGCGATTTCCGCTGCCCGCTCGATCGCCCGGTCGCATTCGGCCGGACGCCCGCGGTAGTAGTGGGCCATCGACTCGAACATCACGACGCGGAACAGCAGGTCGTCGCGTCCGCAGCGCTCAGCCGGCTCGCGCAGCCCCAGCAGCGCGTCGAGCAGCTGTGAGGTATCGAGCGGGTCGCGATTGCGGATGAACGCGGCTTGCACCTCGGTGAGACGCGTGAGCACGTGCGCCTCGTCGTCGCCGAGCCGCGCTCCGAGCCGCTGGGCGTGCGCGACGAGCCACCGCACCCGCGCATGGTCGACGGTGAACGCGAGCACGTGGGTCAGCCGCAGCGTCAGGCGCAGGGCGAGCAGCGGCTCGCGCTCCCCCAGCGCGTCGAGTCCCTCCTGCAGCAGCGGCGCCGTCGCCTCGTCGTCGAGGCCCGCCTCCCAGCTGAAGCCGACGTGGCCGCCCGCGAAGCCGAGCGCGGCGCGCGCGAACGTGACGGGGTCGCCGGTGGTGCGCGCCGCAGCGCACGCCGCGCGGAAGGCATGGCGTGCGCGCATCAGATCGCCCGCGAGCAGCTGCTGCTCGCCCAGCTCGAGCAGCAGCGGCGCGCGCGCCGCGAGGTCGTCGTCGGCCACGAGCGCAAGCGCCGCCCGCAGATGCGCCGCGGCCTGCTCGTGGTCGTGACGAGCGGCGGCGGCCTCGGCGGCACGCCGATGCGCGGCGAGCGCCGGGGCAGGACCGGTCAGGCCGACCGCGAGGCCAGCGTGGCGTGCCAGCTCGGCCGGCTCGACATCGCGGTCGCCTTCGAGCGCGTCGCGGATCGCGAGATGCACGCGCGCGCGGTCGGCGCCGCCGATACGCGCCTGCAGCGCTTCGCGCACGAGCGCGTGCGGAAAGGCGATCGTCGCCCGTGCGGCCACGACCTCGTGGACGAGACGCTCAGACAGCGCGGCCTGCACCGCGCGCGACGCGTCGTCCTCGTCGAGCCGCGCAGCGCGAGCGGCGAGCGCAACCGGCGCTGACGGCCCGATCGCGGCGGCTGCGACGAGCAGGCGCTCGGTCGGCGCGTCGAGTCGCGCAAGGCGCTCCTCGACCAGGTCAGCGACCGCGTCTGGGGCGGGCGTCGCGTCGAGCGTTTCGTCGTCGCGCAGCGCGCCGCGTTCATCGAGGTGGCGTGCGAGCTCGGCCGCGAAGAACGGGTTGCCCGCCGTGCGCGCGTGGAGCTGCGACGCGAGGCGCGGCGTGATCGCGCGTCCCACCCGCTCGCTCACAAGCGCCGCGAGACCGTGCGCGTCGAGGCCGCTGAGGCGCAGCTCGCTCAGATCGCGCGTGCGGCGCAGGTCCGCGAGCACACGCGAGACGGGATGACCGCGTCCCAGCTCGCTGTCGCGCGCCGTCGCCACCAGCACCAGCGCGCCGATCGACGGGCTCTGGAGCAGGTGCCGGAGCGCCTCGGCGGAGGCCGGGTCGCACCAGTGCGCGTCGTCGAGCACGACGAGCAGCGACGCGGCGCCCGCGGCGCACGCGAGCGCCGCGCCGATCCCGCGCAGCAGGCGGTAGCGCGCGCCCTCCGCGGCCGCGAGACCAATCCCGAAGCCGTCGGGACCGACGAGCGATCTCCCGTTCGCGCTCAGCTCCGGCACGAGCGCCGCCAGCTCCGCGCCCGCGGCCTCCGCCAGCTGCGACCGCCACGCCTCGTCGCCGGCCAGCGCCAGCTCGCCGATCGCCCGCACCCACGGCTCGAAGGCGATCACCGGCTCAGGCGGGCAACGTGCCATCACCACGACGGCGCCGCGCGCATGCGCGTCCGCGGCAGACGCTGCGGCGTGGCGCGTCTTGCCGATCCCCGGCTCGCCCAGCACCAGCACCGCCCGGCAGCCGCTGGCCGTCGAGGTCGCGTCGCGCAGCGCGCCGATCTCGCGGTCGCGACCGATCAGCGGCTCACTCGCGTAGGCGGCCAGCGCACGCGGCAACGGGATGCCGCCCGGCGGTCGGCCGTTCTCCGGCGCGACCGCCGCGGTCGCGTGAGCTTGCACGACGGGGGACGTCGCGGTCGGCGCCAGCTCGCGCCAGCGCAGGCGCGACGCTCGCACGGCGCGTGGGAGCCCCTTGAGGGAGTACGAGCGCGCCTCGTCGAGCACGACCGCGTCGCGCGAGGCGACAAGATCGCGCACCAGCTCCTGCACGAGCACCTCGCCGCTGTCGGCCGCCGAGCAGAGGCGGCTCGCGATCACGACCGGCATCCCGTGCAGGTCCTCGCCATCCGCGATCGGCTCGCCGGCCGCAACCCCGACGCGTGCCGCGATGCCGAGCCCGTCGTGCTCGCCGTCCAAGCGCACGACCGCCGACTGGATCGCCGCGGCGGCATGCAGCGCGCCGAGCGCGCTGGCGAAGCTCGCCATCGCGCCGTCGCCCAGCAACTTGACCACGCGGCCTCCGGCGGCGGCGACCGCGTCGCTCACGTCGGCGACGTGCCTTCGGCGCACGGCCTCCATGCGGTCGTCGCCGAGGCGCGCCAGCAACGCGGTCGAGTCGACCAGGTCGCAGAACAGCACGATCGCCACCCCACCCATGGCAGACATCCTTCCGGAGTCTCGGGAGCGCGTGCTCGGGTTCTCGCCGACCGGGCGCGTCTACGCGCTGGGCCGGAGAGCTACGGCTTGCGGCCCACGAAGACGGCGTAGCTCTCGCCGCTGACCTCGACGCGCCTCACGTCCTCGAAGCCGACGCGGCGGATCAGGTCAAGCAGATCGCCGTGCGTCATGTAGTGAGACCTGCGCTGGAGCGAGTAGGGCGTCCCGTCGATGGTCAGCTCGACCTCCCACCTGCGGATGCGCGCCTGACGATCGGCGCTTATGCGTTCGCGCATCTCGATGCGGTGGCCGTCGATCACGCGGGGCGCGTGCTCGGTCCAATGCGGCCTCTCCTCGCCCATGTTCTCCTCGAGCGGGGCGTCCACGTACACCCGTCCGCCGGAGCGCAACGCGTGTCGGAAGCTCGCCAGCGAGGCGTCAAGCGCCGTCAGGTCAGGATCGACGTCGTCGTCGAACGTGCCCGCGTAGAGAAACGAGCAACCGCGGCACAGGACGGCATCGAAGTCTTCGTCGAAGAGCGAGTCGAGCTCCTCCCACCGCGCCCTGATCGGCTCGAGCTCGACGTTCGCCGCCCGTGCGTTGAGCCTGAACCGGTCCAGCATCGGCCCGCTCGCGTCCGTGCACGTGACGTCATACCCGAGCTGGTGAAGGTCGAGAGCGGGGAAGCCGCTGCCGCACGCGGCATCGAGCACCTTCAGATCCGCGGGCGGGCCGAGCCACCTGGCGAGCCCCTGCACCAGCTGATCGCGCTCGTACTCGATCGCGATGCAGAGATCCCAGACGGTGCCGACATCCGGCGCGGCGAGATCGTCCTTGATCACTTCCCAATCGTTAACGGACGTCGCGCGGCTCGAGCCGACGTCGGATCGAATCCCCAATTTTCCCCCGATCGAACTCCCCCACCCGGTCGCATCGCTGCAGCCAGGATGCTCCGGCGCTCGGCCGTTTATACCAGATCCACACTGCTGGGCAGTGGGGCCGAGGGTCTCGGAGACGCAAGTACGGCGCGCACGAGCTTCCCGTGCGTGTCCACACCATTGCCGGCCCGGCGGCGGCGCTCGAAGCTAGTGCGATGCAACGCTCGGCGTCTCGCCGCCGCCTCCGCTGGTCGGTGCACCGCGCCGTCGAGCCGGCGGTCGAGTTCGATCCGAACGAATGGA
>CAVYOK010000017.1:0-10946 GCA_963770165.1 uncultured Actinomycetes bacterium
CGACGTCGAGGCGGCGCTCGACGAAGACGGGTTTCGCCCTTCGTCGACCGCAAGCGGATCGCCTGCGGGCGACGAGTCCACGGCGCTGGTCGTCTGCCACGGCGGCTCGATCCGCACGGTGCTGTGCGCGCGCGACCCGCGCGGGCTCGCCGCCTTCCACTCGTTCGAGGTCCCGAACGTCGCGCTCGTGCCGGTCGAGGAGGCAGCGCTGCGGTGACGCGCCTCGCCCGCATCGCGTTCGGCATGCTCGTGCTCGCGACGCTCGGCGCGTTCGTCGTCACGCAGAAGCTCAAGAGCTCGCCGCCGCTCGTCGTGCGGCCGCACATCTTCAGCGTCTTCTCGCCGACGCCGGATGCGCGCGTGAACAGAGCGCGCATCTCGTTCTGGATCGATGACGGCGACGACGTGAGCGTCTCGATCGTCGACAACGAGGGCCGCATCGTGCGGCGGCTCGTCGACGGGCGCTACCTGCCGAAGCGCAAGCGCCTCGTGCTGTTCTGGAACGGTCGCGCGGACGGCGGCGCCGTCGTGCGCGACGGCTCCTACAGAGTCCGCGTCGCGTTGATCCACCAGGGCCGCACGATCGACCTCGCGCAGGCGATCCGCGTCGACACGAGATCGCCGCGGCCGCTCGTGACGGACGTCGCGCCGCACGCCGGGGACGGGCCGGCGTTCCTGCCGCAGCGCGACGTCGCCGCGGTCACGATCCACCTGAAGGGGCTGGAGGGTCGCAGCGCCCGCGTGCTGATCTACCGCACCGACGTCTCGCCGCCGCGGCGCGTCGGGCAGCTGCACGTCCCGTTCGGCGGGCGCACCGCCAGCTGGGACGGCACGCTCGACGGTCGCCCGGCGCCGCCCGGCACCTACCTGATGGGATTGCTCGTCGCCGACCGCTCGGGCAACGTGGGTACGTTCCCCCGGCGGCTGGGCGGGCGGGGACCGATTCGCGGCGCGAGCGCCGGTGCGTCGCGCGCGCCGCTGCCCGGCCATGCCGGCGTGACGATCCGTCGGCTTGCCGCCGCGCCGCCGCTGGTGCCGGTCGAGGCCGGCAAGGTCGCCGTCGTGTTCGTCGACGCACGTGGGCGCGAGTACGCGTGGGCACTGCGGCGCCACGGCGACTCGGAGGTGCTTGCGCGCGGCGCGGGCGACGGCGCGCGCTTGCGCGTGCGCGTCCCGCGCGGCCAGTCCGGCCTGTACGAGCTGACGCTCGCGACGCGTCGCGACGGCCACCGCACCACTGTTCCGCTCGTGGTGCGCTCGCCGAAGGCGCGCGCGGTGCTCGTCGTGCTGCCGGCACTCACGTGGCAGGGCCGCAACGCGGTCGACGACGACGGCGACGGGCTCCCGAACGTGCTCGACGCCGGACCGCGCGCCAGCGCGCTGCTGACGCGCCCGTTCGCGCACGGCATGCCGGCGGGGGTCGCGCAGGGCGAGGGCGCGCTGCTGCGCTTCCTCGACGACAACCTGCTGCGCTACGACCTCACGACGGACGTCGCGCTGGCGAGCGGCAAAGGCCCGCCGCTCGGCACGCACCGCGGCGTCGTACTGGCCGGCAACCCGCGCTGGGTCACGCCGCGGCTGCGCGCGAAGCTGCGCCGCTGGGTGCGCGACGGCGGTCAGGTCTGGTCGCCCGGCGTCGACGCGCTGCGCCGCACGGTCCGGCTCGACGGCGGCACGCTGCGCGCGTCGTCCGCGCCGCAGCCGACCGACGCGCTCGGCGCCCGGCCGCGCCAGCCGCTCGCACGCGCGAGCGCGACCGTGCCGGCGACGATCACGACGTACGAGGAGGGGACGCTCGGGCTGTTCGAGGGCACGAGCGGCGCGTTCGCCGGCTACGAGCGCTTCGAGACGCTCGCCGGCGTGATGCCGGGCGCGAGACTCGACGGCCAGGCGGGCGCAGAGGCGGGCGTCCCCGTGATCGCCGCCTGGACGCTCGGCGACGGCTTCGCGATCCACACCGGCCTGCCGCAGCTCGTCGCCAAGGCCGAGGCCGGCGACCCCGACGCCGACGCGCTCGTGCGGCGGATCTGGACGCTCCTCGCGCGCTAGTTGAGCGACGGATCGAGCGGCATGCGCGCGACAAGCGCAAACGTGCCGCCCTTGCGCGTGAGCACGCGGCTCCAGAGCGCGTCAGGGTCGGACGCGAACAGCTCGTCGGGGCGCGGCGTCTCGACGATCCAGTCCTCGCGCTCCATCTCCTCGTCGAGCTGGCCCGGACCCCAGCCGGCGTGGCCGGCGAACACGCGCGTGCGCTTCGTCACGGCGGCCGACTCGGCGATGTCGAGCTGCGCCGACAGGAAGCCGATGTCGTCGCTGATCATCAGCCCAGCGGCGGCCGGCTCGGTGAAGGCGGCGAGCACGATCACCGCGGTCGGCTGCACCGGCCCGCCGACGTAGATCGGCTCGGCGGCGTCGACGAGCTCCTCCAGCTCGGGCGCGCTCTCGCCGACCGTCACGTCAGCCGGGCGGTTCAGCACGAGCCCCATCGCGCCTTCCTCGGTGTGCTCGGCGATCAGCACGACCGTGCGCGCGAAGTTCGGGTCCTCGAGACCGGGCGAGGCGAGCAGCAGCTTTCCCTTCAGCGACTCCACATCCTCATTGTGGCAGCGGCCCGCCGGCCACCCGCCGCGATGGGTAGCGTCCCGCGCGCATGCGCGCCCTCCTCCAGCGGCTGCTGAAGACGACCGCGGCCTACCAGGTCGGCGACATCGTCTCGAAGGTCTTCGCGGTCGCGTTGCTGCCGGTCTACACGCGGCACGTGACCGAGTCGCAGTACGGCGTCGCCGAGCTGCTGATGACCGGCATCGTGCTGCTGTCGATCCTCATCCGCCTCGGGGTCGGCGAGTCGCTCGTGCGCTACCACTACGCCGACGGGGAGCGCGCGCGCCAGGACGCGCTCGCACGTCGCTCGACCGGCTTCCTGCTCGTCGCCACGACGCTCTGCGCGATCCCGCTCGTCGCGTTCGCCGAGCCGCTCTCGCGCCTCGTGCTCGACCAGGAGGACGCGACCGTCTTCCGCATCGCCGTGCTCGGCCTGTGGACGTTCACGAACCTCGAGCTCGCCTACGCGCTCCTGCGCGTCGACGAGCGCGCCCGCGCGTACGCGATCTCCTCGGTCAGCAACGTGCTGCTGACGATCGCGCTCACCGTCTGGCTCGTCGTCTTCGAGGACCAGCAGGCGCGCGGCCTGCTGCTCGGCAACTACGCCGCCTCGACCGTCGTGCTGCTCGGCCTGTGGCTCTCGATGGCGCATCGTCTGCTGCCGCGCCGCGGCGGCGCCGACCACCCGAGACTCCACTCGCTCACGCGGCTGCTGCGCTTCGGGCTGCCGACCGTCCCGGCCGACGCGTCCGTCTACGCGCTCAACCTCGTCGACCGCTGGTACCTGTTCCACCGCTACGGCGCCGCGACCGCCGGCGTCTACTCGATCGCGATCAAGCTCGCCGGCGTCACCGGCTTCGTCGCGCGCGCCTTCCAGTACAGCTGGCCGCCGCTCGCCTACTCGATCGAGGACGACAGAGAGGCGAGCCGCTTCTACGCGTTCGTCGCCACGTACTACCTGCTCGTCACCGGCTGGGCCGTCGCCGGCCTGCTGCTGCTCGGGCGCTGGTTCACGAGACTGCTGGCGGCGCCCGCCTACTTCGACGCGCACAAGGCGCTGCCGTGGCTCGCACTCGGCTGGTCGCTCTACGGCCTGTTCGTGATCTTCGTCGTGATCGCCGGACGTGCCGAGGTGACGACGCGCAACTTCCCCGCGGCTGCCGTCGGTCTGGCGGTCAACGTGGTGCTGCTGGTCGTGCTGACGCCGGGGCTCGGGATCGCCGGCGCCGGCCTCGCGCTGGCTGGCGCCTACGTCGCGATGCTCGTCGTGATGCGCCTGCTGACGCGCAGCCTGTTCGAGATCGCCTTCGAATGGCGCCGCATCGCCCAGCTCGCGCTCGTGCTCGGTGGCCTGTCGGGCGCGGGCGAGCTGCTGCTGCCCACGGCAGGCGCCGCCGGCTTCATCAGCCGCGCCGCGCTCGCCCTGCTGCTGCCCGTCGTGCTCGGCCTCACCGGCTTCTACCGCCCCGAGGAGCGTGCGCTCATCCGCACGCTCGTCACGCGCCTGCGCCGCCCCCGCCGGACCGCCGGCGACGCCCCCGCCTAGAGCCGCGTGCCCCGGTTCCAGTCCGCGGCCGCCTCGCGCAGGCCCTCGCCTCGCTCGGGGTGCAGCGTCGCGCGCACGTGCTGCCAGTAGCGCGCCGGGTCGTGGCCGGGCAGTACGTTCGCCCCCGCCGCGCGGACCGCGTACGTCCACGCCGTCAGCCAGCGCACGATCAGCGCCGCCAGCGCCGAGTGGTGCTTGCGCATGTAGCGCTCGCGGTTGCGCGACAGCTCCACGATCCGCCGCGTCGGCACGTTGCCGGTCGACAGCTGCTCGTGGTGGGTCGCCTCCGCCTGCGGTACGTACAGCACGCGCCAGCCCGCGTCGCGCAGGCGCTTGCAGAAGTCGACCTCGTCGGAGTAGACGAAGAACGCCGGATCCATCCAGCCGATCCGCTGGGCGGCCTCGCGCCGCACGAGCAGCGCGGCCGATTGCGCCCAGTCGACGTCGCGCACCTCCGCGCCCTTGCTCTCGACCGTCAGCCACTTGTGCAGGAAGAGCGCGCCGGCGAGCGCGGTCGACGGTGTCGGGAAGCGCCAGGCCGAGGGCTGCTGGCGGCCGTCGGGACGCAGCAGCTTCGCGCCGGCGGCGCCGACGTCCGGATGCTCCGCGGCGGCCGCATGCAGCGCCGCGGTCGCGCCCGGCAGCAGCTCGGAGTCCTCGTTCAGCAGCAGGCACCAGCGCCCGCGGGCGCGCTGCATCAGCGCGCTGTCGTTCTCCGCCTTGCCGCGCCGCTGCGGGCGGCGGATCAGCTCGGTCACGACCGGGTGCGCTCTCGCCATCCCGATGGAGCCGTCGTGCGAGGCGTTGTCGAGCACGAGCACCTCGGTCTCGAACGGCAGCGTCGCCTGCTCGCGCGCGATCGCGTCGAGGCAGCGCTCGAGCAGCACGCGCTGCTCGGTGTTGACGATGCAGTAGGAGACCTCGACGCTCATGACGGGGAGGTCGGGGATCATGCCGCAGATGGCCGCCTCACCGCTCAGCGTCCAGCTCGTCGACCCGTCCGCCTTCACGCCGCCGTACGACCACGCGCTGGCGGGTGCGCTCGCGCGAACTGGCGCGCGAGTGGAGCTGGTCACGAGCCGCTTCGCCTACGGCGACGTCCCGCGCGCGGAGGGCTACGCGGTCGACGAGCGCTTTTACCGCTGGGCACCGGGCGCCGCCGGCTCGCGCACGCGCCGCGCGGCGAAGCTCGCGCAGCACGTGCCGGACATGCTGCGATACGCCCGGCATGCGCGCGCGGCCGACGTCGCGCACTTCCAGTGGCTGACCGTGCAGCCGCTCGACGTCCACCTCCTACCCCGCTCGCGGCCGCTCGCGCTGACCGCCCACGACGTGCTGCCGCGCGAGCCGCGACCGGGCCAGCTCGACGCGCAGCGGCGCCTGTACGAGCGCGTCGATGCGGTCGTCGTGCACTCCGAGCACGGGGCTGGTCGGCTGCGGGAGGAGCTGGGAATCGACCCGCGGCGCGTGCACGTGATCCCGCACGGCGCGTTCGCGCACCTCGCGCAGCTGCGCGATCCCGCTCCACTTCCGCCCGAGCTGGCCGCCACCGACAAGCCCGTCGTCCTGTGCTTCGGCCTGCTGCGCCCGTACAAGGGGATCGACGTGCTGCTGGAGGCGTGGAGGGGGATCGAGGACGCCGAGCTGTGGGTCGTCGGGCTGCCCAAGATGGACCTCGGCCCGCTGCGCGCGGCGGCGCCGGCGAACGTGCGCATCGTGCCGCGCTTCGTCGCCGACCGCGAGCTGCCGGCGTTCTTCCGTCGCGCCGACCTCGTCGTGCTGCCCTACCGCGAGATCGACCAGTCGGGCGTGCTGTTCACCGCGCTCGCGTTCGGCACGCCGCTGCTGCTGAGCGCGGTCGGCGGCTTCCCCGAGGTCGCCGCGAGCGGCGCAGCGGAGCTCGTCCCGCCCGGGGACGCGGCCGCCCTGCACGACGCGCTTGCGCGCCTACTCGCCGACCCGGCCGCGCGCGAGCGCCTCGGAGCCGCCGCCCGCACGGCGGCCGCGACCACCTACTCGTGGGACGCGATCGCCGCGCAGCACCTCGCGCTGTACGAGACGCTGCGGCGCTAGTCGTCCCAGAAGCCCTCGTAGATCAGCTCGCCGTCTCTGTCGTGATGCGGGCCGATCACGACGTACGACATCCCCTCCGGGCCGGCCTCGAACTGGCGCGTGACGTTCGGCGCCAAGCGGATCGCGTCGAGCGCGCGGATGTCGCAGACCTCGTCGTCCAGCTTCACGCGCCCGCCGCCGGAGATGATTACCGCCACCTCCTCGGCCTCGTCGTGCCGGTGTGCGAAGCCCTGCCGTCTGTTCGGACGCAGCACGTGGTAGGCGACGCCGGTTCTCTCCGCCTCCAGCGCGCGGCCTGCGAAGTGCGCCTCGCCGACCTCGGCGTAGCCGAACTTCGGCGCCGAGTCGTCGACCGACGCCAGGTTCTTGATCGTGTAGCTCATGGGGGCGAGGCTACCCCGCCACCGCGTCGCGACTCGTCGGCGATGGGTGGGCGGGTTTGTTGGAATCATCCCCCGCCGTGCTCGTCGTCGCGATCGTCTTCTGGTGCTGCGCCGCCCTGATCGTCTACACGCAGCTCGGCTACGGCCTGCTGCTCGCGCTGCTGACGCGGATGAGCCGCGCGCCGCGCGCCGTCCCGGTCGCCGACGCGGATGACGCCGCGCAGCTCCCATCCGTCTCGCTCATCGTCGCCGCCTACAAGGAGGAGGCGGTGATCGCACAGAAGGTCGTGAATATGCGCGCGCTCGACTACCCGGCCGACAAGCTGGAGCTGATCGTCGCCTGCGACGGCTCGCCCGACGCGACGCCGCGGCGGGCGCGCGAGGCCGGCGCCGACGTCGTGCTGGAGCTGCCGCGCGGCGGCAAGATCCGCGCGCAGGACGCGGCCGTCCGCCGGGCGCGCGGCGCGATCACCGCCTTCTCCGACGCGAACGCCTTCTGGGCGCCGGACGCCTTGCGCCGCCTGGTTGCTCCGTTCGCAACCGACTCGGCGGTCGGTTACGTGTGTGGGAACGTCACGTTCGTCAACGACGACGGCGGGACCAACCAGGAGGGGCTCTACTGGCGCTACGAGATGGCGCTGCGTGCGCGCGAGTCGCGACTGCGCTCGGTCACCGGCGGCAACGGCGCGATCTACGCGACGCGCAGAGACGCCTACATCGAGGTCGACCCGATCATGGGCCACGACCTGTCGTTCCCGTTCAACATGGTCAAGCGCGGCTGGAAGGCGCTTTACGCGCCGGACGCGAAGGCGAGCGAGAAGATGGTCCCCTCGATCGAGGGCGAGTTCGCGCGCAAGCGGCGCATGATGGGCCACGGCTGGCCGATCGTCCTCACCGGCGGCCTGCTGTCGCCGAAGGGCTACGGCCCGCTCTACGCGCTGATGATCCTCTCGCACCGCGTGCTGCGGTATGCGATGCCGTTCGTGCACCTGCTCGCGCTGATGGCGAACCTGCTGCTGCTGACGACGAGCTGGGTCTACGTCGTCACGATGGCGCTGCAGTGCCTGCTCGTCGCCGCGGCCGTGCTCGCGCGCTGGATCCCGGCCCGCCTGCCGCTCGTCGCGCGGTATTACGTGCTTACGCAAGCCGCGCTCGCGGCGGGGCTGTGGGACTGGCTGCGCCACGGGACCGAGGCCGGCTGGTCGCCGGCGGAGGGCACGCGGTGACGCGCGCGCTCAGGCGGGCGATCGACCTGCTGCTCGGCGGCGCGAGCGCGCTGTTGAGCGCTCCGCTGGTCGCGCTCGCGGCGCTTGCGATCCGGCTCGAGTCGCCCGGGCATCCGATCTACCGTCAGCGGCGCGTCGGTCGGGACGGCAGGCCGTTCGAGATCTACAAGCTGCGCACGATGGTCAGAGGCGCGGAGTTCACCGGCGCCGGCCTCGCGATCCAGGAGGGCGACGATCGCATCACGCGCATCGGCTCGTTCCTGCGGCGCACGTCGCTGGACGAGCTGCCGAACTTGTGGAACGTGGTGCGCGGAGAGATGTCGATCGTCGGTCCGCGCCCGACGGTCCAGGTCCAGGTCGACCAGTACACCGAGCGCCAGCGCGGTCGCCTGAGGGTCAAGCCGGGCATCACCGGCTGGGCCCAGGTCAACGGCCGCGCGTCGCTGCCGTGGAGCGAGCGGATCGAGCTCGACCTCTGGTACGTCGAGCACTGCTCGCTCGCGCTCGACCTGAAGATCCTCGCGCGGACGGTGTGGATGGTCCTGCGCGGCGACGGCCTCTACAAGGGCGAGACGGGAGGCTGGGGCAAGTGAGCGATCGGCCCACACCCGCGCCGCCTGCGACGGCCGGCCGTCGCGCCGTCCTCCTCACCGGCGTCGGCAAGCGCTATGACATCGTCTCCGCGTTCGCGCAGCACACGACGGTGATCGCCGCCGACCCGAGCCCGCTCGCGCCCGCCCAGTACGCCGCCCACCACCGCGTCGCTCCGCCGCGGATCGATGACCCGGAGTACGTCCCGTTTCTCGCCAAGCTCTGCGCCCGGCACGACGTCGGGGCCGTCGTCCCGCTCACCGACCTCGACATCGAGGTGCTCGCGCAGGCGCGCGCCGACGGCGTTCTGCCGGCCTTCACGCCCGACCCCGAGATCGCGCGCGCGACGTACGACAAGTACGAGACGCACCACCTGCTGCTGCGGCACGGCCTGCCGTCGCCGCCGACCGTCCTGCCCGGCGAGCAGCCGGACTCCTACCCCGTGATGGTGAAACCGCGGCGCGGATCGGGCGCGCGCTCGATCCACCTGGCGCACGACGCCGACGAGGCCGACTTCTTCGTCAGATACGTGAAGGAGCCGACGATGGTGCAGCGCGCGATGGACGGGCCCGAGTTCTCGATGGACTGCCTGTCCGACCTCGACGGTCGCTGCCTCAACGTGATCCCGCGCACGATGCTCGAGTCGCGCGGCGGCGAGTCGATCAAGGGCGCGCCGCTCGCCGATCCCGAGCTGGTGGAGCTCGGCCGCCGCGTCGTCGAGGCGCTTGGCGTGCGCGGGGCGTGCACGGTGCAGGCGTTCCGCGACCGCGAGATCGGGCTCGGCATCACCGACGTCAACACGCGCTTCGGCGGCGCCTTCCCGGCGCCGACGTACGCCGCGCTGCCGGGCCGCACGTACCCGGAGCTGATCGTGCGGATGGCGAGCGGGGAGCGGATCGAGCCGCACGTCGGCGAGTACGTCGCCGGCCGCCACTTCACGCGCTACTACTGGCAGCTCGAGCTCGACGAGCAGATGCGCCCGACCGGGCGGGACATCGTCGCGCCGCCCGGCCCGCCGGTACCGCGCGCCTAGTGCCGCTCCGTCCGGCTTCTGACGCTACTCTGTCGGATAGGTGCGACACTGCCACGACAAGGAAAGGTGACTGTTCGATGGCGGCTATCGCGGAGCGGACCGAGCTGGAGCAGTTCAACGAGGTCGTCGACCTCTGGCGGGCGCGCGTGAGTCGCGCGCTCGACGAGGTTCCGGTCGCGGATGGGGACTTCTACGAGCGTCTGGCGGCGACCGTGCGTCAGCTGTCGGAGGCCATCGATCACGCGGTGCCGCCGAGTCTCGATCCCGAGGCGGTCGCCGAGATTCGTGGCGACTTGCTCGCGATCGCGCAGAGTGTGCTCGCGCACGACCCGAGACGTCCGCTCGACTCCTACGAGCAGGCGCTGCTGCGGCTCGAGGCGATCCGACACGTGATTCGCGATGCGCTCGACCAGCATGTGCTGGGCGAGCACGACGCAGCGGTGCTGATCGAAGGCCTCGAGCAGGCGCTTCCGCGCGTTAGACGCAGAGAGCTCGCGCGTCTGCTGGGGACGTCTGACCGCACGCTGCAGCGCATGCTCGCGGCCGGCAGACCGATCGATCCTTCGCGCCGGATGCTGCTCGTTGCACGGCTCGTCGAGCTGCTGCGCCGTGGGTGGACGCCCGAGGGCGTTGTCGCATGGCTGGAGCGCCCCCGCCCGGGGTTGCAGGGCGCAAGTGTGCTCGATGTGCTCGATGATCCGACGCGTGAGCACGAGGTGCTCTCGCTCGCACACGCTGGACGAGCCCAGCATGGCTCGTAGAACGAGACTTCCGCAGGGAATCGCGGTTGACGAGATCGCGTATCGCTGGTCGGACTACGACACGCCCCTCTGGGCGCGTCCAAACTCAACCGCGCAGCGCTGGAACCGCACCCGCGAGGCACCGACCCAATACCTGAGTCTCAGCCCGGAGGGCGCCTGGTCGGAGCTGATCCGAACGGAGGACCTCACGACGGTTGCGGAGGTGCGGCTGGTGAACATGCCGCTGTGGGCGCTCCACGTGCGCGAGACGCGCGTCGCGGACTATGCGACGTTCGAGAAGGCGGAAGCCGCTGGCTTCCCACCCGAGGCGCTGGTCGACGAGGATCACGAGCGCTGTCGCGCGGAGGGCGCACGGCTGCGCGACCATGGCTTCCGCGGCGTGCTCGCGCCGTCAGCGGCGCTGGCGGAGGTGGTCAACCTGACGCTGTTCGGTGCGCGCGTCGCGGTGGAGTGGGATGCAGGCGAGGACCGTCGGCTCGCCTCGTTCGTTCCGGTGAGACAACTGGCGGTCGGTCGTCCGCCCGACGATCTGCTGCCGCGTGTCCGTCACCACGGGGCGCCGCACTCCGGCTTGGCCACGTTTCGCACCGGTCGCCGATAGCGACCTCAGCCGCGTCTCGACACGCGCACGCGCAGCGTTCGCGAGAAGCCCGCCGCGTTCAGCGCGTCCGCGCGCGTCGACGCGATCACGCGATAGACGCCGGCGCCGCCCATCCGCACGCTTGCGGCGAA
>CAVYOK010000018.1:0-119390 GCA_963770165.1 uncultured Actinomycetes bacterium
CGCTCGGCCTCTCCTCGGACCGCCTGCGCGATGCGCTCGACGGCCTTGGCTGGCTCGGACCGCTCGCGTTCGTGGTCGTATCCGCCGGCTTGACCGTCGCGCTCTTCCCGGGGCCGCTGCTGGCGGGCGCGTGCGGGCTGCTGTTCGGCACGGCGGTCGGGACGCCGACGGCGATCGTCGCCGCGACGGTCGGCGCGAGCGCGGCCTTCAGCGTCTCGCGGCGCTTCGGGCCGGGCGCCGTCGACGAGCTGTCCGGCCACCGCGTGCGCGTCGTGCAGGACTGGATCGCGCAGCGCGGCTTCCTCGCGGTGCTCTACGCGCGCATCCTGCCGGCGATGCCGTTCCACCTCGTCAACTACGCGGCAGGGCTGACGCGGGTCCGCCTGCGCGTGTTCGCGGCGGCCACGGCGATCGGCTGCGCGCCGCGCGCGTTCGCGTGGGTGGCGCTCGGCGGCAACCTCTCCGACCTGGCTCGCCCGAGGCGATCGTCGCGTTCGCGGTGCTGGTCGCGATGGGGCTCGGCGGGCTGGTCGTGGCCTCACGTGACGTGAGCTTCGCCGGCGGCTCAGACAGTGTGGATCTGGAACAGCGACGTCGTCCCCGGCCGGCCGCTCGGCAGACCGGCCGTGATGCCGACGCGGTCGCCGCGTTGACCCAGCCGAGCTCGAGGGCGCGCGCGCTGCGTCGTGGATCAGCTCCTCGGTCACCTCGCCGCGCCGCATCGAGTCGGCCTCCACGCCCCACATCAGCCCGCAGCGACGGACCGTCTCTTTGCCGGGCGAGAGCGCGTAGATCGGCACGTTCGGCCGGTGCGCGGAGATCAGCCGCGCCGAGCGGCCCGACAGCGTCGGCACGATCAGCGCCGCGAGCTTGAGCTCGCGCGCCGCCACGCAGGCGTTGTGCGCGAGCGTGTAGGCAGGGTCGCGCGCGTCGCGGCGCACGCGCTCGTCGTTCCAGCGCTCGTAGGGCAGCTCGCGCTCGGTGCGCAGAGCGATCCGGCGATCATCTCGACCGCGCCGACCGGGTGCGCGCCGACCGCCGTCTCCTGCGAGAGCATCACCGCGTCCGTGCCGTCGAGGATCGCGTTGGCGACGTCGGTCACCTCGGCGCGCGTCGGGCGCGAGGAGGTCACCATCGAGTCGAGCATCTGCGTCGCGGTGATGACGGGCCGCGCGAGCTGGCCGGCGATCCGCAGCAGCTGCTTCTGTACGACCGGGACATCCTCGATCGGCAGCTCGATGCCGAGGTCGCCGCGCGCGACCATCACGCAGTCGGCCGCGCGGATGATCTCGAGCGCGTCCTGCACCGCCTGCGGCTTCTCGATCTTCGCGATCAGCGGCGTGCGCGTGTGTCTGCGCACCTCGTCGACGTCGCGCGGCGCGCGCACGAACGACAGCGCGACGAGGTCGACGCCGATCGACTCGCCGAAGCGCAGCAGTTCGAGATCCTCGTGCGGGACCGACGGCAGCCCACGCGTGTAGCCCGGCAGGTTGAGGCCCTGGCGAGAGGCGAGCGCGCCGCCGATCTCGACCGTCGTGTCGACCTCGGCCTCGCGTATCTCACTCACGCGCAGGCGGATGCGGCCGTCGGCGAGGTAGATCACGTCGTTTGCCTCGACGTTGCGGCGAGTTCTGGCCAGCCGACCGCGATGCGGTGCTCGTCGCCGACCTGATCGCTGCCGCATCACGAGCGTGAGCGGCTGCCGGGGCGCAGGTCGATCAGATCGTCCTGGACGGGGCCGATGCGCAGCTTCGGGCCGGGCAGGTCTTGCAGGATCGCCACCTGGCGTCCGGCGCGGCTGGCGGCGTCGCGAACGAGCTGCACGTTCTCGGCGTGCTCGTCGCGCGTGCCGTGCGAGAAGTTGAGGCGCGCGACGTCGATGCCCGCCTCGACCATGCGGGTGAGTGTCTCGGGATCGCGGCAGGCAGGCCCGATGGTCGCGACGATCTTCGTGCGGCGCACGGCGGGCACGGTAGCGCGGGCGCGCCCCGGAAGCGGTGATCGTTCGTGAACGCTCCCCCCGACCGGGGCAGGATGCCCGGTCGGCGGGGAGGTCAGTCCGTCCACTCGACCAACAGCGGCGCGTGGTCGGACGGTCTTCTGCCCTTGCGGTAAGGCCGCTCCATGCCGGCGCGCGTGAGTCGGCCAGCGATGTCGCCGCTCACGAGGGCGAGGTCGATCCGCAGGCCGAGGTTCTTGTGGAAGTGGCCGGCGCGGTAGTCCCACCAGGTGAACTGCTGCTCGTCGGGGTGCAGCGCGCGGAAGGCATCCTGCAGCTCGGCGGCGTTCGCCAGCTGCTGCAGCGCGGAGCGCTCGGCGGGCGTGACATGCGTCTCGGTCGCGAACGCGGCCGGGTCGTACACGTCGAGGTCCTCAGGTGCGACGTTCATGTCGCCGGCGACCACGAGCGGCACGCCCGCTGCGCGGATCTCCCGCACCCGCTCGGCGGCGGCCGCGAGGAAGTCAAGCTTCTGCGCGTACCATTCGCTGTTCACGACGCGGCCATTGGGCACGTACGTGCTCACGACCCGAACGCCGTCGACGGTCGCTTCGACCCAGCGGCATTCGTCCTGCGCCGGCTCGCCGGGCAGGCCGCGCGCCGGGGCGGTCAGCTCATGCGGCGCGCGCGCGAGGATCGCGACGCCCGCCCAGCGGCCGCCGCTGTGGTCGGCAGCGCGGTAGCCGGCCTCGCGCAGGGCGTCGTGCGGGAACGCGTCCGCCTCCGACTTCGTCTCCTGCAGGCAGAGCACGTCCGGCGCATGCTCCTCCACGAGCTCGAGGACACGGGAGAGGCGCTGCTTGAGGCTGTTGACGTTCCAGGTGACGAGGCGCATCGCCCGCCGGAGGCTAGTAGGCGGTGCAGCGGCAGCGCGGGCGCGGACCCCCCTTGTAGCGCGCGCCGCCGCCTCTGCGCCACAGCAGGTGGTCGACCTGCTGGGCGGTCAGGTCGGGGCGCTCACGCACGATCAGCTCGACGGCGTGGACCGCGCACGCGCGCATCTCTACCTCCTCCGGGCTGTCGTGGGCGATCAGCTGCTCGCGCTCGATGCGCGCGACGAAGTCCGGGTCGAAGCGGAGCACTCCGTCCAGCCGCAGCACGTGCGGGACGAGATTGTCGGCGAACAGCGTGAGGTGGTGGAGGTCGCCGCCGAAGTCGGCGACGCCGGCGTGATGAAGGTCGGACGCGGCGATCTGCGCGCGCTTGCAGAAGCGGATGCGACGGCCGGCGTACAACGAGGCGTCCGCGAAGCAATCCCACGTGGCGAGGCGCTCGGCGAGCGCGACGGCGGAGCCGGCGGCCTGCTCGACCGGTCCGAGGAAGCGGCCGCCGTGGTCGTCCTCGACGTGCGCGCCGAGATCGTTGAGCGAGCGTGCGAACAGCGCCATCAGCTCGTACTGCGGGTCCTGGCCGAGCGCACTTGCGATCTCGCCGGCGGCCAGGTCGCGCAGCTCGGCCGCGCTCCACGCGCCGTGCGCGGCGAAGCGGTCGCGCAGCCCGAGCGCGACGGTCCAGTAGCCGGAGCGCCCTTCGCGTTTGCGCAGCGTCGGGAACCAGCCCGAGCCGAAGTTGACCGCGTCGAGCGTGAGGTGGAACGCGGCGCGCTGCTCGGCCGGGCCGTCGATCAGGTCGTCGTCCGGGTCCGGCTCGGGCGGTCCGGGCAGCGCTTTCGCGTACGCCGGGATCGCGGCTTCGTCGATCGTCACGTGCGTCGCCCGCGCCGCGACCCACGCGCAGCCCTCGCGGACCTCGTCGACGAGCGTCACGCGGCGAGCGTCGCGGCGCCCTGCTCGTGGTCGAGCAGCCAGCGCTTCACCGGCAGGCCGTAGCCGAAGCCGCCGAGGCCCCCGCCGGTGCGCACGATGCGGTGGCACGGGACGAACAGCGCCGCCGGATTGCGGCCGCAGGCGGTGCCGGCGGCGCGCACGGCGCTCGGGCTCGCGCATCTCGCGGCGAGCTGGCCGTAGGTCTCCGGCGTGCCGGCGGGGATCAGCCGCAGCTGAGCCCACGCGCGCTCGTGGAACGGCGTCGACGCGAAGCGGACGGGGATGTCGTCGATCGCCGTCAGGTCGCCGGCGACGTACTCCTCGATCGCGCGCGTGAACGGTCCGAGCTCGCGGCGCGGTGTCAGCTCGCCGGCCGGCCGCAGCGGCGCGCCGATGTACGCGCGCAGTCGCTCGGGGTCGTCGGTCCAGCCGCTCGCGAAGACCGCCTCATCGGAGGCGATGATCGTGAACGGGCCGGGGGGCGTGGGGATCGTGGCGGTGTACATGGCGGAGTCGATCCTTTCAGGTGAGGCTTGCCCAGAGGTGCTGCACGGCGTACGCGCGCCAGGGGCGCCAGCGCTCGGGGTCGGTGTTGTGGCCAAGTTGCTCGAGCGCCTTCTGGACGCCGAGGTCGGTCGCGGGGAATGCGTCGGGGTCGCCGAGCGCGCGCATTGCGACGTACTCGGCGGTCCACGGGCCGATGCCCGGCAGCGTCAGCAACCGCTCGCGCGTCGCGTCGCGGTCCGCGCCCGGGTCGAGCGCGAGCGAGCCGTCCGCCACCACCCCGCACAACGCGCGCAGCGCGTGTGCGCGGGCGCGCGTGAGCGGCAGCGCGGTGGAGTCGGCGGCGGCGATCGCGTCGGCGCTGGGGAACGCGTGGGTGAGCTGCGCGTCGGCGAGGGCGTCAGGCAGTGGCTCCCCGAGCGCGGCCGTCAGTCGGCCGGCGAGCGTGCGGGCTCCCGCGACCGACACCTGCTGGCCGAGCACTGCGCGGACCGCCAGCTCGGCGCCGTCGACCGCGCCGGGGACGCGGCGACCGGGCGCTCTACGGACGAGCGCGGCGAGCGACGGCTCGGCGGCGAGCGCGTCGTCGACCGCGATCGGGTCGGCGTCGAGGTCGAGCAGGCGGCGGCAGCGCTGCACCGCGGCGGCGAGGTCGCGCAGGTCGCTCAGCCGCAGCTCACAGCGGACATAGTCGCCATCGCCGGGCGCGAGCGTTGCGACGCCGGGCCCATGCGGCAGCCCGAGCACGCGGCGGTAGACGGGTCCGGCCCGTGCGGCCGGGTCCCACGCCTCGACGCCGGGCACGGCGCGTGTGCCGAGGAACGCCAGCAGCCCAGCCGCGTCGAACGGCGCGCGATGGCGCAGGCGCAGCAGCAGAGCCGGCGGGCCGGCAGGCGTGCCGTCGCCGTTCCCGTGCCGCCCGTTCGCTCCCGTGCCGGTCGCCGTTGCGCCCCGCCGCAGCTCCGTCGGCGTCGTCGCGAACACCTCCCGCACCGTGTCGTTGAACTGGCGGATGCTCGGGAAGCCGGCCGCGAACGCGACGTCGGTGAACGGCAGCGCCGTCGTCTCGATCAGCAGCCGGGCGGTCTGAGCGCGCTGCGCCCGCGCGAGCGCGAGCGGGCCGGCGCCCAGCTCGGCGACGAGCTGGCGGTGCAGGTGGCGCTCGCTGAAGCCGAGCCGCCGCGCGAGCCCGGCCACGCCTTCCCGCTCGACGCAGCCGTCGCGGATCATCCGCATCGCGCGCCCGACCGCGTCGGCGCGCAGGTTCCACTCCGGCGAGCCCGGGGACGCGTCGGGCCGGCACCGCTTGCAGGCGCGGAAGCCCGCGCGCTGCGCGGCGGCGGCGCTTGGAAGGAAGTGCACGTTGGCGCGCTTCGGCGTCATCGCCGGGCAGCTCGGCCGGCAGTAGATGCCGGTCGAGGTGACGGCCGTCACGAACCACCCATCGAAGCGTGCGTCTTTCGAGCGGACGGCGCGGTAGCACTGCTCGAAGTCTTCAATCACGCTGCGCATCATTGCGTGCCGCGCCGCCGCCGACTAGTGGAAATCGGACGCGTAGGTCACCGGCCAGTCGAGTGCCCAGATTCCGTCGCGCTCGCCCTTCCCGCCAGGATCACAGCACGGCGGTGCTCGCCGCCGACCTACTGAAACGCACTGGAAACAGTTGTTGGCAGTAGCGTTGCCAGTACCGCATCACCGCGCGAGCTCCCAATAGGCCCGCGGATCCTTCGGGCCCTTGCCCACGCGACGCACGATCCCGGGCGTTTCCAGCGAACGGAGCACCTTTAGGGCGTGGGGCCGCGAGCGATTGAGCAACTCGGCGGCCTCGCCAGTGCTCAGGCGCCCTGCTTCGCGGAGCGCAGACGTGATCGCCCGAGCATCGGCGGTGAGCTGGACGTCGAGGCGACGCTCCACCGGCTCGCCAGAAAGCACGAGTCGAACGCTCGCCCCGGTCTGCAGGTACACAGGATCGTCCAGCCCGGCATGACGCATCTCCTCATAGATGCGGCTGATGCCCTCGCCCAGCTCTTGTCCGAACTCGAGGTCTGCGCAAACGCGTGCGATGCGCGGGTTGCGCGCGAAGCGGGGTGCGGTTCGAGGATCCGCGAGATCGACGATCCCAGGAAAGCGTCCGGGGCTTGAGATCTCTAGCCGGTCATCGAAGATCTCGATGCGGATGTGATCCCCCGCGAGGCTGTATGAGCGATGCACGACTGCGTTCACCAAGCCCTCGAGCCACGCGTCCTCGGGAACGAGCGGGACTCTCTCGAAGCGTCCGTGTCGACCGAGCGCACGCCGGGTCGGCTGCAGCTGCCGGATGTGCGCGCGGGCGTGCCGGAGCATCTGGGGGATGGGACCTTCAAAGCGCTCATCTGCCAGCAGCTGCTGCCGTGCGCCTGTCCCCCGCTCGGTCCCGCGATAGCGGAGCACGCGCACGAGTGCCTCCGGCATGCGGCTCTGCGGGTGGGAGGCGAAGAGCAGCCAGCCTGCAACGTTGAGCTTTCCGCTCTCGTCCATGAGGCTGCGAGCCTGCAGCAGACCCCGCCGGTCGTTAGCGCCGACCACCTCGACATACGCGTCGAGCAGCACCTCACTCAGGTCCACCGTGTCGAGGTCGGTCAGTGGCCGGGCCTCGTAGCTGCCGGGACCGCGATCGAATGTGAGCTCCTGCCGTTGCGCGAATGTCAATCTGCGGTTCTCATCGCCGACGCGGAGGAACGCCTCGTCTTTGGCATTAGTGTGGACGACACCATCGCTCGGGCGGACCTCGAAGATCAGAAGATGGTCCGGACCCACGGCCGTTACGCAGGGAACGAGCCGATGATGTGCTCGGACCGGTGGCACGCAGAAGTCGATCGGCGCCTGCATCAGGTCGCTTCGTGCGCGACCGGCCGCATCGGTCCCCTCGACATGACCGTCTGAGAGGCCCACGGCGACGATGCCTCCCTCGGCATTGGCAAACCCGATGAGCGCATCAGCGAGCGCACGTGGCTTGACACGCGCCGACTTGCGGTCGAACCATTGGTCCTCGTGCGTCTCGAGCAGCGCCTGACCGACCTCCTCCGGTGGGAGAAGCAGAGCCTGCTCGATGAGGACTGGGGCTGTCATCTACTGGAAAAATATTACAGTAGATTCCAGCTCTCTATCGAACGGCTAGACCCCGTCCTCTTTGCACGACCTCGCCGTCGGCGCTCAGGCGGCCGCCGTCGCGCAGGTCGCAGATGAGGTCCCAGTGGACGGCGGACTCGTTGACGCCGCCGGTCTCGGGATAGGAGCGGCCAAGCGCGAGGTGGACGGTGCCGCCGATCTTCTCGTCGAACAGGATCGCGCCGATCGGGCGGTCGATCCCGCGGTTCGTGCCGATGCCGATCTCGCCGAGCCGTCGCGCGCCCGCGTCGGTCGCCAGCGTACGCTCCAGGTACTCCTGTCCGCGCCCGGCCCGCGCGGCGACGACTTCGCCGTCTCTGAACGTCAGCTCGACGTCCTCGACGGCCACGCCGCGCGGGGACGACGGCACGGTGAAGCGCACCACGCCGTTCGCGCTGTCCTCGATCGGCCCGGTGAAGACCTCGCCGCTCGGCATGTTGCGCTTGCCATCGCTGTTGACCCATGCGCGGCCGGCGACCCGCAGCGTGAGATCGGTTCCGTCCGCCTCGATCCGGAGCTCGCGCGCGTCGCTCAGGCGCTCCACCAGTCCCGCCTGGAACGCGCCCAGCTCGCGCCACGCCGCCGCGGGGTCCCCCCGGTCCAGGAACAGCGCACCGCGCACGAACCCCGCGAACGCGTCGTCGCCCATGCCGGCTTGCTGCGCTCCCGCGGCGGTCGGCCACAGCGTCCCGCACCAGCGCTTGCGCATCCGCAGCTCCGTCAGCGGCGCGCGCGAGCGCGCTATGCGAGTGATCCGCGCCGGGTCCACCTCCGCCAGCGCACGCGTGTTGAAGGGCGCCTGGATCGCCAGGAACGCGTCGGCCTGTGCCGCTTCCGCCTCGGCGATCGAGCCGAACGAGTCGAGGTGGACGTCGCGCGCGAGCGCGTGGAAGTCCTCCTCGACGCCCGGCAGCTCGACCCGCAGCAGCGGCCACGCGTCGCGCGCCAGCACCGCCGCGTGCAGCGCGCGCAGCAGCGGCGCCGCGAGCGTCGTCGAGCGCACGAGCACCTGCTGGCCGGGTTGTACGTCGAGGCAGTAGTCGGTCAGCAGTGCCGCGAAGCGCTCCGTGTCGGCGTCGGACCAGCTCACGGCGCCGTCACGTCCGGGAACCACTCGGCCAGGTGCTCGCGCAGCACGCTGCGGATCCAGGCGCGCTCGTCCTGCGAGGCGAAGCGGAAGCGCTGCAGCAGCTCCTTCTGGCGCTCGATCGGCACGCCCGAGATCTCCCACCGCACCGCCAGCCGCTCGAACAGGAACTCAACCGCGCGCTGCCACGCGTCCTCCTGCGAGAGCGGCGAGCCGGCGAGCACGTCGGCGTACTCGCGCCGCGTCGCCGGCGTCATCGACCCGCGCAGCGCCAGCACGTTGCCCTCCGCGTCGCGGTAGTCGGTCGTCGGCGCGCTGAGCTGCTCGCGCGAGCGCTGGCGGTTGCGTCGGCCCACGGTCTGACAGTCTGCCGCTACGCGGACCACAGCGCCGCCAGCGGCACCGCGGCGAGCCGGTCGCCGAACGAAAGCGTGCGCGAGCCGGTGTGGAGGATTACGCCGTAGACGAAGCGCTCGCCGAGTCTGTCGCGCAGGAGCTTCAGCCCGCGAAAGTCGTTCGGGCCGGTCGTAGCCGCCGCCTTGATCTCGATCCCGACGAGCGTGCCGTCGCGGCGCTCCAATATGAGGTCCACCTCATGGCCACGCTGATCGCGGACGTGGAACAAGCGCGGCGGGTCGGGATGGACGGCAGTTTGACGCACGATCTCCATCACGCCGAAGGTCTCGATCGCGGCACCGCCTATGCGTCCGTCGGCGACGACGCGTCTCGCATCCGCGCCTAGCAGGTACGCCAGCAAGCCGCTGTCGATGATGTGGAGCTTCGGTGCCTTCGTGAGCCTGCTCAGCAGGTTCGTATGCCACGCCGGGAGGCGGTGGACCAGAAACAGCATCTCGAGGAGATCGATGTGAGCGCGGATCGTGTTTGCAGTGACCTCGAGGTCTCGCGAGATGCCTTCGACATTGATCGGCGAGCCGGTGGCCGCCGCGATCGCGTACAGCAGCCGTCGCACGTTTGCGCTGTCATGCACCCGTGCGATGGTGCCAAGGTCGCGGTCGAGCACCGTGTCGAGGTAGGTGTCGTAGAAGCGGCTCCGGCGTGCGCTGCTGCGCCGCAGCGCCTCGGGAAATCCACCGGCCACGATCAGCTCCGCGTGTGGGTGGCGCCCGCTCTCCGCATCGACGATTCGGGGCGGTCTTCCCGCGAAGAGCGAGTCGATGAGCTGGGGAGGTGTGCTGTGCAGCTCGGCTTGGGAGAACGGCCACAGCCGCAGGTACTCGGTGCGGCCGGTGAGCGCGTCGGCGAGCGTCGGCGCGGTGAGCAAGTTCGCCGAGCCGGTGAGGAGGTAGCGTCCGGGTCGCTGATCCTTGTCGACGGACTCTTTGATCGCCAGCATCAGGTCCGGCGCGCGCTGCACCTCATCGATGGCCGCAGGGGTCGCGAGATCGGCGATGAAGCCGGTCGGGTCGTCGAGCGCCGCCTGTCGTGACTGTGGGTTGTCGAGCGTCACGATCGTGCGATGCGGCTCGCTCGCGGCGATCTGCTCGATCAGCGTGCTCTTGCCGACCTGGCGGGCCCCGAGGATGACGGCCACCCGCGTGTCCGCGAGCGCCAAGCGGACGTTCGCGGCGATGTGGCGCGAGACGAGCGTCGTGCTGACCGGACTAGCTCCGGAGGCGGACATGCCGGAAGCCTAGCTGGTAGATCCGCAATATCTAACCGGTAGATCCTCAAAATAATGCTGGTAGATCCGCAAAAGATTTCTGGTGGATCTGCAGTCGCTGGTCCGCGGATCCGCAATACCGGGCCGGCAAATCCGCAATATCCGGCCGGCGGATCCGCAATATCGGCCGCCGCAGCGGCCGCTACGTCGTCGCCGCCGCGCGCTCCAGCTGGCCGGCCACGTCGCCGCGCAGCGGGTCGGCGTGCCCGGCCCACGCGGTCGCCGGCGCGAGCGCCGCGAGCTTGCGCATCGAGGCGCGCGCCTGCTCGGTGTCCTTGTTGAAGGCGCGGTGCGGCACCCGCGGATGGCCGTGGATCCCCGTCTGCGGGTCGACGGTGTAGAAGCAGTCGCTGACGAGCGCGAGCCGGTCCGACTCGCGCCAGAGGCCGATCAGCCCCGGCGCGTGGCCGGGCAGGTGGACCACTCTGAAGCCGGCGACCTCGTCGCCCTCCGACACCGTCCCGGCGACCTGCACCGGCCCGCCGTCCCAGATCGGCAGCAACCGTCCCAGCAGCAGCCTTCCGTGCGCGTCAAGCGTGCTGAGGTCGAAGTAGTGCATGCCGCCGTCGCCCTCGGCGTCGGCGACCTCGTCGGTGTGGCACCACACCGGCGCGCCGAGGCCCGGCGCCGCGCCGCGGTGGTCCGCGTGGCCGTGTCCCAGCACCACGCGTGTGATGCCGCCCAGCTGCGCGCCGATCTGCGCGAGCGCGGGCGTCATCGCCTTGATGCCGGCGTCGAACATCACCACGCCGTCGCCGGTCCCGTCGCGCAAGAAGTACACGTTCATCGCGCGTCTGGGGAAGCCGCCGCGCACGACCCACACGCCGTCGGCGATCGGCTCGGGATCGCCGGCGGCGAAGCGCCGCGCCAGCCGCGTGCGCATGTTCGTCAGCGCCGTCAGCCCGCGCTCGGCGCCCGAGTCGCGCGGGGGCAGCGCGCCGAGCTGCCGCGCGATCGTCATCCCGTCGACGAACGCGTCGTTGCCCAGAACGAGGTCGTCCTCGACGCGCACGACGTCGCAGCCCTCCAACTCGAGCCGCCCGCCGGTCGGGACGAAGCCCTGCCAGCCGGCCGGCCCCGCGAACGTGCCGGCCAACCGCCAGCGCACCGCGCAGCGGTCGGCCTCCGTGGTCGTCTGCAGGACCTCCATCGTCGCGTCCGGGACGGCCGCGAACAGCTCCTCGAACCAGGCGCGAACGCCATCGGGAGCGACGAGGTCGGCCTGCCCGTGCAAGCGGTCGATCCCGCCGGGCCGCCAGCAGGCGACCATCGCGTCGACGTCGCGTGCCGCGACGGCGGCGAAGTAGCGGCGCGCGACCTGCTCCGTCGCGCTCGAATCCGGCACAGCGTTGCTCGACATGGCGCCCAGCCTACGCCGCACAGACGAATAAGGTGGAAGTGTGGTCCCTCCAGCGCGCCCGCACACCGGTCAGCGGACCCGGATGACCGCCTGGCGGCGTCCTCGGATCTTGAAATACCTCCGGTATTCCTTCGATCCTGCGTCCTTGCCAGCCGGCCCCCGGATCTCGCTTCCCGGCGCACCGGCGCACTGGAGGAACCACTAATGGCGGAAAGAGCCCGCAGACGCGAGCTGGGGCGCGGTGAGCGCGTCCTCAACGGCCTCTGGCGCTTGCGCCTGCCGCTCCCCTGGCCGGGCGTGCCGCATTGCAACGCGTGGGCGATCAAGGCGGGGGACGGGATCGTGCTCGTCGACACGGGGATGCACGAACCCGGGTCGCTGGAGCAGCTCGAGCGCGCGATGGCGATGGTGAGACTTCGCCTGCAGGACGTGAAGCTGCTCGTCTGCACGCACGCCCACTCGGACCACTACGGCCAGGCCGGCCCGATCGTCGACCGCGCCGGCTGCGAGCTGTGGATGCACCCGAACCACCAGCACGCGACGGCGAGACTCGAAGATCCCGAGCCGGCGTTTCAGCGGCGCCTCGAGGTCGGCCGCACGAGCGGCGTGCCGGAGCTCGTGCTGCGCCGCTACGCGGAGATGGCGAAGGAGCAGCCCTCCGGCATCGCGCGCGTCGTCGACCCCGACCTCGCGCTGCTGCCGGGGATCGAGATCGAGACGGACCTTGGCAGCTGGGGCGTGATCGAGACGCCAGGCCACGCGCCGTCGCACGTCTGCCTCTACCAACCCGAGCGCCGCATCCTGATGTCCGGCGACCATCTGCTCGGACGCATCTCGCTCTACTACGACTACGGCTGGACGCCCGACCCGGTCGGCGAGTTCCTGCGCTCGCTCGACACGGTGGAGGCGCTGAAGCCCGCGCCGCGCCTCTGCCTCGCCGGCCATGCGCGTCCGTTCACGGACGTGCAGGCGCACATCGAGGCGAACCGCGAGCTGGTCGCGCAGCGCGTCGCGGCGACCGCCGTCGCGATCGAGAGCAGACCGCTCACGGCCTACGAAGTCGTCCCGCTCGTCCACGGCGAGAACGCGATCCACGCGGCGGCATGGCTGCTGACCGAGACGCTCTGCTACCTGCGGCACCTGGAGGCGATCGGCGCCGCGCGGCGGGAAGGGGACTCGGCCAGCGATCCGGAGCGCTGGATCGCCGTCTGACCGGGGGCGCGCCGCTTCGCCTGGCGCCGCCTCGCGCCATCCGCTAGCGTCGCCGCATGGGGGTCGTCGAGGGGGTCGGCGCCGCGCGCACGGCACGCCGCGGCGTCCGCGACGTGACGGTCGGGCCGGACGCGCTCGCATGGCTGCTCGCCGTGCCGGTCGCGCTGCTCGGGATCGCGTTGGTCGCGCTGCTCGGTTCGCCGCTCGGCAGGCTGCTGCACGCGGGCGAGAGTCCCTACACGTTCTGGCGCGAGCTGCGCTGGGCGGTCGTGCAGGAGCCGACCGAGCAGGGGCGCTTCCTGCTCGCGCTCGCCGTCCCGCTGCTGTTCGCCGGCACGCTCGCCGGGACGGCGCGGCGCAGCCTCGCGCTGCCGCCGCGCGCGGCGGCGATCGGGGTCCCGGCCGCCCAGCTGGCGCTGCTCGCGCTCGCCGTCGTCTGCGTCGTCGTGCAGCAGCGGCTCGTCTACGAAGTGCCGATATACCAGGAGGGCGTCTCGCATCGCTGGCGCTACTTCACCCCGGCGACGCTCGTGGCGGCGGCGGTGCTGGCCGGCGCCGCGCTCGCCGTGCTCGACAGACCTTCTCGGCGGGCGCGCGTCGCGGCCGCGCTGCGCGAGACCGACCGTCGCCGGCTCCTCGCGCTGCTGCTGGCAGTCCTGCTGACCGTTGTGTGGCTGCTGCATGCCGTCAACACCGACAGCTCGATCATGGGGACGAGCTCGCACGAGTGGAGCCCGGCGCAGTTCACGCTCGACGAGACGTACGCGATCCTCAACGGCCGCACGCCGCTGGCCGACTTCACCGCCCAGTACGGCTCGCTGTGGCCTTACCTGTCGGCTGCCGTGCTTGCGCTCACGGGCACATCGTTCCTCGCGTTCTCGCTGACGATGTGTGCGATCACCGCCGTCGCGCTGCTGGCCGTGCACGCCTTGTTGCGGCGGATCGTGCGCAACGGCGTGGTGGCCCTCCTGCTGTACCTCCCGGTGCTCGCGACGAGCCTCTTCATGGTCGGCGGGACGCTCACGAGCCGCTACACGTTCGGCGACTACTTCGGCGTCTTCCCACTGCGCTACGCGGGGCCGTTCGTGCTCGCGTGGCTGCTCGTGCGTCACCTCGACGGTGCCGGGCCGCGCCGGCCGCTCGCGCTGTTCGCGCTCGCCGGCCTGTGCGTCCTCAACAACGCCGAGTTCGGCCTCGCGGCGCTCGCGGCGACGGTCGCCGCGCTCGTGTGGACCGCCGCCGATCGCCGCCCGCGCACGCTCGGCCGCCTCGCCGGCGAGCTCGCGCTCGGGCTGCTCGCCGCCTACGCGCTCGTCGCGCTGATCACGCTCGTGCGCGCCGGGCAGCTGCCGCAGCTCGGCCGCCTGCTCGACTACGGCAGGCTCTACTCGGTCGGCGGCTTCGGGCTGCAGAGGCTCCACAGCCTGCTCGGCGTGCACCTGATCCTGTACGCGACCTACGTGGCGGCGATCGCAGTCGCGACGGTCCGCGTGCTCGAGCGCTCCGAGCAGCGCGCGCTGACCGGGATGCTCGCCTGGTGCGGCGTCTTCGGGCTCGGCTCGGCCGCCTACTTCATGGGCCGCACGCACCCGGAACTGCTGATCGCGCTGTTTCCGACGTGGGCGCTCACGCTTGCGCTGCTGACCGCCGAGGTCGTCGGCCGCGTGCAGCGCCGTGCCGGCGCGCGTCCCGGCCTGGGCACGGCGCTCGTGCTCGCGGCGAGCGCGCTGACCGTCTGCTCGCTCGCGCAGCTCCCGCTGCCATGGACGCAGCTGGAGCGGATCGGCCAGGACACGCCGAGCGAGCCGCTGATCGAGGGCGAAGCGCCGCTGCCGGTGTACGCGAGGGCGTTCCTGCCTGACCCGTCCACGCGCGACTTCTTCGTCCCCGAGCCGGGCGCGAAGGTCGCGATCCTGCTGACGACCGGCCACCAGCTCGCCGACGCGTTCGGGGTCGTGAACGTGTCCCGTTACACGGGCTACTACTCGATGCCGAACCGCGAGCGGCTGAGAACCGTCGTGGACGACCTGCGCGCCGAAGGCGGCGGCACGGTCTACCTGCCGGAAGCACCGGAGGAGGTCTACGAAACGCTCAGAGGCTGGGGCTTCAGGCGCTCGCCCGAGCTGGTCGACTGGGGGACGACGAGCGTCTCGCGCTGGAGCGACGCGGGGGGCCGGAGCGGGGGCGGAAGCTAGACTGCCTCGAACCATGCGGATCGACGAGATCATCGCCGCCGACGGCGACCCGGTCTTCTCCTTCGAGTTCTTCCCGCCGAAGACGGAGGAGGGCGAGCGCAACCTCTACGAGGCGCTGCACGCGTTGCAGGCGCTTGAGCCCGCGTTCGTGTCGGTCACGTGGGGAGCCGGCGGCTCGACGCGCGAGAAGACGATCGAGATCGTCACGAACATCCGTGCGACGCACGGGCTGGAGGCGATGGCGCACTTCACCTGCGTGGGCGCGACGGTCGCCGACCTGCGCGACGCGCTCGACCAGATGCGCGCTGCCAGCATCGACAACGTGCTGACGCTGCGCGGAGACCCGCCGCGCGGCGAGACCGAGTTCGTCCCGACCGAGGGCGGACTTCGCTACGCGACCGAGCTCGCGCAGCTGGCGGCCGACGACTACGACTTCTGCCTCGTCGGCGCCTGCTACCCGGAGGTGCACCCGGAGGCGCCCGACCGCGAGACCGACCTCGCGCATCTCAAGGAGAAGGTCGACGCGGGCGTGAAGATCCTGATCACGCAGCTATTCTTCGACAACGAGGCGTACTTCCGCTTCGTCGAAGATGTGCGCAGCGTGGGGATCGACGTGCCGATCGTGCCGGGCATCATGCCGATCACGAACGCGGAGCAGATAAAGCGCTTCACGCAGCTTTGCGGCGCGACGATACCCCAGCCGCTGCTCGACGCGCTCGACGCGCGCCGCGACGATCCGGCCGCGGTCGTCGACCTCGGCGTCGCCTACGCGACGCTGCAGTGCGCCGAGCTGCTCGCGCGCGGCGCGCCCGGCATCCACTTCTACACGCTCAACCGCTCCCCGGCCACGCGCGCGATCCTGTCCGCGCTGCGCCTCCAGCGCCCCTGGGACCGCCGCGCCGGCGGCGAGCCCGCGCTCGGCGCGCTCGCGGGCTAGAGCCGGATCGCGGAGATCCGTCTGACGATCTCCACGGCGACGTCGCCGTAGAGCGTTCTCGCGGCGACGTCGATCATCACCGCACGTACGCGCTCCACCGTCGCATTCGTCGTCCGGCGCGCGAAGCGCTCGCTGACGCCCACCTCATGAGCGAGTCGGCTGCGCGCCGGCGAGCGAGAGTCGCACGCCCTCGTCGGGCGCCCGGCATCGCATGCGACAGCGGCGGTCCAGCGTAGTCCTCGTCGTAGCGGAACTGGAGGTTGCCGGTGTCCTTGCGGATCAGTCGTCCCACGCGTCGCTGCGCGAGATAGGCGATCAGCTCGTCGCTCATGGCGCGCGCCGCCGCAGGTCGACGTCCAGCCCGAGCGCACGGGCGGCCGCGAGGGCGATCTCGAGGCGTACCGATCCCTTGCCGCGCTCAAGCTCGCCGATGACGCGACGGTTGACGCCGATGGCGTCGGCAAGCTGCTCCTGCGAGAGACGACGCCCGGCGCGCAAGGCGCGGATCTCGCGGCCGAACTCGGGGGCGTCGAGGACGATCATGGTACCGATAGATCACATTACCACCGAAATGGTCATTTTGGTACCGATCGGTATCAAATGTCTAGAACCAGTCGCTATGTGATCGATCGGTATCAATCGCGCCGGGCCGGCGCGGCTGCGGGCGGCTCAACCGTCAGGCCGTGCGCGACGAGCGTGCGGCCGTCGAGCTGATAGCGCACGTCGATGACGTCGTTGCGGCGGTAGGTGCCGATGCCCCAGGCACCGAGGAACCAGCGCCAGAAGCCGAGCTTGCCCTCTTGCACGAGCTCGCGCCGGAACAGCAGCGCATCGCCCGCCAGCGCCAGCTCAAAGTCGTCGCCCTCGTGCTGCGGCACGCCGTTGACGAACACCTCGAACGGCGGCCGCACGTTTCGGGGCAGCTGCACGCGCCAGCGCTCCTGCATGCGGGGATTATCGCGCGGGCGCGGACCTTCGCCGCGTGCGCAGCAGCATGCCCGCCCACGCGAGCACGGCGACCGCCCCGACGCCGCTGAGCAGCGTGCCGGCGCGCAGGCCGGGGACGCGGTAGCGCCACTCGACGGTGTGCTCGCCAGCCGGCACGACGACGCCCCGCAGCACCACGTTCGCCTGCAGCGCCCGCGCCGGGCGGCCGTCGACCGTCACGCTCCAGCCGGGCGCCCAGGCGTCGTCGAGCACGACGAGCCCGCGTCGCGGGAGCGAGGCGCGGAGCACGACGCGGGCGTTGGCCTCCTCCACCACGCGGACCGAGCCGCCAACGACCCCCTCGGGCGTGTCCTGCCCGAGCTCGTCGCGGCGCACGACCGCGTCGCGGCGCGGGTCGAACCGGTTCGTCAGCACGGTCGCCAGCTCCGCCCGCTCCCCGGCGGCGACATGCACCCGCTCGGCCACGAGCGCACGCGGCGCCGCGCGCGGATTCTCGAGCACGGCCGCGTCGGCGCCGCGATACGCGTACGTCAGCCTGCTGCCCGGCGGCGGGCCTGCTTCGGGTGCGACGACGACGTATCGCGTCCCCAGCAGCGACAGCATGCGCAGCCCCTCCGGCGAGAGCTCGGCGACGTCGAACGGGGCCCCCGGCTGCTGCGTGGGTTTGATCGCCGTCCACAGCGCGTAGAAGCGTCTGCTTGGCTGCGGCGCGTCGTATCCGCGCACGTCGCGCAGCCCGTAGGTGGTCGACCAGTCGGCCGACAGCGCCAGGCCGACGCCGGCTATGCGTCCGTCGGCGACGTGGCGCTGGAGGTAGGCGACCGCGGGCGTTCGGGGCGGCATCACGAGCGCCTTCGGACCCATCGGCTGATAGGCGTACGCGAACAGCAGCATGTCCGTCGCCGCCAGCAACGCGAGCATGGCGCCCGCGATCGCGGGACGCCGCGCGCCGACGCGCAGCGCAAGCAGTCCGAGCCCCACGAGCGCTGCGAGGGCGAGCCAGCGGATGACGCTCGCCAGCGCAAGCGGGCCCGGCGTCGAACCTGCGAAGCGGTCGGCGAGGTGGTCGAACGCGGCACCGACGTCGCCGGGCGCGAGGTCGATCGAGACGATCGCGGCCACGCCGGCTACGACGGCGACGCCCACTGCGGCCCACGCGCGCGCCTGGCGCCGTGGCGCCTCGAGCGCGGCCTGCAGGCCGAAGGCCGCGAGGACCGCGAGCGCGAACGCGAACCACAGCACCATGCGGGCGTTCTGGACGCGGTCGAAGCCCGGGAGCTGGACGACCAGGGAGCGGACCGGCGACGGGTCCACCGGGACGGTGAGGCCGAGCGCCAGCAGCGCGAGGAACGGCGCCTTGCGACGCCACGCCCCGCGCGAGACGAGCGCCAAGGCGGCGAACAGCAGCGCCACCGTGCCCGCGTAGAACGCGCGCTCGTTGTAGCTCGCCGGCCCCCCGTCAAGCAGCGCCTCGCTTGGCCGTCCCCACCAGTCGGGGAAGACGGCCGCGAACAGCGACCCCCAGGGAATCCCGCCCGACGTCGGCGAGGAGCTGTCGGCGCGGCGAATCTGCACCCCAACCGTGTCGACGGCCGCGCGCTCGGCTGGCAGCAGCACGACCGCCACGAGCAGGACACCGAGGAGCATCCCGCCGCCGACCGTCGCGAGTCGCCGCAGGCGATCGCCTCCCGCGATCCCCGAGACCGTGGCGCTCCGCACGAGCGCATAGAGCAGCGCGGCTCCCAGGACGTGGACCTGCGTCCCGGGATGACCCCCTGCCAGGGCGGCCGCCACGACGCCCGCGAGCGCGAGGCCCTCCCAGCGGCCACCGCGGCGGACGATCCGCTCGGTCAGCCACAGCAGCCACGGGAGCAGCACCGCCACTGCGACATGTGCCTGGTGCGTCAGCCACACGACGTCGAACGCGCACAGCGCGAAGCTGAAGCCCGCCAGCAGGCCAGGCCAGAATCCCAGCCGCAGCTCGCGCACCAGCAGATAGGTTCCGAACGCCGCAGTCCACAGCTTCAGTCCTGCGGAGACGCCGAGCGCGTAGTCGAGCGGCAGCACCCACAGCGGCGCGCTGAACGGCCCCAGCCAGGCGACCGAGAAGTTCGCGAACAACGGCGTGCCGCCGAAGGCGTGCGGATTCCAGGCCGGGAACGTGCCGCTGCGAATCAACTCGCGGGCGAGCACGTCCCACGGGTAGTACGACATCGGCACGTCGCTGAGCAGCGGGTTGTAGTAGGAGATCCCATCAGGCGGCAGCGCGGCTCTCCACGGCGGCAGCCCCCACAGGACGCCGGCCGGGCTGAGGACGTCGCCGCCGACCAGCGCCGGCCACAGGTACACCAGCACGAACAGCGCGAACAGGCCGGCGGCCGTGCGGTGCTCGTGCGCGCGCATCGCCGCCGCCATGCGTGCGACGACCTCCGTGGGCGCGCGAGCCTCCCGTCGCAGGGCGCTCGCCGCGCGCTTCCCCCGGGCGCGGCTGGCCATCGCCCATTCATACCAGTTCCTACCGGGCGGTCGGCAGGGCCTCGCGACCGCCCGGCGCCGTACCCTCGGGCGATGCGCGACGAGCCCAGCCCGCTGTTCGACTACCGCGTGCGGCGCTCGGATCGGGCGCGGCGGGTGCGCGTGCGCGTCGACGAGCAGCGCGGCGTCGAGGTCGTGCTGCCGCGCCGCGCGCCCGAGCGCGAGGCGGCCGCGGCGATCCGCGAGCTGCGCCCGTGGATCGAGCGGCGCATCGCCGAGCTGCAGCGCACGCGCGACGCGGTGGCGGCGCGCGGCGCGACCGTCCCGTACCTCGGCGCAACGCTTGGGCTGGTGCCCGAGCCGGGGCGCACGCGCGTGCACCGTCGCGGCGGGACGCTGCACGTTCCGGGCGGCGGCGAGGACCACCGCCCGGCGCTCGAGCGCTGGTTCCGCCGCCAGGCCCGCGCCGAGATCGCGCCGCGGCTCGACGCCGCGACCGCGGCGGTCGGCGCCTCCTACAGCGGCCTGACGATCCGCGGCCAGCGCACGCGCTGGGCGAGCTGCTCGGCGACCGGCGCGATGTCGTTCAACTGGCGCCTGCTGCTGGCGCCGACCTCGGTGCTCGGCTACGTCGTCTGGCACGAGGTCTGCCACCTGGAGGTGATGGACCACTCGCCGCGCTTCTGGGCGCTGCTCGCCGAGCGCTGTCCCGACTACCGCGACCACGCCGGCTGGCTGCGCCGGCACGGCGCGACGCTCGTCCTGTGAGCGCGCGCGCAGCGCCACGCGTCGCGGTCGTCGGGCATGTCGAGTGGCTGGACCTCGCGGTCGTCGACCATGTGCCGGCGGTCGGGGAGATCGCCACCGCCGCCGAACACCTCGAGCTGCCGGGCGGCGGCGGCGCGGTCGCCGCCGTGCAGCTGCGCAAGCTGGCCGGCAGCGCGCTGTTCCTGACCGCGCTCGGCGACGACGAGCGCGCGCGCCGCGCCGCCGCGGAGCTGCGCGAGCAGCACGGCGTCGAGCTGCGCGCGGCGATCCGCGCGCGCCCGCAGCGGCGCGCGTTCACGCACCTCGACGCGCACGCCGAGCGCACGATCACGGTGCTCGGCGAGCGGCTCGTCCCGCATGGCGCGGACGCGCTGCCGTGGGAGCGGCTCGCCGACGCCGACGGCGTGTACCTCACGGGCGGTGACGGCGCGGCGGCGCGTGCCGCGCGTGCGGCGCGACTGCTCGTCGCGACGACGCGGGCCGCCGACGCGCTGCTCGACGGCGACGTCCAGGTCGACGTGCTCGTCGCCAGCTGGCGCGACGACAAGGAGCGCGCCGGCCTCGGCGACCTGCCGTCACCGCGGCACACGACCATCCTCACCGACGGTGCGCGGGGCGGCCGCTGGGAGGGCGCCGACGGGACCAGCGGCGCGTGGGCGCCGGCGGCGCTCCCGGGCCCGCCGGTCGACGCCTACGGCTGCGGGGACTCTTTCGCCGCCGGGCTCACGTACGGCCTGGCGGCCGGCATGGAGCTGCCGGCCGCGCTCGACCTCGCCGCCCGCTGTGGCGCCCACTGCCTCACCGGCCGCGGTCCGTATGCCGCTCAGCTCGCGCTCGCGCCGTCCTGAGCAGCGGGCGCGGCGGACGCGAGCGCCCGCCGCAGCGCCGCCACCGGCGACTCACCATCCTGCTGTGCGAGCACCTGGCGGCTGGCGCGCCCGGTCCACGCCTCGACCGAGCCGTCGCCGCGCACGTCGATGCCAGCGCGCACGCGGGGCATCAGCCGCTGGGGCCCGCTCACCTCAGCGCGCGCCACGACCTGCTGGATCGGCTCGAAGCGCCGCACCTTCAGGTCGATCGCCGCGCGCGTCGGGCGGCCGCTCAGCCGCTCGACGTGGCCGCCGAGCGCGTCGAGCGCCTCGTCGAGTCGGTCATATCGTGCGCGCGAGACCCGCGGCCCCTCGCGCACGGTGAGCCGGAACGCCATCGGCGCGGGCCGGCGCCTAGCTGCGCAGCTCCATCGGGACGTACTCGCGCGTGCGCGCCCCGGTGTAGATCTGCCGCGGACGCGCGATCTTCTGCTCGGAGTCTTCGATCATCTCCAGCCACTGCGCGATCCAGCCGCTCGTACGCCCGATCGCGAACAGCACCGGGAACATCTCGACCGGCATCCCGAGCGCCTCGTAGATCAAGCCCGAGTAGAAGTCGACGTTCGGGTAGAGCTTGCGCTCGATGAAGTACTCGTCCTCGAGCGCGATCTTCTCCAGCTCCAGCGCGATGTCGAGGTACGGGTTCGTGCCCATCACGTCGAACACGTCCTGCGCCGCTCTCTTGATGATCTTCGCGCGCGGGTCGTAGTTCTTGTAGACGCGGTGGCCGAAGCCCATCAGCCGCTCGTCGCCGTTCTTGACGCCCTCGATGAAGCCGGGGATGTTCTCCGGGCGCTCGATGCGGTGCAGCATCCGCAGCACCTGCTCGTTCGCGCCGCCGTGCAGCGGACCGTAGAGCGCGCCGACGCCCGCCGCGAGCGCCGAGTAGGGGTCGACCTGCGAGGAGCCGACGCTGCGCACCGCGCTCGTCGAGCAGTTCTGCTCGTGGTCGGCGTGGAGGATGAAGAGGACGTCGAGCGCGCGCTCGATGCGCGGATCCGGCTGGTACTTCAGCTCGGCGATCTTGAACAGCATGCCGAGGAAGTTGCCGGGATATGAGAGGTCGTTGTCGGGATACACGTACGGCATCCCGCGGTTGTGCCGGTAGGCGAACGCGGCGAGCGTCGGCATCTTCGCGAGCAGGCGGATGATCTGCGCGTAGCGCAGCTCGGCGTCCTTGATCTTGCTCGCCTCGGGATAGAACGTCGAGAGCGCGCCGACGGAGGCGAGCAGCATCCCCATCGGATGCGCGTCGTAGCGGAAGCCCTGGATGAACTCCTTCACGTTCTCGTGCACGAACGTGTGGATCGTGATCTCGTGCGTCCACGCTTCGAGCTGCTGCTGGTTCGGCAGCTCGCCGTGGATCAGCAGGTAGGCGACCTCGAGGTAGGACGATCTCTCCGCCAGCTGCTCGATCGGGTAGCCGCGGTACTCGAGGATGCCCTTGTCGCCGTCGATGAACGTGACCGCGGAGCGGCACGAGGCGGTGTTCATGAAGGCCGGGTCGTACGTCATCAGGCCGAAGTCGTCGTCGTCGACTCTGATCTGGCGCAGGTCGATGCTGCGGATCGTCCCGTCCGCGATCGGGATCTCGTACTGCTGGCCTGTGCGGTTGTCCGTCACCGAGAGCGTGGCGGCGGCTGCGGCTACGCCCCCCTCGGCTGCTCCGTTGCTGGCGGTCTCGGTGCTCATGGCTCTCCCTGAGTGCATGCTCGGTCTCACACCCGTTCTACCGCATCGGCCGCTTCGGCCGACCTGCGGCTCATGAACACGCCGACGTTCAGCTGAGAGCTAGGACGCCAGCACGGCGGCCGCCATCGTGGCGACCATCAGCACGCCGCTGACGAGCATCACGGCGCGCGCGCCGCCCGCGCCGCGAGGGAACGCGGGGCGCATGACGCCGACGGCGCCGACGAGCACGGCCCAGCCGGCGAGCACGCCGGCGGCGATGTAGAAGGCCGCCTTCGAGCTCTCCTCGTGGTGCTCGGCGACCGTTGCGATCAGGGAAAGCATCGCGCGCGAGCCTAACCGATCGGCCGGGCGGCGGGCGAACCTTCGTATCGGCTCTCCGTCGCCTCGCGCTGGCCCTGGTAGTGCGAGCCCAGCTCGGCGCTGCCGTACGGGCGCTGCGCCGAGCGGTCGAGCGTCATGAACGACAGCTGCGCGATCAGCACGCCCGGCGAGAGCTTGATCGGGACGCGCGTGAGGTTGTTGAGCTCCAGCGTGAGCGTCCCGTTCCAGCCCGGGTCGCAGAAGCCGGCAGTCGCGTGCACGATCAGGCCGAGACGGCCGAGCGAGGACTTGCCCTCGATGCGCGCGACGATGTCGTCCGGCAGCTCGACCCATTCCAGTGTCCGGCCGAGGCAGAACTCCCCCGGGTGGATCACGAACGCCTCGTCCGGCCCGATCCTCACCTCGGAGGTGAGGTTCGCCGGCCGCTCGCGCAGGTCGATCGACGAGATGCGGTGGTTGTCGAAGACGCGGAACGTGTCGCCGAGTCGCAGGTCCACGCTCGCCGGCTGCACGAGCGACGGGTCCCACGGATCGATCTTGATCCGGCCCGCCGCGACCAGCTCGAGGATCGTGCCGTCCGACAGCACGGAGGTCGGCTGCTGCGTCATCGGCGCGAAGTGTGCCAGCCGGGGCGGATCAGCGCTCCGGCGTGCGCGCCCGCGCGACCGTGGTACGGGTGCGCGGCGGGGCGACGGGCGCCGGATCGCCGTGCGGGCCGCGGCGACGCGGGTGCCGCGGGGACGGGCGCGGCGGGCGCTTGGGATCGCCGACGCGCGAGCCGCCGTCGCCGCCCTGCGGGACATTCTCCTCGTCGGGCGTCTGTCTGATCGCCCACCAGACGAGCCACAGCAGCATCCCGAGCGGGATCTTCAGCGCGAACATCAGGAACAGGAAGCCCGTCCACTCCATCCGCGCGATGGTACCCGCGGCGGGATGCCGCTGTCACGCCTTCTGGCGGTTACCCGCGCAGCGCGAGCGGCGCGTCGGCGAACTGCGTGATCTGCGCCAGCTCGCTCACGCGCGCGACGATCTCCTCGCGCGTGAGACGGCGCACGCGCTCGGTCCCGAACTCCTCGACGTTGTAGGAGGCGATCGCGGTCCCGTAGGCCATCGCGCGGCGCAGCGTCTCGGGGGACAGATCTCGGCCGCCTGCGGCGGCCAGGTACCCCACGAAGCCCCCAGCGAACGAGTCGCCCGCGCCGGTCGGATCGAGCACCGTCTCCAGCGGAAACGCCGGCAGCCCGAAGAAGCCCTCGTCGGTCAGCAGCGCCGCGCCGTACTCGCCCTGCTTGGCGACGACGACCTTCGGCCCCAACGCACGGATCTCGCGCGCCGCCTGCACGAGGTTCGGCTTGCGCGTGAGCTGCCGGATCTCCGCGTCATTGAGCAGCACGCAGTCGACCGTCTCGATCGTCTTCAGCAGCGACTCGCGCGCCGTCTCGATCCACAGGTTCATCGAGTCGAGCGCGACGAACTTCGCGCTGCCGCACTGCTCGCGCACCTCGCGCTGGAGGTCGGGCTGGATGTTCGCGAGGAACAGCACGTCGCACGCCCGCGAGGCGTCCGAGAGCTTCGGCTGGAACTCGCCGAACACGTTCAGGCGCGTGTCGTCGGTGTGTGCGGTGTTGAGGTCGTACTCGTAGTGTCCGCGCCAGAAGAACGTCTCGCCGCCGGCGACGTGCTCGATGTCGTCGGTGATCACGTTGCGGCCGTGCAGGACGCCGTACTCCTCGTCGCCGAAGTCGTCGCCGACCGGGCCCACGACGCGCACGTCGGTGAAGAAGGACGAGGCGAGCGAGAAGTGCACCGCCGAGCCGCCGAGCATCTTCTCGCGGCTGCCGAACGGCGTTGAGACGGCATCGAACGCGATCGAGCCGACGACGGTGAGCGACATCGTGGTGGGCGTCTTTCCGGTCGGGTGCAGGACAGGCGGGGCGTGGCCCCGAGCGCGACAGCGTACCGGCGGCGCTCCTGACGGCGTTGGGTAGCCTGCCGAGTCGATGCGCGCGATCCAGCAGCAGGAGTTCGGCGGCCCTGAGGTGCTGAGGCTCGTCGAGCTGCCGAGACCCGAGGCCGGCCCCGGCATGGTGCTCGTCGAGGTGACGGCGGCCGGCATGAACTTCGCCGACACGCATCAGCGCGAGAACTCCTATCTCGCGAGAGCGACGCTGCCGCTGATCCCGGGCACCGAGGTCGCGGGCGTGCGGACCGACACGGGCGAGCGCGTGATCGCACTGTGCGGCAACGGCGGCTACGCCGAGTACGTCGCGGTGCCCGAGCCGCTCACGTTCCCGATCCCGGAGGGCGTGGATGACGGGACGGCGCTGGCGCTGCTCGTGCAGGGTCTCACCGCCTGGCACCTGTACAGGACGTGCGCGCGGCTCCGCGAGGGCGAGTCGGTCGTCGTGATCGCGGCGGCCGGCGGCGTCGGCTCGCTGGCGGTGCAGCTCGGCCATCCGCTCGGCGCCGGCCGGGTGATCGCGGTCGCCTCCTCGGCGGACAAGCGCGCGCTGACGCTGGAGCTGGGCGCCGACGCGGCGATCGACGCCGCCCCGGAGGGGATGACGGAGCGGATCGTCGCGGCGAACGAGGGCAGACCGGTCGACGCGGTCTTCGAGATGGCGGGCGGCGCGGTCTTCGACGCGTGCCTCGACGCGCTCGCGCCGTTTGGGCGGCTCGTGACCTACGGAATCGCCTCGCGCGAGCAGAACGAGGTGCGCAACGGGGCGCTGATGCGCAAGTCGCGCTCGGTCGTCGGCTTCTGGTTCATGCACTGCCTCGGCCGCCGCGAGATGGTCGAAGAGCCGCTCGCCGAGCTGTTCACGCGCGCGGCGCGCGGGGAGCTGAGAGCGGTCGTCGGCGCGACGTATCCGCTGAGCGAGGCCGCCCGCGCCCAGACCGATCTCGCCGAGCGCCGCACGACCGGCAAGCTGCTGCTCGACCTGAAGGCGTAGCGCTCAGGCGGCGGCGGGCGTCCTCGCGAGTCGCCCGTCGTGTTGCAGCCGTCGCGCCGCCTCGATGCGGTCCAGCGCGTGCTCCTCCGCCACCGGGCTCGGCAGGCGATCGCGCTCGCGCGCCTCCAGCAGCACCGCGCGCGTGCGCGCTCGCGCATCGGCAAGCGCCTGCTCCAGGCGCGCGGGGTCGGCCTCGCGGCGCCGCTCGCAGTCGGCCTGGATCAAGCCGCCGCAGTTGGCGAGAAAGTCGGGCACGTAGAGGATGCCGCGCCGCGCGAGCTCCGCCGCCGCGCGCTCGTCGGCGAGCGGGTTGTTGGCCGATCCGCACACCACGCGGCAGCGCGCCTTCGCGGCCGTCGCCGCGTCGATCATGCCACCGACCGCGCAGGGGGCGAGCACATCGAGCGGGCCGGCGAGCAGCTCGGCGGCGCTCGGGGCGATCTCGACGCCGAGCGCGCTCGCGTTCCGGCACGCGTCGGCGACGGGGTCGGTGCCGACGACGCGTGCGCCCGCGCGCACGAGCCGCTCGGCGAGCCGGCGGCCGACCTTGCCGAGGCCGATCACGCCGACGCTGCGGCCGGCGAGGTCGGCGTCGCCGTCGAGCACCTCAAGCGCGACCGCCATCGCGCCGAGCACCGTGCGCGCGGTCGAGGGCGACGGATCGCCGCCGAGGCCGTCGCGACGCGTCGTGCCGACGACGTGGTGCGTGTGCTCGGCCAGCAGATCCATGTCGGCCGTCGTGGTGCCGATGTCCTCGGCGGTGATGTAGGTCCCGCCGAGCCGCTCGACCTCCTGCGCGAACGCGCGCAGGCGGGCAGTGCGCCGGGCGGGGTCGTCATCCGCGTCGGCGAGCAGCACGGCCTTGCCGCCGCCGAGGTCCAGGCCGGCCGCGGAGGCCTTGAGCGTCATCGCGCGCGAGAGGCGCAGCGCGTCGTCGAGCGCCTCGGGCAGGCCGCCCTCGTAGCGGCGCACGCGCAGCCCGCCGAGCGCCGGCCCGAGCACGGTCGAATGGATCGCGATCACCGCCTGGAGGCCGCTGTCGGCGTCGTGCACGAGCTCGACGCGCTCGTGCCGCCAGGACAGCGACTGCTCCAGCGCCCCGCAGAGGTCCTCGGTCATGACGACTCCTCCTCCTCGATCGTGAGCAGTCGGTCGCGCAGCTCGGCGCCGCGCGCGCGGAAGCGCTCGACGCCGGCGAGCTTGATCTGCTCGTAGCCGCGCACCAGCTCGGGCAGCGCCGCCACCTCAAGCGCGAGCGGCAGCGTCGCGGGCTCCAGGCGCGCCAGCGCCAGCTCCACCAGCTCCAGGTACTCGCCCGGCAGCTCCCGCTCGGTGCGCCGCACGCGCGTGCGGCCGAACGGGTCGAGCGGCGTGCCGCGCAGGACGCGCCCGCGCCGCAGCAGCCGGAACGCCGGCACGAACCAGCGGCCGAGCTTCAGCTTGCGCTTGAGGCCGAGCGCCCGCAGCAGCGGCGGGTGCAGCAGGAAGCGGATCTCGGCGCCGGGCGGCAGCGCGTCGAGGCCCTCGAGGTGCAGGCGCGCGACCTCGTACTCGTCCTTGTACGCCATCAGCTTGTGCAGCCCGCGCGCGACGCCCTCGGCGAGCGCTGTGCTGCCGGGGATGCGCTCCTGCTCGGCCGCATGGACGCGCGCGATCGTCTCCGCGTAGCGCACGGCCGGTCGCGACCCACCCCAACCGATCAGGTCCGGAACGCGGATCTCCAACAGCCGCCGCAGCTCGCCGTCGGCGGGCGCGGCGCGGTCCACGAGCTGCCGCGCGCGCGGCGAGAGCAGTGCCGGGCCGTCGTCGTCGCGGTCGCCGTCGAGCGCCGCGAGCACATGGTCGGGGTCGGCGACCCACGCGCGACCCCACGCAAGCGCGGCGAGGTTGCGCTCAACGGCGACGCCGTTGAGGCGGAACGCCTCCTCGAGCGCGCCGAGCGAGACGGGCAGCAGGCTGCGCTGGAGCGCGGCGCCGAGCACGACGACGTTCGCCTGGGTCGCGTCGCCGAGCAGCGTCTCGCAGATGCGCCGCGCGTCGAGCCAGACGTTCTCGCCGGCGCGCGTCGCCGCGTCGATCGCCGCGCGCGCGGCGTCCGCGTCGATCGCCGGCGCGTGCACGTCGATCGCCTGCCGTCCGGTCGGCGCGCGGCTCTCCGAGACGACCGCAACGGTGCGCGCCGGGTCGGCGATGCGCAGGTTCGCCGCGCCGGCGGCGCCCAGCAGATCGAGCCCAAGCAGCACGTCGACGGCGGCGCTCGGCACCGTCACGCCCTCAGCGAGCGGCGCGCGCGTGAGGCGCACGTCGGAGACGACCGGCCCCGCCTTCTGCGACAGGCCGGTCTGGTCGAGCCCGCTCGCGTGGCTGCCGTCGAGCAGCGCGGCCATCCCGAGCACCTGGCTGACCGTCACGACGCCGGTGCCGCCGACGCCGACGAGGCGCACGCGCACATCGTCCGCGTCTGCGGGCCGTGGATCGGGCAGCGCGATCGCGGGCAGCGGCGGCGCTGCCGGGCGCTCGGCGTCGGCCTGCACGGGCGGGATCACGGTCAGGAACGACGGGCAGTCGCCTTCCAGGCACGAGTAGTCCTTGTTGCACGAGGACTGGTTGATGCGCGTCTTGCGCCCGAGCTCGGTCTCGACCGGCTCGACCGACAGACAGCCGGACTTCTCGCCGCAGTCGCCGCAGCCCTCGCAGACGCGCTCGTTGATCAGCACGCGCTGCGGCGGCTCCGGCGCCTTGCCGCGCTTGCGCGCGCGTCGCAGCTCGGCCGCGCACGCCTGGTCGTGGATCAGGACTGTGACCCCCGGGACCTTGGCCAGCTCGCGTTGCGTGTGCAGCAGCGTCGAGCGGTCCCGCAGCTCCACGCCGGGCGGCAGCGCGACGCCGTCGTACCGGCCCGGGTCCTCGCTCGTGACGACGATGCGTCTGACGCCCTCGGCGGCGAGGCTGCGCGCGAGCGCCGGCACGTCCATCCCGCCCGGCACGTCCTGGCCGCCCGTCATCGCGACGGTGCCGTTGAACAGCAGCTTGTACGTCACGTTCAGCCCGGCGGCGACGGCGGCGCGGATCGCGAGCGAGCCGGAGTGGTGGAACGTGCCGTCGCCGAGGTTCTGGGCGAAGTGCGGCACGTCGGCGAACGGCGCGGCGCCGATCCACTGCGCGCCCTCGCCGCCCATTTGCGTGATGCCGCGCACGTCGCCGTGGCCGTGCGGCGCCAGCAGCACCATCGTGTGGCAGCCGATGCCGGCGCCGACGACCGCGTCGTCGTCCGCCGCCAGCGAGCTGTTGTGCGGGCAGCCCGAGCAGAAGAACGGCGTGCGCGCGGCGCCCAGCTCCACCGGCGCCCGCCCGGCGACGGCGGCGAGCTGCTCCAGTCGCGCGCGCACGCTCGGCAGCTCGTCGCGCGCCAGCAGCCGCGATCCGATCACGCGCGCGATCGCGTCGGCGTCGAGCGCGCCGTGCGGAGGCACGAGCGGCGCGCCGCGCTCGTCGCGCTGGCCCAGCACGCGCGGCTGGTCGGGGCCGCCGTAGAGCGCGTCCTTGACGAGCCGCTCGAGGAACGGTCCCTTCTCCTCGATCACGAGCAGCTCCTCGAGCCCGCGCGCGAAGCCGCGCACGGCCTCGTCGTCGAGCGGCCACAGCAGGCCGAGCTGCAGCAGCCGCACGGGCGCGCGGTCCGCAAGCCCCAGATCAGCGAGTGCGCGCCGCACGTCGTGCGCGGTTGCGCCGGCGGCGACGATCCCGAGGTGCGCGTCGGGCGCGTCGTGCACGACCCGATTGAGGTCGTTGAGGCGCGCATAGCGCTTCGCCAGCTCCAGCCGCACTTCCGCGAGCGTGCGCTCCATCTCCAGCGACGGCGGCGCCAGCAGGTGCGCGTTCGGGCGGTGGACGTAGGGCGCGCCGTTCCATTCGAGCAGCGGCGTCTGCGGAGTCACGCGGTCGAGCCCGACCTCGACCGTGCCGGCCGCGTCGGCGACGTTCGTGACGATCTTCAGCGCCGACCAGAGGCCGGAGGCACGCGAGCAGGCGATCGCATGGCGGCCCAGATCGAGGGCATCCTGCACGCTGCCGGGGGCGAAGACGGGAACCCGCAGCGCGGCCAGCAGCTGCTCGGACGCGCTCGGGAGCGTGGACGACTTGCAGCCCGGGTCGTCGCCGCACAGCGCGAGCACGCCGCCGCGCGGGTCGGCGCCGACGTAGTTGCCGTGCCGGATCGCGTCGGCGGCGCGGTCGACGCCGGGCGCCTTGCCGTACCAGACGCCGACCACGCCGTCGAAGCGGGGGCGCGGGAGCGTGCCGGCGAGCTGCGAGCCCCAGGCGGCGGTTGCGCCGAGCTCCTCGTTGACGGCCGGCCGCAGGACGACGTCGTGCTCGGCGGCGAGCGGGCCGAGGCGCGCGGCCTCCTTGTCGAATCCGGCCAGCGGGGATCCGGGATAGCCCGACACGAGCGTCGCGGTGCGCAGGCCGGCGCGCGCGTCGGCGCGGTGCTGGTCGAGCACGACCCGCACGAGCGCCTGGATGCCGGTCATGAACGCGCGCCCCTCGCCGAGCGAGTAACGGTCGTCGAGCGAGGGACGATGGGGGAGCGACGGCCGCTTGCGCTGGTCGCGCCCGTCGCCGGTCCGAGTGCGGTCGTCGCGCCGGCGGAGGCCGGTCCGAGCCTCCTCCACGACGCTCTGACCAAGCATGGTCACATTTTATACCATTGGCGGTCTCCTGAAACGCTAGGTTGTCCGCATGGAGCCGTTCTCGCCTGTCGCGCCGCGGCGCACGTTCGAGGGCGCCGTCGAGCAGATCGCCGAGCGCATCCGCCACGGCGACGTGGGCAGAGGCGACCGCCTCCCGTCCGAGCGCGAGCTCGCCGCGGCGATGCAGATCAGCCGCCCGACGCTGCGGGAGGCGGTGCGCGTGCTCGCCGAGGCGGGCGTCGTCGCGGTGCGGCCGGGCTCGAGCGGCGGCATCTTCGTCGCTTCGGACTACGTCCCGTTCGAGCTGCTGCGCTCGAAGTCCGACCTGCGTCTCGGCGAGGTCGCCGGCGTGCTGGAGGCGCGCCGCATGATCGAGCCGCGCGTGGCGCAGCTCGCGGCCGTCAACGCGCGCGAGGAGGACTTCGCCCAGCTCCAGCGCATCATCGACGCGCAACGGGCGCTGCTCGCCGAGGGCGACGTGCTCGACCACGAGGACCGCTTCCTGCAGCTCGACACGCAGTTCCACGTGCGCATCGCCCGCGCCACCGGCAACACGACGATCGTCTCGCTGATGCGCACGCTGCTGCGGCGCCTGGAGATCGCGCGCGACCTCGCGATGCACGAGCCGCCCGTCGCGCCGTGGGTGCTGGAGATCCATGAGCGCACGCTCGCGGCGATCCGCTCCGCTGACCACTCACGCATCGAGCAGGTGATGGACGAGCACCTCGCGGCGATGGAGCGCGCCTGGGAGCGCGCGACCGATCGCGTGCTCGTGCGGCCGGTGCCGGACTTCCTGCGCCCGCTCGCCGAGCGCGGGCGCGACGGCGATCAGCCCTGACGCCCGCCGCCGAGGTACAGCTCGATCACCTTCGGGTCGTCGAGCAGCTCGCGGCCGGGCCCCTCGAAGCGGTTTCTGCCGAGGTCGAGCACGTAGCCGCGCGTGGACATCGCGAGCGCGCGGCGGGCGTTCTGCTCCACGAGCAGCACCGTCACGCCCGCACGGTTGATGGCGGCGATCTGCTCGAACACGGTGTCGACGAAGGCCGGCGCGAGTCCGGCCGACGGCTCGTCGAGCAGCAGGATCTGCGGGTCGGGCATGAGCGCGCGCGCCATCGCCACCATCTGCCGCTCGCCGCCCGACATCGTGCCCACCGCCTGCCGACGGCGCTCGGCAAGGCGCGGGAACATTCCCTCCATCGCCTCCATCCGCTCGCGCACGTCCACGCCGCGACCCGCGAGCGCGCCCACCTCGAGGTTCTCCTCGACCGTCAGGCTGGGGAAGACGTTGTCGAGCTGCGGGACGTAGCTCACGCCGGAGCGCGAGATCGCATGCGTCTTGCGTCCCACCACGTCCTCGCCGCGCAGCAGGATCCGTCCCGCCCGCGGACGCAGCAGCCCGAAGACCGTCTTGACGAGCGTCGACTTGCCGGCGCCGTTCGGGCCGACGATCGTCACCACCTCGCCGGCGCGCAGCTCCAGGTCGACGCCGTCGAGGATGTCGACCTCCGGCAGGTAGCCGGCGACGACGCCCTCGGTGCGCAGGAGGACGTCGGGGCTGGCGGAGCCGGCGGCGGCGGCGCCCGCGCTCATCGCGTGCCTCCCGGCGAGCCGAGGTACGCGTCGATCACGCGCTTGTCGGACCGCACCGCCTCGGGGTCGCCGTCGGCGATCACCTTGCCCTCGGCCATCACGACGACGCGGTCCGAGTGCCCCATCACCACGTCCATGTCGTGCTCGATGAAGAGGAACGTCATGCCGCTGTGGTCGCGCAGCCCGTGCATGTGCTGCAGCAGCCGCTCGCCGAGCGCCGGGTTGACGCCCGCCATCGGCTCGTCGAGCAGCACGAGCCGCGGCTCCGCCATCAGCACGCGCGCCAGCTCCAGCAGCTTGCGCTGCCCGCCCGACAAGGTTCCCGCGTATGCGTCGGCGTGCTTGTCGAGCCCGAACGTCTCCAGCAGCTCGTGTGCACGCGCGAGCACGTCGCGCTCGCGCCGGCGCGCGGCTCCCACGCGCGCGACGAGGCCGCCGAGGTGCTCACCCGGCTGCCGCGGCGCCGCGAGCGTCATGTTGTCGATCACCGGCATCGCGGTCAGCGCCTTCGTGATCTGGAACGTGCGCACCAGGCCGCGGCGCGCGAGCGCATGCGCGGAGCGGCCGAACACCGAGCGGCCGTCGTAGACGACGTCGCCCGCGTCGCCGCGCTGGAAGCCGGTGACGACGTTGAAGAGCGTCGTCTTGCCGGCTCCGTTGGGCCCGATCAGCGCGGTGATCGAGCCGCGCCGCACGGCGAAGGCGGCGCCGTCGATCGCCGCCACGCCGCCGAAGCGCTTCACGATCCCGCGCACGTCGAGGATCGCGCCGTCGGTCTGCGGCTCAGTCATGCAGGACCATCTCCTCGCGCTTGCCGAGGATCCCCTGGGGGCGGAATGCGACGAGCACGATCAGCGCGACGCCGACGATCACGAAGCGCAGCGCCGCCACCTTCTCCGCCGCCAGCGGCAGGTCGATGAAGCGCGTCGCCTCCAGCAGCGTCCACAGGATCAGCGCCCCGATCGCCACGCCGACGTACGACGCGAGCCCGCCCAGCACGAGGATCGTGAAGCCGATGAAGGTGAACAGCGGCTCGAACGACGACGGCTCGATGAACGCGAGGTTGAGCGCGAGGAACCAGCCGGCGATCGCGCCCAGCGCGGCCGCGATCGCGATCGACTGCAGCTTGTACGCGAAGACGTTCTTGCCGAGCGCGCGCGCCGCGTCCTCGTCCTCGCGAATCGCGCGCAGGACGCGCCCCCACGGAGTGCGCTGCAGCAGCATCATCAGCCCGCTCAGCAGGATCACGGCGAGCCACACGACGATCAGCAGCGGCAGCAGGAACTGGTCCTGCACGCTCTCCGGCAGCCAGCCGAGGATCGTGTCCGAGACGTCGAGCCACGCGTCGTCGAAGCCGAGCAGTCCCTGGCTGCCGCCCGTCAGGCCGCGCGCGTTGACCGCCACGTAGCGCACGATCTCGGCGAAGGCGATCGTCGCGATCGCGAAGTAGTCGGCCCGCAGCCGCAGCGACGGCAGGCCGATCAGCACGCCGGCGAACATCGCGACGGCGATCGAGGCGGCCATCGCCGCCCACATCGACCAGCCCGCTCTCACGACGAGGATCCCCATCGTGTAGGCGCCGATCGCCATGAAGCCGGCCTGGCCGAAGTTGAAGATGCCGGTGAAGCCGACGTTCAGCTGCAGGCCGAGCGTGAAGATCGCGTAGATGCCGGCGAGCACGCCGACGCCGATCCAGAAGTCGGCCGCGGTGAGCGCGTCGAAGCTGATCGCGAAGACGGTCACGAGATTCGCTCCGCGCGTCCGAACAGCCCCTGCGGACGGACGATCAGGACGAGGATCAGGATCGCGAAGCCGACCGCGACCTTCCAGCGCGCGTCGATCACGAGCGTCGACCACTCCTGCACGATCCCCAGCAGCAGCCCGCCCGCGAGCGCCCCGTAGGCGTTGCCGATGCCGCCCAGGATCACCGCTGCGAACAGGCTCAGCAGCAGGAAGAAGCCCAGGTTCGGCGTCATCGTGCCGATCGCGGCCGTGTAGAAGACGCCGGCGAGCCCGGCGAGCCCGGCGGCGAAGATCCAGGTGACGATCACGACGCGGTCGGTGTCGATCCCTGAGACCTCGGACAGCTGGAAGTCGTCCGCCAGGGCGCGCATCTGGCGGCCGAGCGACGTGAACCGCAGCACCGAGGCGACCGCGACGATCGTCGCGATCCCGACTGCGACCACGATCAGCTCGGTGCGCCCGATCCGCAGGCCGAGGAACGAGACGGAGTCGGTCACGTTCACGTCCAGCGAGCGCGGCACCGTGCCGGCGACGAACTGGATCCCGTAGCGGATCACGAACGCGAGCCCGAGCGTCATCAGCATCAGCTGCAGCAGGCCGGCGCCCTTCGCGCGCATCGGCCGCCACATGACGCGCTCGGTCAGCACGCCGAGCGCGGCCGCGCAGACGACCGCGAACAGCGCCGCCAGCACAAGCGGCAGGCCCCACGTGACGTTCGCGAGGAACGCGATGTAGGCGCCGAACGTCAGCAGGTCGCCGTGCGCGAAGTTGACGAGGCGCAGCGTGCCGTACACGAGCGTGAGCCCGACCGCGCCGAGCGCGAAGTAGCTGCCGGACACCAGGCCGTTCACGGTCCGCTGCGCGAGCGCCTGGAGCCCGTCGCTCGCGATCAGCGCGAGCGCGACGAGCGCGAGCAGCCCGAGCGCCGTGGGCGCGGGGTGGGCTCCCAAGGCGCGGGCTCCCGCGCGCAAGCCGCCGCTCCAGCCCCGGCTGGAGGTGCGCCGGGGCTGGAGGACGGTGGGGGCTGTGTCAGGCATGCGCCTCGCTAGGAACCGCTCCCGGTGCCTTCGGCCTGCGCCTCGAACTGCCGCTCGACGGTCAGTCTGCCGCTCGGGGCGTATCTGTAGACCTCGTACGTGGCGGTCGTCGGATCGCCGTTGTCGTCGAGGTCGAGCGGTCCGGTGACGCCGTCGAAGTCGATCTCGTCGCCGTTCGCCAGCGCTCTGATCGCGTCGCCCAGCTCGAGGAACGTGTATCTGTCGCCGGGCGGTCCGCTGACGGCCGGCAGCTGCTCCGCGATGTCCGCTCCGTCGCTCGAGCCGGCCGCGGCCGCGGCCATGTAGCAGAGCATCGTCGCGTCGAAGTTCTGCGCGTCGAACGTCTGCCGACCCGGGCCGCCGGCAGCTCTGTAGATCTGCCCGAAGCGCTCGACCGCAGCGCCTCTCTCCGGCGCGCCCGGCCGCGTGCCGCGTGCGCCGACGAGTGCCTCGTCAGGGATGTTGTCCGGGATCGCGTCGGACGCGAGGCCGTCGGCCGTGAACAGCGTGCCGGCGTCGAAGTTGCCGGTGCGCGCGAGCGCGGCGCCCATCTTCGCGTAGGTATCGAAGAAGTCGATGATCACGTACGCGTCGGGGTTGCCCGACGTGATCTGCGCGGCCTCCGAGTTGTAGCTCGGCTGCTCGGGGTCGTAGAGGACCGGGCCGGTCGCTCTGCCGCCGCGCTCCTCCCAGTTGCTCTGGAACTGCTCGATGAAGCCCTGGCCGTAGGCGTCGTTGCGGGCCGCCAGCGAGACCGTGAAGTCGGTCCCGCCGAGCTCCTGCTCGACCACGTCGGCGAGCGCGCGCGCCTGCAGCACGTCGGACGGCGCGGTGCGGTTGACGTACCCGCCGTCGTCAAGCTCGGTGATCGCCGCGTCGGTCGACGACGGCGAGATGATCGGCGTGCGCTGCCGCGTCGCGACCGACTGCGCGACCGCAAGCGTCTCGTCGGACGCCCACGGGCCGGCGAGGCAGGTGGCCCCGCCCGAGATCAGCTGGCGCGCCGCCTGCACGGCTGCCTGGGCGCTCGTCTCCGTGTCAGCGTGCTCGATCGTCAGACTCGTGCTGACGCCGGCTTCTCTGGCGGCCGTTCTGATCTGCTCGACCGCGAGCTCGGCCGACTTGCGGCCCGGCGGTCCGAACGGCGAGATGTCGCCGGTCAACGGGACGAGATCGCCGATCGTCATCTCTACGCCGGCGGTCGCGCCGTCGCCGCCGCCAGCGGTCGTGCCGCCGTCGCCCTCGTCGTCACCGCCGCAGCCGGCGAAGCCGAGCACGGCAGCCGTCGCACCGACCGCCAGCAGCCGCCACGGTCGGGTATGCGCGTACATGGGGACCTCCTCCGTTGCTCCATCTGGGCAGGTACCCCGCTGCCGCATGCTCAAGCACTTCCAGGTGCGCTGCGCTGACGCACGCCGGCCGCGCGACCTCGCGGCGCGCTTCTCACTAGTCTCAGGGCGCGTGAGCACCTTCGCCGATCTCGGCCTCTCTGACTCCCTCCTCGACGCGCTCCACGACGTCGGCTACGAATCGCCCAGCCCGATCCAGGAGCAGGGGATCCCGCCGCTGCTGACGGGTGCGGACGTGATCGGCCAGGCGCAGACCGGCTCGGGCAAGACGGCCGCGTTCGGCCTGCCGCTGATCGAGCACGTCGATCCCGACGTCCACGAGGTGCAGGGGCTCGTGCTGACGCCGACGCGCGAGCTGTGCATCCAGGTCACGCAGGCGCTGCGCGCATACGGCGCGCGCAAGGGCGTCGACGTCGTGGCCGTCTTCGGCGGCGCGCCGATCCGCTCCCAGCAGGCGCAGCTGCGCGCCGGCGGGCACATCGTCGTCGGCACGGTCGGGCGCGTGAAGGACCTCATCTCGCGCCACTCGCTCGTGCTGCACGACTGCCGCTTCATCGTGCTCGACGAGGCCGACGAGATGCTCGACCTCGGCTTCCTCGAGGACGTCGAGAAGATCATGGCGCTGACGCCCGGCAGCCGTCAGACCGCGCTGTTCAGCGCGACGATGCCGCCGGAGATCCGCAAGCTGTCCGAGCGCTACCTCTACAACCCGGTGCTCGTGAAGGTGAGAGCGGCGACGCTGACCGTCGACACGGTCGAGCAGTTCTCGCTCGAGACCTCGCCGCGCGAGAAGGACGACGCGCTCGTGCGCGTGCTGGAGGCCGAGCGCCCCGACCAGGCGATCGTGTTCGTGCGCACGAAGATCCGCTGTGACCAGCTCTTCAAGCGCCTGCGCGACCGCGGCATGAACGTGAAGGCGCTGCACGGCGACATGTCGCAGGGCTCGCGCGACGGTGTGATGCTGGCGTTCAAGAGCGGGCGGTTGCCGATCCTCGTCGCGACCGACGTCGCCGCGCGCGGGCTCGACATCTCCTCCGTCACGCACGTGATCAACTTCGACGTGCCGACCTCGCCGGACGTGTACGTGCATCGGATCGGCCGCACCGGCCGCGTCGGGCGCTCGGGTCGCGCGATCACCTTCTACGAGCCGCGCCAGAAGCGCGACATCGAGGCGATCGAGCGCCACACGTCGACGCCGATGGCGCCGTGGACGGTGGGCGCGAAGGTGGCGCCGCTGAAGGTCGAGGCGAAGCCGCGCCGGCACTCCAAGCCGCACGCGTCCGTGAACGGCGACGAGCCGTGCACCCGCCTGGTGCTCGCCGGCGGGCGCGCCGACGGGCTCGAGCCGAAGGACCTGATCCACGCGATCACCGCCGCGACCGGCCTCGACGGCGAGGCGATCCGCAACCTGCGCATGCTCGACCGCTTCGCCTTCCTCGACGTGCCGGCCGGCGAGGCCGCGCGCGTCGTCGAGCGGGTCGACGGCACGACGGTCGACGGCACCGGCCACTGCCTGCGCCTCGAGCCGCTGCGCGGCTGATCGGCGCTACGCCCCGACGAGCTCAGCGCTCGTGACCGGCTCCGGGACGGGCTCGCCGTCTGCCTGGAGGCCCTCGATATGCAGCGCGATGGCCTCGCGCATGCGTTCGACGGTCTGCTCGCGCGTGGCGCCGGTCGTGGCGCAGCCGGGAAGGTCGGGCACGTACGCGGAGAAGTTGCGCTCTCCGCGCTCGATCACCACGAGATAGTTGCTCGACATCGTCAGTCCTCCCAGCCGGCCTGCCGGCGGATGCTCTTCATCGTACGAGGGTGGATGTCGTCGTTGGGGCTGCCCGCAACGGTCACACGACCGCGCTTGACCGGATGCTTCAGCTGTCGGTGGCTGCCCCGGACCGCGACGATCTGCCAGCCGTCCGCCTTGAGCTGCTTCATGAGATCACGATACTTCACGGTCGCCATCATGTCGGCGGACCGCCCGTTAGCAATGGGAACCACGGGAATCGATCCACAGGAGTTGCGAACTCTGCTGCGTTTCGCCGCAAAGGAAGGGTGAGAGGTGCCGAAGCGCAGCGCGGGGATCCTCCTGTTCCGGCGCTCCGGCGGCGAGCTGGAGGTGCTGCTCGTGCATCCGGGCGGGCCGTTCTGGGCCAGACGCGACGCCGGCGCGTGGAGCATCCCGAAGGGCGAGGTGGGTGCCGGCGAGGACGAGCGCGCATGCGCGCTGCGTGAGCTGGAGGAGGAGACCGGTGCCGCCTTCGCCGACGCCGCCGAGCACGACCTGCTGTCGCTCGGCGAGGTGCGCCAGAAGAGCGGGAAGGTCGTCGTCGCATGGGCGCTGGAGCGCGAGCTCGACGCCGATGCGATCGTCTGCAGCACGACCGTCGAGCTCGAATGGCCGCCGCGCTCCGGCCGCGCCCAGACGTTCCCCGAGGTCGATCGCGCCGGCTGGTTCGCGCTCGACGCGGCGCGCGAGAAGCTGCTCCCGGCGCAAGCGCCGTTGCTCGACCGCATGACGGATCTGGTCGGTCAGTAGGGTGGGCGAGACCCCGAACCTGACCCCGACCAGGAGCCGCCGATGTCCCAGGCCACGCTGCACACTACCCACGGCGCGATCGCGCTCGAGCTGTTCGACGAGGACGCGCCGAAGACGGTCGAGAACTTCAAGAGACTCGCGGCCGACGGCTTCTACGACGGGATCATCTTCCATCGCGTGATCCCCGACTTCATGATCCAGGGCGGCTGCCCGCAGGGCACCGGGACGGGCGGTCCGGGCTACACGTTCGAGGACGAGATCAACCAGCACAAGATCATCCGCGGCACGCTCGCGATGGCGAACGCCGGCCCGAACACGAACGGCTCGCAGTTCTTCGTCGTGACCGCCGAGGCGACGCCGTGGCTCGACGGCAAGCACACGGCCTTCGGCCGCGTCGTCGAGGGGATGGACGCGGTCGACAAGATCGAGGGCGTCGAGACGGGCTCCGGCGACCGGCCGATCGACCCGCCGAGCATCGAGCGGATCGAGCTGGCGGACTGACGCGTAGGGTCGCGGCCCCATCAAGGGTCGCGACGCGGCGCCGATATAGGAGGCGATGGCCGCATGGCGTCCAGGCCTGCTCCTCCTCGTCGTGCTCGCCACCGCGAGCGCGGCTGAGGCACGCCGCCCGCCGGTCACCACCTCCGTCGGGGTCAGCGCACGCGAGTACCGGCTCGCCGCCTACCGCACGACCGTCCCGAAGGGGATCGTGCGCCTCAACCTCGCCAACTACGGCGAGGACGGGCACGACCTCGTCGTGAGGACGCGTGGCGGGCGGGACGTCGGCCGCATCGCCGAGGTGCGGTCGGGCCGCCGCGCGACGCTGCAGCTGCGGCTCGCGCCGGGCACGTACCGACTCATCTGCGACCTCGCGGACCACGAGGTCCGCGGCATGGTCACGACCCTGCGCGTGACGCGATGAGCGAGCCGCTCGCCGAGGATGCGCGCCGTCGCAGACGCGCGCGCAGAAGACACGCGCGACGCAGACACGGCCGTGGACGCACGCACGCGCGCAGACCCGCCCGCCGCCCGCAGGCCGGCTCCGCCGGCTGGACAGAGGCGCACGTCCGGCGCCTGTTCTGGCGCGCCGGCTTCGGCGCGACGACCGTGGAGGCGCGCCGCTGGGCCAAGCGCGGCAAGCAGGCGACGCTCGACTTCGTCGTGGACGGTCCGCGCGGCGGCGCGCAGCTGCGCGGTCCCGAGCCGCGCGTCGACGGCCGCCCGCTCGACCCGCTCAACGAGTGGGCCCACGACGTCCTGTGGTGGCTCGACCGCATGGTCCGCACCACGTATCCGCTGCAGGAGAAACTGACGCTCTTCTGGCACGACCACTTCGCGACGTCCGATCAGGACACGCCGCTGATGCTCGCGCAGAACCGCATGCTGCGCCGCCACGCGCTCGGCTCGTTCCGCGACCTGCTGGGCGAGGTGACGCGCGACCCGGCGATGCAGCTGTTCCTGTCGCTCGCCGGCTCCACGAAGGACGCGCCGAACGAGAACTACGCGCGCGAGCTGATGGAGCTGTTCACGCTCGGGAAGGGCTACTCCGAGCGCGACGTGCGCGAGGCGTCGCGCGCGCTGACCGGCTTCACGGCCGACTGGCACGACGACGGCCGCGTCACGATCGCCTATGACGGCGACGAGCACGACGACGGCGTCAAGACGCTGCTCGGCACGCGCGGCCGACTCGGCATCGACGACGTGCTCGACGTCGTCTGCGCGCATGCGCGTCACGCGCCGTTCATCGCGGACAAGCTGTGGAGCTTCTTCGTCGCGACGCCGCCGAGCCGCGCGACGCTGCGCGCGCTCGCCGCGATCTACCGCGCGAGCGGTCTGCGCATCAAGCCGCTCGTGCGGGCGATCCTCGAGCACCCGCAGCTCTATCGCAACCTCGACGCGCCGGACCTCGTCAAGTGCCCGGTCGTCTACGTCGCCGGCGCGCTGCGCACGACCGGCTCGCGCATCACCGAGGGCTACCCGGGGTGGCTGTTGCAGGGCATGGGGCAGTACCCCTTCCATCCGCCGAGCGTCGCGGGCTGGGACTGGGGGCCGGCGTGGATGTCGTCGAACGCGATGCGTCAGCGCTTCACGCTCGGCAACTACGTCGTCAACTACGGCCGCCCGAGAGTGAGAAGAGGCAGCGCGCCCGCGACGCTCACGGCGCAGGAGGCGTACGAGCTGGCGTGGAGAGCGGTCGGCGAGCCGCCTGTCTCGACCACCACCAGACGCACCCTCACGCGCCTCGCCGCACGCTTCTTCGACGACCTCGACCCGCGCTGGCGCGACCAGGCCGACTGGCGCGGCGAGGCGCTGCAGGCGACGCTGCGCCACCTCTTGCTGACCTGCCCCGACGCTCAGCTCCACTGACATGCCGCGGCCGATCCACAAGGGCTGCGACGACTTCCGCCAAACGAGCGCGGCCACGCGCGACCGCTGGTTGGGCGGCGCGATGACCCGTCGCCAGGCGCTGATGGGCGCTTTGGGAGGTGGCCTGACGATCTGGGCGAACCAGGCGATGCCGTGGGCGCGCGTGCTGGAGGCGGCGAGCGCGCAGGCGGCCGACGCCCCTGGCGCGCGCGTGCTCGTGAGCGTCTTCCTGCCGGGCGGCTGCGACCTGCTCGACGCGCTGCCGCCGATCGGCGCCTACGGCCAGTACGCCGACCTGCGCGGCGCGATGAAGCTGGAGGCGCCGCCGGCGCTCGGCGCCACCGGCCTCGGCATCCACCCGTCGCTCGCGGAGGGGACGAGCGGCGGCGTGAAGGGTTTGTTCGAGGCCGGCAAGATCGGCTTCCTGCCGGGAATCGACTACGCGAACCCCGACCTCTCGCACTTCCACAGCCGGCACTTCTGGGAGACCGGCCTGATCACCGAGCGCGCCGCGCCCGGCTGGCTCGGCCGCTGGCTCGACCGGCACGGCTCGAAGGACAACCCGCTGCAGGGCCTGACGCTGGGGTACACGCTCTCGCCGGTGCTCGCGACCGGCGCGGCGCCCGTTGCCGCGCTGGAGTCGCCCGACGACGTGGCGCTCGACGTGTGGGGCATCGGCGGTCAGCAGGAGCGTCAGATGCTGGCGGCGTGGCAACGGATGTCGGACGCGGGCGTGCGCGGCAAGGGGCCGGAGGCGGTCCACACCGCCGCGCGCCTCGCGAAGTCGGTCGGCGACCGGCTCGCGCCTTTCGCCGAGCACGACGACGTCGACCCGCTCGCGCCGCCGGTGCCGTACCCGGAGGACGACGACCTCGGCCGGCGCCTCTCGCGCGTGGCGGCGCTCGTCGCCCAGCCGCTCGGCGTGCGGCTCGCGGCCGTCGATGCGGACGGCGACTTCGACACCCACGACAGCCAGCCGGGCGAGCTGGCCGACGCGCTCAGATCGGTCTCGCAGTCGCTGGCCGCCTTCCAGGCCGATCTCGAGGCGCGTGGCGTCGGCGACCGCGTGCTGACGCTCGTGTGGTCGGAGTTCGGTCGCCGCCCCGAGGGCAACGAGTCGAGCGGGACCGACCACGGCGCCGGCGGGATCGCGTGGGTGCAGGGCACGCACGCCGCCAGCGGGATCCTGACCGAGTACCCGTCGCTGACCGACCTCGACCGCGACGACAACCTCAAGGTCACGGTCGACTTCCGCAAGGTCTACGCGTCGCTGATCGAGGGCTGGCTCGGGACCGACGCGAATGAGGTGATCCCGAACGCGAACGCGTACGGCCGCCTCGCGCTCGTGCGCTGACGCGCCGAAGGAACGTTTGCCTGTCAAGGGTGTTTTGCCTTGCAAGGCAAATCTCAAGCCTTGATTTGCTTCGTAGAGGGTGTTTGCCTTGCTAGGCAATGGCCGACACTCGGCTCGATCCGTTGCTCCGCCGCTTCGTCCGCGACCCCCCGCGCCTGGAGGGCGGCGTGGTGTTGCGCGTGGAGCCGCTCGACGAAGCGCATGTTCAGCTCCACATTCGCCACGAGGGTCACCAGCTCTCGCTTCGCGCCGCTCGCTTGAGCGTCCCCTATCCGTCCGGCCTGCGCCGCCTTCTGGCGAGCGATCCGTTGGTCGAGGCGGTCGTCGTCGCCGATGCCCCGCGAGGCCTCGCTGCGGCGGCCGAGGAGCTGGGCGTAGGCCTGCTGGACGCGGAGGGGCGAGGGCGCCTGGTCGGGCCCGGATTCGTCTATGTCGTGCCGCCGAGGCCCAGCCTCGGGCGAACGCTCCGACCGGGGCGATCCTCGCCGTTCGCGCCCCGTGCCAGCCGGGTCGTCCGTGCGCTGCTCTCCGAGCCGGACAAAGCGTGGAGGCTGTCGGAGCTCGCGGATCTGGTGGTACTCAATCCCGGCAACGTCCATCGCGCGCTCGACGCGCTGCAAAGAGCCGGGCATGTCGAGCGGGACGCCGAGCGGTACCTCGTGGTGGATCCGGGCTCGCTCCTGGAGGCGTGGGCCGACGCAGCCGCGCAGCCGCGCGAGCGGCTCTTCCTGTCCGTAGAGGAGACACTGAAGGACGCCGTCGCCCAGGTGATCGAGCGGCTCGACTGCAAGGCGGTCGTCTCCGGCGAGCTCGCGGCGGAGCACCTCGCTCCACATCTGCCGGCGGAGACAGCGGTCGTGCACTGCCTTGATGGCGAGGCATGGGCCCGGCTCGCCGCGGCGACAAGACCGTTTCACCTCTCGAACCCTTGGCGGATGGTCAGCAGTCCGCTCCTCGTCGATCTGCCGGACGGAGGTGTCGCGCACTTCGGCGCGCCGGTCGACGGTCTGCCGCTTGTCAGCCCGCAGCAGTTGTACGTCGACCTCGTGCACGCCGGGGGCCGTGCGCGCGAGGCGGCTGAGGAGGTTCGCCGGCAACGGCTCGGGTACTGATGCCGAAACTCGTCCTGTCCGTCGACAGTCCGGTCGACCGCGTCCTGCTCGCCGGTCTCCCGCATCTGCAGCCGGTGATCGAAGAGATCGCGGACGGCGTACTGCTGATCGGCGGCCTCGCCACGACGGCGTGGCTGGCGTCCAGCCCGCTGGAGCTTCCGCTCCGCGCGACACGCGATGTCGACCTCGGCATCGACCGAGGGGCGCTCGGCCTGACCGGCAGGGCTCGTCGCATCGTTCCCCTGCTCGAGCGGCACGACTTCTCGCAGCGGGTCGGTGACGAGCCCTTCCGCTTCCGTCGGACGACCGGCGGCGGGGACTTCCTGGTCGATCTGCTTCTGCCAAAGGGAGCTTCGCGCGCACGTCCGCCGGTGATCGAGGCCGGGCTTGACAGCCTGGCTGCCCCGGGGCTGGCGTATGCGATCGCTCGCGGTGCCGAGCGGCTCGACCTTCGGCTCAGTGAGGCGGGGCGCACGCATCGCTTCGAGCTGCCGATCGCTTCGCTGGACGCGATGCTGGTGATGAAGGCCACGCTGGTGGCAGACGGAGCGCGGACCGAGGTTGCGCGCCGCATGGTCGATACCGCCGACGCGGTCATGCTCGCCGCCGCTGTCCGCCACGACACGGCGAGCTTGCGGGCGTTGGCGACGAACCGCGCGCGCAGTGAGCCGCGGCGCGCGCTGAGATGGTTGCGCGAGCGCTTCTCGGATGAGCGCTCCGCCGAGGCCCGCCGCGTCGAGTCTCATTTCGAGCGGGAGCGCCGAGGGGCTGGTGGTGCCGCCTGGGCCGTGGCGGCCGTTGGAGAGTTCTTGGCCGCGCTCGATGAGCAGCGCTGACCCACGCCTCCTGGCCAGCCGGCCAAATCGCTGCGCGGCTCCGGTAGGCTTGAACGCGGGTCAATCTGTATCCCGTCGCCGAAGCACCGAGAAGGAGCGCGCCATGGCCACCACCGAGCAGGCACCGGCTGCCGTCCAGAACGGCGCCGGGAAGCACGAGGGCATCCCTGTCGAGAACCCCGCCACAGGCGAGGTGATCGCGACCGTTCCGGCGCTCAGCCGCGCCGAGGTCGAGGCGATGGTGAAGCGCGCCCGCGTTGCGCAGCCGGCCTGGGAGGCGCTCGGCTTCGAGGAGCGCGCAAAGGTCTTCCTGCGCATGCAGAAGTGGACCGTCGACAACGCCGACCGGATCATCCAGACGATCGTCTCGGAGACCGGCAAGACCTACGAGGACGCGCTGCTCGCCGAGGTCATGTACTGCGCCAACGCGTTCGGCTTCTGGGCCAAGAACGCGCCGGAGTACCTCGCCGACGAGCACGTCAAGTCCTCCAACCCGATGACGAAGGGCAAGAAGCTCGTCGTGCGCTACGCGCCCGTCGGCGTCGTCGGCGTGATCGGCCCGTGGAACTTCCCGCTGACGAACTCGTTCGGCGACTGCATTCCCGCGCTCGCCGCCGGCAACGCGGCCGTCCTCAAGCCGGCGCAGGTGACGCCGCTCACCTCCCTGCTGATGGAGGAGGGCCTGCGCGCCTGCGGGATCCCCGAGCACGTCTTCCAGGTCGCGACCGGCACCGGCCGCGAGGCCGGCGAGGCGCTGATCGACGCGGTCGACTTCGTCATGTTCACCGGCTCGACCGAGACCGGCATCAAGGTGATGCAGCGTGCCGCGCAGACGCTCACGCCCGTCGGCCTCGAGCTCGGCGGCAAGGACCCGATGATCGTGCTGGCCGACGCCGACATCGATCGCGCCGCGAACGCCGCCGCCTACTACTCGATGAACAACGGCGGCCAGGTCTGCATCTCGGTCGAGCGCGTCTACGTCGAGGCGCCGGTCTACGACAGATTCGTGCAGAAGGTCGCCGACAACGTGCGCGCCCTGCGCCAGGGCGTCCCGACCGGGCCGGGCACCGTCGACATCGGCTCGATGATCTACCCGCCGCAGATCGACATCGTCGACGCGCACGTGAGAGACGCCGTCGCGAAGGGCGCGAGAGTGCTCGTCGGCGGCAAGCGGGCTGACCGTCCGGGCGCCTTCTACGAGCCGACCGTGCTCGTCGACGTCGACCACTCGATGGCGTGCATGACCGAGGAGACGTTCGGTCCGACGCTGCCGATCATGAAGGTGCTCGACGACGAGGAGGCGCTGACGCTGGCGAACGACTCGCCGTTCGGGCTGCAGGCGTCGGTCTGGACGAAGGATCTCCAGCGCGGCGAGCAGCTCGCGCGCCGCGTGCAGGCGGGCGCGGTCTGCGTCAACGACGCGCAGGTCAACTACACGACGCTCGAGCTGCCGATGGGCGGCTGGAAGACGTCGGGCCTCGGCTCGCGCCACGGCACCGGCGGGATCCGCAAGTACACGAAGCAGCAGACGCTGCTCGTGACGCGCTTCGCCGGCAAGAAGGACCCGCACATGTTCCCGTACAGCCCGCGCAAGACGAAGCTGCTCGGGCGGCTCAACAAGCTGCTGTACGGGCGCGGCAAGCGCGACTAGCCCGCTGAGCTCGACGGCGCGAGCGGCATGCCCAGCAGCCGCTCGAGCTCCGCGATCGTGGCGGCCGTGTCGACGTGGTGCACGGTCGCCATGCCCAGCTCCTCGGCGGGCGGCAGGTTGAACGGCAGGTCGTCGACGTAGACGCACGCTTCCGGTGCGACGCCGGCGCGCTGCGCGCCGAGCGCGTACATCTCCGGTGCCGGCTTGCGCATGCCCTCCTCGCCTGAGATGACGACGCCGTCGAACAGCTCCTCCAGCATCGCGCGGTCGTAGCGGCGCGTTCCCCACGAGTTCGAGATCAGGCCGGTGCGGATCCCCGCCGCGCGCGCGTTGCGGACCGCCGCGAGCATCGCCATGTCGGGGCCGACGCGCGCGAACAGGCGGTCGATCAGGCCGACGTGGTCGACGCCGAGCAGTGTGCCGAAGCGCTCCTCGAATACCGGCTCCTTGATTCTTCCCTCCTCGAACAGGATCAACGTGTCGCGGAACGCGCGGTTGCCACGGAACGCCTGGACGAGCGCGTCGGGCGCGAGCCCGGCCTCGTTGCAGAACTCGCCGAACGAGGCGAACAGGTTCGTCGTCAGCACGCCGCCCCAGTCGACCAGCAGGCCGGTGCGTCTGCCGTTCTCACTCGCCATGCGCCACCGCCCACGCGTGCTCGGCGAGCGCAGGCACACCGGTGTCGAGCAGCTTGAAGAACGGGTCGTCGGTCGTGCCGGCGAGCAGCCGCTTGTAGGAGCCCTCGAGGAAGATCGCCGCCTTCCACAGCGCGAGCGTCGCGTACCAGGCGACGTTCGACATCGAGCGTCCGGAGCGCTCCTCGTAGCGCGCGATCAGCTCGCCGCGCGTCGGGAAGCCGGGCTCCGTCGTGACGGCGAAGCGCGTGAAGTTGGTGTCGGGGTCGCCCGGCTGCGCGTACGTCGCGGTCAGGTAGCCGACGTCGGCGAGCGGGTCGCCGATCGTCGCCAGCTCCCAGTCGAAGATCGCGACCAGTCGCGCCGGCGCGCCCGCGGCGAACATCGTGTTGCCGAGGCGGTAGTCGCCGTGCACGATCGTCGCCGGGCCGGACTCCGGGCGGTTGGCGGCGAGCCAGGCCGTGACCTTGTCGAGCGTCGCGATCTCGCGCGTCTTGTTGTGCTCCCACAGCCCGCCGAAGCGGCGCAGCTGGCGCTCCAGGTAGCCGGTCGGCTTGCCGTAGCCCTCCAGCCCGCAGGCGCGCCAGTCGACCGCGTGCACCTCCACGAGCGCGTCGATCAGCTCGATCACGATTCGCTCGCGCTCGTCCGGCGTGTCGAGCCCCGGCGGGACCTGCGTCGTGATCACGTCGCCGTCCACCTTCTCCATCACGTAGAAGGGCGCGCCGATCACCGACTCGTCCGCGCAGGTCGCGAGCACGCGCGGGGTCCGCACCGGCCGCGACTCGACCGCGCGCAGCAGCTGGGCCTCGCGCAATACGTCGTGCGCGCTCGGCGGCAGCGGGGGGCGCGGCGGGCGCCGCAGCACGACCTCGTCTCCACCGCGGTGGATCAGGTACGTGACGTTCGAGTGGCCCTCGCCGACCGGCTCGGCCTCGAGCGGCTCGTCTCCCGGCGCGAGGCCGTGCGCGTCGAGGAACGCGGCGAGCGGCTCGCGGATCAGCAGTGGCGCCAGCTCCAAGCTCGCGGCCTGCGCATGCGTGTCGACGATCGCGCTGCTCATCGAGCAAACGCTATGTGACGGCACGGGGAGCGGGCGCCGGTGGGGGATCCGGCGCCCGCTCGGGGGGAAGCTCGCTACGCGGCGGTGCGCAGGGGCGTGCCGCCGACGACCGCGTCGAAGCCGCCGAGCTCGAGCTCGGCGGGATCGCCCACGAGCCCGACGACGGTCGCGCCCGTAGTGCGCTCGACCGCCGTCAGCAGAGCGGCGAGGCGGTCGCGGCGCGCTGAGGCGATGCGCTGCTCGCTCCAGCCCCAGCTGGGGTCGTCGGCTTCGATCAACACCGTCACGCGGCGCGGATGGTGCGCCGCGGCGGCCGTCGCCAGCTCGCAGTCACGGCCTTCGGGGCCTGCGATGAGGAGGATCTCCGCGTTCGTCATGACAGCACCTTCGCTTTCTCCCGTAAAGCGTTCCTCATGGAATCGGAATGCCCTCCTTAAACCTGACTCACGCAAAGAGGTTGCAGGCCGCATTGGCGTCACTTGGCGCGGTGGTTAGCCTGAATGGCGCATGCCGGAGCTGCCCGAGGTCGAGATCGTTACGCGCCTGGTCGGCGCCGCGATCGCCGGCGCGCGCGTCGAGTCGACGCTGGCGCCGGGGGTGAACGCGCTGAAGACGTTCGATCCGCCGCTGCACGCGTTGGACGGCTCGACGTTGATCGGCATCTCACGGCGCGGCAAGCATCTGGTGGTCGAGAGCGACGCCGGGCTGGTGCTCCTGCTCCATCTGATGTCGGCGGGCCGGCTGCAGCTGTTCGACAGACGCGCCGGCCTGCGGGACCGCACCTCGCGCGTGCTGATCCGGTTGGACGATGGGCGCGAGCTGCGACTGCGGGAGTTCGGCACGAAGCAGGCGGCGTGGGCGAAGCTGCTGCGCGCCGCCGAGCTGGAGGACGAGGAGGCGATCGCGACGCTTGGGCCGGAGGCATGGCCCGACCCGCCGCCGTTCCTGGCGCTGCTTGCCAGACAGGCGCGGCCGCTGCACTCGCTGCTGCGGGATCAACGCGTGATCGCCGGCATCGGGCGCTCGTGGGTCGACGAGATCCTGTGGGAGGCCAGGGTCTCGCCGTACAAGCGCGGCAGCGATCTGTCCGAGGAAGAGGCCGATGCTCTGCGGGCGGCGACGGTCGCGCGGCTCGACGACGCGATCGGCGTGTACGAGCGCACGCTGTCGCTCCCGCTCCCGGACAGACTGCCGTTGCCGTTGAAGGTCCACCGCCACGAGGGCCGGCCGTGCCCGCGCTGCGGCACGACGCTCGAGGCGGTTCACTTCGAGGACTACGTGATCGCCTACTGCCCGAGCTGCCAGACGGACGGCCGGGTGCTGAAGGACCGGCGGCTGTCGCGGCTGTTGAAGTAGCCTGCCGCGCATGATCGAGACAGGCGCCACCGCACCCGAGTTCACGCTGCCCGACCAGGACGGCAACCCCGTCAGCCTGAGCGACTACGCCGGCAAGACGATCGTCCTCTACTTCTATCCGAAGGCCGACACGCCGGGCTGCACGGTGCAGGCGTGCGGCGTGCGCGACCACCTGCCGAATTACGCCGAAGCGGGCGCGGTCGTCGTCGGCGTCTCACCCGATCCGGTGAGAGCGGTGAAGAAGTTCGCCGACAAGCAGTCGCTCGACTTCACCCTGCTCGCCGACGCGGACCACGCCGTGTGCGAGTCCTACGGCGTGTGGGCGGAGAAGAGCATGTACGGGCGCCGTTATCACGGGGCGCTTCGGGCCACTTTCATCATCGGACCGGACGGCACCGTCGCGCACGTCATCCCCAAGGTCACGCCGAGAACGCATGACGACGAGGTGCTGGCGGTCTTGGAGCAGTTGGCGGCGGCGTAGGCGTTGATTGAGCGCGGACCTATGGGATGCCGACGCTCGCCGAGTGCTGCCTGCTACGCGCACCTCGGCCTGATCGGGGAGCCGCAGGTCGGCTCCGCGCATCACGACGCCCACGCGCGTGGCCTGACGGCCGTGTGGCACGCGCAGCGTCGCCGCGAAGCGCGTCCTCCCACGTCCTGTGACACGGGCCACGCCGCCCGCGGGCAGGAGGTAGGCCGTGAAGCGGATGCGGTGCGCCGGGGCCGTGGTGTGCCAGGTCGCTCGTACGACGTCTCCGCGCTGTCTCGCCGCGAGGCCGGCGATGCTGGGGATGCGGCCCGGCGGCAGCGCGCGGGGTGCTGGCAGTTCGAGGCGCTCCGCGACCGCGTTGCCGGGCGTGCACGCGAGCACGACGATCGGCGTGCGCGGGAAGCCGCGGGCGCCGGCAGCGTTCGATCCGTTCTCGGGGTCGAGTCGCAGCGTCGTCTCCCCGCCGGCGGGCAGTGCGTCAGAGGCGTCGAGCACTTGCCGTGCGCCGCCGCGCCGGCCGTAGAGACTCCACCACGGCTGCGGGAGCGTGCGCGCCACGGCGACCGCGCGCACGTCGCACGCGCGCTGGCAGTGCACCCGTACGCGCAGGGGCTCGGTCGCGCGAAGCGCCGGCGGCGCCATGAGCCGGGCGGTCATGCGAGGCGCGGCGGCCGCGCTCGCCGGCGGCTCGCCGGGAGCGAGGTCGCGTGCGACGTGGGCGCGGCCGCCCCCGAGTCGCCGCAGCGCGCCCTGCCTCGTGTCGAGGTGAGCGTCGTCGGCCCATGCCACTCCGAGCGCGTCGTCGTCGAAGCGCAGCGGTCGCGCGGCCGTCGCGGAGCGACAGGCGCCGCCGACGCGCGACGGTGCGCCGAAGCCGTCCGTCAGCGTGCCCCGCGCGACGTAGGCGGACGCCGCTCGCTCGCCCTCTTCGTTCTGGACCCAGGTCATCAGTATCCGACCGCTGGGCGTGAGCGCCACGGCGAGATCCTGACCTGCCGTGTCGTCCGGCGGCTCTGCGTGCGCGCCGAGGGACGACACGAGGGGGGCCGCGAACGCGCTCTCGGTCGGTCTGAAGTTGCCGACGCGGCGGACCGCGATGTCACCGCCCTCGCGGAACGCGCCGCCCGCGGACCGCACGAGCGCGGCCGTGGACCACGGGTCGGTTCGGTAGGCGATTACGGCGCCGCCGTCGGCGTTCAGTGCCACCGCCAGGTCCATTACGTAGGGCACGCTCGGCAGTGGGACGCGGGTGAAGTCCGCCTGGCCGGGCAGGCGCTCGTAGGCGTGCAGGCCGTCGAGGCCCTGCGCGGCGAGCAGCGCCCGTCCGTCCGGGGCGACCGCCAATGCGAGGCTCCCTCCCCGCGTCCGCGCGAGCGCCCGTGGCGGGCCGAAGCGCCCGCTCGCATCCGCCACGGCCACGTGGACTGTTTGCTGCAAGAAGTTGCGCGGCGGCTCCGTGCGCCATGCCACGACCGCGCGCCCGGCGGCGTCGATTCCGGCGACCGCGTACCCGTGATTGCCTGGTGCGCCCTCGACGGCCGTTGGCGCGGCGAACGGCGTGTCGGCCGAGCGGCGGACGGCGGCCATCACACGTGAGTGCTCGGCAAGGCCCTTGCGCTGGATCCACGCGACGACCGCGGCGCCGCCGGGTGCGGTCGCGACCGACGGCACGCCGATACTGCTGTCGTCGTCCACCTGTTCCAGCGTCTGCGGCGCCTCGCCGAGCGGCGCGACCCGCAGCGCCGTGTCGAAGCGCCCCCTGCCGCGCGGCAGCAGGACAAAGCCAGCCGCCAGCGGCGGCGCTGCGTCGGCCGTCGCGATCTCGGGGCAGTCGGGAAGCCAACCGAGCGTGCTCGTCGCGAGCGGCGCGAGACGATCGCCCTGCAGCCCCAGCAGGTCAGTCGGCGTGCTGATCCGCTCCAGCGAACCGAGCAGCGCGAGCCGCTCCGTACCGGCCGCGCGGAGGCAGTCGGCGATACCGCCACCGGGCACGTCGTAGGTCGCCGTCTCGGTCCAGGCGGCGCCCGCCGCCGAGGGAGCGAACGCGGCCGCGACGACGGCCGCGAGCAGCGCGAGCCGTCGCATGCGCGCCATCAAAGCAGCGATGCGAGCCGGGGCGCGCCGGTCGCGGAGGTCCATCCGGGTGCTGCGGACACGGGCATCCCACCTATTTCAGGTCGTGTATGGGCGAAGATATTTCGGGGCGCTCCGCGCCACTTTCATCATCGGCCCCGATGGTGTTGTCGCGCACGTCATCCCCAGAGTCACGCCGAGAACGCATGACGACGAGGTCTTGGCGGTCTTGGAGCAGTCGGCGACGCATAGCCGGCGGCGGATGGCGCCAGCGTCCATCAACTGGCCGGCCTCCGACACGGCCTGCGACAAGGGAGCTGGCGATCGGAGGCGGGCCGGAAACGGCGTGAGGTTCGGCTTGTATCGGGCCGACGTCGATCGAAGACGTTTCGTTCCGCTGGCGCGCGAGATGTGCCGACGGGCGCAACCATACGAACGGGATCGCGCTCGGCGGGACCCGCATCCGCGATGGGCGCTTCTCCGTCGGTGGGCTATTGGTCACAGGCGGCCGGGCTCGGGTGTCCGGCAGACTCAGGGGCGCCCGCGCCAGCGGCATGCTGTCCCGCTGGGCAAATAGCGCGTTCAACACCGTTTGCGTTGCGAGAGGCGTGACATGGCAGGCGCACCTCGCCTCAGGTGGAGGATCGCCGCTCTAACTCAGATTCTTCGGTGGCCGCCCGTGCAGGCAGCGCTGATGCTGGTGTCGCTACATCCCAGCCGGCCAGTGATCCACGACCAGCCCGTGCATCGGAAAGTGCTTGGGGTTGCCGGTCGCGAGACTCGCACCGATGCCGGCGGCCGCGGCCGCGATCAGACAGTCGGCCTGCCCGAGCGTGACGCCGCGCCGTGCGAAGTCACGGCGCCAGCGCCCTGCCAGCTCCGCCTCCTCGCGGCCTAGCGGCGCAAGCCGGAACCCGCCCAGGAAACGCCTGAGCGCCGCCTCCTCAGCCTCGCGGACGCCGCGGTACAGCTCCTCGATGTTGATCGCGCAGATCCAGGGAGTCGACGCCCCGCTCGTCCGCAGCCCGCGCAGGCGCTCACCGGCGCCGCGGCCGCGCAACGCGTCGATCAGCACGCTCGTGTCGAGCAGCAGCCGCACGCGTCAGCCGACGCGGCGCGTGTCCGCCATCCGCTGCGCATGCACCCAGCCGGCAGGATCGGCGTCCCACTCGTGCTCGCGGTCGGCCAGCACGGCGATTCCGGCCTCGATGTCATCCCAGCGCGTCTCGTCATCAAGCGCGCGCCGCAGCGTCTCGGAGATGAACGTGCTGCGCTGTCGTCTCCCGATGCGCCGGTCGAGTTGCGCGACGAGATCGTCCTCGAGACTGATGTGCAAACGCATGGCCACACACTAACACACGCACGACGCGGCGCATTTTCATCGAACGAGCGCGCTCCCGGTATCCACCCCCTTGTGGAAGGCCGTGTACGGACGAAGATATTTCGGGGCGCTGCGCGCCACGTTCGTCATCGGCGCCGACGGCACCGTTGCCCACGTGATCCCGAGAGTCACGCCGAGAACGCATGACGACGAGGTCTTGGCGGTCTTGGAGCAGTTGGCGGCGGCGTAGCGACGGTCGGAACGGGCCGGCTGAGCGCCGTCCATGTGAGAGTCTCCATGTATGACAGACGCCCACAGCTCAATGCATGGAGCACCGCGTAGCACCGCGCGCGAGTCGTGGGCGGGACGCTTCCCGCAGAACGACATCATCTCGTTGCTCGATGTCAACCGGCCGTTGAACCTCGCCGAGAGCACGCCGCGCGATCTCACGCTCGGAGAGGTCCTCGACTTGGCCGGACTCGATGAATTGCGTGAGCTGAGACTTGGCTACGGCTCCTCCGCGGGCCTCCTCGCGCTGCGGGAGGCGATCGGCGCTTCGTGCCAGGTGCCGGCGAGCCATGTACTTACGACGCAGGGGGCAGCGCTGGGGCTGTTTCTGCTCGCCTTCGAGCTGTGCCGTCCAGGCGATGAGGTCGCGCTCGCGATGCCTTGCTTCCCTCCAACCCGAGACGCGCTTGTGGCGTGCGGCGTGGCGATCAACGAGATACGGCTGACGTTCGACGAGGGGTACCGCATCGATGTCGATCGTCTCGCTACGGCGCTGACGTCGCGTACCCGGCTGGTGAGCGTCGCCACTCCGCACAACCCGAGTGGAGTCCGCATCCCGCCCGAAACCCTGCGCTCCGTCTTGGAGGCGATGGCCGAGCGCTCCCCGGACGCATTCCTGGTCGTCGACGAGGCCTACCGTCGTTCCGCCTACGGGTCGGATCCGGTCGCTGCCAGCGCCGCTGGGCTCGATCCGCGCATCATCACGATCGCGTCGATCTCGAAGGCGCACGGCGCACCTGGGCTTCGCACCGGATGGCTCACGGTGCCCGACGACAGTCTGCGCGAGCGGCTCGCCGTGGCCAAGATGAACACCGTCATCTCGGGCTCGGTCCTCGACGAGGCGCTCGCATTTGCACTGCTCCGCAACGACGACGCAGTGCTCGGGCCACGGCGCGAACTGCTCGCGCAGGCGCTTGATGAGGTCGCCAGCTGGCAGGCACGTGAGCGACAGCGGCTGGACTGGGTGCGACCCGACGCCGGCGCGCTCTGCTGCATGCGCCTGAGCCCAAGTGCGTTTGACGACACAGCCGTGGATCGCTTCTGGGCCGCGCTCCCGCACCACGATCTGCAGCTCGCCCCGGGTTCATGGTTCGGCGAGACGAACCGCGTCTTCCGCCTCGGCTTCGGCTGTCTCGCCTTCGATCAGCTCCGCCACGGTCTGCAAGCCCTGTCGGAGACGATGGACGCGCTCGGCATCCCCGTCTGATCCGCGGGTGCACACCCTTCGGGGACGGCGACGTGGAACGCCGTTAGCGGGGCGTCGTGAGCGAGACCCAGCACAGCCCGCAAGCGTCGCTGGACTCAGGCGCTAGCCGGCGGCCTGAAAGACGTCTGCCTGCACGTCCACCCCGGTGTTCGCCCTGATGACGTCCGCGAGCGTGTGCCGGTACGTGATCCCGTAGCGGCGCTCGATCGCCGTGAGCGCCGGGTCGTTGGCGTAGAAGAAGCGGTCGCCGTTGCGCAGGCGCCCGAACTCCTGTCTCCAGATCGCGCGCTGGAGCTCGCCGAGCTCGCTGCCCGCCGCATGCTGCTCGGCCGCCATGCCGACGAACGCGTCGACGCGAGCGACGTCGCCGTAGATCGCTCTCAGCCGCGCCGCGACGGTCGTGCGCCGAACCGCCTGGACCGCCTCGGTGTCGGCCTCCGGGGTCCCGAGCGGGATCTCCTCGCCGTCGGCGTCGGTGAGTCTGAGCACGTCGAGGATGTCGGGATCGTCGAGCGGCCGGCCGCGGTCGAGCTCGCCATCGATCGGGAAGCGGTCCGTCGGCTCGCCGGTGATCGCGGCGAACGAGGCCTTCGCCGGCAGCCCGTATGCCTGCCGCAGCGCGTTGTACGACGGGACCCCGTGATCGCGCCCCCGTTCGATGTCGATCGCCCCGAGATCCACCACGCCGGAGAAGCAGTCGGGCAGGGGAGGTCCGTCGAGGCAAGCGCCCGGGTCGGCGACGCCCGGCTTCGGCGCCTGGAAGAGGACGCTCCGCAGCTGGTTGTCGATCTGCTCGTCGTTGCGGTACTGCCGCTCGGCGCCGATCCCCTCGAGCACCGATCCGAGGCCGATGGTCGTGAGCAGGCCAGGGTTCTCGAACGCGAGGTTGAGCGGGATGACGAGCGTGACCGTGCCGTCGTCCTGCTCGACCTCGATGCCCTGCCGTGCGAAGTCCTTGAGCTGCGCGTCTGACCACGTGCCCGCCGGGGCGCTCGGCTCCAGCTCGCCGTGAACCATGCTGTGAGCGCGGTAGCCGACGACCGCGAACTCGTTCGACAGCGACGCGTCCACACGCGGGTCGTAGCCGCGATACGCGGCCAAGTCGACCCCGAGCTCCGGCAGGAACTCGCGGTAGGTGATCCACTGCTGCTCCGCGCCGACGACCCGCCGCGCGATCTGGAACCGCTCCTCCTCGGGCAGCGACCTCGGCAGCAGGTCGACGATGCGGTTGTGCTCGCGCGCGAACAGCGTCTGCGTCGCCGTCAGCGCGACGTTCTCGTTCGCGCGCACGTCGCCGGCGACGATCGCGTCGGCCGGTGCAGTGAGCAGGCGGCCCGAGCGGGCCATCGGCGGCGCAGCGGAGACGTCTCCGCGGGCGTCGCCGCGCGGCAGCAGCCCGTCCGGCAGCAGGAGCTTGGCGCCTGCCCGCAGCCACTCGAGCCGTGCCGCATCGTCGCCGTAGACGGTGGAGCCGTCGATGTACGAGCTGACCGTGTTGAGCTGCTGGCGCGGTGAGGTCGTGCCCGTTCCCGGCGCCGCTGGCGATCGCGCGAACGCGATCGCTCCAAGGTCGTTGCGGAACGCTTCGAGCGGGTCCGTCGTGTCGAACGCGATCGGCATGGGCTCGGCCGGCGAGTCCTGTCGCAGCCCGATCGTGTGGTCGATGAATTGGCCCCAGATGAATCCCCACTGGCTGATGTCGTTCTCCGAGAAGAGGTTCTGGGAGACGTCGTTGAAGATGCGGTTGCTCACGTAACGACTCGGCGGCCCGGGGGGTGGCTTCGCGATCCCGTCCGGATAGGCTGGCGGGGCGATCCGCCGGTACGGCGTACCCGACTTCCCCCAGTCCGGGTTCGCGAGATTGTTCTGGCTCCCGTCGAGCGTTCGTGTGGGGCTCGCATCGACTGTGCGCGCGATCGCTGCGCTCGTCAGCACGAGGACGAGCAGCAGGCTCATTGCGAACATGCGCATGCTTGATCCCCTCTCCGCGCCAGCGCTTGACTCGCCGGGTGTCGCTTGCCGCACGTCTGGAACCCGGCCTGTCCGCATACTGTGCCGATCGGCGACGCGAGTCAAGCGTCTCCCACAGGAACGCATGGGAATCGCACAGTAAACATCTCGTTATATAGTTGATAAATCAGTAACTAGTCTATCGGTCGTTTTCCGACCAGGGAAGGCGACTGAGGTGGCGAGAGAGCCCAGGTGTCAATGTTGCGGTCGTGAAAGATGACCTTGGCAACAGGTTGACGCGCTCGCGTCACTAGCACCGGCACTGCGGGCAGCGGGCCACTTCCGGCAGCGGCTCCTTGTACTGGACGATCCTGCGCACCCAGTCGACGAGCTGTCTGCGGGTCGCGTGGTGACACGACCAGAAGGAGCTGTCCGATCCCTCTCGTCCATCTAGGCTGCACGCGCCGTTGAGCCAGCCCCATGGGACGAGGTCGCCCTCGTCCGCGTCGAGGAAGCAGTCGGGCGGCGGGACGGGCGGCCCACCGGCGGGATTCAGGACCCTGCCGGGTGCGCTGTTGGCGACATGACGGGAACGTCGGCGCACGCCGTACTCGAGCAGTCTCTTGATGTTGCGCGCGCCGCAGCACAGCGCCGCGGCGATGGCGAGCAGTGCGAACGCCGCGCCGATCAGCACGCCCCGCAGGAGCCCCAGGTGGTCGATCGGCGGGGTCCTGCCTCCGAGCCGTTGGAGCCAATCGGGCTGCGGCGGGCCGGGATGGGCGATGAGGGCGAGCGTGCAGGTCGCGGTGAGCACGGCCACCGCCCCGATCAGTCGTCGCAGGATGGTGGTCAGCTGCTCGGCGATCTCGCTCGCGGCGCGCACGGAAAGCGCGGTCGCCACGAGCGTCGGCGCGAGCAGCAGGGCTGCGACCCCCGCATCGACGTGTTCCACGACCGCCGGCAGCCAGAGCACCGCCACGAGGAGCAGCGCAACGCCCGTCAAGGATGCGATCCAGGCTCCGCCGTACCACGGTGTCGGGCTGCGTTGGGTGATCACGAGTGAGAGCAGCGTCGGCGACCAGGCACCGTCGTCGTGCTCGCGCGCGCTGTCGTCGCAGGACTCGGGCGCGACGATCGTCGCGCGTGATCCGACCTGGTCGGCGACCGTTGCGCTGCGCTTCCCGCTGGCAAGCCGCAGCATCCGCATGCGAACCGCCGCGAGCTCGTTTGGCAGGACCACGTCGACATGGTGATCCGGGACGTCGATCCCGCTGGCCTGGTGCCATGCCACGTGCCATGCGACGGGCAAGAAACCGCGCCGCCCGAGCTTCCGCACGCTCGGTCGCTGAGACCGCGCGAGCCGTTCGCGCAAGCCCTTGGGAGCCAACTCGTCGAGATCCTGAGCGAACGGTCCGCCCCGGCTGATCGACGAGCGACACGCGACCTGCTCGCACTGGCTTCTCTCGGGCTCGAGGACGACTCGACGGCGATGCTCCCAGGGCGGCTCCCAGTCCAGGAGCTGCTCGTCGTAGGAGAGTCGCAGCGTCACCCAGCCTGCCTGCATGGTGGAGGCGTCGAGGCGAGCGAACAGCACGAAGTTCCGCTGCCATGCGAGCAGGATCCGCACCAGCTCTCTGATCTCCTGCCTGTCCGGTCCAGCCTCGTGCAGGCCGCAGAGCAGGTCGAGGACGGCACAGCATCCCCACTTGTCGGTCATCAACTCTCGATGCCCCGGGCTGCTCACGATGTGCTGGCAATGGCTGCAGCTGTCGCCAGGGCGGCCTGGGTCGCTGCGATGGTCCACCACTGCTCCGAGCCTCTGCTTGAAGGACCAGAGCCGGAGCGCATCGAGCCGTCGCTCCATCTGCGCCCTTACCTCGCGGTCGCTCTCGCGGCTCGTCAGGTAGGGGATCACGCGCTGGTCGGCGTCGACCAGGACCGCTCCGGCATTGGCCCATGGGACGAACCATCCGAGCGGGACGAGGTTGCGACCGGTCGAGGTCGGGTGGCACTGGGCTCGCGCCGATGAGAGCTGCGCGAGGTCGAGCGTCAACGTGATGGTGCGGCGCACCGTCATCAGATCGAGGAACTCCACCCGATCGACGCGGCGCTTCACCCATCGCCGGCTGTTCAGCAATGCAGTCAGATCGTCAGCGATCACGACGCCTCCCCGCGCAGTGTCCGGCGGGCAACATACTGGTTTTCGTGAAGTCGGCATGGGAGACTGCGCACCGCAAGCGGGAGGGACGCGACACGGGAGGCGTTGAGATGGCGCGAGTTTCCGGGCTGTGGGTCTACCAGACGCTCGAGGCGAGGCCGCCGGACCCCAAGGCCGTGCTGCGGCGCGCCAAGCGCCACGGCCACAGATGGGTCACCGCGCAGGCGATCTCGAGAGACAGGCTGCTCGACGTCGAGTGGCTGCGCGCGATGCGCAGAGCCGCCACCGAGCAGGACCTGCGCCTCGCGGTCCACGGCTACATCGGCCAGCCGACGCCGAGACCGCGCGCCGAGGCCGCGCTGATGGCGGAGGCGATCGACGTCGCCGACGCCGACTTCGCGATCGTCAACGCCGAGATCGAGTACGAGCGCTCGCCGACGTCCGACTCGCAGACGTTCGTGCGCGCCTACCGCAGACTGAAGCCGCGCTTCCCCTCCTACTTCTCGTCGTTCGGACGTCCGTCGTTCCACGCTGACCTCGACTGGCAGGCGTGGGCCGACGGTGGCTTCCGCGGGATGCCGCAGGCCTACGAGAACCTCAACGCCGCTGAGTTGACCCCCGCGAAGTGCGTCAGCGACTACGCCCGCTTCTTCGCGCGCGACAGAATCCAGGTCACGCTCGGCTGCTTCAGCGAGGCGGGTCACGGCCACCTGCCGCTGGCGCGGCTGCTGCAGAGCGTGCGCGACGTGCCCCGCCTCGCGTTCAACGTCTACCGCCACGGCACCGTCACGAACGCCGAGCTGGAGGGGCTCGCCGCCCTCGGTTGAAGCGCGCGGCGGGCGCACGAGCGCGGCCCGCCGCCCGCCCACCGGTCAGGGCTGCATCGAGGCCTTGAAGCCGATCCGCCCGCTGCGACGCAGGAACGTCGTCCACGCCGCGGGCTGGGTGATCGATCCGGTCACACCGATTCTCGCGAGCACGCGCGCGACCGCCGCCTGGCTCAGCTCGCCGAAGTCGCCGTCGATGCCCACGTTCTCTCCGTAGACGTGCGTGCAGACCGCCTGCACGAGCTTGACCGTCGCGTCCGAGTCGGTCGTGAACGGCCGCGGCCCGCCGTCGTCCTGGTGGATGTGGTCCTCGTGCGGGGCGTTGTAGAAGCCGTGCAGCACGTACGCGCTGTGGCTGCGCATGATCGCCGCCAGCGCCCAGTAGCGCTGCCGGCGCGCGCGCTGCGGCGAGTCGTGGTCGTGCCGGAGCGGGCGGATGTCGACGCGCTCGAAGGTCCACGCGTCGTGGTCCATCGCGCGCGCCAGCCCATGCATCCCGCCCTTCCCGACGAACGTGCCCGCGGTCGTGATGCGCGTCAGCGCGCCGAACGACGTCGGCACGCGCGCTCTCACGCTGCGGATCGTCGCCAGCAGCGTGTCGCGGAAGCCGGCCTCGATCGAGAAGCTGTGCGGCCGCGGCGAGCCGTCGCGCTCGTAGAACAGCGGCACCCCGTCGAGCTTGTCGACCGTCACGATGTTGCCGGCCGCCGCCGGGTCCTCCGGCATCAGCTGCGTGCGCTGCTCGTCGGTGAGCTCCTCGAGCGGCGCGCACGCCTGCTCCTCGGGGACCTCCGCCTGCGCGGCCGCCGCCCCGCCGGCGCCGTCCTGCTCGGCCGCGTCGAGCGCCTGCTCCTCCTCGAGCGCCGACTCGATGACGCCTCCCAGCTCCGGCATCTCCGTGCTGCTCATCGCTTCCCTCCGATTGTGGTTGCCTGCTGTTCCTGCCTGTCCGCGTCCGTCCTCGCGGGCTCCGCGTCGTGCTCGCCCAGCCACGCCTGCAGCCGCTCCACGCGTCTGCGGTAGCCGCCGGAGCCGAACGTCTCGACGGCGACGTCCGGGCGCTCCAGCAGCGCGCCCTGCAGCAGCGCGCGCCCGGCGTCGGCGTCGCCGCGCGCCAGCGCGACCCGCAGCGGCCGCCCACCGCCGTCGTCGGGGACGAGCACCTTGCGGTCGGGCCCGACGGCGTTGCCGAGCGCCAGCTGCGCGTGCAGCGCGGCACGGCTGTGCGGGCGCCGCGCGACCAGCTCGCGCAGCACGTCGTTGGCGGCGAGGAGCGTCGTGCTGCCCTGCAGCGCGAGCGTGCGCGCCACGTCGGCGCTGAACCACTCCTCGGCGAGTCGCTCCTCCTCGCCGTCGCACGGCGCGGCGACGTCCACGTCGAGGTGCGCCCACAGCGTCGGCCGGTCCGCGAGCGCGACTCCCGCCGCGACCGTGTAGCGCCCGGGCTCGTCGATTGCCCAGCCACGCGTGTCGGACGCGACGGGAAGCGCCCCGCGCAGCGACTCGCCGGGCGCGAGCCGCACCGGCTCCGGCGCCCAATCGCGCACGTAGAACGGGTGCAGCACGCGGGGCGGACGCCCGGCCCGCTCGATCGCCACGGTCGTGGCGCCCAGCTCGAGCGCGCGTCGGTCGACCGTCTGCGGCGCCGCCGAGACGTTCTTCAGCTCGAGCTCCAGGCGCACCGGCTCCATGAACGCGAACCGCGGCGCGGCGCGCTCGGCGCGCAGCGCGAGCCGCAGCGGCGGCTGCTCGCACGGTGCGACGTCGGCGAGTGCGTGGTCCTCGGAGAACGCCGCCGCGCCGGTTCGCACGAAGCGCTCCGGCGCATGGCGCAGGAACGTCAGCTCGGCGTCCGTGAAGCGGTAGGCGAAGTCGGCGAAGAACGCCTCCTGCCCGCCCTCCACGCGCCCCGGGTAGTTCATGAACGAGCGCGCCTCCGGGTCGTCGCCGAGCGCGATCCACGGAACGCCGGCCGACTTGAGCCACGAGTGCGCGAGGTTGAGGCAGTGCCCGACCTCATGGCACAGCGCCCACAGGCGCATCCGCTCGACCCACGCTTTCGGGTTCGGGTCGCCGTCCGGCGGGCGCGCGACGAACGAGTCGTTGAAGACGGCGCAGGCCCGGCGCTGCTCGGGTCCGACGTCGTCGAACATCACGCCGCCGAGGTGCGCCCCCTCGGCCGCTGCGGTCGCGACCAGTGCCCACAGCGCCCACGGCCCCGGCGCCGCAGCGTGCGACCAGTAGACCTGCATCGCGTCGTGCAGCTCCTGGTGCGTCCACGTCCCGTCGGCGCCGGCCGGGGCGGGCGAGACGGCGCTCCCCGGCGAGCTGGTGACGCGCACTCCCGCGCGCGCGAACGTCTCCTGCAGCGTCAGCCGCTCGCAGCTCAGGTCGGGCGGGCGCTTCGGATGCGCGCACGTGTCGAGCGCCAGCACGGCCTGCTCGCCCGCGACCGAGTCGACCTCCACCTCGACCGCGCGGAAGGTGCGCTCGACGAACGCGAACGTCAGCTGCAGCGGAGCGCCGCCACCGCCGCCGAAGACGACGCGCACCGGGGGCGGCTGGGGCGCCGGCGCGCCGAGCTCGAGCGCGACCTCGCGGTAGGGGAAGCCGGGCGGCGCGTCCGGGTCGAGGTGGACGATCGGCCCGGCGAGGCGCCCGTCCCCGCTCGGCGCAAGCCGCGCGATCCAGCTCACGCGCACCGCCGGCTCGACGGCCACGACGCCGGACGCGACCATCTGCGGATAGCGCCCGTCGACGTCGAGCCGCAGCTCCGCTCCGTCCGGGCCACGGTGGAGCCCGCTGCGCGTGCGCGTCCCGTCTGCAGCGTGGTCAGGCGCTTCCGGCGTCACGACTCGCCCCCGAATCCCGGTAACTCGAAGATCCACATTAGGGAGCGCGGCTCTGGGCTGCGGCAGTGCCGGCGCGCCGACGCTCGATCAGGCGTATAAGCCGGGGACCATGTCCGCCCGCGACCTGCCCTACGTCGACCCGTCCGCGGCGCGCGGCCCGCTCTACCGCGCGTACGTCCGCTTTCTCGGCACGCGGCTGGCGGCGTGGCTGTCGATGAAGGTCGTGTGGAAGGTCGACCCGCATCTGCTGCGGCTCACGCGCGGTCGAGTCGGCATGGGGCTGATCGTCCCGACCGCGCTGTTGGAGACGCGCGGGGCGCGCAGCGGGAAGCCGCGGCGCAACGGCGTCATCTACTTCCACGACGGCGAGCGCGTCGTGATCGTCGCCTCGAAGCTCGGCGCGCCCGAGCACCCCGCCTGGTTCCACAACGCCGTCGCGCAGCCTGACGTCGTGCTCGGCGGACAGTCGTTCCGGGCCGAGGTCGTCGAGGACGAGGCGGAGCGGGCACGCGTCTGGGATCTCGCCGACCGCGTCTTCCCGCCCTACGCCGTGTACCGCGAGCGCGCCGCGCGGACCGGCCGCACGATCCCGCTGCTGCGGCTTTCGCCGCGGTAAGAGCCGCCCTTCTACCCGACGCGCCAATCCGGCACGACGAGACCTCTCCGGAGGTCCGAACATCGCCGCAGCAGTGGCGCGCGGCGCGCCGATCGGCATATGCTGGCGCGCGCCGGCCCGGCCAGATGCCGTGGAGAGAGCCGGCATGTCCGTGCAGTGAGGTCGTCTGCGAGGGCCGGGTGGGAGATCCGGTCGGAAAGGAACTGCATGACCCTGAGGAAGCTCACCGTCGTCGTCGCCGCGATGCTCGTGGCGCTCGCCGCCGTCGGCGCAACCACCGCCAGCGCCGCGCCCAGAGCCAGAGCGACGATCAAGAGCGTCAGCTCGTTCAGATTCAAGATCAACCGCTACATCCAGGACGGGCTGCGCTGGAACAGAGACGTCTATACCGTGAGATCTGGTGGCACGGTGCGCGTCGTCAATGGCGAGGGCGGCTCGGGGCCGCACACGCTCACGGTCCTGGGGAGGAGAGATCTGCCGAGGACGATCAGAACGCTCTTCAACTGCAGAGCGTGCAACGAGCTGACGAGAGCCCACGGCGCCGATCCGAACAGCGAAGCGCCGCCGAGATTCCCGTTCCTCGAGAACGGCGTCGGCCAGCAGACGCCGCCCGACCTCGACCGACCCGGTGACTCGGGGCTGGTCGGCGAGAGAAGAGGCGACGCGATCAGCTTCGACGTCACCGCCAGAGCGGGCACGACGCTCTACTTCATCTGTCTGATCCACCCGTGGATGCAGGCGAAGCTGCAGGTTCAGTAGACGGACGCGGCTTCGTGCACGCACGTCGCAGCGCGGGGGCCCTGGCGATCGCCGGGGTCCTCGTGCTGCTGTCCGTCCTCGCGACGGCGCCGCCCGCCGCCGCGCGCACGCTCGACTACTGGATCGCGGCGGTGCCGACCTCGTGGAGCATCGTCCCGAACGGCCGCGACGCGATCGTGGGCACGATGATCCCGGTCGAAGACGCGGTCCTGCCGACCGTCGTCTACCGCCGCTTCACGCCGCACTGGCGCAGACCCGTGGCGAACGCGCCGCGCGCCAGCGCCAACGGACAGCTGATCCCCGGCCCGCTGATCCGCGCCCGCGCCGGCGACCGCCTGCGGATCCACTTCAAGAACCTGGACACGCTGCGCCACGACCCGCACTCGATGCACTTCCACGGCGTCCACTACCCGCCGAGCTCCGACGGGGCGTTCGTGCCGGGGGTCTCCGGTCGCGACGCCGACGTGAAGGTCGGCCAGACGTGGACGTATCGCCTGACCGCCGGCGCCGACTCCGTCGGCGTGTGGCCCTACCACGACCACTCGCCGTCGATGCACCACTCGATCGACGGCGGCATGTTCGGGATGCTGTCGATCCTCGGCCGGCGCGAGCGGGCCCCCGACCGCGAGTTCCTCGTCGTCTTCTCGCCGTTCGGCAGATTCATGGCGATCGACGGGCGCGCGTTCGTCGGCAACACGCCGGTCTTCCGCTCCCGTGTCGGGGAGCTCGTGCAGTGGGACGTGATGGCGATGGGATCCGACTTCCACACCTTCCACGTCCACGGCCACCGCTGGATCGACCCGGACGGCACGCCGCGCGACACGCAGACGGTCGGGCCGGCCGAGAGCTTCCGCTTCCGCTGGCGCGAGCAGGACCCCGGCACGTGGCTCTACCACTGCCACGTCGAGGACCACATGGCGCGCGGCATGATCGGCACCTACGTCGTCCGCAGATGAGCCGTCGCATCCTCATCCTCGCGCTGGTCGCCGTTGCGCTCGCCGCCGCTCCGGCGGGTGCGGCAGGTGCGACGCAGGAGGTGAGCGCCCAGCTCGATGCGTTCGCGCCCACGCAGGTCGACGCGTTGCCGGGCGAGAGCGTCCAATGGACGAACGTGAGCCCGCGCGTGCACACCGTCACGTCCGACGCGGGCCTGTTCGGCACCGACGAGCTGCTGCCCGGGGCAGTCTTCGCCCAGCGCTTCGACGGACCGGGCAGCTACGCCTACCACTGCACGCTCCACCCCGAGATGACGGGGACGGTCGACGTGCGGCGCGTGATCCTCGGCCCGCTGCCGACGGCGCTCGTGGCGCAGGGCACGCGCGTGGAGGTCGAGGGCCGTGCCGCCTCGTCACAGCCGGTGGAGGTGCAACGCAGCATCCGCGGCGGCGCCTTCGCGACGGTTGCGACTGCGCTTCCGCAGGCGGACGGGAGCTGGCGCACGACGGTCGCGGCCGAGGCGAGCGCCGACTACCGCGCGGTCCTCGGCGGCGACGTGAGCCAGACGCGCCGGCTGCTCGTGAGCATCCGCCGCGTGCTGCTGCGCAGGACGAGAAGCGGCGTCGCGGTGACGGTCACGCCAACCGTCCCCTACGCGCAGGTCATGCTGCAGGCCGACCTGCGCGAGCGGTTCGGGTGGTGGCCGATCGCGCGCGCCCGGCTGGACTACCTCTCACGGGCGAGCTTCCGCGTGAGGCGGCCGGCGCGGGTGCGGGCGGTGCTCGTCGCGCGGGACCGCTGGACGCCGCTCGCCATCAGCAGAGTGCTCGTGCTGGGCAGAGCGAAGCCGACGCGCACGGGCGGCGGGATGCGCGAGCACGGCCATGGCGCTGCGCGTGCCGGTGCCGCTCAGCGCTGACCGCCGCCGCTTCTCGGCGCGAAGCAGCTCGTGGCTCTGCTGCTCGAACGGTCCAGCGAGCAGCCGAGCCCGCCGCCGCCTCTGGTTCTGAGCAACCTCAGCGCCTCCTTGTTGACGGTGTGCGGGAAGCTGTCCGCGGCGCCGTAGCCGATCACGATCGCGTCGCCGTCTCTCATCTCGTGCGCCGCCGGGTCTCTCAGCGGTCTGCCGTTGAGGTAGAAGTGCAGTCTGTCGCCGCCGAGACCGGTGAGGCTGCCGACGCGGTCAGGCCCCAGCTTGACGCCCCACACGGCGAAGAAGTCGCCGAGCAGGAAGCGATGTGGATGCGTCGACTCCATGTGGATGATCCCGGTCTTGTCGTGCGTGTGGAGGCTCGGGTAGATGCCCTGCGATCTGTCGATGCCGATGTTCGCCGGGATCGGGCTGAGGATCCCGTCGACGTAGATGCGCAGCAGCGCGTGGGTGTGGAATCTCTCGGTTCCTGCCGGCGGCAGGCCCAGCTGTCGGATGCGCTGCTTGAGATGGGCGTACTCCGGTCTCCACGGCGGCTGGCCGGTCTGGAGCCCTGGCCCCCGGTTCGTCATGCCGGGCACCGCGGTGGGCGGCTCGCTGGTGCTGTCGCCGCCCCCGCTTGAGCCACAGCCGGTCGCGAGCAGCGCGAGCGCCGCGGCAAGCGCGCACGCCGAGCTGGTCCCCCGCCTGATGATCGGTCGCACGCGTTCGATCGTAGCGGCGACCTCAGGGTCGAGCGGCGGCCTGTGAATCACCTATAAAGTGGTTCGATGGGGGAAGCGGGGACGATCGAGCGGCGCTCGCCTGCGCTCGTCCGGCGGCGCGCGCGGCCGCTCTCGCCGGCCGAGCTCGCGTGGATCGCCGTGCTCCCATGCGCCGTGGTCGCCTTCGTCGCGATCCTCGCGCTTGGACCGGTGCTCGGTCACGCGCTGATCAGACCTGTGCCGCCGGCGCAGGCGCTGTGGCCCCCCGACTGGCCCGAGTCGACTGGGGCGCCGGAGCCGGTCGAGCTCGGCCGCTACCTCGTCGCGGCCATCGCGCCGATGGTGGCTGCGGTCCTCGTGCTGCTGCTGTCGCGGCGCCAGCCGGCGCTGCGGGCGCCGGCGATCGGGCCGCTCGTGCTCGTGAGCCAGATGCTGACGGTCGCGTTCGTCGCGTTCGCGTTCCTGGGCCAGAACGAGCTCGTCTTCGCCGATCGTCCGCTGCCCGCGCTCTTCGGCGCCGGCACGCTGCTGATCGCCGGCGTGCTGGTGGCGGCTGCGCTCGCCGTCCTGCGACGCCTGCGAGCCGTGGGCCGCCTTGCCGCGCTCGTGCGGGACACGCCGGCGCGGCGACGGGTCGGCGTCGTGCTGGCGCTCTGCGTCTCGGTCCCGTTCCTGCTGGAGGGGCTCGTGGTCGATGGCGGCGCCGAGGACCGTGGCGTCATCGCATGGACCGTGAACGACGCGTTCGCGATCCTCAACGGTCGCACGCCGCTTGTCGACTATCACCTGCTGTACGCGAAGCTGCTGCCCTACCCGGCGGCGCTCGCGATGGCGATCTTCGGCGCCACGGCGCTCGTGTACGGGCTGTTGATGCTGCTGCTGACCGCGCTGGCGCTGCTCGGCGTGTACGGGATCTTCCGCCGCGTCGTGCGCAGCTCGCTGCTCGCGCTCGGCCTGTTCGTGCCGTTCTTGGCGCTGGGTGACGTCCACCACTCGATGTTGCTGACGGCCATGTGGCCGATGCGCTACGGCGGCGCCTACCTGATGGCGTGGCTCGTGGCGCGCAACATCGACCGTGCGAGCCGGCGGGCGTGGCCGCTGTTCGCGGTCGGTGCTGTCGTGACGGTGGACGCGACCGAGTTCGGCGCGGCCGCGCTTGTCGCCTCGCTGGTCGCGCTGGCGTGCGCGTGGCCGCCGCGCTCGCGGCGTGCCGCGCTGCGCCTCGCGCTCGACGCGGTCGGCGGCGTGCTCGTCGGCCTCGCGCTCGTCGCGGCGCTGACGCTGCTGCGCGCCGGCGCGCTGCCCGATCCCGCCCTGCTGCAGGAGTGGCCCAGGATCTTCACGAGACTCGGCTGGTTCTCGCTCGCGATGCCGGCCGTGAGCCTGCACCTCGCGCTGTACGCGACGTTCGCCGCCGCGCTGCTCGTCGCGGTCGTGCGGCTCGCGCGCGGGGCCGACGACGTGCTGCTGACGGGCATGCTCGCGTGGAGCGGCGTGTTCGGGCTCGTCGCCGGCGGGTACTTCGCCGGGCGCTCCGACGACCTGAAGCTCGTCTCGATGTTCTCGGCGTGGGCCTTCGCGCTGGCGCTGCTGGCGGTCGTCGTCGCGCGCGAGCTGTCGGCGCGGCAGTGGCGCCGGCCGTCGCCGGCACAGCTGCTGGTGCTGCTCGGCTGTGCGCTCGCCGTCTGCACGATCGCGTGGATCCCGTCGCCGCGGCAGGAGCTCTCACGCATCCTCGACGAACCACCGGCGACGTACCGGCCGCTCGCCGAGCACCTGATCGACGCGTTCACGCGGCCGGGCGAGAAGGTGGCGATCTTGATGCCGATGGGTCACCGCTTCGCGTACGACCTCGGGCTGGAGAACGTCTTCCCCTACCCGACGCAGGACGCGCTCGTTACGCGCTGGCAGCTGCGCACGACGCTCGACGCGATCAGGCGCGAGCGCGTCCGCAGGATCTTCGTGTACGCGCGCATCACCGCACCAGAGCACCTGGAGGCGTTCGAGCGTGCCGGCTTCGTCCTGCGCGGGGAGGTGGAAGGCTTGCTCGCGCTCGGCTACGCACGGCCGCAGGGTCGCCGAGCTGCGGACTAGGATGCCGAGCGTGTGCGTCCTCCGCATCGTCGCCGCCGCGGCCGCGCTGCTCGGGGTGGCGCTCGCCGCTCCGAGTGCCAGCGCCAACCTCCCGTCCTCGATCGAGACGACTGTCGCACCGGGCGGCAACGCGACGGTCTCCTCGCCGACGCTGCCCAGAGACATGAGATCGGCGACGGTCGACATCGCGCCCGCGGAGCCCGCCGACGAGCCCTTCTTCGAGAGCATGCAGGTCGTGCTGTCGCTGCAGCCGTCGCCGGGGAAGCGGCTGATGATGTGCATCGGGCTCTACATCAACGTCGCGCACGGGATCGACGAGAGCGTCGAGCTGCAGTTCCCGGAGCAGGTCCATCCGCTCGCGGTCCTGCTGCTGTCGGCCTGCCTGCAGATGGCGGCGGAGATCGACCGCGCGGGGCAGGCCGGCACGGCCGACGCGTCAGCCGCCTGCGCGCGCGTCGGCACGCAGGTCGGCGCGACGTTCACGCGCGTGGGTCGCGGCCGCTACCGGGCCACGATCGACGGGACGACCGCGAAGCTGAGAGCGCGCGGGCGCTTGAAGGTCGGCTGCACGCGCCGCGGTGCCGGGATGCGGCTGAAGCTGCGCCCGGCCGCCAGAGGCAGATCCCTGCGCAGCGTCGTCGGCTCGCGCCTGCAGGTCGGCGTCTACAACCCGCTCGACGCGAACGGCTCCGGGCGGCTCAGACTCACGTTCAGGCGCTGACGCACGCGACCGGCGCTCTGACAGGATTAGCGTCGACCGCGACGACGAGGAGAAAGCGACCATGGCCCTGACGATCGGCGACACCGCACCCAACTTCACCGCCCAGACGACGGAGGGCGAGATCGACTTCCACGAGTGGATCGGCGACGGCTGGGCCGTTCTGTTCTCGCATCCGCGCGACTTCACGCCGGTCTGCACGACCGAGCTCGGCTACATGGCGTCGATCAAGCCGGACTTCGACAGCCGCGGTGTGAAGATCATCGGCCTGTCGGTCGACCCGGTCGACAACCACGGGAGATGGGCACAGGACATCGAGTCCTCGACCGGCAGCGCGCCGAACTACCCGATGATCGCCGACACCGACCACGCGGTCGCGAAGGCCTACGGGATGCTTCCGCCAGACGTCTCCGGCGACCCGACCGAGCGCACGCCGGCGCAGAACGCGACGCTGCGCAACGTCTTCGTGATCGGGCCCGACAAGAAGATCAGACTCGTGCTGATCTACCCGATGACGACCGGCCGCAACTTCGACGAGGTGCTGCGCGTGATCGACTCGCTGCAGCTGACCGCGCAGCACCAGCTCGCGACCCCCGCGCAGTGGCAGCCGGGCGAGAAGGTCATCATCGCGGGCTCCGTCAGCGACGAGCAGGCGAGAGAGCGCTACCCGGACGGCTGGGAGCAGCCGCTGCCGTACATGCGCATCGTCCCCGCGCCTTAAGCTTCACCCGCTCACGCCGGGCGGGTTGGCCGCGTCGACGAACAGGTCGACCGCCAGCTCCGCCCCGGCGACGTAGCTGTACGCCGACAGGTCGGTGACGCCGTCCGCGACCAGCACGTCCTCGCACAGGAACGTGTTGCCGGTGCACTCGCGCGCCGGGCGGGTGAGGACCGCGTACGCGGCGTCGGCGTAGATCGCCGGCTTGCGGGCGCGCGTCATCGCCGCGTCGCCGCCGAGCAGGTTCTGCACCGCCGCGGTCGCCACCAGCGTGCGCGGCCACAGGGCGTTGGAGGCGATGCCGTCCTCGCGCAGCTCGGCCGCCAGCCCGAGCGCGATCAGGCTCATGCCGTACTTCGCGAGTGTGTAGCCGATGTGCGGGCCGAGCCATCTCGGGTCGAGGTCGAGCGGCGGCGAGAGCGTGAGGATGTGCGGGTTCTCCGCCTCGCGCAGGTGCGGGATGCAGGCGCGGCTGACGGCGAACGTGCCGCGCACGTTGATGTCCTGCATCAGGTCGTAGCGCTTGAGCTCGAGCGCCTCGGTTCTCGACAGGTTGATCGCGGAGGCGTTGTTGACGCAGACGTCGATCCCGCCGAAGCGCGCGACCGCCTGCGCGACCGCCTCGGCGACCTGCTGCTCGTCGCGGATGTCGCCGACGATCGGCAGCGCAGTCCCGCCCGCCGCCTCGATCTGCTCGGCGGCGCTGTAGATCGTGCCCTCGAGCTTGGGGTGCGGCTCGGCGGTCTTGGCGATCAGCGCGACGTTGGCGCCGTCGCGCGCTGCACGCAACGCGATCGCGAGGCCGATGCCGCGGCTGGCGCCGGAGATGAAGATGGTCTTCCCGTGGAGGCTCATCCCGGCATCTTGTCGCGCGCGGCCGTTCGCGCGCGGCAGTGCCGAGCCGGCGCTACTGCAGCCCCTCGCGCGCCTCGCGCACGAGCGTGACTGCCTCAGGGAAGACGACCGCCATCACCGAGCGGATCTGCTGCGCCTGCTCCTCGGTCGTGCCCTGGATGTTGACGCGGTTGATCGCCGCGACGGTCAGGTCGACCGCGAGCTTGATCGCGTTGTCGGCCCACGCCAGCTTCTGCTGGCCCTGCATCGACTCAGCGAGCTCGGCCATTCGGCGCTGCAGCTCCTCCGGGTCGCCGAACAGTCCTCCGAAACCCTCCATGCGCTCCAGGTTAGCGCGCGCCCGCCGTCGGCCGCAGGACGCCGCTCGCGCCCCCGGCGGTTCAGGCGAGCTCGTATGCGACGCCGTGCTCGGCGAGCGCATCGAGGAACGCTTTGGCGTCGTACGCCTCGGCCGGCGCGAGGAAGCCTGCGCGGTCGTACCCCTCCTGCGCCATCAGCGCGGCACCGTGGACGGCGGTCACGGCGGTGAGGGCGTAGACGTCCCCGCCGGTCGCGACGCCGCGGCGCGTGCGGCCGTCCTCCCCGTGGGCCTCCGCGACGATCGTGAAGCTCACGCGGGCGCGCGACTCCGGCGACGGGCCCTCAGGGAAGCGCGTGAGCAGCGGCTCGAGCGCGCGCCTCAGCGGCGAGCGCAGCGCGAGCGCCATCGCCGGCATGAGCAGCGGCGCGAGCGGTGCCGCCTTCGGCGTGCCGGCGAACGTCTCGACCGTGATGAGCGACGCCACCCGGCGCGTGCGCACGTGGCGCGGCACCGTCAACAGCTCGCCCGACGGATAGCGCATGACCGGCTGCTCGCCGGTCGGCTGTGGGAACGGGAAGCGCGTCGGCGAGACGCGGCGCGGCGCTGGGCGCCAGCCGCCGTCCTCGTAGACGACGCTGTCGGCCGCCAGCATCCCGAGCGCGCTGCGCAGCGTGCCGCGCGTCGGTCGTACGCCGCGCGGCGCGTAGGCGAGCACGAGCTCGCGCAGCGGCTCGACCCCCTGCGCGGTGAGGTGCGCGAGCAGGTCCCCGGGCAGGTAGTCGAAGCCCATCGCGGGCACCAGCGCGGCGCCGGATCTGCGCGCCGCCGCGTCGTAGCGCTCGCGCACGAGCTGCATGAACGGCTGCTCGCCGGTCGTGTCGACGTAGTGCGTCCCGGTCTCGGCGGCTGCCCGCACGACCGGCTCGCCGTGCGCGATGAACGGGCCGGCGCAGGCGATCACGGCGGCGACGCCGGCCAGCAGGTCGCGCAGGCCAGCCGCGTCGTCGAGCGCGACGGCGCGCGTCGTGACGCCGCCGCCCAGCTTCTCCGCCAGCCGCGCGAGCTTGTCCGCGCTGCGCGCGGCGAGCACCGTCTCGAGCCCGCGTCGCCGCAGCTCGTGCGCGACGAGCGTGCCGGTGAAGCCCGTTGCGCCGTAGACGACGATCGGTCCGCGCTGCGCCATGCCGGGGTCAGCCGCCCCGCTGGTGGAAGTAGAAGTCCGGCAGCGCGGCGCGCGTGACCTGCGTGGCGAGCTGCGCGACGAGCGCGGCGTCGCCCGTGCGCGCGGCGAGGTCGTCGAGCGTCACGATGCCGGTCAGACGGTCGCCGTCGACGATCGGCAGGCGGCGGATGCCGTGCCCCACGAGCAGCTCGCACGCCTCCGCGACGTCCAGCTCCGGCGTGCCGGTCACGACGGGCGCGCTCGCGTGGTCGATCGCATGGTCCTCGCCGCCGCGCCCGTCGGCGAGCACGCTTACCGCGAGGTCGCGGTCGGTCACGATCCCGACCGGTGTGCCGTCGCGGACCAGCACGACCGATCCGACGTTGCGCTCGCGCATCAGCGCGGCGACCTCCCGCACCGGCGTCCCCGGGTCGGCCGTGACGACCGAGGCCGTCATCACCTCGCGGATCTCCATCGATCCGAGTCTAGGCCGCCCGGCCTCCGCCGTGGGGCGGTCCCCGCGCCGTGGGGCGGTCCCGCGGTCGCGTCACTAGCATGTGCGCCCCATGGCGACCGCGGAGACCCTGCAGGCGGAGGCGCGCGAGCGCCCGCGGATGACGGTCATCGCGATCGTCGCGGCGCTGTTCACGCTGCTCGGCAGCGTCGGGCGGATCGCGGCCGGGGCGCCGCCGGACAACCTGCCGGCGGGGCTGCTCTTCTACCACGACCACCAGGGCTCGCAGTACGTGAGCGCCGCCTGCTCGGTGGTCGGGGCGGTCGCGATCGCGTTCGTGGTCGACTTTCTCTACCGCGCCACGAAGGCCCGCAACCCGGACCTGCCGTGGCAGATCCGCCCGCTGCCGTGGGTCGGTGGGATCGGCGTCGCGATCTTCACGGTCGCCTCCCAGATCGCGCTCGGCGTCAACGTCGAGCACTTCGCGACCGAGGGCTCGCAGACCTATGAGGAGGCGCGCAAGGCGATCGAGGCTGGCGTGCCACCGCTGTTCGGTCTGTTCGTGCAGCTCGCGCTCGCGCTCGCGATCGTGATGATCTCGATCAACGCGATGCGCGTGGGCCTGCTCACGCGCTTCCTCGGCTACCTCGGCGTGATCTCCGCCGTGCTGTTCGTGATCCCGCTCGTGCCGGTCCCGGTCGTGCAGGTCTACTGGCTCGGCGCCCTGGCGATGCTGTTCGCCGGCCGCTCGCCGAGCGGCACCCCGCCGGCGTGGCAGAGTGGCGAGGCGATGCCGTGGCCGAGCGCGGCCGAGATGCGCGAGCAGCGCGTGCGCGCCGCGGAGGCGCGCCGTACCGACGACGGCGACGTGGTCGAAGGCTCCGTGGCGGAGGCCGACGAGCCGGCCGCGACGAGCGGCCCGAGCTCGGCCACCGCTCGCCGCAAGCGCAAGAAGCGCCGGTAGGCGGTCCGCACTCGCCGCGTCTGCGTTCGTCGCGTCGCGTCTAGCGCATCAATGCTGCGGATGTTGGAGTGGAACCTCCAATATATGTATCTATTATTGGAAGTCAACCTCCAAAACAGGTAGCATCCTGGCGATGGCGTTGACCGACGACGAGATCCTCAGTCAGAACCGCTGGTGGACGGATCCCGCGTGGGTTGCTCGGGACGCGCATCTGACTCGGTTGCAACGCCAGCCGGTGCGCCTTTCCACAGAGGTCGTGACGACGCTCGATCTCGACGCACCGGGCATCCACGTCCTTCGCGGGCCGCGGCAGGTCGGCAAGTCGACCGACCTCAAGCTGCTCGTGGACCGCGCTGTCGACGCCGGCCGCGACCCGCGCTCGATCGTCTATCTCGCGCTTGACCTGCTGGAGGGACAGCCGCACGCCGAGCTCGCACGGACCATCGTGCGAGCCAAGGACCTCGCGGGTCCCACGGACCGGTGTCTCGTGCTCCTGGACGAGGTGACCGTCGTCGAGCGCTGGCAGACCGCCGTGAAGGCGCTGTGGGACGACGGAAACCTGCGCGACGACGTCGTCGTTTGCACGGGCTCGTCGGCGATCGATCTCCGGCGCGGCGCAGCCGAGCGACTGCCCGGACGCCGGGAGGCGGGCGTCGATCATCTCGTCCTGCCGCAGAGCTTCGCCGCCTTCGCGCGCGCGATCGACGACTCGATCCCACCGTCGCCGCGGTTGACGGTGGCCGAGCTCTGCTCGCAGGACGGTGCCGCGGTACTGCGCGACGCGCGCGTCCACATGCCGGCGTTACACGCTGCGCTGGACCGCTTCCTTCGGTTTGGCGGGCTTCCGGCTGCCGTCGCCGAGGCCGCCGCCGGGAGGGTGCGCGAACCGTCCGCGGAGACGAGACGGGTTCTCTACGACTCGCTCGTGCGCGAGCTGCAGCGACGCGGGGCGAGCGTCGCGGCCTGTCGGGCGCTGCTCGAACGTGTTGTCCGATCGCTCGGCTCGAAGGTCAGCTGGAGTCAAATGGCGCGCGAGATGGACGTCCCGCTCGGTCGCGGTCGTGGCCGTCCTAGCCATCACACGCTGCGCGACTACATCGAGCTGATGGCCGCCGGCTACTTCCTTTTGATCGTCTACTACTGGCGCAGCGGCGCGGAAACCAACGAGCAGTCGAAGGACAAGAAGCTGCTGTTCGCGGACCCGCTGCTGCACACGATCGCTTTGGAGCTCTCGCCCGGCCTGCGGCCCGACGTCCCCGCGCTTGTGGAGAACGTTGTCGGCTTCGCCCTGTATCGCTCATACGAGCCGGTCGACCACATGCCGGAGACGTTCGCGCTCCCGGAGCGACTCCACATCTGGCAGACCGGGCGCGGCGGCGAGATCGACTTCGTCTGCGGTCCGCGCCGCACGCTCGATGTCGTCGAGGTCAAGTACCGAGCAGACCCCGGTCGTACCGCCGCGGCGGCGGCGGCCCGAGCGCATCCCGGTCGTCCGGTGGTCCTCGTCAGCAAGGACACGCTGGATGCGGGCGAGCGCTACACCCGCGTACCGGCTGCCGCCTTCCTCTGGGCGCTCGGTTGAGTCAGAACGCGATCGCCGGTGCCTCGGGGACGCGCGCGAGTGCGGCGGCCATGTCCTCCTCGGACAGCTCCGGATCCTCCAACGATCCCGACAGGTACGCGTCGTAGGCGGACAGGTCGAAGTGACCGTGGCCCGAGAGGCCGAGCAGGATCACGCGCCGCTCGCCGGCCTCGCGCGCCGCGAGCGCCTCGTCGATTACCGCCTTCACCGCGTGCGCGGGCTCGGGGCCCGGGATGATCCCCTGCGTGCGCGCGAACTGGAGCGCGGCCGCGAACGCGTCGTTTTGCTTGTAGGCGCGCGCCTCGACGAGCCCACTGCGCACGAGCGCGCACACGAGCGGCGCGTCGCCGTGGTAGCGCAGCCCGCCGGCGTGGACCGGCGGCGGCACGAAGTCGTGCCCGAGCGTGTACATCGGCAGCAGCGGCGTGAGCCCACTGGCATCGCCGAAGTCGTAGCGGTAGGCGCCGCGCGTGAGCGTCGGGCAGGCGGCCGGCTCGGCCGCGAGGAAGCGCGTTCGCATGAGCCCGCGCAGCACGAGCCGCACGAACGGGAACGCGAGCCCGGCGAAGTTCGAGCCGCCGCCGACGCAGCCGACGACCACGTCCGGCGCCTCGCCCGCCATGCCGAGCTGCGTCAGCGCCTCCTGGCCGATCACGGTCTGGTGCAGGCACACATGGTTCAGCACCGAGCCGAGCGCGTAGTTCGCGTCGTCCGCTCTCGCCGCCACCTCGACCGCCTCCGAGATCGCGATCCCGAGCGAGCCGGTCGGATGCGACGACAGCCCGCGCCCGGCCTCCGTCAGCTCGCTCGGAGAGCGGTGCACGGTCGCGCCCCAGGTCTCCATCATCGAGCGGCGGTAGGGCTTCTGATCGTACGACGATCCGACCATGAAGACCTCGCACTCGAGCCCGAACAGGCTGCAGGCGAACGCGAGCGCTGAGCCCCACTGTCCGGCGCCCGTCTCGGTCACGAGCTTGCCCACGCCGGCGCGCGCGTTCTCGTACGCCTGCGCGACCGCGCTGTTGGGCTTGTGCGAGCCGGCGGGCGAGACGCCCTCGTACTTGACGTAGATGTGCGCCGGCGTGTCGAGCGCCTCCTCCAGGCGCCGTGCGCGGAACAGCGGCGTCGGGCGCCACAGCTTGTACACCTCGCGCACGCGCTCGGGGATCTCGACGAGCGGCTCGGCGGCGACCTCCTGCGCGATCACGCCCGGCGGGAAGATCGCCGCGAGGTCCTCCGGCCCGGCCGGCTGCAGCGTCCCCGGATGCAGCGGCGGCAGCGGCGGCTCCGCCAGGTTCGGCGTGAGGTTGACCCAGTGGGTCGGCAGATCGCTCTCGTCGAGCGGGAACGTCGTCGCCTCGTCCATCCCAATCACCCCGTCGTCTCGCCGGCCGTGCGCCGATCGTAGCCCGTCGAAGTGCGCACAAGCACGCGGAGGAGTAGAACACGGAGTGCGGGGCCGCCGACCCGCGCTTTCGATCCGTCATCACGAGAGGAGCAAGATGTCTGACGGCGCAGCCACCGAGGGCGGCACGTCGCTCGAGCAGCAGCTCGAGCGGATGCTCGAGATCGAGCGCTTCGAGCCGTCGCCGGCGTTCCGTGCGCAGGCGTTGCTGGACGACCCGTCGGTCTACCAGCGGGCGGCGGGCGATCCGCGGGCGTGGTGGGCTAAGCAGGCCGAGGCCCTGGACTGGTTCCAACCTTGGGACGCCGTGTTGGACGACTCCAACCCGCCGTTCTACAAGTGGTTCCTCGGCGGCAAGCTGAACGCCTCCCACAACTGTCTCGACCGCCACGTCGAGGCCGGGCGCGGGGATCGCGTCGCCTACCACTGGCGCGGCGAGGAGGGCGAGGAGCGCGACGTCACCTATGCCGACCTCCACCGCGACGTGCAGCGCTTCGCGAACGCGCTGAAGGAGCTCGGCATCGGCGCGGGCGATGTCGTCGGGATCTACCTGCCGATGATCCCCGAGGTCGTCGTCGCGATGCTCGCGTGCGCGCGCATCGGCGCGCCCCACAACGTCGTCTTCGGCGGCTTCTCGGCCGAGTCGGTGCGTGAGCGGATGGAGTTCTCCGAGGCGAAGGCGCTGATCACGGTCGACGGCGCACGGCGCAAGGGCAAGACGGCGCCGATCAAGCAGCAGGTCGACGAGCACATGGGCGACCTCGGCACGCTCGAGCACATCGTCGTCGTGCGCCACACCGGGATCGACTGCGAGATGCGCGAAGGGCGCGATCTCTTCTACGACGAGATCTGCGCGGCGGCGGACCCTGAGTGCCCGGCCGAGCCGCTCGACGCGGAGCACCCGCTGTTCATCCTCTACACGTCCGGCTCGACCGCGAAGCCGAAGGGGATCCTGCACACGACGGGCGGCTACCTGACCGGCGTGGCGTGCACCCACAGATACGTCTTCGACCTGAAGCCCGAGTCGGACGTCTACTGGTGCGCGGCCGACGTCGGCTGGGTCACCGGCCACTCCTACATCGTCTACGGGCCGCTGTGCAACGGCGCGACGTCGGTGATGTGGGAGGGCGCGCCCGACTACCCGCACAAGGGCATCTGGTGGGAGGTCGCCGAGCGTTACAGAGCGAGCATCCTGTACGCCGCGCCGACGGCGATCCGCACGTTCATCAAGTGGGGCGCGGACATCCCGGATAGATACGACCTCTCCTCGCTGCGACTGCTCGGCAGCGTCGGCGAGCCGATCAACCCGAAGGCGTGGCTCTGGTACCACCAGGTGATCGGCGGCGGCCGCTGCCCGATCGTCGACACGTGGTGGCAGACCGAGACCGGCGCGATCATGATCACGCCGCTGCCGGGGATCACCGCGACGAAGCCGGGCTCGGCGACGACGCCGTTCCCGGGCGTGTTCGCCGACGTCGTCCGCGAATCCGACGGCGAATCGGTCGAGAGCGGGCAGGGCCTGCTGACCCTCACGCAGCCGTGGCCCTCGATGCTGCGCACGCTCTACAAGGAGGACGAGCGCTTCGTCGAGACGTACTTCTCGCGCTTCGGCAAGCAGACGTACCTCGTCGGCGACGCGGCGCGCCGCGACAAGGACGGCTACATCTGGGTGATCGGGCGCATCGACGACGTCGTCAACGTCTCCGGGCACCGCCTGTCGACGGCTGAGGTCGAGTCGGCGATCGTGGCGCACGAGCTGGTCGCCGAGGCGGCCGTGATCGGCCAGTCCGATGAAGACACCGGCCAGGCGATCTGCGCGTTCGTGACGCTCACCGGCGGTGTCGAGGGCGGCGACGAGGTCGAGGGCGGCATCCGCGAGGTGGTCGCCGACCGGATCGGCAAGTTCGCGCGCCCGAAGCGGATCATCTGGGCCGACGACCTGCCGAAGACGCGCAGCGGCAAGATCATGCGCCGCCTGCTGCGGGACATCGCCGAGGGCCGCGCGCTCGGCGACGTCACGACTCTGCGCGACCCCGACGTGATGGGCCAGCTGCAGGACAAGATCGCCGAGGCGCAGGCGCAGGAGAGCTAACCAGGGCGAGCGCGTCTCGCGCGTGGGCGACGGCGGCCTGCGGGACGCGCTCAGCCACTGGACGGGCAGGCGATCCGGCCCGCGATCTGCACCCACACGCCGGTCCCGTCGGGGAGACGCGCGCACGCGGGCGTGCCCTCGAGCACGCGCCCCCTGCCGCGCAGCAGCAGCGCCTGGCGCGCTTCGAGCCGGCCCAGGTCTATCCGGCCGCTGTGGACGCGCAGCCGCGCGATTCTCGCGTACGCGAGCAGGCCGCGGACGTTGAAGTCGCGGCTCCACGGCGGCGCCTGCGCGGGCAGCCACAGCACTGAGGTGACGCCGTTGGCGCGCAGCGCCTTCAGCAGCGGCAGCACGTCGTCGCCGTCGCGCACGCCGGAGACCATGTAGTTGCTGCCGGCCTGCAGCGTGACGGTGTGCAGCGGCGGCACGCCGACGCCGTCGGGCGCCTCCTGCACTGCGGGCAGCGGCTCCGTCCGCTTCGGTCCCACGCCGAACGTCGCGCCGAGCGTCGCCGCGACGGTCGCGACCGCGAGGCCGACGACCGCGACGTTGCGCCACGGCGCGCGCAGGCGCGGGATCCACGTCGTCCCGAGCACGGCGAGGTACACGATCAACGGGATCGTGTAGCGCAGGTCGTGGTGCGGCATGACGGTGATGCCGACCCAGGCCACGCCGAGCCCGCCGAGCAGCTCGGGCGTCCAGCCGAGCGGGCGCCCGCGCTTGACGACGTCGACGACGGCCCATCCCACGCCGACCGCGGCGAACAGCAGCAGCGGCAGGAAGAGCGTCGCGTTGGCGAGCGCCCAGCCGTACCACTCCGCGTTCTCGAGCGAGATGGTGGAAGGTCTCGCGAGCGGCGGCACGGTGCCGTTCGCGGTCGCGTTGTCGGCGATGTCGGCGAGTTCGCCGAGGTGGGCCAGGAACCACGGCGCGGCGACGACGAGCGCGACGAGCAGGTAGGCGGCCAGGCCGCGGACGTTGCGCCAGCCGCGCTCGCGCAGCAGCACGATTGCGACGAGCCCGGCGAGGTAGAGCGGGAACGTCTGCTTCGTGATCACGCCCAGGCCGGTCACGAGCCCGGCTGCGGCAGCGAGGTCGACGCGGCGGAAGCGCTCGCTGACGAGGATCAGCCACACCGCGATCGCGACGAGCGCGGCCTGCGGCGGGTCGAGCATGAAGACGTGGAACTGCTCGGCGATCAGCGGCGAGCCGAGCGCGAACGCGACCGCCAGCAGCCCTGCCAGCGCGCCGTAGGACAGCTGCGCGACGCGGTAGCAGCCGAACGCGAGCAGCGACGCGTAGATCAGGTTCTGCGCGACGATCGGCGTCGCGGGGTTGCGGCCGCCTACGAAGATCGCGAGCCCGCCGACGAACGAGGTGAGCGGCGGATAGACGGATCTGTACGCGAACGGGCCGGTGAGGTCGCCGCTCGCGAGCTGGTCGTGGAACAGGAATGCGTCGTAGAGGTGTCCCCCGGCGTCGCCGTACGGCATGCCGTCGTCGACTCCCAGCCACCAGCATGTGATCGCTATGAACAGCGCCGTGAGTCCGACGGCCGTCCAGGCCTCCCAGCTCAGGCGCGGCAGGGCCGGCGTGCGACCGGTCGAGCCCCCGGGGCGCGTCGCGACGCGCCGTGTCGTCCCCCACGACATGGGACCAGTCTAATGCCCCTTCATCCAGTGTATAAAGGGTCGCGAAGCTGCTGCGGCTACGTCGCGTCGCGTCGCGCCTGCGTGCGCATCTCGGACAGGATGCGCTCGAGGCGCGGCTCGGTCTCGCGGTCGACGTGCGTCATCGTCGCGGCGACGGCTGGGTGGACGGCGGCGATCGCGGCGTGCAGCGCATGCGCGACGGCGCGGTACGACGGATGCCCCTCGCGGCCGGAGCGCAGCTCGATCAGCTGCATCGCCGCGCGCGCGTTCATGTCGAGCACGTAGCGGATGCGGTAGCCGAGGCAGACGGCATAGGGCGCCGCCTCGCGCAGGCCGGCGTCGACGAGCCGCTCGTACTCGACCCGCGAGGTCTCCAGCGCGCGGCGGTAGTCGTCCCCGCAGCCGGCCAGCTCGACCTCCTCAGGGACCTCCGCGCCGAGCTGCGGCGTGAGCGCCTGCCACTGGCACGTCAGCATGCGGTGGCGCTGGAGGTCGCGGAACGCGCCGTAGTCGGAGACGATCTCGAAGCGGTAGCGGAGCGCCTCGAAACCGCGTCCGGGCCGATGGCGGCGGTTCTCGCGCAGGCCGACGAGGTCGCGCAGCAGCGCAGCCCGCTCGTCCGTGCCGAGCGCCACGACGCGCTCGCGCGCCCCCTCCTCCGGCACGCCGCTCGTCTCGAACAGCAGCGCGGCGAGCAGGTCGTCCTCCTCGCCGTCGTGGCGCAGCAGCGTGACCGACGGCCCGCCGTCGGCGCGCGCGCCTTCGTCCGTGTCGAGCCCGAGCCGCGCCGCCCACGCGGCGCCGGCCTCCGCACGCGTGCGCAGGTAGTCGACCCAGGCGCCGCCGCGATCGGCGCGCTCGACGCGCGTGACGAACGACGGGATCGTCGCCTGTACCGCGGTCAGCAGCATCCGCCCGCAGCGCTGCGCCTCCGGCAGCGGGTGCGCGAGCAGATGCAGGATCAGCTGCTCGTACGTCTGGCCGGTCGCGAAGATCCCCATGTGCGAGAGCGACGCGGCCGGAAGCAGGCCGCGCAGCAGGTCGAGCGCCTTCGCCTTGATCGCGCGCGCGTGCGCTCGCTCGTCCTCCTCGTCGCGGCGCGGGAACTGCTCCGCCGCCCAAGCGGACACGCGCGGCAGCAGCGCCGCGTACGTGTCGAACAGCGTGTCCATCGCGCGCGCATACTCGGGGCCGAGCGCGGCGTCGCGGTAGTAGCGGTAGCTCGGGCGGGCGGGATCCGGGTCGCCGGGCATCGGCGTGTCGTAGGCGATGTAGCGCGTCGACTGCTCCAGGTACGCCCCCAGCCGCGGCCGTTGCAGCAGCTTCGTCAGCACGTTCGAGACCCACTCGCATGCGATGTGCGCGCCGCCCAGCTGCGCGACCGAGTCGTCGCCGTAGCCCAGGAAGACTCTCTCGAACAGCTGCGCCGCGCGTTCGCCCTCGGCGCTCGTGTCCCAGCCCGCCGGCAGCTCGGGCAGCGAGTCGGCGAACTCGTCGAGGAACAGCCGCCGCAGCGTCCCCGGATAGCGCGAGTAACGCGCGAACAGCGCGCCCTTCACGGTCTCCGGCAGGTTCAGCAGCGCGAACACCGGCGCGTCGAGATCGCTGACGTGCGGCGCCAGTCGCGCGCGCTCGGCATCGGTGAACGTCTCGCTCGGGTACTCCACGGGGGCGAACACCCTAGCGCCGACTCCGGCGGCGCCAGGATGACGCGGCGCGAATGGACGCGCGCACGGCGGGTAGTCGTGGGCGCATGGCCAAGCTCCGCATCCCCCGCCGTCACCGCGACCACGACCACGACGACGCGGACGACGACAACGTCACGTACCGCGACCACGACGCCGACGGCACGCCCGAGGCGCCCGCCGGCGCCGAACCTTCCGGCGACCGGCCGCACCGACGCCGCATGGACTACCGCCCGACCGGCACCGACGCCCGCACGGGTTTCTTCCCGACGCTCAAGCGCACCGTCCTCGAGTTCCGCGAGGACGGGATGACGGACTGGGCGGCGGCGCTCACCTACTACGGCCTGCTGGCGCTGTTCCCGGCGATGATCGCGCTCGTCTCGGTCGTCGGCGTCTTCGGCGACCCCGTCACGACGACGAGAAAGCTGACCGAGATCGTCACCTCGATCGGGCCGAGCACCGCGGCGGAGACCTTCGCCGACCCGATCAGATCGATCACCTCCAACCGTGGCGCGGCCGGCATCCTCTTCTTCGTCGGCCTCGGCGTCGCGCTGTGGTCCGCCTCGGGCTACATCGGCGCGTTCATGCGCGCCTCCAACATCGTCTACGAGACGCCGGAGGGGCGGCCGTTCTGGAAGCTGCGCCCCTTGCAGATCCTCGTCACGCTCGTGATGGTCGTGCTGCTCGCGCTGCTCGCGCTGTCGCTCGTGCTGACCGGGCCGGTGGTCGACCAAGTCGCGGAGCCGCTCGGCGTCAGCGACGCCGCCACGACCGTGTGGGACATCGCCAAGTGGCCGGTGATGCTCGCGGTCGTGATCCTGATGATCGCGGTGCTCTATCACGCCTCGCCGAACGTGAAGCTGCCCGGCTTCAAGTGGGTCACGCCGGGCGCGATCGTCGCGGTCGTCGTGTGGCTGATCGCCTCCGCGCTGTTCGCCCTCTACGTCGCGAACTTCGGCTCCTACGACAAGACGTACGGCGCGCTCGGCGGCGTGGTCGTGCTGCTGGTGTGGCTGTGGATCACGAACCTGGCGCTGCTGCTCGGGCTGGAGATGAACGCCGAGCGCGAGCGCAACCGGGAGCTCGAGGCCGGCGTCCCAGGGGCCGAGCGCGAGCTGCAGCTTGACGCGCGCGACGAGCCGAACCGCAAGCGCACGACGTAGCGCGCCTTGGCTAGCGCGCCGGTTCGAATCCGTCGCCGAGTCGCATGGCGAACGCAGCGATCAGTCGTGCGGCGTTGGCGACGTCGTCGAGTTGGCACACCTCGACGGGTGAGTGCATGTAGCGCAGCGGGATGGAGACGAGGGCGGTCGGGATGCCGGCGCGGGTGAGGTGGATCGCGTCGGCGTCGGTGCCGGTGCCGCGACCGGTCGAGGCGACGGTGAAGGCGATGTCCTCGGCCTCGGCGGTCTCGTGCAGCAGCTCGAACACGCGCGGGTGGATCGTCGAGCCGCGTGTGAGGGAGGGGCCGGAACCGAGCGGGTGTCTGGTCAGCTCGCCGAGCTCGACGCCCGGCTGGTCGGTCGCGAACGTGACGTCGACCGCGATCGCGACCGCCGGGTCGAGCGAGAACGCGGTCGTGCGCGAGCCGGCGAACGTGATCTCCTCCTGCACCGCCGCGACCGCCGCGACGTCGCCGGCCGCGCCGCCGGCGTCGGCGACCAGCCGTGCCGCCTCGAGCGCGACGTAGCAGCCGATCCGGTTGTCCAGCGCACGCGAGACCAGCCGCCCGTTCGGCAGCTCGACCGGCTCGCCGGCGATCACGGCCACGTCACCGATCCGCACCATCGAGCGCGCGTCGTCGCCGTCCTTGGCGCCGATGTCGATGTGCAGGTCCTTGAGCTCCGGCACCCGCTTGCGGTCCTCGTCCTTCATCAGGTGGATCGGCTTCTTGCCGATCACCCCCGGGATCTCCCCGTGCCGCGTCACGAGCGTCACACGCTGCCCGACGAGGATGATCGGGTCCCAGCCACCGACCGACCCGAACCGCAGGAACCCGTCGTCGTCGACGTGCGAGACATGCAGGCCGATCTCGTCGATGTGACCCACGATCGCCAGCAACGGGCCGCCGCCCGTGCCTCTGACACGCGCGATGGACGATCCCAGCGCATCCGCCGTCACCGCCGCGAAGCCCGCCGCCGCGTCCCGCCACACCGCCGCGGCGTCGCCCTCGTAGCCCGAAGGCCCAGGCGTCGTCAGCAAGCTCTGCAACAGCGGTGGGGTCGGCACGGACGCAAGCCTACTCGGCACTAACTGACCGCCGGCGGGACGCGCGGCTGGCGCGCCGGCGTGTCGGGCACGAGGCCGTCACCGCCCGTGCCGTCGCCGGCGATCGGCCCGCGCTCCGGACCGGGCAGTCGCCACTCCGCGCGCGCGCCCATCAGCGCCTCGACCTCCGCGCGGCGCGCCGGTGAGGGCACCGCCCAGCCCGGCTCGTAGCCGAACACCTCATGCGACGGCGCGCTCTGGAAGCGCTCGCCCACGACTGTCAGCCGCCCCGGGTCCACGAGCGCGGGATGGACGACGCCGCACGTGCGCGCGAGCGCCAGCAGCTCGCCGCGCAGCGCCCGCATGTAGGCCGCGTGGCGGACCGACTTCAGCTGCGGATCGAGCCCGCCGGCGAGCCACGCGTTCTGCGTCGCGACGCCGGTCGGGCAGCGGCCTGTGTGGCAGCGCTGCGCCTGGATGCAGCCGATCGCCATCATCGCCTCGCGCCCGACGTTCACCATGTCGGCGCCGAGCGCGAGCGCGAACAGCGCGGCGTCGGGGAAGCCGAGCTTGCCGCTGCCGACGAACACGACGTCCTCCGCGATCCCCGCGCGTGCGAAGGCGCTGTACACGCGCGCGAAGCCGAGCTTGAACGGCAGCGCGACGTGGTCGGTGAACGTGAGCGGTGCCGCGCCGGTGCCGCCCTCGCCGCCGTCGATCAGCACGTAGTCGACGCCGCGCCCGCGGTCGCGCGCCATCGTCTCGGCCAGCTCGTCCCAGAACGCCTGCTCGCCGACCGCTGACTTGATCCCCACCGGCAGCCCCGTCGCCTGCGCGATCGCCTCGACCACGTCGAGCAGCTCGGCGACGTTGCCGAACGCGCTGTGCCCCGGCGGGCTCACGCAGTCGCGGCCCGGCTCGACGCCGCGGATGCGCGCGATCTCCGGCGTCACCTTCGCCGCGGGCAGCAGACCGCCAAGGCCCGGCTTGGCGCCCTGCGAGAGCTTGATCTCGATCGCGCGTACGGGCTGGTCGGCGATCGTCTCCTGGAGCCGCTCGAGCGAGAAGCGCCCCTGCGCGTCGCGGCAGCCGAAGTAGCCGGTGCCGATCTGGAAGATCAGCTCGCCGCCGTGGCGGTGGTGCGGCGCGAGCCCGCCCTCGCCGGTCGACTGCAGACAGCCGGCCTCGCTGCAGCCCTCGTTGAGCGCCTGGATCGCCCGGCCGGACAGCGCCCCGAAGCTCATCCCGGAGACGTTCACGAGCGAGCGCGGCCGGAACGCGTGGCGGCGGCCGCGCGCGGCGCCGAGCACCTTGCCGGCGGGGATCGCGTAGTCGGGGAAGCCACCGGGAGCGCCGTCCGGCGGCGGCGGGACCGGGAACGGCGCGTGCTCGATCGCCAGCATGGCGTTGACCGACTCCAGCTCGTTGTCGGTGCCGAAGCCGAACGTGCTCGTCTGCGACTTCGCGGAGGCGTAGACCCAGCGGCGCTGGTCGCGGCTGAACGGTCGCTCCTCGTCGTTGCTCGTGACGATGTACTGGCGCAGCTCCGGTCCGAACGTCTCGAGCAGGTAGCGCAGGTGTCCGACGATCGGGAAGTTGCGCAGGATCGCGTGCCGGCGCTGCAGCAGGTCGTAGCCGGTGACGCCCGCGAGCCCGACCGCGGCGGCCGTCAGCGCGCGGCGCCGGGGGCGGTGAGACGTCTCCTCCGGTGGCCGCATCGCGGCGTTGATCGTAGCGGCGAAGACCTCTCCTCGAACGCGAGGTCAGTCGGCGTGCAAACGCTTCTCCTCAGTGCTTGCCGATCTCGGCGATGGGTAGCCGATGAGGGTCCCCGCAAGCGAACGAGCAGGAGGAGATCGAATGGTCGACACGAGTGCGACCACCGACCGCGCCAAGGAGCAGGTGCAGGACAAGGCGCAGGTCGCCCAGGAGAAGATGAGCGAGACGGCGGACACGGTGCGCTCCCGCGTCCGCGAGCAGGTCGACCAGCGCTCGACGCAGGCCGGCGGCCAGGTCCGCTCGACCGCGCAGGCGCTGCGCTCGACGAGCGAGAGACTGCGCGAGGAAGGTCAGGACGGCCCCGCGAGGGCAGCCGAGCGCGCGGCCGACCAGGCCGAGAAGGTCGGTGGCTGGCTCGAGCAGTCGGATGCCGACCGGATCCTGCGAGACGTCGAGGACTTCGGCCGCCGACAGCCGATGGCGATCGCGGCGATCGGGCTGGCGGTGGGCTTCGCCGCGTCGCGCTTCCTGAAGGCCTCGAGCCGTACGCGCTACACGCAGGCGAGCGGCACGAGCGGTGGCTGGGAGCGACCGGCGATCGAGTCGCAGACCACCGGCCCCGTCGCACCCGCCCACGCCGGGACGGCGGTCCCCGCCGGCACGAACGGGCTCTCGTGAGGAGGCGCGTGTCATGAGTGCCGAGGCCAACGGCCACGATCTGCGCGACGAGTCGATCACCGAGCTGGTCAAGCGCCTCGCCGAGCAGACGAACACGCTCGTCAAGCAGGAGATCGAGCTGGCGAAGGCCGAGCTGACCGAGAAGGGCAAGGTCGCCGGCGCGGGCGCGGCGCTGTTCGGTGCCGCCGCGCTCGTCGGGCTGCTTGCGGCCGGCGCGTTGACCGCGTGCCTGATCGCGCTGCTGCAGACGGCGATCGACCACACATGGCTGGCGGCGCTGATCGTCGCGCTCGTCTACGCGGCGATCGCGATCCCGTTGGCGCTGCGTGGGCGCGAGCGCATCCGCGCGGCCACCCCGCCCGCCCCAGAGAAGACCATCGAGAGCGTGAAGGAGGATGTCGAATGGGCCAAGACCCGGACGCGATCCGCCACGAGGTAGAGCACACCCGTGAGCAGATGGGCGAGACGATCGACGCGCTCGGCCACAAGGCCGACGTGAAGGGCCGTACGAAGGAGCGCATCGGCGACACCGTCGAAGGCGTCAAGGAGAGGATGGGCATGGCCGGCGGCACGGTGAGCGACGCAACCCCCGACGCGCAGCAGGTCAAGCAGGGCGCGCGCCGCGCTGCCGGCGTGGCGCAGGAGAACCCGATGGGCCTCGCGGTCGGGGCGATGGCGGCCGGCTTCCTCGCCGGCATGCTGATCCCGTCCTCGCGCGTCGAGGACGAGAAGCTCGGCCCGATGGCCGACCAGGTCAAGCAGCAGGCGAAGGAGACCGGTCAGGAGGCGCTGGAGCACGGCAAGCAGGTCGCGCAGAGCGCCGCCGAGACGGTGCGCGAGGAGGGCCGCGAGCACGGCGAGCAGCTCGCCGAGAGCGCGCGCGAGAACGCGCAGACCGCGCGCGAGAACGCGGGGTCGGTCGGCCGCTAGCTCGAGGATCGCCGCCGGCCAAGACCCCGCCGGCGGTGGTCGCCTCACGCGGCCGCGAGCCGCTCCGGCGCGCCCGCGCGCACGAGCGCCTGCGGGATCGCGATCGTCCCGTCGTTCTGCTGGCCGTTCTCCAGCAGCGCGATCAGCGTGCGGCCGACCGCCACGGCGGTGCCGTTGAGCGTGTGCGGCGTCTCCGGCTTCTTCGCGTCCTTCGGGCGATAGCGGATCTCCAGGCGGCGCGCCTGGAAGTCGGTCGTGTTCGAGCACGACGTCAGCTCGCGGTAGCGGCCCTGCCCGGGCAGCCACGCCTCGCAGTCGTACTTCTTCGCCGCGCTCGCGCCGAGGTCGTTCACGGCGATGTTGACGACGCGGTACGGGATCTCCAGGTCCTGCAGGATCGACTCCTCGATCGCGAGGATCCGCTCGTGCTCGTCGTGCGAGTCCTCCGGCGCGACGAAGCTGAACATCTCGACCTTGTCGAACTGGTGCACGCGGAAGATCCCACGCGTGTCTCTGCCGGCCGCGCCGGCCTCGCGGCGGAAGCAGGGGGAGAAGCCGGCGTAGCGGCGCGGCAACGTCTCGCCGTCGAGGATCTCGCCCTGGTGCAGCGATGCGAGCGCCACCTCGGACGTGCCGACGAGGTAGAGGTCGTCGGCCGGCAGGTGGTAGATCTGCTGCTCGGTGTCCGGCAGGAAGCCGGTCCCGAACAGCGCCTGCTCGCGCACGAGCACCGGCGGGATCACCGGCTCGAAGCCCTCGCCGGAGAGCCTCTCCAGCGCATACCGCACGAGCGCGAGCTCCAGCAGCACGAGCTCGCCGCGCAGATAGGCGAAGCGGCTGCCCGACAGGCGCGCGCCGCGCTCCATGTCGATCCGCTCGCCGGCCAGCTCGAGGTGGTCCTTGCCGGTCCTGCCGGCCTCTCCCCACTCGCGCAGCACGGTGTCCTCCGGGGCGGCGTCCTGCGCCGGCAGATTCGGCAGCGCGGCGAGCAGCGCCTCGCGCTCGGCCGCGACCTGCGCCTGCGCGTCCGACAGCGCGCGGCCGCGCTCCGACAGCGTGCGCAGCTGGGCCCGCTGCGCCTCGGTCGGGGCGCCGCGCAGCGCGCGCGTCGCCTCGTTCTGCTCCGCCTGCAGCGTCTCCAGCTGCGTCGTCAGCTCGCGCCAGCGCTCGTCGGCCGCGAGCAGCGCGTCGATCGTCGCGGGGACGACGTCACCGCGCCGCGCGAGCGCAGCGCGCACCGCGTCGGGGTCTCTGCGGATGAGCCTGAGGTCGAGCACGGGCGGGCCGAGCCGTGTCCCCGGCGCTAGCCCGCGTCGCCGCTCTGGCCCTCGGCGCCCGTCTGGGCGTCGCTGCGCGTCTCGTCCGCGGCTCCGGCGTCACGCGCGCCGGTGCATCTGAAGCCGTTCCCCTCGTTGCCGGTCCCGGCTGGTCGCGGACCCTCCGCCTGCTGGCCGGCGTAGCGCGCGACGAACTCGGCGACCTGCTGCGCCTGCTCGCCGACGACGATGTTCTGCGGCATGATCGCGCCGGAGAAGCCGCCGTTCTGGATCGCGTAGAGGACGCGCTCGATGCACTCCGGGCGCGTGTCGAAGTTCGGGCCGTCCGTGCGCTCGCGCGTGCGGACGTTCGCCGACGAGCCCATCGTGCCGGCGGCGTCGAACGTGTGACAGCCCGCGCAACGCTGCTGGAACAGCTCGGCGCCCGTGTGCTGAGGGCTCGACGAGGCGACCTCGATCTTCTGCTCGCCGCAGGCGGCGAGGGGAAGCGCCAGCGCCAACGCAAGCAGGGGGAGGAGGAACGTCTTGGGGCGGAGCATGCGGCCGCGCATCATACGGAAGAATCCCGCCGCGATGCCCTCCCTCCCTCTGCCGGCATGCGCCGCAGCCGTCGCGGCGGTGCTGCTGGCGTGCGTCGGCTGTGGCGAGCCGGAGCCGGTGACGATCGACGCCACACCGCTGCGCCTGACGCTGTCCGAGTACCGGATCGCGCCGCAGGCGGTGCGGGTGCCGGCCGGTCGCGTCGAGCTGATCGTGCGCAACGCCGGCACGATGGTGCACCGCTTGGAGGTGCGCAGCGAGGACCGGCGAACGCGGATCGCGGCGAGCCCGCCACTGCGGCCGGGCGAGCGCGCGCGGCTCGTGCTCGACCTGCCGCCCGGGAGGTACGTCGACACGTGTGCGGTCGAGCGGCACGACACGCTCGGCGAGCACGGCACGATTGTCGCCCGCTGAACCGCTGCGTGCACACAGCAGGACACCGCCGCGCGGCGGCGAACGTCGACCCGTCCCGACGTCGGCTGTGACGATCTTCAACGCGATCGTCCTCACGGCGGCAACCAGAGGGCTGGCGTCGGGACGATCCTCTCGGATCCCCGCGGCCGCGCCGATCCCTCCCGGCGCGGCCGCGCAAGTCCGCCAGGGGGCCCGCCTCCGCCGGCGATCCCGATCTCGGGACCCGCCTCCGGCGGCCACATGGCCGCCTCCGGCACCCGTAGGCCGGCTCCGGCACCCCCAGGGCCGCAGCGCGTGTCGGTGGCTGCTGCTAGAACGAGCGCGGCATGTCGAGCGCGCTCGATCCGGACCGCTTCCGCGCCGTCTTCGGCCACTTCGCGACGGGTGTGGCGGTCATCACCGTCGCCGGGCCGGCGGGGGAGGGCGGCCTGACCGCGAATGCGGTCTGCTCCGTCTCGCTCGACCCGTTGCTCGCGCTCGTCTGCTTCGAGCAGTCGGCGCGCACGCTCCCGCTCGTGCGCGAGGCGGGTCGCTTCGCGGTCAACGTGCTGCGCGCCGGCCACGAGGACGTCGCGCGCGCGTTCGCCTCGAAGGTGCCTGAGGCGGACAAGCTGCGCGCCGTTCCGCACCGGCTCGAGGCGGGCATGCCGATCCTCGACGCGGCGCTCGCGTGGATCGTCTGCGACGTGCGCGAGCTGATCCCCGCCGGCGACCACGAGATCGCGATCGGCGAGGTCATCGCGATGGACGTCGCCGACGGCGAGCCGCTGCTGTGGTACCGCGGCGGTTACCGCGCACTGAGCTGACCACTTCCGGTTCAATAGGACGATGCTGGGAGCGCGTAAGAAGACCCGCCCGGCCCGCGCGCGACGGTCACCCGATCTGTTCGTCCGCGACGGTCGAAGGCTGGTCCTCCACGTCGGCTGCGGACCGCCCGACGAGGACAACCTGCACGACCGCTACCGCGGGCCGGAGTGGCGCGAGCTGCGGCTCGACCTCGACCCGCGCATGACGCCCGACGTCGTTGCCGACATCGCCGACATGCAGGCCGTGCCATCGGAGTCGGTCGACGCCGTGTGGTCCTCGCACAACATCGAGCACGTGTACGCGTATCTGGTGCCGCAGGTGTTCGCCGAGTTCCTGCGCGTGCTGTGTTCGGGCGGGGAGGTGCTCATCACGACGCCCGACCTCCAGCGTGCCGCCGAACGGATCGCGTCGGGGCGGCTGGAGGACCCGCTCTACGACTCCGAGGCCGGCCCGATCTCGCCGCTCGACATGGTCTACGGCCACGGCAAGGAAATCTCGCGGGGGTTCGAGGAGATGGCCCATCGCACGGGCTACACCGCCGGCACGCTCCAGCGCAGGCTGACCGACGCCGGCTTCGTCGACGTCCGAGTGCGGCGGGAACGCAGCGACTTCGCGCTGTGGGCCGAGGCACGACGGCCCTGACGGGCGCCGGCTGCGCTTTCCCTGAACGCCGACGTTTTCTCAAGCTCCGGCGGGCTCGTGCCGATAGCGGCAAGCATGAGCGGTGTCCCGTCCACCAACCTCGGTCGCCTCGGCGAGCTGCTGCAGCAGCGCAGCGACGTCGTCGTGCGCGACATGGTGCGCCGCTCGGTCGAGTCCGGCCGCATGCTCGACGCGATCGTGGAGGAGAGCTTCGAGCGCGTCGGCGCGGTCTCGACCGTTGCCGTCGCCCGCTGGATGGCCGGCGAGGGGGCCGAGGTGGCGCGCGACCTCGGCCAGGAGTCGTGGGGCATCTTCGGGCAGCTCGCGGCGCAGCGCGCCGCGCCGCTGAACGAGGTGACGAAGCGCTGCCTGCGCTGGCGCGACGCCGCGACCGACGTCGCACGCGCCTGTACGGAGGAGCTGGGCCTGCCGCCGGAGACGCTCGCCGAGGCGCGCGAGATGCTCCAGCGCAGCCTCGACGTGACGCTCGTGCGGATGTGCGAGTCGTTCGAGGCGGAGCGCCAGAAGGCCCACGAGGAGCTCTCGCGTCGTCAGGAGGAGCTCGCCTTCCTCGCGACGCACGACAGCCTCACCGGGCTGCCGAACCGCACGCTGATCCGCGACCGCATCGAGCAGACGCTCGTGCGCGCGCACGTCAGCAACACGCCCGTCGCCGCCCTCTTCATCGACGTCGACAACTTCAAGTCGATCAACGACTCGCTCGGCCACGGCGTCGGCGACGAGCTGCTGTGCGCGGTCGCGGCGCGGCTCGACGGCGTCGTGCGCGGAACCGACACGCTCGGACGGCTCGGCGGGGACGAGTTCGTCGTCGTCGCCGAGGGCATCTCGCTGGGCGCCGGCCCAGACCTGATCGCCGAGCGCCTGCTCGAGGCGCTGACTGAGCCGTTCAGACTCGACGGCGCCGAGACGCCGGTGTTCGTGAAGGCCAGCATCGGCGTGGCGACCGGCCATCGCACCTCGGCCGACGAGCTGCTGCGCGACGCCGACATCGCGATGTACCACGCGAAGTGGGAGGGCAAGAACCGCTTCGCCGTCTTCGAGGCGGGGATGGAGGACGCCGTCCAGCTGCGCATGGAGCTGGAGATGGACCTCCAGCATGCGATCCAGAACGAGGAGTTCTTCCTCGTCTATCAACCGACGTTCGACCTCGTCGCGATGAAGCCGACCGGCGTCGAGTGCCTCCTGCGCTGGCGCAGCCCCACCCGCGGCGTCGTCCAGCCCGACGACTTCATCCCGCTGCTGGAGGAGTCCGGGGGAATCGCGACGGTCGGTGCCTGGGTGCTCGATGAGGCCTGCCGGCAGGGAGCGGCGTGGCACGAGGCCGGGCATCGCATCGGCATCGCGGTGAACGTGTCGGGGCGCCAGCTCGACGACGACGAGCTGCTCGGCCACGTCCAGGAGGCGCTCGCCTCGAGTGGTCTCGACCCGACGTCGCTGACGATCGAGATCACCGAGACGACGCTGATGCGCAACGCCGAGGAGACCGCGCGCCGCCTGCTGGCGATCAAGCAGCTCGGCGTGCGCGTGGCGATCGACGACTTCGGGACCGGGTACTCGTCGCTCGCGCACTTGCAGCGCTTCCCGGTCGATGCGCTCAAGATCGACCGCTCGTTCATCTCGCGCCTGAGCGAGGGCGGCGACAACGGCGTCTTCCTGCGCAGCCTCGTGCAGCTCGGCAAGGCGCTCGCGATCGAGACGCTCGCGGAGGGGATCGAGCGTCCTGACGAGCTGTCGCAGATCCGCGAGGAGCATTGCGACAGCGGCCAGGGGTTCCTGTTCGCCCGCCCGCTGGAGGCCGGCGACGTCGTGTCGTTCCTGAGCGAGTGGGATCAGAGCGCGCCGGACGTCGTCGCGGCGCGCAGTGCGAGCGCGACGACGACGAAGCAGGACACCGTCATCACGCCCATCTCGCGGCGGACGATCGACAGCACCACGACGCGTTGCTCCTCGGCTGGCAGCTTGCCGACATCGGCCGCCGAGTCGTAGTCGCGCGCGCTGAGGATCGCGTCGGCTGAGCCGATTCGCAGCTGCTCGGCCAGGAACGAGACGACGAGCGGCAGCGCGCCGTAGAGGATGTGCAGGTCGTCCCCGGGCTCGTGTCCGAGCGTGAGCAGCAGCCCCCCGAGCACGACCTGCACGACGATCGCCGCCTGGCCGGCGCGCAGCAGCTGCCAGAAGCGCGTGCTGGGCTCGACGCGGTACCAGCACCACGCCCCGAGCAGCCCCGCGGCGAGGTTCAGGACGAGCAGCGCGACGCCGACGACGAGGTGGACGGTGACCATTGCGCGGACCCTATTCGAGCGTCCCCGGAACGGCCTTCCGGTCGACTGTCCATGCGCGTTTACGCACGACCACATCGAGCGTTTTCGCACTAAGTGACAGGTTGTTACAAACTGCCCGCACTCGGTGCTATAACCGTCCACGCTTTGCTGACCAGCTACGGACCCGCGATCGTCTTCCTGGCGATCGGACTCATCGTCGCCACCGCCTTCGGCATGGCTCCCCGGCTGCTCGGTCCCAAGCGCGCGGCGGCCTCGCGCCAGTCGCAGCTCACCCCCTACGAGTGCGGCCTCCCGAGCGAGGTCACCAGGAACTTCCGCTTCGGGATCAGCTTCTACCTGATCGCGATGCTGTTCATCCTGTTCGACATCGAGGTGATCTTCCTCTACCCGATCGCCGTGCAGCTGCGCGCGTTCGGGACCTTCGCGCTCGTCGAGACGGGCGTCTTCATCGCGCTGCTGATGATCGCCTTCGTGTACGTGTGGCGGCGGGGAGCGCTCGAATGGAAGTGACGCGCGCGAAGCTCGGCGACGCAGCGCCCGACGACTTCCGCATCCGCCAGCTGCGCGCGCGCGACATGCTGCGCGGCGACATCCCCGACGAGGAGCTGCAGCAGTACGTCGAGGAGCGCGTCCTCACCACCACGCTCGACAAGGCGGTCGCGTGGGCACGCGGCAACAGCCTCTTCCCGGCCACCTTCGGGCTCGCCTGCTGCGCGATAGAGATGATGTCGCTGCCGGGCGCCCGCCTCGACATCGCGCGCTTCGGCTTCGAGGCCTTCCGCGCCTCGCCGCGGCAGGCGGACCTGCTCATACTCTCCGGCCGCGTCAGCATCAAGATGGCGCCGGTCGTGCGGCGCATCTACGACCAGATGCTCGAGCCGCGCTGGGCGATCGCTATGGGCGCGTGCTGCTCCTCGATGGGCGTCTTCAACAACTACGCGATCGTCCCGGCCGACAAGTTCATGCCGATCGATGTGCACGTGCCCGGTTGCCCGCCGCGGCCCGAGGCGCTGATGCACGGGATCCTCAAGCTGCGCGACAGAATCCAGGGCCATGCGCCCGCCGGCTGGCGCGAGCGCTACGGCGCCGAGGGCACCGAGGAGGTGCTCGGCGACGCCGACCTGCCGGGCGTCAACGCCGTCAACGTCTTCCAATCGGGAGAGACGCAACGTGCCTGACGCGACCGGTCTCGAGCTGATCGCTCAGGACCTGCGCGCCGACAACGCCGACGCCGTCCTGGGAACCACGTTCTTCCGCGAGGAGGCGACGATCGAGGTCGCGCCGGCGCATCTGCGCAGCGCCGCGGAGGCGCTCCACGCGCGCGGGTACTCGTTCATGGCGAGTTGCCACGGCGTCGACTACTACCCCGACGAGCCGCGCCTCGGCGTCCACTACCAGCTGCTCGACATGCCGAACGTCGACCGCATCTGCCTCGCGACGCGCGTGACGATCGAGCATCCGCACGTGCCGTCGCTGTGCGCGCTCTGGCCGGGCGCGAACCACCCGGAGCGCGAGGTGTTCGACATGTTCGGCGTGATCTTCGACGGGCACCCCGACCTGCGCCGCATCCTGATGCCGGAGGACTACGAGGGCCACCCGCAGCGGCGCGACTTCCCGATCGGCGGCGAGCCGGTGATCTTCACCTACAACGAGGACAAGGTCCCGGGGTGGACGCAGTGACCGTCTCCGACTACCGCAAGCAGGAGGAGTCGGTCACGCTCAGCTCCGCGCCGGCCGGCGACGGCCTCGAGCAGGAGCTGATGACGATCAACATGGGGCCGCACCACCCCTCCACGCATGGGGTGCTGCGCCTGATCGTCACGCTCGAGGGCGAGACCGTGCGCGACGTCAAGCCGATCATCGGCTACGTCCACACCGGCATCGAGAAGACCGCCGAGGACAAGGCGTACTGGAAGGTGATCCCCGTCGTCGAGCGGATGGACTACCTGTCCTACTACTTCAACGCGTACGCCTTCTGCGGCGCCGTCGAGAAGCTGCTGGAGATCGAGATCCCCGCCGCGCGCGCAGTACCTGCGCGTGATCCACATGGAGCTCAACCGCATCATGTCCCACCTCGTGTGGCTCGGGACGAGCTGCATCGACATCGGCGCGATCTCCGTGTGGTGGTACTGCTTCCGTGAGCGCGAGTCGGTGCTCGACCTGTTCGAGATGTCGTCGGGCCAGCGCATGCACACGCGCTACTTCCAGGTCGGCGGCGTGATCGAGGACATCCCGCGCGGCTGGGTCGAGCGGGTGCGCAGATTCACCAAGACGATGCGCACGCGCGCCGACCAGTACGCGGCGCTGCTCGACAAGAACGAGATCGTCCTGCAGCGCTTGCGCCACACCGGCATCGTCGACGAGCAGACGCTGCTCGGGCTCGGCGTGACCGGGCCGCTGCTGCGCGCCGCCGGCAACCCGTGGGACCTGCGCAAGGCCGCGCCGTACTGCTCCTACGACCACTTCGACTTCAAGATTCCGGTCGGCACGATCGGCGACAACTACGACCGCTACCGCGTGCGCCACGCGGAGATCTACGAGTCCTGCGACATCGTCGACCAGGCTCTGGACGGCCTCCCGGAGGGCCCGTTCATCACGACCGACCGCAAGGTCGCGCTGCCGCCGCGCCACGAGCTGGCGACCTCGATGGAGGCGCTGATCCATCACTTCAAGCTCGTGACCGAGGGCTTCCGCGTGCCGCCGGGCGAGGTCTATTGCCCGATCGAGTCGCCGCGCGGCGAGCTCGGCTGCTACGTGCGCTCGGATGGCTCGTCGAAGCCGGCGCGCGTGCACATGCGCGACCCCTCGTTCGTGAACCTGCAGGCGACGGCGCCGGCGACGCGCAACTCGTACATCGCGGACCTCGTCGCGACGCTGGCGATGCTGGATCCGGTCTTGGGCGGAGTCGATCGATGAGCGTCGCGCGCTTCGGCCACGGCTCGCGCATCCCCGGCTGGGACGACGCGGTCGACCTCAGCAAGGATCCGGCGCAGATCCCCGACCCGGCGCTCACGCCGGTGCCGGCGGAGCTGCGCGAGCGGATCGAGGCGGCGATGGCGCAGTACCCCGACTTCCGCTCGGCCGCGATCCCCGCGCTGCACGCCGCGCAGGAGCTGCACGGCTGGTGCTCGCCCGAGGCGATCGAGCAGGTCGCGTGCGTGATGCGGCTGACGCCGGCGTACCTGACGGCGGTCGCGACCTTCTACGACATGCTCGAGACGAGGCCCGTGGGCAGACATGCGGTGTACGTCTGCACGAACATCTCGTGCTCGCTGCGCGGCGCCGACAAGCTCTACGCCGCGATGCAGGAAGCCGCGGGCGACGACCCGGACTTCAACGTGCGCGGGTTCGAGTGCCTCGGCGCGTGCGACATCGCGCCGATGGCCTCGGTCAACGGCGCCTACGTCGGTCCGCTCGAGCTGCGCGACGCGGAGACGATCGTCGCGCAGCTGCGCGCCGGCGAGGAGGTGCTGCCGGACAAGCAGCTGCTGCGCCGGGCGTGCGCGGACCCGGGAGCGGCCGGCGGCGGGGGCGAGGGCGCATGAGCGAGAAGCTGCTGTTCAAGGACATCGACGAGCCGGGCCTCGCGACGATCGACGTCTACAAGCGCCGCGGCGGCTACCAGTCGCTCGAGCGGGCGCTGAGAATGCCGCGCGAGGAGGTCCTCCAGAACCTGCTCGACTCCGGCCTGCGCGGCCGCGGCGGGGCGGGATTCGCGATGGGCAAGAAGGCGTCGTTCCTGCCGAAGGGGGCGATGGACAAGTACCTCGTCTGCAACGCCGACGAGTCCGAGCCCGGCACCTTCAAGGACCGCGAGCTGATGCAGAAGTCCCCGCACATGCTGGTCGAGGGGATGATCGTCGCCGCCTACGCCGCCGACGCGAACCGCTCGTTCATCTACATCCGCGGCGAGTACGAGCAGCAGGCGGAGATCTTGGAGCGGGCGATCCAGGAAGCACGCGACGCCGGCTACCTCGGCGAGCGCATCCTCGGCTCCGACCACTCGCTGTCGCTCGTGCTGCACCGCGGCGCCGGCGCCTACATCTGCGGCGAGGAGACCGGCCTGCTCGACTCGCTCGAGGGCAAGCGCGGCAACCCGCGCCTGAAGCCGCCGTTCCCCGCCAACCAGGGCCTCTACCAGGGCCCGACGCTGATCAACAACGTCGAGACGCTCGCGACGGTGCCGCACATCATCCGCATGGGCGGCGCCGAGTACGCGAAGCTCGGCACCGAGACGTCGACCGGCACCAAGCTCGTGTCCGTCTCCGGCAACGTCCAGCGGCCCGGCAACTACGAGATCGAGCTGGGGATCCCGGCGCGCGAGCTCATCTTCGGGTTGGCCGGCGGGCCGGAGCGGGGCCGCGAGATCAAGCTGTGGTTCCCCGGCGGGTCCTCCTCGCCGGTGCTCACGCCGGCCGAGCTCGACCTGCCGTACGACTTCGACTCGATGGCGAAGGCCGGCTCGATGCTCGGCTCCGGCGCGATCATCGTCGTGGACGACTCGCAGTCGGTCGTGGACGTCGCGCTGACGCTCGCGAAGTTCTACAGACACGAGTCGTGCGGCAAGTGCACGCCGTGTCGCGAGGGGACGAACTGGACGGTGAAGATGCTCCAGCGCGTCGAGTCGGGCGAGGCGACGCCGATGGACCTCGACATCATCGCCTCCGTCCAGGAGCAGATCATCGGCAACTGCCTGTGCGTGCTCGGCGACGCGATGGCGATGCCGGTCGCCTCGATGGTCGCGAAGTTCCGCTACGAGTTCGAGGCCCACATCGAGTACAAGCGCGGCCAGCTCGGGTTGGGCGTGCCGACCGAGCCGACTCCCCTCGAAGCCGTGGGGGCGGTGCGCTGATGCCGCGTCCCGAGGTCCGCATGGTCACGTTCTCGATCGACGGCCGCGAGGTGGAGGCGCCCGAGGGCGCGATGCTGGTCGACGGCGCCAAGTACGGCGACGTCGAGATCCCCGTCTTCTGCTACGAGCCGAAGCTCGGCCAGCCGGTCGGCGCATGCCGCATGTGCCTCGTCGAGATCGAGGGCATCCCGAAGCTGCAGACGGCCTGCTCGACGCCCGTGAAGGACGGCATGGTCGTCCACACGCAGACCGAGCGGGTCAGAGTGGCGCAGAACAGCGTCGTCGAGTTCCTGCTGGTGAACCACCCGCTCGACTGCCCCGTCTGCGACAAGGGGGGAGAGTGCCCGCTGCAGGACATCACGTTCGGCTGGGGCCGCGGCATCTCGCGCATGGTCGAGCCCAAGCGCCACTTCAAGAAGCCGCTTGAGCTCTCGCCGCTCATCGCGATCGACCGCGAGCGCTGCATCCTCTGCTACCGCTGCGTGCGCTTCTCGCAGGAGGTGTCCGAGGACTACCAGCTGATCCTGCACGAGCGCGGCGCGCACTCGTATGTCGGCACGTTCGACGCGCACCCGTACGTCGCGCCGTTCTCCGGGAACATCATCGAGCTGTGCCCGGTGGGCGCTTTGACCTCCATGCCGTACCGCTTCCGCGCGCGGCCGTGGGACGTCGAGGGCGCCGGCACCGTCTGCACGCTGTGCCCGTCGCAGTGCAACGTCGAGCTGACCGTGCGCGACGAGCGCGTGCTGCGCGTGCTGGCCCGCGACCACGAGGGGGTCGACGACGGCTGGCTGTGCGACAAGGGCCGCTTCGCCTACCAGGCGATCCACGCCGAGGAGCGGATCGTCGAGCCGCTCGTGCGCGACGGCGACGAGCTGCGACCGGCGTCGTGGGAGCGCGCGCTGAGCGCCGCCGCGAGCGCGCTCGGCAAGGCGCGCGGCTCGGTCGGCGCTGTGGCCGGTGGGGTGACGACCAACGAGGAAGGCGTTCCTTCTGCAGCGGCTGGTGCGTGAAGGATTGGCATCGAGTGATGTGGACTCGCGCGCGGGTGGCACGGTGCCTTTGGACGTGCAGCGCGCGTTGGCTGCGCCTGCCCTGCAGGCGACGGTGCCGGACCTCGAGTTCGCGCACACCGTGCTCGTGCTCGGCACCGAGCCGGTCGACGAGATGGCGAGCCTGGAGCTGCGGATCCGCAAGGGCGTGCGCCGCCGCGGCGTGCAGCTGGCCGTCGCGACCGCGCGTCCCAGCTCGCTCGATCCCACCGCGAAGCTGTGGCTGCGCTACGCGCCCGGTGGGGAGCATGCGTTCGTCGCGGCGCTGGAGGCGGCTCTGGGCGCGGCTGGCGACGTGGAGCAGCTGTGCGCCGCCGCCGATGCGGACCCGAAGGCGGTCCGCGCGCTGGCGGAGCTGATCAGCGAGGACGGTCGGGGCGACGTGGTGATCCTGTGGGGCGAGCGGCTCGGCGCCGCGGCGCTGCCCGCGCTGCTCAACGTCGCCGGCCGCCTCGGCCTCGCCGAGCGCGAGGGCGCCGGTCTGCTGGAGGTTCCCGCGTCGCCGAACGCGCGAGGCCTGCGCGAGGCGGGCGTGCAGCCGAACGCCGGGCCCGGCTACGGCGACGTCCCGACCCCCGGCCGCTCCGCCCAGGAGCTCGCGCAGGCGGCCGCCGACGGGGAGCTGGCCGCGCTCTACCTCCTGCACGTCGACCCCGTCCGCGACCGGCCCGACGCGCCGCTTTGGCGCCGCGCACTCGCGCGCGCGTCCACTGTGATCGCCCACGCCTCCTTCCTCACCGACGAGCTGCGCGAGCACGCGACCGTCGTCTTCCCGGCCGAGTCCTACGCCGAGAAGGAAGGCACGATCACGCACCCCGACGGCCGCCTCCAGCGCCTGCGCCCCGGCATCGGCCACCCGGGCTCCGTCCGCGCCGAGTGGTCCATCCTGGCCGAGCTGGAGCGACGTGTGTCCAATCGTGTCGGTATGTCCGACACAAATGGTCACACCTCCCCGCTCACGGGGGCGATGGCGAGTCACCAGCTGTTCGAGGCCGTGCCGTTCTATGCGGGACTGACGCTGGAGGAGATCGGCGGGCGCGGCGTGCGCTGGCAGGAGCGCGCAGCGGCCGAGGCCGTGCCGGAAGGACCGGCGTCGTTCGAGACCGGCACGCCGGTGGCGGCGCCGTCCCCCAACGGCGCCCTCCGCCTCGGCACCTTCCGCTCGATCTGGGCTTCGCCCGAGGTCGAGGCCTCGCCGGCACTGAAGTTCCTCGCGCGCAGCGCGACGCTGGAGGTCAGCCCGGCGGACGCCGAACGACTGGGCATCGAGAACGGAGACCGCGTCCGCGTGAGCAACGACGACCGTACGGTCGAGGCCCGCGTCGCCCTCCGCGGCAACGCCCCGGCCGGGACCGTCTTCCTCGATGCCGGTCTTTCGAATGGCGGGGCGGCCGAGTTGACCGGAGAGACGGTCGTGGTCGAGCCGGCCCGGGTGGAGGTCCCCGCATGACCACCGTCCTCGCCACCGTCGGCTACGCCGAGCCCTGGTGGATCCAGATCCTCAAGTCGCTGGTCATCTTCATCGTCGGCTTCAGCATGGTCCCGCTCGCGCTGATGATGGATCGCAAGCTGCTGGGCCGCTTCCAGAACCGCTACGGCCCGAACCGCGTCGGCCCCTACGGCGCGCTGCAGCCGATTGCCGACATCTTCAAGCTGCTCGTGAAGGAGCAGTTCCGCCCGCGCACGTCGGTCGGCTTCCTGTTCGCGATCGCGCCCGCGATCTCGATGCTCACCGCGTGCGTGTCGTTCGCGATCGTGCCGTTCGGGAACACGGTCGACATCTTCGGCACGCAGGTCGGGCCTGTACGGCGTCGACCCGAGCATCGGCGTGCTGTTCGCGTTCGCCTTCAGCGCGATCGCCGTCTACGGCCTGATGCTCGGCGGCTGGGCCTCGGGCTCGAAGTACAGCTTCCTCGGCGCGATGCGCTCCGCCGCCCAGCTGATCTCCTACGAGGTCTCGATGGGGCTCTCGCTCGTCGGCGTGATCATCACGTGCGGGACGCTGTCGCTGACGGGCATCGTCCTGCACCAGGAGAGCGCCGGGATGTGGTTGTTCATCCCGCAGTTCATCGGCTTCATCGTCTTCATGGTGGCCGCCTTCGCGGAGACGAGCCGCCCGCCGTTCGACCTGCCCGAGGCCGACGCCGAGCTCGTCGCCGGCTACAACACCGAGTACGGCGGCGGCCGCTTCGCCTCCTACTACGCGGCCGAGTACTTCCACATGGTGATCGCCTCCGGCATCGCCGTGACGATGTTCTTCGGCGGCTGGCTGCTGCCGTTCGGGATCGATCCGCCGACGTGGGTCGACCCGCTCGTGGTGCTCGCGAAGATCACGCTCGTGATCGCGATCTTCGTGTGGGTGCGCGCGACGCTGCCGCGCCTGCGCTACGACCAGCTGATGTCGCTCGGCTGGAAGGTCCTGCTTCCCCTGGCCACGGCCAACGCGCTCGTGACCGCCGTACTGGTGGTGGTCCTCGACTGACATGTCCGATCCGCTCGAGATCAAGCGCTGGGCTCCGCCCGGCGACGACGTGATCGCCGTGCAGCGCGGGCCCGAGCCCGGCGGCGCCGGCGGCCTCTACCGCGCATTCGGCGAGACGCTGCGGGGCCTGAAGACGACGTTCGGGCGGCTCGTCGAGGGTACGTACGTCTACCAGTATCCGGAGGAGAAGATCCCCGTCTACCCGCGCTTCCGCGGGCGCCACAAGCTGCACCGCTTCGAGGACACGGGGCTGGAGAAGTGCGTCGGCTGCTCGCTGTGCGCGGCCGCCTGTCCGGCCGACTGCATCCGCGTCGTGTCGGCCGAGAACACGCCGGAGCAGCGCGTGTCCGCCGGCGAGCGCTACGCGGCCGTCTACGAGATCAACATGTCGCGCTGCATCTTCTGCGGCTACTGCGAGGTCGCGTGCCCGTTCGACGCGATCACGATGGGCCACGACTTCGAGCTGTCCGACTACAACCGCGACGACCTCATCTTCACGAAGGAGATGCTGCTCGCCGAGCCGCTCGAGCGCACGCCGCTGCGGACCGAGGACGAGTAGCCGGAACGTCATGGCCGAGCTGATCTTCTTCATCGCCGCGATCGGCGCGATCGCGGGTGCGATCGGCGTCGTCGCGCTGCGCAACCCCTTCTACAGCGTGCTCGCGCTCGTCGGTCACCTGCTGTCGCTCGCCGCGCTGTTCCTGCTGCTGCGGGCCGAGTTCATCGCCGCCGCCCAGGTCGTCGTCTACGCCGGCGCGGTGATGGTCCTCTACCTGTTCGTCGTCTCCTACATCGGCGGCGGGTCGCTTCAGCAGCTGACGCCCGGCGGCTCGCAGCTGCGGCTCGTCGCGGGCGGTGCGGTGCTCGCGCTGTTCGCCGAGCTGGCGATCGCGGTGCTCGGCTCGGGCCTGAAGGCGATCGACTCCGACGGCGCACCGTACGTCGCCGGCTTCGGCTCGCCCGAGCAGATCGGCGAGGCGCTGCTGACGAAGTTCCTGTTCCCGTTCGAGGTCGCCTCGCTGCTGCTGCTGGTCGCGGCGGTCGGCGCGGTCGTGCTCGCGCGGCGCCGGAAGGGCACGACGCTTGACGACCGCGAGGACGATCCGACGCGCTGGATCACGCCGCGGGATCTCTTCAGCGGGACGATGGCGGAGGCGGTCGGCGCCGTGCGCACGCCCGAGGAGAAGGTCGAGGCCGAGCGATGAGCATCGCCTGGTACCTCGTCGTCTCCGCACTGATCTTCTGCATCGGCGCCGGCGGCGTGCTCGTGCGCCGCAACCCGCTCGTGATCCTGCTGTGCCTCGAGCTGATGCTGAACGCGGCGAACCTCGCGCTGATCGCCTTCTCGCGCATGCACGGCAACGCCGACGGCCAGATCTTCGCGCTGATCGTGCTGGTCGTCGCTGCCTGCGAGGTGACGGTCGGGCTCGGCCTGATCGTCGCGATCTTCCGCCGCCACCTGCCGATCGATGTCGACGAATTGCGGGAGTTGCAAGGGTGAGCACCACGACCTGGGCCTGGCTGGTCCTCCTCTTCCCGCTGCTGGGCGCGCTCGTCAACGGGCTCGGCTACAAGCGGCTCGGCCGTGGCGGCGCGGGCGCAATCGGCACTGCGGCGATCGGCCTCGCGTTCGTCTGCGCGGTCGGCGCGCTCTTCAGCCTGCAGGGCCACGACGAGCACCACCGCCAGCTCGCCTCCACGCTGTGGGACTACGCCGTCACCGGCGACGACGTCGACGCCGGGCTGTCGATCCTCGTCGACCCGCTGTCCGTCTACATGGCGCTGGTCGTGACCGGCGTCTCGACGCTGATCCACCTCTACAGCGTCAGCTACATGAGCGGCGACCGCGGCTACGCGCGCTACTTCTCCTACCTCAACTTCTTCGTCTTCTCGATGCTCGTGCTGGTGCTCGCCGGCAACTTCCTGCTGCTGATCGTCGGGTGGGCGTTCGTCGGCGCGGCCTCGTACCTGCTGATCTCGTTCTGGTACCGCCGCGGCACCGCGACGCAGGCCGGCATCAAGGCGTTCGTGATCAACGTCGTCGGCGACGTCGGGCTCGTGCTCGGCACGTTCTTCATCCTGCGCCACAGCGGCACGCTCGACTTCCTCGGCACGTTCAGAGCGGTCGAGGGAGGCGCCTTCGACGGCCACAACGGCGCGCTCGTCGCCGGCTGCCTGCTGCTGCTCGTCGGCGCGTTCGCCAAGAGCGCCCAGATCCCGTTGCACACGTGGCTCCCGGACGCGATGGAGGGCCCGACGCCCGTCTCCGCGCTGATCCACGCCGCCACGATGGTGACCGCGGGCGTGTACCTGATCGCACGCATGTACCCGCTGTTCGAGGAGGCGCCGGCGGCCGCCGACACGGCCGCGGTCGTCGGCTGCGTGACGCTGCTGATCGCCGGCACGATCGCGATCACGCAGACCGACATCAAGCGCGTGATCGCCTACTCGACGATGTCGCAGATCGGCTACATGATCATGGCCGTCGGCGCCGGCGGGTACGTGGCCGGCCTGTTCCACCTGATGACGCACGCCTTCTTCAAGGCGCTGCTGTTCATGGCGGCGGGCTCGATCATCGGCGCGATGGCGGGCGCGCAGTCGCTCGACAAGATGAGCGGCTTCCGCAAGGCGATGCCGTTCACGTTCGGCTGCTTCGTCGTCGGCGGGCTCGCGCTCGCGGGCGTGCCGCCCTTCTCCGGCTTCTTCAGCAAGGACGAGATCCTCGCGTTCGTCGGCAACCGCGGCGGCTGGTTCCTCGCGCTCTACGTGATCGGGTACGTCGGCGCGTTCCTGACGGCCGTCTACACGTGGCGGATGATCTTCCGCGCCTTCTGGGGCGAGCCGTGCGCGGAGGCACGCGAGCTGGAGCACGGCCACCTCGCGCACGCGGAGGTGCCGACCAACCCCGCCAACGGCGAGGTCGAGGACACCGACGTGGGCTTCCCCGGCCCCGAGCACACGATCGCCGAGCGCGCGCTGCCGATGAAGGTCGCCATGTCGCTGCTGGCGATCGGCGCGACGGTCATGGGCTTCCTGCAGATCCCCGAGGTCACGCACGTGATCACCAACTTCCTCGAGCCGACGTTCGAAGGCTCGAAGTACCTGCATGACGAGCCTGGCAGCGGGCTCGTGTGGTTCGGCATGGCGCTCGGCACCGTGCTGGCGCTCGCCGGCATCGCGGTCGCGCACCGCATCTGGGTCGCGCGGCCCGGTTCGGCGGTCGCCTGGCGCGAGCGCTTCAGGCCGGCGTACACGTTGTTCGTCAACAAGTGGTACTTCGATGAGTTGATCGACCTCGTGGTCGTGCGGCCGTTCGCCGCGTTCGGCACCTTCTCGCGCCGCACGTTCGAGCGCGTCGTCGTCGAGGGGACGCTCGTCGACGGGACGACTTCCGTCGTGCGCGCCGGCTCGGCCGCGGTGCGCGCGATTCAGACGGGTTTCCTGCGTTACTACGCCGCGTTGCTGCTGCTCGGTGGCGCCGCGGTCGTCCTCTACTTCCTGATCGTGGCCTCCTGATGACACTCTCGATCCTGATCTGGCTCCCGCTCGTCGTCGCGATCCTCTGCGCGATCTGGGGCAACAAGGCCGCCCCACGCCTGGCACTGCTCGGCGCGCTCGCGACGCTCGCGATCGCGATCTCGTTCGTCGTCCGCTTCGACAGCGGCGAGGGAATGCAGTTCGTCACCGACCGCTCGTGGATCTCCGCGCTCGGCATCTCCTACTCGCTCGGACTCGACGGGCTGAACCTCGTGCTCGTGCTGCTGACGACGGTCCTGTTCGCCGGCGCGATCCTGATGGCGAACCTGCGCTCGGACTGGGAGCGCCCGTCCCAGCTCTACCTGTGGCTGCTCGCCGGCGAGACGGCCGTGCTCGGCGCCTTCTGCGCGCAGGACCTGATCCTGTTCGTCGCCTTCTTCGACCTGATGCTGATCCCGTTCTACTTCCTCACCGGGATCTGGGGCGCGGGCGAGCATGCCGAGCGCGTACGCGCGACGACGAAGCTCGTGATCTACACGCTCGTCGGCTCGCTGCTGATGCTCGCGGCCGCCGTCGCGACCGGGGTGCTGACGGCGCAGCAGTACAACAGCGATCTCACCTTCTCGCTCGCTGCGCTCGCGAGACTGCCGCTCTCGTCCGGCTCGCAGGACTGGATCTTCCTCTGCTTCGCGGCCGCATTCCTCGTGAAGATGCCGGCCTTCCCATTGCACGGTTGGCTGCCCGACGGCTACCGCGCGATGCCGCTGCCCGCGCTGGCCGCCTTCTCCGGCGTCGTCTCAAAGGTCGCCGCGTATGGCTTCTTGCGGATCGTGCTGCCGGTCTTCCCGGACGCGTCGGTGCACTTCCAGGAACTGCTGCTGCTGATCGCCGTCGCGTCGATCCTCTATGGCTCGGCGATGGCGTTCTCGACGACGAACGCCCGCCTCGTGATCGGCTTCTCGTCCATCGCCCAGATGGGCTTCATCACGCTCGGGATCTTCGCCCTGAACGAGGACGGTGTGCAGGGCGCGCTGCTGCAGATGGTCAACCACGGGCTCGTGACGCTGCCGTTGTTCTTCATCGTCGGGCTGCTGGCCGCACGCGCCGGCGGCTCCGAGGACCTGCGCGACATGGGCGGGATCGCCTTCCGCGCGCCGGTGCTCGCGACGCTCTTCCTGATCGTCGGGCTCGCGACCCTGGCGATGCCGGGCAGCGCGAACTTCGTCGGCGAGTTCCTGATCCTGCTCGGCGTCTTCAAGGCGAAGGTCGTGTTCGCGTTTGTGGCCTCGATCGGCGTCGCGATGGCGAGCGTGTACGTGCTGCGCTTGTTCATCCGCGCGATGCACAATCGTGTGGGACCGAGCGTCGATCCTGATGCGCGCGAGGTGAAGTTCGGCGACCTCGCCGTGCTCGCGCCGATGGTGCTCGCTCTCCTCGCGCTCTCGCTCTATCCGCAGTTCGGACTCAAGCGCTCCGAGCCCGCCGCGGAAGCAGCGGTCGCCGACGTCGCCCCCGAGATCAGCGTGATTCGATGAACGCACTCGTCATCGCCGCTGCCAGAGCGCCGCACATCGACTACGCCGGCCTCTCGCCCTTCTTCGCCCTCACCGGCGGCGCGCTGCTGACGCTGCTGGTCGGCCTGCTGCGCGGACGCTGGGTCCGGCACGCGACGCCGCTGCTTTCGATCGTCACGCTCGGAACCGCGATCGGCCTCGGGATCTGGCAGTTCGGCGAAACCAGCTCGCTGATCTCCGGCGCGCTCGTCGCGGACGACCTGACGATGGTGCTGCTGTTCGCGTTCGCCGGCGCCGGCATCGGCGCCGTCCTGCTCGCGTGGCGCTCGCGCGCTGCGCAGGAGGCGAGCCCCGGCGAGTTCTTCAGCCTGCTGCTGTTCTCCATCCTCGGGATGGCGATCCTCGTCGCGGCGACGAACCTCGTGACGCTGTTCCTCGGCTTCGAGCTGCTGTCGATCCCGCTGTACGTGCTGTGCGCGACCGAGCTGCGCCGCGAGCGCTCGCTCGAGTCTGGCCTCAAGTACCTGATCGTCGGCTCGGTCGGCTCGGCGACGCTCGTGTACGGGCTCGCGCTGGTCTACGGCGCGACCGGCTCGACCGACTACGCCGGCATCAACGACGCGATCGTCGGGACCGGCGCGGACGCGGTCGGCGGCGACGTGCTGCTGCTGTCGGGGATCGGCCTGACGCTCGTCGGCCTGGCGTTCAAGGCGTCGGTCGCGCCGTTCCACCAGTGGACGCCCGACGTCTACGAGGGTGCGCCGACGCCGGTGACCGCGTTCATGGCGGTCGCGACGAAGGCGGCCGCGCTCGGCGTGCTGCTGCGGCTGATGGACTCCGCCCTGATCGGCGCGCAGCTCGACTGGGCGCCGATGCTCGCCGCGCTCGCCGCGATCACGATCGTCGTCGGCAACGTCGGCGCGCTCGGGCAGACCTCGCTCAAGCGCATGCTCGCCTACTCGGGCGTCGCGCAGGCCGGCTACCTGCTGGCGGGCGTGATCGTCGGCTCGCAGCTCGGCGCGCGCGCGACCGTCTTCTACCTCGTCGTCTACCTCGCGATGAACCTCGCGGCGTTCGCGGTCGTGGTCGCGCGCGAGCGGGTGTCGCTGGAGGGTGACGATCTCGCCGCGTTCGCCGGCCTCGGACGCACGCAGCCGCTGCTCGCGTGGCCGTTGACGATCGCGATGCTCGCGCTGGCCGGCATCCCCGCGACTGCCGGCTTCGTCGGCAAGGTCTTCCTGATCGACGCGCTCGTGACCGGCGACTACGCCTGGCTCGCGATCGTGCTCGTGGTCGGCTCGATGATCTCGCTCGGCTACTACCTGCGCGTGGTGGCGACGATGTGGATGCGCGAGGCGCCCGACGCGCCGGCGGCGCCGACGGCGAGCGGCCTGCCCGTCATCGCCGGCGGCTCGCAGGAGGCGGACGCGCTGCCCACGAGCGCCGACGGGGTGGGCGGGCTCGGATCCGACGTCGCGATCGGCATCGCGCCGGTGCGGCCGCAGCCCGAGGTGCTGATCGTGGCCTGGCTTGCCGCCGCCGCGACGATCGTGCTCGGGATCGTCCCGCAGCCGCTGTTCGACCTCGCTGCCGACGCCGGCCGCGCGCTGACCGGCGTCTTCTAGGCGGCATGGCGCCCGGCGTGCGTCGCGCCGGGGCGCTGCTAGCTTCGGTCGGGTGACCGAGCCCAGCCGCCATCGCCGCGAAATCGCGCTGCTGGTGCTGGCGATCGTCCTCGTCTCGGTCAATCTGCGTGCGGCGCTGACGGTCATCGGGCCGCTGATCCGCGACCTCAGAGCGGACGAGGGCCTGTCGGCGACCGCGGTTGGGCTGTTGGCGGCGGCGCCGTTGCTCGCGTTCGGGGCGATCTCGCCGTTCGGCCCGCGGCTGGCCGTGCGCTTCGGGATCGAGCGCACGCTCGTCGCGTGCATGCTGCTGCTGACCGCGAGCCTGGCGCTGCGCCCGCTGCCGTCGGTCGTGCTGCTGTTCGCCGGCACGCTCGTCGCCGGCGCTGCGATCGCCGTCGCGAACGTGCTGCTGCCCGCCCTGGTCAAGCGTCGCTTCGGCGAGCAGGCGACGTTCGTGACCGGCCTCTACTCGGTCGCGCTCGGCGTCGGCGCCGCGCTCGCCGCCGGCCTCGCCGTGCCGAGCGAGGCCTGGCTGGGCGACTCATGGCGCGCCGCGCTCGCCGTCTGGGCGATCCCGGCGCTCCTGTCCGCCGTGATCTGGCTGCCGCTGCTTGGCAGATCCGACGACCACGCCGCCTCGGCCGCCGCCGGGGTGCGCGTGAACCTGTTGCGCGACCGCGTCGCTTGGTGCGTGACGGGTTACATGGCGCTGATGGCGGTGCAGTTCTACTCGCAGGTGGCGTGGCTGCCCGAGATCTATCGCGACGAGGGGATGAGCAAGGGCACGGCAGGAGCTCTCCTGTCGCTCTCGCTCGTCGTCGGCATCCCGATGGGCTTCGTGGTGGGCGCGCTCGCCGGTCGGCTGCGCGACCAGCGGTCGATCGCGTGGGGCGCGGGGCTCGTCCTCCTCGTCGGCTGGGTCGGCGTGCTGCTGGCGCCGGGCGCGGCGCCGTCGCTGTGGGCGATCCTGCTCGGGCTCGGGTTCGGCACCGGCTTCACGCTGGTGCTCGCACTGTTCGTCCTGCGTGCCCACGACATCTCCCACGCGGTCGCGTTGTCCGGGATGGCGCAGTCGGTCGGATACGCGCTGGCGGCAGTCGGGCCGATCGCGGTCGGCGCGCTGCACGACGCGACCGGCGGTTGGACCGCTCCGCTTGCGGTCCTCGTCGGCGTGGCGGCGGTCGACCTGGCCTTCGGACTCGGCGCCGGCAGCGACCGTTTCGTGCACGGTCGCGTCGTCGGCGAGGCCGCCGCGCCGGCACGCGTGGGCGAGGCGGCCCCGGCGGCCGCCAGCGCGCCGCGCTGAGCGGGCGCCGCCCGCCACACTTCGTGCCATGCCCGCCCGCCTGCCCGACGGCGATCCGGCGCCACGTGACGGCGCGCTTCCCGACGCCGCGCGCGCGGGCCTCGGCCGCCGTCCGTTCGGCGTCTACGTGCACGTGCCGTTCTGCGCGACGCGCTGCGGCTACTGCGACTTCAACACGTACACCGCATCGGAGCTCGGGAACGGCGGCGGCCGCTCGCGCGACGGCTACGTCGCGGCCGCTTGCGCGGAGCTGGCGCTCGCGCGGCGCGTGCTCGGCGATGCCGCCCCGCCGGTCGAGACGGTCTTCTTCGGCGGCGGCACGCCGACGCTGCTCGCGCCCGGCGAGCTGGCCGAGCTGCTGCAGGCGGTCGACGCGACGTTCGGGCTCGCGCCCGGCGCCGAGGTGACGACCGAGGCGAACCCCGAGTCCGTCGACGCGGCCTCGCTCGCCGCGCTGCGCACGGTCGGCTTCACGCGCATCTCGCTCGGGATGCAGAGCGCCGCCCCGCATGTGCTCGCGACGCTCGACCGCGTCCACACCCCCGGCCGCCCCGCGCAGGCCGTGCGCGAGGCACGCGCCGCCGGCTTCGCGCACGTCAGCCTCGACCTGATCTACGGCACGCCCGGCGAGTCCGACGACGACTGGCGTGCGTCGCTCGAGGCCGCGCTCGCGGCTGAGCCCGACCACGTGTCGGCGTACGCGCTGATCGTCGAGCCGGGCACGCGGCTGGCGGCTCAGATCAAGCGCGGCGCGCTGCCGGCGCCCGACGACGACGTACTCGCCGACCGCTACGAGCTCGCCGACGCGGCGCTGGCCGCGGTGGGCCTCGACTGGTACGAGGTCGCCAACTGGGCGACATCGCCGGGCGGCGCCTGTCGCCACAACCTTGGCTACTGGCGTGGCGGCGACTGGTGGGGGATCGGCCCCGGCGCGCACAGCCACGTCGGCGGCGTGCGCTGGTGGAACGTGCTGCACCCGTCGACGTACGTGTCCCGTCTCGCCGAAGGCGCCTCGCCGGCCGCCGGCCGCGAGCTGCTCGACGCGGAGACCCGCCGCGTCGAGCGCGTGATGCTCGAGCTGCGGCTCGCCGACGGCCTGCCGCTCGACGTGCTCGACGACGCCGGTCGTGCTGCCGCAGCGCAAGCGGCCAACAACGGCCTCGCCACGCTCGCCGACGACCGCATCCGCCTCACCCTCCGCGGCCGCCTGCTCGCTGACGCGGTCGTGCGCGCGCTGCTCGGCTGAGCGGCCCTCAGCCGAGCAGGTATGCGACGAGCGCTGCCGGGATCGCGCGCGCCTTGTCGATCCGATCGAGCTTTGCGCGCGTCGCCAGAACGCCGCAACCGCCGAACATCGTGCGCATCGTCTGCGACTCGCGCGCGACGCCCGAGTCGGTGTACTTGCCCTCGAACGCGACCGACGCGAGCGGTTCGCCGCAGAAGTCCACCTCGGCTCCCGTGCCCGATCGGGCGTACATGACGTGCGTGAAGTCGGCATAGCGGCCCGGATCGCCTGCAGCGGTCCGTCGCACAAGCGCAAAACCGAGCTGCTGCTCCGAAATCCGCGAGACGTCCGGCTCCGGAAGGTGGTCGGCGCGGATGTGCGCGAGCCGCGCGAGCAGCGGATCGGTGAAGTAGTACTTCGCTTGAGCGCGCAGATTGGGCATCCATCGCTCGCCGCGCCGGTGGCAGGGCCATACGAGATAGGCGTCGACCAGTGCACGCACCCGACGGGCGGCGGTGTGGTGGCTTCCGACGCCGAGCTCGCCAGCGACCGCCGTCATGTTGACCGGGCTCGCGAGGTCGGTGGCGAGCTTGCGCAGCAACTGCAAGCTCTGTGCGGCCGAGAACCCGTCACCCGCGAGCGCGTCTCCGTGGACCACGTCCCACAGCCCGTTCGCGAATGCGGCCTCGACCTCGCCGTCGCGCAGGTAGCCGGCGACGGCACGAGGGAAGCCGCCGACCCGGCAATGAACCTCCCACAGCGAGGTCAGTTCATCCAACCAGGGAAGCAGGTCGTCGACGGCTTCCTCGCTCCTGCGACCCAGGAAGTCACGTGGCTCGACGGTGGGGACGTCGGGGAGATCGGACATCCCGGTCGCACTCGCGAAGGCACGGAAGTCCATCGGCAACAGGAGGCGATCGGAGTCGCGTGCGTGACCACGTCGGTCGGCGAGCTGCTTGCGCGCCTCCTCCAGGTCGCGGGCCGAGGAGCCCGTGAGCACGACGCAGTCCCCCGCCAGCGCGGTGTTGTCACGCAACCACTTGACTGCTTGCGGCCATTCGGGCACAGCGGTGATCTCGTCGAGGAACCAGTACCGCGGTCGTTCCACCGTGCGGGTGAGCTGGTCGCGTCCGACGCGCACGAGCCGGCGGAGGTCGGCGGAGGTAAGCCCGTCGCACGAGCAGTGGAGGATCTGCCGTGGCTGGACGCCGTCGTCGAGCAAGCGCTCGATCGCGCGCTTGATCTCGACGCTCTTGCCGATGCGCCGCGGGCCACGCAGGACGTAGAGGCCGTCGGGTGCGATGCCCGCAAGCGGGGTCGGGGCGTAGCGCAGCGGCGCGTCGCGCAGCCGGCGTAGGTCGGGGTCTGCGGCCGTCCAATTCTTTGGATCGCGCCACCAGCGGTTTCCAGCGCTAAGCAAGCGTCCGAGCTCGGCGTCGTTCATGCCGAAAAAATAGCGCTTTTTGGAATTGAAATGCCTAAAAAGGATATTTTTTCGGCATCACATTGTCGAAGTCGCCCGCGACTTCCGCCGCCGCACCTCATACGCGCACGCGTGCGCGCCGGTGAGGATGTGCGAGACGCGGGTGACGTCGGCGTCGGGCAGGACCTCGCGCAGGAACGCGATCTCGGCGCCGCAGGCGTGGCCGTAGCGCTGCGCGACCGCGAGGATCGCGCAGTTGTGCTCGACGATCCGCCAGCCGTCGTCAGAGCGGTCGCCGGCCGCGGGCAGCGGCTCGACGTCCGCCAGATAGCCGTCCTCGTCGAGTACGCGCGCGACCTCCGCCACGCGCTCGTCGAACCCCAACCCGGAAAGCCGCTCCAGCGTCCGCTCCACGCGCGCGCGACGCCGCCGCTCGAATGCGCGTGCGACCAGGTCCGGGTCCTCGTCGCCGATGTAGTCGAGCAGCTCGACGGTCAGCTCGCCGTACGCGCGCGGGAACAGCGCCTCGGCCGCCGGCGCGAGCCGGTAGACGTGGCGCGGGCGTCCCGGGCCGGGCCGTTCCTCGCGGTGCTCGACCAAATCCGCAGCAGCCAAGCCCTGCAGGTGCTGGCGCACCGCGCCGACCGTCACGCCCAGCGCCTCCGCCAGCTCCTCCGCGCGCGCCTCGCCGCGCTTGCGCAGGGTCACGAGCAGCTCGCGGCGGGTGGCGGGCAGCTCGGCGAGCGCCGGTCCGAGGTGGCGTGCCATGATGTTTGGACAGTAGCGTCTGTCTATATCCGCAAGCGAACCGGAAGGAAGCGCATGGCCTACGAGGTGCCGGATCTCCCATACGCATACGACGCGCTCGAGCCGCACATCGACGAGGCGACGATGCACTTCCATCACGACAAGCATCACGCCACCTACGTCAGCAGAGCGAACGAGCTGCTCGAGGGCACGGAGTGGGCCGACAAGCCGGTCGAGGACGTCCTCAAGAACCTCGACAGCCTCGGCGACAAGGCGACGGGCGTGCGCAACAACGCCGGCGGCCACTACAACCACTCGCTCTTCTGGGAGAGCATGTCGCCGAACGGCGGCGGCGCCCCGAGCGGCGCGCTGGCCGAGGCGATCGACTCGGCGTTCGGCAGCTTCGACGAGCTGAAGGCGAAGATCAGAGCGACCGGCGCCGGCCAGTTCGGATCCGGCTGGTCGTGGCTCGTGCTCGACAACGGCAGCCTCGCGGTCGTCGGCTCCGCGAACCAGGACAACCCGATCAGCCAGAGCAAGATCCCGCTGCTCGGCGTCGACGTGTGGGAGCACGCCTACTACCTCAAGTACCAGAACCTGCGTCCCAACTACATCGACGCGTGGTTCAACGTCGTCGATTGGGGCAAGGTCGCCGAGCGCTACGCCGCCGCGACCTCATAGACCATGGCGTACATCATCGCCGAGCCCTGCATCAACGAGAAGGACGCCTCCTGCGTCGAGGTCTGCCCGGTCGACTGCATCCATCCGACGCCGGACGAGGACGGCTTCGAGACGACGAGACAGCTGTTCATCGACCCGGAGGAGTGCATCGACTGCGACGCCTGCGTCGAGGCCTGCCCGGTCGACGCGATCTATCCGGAGGACCTGCTGCCCGAGAGATGGGCGGACTATGTCCGCGTCAACGCGGAGCACTTCGCGAACGCCTGAGCGCAGCAGCCGCGCACGCCGCTCGGAGAGCCCACGGGCTCCTAGAGCGGCGTGCGCTCCTCCTCAAGCATCTCCCGCAGGCGCCGCAGCGCGCTCGCGGTGCGCGACTTCACCGTCCCGAGCGGGAGGCGCGTGTGCGCGGCGATCTGCCGCTGGCTCATGCCCAGCTGCCAGCGCAGGCGCACGACCTCGGCCTCCTCGGGCGTGAGCCGCCCCATCAGCTGCTCGAGCGTGACGCGGTCGACGAGCTGCGCGACCGGCTCGAACGCGGTGCGGTCCGACTCCAGCGCGCTCGCGTAGGCGACGGTCGGGTCGTGCGGCTCGGGGACGCGCCGGCGCAGATGGTCGATCGCGCGCGAGCGGGCGATCGTCGCCAGCCAGGTGCGCAGCGACGCGCGCGCCGGATCGAACGAGCGGCCGCGCTGCCATGCCTCGAGCAGTACCTGCTGATAGACGTCCTCGACGGCGGAGCGGTCCCGGATCGCGTCGTGCAGGAGCGCGAGCGCGCCGGGGCCGTACTCGGCGTACAGAGCGCGAACCGCATCGGGGTCCCTTCGGCGCAGACCGGCGGCGATGCGCAGCTCGGTCGTGGAAGGTGCGGAACGACGCATCGGCGCTCCCACTGTCGCATGAATGAGGCGCCCCGACGGTATGGCGACGGTAGGAGTTTTCTCGCTACTTCGCCTGTTTGGGCGATTTCCTGAAAAGGCGACTATCAACGCGAAAGTGGTGTGATCCCCGTCCTAGCGGGGAGGACGGCGTTGTCCCGCTCCGGTGCGCCGCCGCTCTAGGCCGTACGGTGGACGGCCTCCCGACGGTAGAGCGCTTACGCGCCAGGATCCCCGCTATAGCGGGGATGTCTCTCATGCGGCGGCTGGGTCGAGACGCGCGCTCTCGATCCGGCGTGCGACGAGCTCCGTCCAGTCGGCCGCGAAGCGGGCTTGCACCGCGGCGGCCGCCTCGCCGTGGGCGTAGGCGACGCGGCGTCGCTCCACGCGGCCGTCGTCGTACAGCAGCGCATACGCCGCGCGCGGGTCGCCGTCGAACGGCATGCCCACGCTGCCCGGGTTCAGCAGCGCGATCCCGCCCGCGCTCACCCGCTCGAACGGCATGTGCGTGTGGCCGGCGACGAGCCGGCGCTCGCGCACCGGCGCCAGCAGCTGCTCCTCGTCCTCGGCGGGCCGCGGCAGCAGGCCGATCAGGTCCGAGCCGGGCGAGCCATGCACGTAGCGCACGCCGTCGAGCACCGCCTCCGGCGGCAACGTCGCGAGCCGGCTCGCGACCTCCTCGCCGAGCGCCTGCGCGCACGCGCGCGCGGCCTCCCGAACGGTCTCCAGCGGCGCCTGCGACGGGTCGGCCGTCCAGCGCTCGCCGTTGCCGCGGATCCACGTCGCGCCGTGCAACGCCTCCAGCCGCGCGACCGTCTCCGCCGGCCACGCGCCGAACAGCGCGTAGTCGCCGCCGAGCAGGAAGCGGTCCGCGCCGGCCGCGGCGGCGTCGTCGAGCACCGCCTCGAGCGCGGGCAGGTTCCCGTGGAGGTCGTAGAGGATCGCGAGCACGTCAGCCTCTCACTCTCAGCATCGCGTCGATCACCTCGAGCATCTTGCGGTGATAGGCGATGCCGCCGACGAGCGTGCGCTCGGGGCCGATCTGCTGTCGCAGCGCGCCGGTGCGGACGGCCTTCAGCAGCACCTCCAGCTCGAACGCCTTGTCCTCGTTCCATCTCACGCGCGCCTCCATCAGGGCACGCGGGTCCGCGCCGGCGAAGACCTTCAGCAGCGCCTCGTCGCGATACTGCGGCGGCGCCGCGACCGGCTCCGTGATCCACGCGTGCAGCGCCTCCCGCCCGGCGTCGGTGAGCGCGTAGACCTTGCGCCGCCGCCCGCCCTCCTCCTGACGGACGGTCAGGTAGCCGCCGTCGGCAAGCCGAGCCGGCTCGTCGTAAGCGGTGGTGTGCGGCAGCGGCCAGAAGTTCTCGATCGAGATCTCGATCGCCTGCTTGAGGTCGTACGAGGTCGCCTCGCCGAGCTGCTCGAACAGCGCCAGCACGGCGTAGGAGGTCTGCGTGAGACGGATCGGCTTGCGTTTCATGCTCCGCTTCGTATAGTACGGGACGAACTGTTATCGCCGCGTCCACCCGACAGGGGGTCGAGATGCAGGACTCGAGTCATTCGAACGGGATCTTCTCCGCTGCGGCGGACTACGACGCCGTGATCGTCGGCGCGAGCCTCGCCGGCTGCACGGCGGCGATCCTCCTCGGGCGCGCCGGCGCGCGCGTCGCGCTCGTCGAGAAGCAGCCCGACCCGCAGGCGTTCAAGCGCATCTGCTCGCACTTCATCCAGTCCTCGGCGGTGCCGACGCTCGAGCGGATCGGACTGCTCGACGCGATCGAGGCGACCGGCGGCACGCGGCCCTACTTCCGCGCGTGGACGAAATGGGGCTGGATCGCGCCGCCGCACGACCGCAGCGTCGCGGCCGTCAACCTGCGCCGCGAGAAGCTCGACCCGCTGCTGCGCGAGACCGCCGCTCAGGTCCCCGGCGTCGACCTGCTGCTCGGGCAGGCCGCCCACGAGCTGCTGCACGACGGCGATGGCGCCGTCGCGGGCGTCGTCTTGCGCGACCGCTCCGGGACCGAGCTGCGGCTGCGTGCGCGGCTCACGGTCGGCGCCGACGGACGCGACTCGAAGGTCGCCGAGCTCGCGGGCGTGCCCGTGAAGGTGACTCCGCACGGCCGCTTCGCCTACGGCGGCTACTTCGAAGGGCCGCCGCCCGCGGGCGCGCCGGACGCGTCGATCTGGATGCTCGACCCGCAGTTCGCCGCCGCCTTCCCGACCGACGCCGGGCTCGTCTTCTACGCGGCGATGGGCACGATGGACCGGCTGCCCGAGTTCAGACGCGACCCGCACGCCGCGCTCGTCAAGTGGGTCGCGAACGTGCCCGAGGCGCCGCCGATCCGCGAGTCCAAGCTCGTCGAACAGGTGCAGGGCAAGATCAACATGGAGAACCGTCTGCGCCGGCCGGTCGTGCCCGGCCTCGCGCTCGTCGGCGACGCGGCGCTCGCGATCGACCCGCTGTGGGGCGTCGGCTGCGGCTTCGCGTTCCAGTCGGGTGAGTGGCTGGCGGATGGCGTCGGCCCGGCGCTGCTCGGCGAGGAGCCGCTCGCCGCGGGGCTGGAGCGGTACCGCAAGCGCCACGCGCGCGGGCTCAACGGCCATGCGCGCCTGATGGTCGAGTACGCGACGGGACGCAGATTCGACCCGTTCGAGCGGATGCTGTTCGCCGCGACGGCGCGCGACGAGGAGCTGGCCGTGCGCTTCGAGGCGTTCGGCTCGCGCCGCATCGGCCCGGCGCGGATGATGGCGGCGACGGTGCCGCGCGCGCTCGTCGTGAACGCGCGGCACGTGCTGCGGCGCGGCGTTGCCGAGCCGGCGACGTGGGCGCCGCCGGCGCGGGTGCCGGTCGAGCGCGAGCGCGAGCCCGAGCGGGTGGCGGCGTGAGCGTCGCCGGGGAGGCGACGGCGCCGGGTGCGGTCCGGCGCACGCGCATCCGCGTGGGCGGCACGCAGCCGCGCCTGCTGGAAGGGGGCCCGCGGGAGGCGAGCGAGGCGGTCGTGTTCGTGCACGGCAACCCGGGCTCGTGCGACGACTGGGAGCGGCTCGCGAGCGCGCTCGGCGCGACCGGCGTGCGCGCGGTCGCGCTGGACCTGCCGGACTTCGGCGAGACGATCGCGCCGGAGGGCTTCGTGCACGACGTCCCGACGTACGCCAACTTCCTGGAGGAGGCGCTCGGCGTGCTCGGCGTCGAGCGCGTGCACCTCGTGATCCACGACTTCGGCGGGCCGATCGGGCTCGTGTGGGCGGCGATGCACGCGGAGCGCGTCGCGAGCGTGACGCTGATCGACACGGGGATCCTGCCCGGCTACAGATGGCACCGGCTCGCGCGCGTCTGGCGCACGCCGGTGCTCGGCGAGCTGCTGCAGGCGACCGCGACGCGGCGCGCGTTCCGCCTGCTGCTCAATCGCAACGAGCCGCGCGGGCTGCCGCGCGCGTTCGTCGACCGCATGTACGACCACTACGACAAGCGCACGAGACGCGCGGTGCTGAAGCTCTACCGTGCGACCGACGACCCGGGCGCGGCGGGCGAGGCGTTCGCCGAGTACATGCGCTCGAAGGACATCCCCGCGCTCGTGATCTGGGGCGAGCACGATGCGTACCTGCCGTCGGCGATGGCCGAGCGCCAGCGGGACGCGTTCCCGTCAGCCGACGTGCACGTGCTGTCGGCGAGCGGACATTGGCCGTACGCCGACGCGCCCGAGACGGTCGAGCGGCTGCTGGTCGAGTTTGTCGGGCAGGTGCGGGGCGCGGACGCGGCGGCCGCCGCTTAGGCTGCGAGCGGCAGCGGCGCCTCGGGCGCGTCCGACACGGGCACGATCGGCCACGCCTGCTCGATCCGCTCGTCTCTGCCGTTGCGTCGCAGCCAGTCCTCGAACGAGGCGGCCTGCTGGGCGGCCCAGGCGATCTGCTGCAGGTGGAGCGCGCGCAGGTCGACGCGCAGCTCCTCGAACGCCTGCCCGAGCCGCCAGGCGACGCGTGCGGCCGCGAGCGCGTCGGCGTGCGAGTCGTGCGCCTCGTCGAGCGGGACGTTGTAGTGCGCGCAGACGGCGCCGAGCGTGCGCTTGCCCTTGCGGAAGCGGTCGACCTGCTTGTCGAGCACGTGCGGGTCGACGACGAGCATGCCGTCGGCGCCGCCGATGCGGTCGAGCAGCGGCGTTATGCCGTGGCGGCGCGCCTCGCGGTCGAGGCAGGTGAGGTCGAAGCGCGCGTTGAAGGCGACCACAGGGTTCCCCTGCAGCAGCTGCTCGGCGAGCAGCGCCACGATCTCCTCGATCGCTTCGAGCGGCTGCCTCCCTTCGGCTTGCGCGCGCTCGGTCGTGATGCCGTGCACGGCGGAGGCGCCGGCCGGGATCGGTATGCCGGGGTCGAGCAGCCACGCGTGGAAGGCCGACGGCCGGCCGTCGCCGACGAGGCTCACCGCGGCGGTGACGATGCGGTCCGACTCGCTGTCGATTCCCGTCGTCTCCAGGTCAAAAGCGGCGAGGCGACCTTGGTGCCAGCTCATGGCCGCGAAGCATGAAGACGGGTCCGGACGGCCCGGTGCGGCGCGGCGGAAGCGGCGGGGACGGAGGGGGAGGG
>CAVYOK010000019.1:0-163043 GCA_963770165.1 uncultured Actinomycetes bacterium
GGTCTTCGCCGACGACCTCGCGAGCGAGCGCGAGCAGATCTGGCCGCGCCGCCGCGACCTCGTCGCGCATCTCGGCGGTCTGGCTTCCCTGGCCGGGGAAGAGGAGTGCGGTGAACGGCGGCACCACGGGCATCGTTCGCCACCGCTGGCGCATTCACTACGTATGGAACGTCCTCTCCCCCCGCCTGGGGGGACACCTCAGCCCAACAGCCCGATGCGCTGCGCGCGCTGCACGGCCTCGGCGCGGTTGCGCGCCTTGAGCTTGCGATACAGCGCGCTCGTGTGCTCCTTGACCGTGTGCGGGGAGAGGTAGAGCTCGGCGGCGATCTCGCGGTTCGTCGAGCCTGTGGCGATCAGCGCGAGCACCTCCTTCTCGCGCCCGCTCAGCAGCGTCGCGGGCTGCTCGGACTGCGGCGGGAACATCGTCATCCCAAGTCCGACCATCCGCACCGCCATCGCGACGTCATGTGCGCCCCAGTCCTTCGAGACGAAGCCCGACGCGCCGGCCGCCTTCGCCGCCTGCGGCGAGATCCGCCCGGCGCCGGAGATCAGCAGCACGCGCGTCTCCGGTGACTGCGAGCGGATCGTCTCGCACAGGTCGGCGCCCGACTCGGGCCCGAGGAACAGGTCCACGAGCGCGACGTGCGGGCGGTAGCGCTTCGTCAGCTCGAGCGCCTCGCTGACGTTGCGCGCCGCCAGGCAGCGCTCGACCCACGACTGCTCGCCGAGCAGCTGGCGAAAGCCCCAGTGGACGACGTCGTGGTCGTCGACCACGAGCACGCGCAGGCGGCGCTCGTCGTTCACCGGAGCGCCTCGTCACCGACGTCGCCCGCGACCGGCACGACGAGCCGCACGCGCCAGCCCGGACGCTCATTCCCCTTGTCGGCGCCGAACTCGACGAAGCCGCCATGCTGGAGCGCCTCGAACGCCGCGAGCCGGAGCCCCATCCCGGCACCCACGCCGGAGCCGCTCGCGCCGTCGGCACGCACGCCGTCGTTGCGCACCTCCAACGAGAAGGTGTCGCCGTCGTGCTGCACGACCACGTCCACACGCACGGGGTCGGCATGCTTGGCGGCGTTGCGCAGCGCCTCTCCGAGGACAGACTGCGCGACGCCCTCCAAGCGCGGCGGCACCTCCACCCCCTCCGGCCACTCGACGTGCACCGGCAGGCCGTTCTGCCGGGTCAGCCGCGGGATCTCGGCGCGCAGGGTCGTGCCGGTCTCGTGGGCGACCGGCGCGAGCGGACGCTCGAGCGCGGAGCGCAGGTCGGCGAGCGCCTCCAGCATCTCCGTGCGGCAGCGCTCGCGCGCCTCGGCCGTCAGCGGCTGCTGCGCGCTCAGCACGAGCGAGACGCCGAACAGCCGCTGCATCACGCGCTCGTGGATCTCACGGGCCAGGTCGATGCGCTCGCCGAGGCGCCGCGTGCGCTCCTGCTGGCGCGTCGCCCTGCGCGCGGTCGCCGCCAGCGCGGCGGTCTTGCCGAGCGTCCACATCAGGTGGCGCTCGCCGTCGGCCAGCTCGAAGTCGCCGCCGCCGCGGTCGGCGGCGATGATCCCGTACTGGTGGCCCGCGGCCGCGAGGGGCGTGCAGACGAGCGACGTGATGCCGAGCAGCGCCGCGTAGTCGCGCGGAACCTGCCGTTCGATCTCGTCGGAGTGCACGACGATCACGCGGTCCTCGAGCAGCGCGCGCTGTGCGATCGGCGCCTGGTCGAGCGTCGGGCGCAGCGCTGCCAGGCGCGTATAGGAGATCCCGTGCGAGCCGACCGCGCGCACGCGCTGGCGACCCACGTCGTAGAGGAAGATCGCGGCGCGGCGCATCGTCGTGAGACGGCAGATCGCCTCGCATATGCGGTGGTAGAACTCGCTGGAGGTCGTGTCGCTCTCGATCTCCGACAGGAGGTCGACGAACACCTCGAGCGGCTCGACCCCCGCGAACAGGCTCGTCTCCCGTGCCGGAGACGCCGGTCGCACGGTGCTCACAAGCATCGATCGTACGCACCGATCGCCGTCGGCGCCGGGACGCGCATGACCTCCAACCCCCCGGTCGGGGGGTGTTACGCCGCCGCCGCGGTGAGCGGATGCTCGGCGCAGATGCCGTAGAGCGTCGTGCGCTCGGCGGCGGGGCGGCCGGCGGCGTGAGCGGCCGCGATCAGCTGCGGTGGGTCGAGTTTGGTGCCGTGATAGGAGCCGGCGAGGCGGCTGATCGACTCCTCCATGAGGGTGCCGCCGAGATCGTTGACGCCCCACGCGAGCGACTCGGTCGCGGTCTCCAGGCCCATCTTGACCCAGCTCGCCTGCACGTTGCGGATGCTCGCGCCGAGCGCGAGCCGGAAGACGGCGGTGTGCTTGAGGTTCTCCTCGCGACTGATCTCCTCCACCCCGTGCGTGCGGCCGAGCAGCGTGTGGAACGGGATGAACGAGAGCGGCACGAACTCGGTGATGCCGCCCGTGCGCTCCTGCAACTCGCGGATCACGCGCATGTGCTCGGCCAGCTCCCACGGCTCCTCGACGTGCCCGAACATCACGGTGCTCGTCGAGCGCAGGCCGGCGCGGTGGGCGGCCTCGATCACCTCGACCCAGCGCGCGACGGGCAGCTTGTTCGGGCTGATCCGCTCGCGCACGCCGTCGTGCAGCACCTCGGCGGCCGTGCCGGGGATCGAGTCCAGGCCGGCGTCGCGCAGGCGCGCGAACAGCTCGGGCAGCGCCAGGCCGCTGACGTCCTGCATGTGCGCGATCTCCATCGGCGAGTACGCGTGCAGGTGCAGCTGCGGCGCCGTGCGCTTCGCCAGCGCCAGCCAGCCGAGGTAGTCGTCCAACGTCCAGTCCGGATGGATCCCCGACTGGATGCACAGCTCCGTCGCGCCGTAGTCGACCGCCTCGTGGATGCGACGTACGAACTCCGGCTCGTCGTGCTCGTAGGCGTCGGGTGAGCGCTTGCCCTGCCCGAAGCCGCAGAACGCGCAGCCGACGATGCAGACGTTCGAGACGTTGACGTTGCGGTTGACGACGAACGTCACAAGCTCGCCGGCCAGCTCGGCGCGCAGCTCGTCGGCCGCCTGGCGGATCTGCTCGACCGCCTCCGGTCGCGTCTCGGCGAACAGGGCGGTCAGCTCCTCGGGCGACAGCCAGGCGCCGTCGCGCGCCTTCTCGACCGCGGGCCCGACGAGGTCGGAGCGGATCGCGAGCGGCGGCTCCTGCCGGCCGGACCCGCGTCGTGGGATGAAGCTCCAGTACCGCACCTTGACGACGTCGAGCACGCCCTGCGCCATCCAGTCCGCGTCGAGGTACTGCGGGTAGACGCACAGCCGCTCCGTCAACGCGACGCCATCGCGGGCGAGCCGCTTGCGCACCTGATGCGGGCTCGGGAACGGATGCTCGGGCGAGATGTGATCCCCGTTCGCGCTCAACCCCCCCAGGTCGGTCGCCCCCGCCGCCACCAGCTCGGGCCACCAGTCGGCGAGGTTCGGCGGCACCTGCACGCCGACGTCCGGCATCAGCTCGCGCGCGACCGCGACCAGCCGCTTCATGTCCTCCACCGAGACCGGGCTCGACCACTCCGGCGCGGCCACCTCCGGCCCGCCGTGCAGGCCGGTGCGCCAATAGGCCTCTGCCGCCGCCGTCGCGATCTCCCCCGGCTCCTCCTCGTAGTAGCGGCGATGCGGCACGAAGTTCTGCAAGATCAGCTCCTGCAGGTGCCCATGGTCGGCGTGCACCGCCGCCAGCGCCTCCAACGCCGCGACACGGTCCTGCTCCGTCTCGCCGATGCCGACGAGGATCCCGCTCGTGAACGGGATCTTCAGGTCCCCGGCGTCGCGGATCGTCTGCATGCGCAGCGCGGGATCCTTCGTCGGCGAGCCCTGGTGCGCCGCCAGATCCGGCCGCAGCGACTCCAACATCAACCCCTGCGACGCCGTCACCTCACGCAGACGCCCCAGCTCCTCGCGCGACAGCGCACCCAGGTTCGTGTGCGGCAGCAACCCGCGCTCCAGCCCCCGCTCGCAGCACCACACGACATACGCCACGAAGTCGACGAAGCCCAGCTCCGCCAGCCGCGCCGTGACGCCGGGGTGATGGGCCGGATCGTCGCCGGTCAGGACCAGCAGCTCCTTCACCCCACGCCGCGCGGCACCGTCGATCAGCGCCTCGACCTCGTCGGGCGCGTGCAGGTGCGGTCTGTGCGTCTGGAACGCGCAGTACTTGCAGTGCGAGACGCACGTCCGCGACAGCGACAGCGTGACGTTGCGGGAGAAGGTGACCCGACGGCGCATGCCGCCGCAGTCTAGAGCGGCTTCGCGCCGCTCCCCGCCGCTCCGCCGCCGTCGCGCCCGGCGAGTCGTATGCTGCCCGGCCGATGCGCAAGCTCCTCCCCCTGCTCGCGACGCTCGTGGTCCTGCTCGCGGCCGCCGTGCCGCTGACCGCCTGCGGCGGCGACGCCAGCGACGACCGCCCGAACGCGGACGCGACGTTGATGCTCGACTTCACGCCGAACGCGGCGCACGCCGGCATCTACTCCGCCGTCGCGCGCGGCTTCGACGACGCGGAGGGCGTCCACCTGAAGGTGCGCGTCCCCGGCAGCTCGACCGACGCCGTCAAGCTGCTGCTGTCGGGCCGCACGCAGTTCTCGGTGATGGACATCCACGATCTCGCGCTCGCCGGCGCGAGAGGGCGCGAGCTCGTCGCCGTCATGTCGATCGTCCAGCGGCCGCTCGCGGCAGTGCTCGCCCAGCCCGACGTGAGGAGCCCGCTCGACCTCCAGGGCCGCAAGGTCGGCGTCACCGGCCTGCCGAGCGACGACGCAGTGCTCAGATCGATCGTCGAGGGCGCCGGCGGCGACTTCGAGGCGGTCGAGCGCGTCACGATCGGCTTCAACGCCGTGCCCGCACTGCTCGGCGGCAGAGTCGCCGGCGCGACCGCCTTCTGGAACGTCGAGGGCGTCGCGCTCAGATCCGAGCGGCCCGGCGTGCGCGAGCTTCGCGTCGACGCCTACGGCGCCCCGCCCTACCCCGAGCTCGTGCTCGTGACGGCGCGCGGCACGCTGCGTGAGGACCCTGCCCTCGTCAACGCGACCGTGCGCGCGCTCGTGCGTGGCTACGGCGTCACCGTGCACGACCCGGCGAGCAGCCTCAACGACCTCGCCTCGCGTGTGCGCAGCCTCGACCGCGGAGAGCTGGAGCAGCAGCTCGACGTGCTGATCCCTGCGCTCTCGCCGCCGGGCGGCCGCATTGGCGGGCTCGACCCGCGCGTGCTCGCGCGCTGGGCGACCTGGGAGGCGAGATTCGGGATCGTCGCGACGCCGCCCGACGTGAGCGCGCTGTTCGACACCGACGTCGTGCCCGAGTCGGGCGCGGCGAGCGACGACGCCGCGTAGCAACGTCGCGCAGAGGCGGCCGGTTCCGGTCGCCGGAGCGCGAAAGCGATCTCCTACAGGCGGTCGCGACCGCGCATGATCAGCCGGTTAGCTCCGCGCTGCATCGCGCGCCGCACCAAGCCCGGCGTGAGGATCCGCAGCAGCGCCGCGAGCCAGTAGGCGCGCGGCACGTAGCGCTCTGGGCGGCCGCCCGGCCCGGCGTCGATGATCGCCTGAGCCACGCGCTCCGGTCTCGAGACCGCCCAACGCGTCAGCGAGCGCTCGACCAGCATCGTCTGCGGAAAGCCCTCGGTCGCGACGAAGCCCGGCATCACGAGGCCGACGTGCACGCCGCGCGGCTTCTCCTCGAGGTGCAGCGAGTCGGTCCAGCCGGCGAACGCGAACTTGCTGGCGGAGTAGGCGCCGCCCGCGGCGCGCCCCACCCGCCCCGCCGTCGAGGCGACGTTGACGATCGACGACGGCACGCTCGCCCGCAGCAGCGGCAGCAGCGCCTCCGTCAGCCGCAGCTGCGCGTCGAAGTTCAACGCCATCGTGCGCTGAACGTTCGCGAAGCCGCCCTCGCCGAAGGGCGCGTTCCACGACGTGCCGGCGTTGTTCACCAGCAGGTCGAGGCGGCCGCCATGGTCGCGCTCGACCGCCTCGCGCACGCGCGCGGGCGCGGCGTCGTCGGTCAGGTCGACGGCGACGATCGTGGCGCCGCCGATCTCATCGGCGAGCGCCCGCAGCCGCTCCTCGCGGCGCGCGACGAGCACGAGATGCGCACCCGGCTCGGCCGCGAGCCGCCGCGCGGTCGCCTCGCCGATGCCGCTGGACGCGCCGGTGATGACCGCGATCATGGGCCGGAAGTCTGCCGACCGCGCGCGTGTCGTGCGCCGGGCTAGGGATGCCGGAAGCGGCCAGGCGGCCGCTGGAAGCGGGCCCCCGTGGGTTTACTGCGCGCGCAGCGCGCGGAACGCCTGGATCGCCGACTCTGGCCGGCCCCACGTCTGCGTCACCTCGACGCGCCCGCTGCGCACCTCGCGCACCGCCAGCTCGCCGGCGATCCCGGCGTCGTCGAGCAGTCTCAGCGTCCCGTGGACCGCCGGCACCGCGGCCGCGTGGCCGAAGCGATGCGCGACGAGGATGCGCCAGTGCCAGTCGTGCCGCGAGTACGGCTGTGCGTTGCACGTGACCATGTACGTCGCTGCGTCGACGTAGCGCGACTCGTCGAAGATCCGCAGGTCGAGCTCGAGGTCCGTCCAGTCGTCGGGCAGCGAGTCGACGACCTGCTGGAACGCGTCGGCGAGGGAGGTCGGCATCGCCGCGAAGCGTAGCCGGCTCGGCCGGTGAACGTCTGCCAGAGCAGTACGGGGCATGGCTATCCTGGACCGCGATGAGCACGAGCACCCAGCTGACCCCTGCCGACCGCGCGGTGCGCGAGGCGTGCGGCCTCGTCGACCGCTCCGAGCGCGGCAAGCTCGCCTTCACCGGGGCACAGGCGAAGCAGTTCGTGCAGGGCCAGGTGACGAACGACGTCGACGCGCTCGCCCCCGGCACCGGCTGCTACGCCGCGCTGCTCTCCCCCAAGGGCAAGATGCTCGGCGACCTGCGGATCCTCGACACCGGCGCGGAGCTCTGGTTCGACACCGAGCGCTCCGCGCTGCAAACGATCTTCAACGTCCTGCACCGCGCCCGCGTCGGCTACGACGCCGAGCTGCACAAGCGCACGCTCCAGCAGGGACTCGTCTCGCTCGTCGGCCCGGCGGCGCGCCGCGTCGCCGGACCAGGCGTCGAGGCGCTGCCCGGCGAGGAGCATGCGAACGCGGCGATCGAGGTCGACGGGATCGCCGCGCGCGCGATCGTCACCGACCTCGGCGTCGACCTCGTCTGCGAGGCCGAGCAGACGTCGGCGTTGATCGCGGCGCTGACCGCGCGCGGAGCGCAGACGGTCCCGGAGGCCGCCGCCGAGGCCGTGCGCGTCGAGCGCGGGCGCCCGCGCTACGGCGTCGACCTCGACGACACGACGATCCCGCAGGAGGCCGGACTCAACGAGCGTGCGGTGTCGTTCGGCAAGGGCTGCTACGTCGGGCAGGAGACGGTCGCGCGCCTCTTCTACAAGGGCAAGCCGAATCGGCACCTGCGGGGCCTGAAGCTGTCGACGCCGGTCGCGTCGGGGACCGAGCTGACAGCCGGCGGCAGAGCCGTGGGCCGGCTCGGCAGCGTCGCCGTCTCACCGGACCACGGCCCGATCGGGCTCGCGCTCGTGCGGCGCGAGGTCGAGCCGGGCGCCGAGGTGATGGCCGGAGCGGCGTCCGCGACGGTCGTCGAGCTGCCGTTCTAGGGTGACGTCGCGTGCAGGCGGCCGCTTGCGGTCGCCGGAGCGCGAAAGCCGGTGTCGTGTTGTGACCGTGCCCACGGGTAGGATTGGTGCTGCACGGGGTCACCGTCGAAGGAAGGAGGCGCCCGATGACCACATTCGCAGCCGACCACGACACCAGCCGCCAGCTCGAGGAGCTCGACGAGCGGACGCGCACCGCGTGGGAGGCATACCGGACGAGCACCTCGCAGCTCGAGGGGTCCGACTACGAGGAAGTCGAGCTGGATTCCTGGGAGCGCCTCCAGCGTTCCCTCGAGGAGCTGGCCGACAAGCGCGAGAGGCTGGTCGGCGCCGTCAGCGGCGCCGTCGACGAGGGCGCGGCCTGAAAGTCTGCGCGGCTGACTGGTCAGTCAGCTAAGGTCCGCGCGATGCGGACTCGGATGTTCACAGCGCTCGCCGCGCTGGCTCTCGCCGCCGCCACCGCCGCCGGCTGCGGATCCGAGGACGAATATGCCAACGCCGACCGTCCCCCCGCGCCGGTCGCGATCTCGATCGCGATCGTCGGCGAGCGGATCGCCGTCTCGCCGGACAGCGTCGGCGCCGGACCGGTCGTGCTGCTGATCGCCAACGAGAGCGGCCGCTCACGCGACGTGACGCTGGCCGCGCCGGAGGACGGTGGCAGATCTTGCGTCGCCGACGACGCCTCCAGCGGTCCGATCAACCCCGAGGACTCCGCGCGCATCTCGCTCGCGGTCGTCGAAGGGACCTGCGAGGTCAGCGTCGCCGACGGGACGCTCGTGCCGGCGCGACTGATCGTCGGCCCGCAGCGCGAGACCGCCCAGCAAGAGCTGCTGCAACCGTAAGGACGGCGCGCGGGCGTCCGCCGCCAGGGCTAGCGTCCTGGAGCGATGCAGGTGCTCGACGGCATCGACGAGCGCGCGATCGAGCAGCTGACCGCGCGCGACGAGTTCTTCTGGCTCGACCTCGTCGATCCGACGGACGAGCAACTCGGCAGCCTCGCCGCGCGCTTCGGGTGGCATCCGCTCGCGCTCGAGGACACGCAGCACTTCAGACAGCGGCCGAAGCTCGACCGCTACGGCGACCAGATGCTGATCGTCTTCTACGGCGCGCACGCGACCGAGGCGCTCTCCGACGACACGCCCCACCTCGTCGAGGTCCACATCATGGTCAGCGGCAGCTGGGTCGTGACCGTGCGGCGCAAGCGCTGCGACGAGCTGGACGAGCTGCGCCGGCGCATCGCCGCGGACCCGTCCAGAGACGAGGAGCTGGTCGTCTACAAGATCTTCGACGCGCTCACCGACACCTTCTTCCCGGTCCTGGAGCGGATCGACGACGCGATCGACGCGATCGAGGACGCGATCGTCCTGAGACCGACGGACGAGCAGCTGCAGCAGGTCTTCCGCCTCAAGCGCCGACTCGTCGCGCTGCGCCGCGTGATCATGCCGCAGCGCGACCTCGCCGCCCGCACGATCAGCGACATCGACGAGCTGCCCGGCCTCGTGCACGGCTCGCGCGACTACTTCCGCGACGTCTACGACCACCTGATTCGCGTCTCGGACCTGGTCGACTCCTACCGCGACCTGCTGACCGGCACGATGGACGTGTACCTCTCGACCGTCTCGAACCGCCTCAACGTCGTGATGAAGCAGCTGACGCTCGTCGCGACGGTGTTCCTGCCGATCACCGCGCTCACCGGCTTCTTCGGCCAGAACTTCGGCTGGCTCGTGCGCCACGTCGACGCGCTGTGGTCGTTTCTCGTATTCGGCGTCGGCGGAGCGGTCGCGTCGTGCGTGATCCTGTTCGTCTGGTTTCGCCGTCAGCGCTTCCTCGACTGACCCGCCGACCGGATAGGCGACCCTCCTCGCATGGGTACGATGCGGGCCTCTGCCTTCCCGATCGACTCTGAAGAGGTGCCGTTGTGGCTGTTGACGTGAGCCAGGTCGCGAGCGTCGCGACCGAGCCGGGGACGCTCCCCGAGACGATGACCGCGTGGGTGATCCGCGAGGAGCGGCTGGGCGAGCCGGTCGACGCCTTCCAGCTGGAGGAGATCGAGACGCCGCGGCCCGGCGCCTTCGAGGTCGTCGTGCGCGTGATGGCCGCCGGCGTCAACTTCAACAACGTGTGGGCCGCGCTCGGCGAGCCGGTCTCCGTCATGCGCTACGGCGACCACCCGCAGTACGGCCACCACATCGGCGGCTCCGACGCGTCCGGCATCGTCTGGAAGGTCGGCGAGGGCGTCACGCGCTGGCAGCCCGGCGACGAGGTCGTGATCCACTGCAACCAGGCCTCCTACGAGGATCCCGAGGTCCACGGCCTCGACCCGCTCGCCGCGCCCTCGCAGCAGATCTGGGGCTACGAGACGACGTGGGGCTCGTTCGCGCAGTTCACGAAGGTGCAGGCGCAGCAGCTGCTGCCGAAGCCGAGACACCTGTCGTGGGAGGAGGCGGCTTCGTACGGCCTCACGTACTTCACCGCCTACCGGATGCTGATGGACCAGGCGAAGCTGCAGCCGGGTCACCGCGTGCTGATCTGGGGCGCGGCCGGCGGCCTCGGCGTGTTCGCCACGCAGCTGTGCAAGATCGCCGGCGCGCAGTCGGTGGGCGTGGTGTCGAGCGCGGAGAAGGGCGAGCTGATCAAGCAGCTGGGCGCGGTCGATTACATCGACCGCAATGAGTTCAAGGGCATGATGCGCAAGGGTGGCGAGTCGCCCGACGAGGAGAAGGCGCGCTTCAAGGAGTCGCGCCGCTTCTGCAAGGCGGTCGAGGAGAAGCTCGGCGGCCCGCCCGACATCGTCTTCGAGCACGTCGGCAGAGCGACGTTCCCCACCTCGGTGCTGTGCGTCAGACCGTTCGGCAGAGTCGTCATCTGCGGCGCGACCTCGGGCTACCAGCTCGACTTCGACGTGCGCTACCTGTGGATGCGCCAGAAGCAGATCATCGGCTCGCACTTCGCGAACGCGTGGGAGGCGACGAAGGCCAACGAGCTGATCGAGCAGTCGCTCGTGCGCCCGGTGCTGTGGCAGACGATGGGCTTCGAGAAGGTCGCCGAGGCGCACCAGCTGCTGCGCGACAACAAGCACCTCGGCAAGATCGCGATCCTCGTCGGCGCGACCGACGAGGGCCAGGGCAAGACGGCCGACGGCCCCGGCGCGATCCGGGCGGAGGTCGGCGCCTGAGGGCGCCTGCCCCGCGCCGAGCGCTAGGATCCCCGCCCGATGGCCGGAGTCGTTCACATCCCCTGGTACGCCACGCTGTTCCGCGGCGACAAGCTCGCCGCGGCGGTGAGCGAGGCCGCTGCCGCGTCGATTCGCTACGGGGCCACGCAGTACAAGGTCCACCGCTCGCGCGACGACGCGTACCGGATCCTGATGATGGTGTGGTTCGAGTCCAGACTCGACTGGGAGCGCTACTGGGAAGGCCCCGAGATGGTCGCTCTGCGCACCAGCCACGTCGGGCACTACCAGGTGCCGCTCATCTACACCTGGCACGACGAGCTCGTCACCGACGTGATCGAGCCCGTGACCGCTGACGACGCGCAGACCTCCGCTGTGTAACCCCGCCCCAGCGGGGTAAGGCTGACTGCGCGGGCGGGGGCCCGTCCGCGCTCACGCCATCAAGTGACAGGGGGAAGAACGATGGACTGGAAGCGCATACGCGCGCCCGTGCTGGCGTGCGTCGCACTCATGCTCGCCGGTCTGGCGACATCAGCTTCGGCCTCGCCCGAATCATGCGGCGAACCACCGCCACCGGGCTACAACGTCATCACCGAAAGATCCGGAGCGATCGAAGGAACTTCGAGGAACGACTACATCGTCGGCTCCGCAGGCGCCGACACGATCACCGCTGGCTACGGCAGAGACATCGTCTGCGCCGGCGATGGCGACGACGTCGTCTACGGCGGCGGCCTCGGGGACGACCTGCACGGCCAGAACGGCAGGGACAAGCTGTTCGGCCAGCTGCTCGATGACGAGCTCTACGGCGGGCCCGAACGCGACGTCTTGCTCGGCGGTCACGGCACCGACGAAATGGAAGGCGGCGAAGGCAATGACTGGCTGCGCGGCGGCACGAACGTCGACCGCTACGACGGCGGCTCGAACGTCGACCTGAACGACAACGACGTCGCCAGCTTCGCCGACGCGACGCCGACCGGCGGCAAGGCAAACGGCGTCAACGGCGTGGTCGTGAACCTGCGCATGCCCGGCGAAAGAGACGAAAGAGACCTCGGCAGCGTGAGACCGCTGACCGCCGTCGGCGGCGGCGAAGACACGATCATCAACATCGAGAGCGTCATCGGCTCGCCGTACGACGACCAGATAGCGTCCGATCCCAACGTCAGAAACCAGACGCTCTACGGCGGCATGGGGTCAGACACCTGCACGCCCGGACCGTGCAGGGAGCCAGGCACGAGCCTGACAGCCCCGTTCGCCTACCTCGACAGAACCAACCCGATCGCGATCGAACCGGTGCTCCCCGACCCGGTGCTGATCGTCGCCGGCGGCTCCGCGGCCGAGACGTTCACGCTCTCGAACAGCGGCGGCACGAGCTTCACCGTGACCGCCAGCGCCGGCGGCTCGCCGGAGACGCTCGCCACGACCGAAGGCTGCACGACGCCGACGAGAGGCACCGTCACGTGCACGCTCGGCAGCGCGCCGAGGGCCGGCGGCCAGGCATGGTTCGGCGGCGCGGGCGGCGACACGATGACCGACAGGACAGCCGCGCCGAACGGGATGACGACCGACCTCGACGGCGGCGAAGACAGCGACACGATCACCGGCAGCGCCGGCAGCGAGACGCTCTTCTCCGGGTCGAGCGGCAACGACGTGCTGCACGGCGGCGGCGAAGGCGACGCGCTGCTCTCGCTCGGCAGAGGCGGAGACAGGCTGTTCGCCGAGGACGGCAACGACCAGATCGCCACCTCGGAACCGTGCGAGGGCCACGTCTATCGCGGTGGCGAAGGCCAGGACGTCGCAGGCTTCGCCCGCACGACGAGCCCGGTCAACGCGACGCTCGGCAATCCCGCCGGCGACCCAGGCACGATCGGCAGCAGCTGGTACGGGGCGGCATTCGTCCGCGCCCCCGAAGGCAACAACGCCTGCGCGGGCGGGGTCGTCACGTGGGTCGGCGCCGACAACGAGATCCTCGAGGGGACGAACCACGACGACGTGCTCACCGGCAACGGGAACGACAACACGTTGTGGGCGCGCCGCGGCGACGATCGCGTCTCCGCCGGAGCGGGCAACGACATCATCGACGGCAACGACGGCGTCGACACGGTCTTCGGCGAGGCCGGCGCCGACAGGATCGACGGTGGCGACGGCGCCGACATGCTCCACGGCGAAGAAGGCGAAGACGAGATCGAAGGGCGGAGGAACAACGACAGACTGTGGGGCGAAAGAGGGAACGACAGGCTGTTCGGCGGCACCGAAGCCGACGAACTGTTCGGCGGCGACGCGAACGACCTCGTCGAAGGCGGCCCCGGCGTCGACAGGCTGTTCGGTCAGGAAGGCAACGACAGGCTGCGCGCCAGGGACGGCGCGGCGGACGGCACCGTCAACTGCGGTCCCGACACCGACGAACCGTTCGAAGCGGATCCGTTCGACCCGGTGATCAACTGCGAGTGACGGCCTGACGGACTGGGCTGAGCGCCGTCCGCGGTGCTCAGCCCGCCGCCTCGGCGACGTCGAACGCTCCATCGGCCCGCAGCGCCAGCTCCAGCTCGAAGCGGCGCTGCGGGTCGTCGAGCGCGTCGCCGAACAGCTCGCGCAGGCGTCCGAGCCGGTAGCGGACGGTCTGTGGATGGACGTGGAGCCGCTCGGCGATCGGCTGCAGACGGCCCTGCTCGGCCAGCCAGGCGACGAGCGTCGCCGTCATGCGGGCGCGCGCGCCCGCGCCGAGCGTCGCGAGCGGCGCGAGCCGGTTGCGCGCGAGCTCCTGCGCGAGCCGCCGGTCGCTGCGCAGCAGCAGCGCGGTCGTGTGGTCAGCCGCGTCGAGCACCCCATGATCCGGCGCCGCGCCCTCGGCGGACAGCTGCAAGACCGCGCGGGCGCGGGCGAGGCTGAGCGCCGCGTCGCCCCACCCGACCGCCGGGCCGATCGCGGCGACGTGGCGCGGCCCGACCGCGTGCTGCAGCTGCGTGCGCAGACCGCCGCGCGCGGGATCGGGCAGCAGCGCGCAGACGACGTCCCCGACCGTGTCGACGAGCGCGTCGGCGGGCAGCCGCGGCACGATCCGCTCGCGCTCGGCCTCCGGGAACGCGAACGCCGTCACCGCCGTCGGCAGCCTCCACCGCGCCGTGCGCGCGACCTCCTCGACGTCGAGCGGGTCGGCCGGCGGGTCGCGCAGCAGCAGGCGCGCAAGGCGCTGGCGCTGCGCCCGCAGCTCGCCGGCGGCGGCCGACTGCTCGAGCGCGTAGCCCTCGGCCGACTTCGCCGACAGCTCGTCGATGTAGGCGAAGATCGACTCCGCCAGCAGGTAGAGCGTCTGCGGCTCCAGCCCGGCCGCGACGCCGCCGGCCGAGAAGCGTCGCCACGCGACGCGCGCGCCGACACGATAGGCGGCGAGCAGCACGTCGAGGCCGCGGCCGGCGCGCACCTCGCCGCGACCGAGGTCGACGTACACGCGCGAGCGCGGCATCGGCCCGCCCGCCTCGATCCCGTCGACGAACTGACGCAGGGCCTCCTCCACGCCGACGATCAGGCCACGTCCGAACGGCCCGTCGAGCGGGCGCGCGTACGCCGGCACCTCGACGCGGATCGCGTCGATGATCTCGCGCGCGAGGTCCGGCAGCTGCGGGCGCATGGCCGCGACCGCGGCCGATGGCAGTCGCCGCCACGGGCGCGGTTCGAGGACTTCGGGTGCGGTGTCAACCATTCTTGTGTAAAAGCTACAACTTCTTGCGGTCAAGACGTGGTCAGGAGACGAGGACAGACCGCCGTTTGCGTCATAGGCTCCAAACCCATGACCCGTGCGCACCGCATCTCCAACCTCATCGCCGTCGTCCTCCCCTTCATCGCGTTCCTCAGCTCGATCGTGCTGCTGTGGAACGAGGCGATCGGCTGGCAGGAGCTGGCGATCTTCGCGTTCATGTACGCGATCACCGGCTTCGGCATCACGATCGGCTACCACCGCCTCTTCACGCACCGCGCGTTCGAGACCTCGAAGCCCGTGCGCGTCGCGCTCGCGATCGCCGGCTCGATGGCCGTCGAGGGCAGCGTCATCACGTGGGTCGCCGACCACCGCAAGCACCACGCGTTCGCCGACGAGGAAGGCGATCCGCACAGCCCGCACGTCGACTTCGAGGACGGCTTCCGCGGCGCGCTCAAGGGCCTCTGGCACGCGCACGTCGGCTGGATGCTGGGCGACAAGACGCACGGCCGCGCGTCCGCGCGCCGCTATGCGCCGGACCTGATCGACGACACGGCGATCCGCTGGGTCAACCGCACGTTCCTCTTCTGGGTCGGGATGACGCTCTTCGTCCCGTTCGCGCTCGGCTTCGCCCTGAGCGGCTTCTCGCTCGTCGGCGGGCTGCTCGGCCTGCTGTGGGGCGGACTCGTGCGGATCTTCCTGCTGCACCACATGACGTGGTCGATCAACTCCGTCTGCCACTTCTTCGGGCGTCGTCGCTTCAACGTCGAGGACGAGTCGCGCAACGTCTTCTGGCTCGCGCTGCCGTCGCTGGGCGAGGCGTGGCACCACAACCACCACGCCTTTCCCACCTCCGCCTTCCACGGCCTGCGCCCGCTCGAGCGGCTGGCCGACCCGAGCGGCCTCGTGATCGCGGGAATGGAAAAGCTCGGGCTCGTGCGCAACGTCGTGCGCGTGAGCCCGGAGAAGCAGGCGAGCAAGGCGATCGCCAGCCGGCCCGCGACGCAGGCCGGCTGACCGCACTCGCGCCTCAGACCGAGGCGTGCGCGAGGCTCGGAATCCGCTCGACGGCGAGCGAGCGGCGCAGGTAGAAGAACCACGTCATGCCGGCGAAGACGACGTACGCGGCGAGGAAGACCCACAGCGCCGAGACCGACCAGTCGGCGTGCGCCTGGGCGATCGCCAGTCTCTGCGCCGGCGTCTCGGCCGCTCTCACGAGCCCCGAGACGCCGAGGCTCGCCTGCCGGAAGACGACCTGGATCAGGAAGCCGCCGAAGGCGCCGATCGCGCCGGCGATGCCGATCACCGCGGCCGCCTGGCGCTTGAACGAGAGCGCTGTCTCCTGCGCGTCGACCCCGCGCTCGGCGGCCACTCTGCGGCCGAGCGCGCGCGAAGATCGACGGGATCATGCGGTAGGTCGAGCCGTTGCCCATCCCGGCGAGCAGGAAGATCGCCATGAACGAGCCGAAGAAGAGCGCGAAGCTGTGCTCTCTGACGCCGACGATCGCGCTCATCGTCAGCAGGCCCATCCCGACGAAGACGGCCAGCGTGACCTTCGCGCCGCCGAGCTTGTCGGACAGCCAGCCGCCGAGCGGCCGCGCGACCGAGCCGACGAGCGCGCCCACGAACGCAAGGCCGGCGAGGTAGGTGGCGATGAACGGGTGGCCGGCGAGGAACTCCGGGAAGGTGTTCTTGATCACGAGCGGCAGCGCGAACGAGTAGCCGATGAACGAGCCGAACGTGCCGATGTAGAGGATCGACATGACCCACGTCTGCGGCTGTCTGAGCGCCAGCGCGTAGGCGCGCCCGTCCGATCTCGCCTGCGTGAGGCTGTCCATGTAGCGCCACGCGCCGAGCGCGGCGGCGACGATGAACGGCAGCCACACGAGCCCGGCGTAGGCGAGGTGCACCTCGTGCTCGGGCAGCTTCACAGCAGCGCTCGGGACGCCGACGATGATGACGAGCGGGATCAGCAGCTGCGTGACGGCGACGCCGAGGTTGCCGCCGGCCGCGTTCAGCCCGAGCGCGAGGCCCTTTCTGCCCTCCGGATAGAAGAACGAGATGTTCGCCATCGAGGAGGAGAAGTTGCCGCCGCCCACGCCAGCGGTGGCGGCGCAGGCGAGCAGGACCCAGAACTGCGTGCCGTGCGCCTGCTCGGCGAGCCAGCCGCTCGGCACGACGATCGCCATCAGCAGCGTCGGGATCAGCAGCAGCGCGGCGCTGACCGTCGTCCACGCTCTGCCGCCGAAGCGGGGGACCGCGAACGTGTAGGGGATGCGCAGCGCCGCGCCGATCAGGTTCGGCGCAGCAGTCAACCAGAAGGCCTCGGAGAGCGAGAGCGCGATGCCCACGTTGCCGAGGTTGATCACGACGATCGTCCACAGCACCCAGATCGAGAAGCCGAAGTGCTCGGCGAAGATCGAGAAGGCGAGGTTCTTGCGAGCGGTCTGCTTGCCCGTCGTCTCCCAGAAGCGCTCGTCCTCCGGGTCCCACTCGTCGATCCAGCGTCCGCGTCTCATCGGTCCTCCATGGTCTTGGCGTCGTGCGGCCAAGCTACGGGCGAGGACCGAGCCCCTCCACGGCGCAACGTCGGAGATTTCCCCCCTCCGCTTTCGCCACGGGTCGAAAAGCGAACCGTTGGGTTCAATTTCTCGCCGGCGACAACTGTTCGAGGATCCCCTGCAAATCGAGCGAATCCACGGGCACTCCGTCCTCGATCGTGCGACGAGCGACGCCGGCCGCGAGCCCGATCAGGCCGGCGGCAAGCGTCTGCGCCTGCGGGACGCCGCGCCGGCGCAGGTCGTCGCCCAGCCGGTTCTCGACGCGGCGCACGGCCTGACGCGCCTGCGGGTGGCGCCCGTCGAACAGCAGCACGAAGCCCGCCGGCGAGTCCTCGACGAACGCCAGGAAGCCGCCGACGCCGCCCGCGCGGTGGAGCTGCTCCAGCAGGCGCTCCGCCTCGGCGTCGACGCACAGCTGGACGAGCTCTTCGCGACTGCCCGCCATGCGATAGAGGGTGGGCTTGGCGACCTCGAGCCGCCGCGCGATCGCCGCCATCGTGGCGGCCTCCGCTCCCGGCGCGGTGAGCGCCTCGGCGGCGGCACGGAAGTCGAGCTGCTTGCGAGGTCGGGGCATCGGGCCGGATATTGAACCACAGGGTTTCGATTGCGACATGCGGAGCCCACCCCCTCCCCCGCTTTCGACACGCGGCGGTACGCGTCCAGGCGGCGCGCGGCCAACCTGTCCGGCCATGAGCGGAATCCTCGTCATCGGCGGCGGCATCGCCGGCCAGTCCGTCTGCGAACGGGTGCGCGAGCGCGACCCGCACGTCCCGATCACGCTGCTGTGCAAGGAGCCGCAGCTGCCGTACGACCGCGTCGCGCTCTCGCACCTGCTCGCGGGCGAGACGACGCGCGACGAGCTGCAGCTGCGCCCGCAGGAGTGGTACGCGGACCACGCCGTCGACGTTCGGCTCGGCGCGGCTGCCGCGACGCTGGACCTCGACGCCGGTGGCTGCGCCCTGGACGACGGCAGCGCGCTGTCGTTCGATCGCGTCGTGCTCTGCACGGGCTCGGACCCGCTGCTGCCGCCGCTGGACGGGATCGACCTGCCCGGCGTGCTCGCCTTCCGCGACCCCGCCGACTGCGACGCGATCGCGGCGCGCGCCCATGAGGCCCGCCACGCGGCCGTGATCGGCGGCGGGCTGCTCGGGCTCGAGGCGGCGCGGGGGATCGCCGGGCTCGGCTGCCCGACGACGGTCGTCCACCTCGTCGACCGCCTGATGGAGCGCCAGCTCGACGACGGCGCCGCGACGCTGCTGCTGGAGGCGATGCGCGAGCTCGACGTGGAGGTGAGGCTGGAGGCGCAGACGGCCGCGCTCGTCGGCGAGGAGGCGGTGAGCGGGCTGCTGCTGGCGGATGGCAGCCTGCTTCCCGCCGATCTCGTCGTCGTCTCGATCGGGATCCGGCCGCAGGTCGCGCTCGCGCGGGCGAGCGGCCTGGAGATCGAGCGCGGCGTCGTGGTCGACGACGCGATGCGCACCAGTCACCCGCGCGCGCTCGCGGTCGGCGAGTGCGCGCAGCACCGCGGCGTGGTGTACGGGCTCGTCGCCCCGATCCACGAGCAGGCCGCCGTCGCAGCGCAGACGCTCACCGCGGGCGACGCGGCTTACGCCGGCTCCGTGCCGTCGGCCAAGCTCAAGGTGATGGGCGTCGACCTCGTCGCCGTCGGCGACGCGACCGGCTCTCGCGAGGTCGTCGCGGCCGACGCCGGCTCGCGCACGTACCGCAAGCTCGTCGTGGACGAGGAGGGCCGCGCGGCAGGCGCGGTGCTGCTCGGCGACACGCGCGGGCACGAGCTGCTGCTCGAGCACGTGCGCCGGCGCGAGCCGGTCGAGGACCTGCTCGGGCTGCTGCAGCAGGCGAGCGAGGCGAGCGCCGCCGACCTGCCGGACACGGCGCAGGTCTGCAACTGCAACGGCGTCTGCAAGGGCGACATCGTCGGCGCGATCCGCGCGCAGGGGCTCGGCTCCACGCAGGAGGTCGTCGCCGTCACGCGCGCCGGCTCCGGCTGCGGCTCGTGCAAGCCGCTCGTGCGAGAGCTGCTCGCGATCGAGCGCGGCGGCGTCGGCGAGGAGCCGGCGTACCTGTGCCCGTGCCGCAAGCAGACGCGCGAGCAGCTGGCGGCGCTCGTGCGCGAGCGCGAGCTGGAGTCGGTGAGCGAGCTGACCGCGACGTGCGGCGCCGGGCGCGACTGCGGCGCCTGCAAGCCGGGGCTCGCCTACCTCGTCTCGCAGGTGCAGGAGAACCGCCACCGCGAGGAGCGCCATGCGCGCTTCATCAACGACCGCGTGCACGCGAACATCCAGAACGACGGGACGTTCTCGGTCGTCCCGCGCATCCGCGGCGGCGTCACGACGCCGGCCGAGCTGCGCCGCATCGCCGACGTCGCCGAGCGCCACGACGTGCGGATGGTGAAGATCACCGGCGGGCAGCGGATCGACCTGCTCGGCATCAGGAAGGAGGCGCTCCCGCGCGTGTGGGAGGAGCTTGGGATGCCGTCGGGCCACGCGTACGCGAAGGCGGTCCGCACCGTGAAGACGTGCGTCGGCACCGACTTCTGCCGCTTCGGCCTCGGCGACGCGATCGGCGTCGGGATCGAGCTGGAGCGGCGGATGGAGGGCCTCTACACGCCGCACAAGGTCAAGTCGGCCGTGACCGGGTGCCCGCGCAACTGCGCCGAGGCGTATGTGAAGGACATCGGCCTCGTCGCGATCGAGGGCGGCTGGGAGCTCTACGTCGGCGGCGCCGCGGGCGCGAACGTGCGCAGAGGCGACCTGCTCGACACGGTCGACCGACGGCGAGGCGGCGATCCGCCTCGCGCTCATCTTCCTGCAGCACTACCGCGAGCAGGCGCGAGTACCTCGAGCGCACGTACACGTGGGTCGAGCGCGTCGGGATCGACGCGGTCCGCGCGGTCGTGCTCGACCCGGCGCGGCAGGCGGAGCTGCTGGAGCGCTACGCGATCGCGAAGGCGGCAGCCCAGCCGGATCCGTGGCTGGAGCGCCACGAGCCGGTCCATCCGAAGCAGTTCGCGGAGCTCGACAGCGAGCCGGAGCCGCTGACGCCGATCGACGTCGTGCTGGCGGGCGCAGGTGCAGCCGCGCTGCCGCCCACCGGCGCAGCCGCGCCACCGCTCGCCGGCTCCACCACCGCGCCCCTCGCACGCGCGGGCACGGCACCGGAGACGCCCGCATGAGCGACAACCTGCACCGCATCGGCCGCGTCGGCGACGTGCCGCTGCTGGAGGGGCGCAGCGTGACGGTGGCGGGCCGGCGCGTCGCCGTCTTCCGCACGCTCGACGGCCATCACGCGATCGACGGCGCCTGCCCGCACAGAGCCGGCCCGCTCGCCGACGGGCTCGTCGCCGACGCGTGCGTGACCTGCCCGCTGCACGGCTGGCGCTTCGACCTGCGCAGCGGCGCCGCGCTCGGCAACCATCCCGGCGTCGCGGCGCACGAGGTGATCGAGCGCGACGGCGAGCTGTGGCTGCGGCTCGCGCCGGCGGCCGAGCTGCCGCGGGCGGCGTGAGCGCGACGCGCACCACCTGTCCCTACTGCGGGGTCGGCTGCGGGCTCGTCGCGAACGTGCGCAACGGCCGGCTCGCCTCCGTCGAAGGCGACAAGCTGCACCGCGTCAACCGCGGCGCCACCTGCCGCAAGCCGCTGCACCTGCCGGACGCCGTCCACGCCGCCGACCGCGCGGTCACGCCGCTGCTGCGCGACAGCCCCGACGAGCGCTGGCGGCCGTCGACGTGGCGGCGCACGATCCCGCTGCTGACGAAGCGCCTGCAAGCGATCGTCGCCGAGCACGGCCCCGACGCGATCGCGTTCTACATCTCCGGCCAGCTGCTGACGGAGGACTACTACGCCGTCAACAAGCTCGTGAAGGGCTTCGTCGGGACGAACAACGTCGACTCGAACTCGCGCCTGTGCATGTCGAGCGCCGTCGCCGCCTACAAGGAGACGTTCGGGTCTGACGGCCCGCCGGCCTCCTACGCCGACCTCGAGCGCGCCGACTGCATGCTGCTGCTCGGCTCCAACACGGCCGCCTGCCATCCGATCGCGTGGGCGCGCATCCGCCGCCGCCAGCAGGAGGGCGCGACGCTGATCGTGCTCGACCCGCGCCGCACACAGACGGCCGCGGCGGCGGACGTCCATCTGGCGCTGCGTCCGGGCAGCGATCTCGCGGTCCTCAACGCGATGATCCACGTCATCGCGCGGGACGGGCTGATCGACGAGCAGTTCGTGGCGACGCGGACCGAGGGGGCGGAGCATGCGTTGGCGTCCGCCGCCGAGTGGACGCCGGAGCGGGCCGAGCAGGAGAGCGGCGTGCCGGCCGCGCTGATCGTCGAGGCAGCGCGCGCGTTCGCGACCGCGCCGCGCGCGCTCGCGTTGTGGTCGATGGGCGCGAACCAGTCGAGCGTCGGCACGCTCAAGAACCGCGCCCTGCACAACCTGTGCCTGCTGACGGGCAACCTCGGCCGACCGGGGACAGGCCCGCTCTCGATGACCGGCCAGCCGAACGCGATGGGCGGACGCGAGACGGGCGGCCTGTCGAACCTGCTGCCCGGCTACCGCTCGGTCTCGATCGCGGAGGACCGCGCCGAGATGCGCAAGCTGTGGAAGCTGCCGAGCGACCTGCCGGGCATCGCGCCCGAGCCGGGCATCGCGGCGACCGAGCTGGCCGACGCGCTGCACGCCGGGCGCGTGAAGGCGGTCTGGATCGTCGCGACGAATCCGGTCGTCTCGCAGCCGGACGCCGAGCGCTTCGCCGCCGGCCTGCGCACGGCGGAACTCGTCATCGCGCAGGACGCCTACCACCCGACCGAGACGACGGCGCTCGCGCACGCCATGCTGCCGGCCGCGCAGTGGCCGGAGAAGGACGGGACGATGACGAACTCCGAGCGCGGCGTCTCGCTCGTGCAGCGCGCGCTCGCACCCCCCGGGCTGGCGCTGCCCGACTGGGAGATCTTCGCGCGGCTCGGGCGCGCATGGGGCTTTCCCGAGGCGTTCGCGTGGAGATCCGCGGCCGAGGTGTTCGACGAGTTCGTCGCGACGACGGCCGGCCGGCCGTGCGACATGAGCGGCCTCTCGCACGCGCGGCTCCGGCGCGAGGGCGGCGGCATCCAGTGGCCGTGCCCGGCACGCGCCGAGGGGCGGGAAGCGCATCCGGGGACGGCGCGCCTCTACGCCTGGGGGAAGCTGCCGACGCCGAGCGGCAGAGCGCGCCTCGGCGCCACGCCTCACGCCCCACCCGTCGACCGCACGGACGAGTCGTTCCCGCTGCTGCTGACGACCGGCCGTCTCGCCGGCCAGTGGCACACGATGACGCGCACCGGCAAGTCGCCCGAGCTGGTGGGGAGAGACACCGGCCCGTTCGTCGAGCTGCACCCGGCCGACGCCGAGCGCGCGGGCGTGCGCGAGGGCGAGGCGGCGCGGCTCGTGTCGCGACGCGGGATCGCGAGCATGCGCGTGCGGATCGTCGACACGCTGCCGGAGGGCGTCGCGTTCGCGCCGTTCCATTGGGGCTCGCTGCACCTCGCCGCCGGCGAGACGCCGCTCAACGAGGTTGTGAGCCCGGCGCTCGATCCGCTCTCGCGCCAGGCGGAGCTGAAGGCGACGGCCGTGCGCGCCGAGCGCACCGGTCCCGCCCGCCCTCGCTCGCGACGAACCGCTCCCGCGATCGGACGCACGCTGGTCGTCGGCGGCGGGATGGCGGGGCTCGCGGTCGTGGAGCAGCTGCTCGCGCACGGCGAGGACGGCCGCTCGCTGATGATCGCCGGCGCCGAGCCGAGCCTGCCCTACGACCGCATCCGCCTCTCGTCGGCGCTGGCGGGCGAGGCGCATCCGGCCGAGCTCGTGCTGCGCGACGCGTCGTGGTTCGCGGAGCGCGGCGTCGAGCTGCGCAGCGCCGTCCACGTCGCCGCGCTTGGGCCGGCGGACCGCTGCGCGGAGCTGTCCGACGGCAGCCTCGTCGAGTACGACCGCGTCGTGCTCGCGACCGGGTCGCAGCCGGCGCTGCCGCCGATCGCGGGGCTGGCCCGGCCCGGCGTGCACGCGTTCCGCTCGCTGCGCGACGTGGCGCGGATCCTCGACGCGGTCGCGAGCGGGCGGCGCGCGATCGTGATCGGCGGCGGGCTGCTGGGGTTGGAGGCGGCGCGCGGCCTGCAGGCACGCGGCATGCGCGTGACGGTCGTCCACCTCGCCGCGCACTTGATGGAGCAGCAGCTCGACCCGCTCGGCGCGGACATGCTGCAGCGGCGGATCCGCGAGCTCGGGATCGAGGTGCTGCTGGGTGCATGCACGACGGAGCTGGCGGGCGCCGCCTCCCCCGCCCCGCTCGCCGGCTCACCCCCCGACGATGCGCCGGTCGCCGCAGTGCGGCTCGCCGACGGCCGCGAGCTTCCCGCCGAGCTCGTGATCGTCGCGACCGGGATCCGGCCGGACGTGGAGATCGCGCGCGCGGCGGGCGTCGACGTCGCGCGCGGGGTCGTCGTCGACGACGAGCTGCGCACGAGCGACCCGCGCGTGTGGGCGGTCGGCGAGTGCGCCGAGCATCGCGGGCTCGTGTACGGGCTGTGGGCGCCGCTGCTGCGTCAGGCGAGCGTCGCCGCTGCCGTGATGTGCGGGCGACCGGCGGCCTTCCATGGCGCCGTGCCGGCGACGACGCTCAAGGTGATGGGCGTGGACCTGTTCGCCGCCGGCCGCGCACAGGCGACCGACGGCGACGAGGAGCTGCTGAGCCTCGACACGCGCCACGGCCGCTACCGCAAGCTCGTCGTCGCGGACGACCGCCTCGTCGGCGCCGTGCTGCTCGGCGACCTGAGCGAGGCGGTGACGCTGCGGCGGCTGGTCGAGGAGGGACGGCCGGTGCCGGAGGAGCTGCTCGAGGCGAGCTTCGCGGCCGCCCGCGCGGCGCCGAGCGAGAGCGGCGTCGTCTGCTCGTGCGCGTCCGTGACGCGCGAGCAGATCGAGCAGGCGATCGCCGCCGGCGGCCTTGAGCGGGTGACAGCGGTGGCACAGGCGACAGGCGCGACGACCGGCTGCGGCGGTTGCCGCACGGAGGTCGAGCGGATCCTCGCCACGCGCGGCCGCGAGACGCTTCGCGACGTGCGCGCGGCGCGGGCGGGCTGAGGCCGCGCGCTTCGCGCCGACCCGCCGCGCCGCGCCCCCGTGACCGCGCCGCTCACCGCCCGATGCCCCGCCGGTCCCGCGCCGCTCGCCGCCCCACCGCACCGTTCCGCCATCTGGCGGGTTGCCTAGTCTGTCGTGCTCGTGCGTTGCCGACTGCTCCTGCCGCTCGTCCTGCTCGCGCTGCTCACGGCAGCCTCCCCCGCGGCGGCCGGCGGCCTCGTCGAGCTCGATGGCGTGGTGCTGCGCTTCACCGGCGACGACGTCGAGCCGAGCAACCTCACGATCGACCGCGTCGGCGGCGTGCTGGCACTCGACGAGAACGCCAGTCGCCTCACGCTGCCCGCCGGCAGCCCGTGCACGCTCGACGCGACCGGCTACCGCGTCGAGTGCCCGGACGCGGGCGTGGAGCGGATCGAGGTGCGGCTGGGCCTGCTCGGCAGCGACGTGCGCATCCGCGCCGACCTGCCGACGCTGATCGTCGGCGGCCCGGGCGACGACCTGATCGTCGGCGGCCCGAGCGAGGACGCGATCGACGGCGCGCTCGGGCAGGACATCCTCGCCGGCGGCCCCGGCCCGGACGTGCTGCAGGGCGGCGACGGCGAGGACCTCGTCACGTACACCGACCGCATCGGCGCCGACGGCCTCCTGCTGCCGCGACGTGAGGCGGTGCGCGCGCAGATCGGGCGGCTCAACTGGAGCGGCTCGTTCGACGAGCGCGACACGATCGCCGACGACGTCGAGCAGTTGCAGGGCGGCGCCGGCGCCGACCGGCTGTCGCTGCGCGACGAGCATGCGACCGCGGTCGCATGCGGTGCCGGGCGCGACAGCGTCCTCGCCGATCCACGCGACGTGCTCGACATCGACTGCGAGAGCGCGCGCGTCGCGTCGCAGCCCGGCGGGGCGCGCCTGACGGTCGCCACGCTGCCGTTCCCCTTCCCGGGCGTGAACGACGTCGGCAGGAGCACGATCGTCGTCGAGCCGCTGCTGCCGCTGCAGCGCGACGCGATCGTGCTGCGCGTCTCCTGTCCCGCCGGCCTCGGGCTGCTGGAGCTCGTGAGAGCCCTGCCGTGCACCGGCCGCGTGCGCTTCACGCGCTCGGACGGCTTCGCGATGGGCACGCAGCGCGTGAGCGTGTCGCGCGGGAGGACGATCGCGCTGCGCCTGCCGCTGCACAGCTCGCGCGCGCTCGCCCGCCGTGCCGCCGGACTGTCCGTCGTCGCGACCGCGCTGCCCGACCGCGGGCGCGTCACACGCACGCTTCAGTTCCGCGTACGCGGATAAGAGTCGGCTCAGCCCTGCTCGAGCGGGGCCATCGTCAGCCCCGAGTCGGAGAGCTGCTCCCAGTACAGCTCTGCCGGTTCCTTCTGACCGGTCCAGACGATCGCTTGGCCGGTGGCGTGGATCTGGTTCGCGAACGCGTACCCGCCGTCCATGTCGACGCCGGGGATGTAGCGCGCGAGCGTGCCCGCGACGTGGTCGAACGTGTTGTGGTCGTCGTTCTTGACGATCACGCGCCAGTGGCCGCCGAGGCCGGAGCCCGGACCCTGGACGCGCGGAAGCTCGATCGTCTGGGACATCGGGTCAGGAAGATACCGCGCGGTAGGCGCGCAGCTACGCCGACTGGACGCCCGTCGGCTCGGCGCCCGCGGCCTCGCGCTCCGCGCGCTTGCGCCAGTAGCGCTCGAGCCCCTGGTAGATGTGCTCCGGCGGGACGGCGGCCGCGTAGGCGGCGCGCAGGAAGCGGTCCCCGGTCGTGTCGACGCGGTCCCGGACCGCGGCCGCGACGGTCGCCGGACCGGCGTTGCGGGTCAACTGCGCGAGCTCGTGCAGCGAGGCGCGCACGGCGTCGAGCTGCTCCTCCACGGCGTCGACGCCGCCGAAGTGCGTGAGGCCGAGCGAGGCCGGCCGCCACGCGGCGATCCGCTCCAGCGACGCGTCCCACGCCTCGACGTCGACGTCCGGCGGCGGCGTCGGCGCGATCGTCACGTCCGCCGGCGGGATCCGCACGCCCGCGACGTCGCCGACGAACGCCCGGCCGGACTCCTCGTGCAGGTAGGCGACGTGGTGCGAGGCATGGCCGGGCGTGTACGCGACACGGAACGAGCCCGCACCGCCGAGCGCGAGCGCCTCTCCCCCGGCCAGCGCATGGACCCGCTCGGCCGGCACCGGCAGCACCCTGCCCCACAGCGACCCCATGTTCTCCTCGCCGTAGAGCCTGCCCGCGCTCGCGAGCAGCTTCGAGGGGTCGACGACGTGCGGCGCGCCGCGCTCGTGCACGTAGACGTCGAGGTCCGGCCAGCGCTCGACGAGCGCGCCGGTCGCGCCCGCGTGGTCGAGGTGGATGTGCGTCAGCAGCAGCGCGCGCGGGCGCACGTCACCGAGCGCGGCGAGCAGGTGCTCGAGCGCCGACTCCGGCCCCGGGTCGACGAGCACGTCGCCGATGCGCCAGCAGCAGATGACGCGCTCCAAGCCCTTGAAGCGAACGTCGATCGGCTCGACCGTGGGCTGATTTGCGCGACCTTCCACGTATCTGCACCTTACAATCGGGCGCATGAGCGACGACGCCCGGTCCCCCCACCGTCTGCCCGGAGCCCGACCGTCCGTGGATGATGCGGACGTACGCCGGCCACTCGACCGCCGAGAAGTCGAACGAGCTCTACCGCGGCAACCTCGCGAAGGGCCAGACGGGCCTGTCGATCGCCTTCGACCTGCCGACCCAGACCGGCTACGACGCCGACCACGAGCTGGCGCGCGGCGAGGTCGGCAAGGTCGGCGTGCCAATCGCGCATCGCGGCGACATGAGAGCGCTGCTCGACGGCATCCCGCTCGACCAGATGAACACGTCGATGACGATCAACGCGACGGCCGCGTGGCTGCTCGCGCTCTACATCGTCACGGCCGAGGAGCAGGGCGTCGCGCCCGAGCAGCTTCAGGGCACGACGCAGAACGACATCATCAAGGAGTACCTCTCGCGCGGGACGTATGCCTTCCCGCCCGGCCCCTCGATGCGGCTGATCGCCGACATGGTCGCCTACACCGTCGAGCGCGTGCCGAAGTGGAACCCGATCAACGTCTGCTCCTACCACCTGCAGGAGGCGGGCGCGACACCGGTGCAGGAGATCGCCTACGCGATGTCGACCGCGATCGCGGTGCTCGACGCCGTGCGAGAGCGCGTGCCCGCGGAGCGCATGGGCAAGGTGTTCTCGCGCATCTCGTTCTTCGTCAACGCCGGCGTGCGCTTCGTCGAGGAGCACGCGAAGCTGCGCGCGATGGGCATTCTGTGGGACGAGCTGGGGCGCGAGCGCTACGGCGTCGATGACCCCAAGCAGCGCCGCTTCCGCTACGGCGTGCAGGTCAACTCGCTCGGCCTCACCGAGGCGCAGCCGGAGAACAACGTCCAGCGGATCGTGCTGGAGGCGCTGGCCGTGACGCTCGGGCGCGACGCGCGCGCCCGCGCGATCCAGCTTCCCGCCTGGAACGAGGCGCTCGGCCTCCCCCGCCCGTGGGACCAGCAGTGGGCGCTGCGCCTGCAGCAGGTGCTCGCGTACGAGACGGATCTCCTGGAGTACCCGGACATCTTCGAGGGTTCGAAGGTGATGGACGGCCTGGTCGAGGAGCTGCTGGCGGGCGCGCGCGCCGAGATGGCGATCGTCGCCGAGCACGGCGGTGCGGTCGACGCGGTCCCGTACATGAAGGCTGCGCTGGTCGAGTCGCACCGCGAGCGGCTGCGGCGGATCGAGTCGGGCGAGCAGAAGGTCGTCGGCCAGAACGTCTACACCGAGACGGAGCCCTCGCCGCTGACGGCCGACGGCGACGGCGGGATCCTCGTCGTGGACCCGGAGGTCGAGCAGCACCAGAAGGAGGCGCTGTCCGCCTGGCGCTCCCAGCGAGATCAGGCCGCCGTGGACGCCGCCCTGGCCGAGCTCGGCGCGCGTCGCCCAGTCGGACGAGAACATCATGGAGGCGACGATCGCCGCCGCGCGCGCGGGCGTCACGACGGGCGAGTGGGCCGGCGCGCTGCGCGAGGTGTTCGGCTCCTACCGCGGTCCGACGGGGGTCGGGGAGTCGGCTGCGATCGGGAGCGCATCGCTCGAGGAGATCCGCGACGAGGTCGAGCGCGTGTCCGAGCAGCTTGGCCGCCGGCTGAAGATCCTCGTCGGCAAGCCGGGCCTCGACGGCCACTCGAACGGCGCCGAGCAGATCGCCGTCGCCGCGCGCGACGCCGGCATGGAGGTCGTCTACGAAGGCATCCGGCTGACGCCGCAGCAGATCGCCGCGAGCGCGCTGCAGGAGGGCGTCCACGTCGTCGGATTGTCGATCCTGTCGGGCTCCCACCGCGAGCTGATCCCGACCGTGATGGAGGCGCTGCGCGAGGCCGGCATCGGCGCCGTGCCGGTCGTCGTCGGCGGCATCATCCCCGTCGCCGACGAGGCGCCGCTGAAGGACGCCGGCGTCGCCGCCGTCTACACGCCGAAGGACTTCGACATCACGCGCATCATGCGCGACGTCGTGGCGCTCGTGGCCGAGCGCAACGGCATCTCCATCCCCGCGTAAGCTCCGGCGCCATGACGGATGGCGCTGCACTCGGCGCACGCCTGCGCGACGGCGACCTGTCGGCCGCGCCGGCCGTGCTGAACCTCGTGGAGTCGCGGGCGCCGGCGGCGCAGGCGGAGATCGCGGCACTGCTGGCGGCGGTCGCGCCGGCGGCGCTGGGCGGCGAGGCAGCGGGGCACGTCGTCGGCGTGACGGGACCTCCGGGCGCGGGCAAGTCCACCCTGCTCTCGCAGCTCGTCGCCGGCTGGCGCGCGCATGGTCGCAGCGTCGCCGTGCTCGCCGTCGACCCGTCCTCCAAGCGCTCCGGCGGCGCGCTGCTGGGCGACCGCGCGCGGATCGAATACGACCCGTCCGACGGCGCGATCTTCATCCGCTCGATGGCCGCCGGCGACCGCCTCGGCGGCCTCGCGCCCGCGACGCGCGCGGCCGCGCACGCGCTGGCGGCGGCGTTCGACGTGGTCGTGATCGAGACGGTCGGCGTCGGCCAGTCGGAGACGGAGGTCGCCGAGGTGGCGGACTCTGTCGCCGTCGTCGTTCAGCCCGGCTCCGGCGACGTGCTGCAGTTCCTCAAGAGCGGGATCATGGAGATCCCCGACGTGCTCGTCGTCACGAAGGCCGACCTCGGGCAGGTCGCCGTGTCGGCGCGGCGCGACCTGCACGCGGCGCTGCGCTCACTCGGCGCCCGCGACACGGCGGTAGTCGCGGTCAGCTCGATCGCGCCCCCGCAGGGGATCGACAGACTGCTCGACGCGATCGACGCACATCGGGAGACGAGCGACCTCGCCGCCCGCCGCCTGCGCGCGCGGCGCCTGCACGCGCTCGCCGACTTCACCGCCGAGCACGGCGCGCGCGGCCTGCGGGCGGTCGGCGGCCGCCGCGCGGCGGAGCGCTGGCTCGAGCAACAGGACCCCGGCCTCGACGTCCCGGCGCTCGAGCGCGCGCTCGCCGAGCACGCGGGCATGGCGTGAGCGCGCCTCGCGCCAACCTGGCACGATCTCCGCCGTGCTCGTCGACCTGCTGATCCTGCTCGCCACGTTCGCGGTCGTCAGCGCGCTCGCGGGCTTGCTCGGCGCCGCGAACCTCGGCACCGCCCTGACGTTCGGCACGATCGCGTTCGCCGCGGTGCTCGTCGGGCTGATGCTCAAGCGCGACTGAAGCTCGCCGCCCGTGCGCGTCGCCTTCGCCACCTGCTCCACGGTCCCGCGCGGATTTCCCGACGACCTGCCCGTCGCCGCGCTGCTCGACGCGGACGTGCGCGCGTGGGACGACCCGGCCGTCGACTGGGCGGCGTACGACCGCGTGATCGTGCGCTCGACGTGGGACTACATCGACCGCCTGGACGAGTTCCTCGCCTGGTGCGAGGCGGTCGGCCCGCGCCGTCTGCGCAACGACCCTGCCCTCGTGGCGTTCGCGCTCGACAAGCGCTACCTGGCTGAGCTGTCCGTTCCGACCGTGCCGACGACCTTCGCCGCACCCGGCGAGCGGCTGCCGGCGCTGTCCGGCGAGGTCGTCGTGAAGCCGAACGTGTCGGCCGGCGCGCGCGACACCGGGCGCTTCGGCGAGGGTACGCACGCGGTCGCGCGCACGTTGATCGAGCACATCCGGGCGAGCGGCCGCGTCGCGCTCGTCCAGCCGTACCAGTCCGCCGTCGACGCACGCGGCGAGACCGGCCTCGTGTACTTCCACGGGACGCTCTCGCACGTGCTGCGCAAGCGCGCGCTGCTGGCCCCCGACGAGGTCGCGCCGGCGGCGCCCGACGGACACGGAGATGCCGCGGCGACGCACGCCCAGGACCTCGTCGTGGCCGCGACCGCCAACGCCGCCGAGCGCGCGCTCGCCGAGCAGGTCCTTGCCGAGGTGGAGGCGCGCTTCGGGCGGCCGCTCTACGCCCGCGTGGACCTCGTGCCGGACGCGGACGGCACGCCGCTGCTGCTCGAGCTCGAGGTCGCCGAGCCGGTGCTGTTCCTCGCGACGGCGCCGGGCGCCGCGGAGCGGTTCGCGGCGGCGATCCGGGCGAGCTGAGGCTGCCTGCGCCGGCTGGCCACGCAGCCAGCTAGGGTGCGGACATGACCGCCGTGCCGATGCCGCAGGTCGAAGGGGTCACGCACCGCGACGTGCACGTGGGCGGCCTGCGCTTCCACGTCGCCGAGGCCGGCCCGGCTGACACAGGCGCGCCGCCCGTCGTCCTGCTGCACGGCTGGCCGCAGCACTGGTTCATGTGGCGCGACGTGATCCCCGGCCTCGTCGGCGACGGGCGCCGCGTGATCGCACCCGACCTGCGCGGGCTCGGCTGGAGCGACGCGCCGAAGACGGGCTATCTCAAGCAGCAGCTCGCCGACGACGTGCTCGCGCTGCTCACCGAGCTGGGCATCGAGCGCTTCGACCTGATCGGCCACGACTGGGGCGCGTACGCCGGCTTCCTCATCTGCCTGACGGCGCCGGAGCGGGTCGCGCACTACGTCGGCTGCTCGATCCCGCACCTGTGGCCGCCGCAGGAGCGGCCGAGCCCCAGACGGCTGCTGACGCTGTGGTACCAGGTCGCGCTCGGCTCGCCGGGCCTCGGCGCGGGCCTCATGCGCCAGGGGCGCTTCACGCGACAGGTGCTCGCCGTCGCCCGCTCGCACGGCCGCTACACGGACGAGGAGATGGCCGCGTTCGTCGACGTGCTGCGCCAACCCGGCCCCGCGCACGCGACCTCGCAGTACTACCGCACGTTCCTGCGGCACGAGCTGCGCCCGCTGATCTCCGGCGCGATGAAGGAGCGCACGCTCACGACGCCCACGCACCTGCTGTGGGGCAGACGCGACCAGATCCTCCAAGGGTCCCACGCGACCGGTCAGCACGAGCGCTACGCGCCCGACATGACGATCGAGTGGGTCGACGACACCGGCCACTTCCTGCCCGAGGAGCGCCCGGAGCTCGTCGTGCAGCGGGCGCGCGAGCTGTTCGAGAGCTAGTAGCGGATGGCGCTCGGCTGCTTCGTCTCCACCGGCCGCTCGCTCGACCAGGCGCTCGCGCGCGTGCAGCGCGCGGAGGAGCTCGGCTACGAGGCGGCGTACGTGACGCACATCGCGGGGCGCGAGTCGCTGACGGTCGTCACCGCCTACGCGATGCGCACGAGCCGGATCCGCGTCGGCACGGGCGTCGTGCCGATCTACACGCGCACGCCGGCGACGATGGCGCAGACGGCCGCCACGATCGACGACCTGAGCGCAGGCCGCCTGAACCTGGGGCTCGGCGTCTCGCACCGCCCGGTCGTCGAGGGCTGGCATGGCCAGACGATCGACAGACCGGTCGCGGAGATGCGCGAGTACGTCGCGATCGTGCGCGCGATCCTGCGCGGCGAGGCGCCGCCGACCGCCGCGCTGGACGCGCCGGCGGTCAAGTGGCGCACGGGCTTCCAGCTCGCCGGCCTCGACCCGCGCCCCGAGCTGCCGATCTACGTCGCCGGCCTGTCCCCCGGCATGCTGCGGCTCGCGGGCGAGATCGCGGACGGCGTGATCCTGTGGCTCTGCACGCCGCCCTACATCCGCGACGTCGTGATCCCCGCCGTGCGCGAGGGTCGCGAGCGCGCCGGCAAGCCGCTTGAGGGCTTCGACGTCGTCGCGGCCGTGCCGGCGGCCGCCGTCGGGGATCCGGCGGTCGCGCACGCCTCGCTGCGGCGCGAGCTGCTTCCCTACTTCGGCCTGCCGTTCTACCGCGCGATGCTCGACCGCTCGGGCTTCGGCGAGGAGATCGCCGCGTTCGACGCGGCGGCGGCCGCCGGTGACGGCGACGGCATGCAGCGGGCGATCTCGGAGCGCTTCCTCGACACGCTCGCTGCCGTCGGCGGTCCCGACGCCGTGCGCGCCGGCGTGAAGCGCTACTCCGACGCTGGCGCCACCTCTCCCTGCATCGGTCCGATCTCGAAGACCGACTTCGACGCGACGCTCGAGGCAGCCGCCGGCGCCTGAGCCCTCACGCCGCGCCGAAGCGGCGGCGCAGGCGGCGGTGCCGGTGGCGGAACGTCATCTGGAACACAGGTCTGAGCAGTGGCGCGAGCACAGGCAGGCGCGGCACGAAGCGGATCGTGTCGGTGACCGCGCAGGCATGCTCGCCGAGCGGATCGACGCGGCGGTCGTGGTGCCAGGCGCGCTGGCTGAGCATCGTCGAGCGCTCGCTGAAGGCGAAGCCGGGGCCGATCCGCTCGATGCCGATGTCGTCCCAGTCGAACGGGAGCAGCCCGCCGAGCAGGATCCAGCTGCGACCGAGCCGGCGCGGCGCGACCACGTCCGCGAGGCCGAAGTCGGCGCCGAGCCCGCGCGGCACCGTCATGCGCGCGATCGGCATCAGCTCCGCGTTGATGCCCTCGGCCGTCGTCGCAAATGCCCACACGTCGGCGGCGGGGGCTCCGAGTCGGGAGCTGACCTCGAACGACCCTTCGCGTGTCGGCATGCCGTGGACGCTAGCGCGAGCGCCCGAACCCGGCGGCAGCCCGCGCCGGAAGCGCGTGGCTCGACGAGACGGCCGCCGCGTGGGACGCGCGCCTCGCGCGGCTCAAGCGGTCGGTCGAGCGGTAGGCGCCCCGCGCAGTCCCTGCTCGATCGCCTCGCGGAACTCGTCGATCCCGAAGGCGCCCTCGAGCCGCGCCGCCACCCGCCCGCGGCGGTCGATCACGAACAGCCACGGCTCGCTCGCCAGCCCGAACGCGCGCAGCTGCGGACGCAAGCCCCGCGACGGGTCGTTGTCGACGTAGACCTCGTTGTGGATGAACGCCATGCGGTCGCCGTAGGCGGTCTGCAGCTGCACCGCCTCGTCGGCGACCGGCCCGCACACGCGCGATCTGCACAGCGCCGGCGTCGCGAACAGCAGCGCGACCGGTCTTCTGCCCACGACGTCGGCGAAGTCGACGTCGTGCAGTCTGCTCGGCGGCACGCGCGTGTCGATCTTCGCCACGTCGCCGCCCACTGAGGCGAGCGTCGGCGTGTGGATCCGCGGCGCCGGGTCGCCGACTGCCAGCACCGGCGAGCGCTTGCGCACGTTGACGGCCGCCGCGCCGCCGAGCAGCTGCTCGCCGGCGCGCGTGACGGTGAGCAGGAGCCATCTGCCGGGGCCCGGCAGCTCGATCTCAGCGCGGTAGACGCCCGTCACGTCCTCGTCGCCCGCGCTCGTCTCGCTGCGGAACGCGGGGCGCACCTGCAGCGAGTCGGCCGGCGCGAGGAACGGCCCAAGCGCCTTCGCGTGCTCGCCACGCGCGGCGTAGACGGCGGTGTTGCCGTACAGCAGCGTGCCGTCGTGCTCGATCAGCCCGAACGCGACGCGGTTGCGGCCGGGCACGTAGTCGGTCGTGGCGAGCGCGACCTGGGGGCCGCCGCCGTAGAGCACATCGGCCAGCTGACGCAGCGTGCGGCCTCTCACGGCGGGGAAGTCGGCGCGCGTCGGGTTCGCCGCCTGCGCGACGTCGGCGGGCGGTGGCGGCGGCGCCGCGTTCGGAGAGGACGCCCCGCCGCCGCTCCCGTCGGAGCCGCCGCAGCCGGGCAGCGCGACTGCGGCGAGCGCCAGCGCGACGGGCAGCGAGCGGAGCGACATCAGGTGGAGGCTACGCGCTCGCACCGCCGGACGATCCCCGGCGGTCAGCTCGGCCACGGCGTCTCGCGGTCGAGCAGCCCGGCGGCGGTCAGCAGGTCCTCGGGCGCGTTGACGTTGAAGAACGGCCGCGCGTCGTCGAGGTCGAGGATCCGCGGCTCCAGCGCGGCAACGGCGTCCGTCACGGACGGCAGCGGGTCTCGCCGCAGCGCGGCGGCGAGCGGCGCGTAGGCGGCCGGCGCGTAGCGCGCCAGCAGCGGCTGCAGTCGCCCGTCGACGCGCGGCACGACGGCGGGCGCCCCGCCGGCGTCCGCGCGCACGAGCCGCTCGACGAGATCGGGCGTGACGAACGGCAAGTCGCCGGCGCTGACGAGGATCGCGCGCGCCATCCCCGCGATCCCGGCGGCCGCGCCTGCCGCCTCCAGCGCGTGGGCGATGCCGGCAAGCGGATGGCGCGGCTCCGGCGGCTCGACCCAGATCGGGACGCCGGGCAGCGGCGGCAGCCTGGTTCCCTGCTTGGCGACCACGACGACCTCCGCGAGCACCGCCTGCAACGCCCGCAGCGGGTAGCGCACGAGCGGCGTCCCGTGCAGCTCCACGACGGCCTTCCCGCCGCCGATGCGGCGACCCGAGCCGCCCGCGAGCACGACGCCGATCGGATCGCGTGTGTCGTCCATGGCGGGTCGGAGCATAGAATCATGGCGATGGAGGGCTCAACCGACCAGGAGACCGTCCGCGCCTGGCTGCGCTGCTACCGCTGCTGGTCGCAGAACCTCGAGGTGCAGGTGCACTACGAGGGCATCCACCGCATCGACCCCTCGACAGGCGAGCGCGCCGAGGTCGTCGACGAGCTGCAGGAGGCGGTCGTGCAGTGCCTGGACTGCATGCACGACCAGCCGCACCTCGGCTTCCACAACGGCCGCGTCGAGCCGATCGAGGACCGCTGGGAGCGGATGGTGGCAGGCACCCCGTGGGTGGCCTCGTGCACCGTGACGGTGGAGGCCGACGACGTCGAGACGTGCTCGGGGCCGGAGGCCGGCGACGCGCTCTCGTTCGCCGCGTTCGGCGACCACGGCACGCGCGAGTTCTTCACGCACGTCCGCTTCCACAAGCACGACGACGACCAGATCGTCGTGCACCTGCTCGTGGAGCTCTACGCGCGCTCCGCCGAGGAGGCGACCGAGGTGCTCGAGGGCGCCGCGCGCGGCGCGCTCGCGATCACCTCGTTGGCGGAGGAGTCCCGTCCGCCGGCCTCCAGCGCCGACGACGTGCACTGAGCTTGAGCAGCGCCCGAGCGCACCGGGTACGCCGGGCGCCGCGTCGCTCCCGCTCGACATCCTCGTTCGCCGGACGGTGGCGACGCCGCGCTGCGTTCGAGGCACGCTCACAGGGGAAGTCGAGCGGGACGACCCGGGCCCGGCTGATTGATCGCCCGCATGCGTCAACCGCTTCTTTCGGGTGGACACGTCGGCAATCGCTGCGCGACCATCTGCCTCAATGGATCGCCCAGATCACCGACCATCCACGAACGCAGCTTCGTACCGGACGAGACTGCGCGAGTCCGCGCTCCTCCAGGCTACGTCGACGGTCGGCAGCTCACACCCGCCGAGCGCCTCACGAAGTTCGAGGAGATGTGCCGAGAGGCGGCTGTCCAGAGCGGCTCGCCCAAACGGGCATCAGCACCACATTGCAGCCGTTTAAGCGGTCGTCAGTCCCCCGCGCCGCCGATGAAGAGCACGTAGCGGTCGACTCGGTCGGTTGTGCGGTTCACGTGCGCCATCACGGTCGTAGTGCGGCCGGTGACGCCGGGGAACGGCATCGTCGCGAGCTCGTAGCCGCCGCCCATCCAGCCTCTGATGCGCTTCGCGCGGGGCGGCAGCTGTCTGCGCGAGAGACCGATGCGGTAGGCCTGCTGGCCGATCCGGACCTCCCATCTCGGTCCGGTGATCGTCGCGATCTGCAGGAAACGCTCCGCACACGGCGCCGGCCCGCCGAAGCTCGTGAACAGCAACCGCACGCCGGTCCCCCAGCTCGCCGTGCAGGTACGGCGGTTCAGCCGCAGCTCGGGACCCCACACGCCGCGCACCTCCGCGAGCGTCGAGACGACGCCCGCTCTGCCGAGCGGCCCGACGCGCAGGTCGGCGATCGTGCGCACGCCCTGGCGGAGCGTCGCCGTCGCGTCGCGCGACGGACCGGGCGCTGCCGAGGCGCTGGGCACGAGCGCCGCGAGAGCGACGATGCTCACGAGCATCAGCGCGACCAGACCACGCAACCGCAGCACGACGCCGAGCCTACCCCGGAACCACGACGCAACGCATCGCGCCCAGCGAACGCCGAATCAGCCGGGCGCGGATCGTCACGCTCGACATCCCCTGTGAGCGTGCCACCGCGTCGCGCGGCGCCGCCAACGCCGGGCGAACGAGGATGCCGAGCGGGAGCGAGCCGCGCCCCGGCGTACCGAACCACGCCGGGGCGCCAAGCAGCTCAGGAAGCGGCGTTCAAGCGCGACTCGAGCGCCTCGAGCTGGGCGCTCATCTCCGCCGGCAGCTTGTCGCCGAAGATCGCGAGGTGCTCGCGCAGGGACGGCAGCTCGGCCTTCCACTCCTCGACGCCGACGCGCAGCAGCTCGGCGACGTCCTCGGCGGGGATGTCGAGGTCATTCACTGGCAGTGCGCCCTCGGCCGGCAGCAGCCCAATCGGCGTCTCGACCGCCCCGGCGGTGCCGTTGCAGCGTCCGAAGATCCACGACAGCACACGGCTGTTCTCACCGAAGCCGGGCCACAGCCACTTGCCGTTGGCGTCCTTGCGGAACCAGTTGACGTAGAAGACCTTCGGCAGGACGGCGCCCTCGCGCTCGCCGAGCTTCAGCCAGTGGGCCATGTAGTCGCCCATGTGGTAGCCGGCGAACGGCAGCTGCGCGAACGGGTCGCGGCGCAGTCTGCCGACGGCGCCCGCAGCGGCGGCCGTCGTCTCGGAGGCCATCGTCGCGCCGAGGAAGACGCCGTGCTCCCAGTCGAACGCCTCGTGCACGAGCGGCACAACCGTCGAGCGGCGCCCGCCGAACAGGAACGCGTCGATCGGCACGCCGGCGGGGTCCTCCCACTCGGGCGCGATCGCCGGGTCCTGCGCAGCCGGAACGGTGAAGCGGGCGTTCGGGTGCGCGGCGGGGGTGCCGGACTGCGGCGTCCAGTCGTTGCCGTGCCAGTCGATCGCGTGGGCGGGCGCCTCCTCCGTCATGCCCTCCCACCAGATGTCCCCCTCGTCGGTTTTCGCGACGTTCGTGAAGATCGCGTTGCGCGAGGCGGTGGCGATCGCGTTCGGGTTCGTCTTTTCGCTCGTGTTCGGCGCGACGCCGAAGAAGCCCGCCTCGGGGTTCACCGCGTACAGCCGCCCGTCGGCGCCGAACTTCATCCAGGCGATGTCGTCACCGACTGTCTCGACCTTCCAGCCCGGCAGCGTCGGGATCAGCATCGCGAGGTTCGTCTTGCCACACGCGGACGGGAACGCCCCGGTGATGAACTTCACCTCGCCATGCGGGTCCGTGAGCTTGAGGATCAGCATGTGCTCGGCCATCCAGCCCTCGTCGCGCGCCATCACCGACGCGATCCGCAGCGCGAAGCACTTCTTGCCAAGCAGCGCGTTGCCGCCGTAGCCGGACCCGTAGGACCAGATCTCGCGCGTCTCGGGGTAGTGGACGATGTACTTCGTCTCGCTGCAGGGCCACGAGACGTCGTCCTGCCCCTCCTCCAGCGGCATCCCGACGCTGTGCACGCAGGGCACGAAGTGGCCGTCGTCGCCGAGCACCTCGAGCGCGCCGGCGCCCATGCGGGTCATGATCCGCATCGAGACCGCCACATACGGCGAGTCGGTCAGCTCGACGCCGATGTGCGCGATGTCCGAGCCGAGCGGACCCATCGAGAACGGCACCACGTACATCGTGCGTCCGCGCATGCAGCCCTCGAACAGACCGGCAAGCGTCTCGCGCATCTCCTCCGGATCGCACCAGTTGTTCGTCGGGCCCGCGTCGTCCTCGCTCTGCGAGCAGATGAAGGTGCGGTCCTCGACGCGCGCGACGTCGGTCGGGTCCGACAGCGCGAGGTACGAGTTGGGACGCTTCGCGTCGGACAGGCGCTCGAACGTGCCGGCGTCGACGAGCGCCTGGCAGAGGCGGTCGTACTCCTCGGCCGAGCCGTCGCACCAGTGGATGCGGTCCGGCTGCGTAAGCGCTGCGATCTCTTCCACCCAGGCGCGCAGCTTCGCGTGGCTCGTGGGCGGGGCGGTGTCGGTGTCGGTGATGCTCACGTGATCTCCCTCGTGGCGGTCGCGGGACATCCGCGGGATTGTTCCATCCTGAGCGGAAACGCGCTTCCGCAAAGCGGTGCGGAAGCGCGCGCTTTAGTCGTCCTACCCCTATGCGCCGGGATTCTTGCGCGGCACCAAGACCAGCCGCTTGAACTCGGCCACCAACACGCCGTCCTGGTTGAGCACGCGCGTGTGGACCTTCACGACGCCGCGATCCGGCTTCGAGGACGACGGCTTGACGTCGAGCACCTCGGTCTCGCAGAAGAGCGTGTCGCCGTGGAAGACCGGGTTCGGGTGCGAAAGCTCCTCGGTCGCGAGGTTGGCGATCGCCTTGCCGGAGACGTCGGAGACCGACATGCCGAGCGCGAGCGAGTAGACGAGCGGGCCGACGACGACGTTTCTGCCCTGCTGCGACTGTGATGCGTAGACGTCGTTGATGTGCAGCGGGTGGTGGTTCATCGTCAGCAGGCAGAACATGTGGTCGTCCGCCTCGGTGACCGTCTTCGCCGGCCAGTGCTTGTAGACCGCGCCGACCTCGAACTCCTCGAGGTAGCGGCCGTAGGTGTGGGCGCCGGAGGCCTCGCGGGCCGCCTGGTCGGTCTCGACGCCCTTGATCGTGTCGCTCATGTGTTCAGGACCGTCCTGGTGGGTCGAAATGCGTAGGGATGACCGCGAAGTGTGCCGTCTTCGCGACGACCATGCGTCGCGTTGACTCGACGGTCAATACGATTTGCGCGACGTTCCACCTAATCGCCCACGAGACCGAGAGACCCAGTGCGCAACCCACGAGACTTCGCGAAGCCGCTCGCGGTCGGCGCGCCCGACCCGATCCTGGACATCCCGTTCAAGCCGTCGCGGATGATCCACTTCTTCGACGCCAGCAACGAGAAGATGGCGGCGAAGGTCCCCGACATGGTCAAGCAGGCCGACATCCTGCTCGGCAACCTCGAGGACGCCGTCCCCGTCGACCGCAAGGAGGCCGCCCGCGAGGGCCTCGTGCGGGTAGGCAGGGAGGTCGACTTCGGCGAGACGCAGTTGTGGACGCGCGTCAACAGCCTTGACTCGCCCTGGGTGCTGGACGACCTGCTGCGCCTCGTCGGCGAGATCGGCAACAAGCTCGACGTGATCATGATCCCGAAGGTCGAGGGCGCCTGGGACATCCATTACGTCGACCGCCTGCTCGCGCAGCTGGAGGCGAGATTCAACGTCACGAGACCCCTGCTCGTGCACGCGATCCTCGAGACGGCGCTCGGCGTCGCAAACCTCGAGCAGATCGCCGCCGCCTCGCCGCGCATGCAGGGCATGAGCTTCGGCCCGGCCGACCTCGCCGCCTCGCGCCGCATGAAGACGACGCGCGTCGGCGGCGGCCACCCCGGCTACCGCGTGATCGAGGACCCCGACCACGACAACCCCGAAGCGCCGCGCGCGAGCGCCCAGCAGGACCTGTGGCACTACTCGATCGCGCGCATGGTCGACGCCTGCACGGCGACCGGCATCCTCCCCTTCTACGGCCCGTTCGGCGACATCTCCGACGACGCCGGCTGCGAGGCGCAGTTCCGCGCGGCATTCCTGATGGGCTGCGTCGGCGCCTGGTCGCTGCACCCGCGGCAGATCGCGATCGCCAAGAAGGTCTTCTCGCCGGATCCCGAGGAGGTCGCGTTCGCCAAGCGCGTGATCGAGGCGATCCCCGACGGCGCAGGCGTGCACATGCTCGACGGCAAGATGCAGGACGACGCCACCTTCAAGCAGTGCAAGGTGATGGTCAACCTGGCGGAGATGCTGGCCGCCAAGGACCCCGAGCTGGCAGAGGCCTACGGGTTCGTCACCACCGCGACGGGGAGCTGAGCGTGCGCTTCTTCGAGTACGAGTCCCGCCAGATCGTCAAGGCAGCGGGCATCCCGGTCAGCGCCCACGGCTTCGCGAGAACGCCGCAGGAGGCGCGCACGATCGCCGAGGAGATCGGCGGCCCGGTCGTGATCAAGTCGCAGGTCCTCACCGGCGGGCGCATGAAGGCCGGCGGCGTGAGATTCGCCGACGACCCGGACCAGGCCGCCAGGGAGGCGGAGTTCGTCCTCGGCCTGGAGATCAACGGTCACCAGCCGCGCGGCGTGCTGGTCGACTCCAAGGTGAACGTCAAGCAGGAGTTCTACGCCGGCGTCGTGTGGGACGGGATCCGCAAGCAGCCGGTGATGCTGTTCTCCGACATGGGCGGGATCGACATCGAGGAGGTCGCCGAGACGCATCCGGACAGAGTCGGGCGCGCGCCCTTCTCGAATCTGATGGAGGTGTCGGACTACCAGGCGAAGCAGGTGATCGCCTCGATTGGTGTCACGGGATCCGCGTTGACTCGTGCCACGCCCATTCTGGCCCGCCTCGCTCGTCTCTTCGTCAGACACGACATGACGCTGGCGGAGATCAACCCGCTCGCGATGCTCGAGGACGGCAGATTCGTCGCCGTCGACGCACACATGGACATGGAGAACGAGGCGCGCCCGCGTCAGAAGACCGTTCTGACCGGCCTCGGCGTCGGCGACGAGGAGACGCGCCAGGCGCGCGAGGCGACGCCGTTCGAGCTCGCCGGCGAGGAGGTCGACGCGCAGGACCATCGCGGCGTCGCGGGCAACGTGACCGAGTTCGACGGCAACCTCGGGCTGGTGATCGGCGCCGGAGGCGGCTCGCTGACGCTGTTCGACGCGGTCCGCGCGCACGGCGGCAGACCGGCCAATTACTGCGAGATCGGCGGCAATCCGTCGGTCAGCAAGGCCTGCGGGCTGGCGAAGCTCGTGCTGCAGAAGCCGGGCGTCGAGAAGATCGCGGTGATGATGTCGATCGTCTCCAACACGCGCGTCGACATCGTCGCGCGCGGCGTCGTCAAGGCGTGCCTGGAGCTGGGCCACGACCCGGCCGAGAAGATCGCGATCTTCCGGATCCCGGGCGCATGGGAGGACGAGGGCTTCAAGATCTTGGAGAAGTACGGGGTCGAGTACTGCGACCGCTCGGTGTCCATGCACGAGGCCGCGCGCCGCGCGGTCGAGAAGATCCAGGGAGCAGCGGCATGAGCATCCTCATCGACGCGGACACGACGTTCATCGTCCAGGGCATCACCGGCCGCGAGGCCGTGAACCTGACGCGCGAGTGCCTCGACTACGGCGAGGGCGCGAAGATCGTCGGCGGGGTGACGCCGGGCCGCAAGGGTCGCGACGTCCACGGCGTGCCGGTGTTCGACACCGTCGCGCAGGCGGTCGAGCACCACGGCGGCCCGATCGACGGCTCCGTCGTCACCGTCCCCCCCGCCTTCACGAAGGACGCCGTGCTGGAGGCGATCGCGAACGGCATCAAGCTGATCGTGATCGTGACCGAGCGCATCCCGCGCCGCGACGTCGCGCAGATGGTCGAGTTCGCCAAGCAGCACGACGCGCGCATCATCGGCCCGAACTGCCTCGGGATCATCGTTCCCGACGTGATCAAGATGGGCGGCATCGGCGGCCCGGCCAAAGATGCTGCCAAGGCATACAGCCCAGGCTCGGTCGGAGTGATCTCCCGATCGGGTGGCATGACGACGGAGATGTCCTCCACCCTGACCGCCGCGGGTCTCGGCCAGTCGACCGCCGTCTCGATCGGCGGCGACGCGATCATCGGCTCCTCCTACGCGGAGCTGATGCCACTGTTCGAGGCCGACGAGCAGACGGAGGCGATCGTCATCTACACCGAGCCGGGCGGGCGCATGGAGGCGGAGCTGGCGCGCTGGGTGAAGGAGCACGACTCGCGCCTGCCGATCGTCGCCTTCATGGCCGGGCGCTTCATGGACGAGATGCCGGGCATGAGCTTCGGCCACGCCGGCACGATCGTCGAGGGCAAGGCCGACACGGCGACCGAGAAGATCCAGCGCCTCGCCGAGGCCGGGATCGTGGTGGCCGAGGAGATCTCCCAGATCCCCGACATCGTCAAGAGCAGAATCGCCGAGAGGAGCGCCGTCTGATGCCCGGCACGTTCATCGACGTCGAGGTCGACGCCGCGGTCGCGAACGACCCGGAGCTGGCGGCAAAGCTGACCGAGGTCTGCCCCGTCGACATCTTCGCGACCGGCGGCGAGGGCGGCACGCTCAGCGTCAACGAGCAGAACCTCGACGAGTGCGTCCTCTGCAGACTGTGCATCGACGCCGCGCCGCAGGGCACCGTGCGCGTCGTGAAGCTCTACGACGAGGGCGCCGTCCTGCACAGCTGACCCGTCGCCGCCGCCGCGCCGGCGATGAACAACAGTAATATGGTTCAATGGGGGAACCGGTGGGCGCGGCGACCGCCACGCGCGTGCGCGAGCGCACGCGTCCGCTGCGCGTCGAAGAGATCGCCTGGCTGGCGCTGGTGCCGTGCGCGCTCGTCGCGGTGGCCGCGATCGTGGTGCTCGGCCCGCCTCTCGGACGCGCGTTCTTCGAGCCGACCGGCGAGGTGATACCCGGCATACCGGCCCGCCCGGAGCCGACCGAGCGCGCGCGCTACGCGCTCGCGCTGCTGGCGCCGCTGCTGTTCGCACTCGTGACCTGGCGGCTCGCGCGGCGGCGCCCGCACCTGCCGCGGTCGCTGGCTCCCATCGCCGTGCACGTGACGCGCGCGGTGACGACCGCCTTCGTCGTGTTGTGCGCGCTCACCGCCTACGGCTTCGCCGCCGACGTGCTCGACGTCCCGCAGGCGCCGATCCGCTTCTTCATACCGCGTACGCTCGCGGTCGCGGTGCTGTTCGCGCTCGCGCTGACGGCGGTGCTGCGCTCGCCGCGCGCGATCGCGCGCGGCGGAGCGCTTGTGCGCGAACGGCGCGGCGCGCTGCTCGTGTGCGGAGCGGTCGCGACGCTCGTGACGACCGACTGGCTGCTGCGCGCGGTCCAGCTCGACAGCACGATCGGGAACGCAGGCAACCTCAACCTCATACAGTGGCAATCGAGCGAGTCATGGGCCGTGCTCAACGGCCGCACGACGCTCGTCGACTTCCATGCGCTCTATGGGCACCTGTGGGCCTACGTCGGCGCCGCGTCACTGCGCCTGTTCGGCGCCACGCTCGGCACCTGGACTGTCACGATGGGCCTGTTCAGCGGCCTCGCGCTGCTCTCGCTGTTCGGCGTGCTCCGGCGCTGCACGCGCAGCGCGCCGCTCGCGCTGGCGCTCTACGTGCCGGTGCTGGCGATGGCCTGGTGGGTCCAGGGCTCGCCCACGCAGGGAATGAGCCTCGTCGGGATCTACAGCTTCTGGCCGCTGCGCTGCGGCGGCCCGTTCCTGCTCGCGTGGCTGACGGCGCGCCACCTCGACGGCGACCGTCCGCGTGGCGCGTGGGCGCTGTTCCTCGCCGCCGGCCTCGTGCTCATCAACAACGCCGAGTTCGGGCTCGGCGCGTTCACCGGAGCGGGCGCGGCGCTGCTGCTGGCGCGCCCACGGCAGTGGGCGCGCACGCTGCGCTCGCTGGTGCTCGGGCTGCTCGGCGCCGCCGCGCTCGTGTCGTTGCTCACGCTCGTGCGAACGGGCGCGCTGCCGGACTTCACGCTCGTCGTCGAGTTCGCGCGGCTGTTCGGCGTCGAGGGCTGGGGCTCGCTGCCGATGCCGACGTTCGGCCTCCACCTGATGCTGTACGCGACGTTCGTCGCGGCGTTCGGGCTCAGCGTCGTGCGCACGCTCAGACGTGAGCCGGACCAGCTGCTGACCGGGCTGCTCGCCTACGCGGGGGTCTTCGGCCTGCTTGCAGGCAGTTACTACGTCGGGCGCTCGGAACTCGGCACACTGCTGTGCCTCTTCCCCACCTGGATCCTCGCCCTCGTCCTGCTGCTGATCGTGGTCGTGCGCGGTATTGCGGTCAGGCCGCGACTTCCGAGCGTCGCCGAGCTCTCCGTGATGATCGGGTTCGGCGTGGCGATCGCGGCACTGCCGAACACGCCGCTTCCCTCGGCGCAGCTCGACCGGCTCAGGAAGCCGGCGCCGCTGCCGCTGTTCGAGCAGCCGGCCGCGAGCGCGTTCGTGGCACAGTTCACGCATCCCGGTGAGCACGTCGCGATCCTCGCGCTGCTCGGGCATCGGCTCGCACATGACCTCGGGCTCAGGAACGTCTCGCCCTTCTCGAGCGTCGAAGCGATCCGCACGCCGAAGCAGCTCGCGCTCACGCTGCGCGCGATCAGACGCGCACGCGTGCGCGCCGTCTTCGTGCGGGCGCCCAGCGCGACGATCGGTGAGGAAATCTACATACTGCCGCTCGTCGTCGACGAGCTCACCCGCGCCGGCTACCGGCTCGTCGTGCGGGAACGGGAGCTGCTGTACCTGTCCAGCGCGAACGCGTGAGCCGCGTCTACGCCTGCGTCAATGACCCATAGGCGTCTGGCCGGCGCGTTCTGAGAACGGGAACAGCTCGAGCCAGTCGCGGAAGTCCGTCGTCGGGCCGTCGGGAACCGCCTCCGCCCGCGCGAGCGCCTCCGGCGACGGCTCGGCATCGACCGCGAAGTATGGCGACAGCGTCAGCTCCTGCAGGCACACGAGCCGTGTGCCCCGCTCGACCGCGAGCCGGATCCCTTCCGCCGGCGCGGCCTCGCGCGGCTGGCACGTCGTGCCAGCGGTGCTGGACCGCGCCGACGCGGAAGGTGCCGCGCTGCGGGGGCGCCACGCGCGCCGGCGAGGCGAGCGGCTCACCCGTCGCGACGATCAGCTCGATCGCGCTCACGCGACCGAGTCTAGGGCCGCCGCGCGCGGCCGTCCGGCCGCCTCAGGCCGGCTGCGGCTCGGCCTGCGGCTCCCTTTCGCGCACGTCCTCCGACTGCGGCGCCGGCGAGCGCAGCACGAGCAGCGACACGATCAGCGCGAGCGTCACCAAGCCGGCGCCCGTCACAAACGCCAGGTGATAGCCGCCGAGCTGCGCCGCAGAGTGCGTGTGACCGTCCGCCACCAACGCTGACGTGCGGTTGGCGGCGAGCGCGCCGAGGACGGCGAGCCCGAGCGCCGAGCCGACCTGCATCGAGACGTTGAGGATCCCCGACGCGAGGCCGGCGTCGCGCGACGGGACGCTCGCCATCCCGATCGTCAGAAGCGGCACGAACGTCGAGCCGGCGCCAAGGCCCAGCACGATGAACGCGACCAGCAGCAGCGGCGCGTACGGCGTCTGCGCCTGCACCGAGGAGAACAGCACGAGCCCCGCGATCAGCGTCGAGAGACCCGTGACGAGCACCGCCTTGGGCCCGAAGCGGACGATGACGCGCGCCACCGGACCGAGCGACAGCGCGCCGATCGTGAGCGTCATCGGCAGGAACGCGACGCCGGTGGCGAGCGGGCTCAGCTCGCGGACCTCCTCCAGGTAGAGCGTGCCGAAGAAGAAGATCGAGAAGAGGCCGGCCAGCACGAGCCCGCGCACGACGGCAGCGCCCGCGAGGCCCGGCACGCGGAAGATGCGGAGCGGCAGGATCGGGTTCGCGAGCCGCGTCTCGAGCACGAGGAAGGCGACAAGCAGCGCGAGCGACGCGCCGCCCCAGCCGAGCGTGCGAGCCGAGCCCCAGCCGTGCTCGGCTGAGCCGACGATCGCGTAGACGCCGAGCATCAGCGCGACGGTCACGAGCACCGATCCGGCCACGTCGATGCCGCCCCGCAGGCCGAGCGACTCGCGCTCGTCGATGTAGGCGCGGCCGAGCAGCACCGTCGCGACGCCGATCGGGAGGTTGATGAAGAAGATCCAGTGCCAGTCGACGGACGCGACGATCAGTCCGCCGAGCAGCAGTCCGACCGACGCGCCGCCGATCGCGACGAACATGTAGATGCTCATCGCCTTCGCGCGGTCGGCGACGCCGGGGAACTCGCTGACGATCAGCGCGATCGTGACCGAGAAGGCGACCGCGCCGCCGATCCCCTGCACAAAGCGAGCGGCGATCAGCAGGCCGGGGCTGTCGGCGGCCCCGCACGCGACCGAGGCGAGCGTGAACAGCGCGATGCCGAAGAGGAAGACGCGGCGGCGGCCGAGCAGGTCACCGAGGCGGCCGGCGACGAGCATGAAGCTGCCGAACGTGACGAGGTAGGCGTTCACGACCCAGGTGAGCTCGGCGGCGTTGAAGTGGAGGTCGGCCTGGATGTCCTCGAGCGCGACGTTCACGATCGTCGAGTCGAGCACGACCATGAACTGGCCGAGGCAGACGACGGCGAGGGCAATCCAGGCGCGGCGATCGACCTGTTCTGCTGATGCCGGCACCCTCATCGATCTATTGCAGCAAGGGAGCGCCCGGCATGCGCCTGCGCGACTACGTCGAGCTCAGCCGAGCGGGACCTGCTGCGTGATGCAGTGCACTCCCCCGCCGCCCAGCGCGAGGACTCTGCCGGGCACGCCGACGATCTCGCGGCCGGGCAGCAGCGCGCCGAGGCGCCGGAGCGCCTCGGCGTCCATGTCCGGGTTCTGCTCGCCGAGCGGCACGATCGCGCCGCCGTTGCAGAGGTAGAAGTTCGTGTAGGGAATGGCGACGACGCTGCCGTCGGCGCGCGTCGTGCGCGGCAGCAGCTCCCAGCGCTCGAGCTCGATGCCCGCGTCGCGCAGGCGGCGCCCGTTCTCCTCGGCGTGCGGCCGGTTGGCGTCGTCCGCGTCGGCGACGGTCTGCAGCAAGGCCCGGCGCGGCGCCAGGAAGGCGCAGACGTTGTCGACGTGGCCATCGGTGTCGGCGTCCTCGACGAGTCCGCGCCCGAGCCACACGATCTGCTCAGCACCGAGGTGAGCGCGCAGCTCCGCTTCGATCTCGGAACGATCGAGCAGCGGGTTGCGATTGCGGTTGAGCAGGCACTGCTCGGTCGTCACGAGCCGGCCGGTGCCGTCGACGGCGATCGAGCCGCCCTCCAGCACCAGCGGCGAGGCGAAGCGCTCGATCCCGAGGTGCTCGAGCAGCCGCCGCCCGATCGCCGCGTCCTTGTCATAGGGCGTGAACGCCTCGCCCCATGCGTTGAAGCGGAAGTCGATGCCGGCGCGCCGGCCGTCGGGTCCCACGACGATCAGCGGGCTGGAGTCGCGCAGCCACGAGTCGTCGAGCGGCGCCTCGAGCAGCTCGACGACGTCGGCCGTGACGCGTCTGCGCGCGTCGTCGGCATGCGCAGGATCGACGACAAGGGTGACGGGCTCGAACGCCGCGACGGCCGCGACGACCTGCGCGTGCACGTCGCGCGCTTGCTCGATCGTCGCGCCGCGCCACGCCTCCTCGCGCGCCGGCCACGCGATCAACGTGCGCTCGTGCGTCGCCCACTCCGCCGGCATCCGCAGCCCGGCTGGCCGCTCGCCCTCGCCCATGCTTCGAGCCTACCCAGCACGTGGCGGCATCTGGCGCATCTGCGCGCAGAACCTCTGCGAACGCCTATGGTGGCGCCGCAGCGCGCCCCGTAGCGTCAGCTGCGTGTCCGAGCCGGAACCCCTCGCCCGCCTCTACGACCTCGCGCTGCGCGCGCTCGCCGAACAAGAGCGTCGGGCCGACGCCCTCCGCAGCCGCCTCGGCCCCTCGCTCGCCGCTGCTGCCCTCGGTACGACGCTGCTGAGCGGTCCGCTCGTCGGCGGCGATCCGCCGCACTCGCTCGCCGGGACGCTCGCGCTGCTCGTCGCTGTCGGCGGCTTCTGCTCCGCAGTCTTTGAGGCGATCGCGATTCTCGCCTTCGGCGACCTCGTGGCGGTCGAGACCGATGTGCAGGCGCTCGCAAGCAGTCTCGATCGGGGCGGCGCACTCGGGGACATCGAGGCGTTCTACGTGACGATGATCGCCCGCTTTGGTCCAAACGCAAGGGAGAACGCCGCATTGCTCGATCGCCTCAACGCCCGCTTCACCTCGATGGTGTGCGGAATCCTCGTCATGATGTGTGGACTCGCGGTTGCGGCGCTCGTAGGGTGAATCGCATGTCGAGAAGACTCACCTTCGAAGAGGCATGGCGCCTCGGCGAGTCGCTTCCCAAGAGCACCTGGCTGAGCTCCGTCACGCTCAAGCCGCTGATGTCACGGAGCGAGTGGGAGCAGCTGCCGCGCCGGCGTCGTCTGCTCGATCGCCTGCTCCGTCGCCACCCACCCAAGGGGTTCGGCGAGCGTCCGCGGTACGACGCCTAGATGGTTGATTCCACGAGATTCGTGGATGCGAGGGGTGCGATGGGCGGATGCTGGGGGACGCGCGGTGTCGAAGCCAATGCTGGTGGCATTGGCGAGACGCCGCGTGGCGCCCAGCGCCGCCCAGCGTGACCCTCGCGCCGCGAGATCGTGGAATCAACCATCTAGCCCCGCGCCTTGCGCGTGCGCGAGCGTTCCTCTTGGCGCTCGACGACCTGCCGGATCAGTCTGAGGATCTGGTCGACGCCGGTCGCCTTCGCATCGCCGTGCTCGAACGCGGCGCGCCAGTGCTTGACTCTGCCGTCGGCCGCCAGCTCGTTGAAGTGCGAGCGCGTGACCTGCAGGCGAACCTTCGCGTCAGAGGCGATGTCCTTCGTCACGACCGGACCGGGCAGCTCGACGCGATACATCTGGATGTCGCCGCGCCCGCGCAGCTCGAGCCCGACGACGAGTCTCAGCGGCTGCAGGGCGGGGACGTCCGCGAGGAAGTTCTGCACGCCCTGCTCGATGAGGCTTCTGGTGTCCGTGGCGGAGGTCATGAAGCGAAGCGGAAGCGAAGACTAGATGGTCGAGGCCACGAGATCGTGGGCTCGACCATCAGATCTTGTGCCGCTCGAGCAGCTTGCGCCCGATCACCATGCGCTGGATCTCGGACGTGCCCTCGCCGATCAGCAGCAGCGGCGCATCGCGGTAGAGCCGCTCGATCTCGTACTCCTTCGAGTAGCCGTAGCCGCCGTGGATGCGGAACGACTCCTCGACGCAGAAGCGGGCGGCCTCAGAGGCGAACAGCTTCGCCATGCCGGCCTCAAGGTCGGAGCGCACGCCGGCGTCCTTCATGCGCGCCGCGCGGATCGTCAACAGGCGCGCCGCGTCGACCTGCGTCGCCATGTCGGCGAGCTTGAACTGGATCGCCTGGTGCTGGGAGATCGTCTTGCCGAACGTTCTACGCTCCTGCGAGTAGCGCAGCGCCAGCTCGAGCGCGCGCTGCGCGATCCCGACGCCGCGCGCAGCGACGTTCACGCGCCCGACCTCGAGCGCGTCCATCATCTGCGGGAAGCCCTTGTTGAGGCCCGCTGCCTCGCCGCCGATGATGCGCTCGGCGGGACACACGTAGCCGTCGAAGACGAGCTCGGTCGACTCGACCCCCTTGTAGCCCATCTTTCTGAGCTGAGGAGGTACGTTCAGGCCCGCGTACTCGCCGGTGTTCTCGTGCTCGCCCGCGACCTTCTCGGCGATGAAGCAGGTCATGCCGCGCTGCGGCTTCTCGGCGTTCAGATCCGTGCGCACGAGCACGAACACGAGGTCCGAGCGCAAGCCGTTCGTGACCCACATCTTCTGGCCGTTGATCTCCCACGCGCCGTCGTCGCGCTTCTTGGCGGTCGTCTTGATCGCGGCGACGTCGGAACCGAGCTCCGGCTCGGACAGCGAGAAGGCTGCGCGGATCTCGCCGGTCGCCATGCGCGGCAGGTAGTTCTGCTTCTGCTCCTCGGTGCCGAATTTCATCAGCAGGTAGGAGCCGATGAAGTGCGTGTTGATCACCCCGGAGATCGAGATCCAGCCGCGTGAGAGCTCCTCGACGATCATCGCGTAGGTCGTCAGGTCGAGCTCCATTCCGCCGTACTCCTCGGGGATCGTGACGCCGAACAGGCCGAGCTCCTTCATCTGCTCGACGATCGGCCCCGGGAAGCTGTCCTCGTGGTCGTAGTGCTCGGCGTTCGGGAGGATCTGCTCGTCCGCGAACTGCCGCACCATCTCGCAGATCGCCTGCTGCTCGTCGGTCTTCTCGATCGCTACGGCCATGGGGTCATTCGCTCCGGGTCGGGAAACGTGGAAGGTCTCGGATTTCACCCCGAGGATACGCGAGATCCCAGTCTGCGACCGCACGGTCCTCGCCCGGATAAGCTGCGCGCATGGGGGTCGCGGACAGGTACGCGGTGCTCGTCGTCGCACGCGACGAGATCGATCGCATCGAGTCGCTGTGGCGCGCACTGCTCGCGCATCATCAGCAGGTCGCGGACCCGATCTGGCCGTTCCGCAACCCCGACGAGTCCTGGCGCGGGCGCCGGCAGGCGTACCTCGACTGGATGGCAAGCGGCGAGGGCAGCCTGCTGCTCGCGGTGCCGGCGAAGGACCACGGCGCGGAGCCCGGCGGCTACGCGTTCGTGCGGACCCGGCCGGCCGGCGAGACGTTCGCGGTCGGCGAGCGCGTCGGAGAGCTCGAGACACTCGTCGTCGCCACGCACCTGCGTGGGCAGGGGATCGGCTCCCTCCTGCTCGAAGCCGTCCGCCAGCGGCTGCGTGAGGAACGAGCGACGTACTGGTCGGTGACCGTCGTCAAGGGCAACGACGGCGCCGACCGGCTCTACGAGCGTGCCGGCTTCCGGCTGTACAACCGGCAGATGATGGCGCCGCTTGACGACGGCAGAGCAGTGCGTCCGACGGGATTCGAACCCGTACCGGCGGCTCCAAAGGCCGCTGCTCTAAAGCCAAGGGTGAGACGATAGGTCGAGCGCCGCGGCCGCGATGAGCGGCGACGAGCCACCGGCAGATCAATGCCCCCGGCTGAGTGACTCCAACGGCGTCCTGGTCCTACCGCCCGCGAAGCCCCGGACCAAACCGATTGAGCTACGGACGCATGATGGTGAACGATTGTCATGAAACCTCGGGCCACGGCGTGGTGGCGAGCAACGTCTCGTGGCCGGCGACCGACCACATCTCCTCCGCGATGTGCGGGACGAACGGCGCGAGCACCTGGACTAAGACGAGGATCGCCGCGACCACGGCCTCGCGGTCCTTGGCGTCCAGCTCGCCGTTCGCTGTCAGCACCCTCGCCTCGAAGTCCTCGATCCGAGTCAGCAGCAGGAGCGCGTTGTGGGTGGCGCGGTGCGGCTTGAGCTGCTCGACGTCGGTCGCCACCTTGTCGGCGCCCACGCGGCACCACACCATCAGGCGTCGCCGCCATCTCGTCGAGCCGTCGATCCTGCCGGCACCAGGCTCCCAAGCGCGCAGGCGCGGCTCCGCGTAGTTCCACAGCTCGGCAAGGAACCGTCCGGAGTGACGAAGCGGCTCGTCGTTCCAGGTGAAGGTGGTCCCAGGGGCGGCCGCTTTGAGCAAGGCGAGACGGAGCGCGTCGGCTCCGACACGCTCCAGCAGCTCGGACGGATCCGCCGTGTCGGCATCCGTCTTGCCGCTTTCGACGCGCACCGAGCCGTGTACGACAGCGCTCTCCACCGGCTCGCGTGCCAGCTCCGGCAGCTCGCCGGCGTCCTGAAGCATCTTGGCGATCGTCCGCTCGTCGAGCAGCCGACGTCCGGCCTCCGCCCCGCCGACCACCTGCTGGGCTGGCAGCCAGCGTCCATGCGAGGGGTGGCCGAAGCTCGGCGCGGCACGATCCTCGGCCGGCACGCAGAGCGACAGCCACATCCACATCTCGTCGAAGCGGGGAGCGAGCGTATGCACCTCCCGCCGCGCCGGGTCGCCACAGCGGGGACATGCGCAGCCGGGCTGTCCATCCTGCTCATCGCGAGTCTGCAGCGGCAACTGCTCGAGCGGCGCCGGCTCCGTGCCGCAGCGAGCGCACTCCAGCAACGGAAGCGGCACGCCCACGGGGCATGACGTACTGATCGGGACGTCGCTCAACCGATACCGAGCTGCGGCGCGCGGCTTGGCGCTGGTCGGGGCCACCCTCCACAGACCCGCAGACGCTGCCTCCAACGTCTCCGCGGCCAGCCGAGCGCCGTCGTCGTGCTCCGGGATGCCGAGCACCGCCGTCTCACCGAAACGGTCGTCGAACAGGGGCGAGATCACGACTGGAAGCAGGCTCGAGGCACCAGGCACGCTGGCCTGCAGCCCCGTCGCCACCACCCGGACGCGTCTCCCACCGTTCGTGTCGCTCAGCCAGTCGACCTCGTGCGCCTCCTCGACCTGGGCCGCGACCCCCGGGTCCGCCGTGAACGCGCCGACGTCGGAGTGGCCGGGGGAAACGGCGACGAAGGCCGCCCTCTCGATCGATTCGCCATGAGGAGTGAAGACGGCGAGGCTCGGCCCACCCAAGACGACGGCGTCCACCTCGAAGCCGTGGACAGGACTGAGCGCCTCCCGCTGAGCGCGGACGGCCTCGTCGCTCCACCCCGGCCACGTGTCGAGGGCGCGCTCGTTCTCCTCCGCATAGGCGCTGGACCGCAGGAACCACTGGCCACCACGGCGGTACGCCAGGCCGCGCTCAAGCAGCGTGAGGAACACCTGCTGCGACCGCCGCCGGTGGTCCGGTTCGGAGGAGGCGAAGGCGCGGCCCCAGTCGACCGAGCAACCGAGCCGGGTGAGCTGGCTCCGGGCGACGGCACAGCGCGCGTCCGCGTGGTCGTCCGAGGCGATGCCGGAGCAGTCGAAGCCGAGCGAGAACAGCACGGCGTGCCCCTTCGCGCGCCGGACGCGCGCGTACGCGTCGGCGATGGCGAACGCGCGGAGGTCGCCGAGACCGGCACGCTCCGAGACGGGCGGGTAGCTTGCGAGGACGAAGGCCCGCTCGCGCTCGTCCGACGCCGGCGTCGCGTGAGCACGGTCGTCCTGCCAAGCGGCCTGCCAGCGGGCCTCCACGGCCCCGTGGTCGTACAGACCGGGCACACCAGCCTCGCGCGCCTGGTCGCGTACACCCGTCGATTGCATCGTTCCCCCAAACGACAGCCCGCCACCAAGTGCGGTACGGACCTAACGCGACAAATATACTTGAAGCGTTGGTGTCATTGGTAGGCCGACACGTCGAGGGGGACGGCGATGAGCGGAACTGTCGGGGGCGCGATCTCGGACGCCACCCCGAAGGAGGCGGCGATCATGGCGGACAAGCGCGCCAAGATCGAACGTCTGCGCGCACGCGGCATCGACCCGTACGCGGCGGTGTTCGGGGACCGCACCGCTATCGCTGCATTTCAGGCCGCGCCCGCTTCCGGCAGAGCCGGCGTCCGAGTCGCGGGCCGGCTGATGGGTCGGCGCCACCACGGCCATGTCGTCTTCATGGATCTGCGCGACAGCTCGGCGGAGATCGAGATCCTGTGCCTGCGCGACGAGCTCGGCGAGGAGGGACACAGGCTGATCGCCGACATCGACGTGGGAGACATCATCGGAGTCGTCGGGAGTCCCGCCGAGAACCAGCGTGGCGAGCTCGTCGTCAAGGCGCACAGCTTGGTCATCCTGGGAAAGGCCCTGCTCGTGCCGCCGGCACGGAGCGCGGAGCCGCCGGATCGACACATGAGCTGGCAGGAGGCGGACCTGATCGCGGGGGACGCCACCCGCGAGATGATTCGCACGCGCAACACGCTGAAGCGCTTCCTGCGCCACTGGTTCGACGCGAGAGGGTTCCTCGAGGTCGACACGCCGGAGCTGCTGCCGCACGCCTCCGGCTCAAACGCGCGGCCGTTCGTCACGCGCGGCCGTGCGATCGACAGCGACCTGTACCTGCGCATCTCGATCGAGCAGCACCTGAAGCGCCTGACCGCCGGCGGCTTCGAGGACGTCTACGAACTCGGCACGTGCTTTCGCAACGAGGGCATGTCCAAGCGCCACCACTTCGAGTTCACGATGTTGGAGTGGCTGCAGGGCTACCGGAACTACCACGACACGATGGACCTGATCGAAGCCGTCGTCACTGCTGCCGCGGAGGAGGTCTTCGGCAAGCTGCGATTCGAGCGCGACGGCGGCGCCTTCGATCTCACGCGCCCTTGGCGGCGAATCACGGCGCGTGAGGCGATCAGAGAGAAGACCGGCGTGGACATCATGTCGGCCGATCGGGAGACGCTGACGCAGCTGGCGAAGATCGACGGTGACCCGAACCCCGACTGGCCGGACCTGGTCGCCGCCGTGTACGGGCGGCTGGTCGAGCCGAGGCTCGCCGAGCCGACCTTCGTCATCGACTTTCCGCGCGAGACCTTCCCGCTCGGGCGCCAGCACCCCGAGGTGCCGGAGCTCGGCGAGTCGTTCGAGGCGGTCATCGCCGGCATCGAGATCGCGAGCGGCACGACGAACTTGAACGATCCCGACGAGCAGCAGATGCGCTTCGCCGAGCAGCAGACTCGCAACACGAGGGCGCAGGGGGCCAACGGCCTCCACAGCCTCGACGACCAGTTCGTGCGAACGCTGGCCTACGGCATGATGCCCGTGACCGGCGCCGGGCTGGGCGTCGATCGCGTGCTCATGCTGCTGATGGAGCGGGACTCGCTGCGCGACGTGATTCCCTGGTCGATCCGTTGAGCGCAGCCAGCAGTCGGCGCGCGTGCAGGAGCTCGGCGATCTGCACCGCGTTGAGCGCGGCGCCCTTTCGCAGGTTGTCCGCCACGACCCAGAGGTTCAGGGCACGCGCGTGTGAAGGGTCGCGGCGAATGCGTCCGACGAAGACCTCGTCGCGTCCCGCCGCATCGATCGGCAGCGGGTAGCGGCCGGCGGCAGGATCGTCCACGACTGCGACGCCGGGGGCCGCGGCGAGCAGCTTGCGGCAGCGCTCGGGATCGAGCTTCTCGCCGGTCTCGACGTTGACCGACTCCGAGTGCGACACCAAGACCGGCACGCGCACGCAGGTGACGCTCATCCGCAGCTGCGGGAGCCCCATGATCTTGCGCGTCTCGGCGATCATCTTGCGCTCCTCGGTGGTGTGGTCGTCGCCGTCCTTGAACGTCTCCACCTGCGGCAGCACGTTGAACGCGAGCTGGTGCGGATAGACCGCCGGCCGGGGGGGCTCCGCGCCGTTCGCGATCGCGCGGGCCTGCTGCTGAAGCTCGCGAACGGCGCGCACGCCGGTGCCCGACGCCGACTGGTAGGTCGAGACGACGAGCCGCTCGAGCCTTGCTGCGTCGTGGATCGGCTTGAGTGCCACCACGAGCTGCATGGCCGAGCAGTTCGGGTTGGCCACGATGCCCTGGTGATCGTCGAGGGTCTCCGCGTTCACCTCCGTGACGACGAGCGGGACGTCGGCATGCATGCGCCAGTAGGACGAGTTGTCCACGACCACCGCGCCCCGCTCGACGAAGCGCGGCGCCCAGCGACTCGACACGTGCGATCCGGCGGAGAAGAGCGCGAGGTCGAAGCCGTCGATCGACGACTCGCTCAGCGCCCGCACCCGCAGCGTGCCGAAGCGGTCGCAGGCAAGCGTCCGGCCCGCCGATCGATCCGACGCGAATGGGACGACCTCCGCCGCATCGAATCGCCGCTGCGCCAGCAGCTCGAGCATCTGACCCCCGACAGCGCCCGTGGCACCGACGACCGCCACCCGGAGGCCGTCGGTGGATGACGACGGCGGGCTCATCGCGTCATGCAGGTCTCAAGCTCGGGATCCGCATAGCGGATCTCTCCGGTCATCACTTTGCGATAGAAGGCCCAGTACGACTGCTCTACCGCCCTGTACCGATCGCGAACCAGGTCATCCAGCCTCCTGACGTTCGCCATCGGCACGCCCTGGTGGTAGTGGTGAGCGGTGTGCAGGTTGTTGCCGTTGGTGAACCAGTGCGCAAAGCCGGATGCATAGATGGTTCGCGTGTTCTCCAGGACGTCGGGAGTCGTCTGGGTGTTGAGCCCGAAGTGCTCCGGAAGCTCGATCAAGAAGTGTGTCGGCTCTGATATGAGCAGCACGGGCACGAGCCAGGCGAGCAGGAAGAACGCGTTTCCGGTCACTGCGGTGAACGCGACAGCTCCGACGATCGCGAGCAGGAAGAACCGGTACTCCGTGAAGATCCGCTTGCGGTCGCGCACGCGTGGGACGCTCGGGAGCGGCCGGTTGGTCGCCGCGCGTGCCATGTCACGTATCACGTCCGCATAGCGGCCGAGGTGGTACGCGGCGCGGAAGAATCCTGGCGTGCTGTTGAGACGGCGGAACCGATAGTTGAAGAACTCGCGGTTGTCCGGCTTCCCGAGTGACGCGTGATGCCGCAGGTGATCGTATTTGTAATGCGAGTACGAGCTGAGCATGAAGAGCCCACAGAAGAACCCGTAAACGCGGTTGAGGCGACGCGAGTTGAACGCGTGCTCGTGGAGGCACTCGTGTTGCAGCTCGACGAGGTGCGCGTACATGAGCCCGAGGACGACGACCGCGACCACGGTGGCCGCCCAACCGACCGATGCCAAGATCGCTGCGTAGCAGGCGGCGATGATCGCCATCGCCAGGCCGAACTTGGCGGCGAATCGGAGTGGGCGTTTCGGGAAGAGATCCTGCGGCAGGTTCCGCCGCAGGTCCGGCCCCCGCACCGGCGCGAGTGCGACATCCCGTGCCCCGTCCAGCGTCCCGTCAATGCGTGCCGGCGACCCGCTCATCGTGTATTTCCCCCTCAATCGTGGATGTCGTCCCGTTGTCGCCCATACCGATTCCGGGACGCGGATCGACGGGCATCCGCTCGTTCGCGATCATCTGCTCGAGCGTCTGGCGCGCCCGGATCAGCTCGAACGAGCCATCGCCACAGCGCAGCACCTCGGGCGCCTCGGGATACGAGTTGAAATTCTTCATCGCCATGCTCGAGCAGTAGCCGCCGCCTCGCTCGATCACGACGTAGTCGCCCACCTCTGTCCGTCGCAGCGGCACGGCCTCGATCTGCTCCACGTCACCGACGCGCGTCGTGAGGACGTCGCCGGCGATGCAGCAGTGCCCCGCCACGCAGTAGCTCTCGATCGTGTCGCGCTCAGGACCAGCCTGAGGCACGGAGACAAGCGGATGGCGGGCGCCGTAGTACGACGGTCGCAGGATCTCCGTCAGGCCGCCGTCGATCTTCACGAATGTGTGGCCGCTGCCGTCGGCCCGGGAGCCGCTCCGGGTGATGTCGATCACCTGCGTCACGATCGAGCCGGCGGTGGCCGTCAGGTAGGTCCCAGGCTCGAGCTCGAGCTGAAGCTGGCGGCCCGTCTCCTCGGCGAACTCGCGCAGCAGCGACGCGACGACGGCTGCCCACTCGCTGTGGTCAGGCACGGGATCGCTCAGCAGCGCCTTGACCGGGTATCCGCCGCCGAGGTTCACAGCCCGCACGTCCGGCATCACGCGAGCGAACCTCAGCACCAGCTGTACCGCACGCACGAGAACTTCCCAATTGTGACCCGAGCCGATGTGCGTGTGGAGCCGGCGGACGCGCAGGTCATGAAGCGCGACGAGATCCATGACCTCCGGCATCGACTCGTACCAGATTCCGAAGCTCGAGTTGGGGCCGCCCGCTGTGAGACGGCGCACCATTCCTGAGCCGAAGCCGGGATTGAGGCGAATCGAGACCTCCGTGCCGGGTCGCGACTGCCCATAGCGCTCGAGCTGGCCGAGCGAGCCGGCGTCGAACTGCATGCCAGCCTCGAGCAGATCGGCCAGACCGTCGCGGTACTCGGCCTGCTGGGCCGTCAGCAGGATCTTCTCGGGCCGGACGCCGGCGTGCATGGCGCGCCGCGCCTCCCATATCGAGCTCGCATCGAACGAGAGGCCGAGCCGATCGAAGATGCGGATGATCGCCTGGCTCGGACACGCCTTCAGCGAGTAGCGGACCGTAAGGCCGGACGCGTTCGGCAGCGACTGCATGTACCGGGCGTTGCGCTCCAGGGTCGCCTCGTCGTACACGAACACCGGCGTCCCGAACTCGGCGGCCACGCGGCGCACGTCCTCTGGTTCCATGAACTTGAGCAGCTCGATATCGCGAGGGACGGTCATAGCCGTCCTCGCGTTGCCGCGCCATTAAGCATTTGCGTCCCCCGATCCACTCCGCGCGTACGGAGTAGGTGTTCCCCGCTCTGCGAAGGAGTCTATAAAACGGCCTCAAGACTGTCAATAAATTACGCAGACCAAGAAACGCTCGTGTCTCTGGCGAGCCGAGCACAGGTCTCGCGCATTTCCGGCGAACGAGCCGGGGCAATGCCCGTCTGCCGGCCCCTTGTGCGGGCATCTGCGCCCGCCGTGTCACTCGCCCCACGGTTCACAACTGCAGGCTCGAGAAAGGTCCGCAGGCAGGACGTGGGAGACTGCCCGCCCGTGAACTTCGCGCGCGATGTCGTCGACGCCGCACCCGCCGAGCGGCTTGCGCTGATCGAGCTCGCGCGCGACGGATCGCGACGCGAGTGGCGCTTCGGCGAGGTCGCCGACCGCTCCGCGCGCCTCGCCGGCACGTTCGCCGCGCACGGCGTGCGCCGCGGCGACACGGTGATGACGCTGATCGGCAATCGACCCGATTGGGTGTGCGCGATGGTCGCGTGCTTCCGCATCGGCGCGGTCGCGCTGGCGTGCACCGAGCAGCTGCGCGCGAAGGACCTGCGACTGCGGCTCGACGCGGCGCAGCCGAGGCTCGTGCTGGCGGACGAGCGCAACGCGGTCGAGCTGACGGCCGCGGGGGCGGGCGGGAATGGCATCCCGGTCCTGACCATCCCCGACGAGGCGCTCTATGCGGCCGAACCGGCCCCCGCGGTCGACCTCGCGCCGGAGGACCCGTGCCTGATCACGTTCACGAGCGGCACGGCCGGCGAGGCGAAGGGCGTCCTGCACGGCCAACGCTACCTCCCCGGCCAGCACCTCCAGGGCGAGCACTGGCTCGATGCGCGTCCCGGCGATCTCGTGTGGTGCACCGCCGCGAGCGGGTGGTCGAAGAGCGCCCGCAACGTCTTCATCGCGCCGTGGATGCGCGGCGCGACCGCCCTGCTGCACGACGCCCGCTTCGACCCGCAGGAGCGGCTCGACCTCCTGGAGCGCGAGCAGGTGAACGTGCTGTGCATGGCGCCGACCGAGTACCGCGTGATCGCCAAGCGCGCGGACCCACGACCCGTGTCAGGGCTGCGCGGGCTCGTCGCCGCCGGCGAGGCCTTGAACCCGGAGGTGCTGCGCGCCTTCCACGAGGCGACCGGCCTGTGGATCCGCGACGGCTACGGCCAGACGGAGACGGGCCAGCTGACCGGCGCGCCGCTCGACGAGCAGGTCCGGCCCGGCTCGATGGGCCGCCCGCTGCCGGGCGTGAGGCTGTGGATCGAGGACGGTGAGCTGGTGGCGGATCCGCGGACCGTCCCCACGTTCTTCCTCGGATACATCGGAGACGGTCCCACCCACCGCCCCCTCGCCCTCCCCGCTCGCCCGCGCTCGAGACCCTGGCGAACCGGCGATCGCGTCCGCCAGGACGACGACGGCTTTCTCTACTTCGAGGGGCGCGCCGACGACGTGATCATCTCCGCCGGCTATCGCATCGGCCCGTTCGAGGTCGAGTCCGCGCTCGTCGCACACCCGGCCGTCGCAGAGGCTGCCGTCGTGGCGGCGCCCGACGAGGAGCGCGGCGCGCTCGTGCGCGCGGTCGTCGTGCTGCGCGACGGCGCCGCCCCGTCAGATGCGCTTGCGAGAGAGCTGCAGGATCACGTGAAGGCGACGACGGCGCCGTACAAGTACCCGCGCCGGATCGACTTCGCCGTCGAGCTGCCGAAGACCGCCAGCGGCAAGGTCCGCCGCGCGCTCCTGCGCGAGCAGGGCTAAGCGGCGGCCGGCTCGGCGGGCGCCTCGGGCTCTGCGGCGACCGGTTCGGGCGCCGACGCCGTGTCGCCCTTCGCCGGGATGCGGCTCATCGCCCGCTCCGCGAGCGCCGTGATCGTCAGGCTCGGGTTCACGCCGACGTTGGCGGGCACCGCGGCGCCGTCGCACACGAGCAGGTTCTCGTAGCCGAACACGCGCTGGTCGGCGTCCACGACGCCCTGGTCGGGGTCGCGTCCGATCACCGCGCCGCCGAGGATGTGGGCGGTCGACGGGACGTTCATCGTCGCCTCCATCACGGAGCTCTGCGCGATCCCGCCGGTCCGTCTCGCGAGCCACTCGGCCGCCTCGTTCGCGACCGGGATGAACGTCGGGTTCGGTCTCGTCGAATCCTGCTCCGTCTGCAGTCGGACCTCGCCCGAGCGGGTGAGCTTCGGCCGCAGGGCGATCGCGTTGTCGAGCGTCTGCATCACGAGCACGATGATCGTGCGGCGTGACCAGCCCCGCGGCCACAGCGTCTGCGCGAACCGGACCGGGTGGCGGACGATCTGCGCCAGCAGCTTCAGCGGTCGCGTCACGCGCGTGCCGTTCCCCACGAGCAGCGTGTAGAGCGTCGACATCGAGTCGCCGGCGTGGCCGTAGGTGACCGTCTCGATGTGCGTGTGCGGGTCGGGGTAGATCGACGACGTGATCGCGACGCGTCTCGTGAGGTCCTCCGGGTAGTCGTCCGGCACCGTGACCGCGAGGATCGACTCGCTGTTCGTGCGCACGAGCTCGCCGAGGCGGTGCGAGATGCGCGGCAGCGAGCCGGACAGGCGGCAGCGCTGCAGCAGTCTGTTCGTGCCGAGCGCGCCGGCCGCTACGACGACGCCGCGCGCCGTGAGCGTGCGGCGGCCGCGGTTGCGCCGCATGCCCGAGGCGACGCTCGTGATCGCGTAGCCGTCGGACCCGTCCTCGGCGCCGAGCGGTCTGATGTCGATCACGGTGCGGTCGGGCGTGACCGTGACGCCGCGCTGCTCGGCGAGGTACAGGTAGTTCTTCACGAGCGTGTTCTTGGCGCCGTGCGGGCAGCCGACCATGCAGCGCCCGCACTGCATGCAGCCGGTGCGGTCCGGACCCTCGCCCCCGAAGAACGGATCGGGCACGGTGACGCCGGGCCGATCGCCGAAGAAGATCCCGACCGGCGTCTTTCTGTACGTGTCGCCGACGCCGAGCTGCTCGCCCAGCTCCTTCAGCAGCAGGTCGGCCGGGTCGTCGTTCGGCGTCTCGACGACGCCGAGCATCCGCTGCGCCTCGGCGTAGTGCGGCGACAGCTCGCCCTCCCAGTCGGCGAGCCCGTCCCACTGCTCGTCCTCGAAGAACTGCGACGGCGGGACGTAGAGCGTGTTGGCGTAGCCGAGGCTGCCGCCGCCGACGCCGCAGCCGGAGACGACCGCGATGTCCTTGAAGGTCGAGAGCCGCATAATCCCGCGCATCCCCAGGCGCGGCGCCCAGAAGTATCTGCGCAGGCTCCACGTCGATCTGGCGAAGTCCTGGTCGCGGAAGCGTCTGCCGCACTCCAGCACGGCGACGCGGTAGCCCTTCTCGGCAAGCCGCAGGGCGGACACGCTGCCGCCGAAGCCTGAGCCGATGACGACCCAGTCGAAATCGAGCTGACGAGCGCTCTCCTCCATTCCGGCGCAGACGCTACCACGGAAGGTGACGGGTGCGTCACGATTCTCCCGACCCCCTCCGGAGCGGCAGGCCGGCTACGCTCAGCCGCGGCATGGCATCGCGTCCCGTCATCGGCATCTGCACCGCACTCGAGCGGGCTCAGTGGAGCGTGTGGGACCAGCGTGCCGCGCTGCTGCCGACGAACTACCTCGACGCGATCCGCCGCGGCGGCGGGATGGCACTGCTGCTCGCGCCCGACCCCGTGCTCGTCGAGGCGCCGGACGAGGCGCTCGACCTGATCGACGGGCTGATGCTCGTCGGCGGCGCCGACATCGACCCGGCCAGCTACGGAGCCGAGCTCGACCCGGCGACGGTCGACCCGGTGCCCGAACGCGATGCGTCCGAGATCGCGCTCGCGCGCCGCGCGGTCGAGCGCGGCATCCCGGTGCTGGGCATCTGCCGCGGCATGCAGCTGCTGAACGTCGCACTCGGCGGCACGCTGCATCAGCACCTGCCCGAGCGCTTCGGCCACCACGACCACTTGAGGGCGCGCGGCTCGTTCGACGGCGCCGACCACGACGTGCGCCTCATCCCCGGCTCGCTCGCGGCGCGCGCGGCCGGCGAGGAGCTGCACGGCACGAAGTCGCACCACCACCAGGGCGTCGACCGCGTCGGCGAGGGGCTGGTGGTCACCGGCGTCGCGACGATCGACGGCCTGCCGGAGGCGCTGGAGGCACCCGGCGAGCAGTTCGTGCTCGGCGTGCAGTGGCACCCGGAGGCGGACGAGCGCAGCCGCGTGATCGGCGCGCTCGTGGAGGCGGCGCGCGCGCATCGCGGCGCGGGCGTGGGCCGGACTCAGCCGGGCAGTGCGACGACCGCGTCGAGCTCGACGAGCGCGTCGCGCGGCAACCCGGCGACCGCGACCGCCGCGCGTGCCGGCGGGTCGGTCTCGAAGAACGAGCCGTAGACCTCGTTGACGGCGGTGAAGTCCGCCATGTCGCGCAGGTAGACGGTGATCTTGACCGCGTCGGCGAGGCTCGCGCCAGCCGCCGCGCATACGGCCTGCAGGTTCTCGAGGCAGCGGCCCGCCTGCTCGGCCGCGGTCGCGCCGACGAGCTCGCCCGTCTCCGGATGGAGCGGGATCTGGCCGGAGCAGAACAGCAGGCCGCCCGCGCGCACGGCGTGGACGTACGGGCCGATCGCCGGCGGCGCGCCGTCGGCGCTGAGGGACTGGCGATGGTGGGACATGGCGAGAACGCTACCGTGAGGCCGTGCCCAACCGTCTCGCGCACGAGACCTCCCCCTACCTGCTCCAGCACAAGGACAACCCGGTCGCCTGGCAGCCGTGGGACGAGCAGGCGCTCGCGGAGGCGCGCGAGCGCAACGTGCCGCTGCTCGTCTCGATCGGCTACTCCGCCTGCCACTGGTGCCACGTGATGGAGCGCGAGTCGTTCGAGGACGCCGAGGTGGCGGCGTACATGAACGAGCACTTCGTGTGCGTCAAGGTCGACCGCGAGGAGCGGCCCGACGTCGACGCGATCTACATGGACGCGGTGCAGGCGATGACCGGCCACGGCGGCTGGCCGCTCAACGCGTTCGCCACCCCGGACCAGGTGCCGTTCTTCGCCGGCACGTACTTCCCGCCGATGGGACGCCAGGGCCTGCCCGGCTGGAGACAGCTGCTGGAGGCGATCGTCGAGGCCTGGCGCGAGCGACGCGCGGAGATCGAGCAGCAGGGCGCCCGGGTCGTCGAGCAGCTGGGCGTGAGCGCGCGCATCGAGCCCGACCCGGCCGCGCCCGAGCCCGGCCTGCTCGCCACCGCGGTACAGGCGATCGCCGACCGCGAGGACCACGTCCACGGCGGCTTCGGCGGCGCGCCGAAGTTCCCGCAGGCATCCGCGATCGAGCTGCTGCTCACGCGCGCCGACGGATCGACTCCCGCCGGGCGGGCGGGCCTCCCGTCGTCCGACCCCGCCCTGCGCGCGCTGCGCGCGATGGCGCGCGGCGGCATCTACGACCAGCTCGGCGGCGGCTTCGCGCGCTACGCGGTCGACGCCGCCTGGGTCGTGCCGCACTTCGAGAAGATGCTTTACGACAACGCGCTGCTGGCGCGCGCCTACCTGCACGGCTGGCAGGTCAGCGGCGGCGACCCGCTGCTGCGACAGGTCTGCACCGAGACGCTCGACTGGGCGCTGCGTGAGCTGCGCGGTCCCGAGGGCGGCTTCGCCTCGGCCCTCGACGCCGACTCCGAGGGCGTCGAGGGCAAGTTCTACGTGTGGACGTCGCAGGAGCTGCGCTCCGCGCTGGGCGACGAGCGGCTCTCGGAGATCGCGACGGAGCACTGGGGCGTCTCCGAGCGGGGCAACTTCGAGGGCAGGTCGGTCCTCGTGCGCGCGGGCTCCGACGACGACCCGCCGGAGCTGCCCGAGATCAAGCGGCGGCTGATGGCCGTGCGCGACCAGCGCATTCGCCCCGGGCTCGACGACAAGCGCCTCACGTCGTGGAACGCGCTGATGGTAAGCGCGCTCGCGGAGGCCGGCGCGGTCCTGGAGCGCGCCGACTACCTCGACGCCGCGCGCGCGTGCGCGGACTTCCTGATCCGAGAGCTGCGCACCACCGACGACGACGGTCGCGTCCTGCGCACGTGGAAGGACGGCCGCGCGCACCTCGCCGGCTACCTCGAGGACCACGCGTTCCTGCTGGAGGCGCTGCTGACGCTCTACGAGGCGACGTTCGAGCCGCGCTGGTTCACGCAGGCGCGAGTGCTGGCGGACGTGACGATCGCGCGCTTCGCCGACGACGAGCGCGGCGGCTTCTTCTCGACCGCGGACGACCACGAGCAGCTCGTCGCGCGCCGCAAGGACCTCGAGGACACACCGATCCCGTCGGGCAACTCCGCGATGGCGCTCGGGCTCCTGCGGCTCGCGCGGCTCACCGGCGAGACGTCCTACGAGGAGCGGGCGCGCGGCGTGATCGCGCTGCTGCACCCGATCGCCGCCCGCCATCCGCTCGCGTTCGCGCACCTGCTGCGGGCGATCGACCTCCTGCTCGCCGACGACGTGCGCGAGGTCGCGATCGTCGGGTCCGGTTTGAGCGCCGACGCGCTCGTGCGCATCGTGCGCAGCGCGTTCCGCCCGCACGTCGTGCTGGCCGGCGGCGCGGGCGACGCCGCCGCCGAGGTACCGCTGCTCGCCGACCGCAGGCCGGTCGACGGCCGCGCGGCCGCGTACGTGTGCGAGCGCTTCGCCTGTCAGGCGCCGGTGACCGAGCCGGCGATGCTCGCGTCACTGCTGGACTGAGCTGACCGGACGGCGTTTGCGCAAAGCGCCGGCTACCCTCCTGGCCATGTCCACCTCCCGCATTCGGGTCGCCGTCGTCGGCTCCGGTCCGGCGGGCTTCTACGCTGCCGAGCAGCTGTTGAACGCCAAGGGCGTCGACGTGACCGTCGACATGTTCGAGCGCCTCGCCACCCCGTGGGGCCTCGTGCGCGCCGGCGTGGCGCCCGACCATCCGAAGATCAAGGCGGTCGCGCGCCGCTACGAGAAGACCGCCTCGAACGACGGCTTCCGCTTCTTCGGCAACATCGAGGTCGGCGGCGAGCTGCCGGTGGAGGAGCTGAAGCGCCATTACCACGCGGTGCTCTACGCGTTCGGCGCATCCGGCGACCGGCGACTCGGGATCCCGGGCGAGGACCTGCCCGGCTCGCACTCGTCGACCGAGTTCGTCGCCTGGTACAACGGCCACCCCGACTTCGCCGACCACGCGTTCGACCTGAGCGCGACGAGCGCCGTGGTGGTCGGCAACGGCAACGTCGCGCTCGACGTCGCGCGCATGCTCGCGCTGCCGCGCGGGACGCTCGCGCAGACCGACGTCGCAGATCACGCGCTGGAGGCGCTCGCGGACAGCGCGATCGAGGAGGTCGTCGTGCTCGGGCGTCGCGGCCCGGCGCAGGCGGCGTTCACCACGCCCGAGCTGATCGAGCTGTCCGAGCTGGCCGACGCCGACGTGATCGTCGACCCGGGCGACATGGAGCTCGACCCGGCGAGCGCGCGGATCGTCGAGGCGGCCGACGCGCAGGTGAAGAAGAAGATCGAGGTGCTGCACGGCTACGCCGCGACCGAGCCGCATGGCCACGATCGCCGGATCGTGCTGCGCTTCTTCGCCTCCCCGCTGGAGATCGTCGGGTCCGAGCGCGTCGAGGGCGTGCGCGTCGGGCGCACGGAGCTGGTCGACGACGGCGAGGGCCGCCTGCGCGCGGTCGTCACCGAGGCCGAGGAGACGATCCCCTGCCAGCTCGTGTTCCGCTCGGTCGGCTACCGCGGCAAGCCGCTGCCCGGCGTGCCGTTCGACGAGCGCTCGGCGACGATCCCGAACGACCACGGCCGCGTGCTCGACGGACCGGGCGGGACGCAGCAGCCGGGCGAGTACGTGTCCGGCTGGATCAAGCGCGGGCCGAGCGGAATCATCGGCACGAACAAGAAGGACAGCCAGGACACCGTCGACGCGCTGCTGGAGGACCTCGCGGCGGGCAAGCTGCCGGAGCCCGCCGTCGGCGACGCCGACGCGATCCTCGCCGTGCTGGCCGATCGCTGCCCCGACCACATCACGTACGACCACTGGGAGGCGATCGACGAGCACGAGCGCGGCCTCGGTGAGCCGCACGGCCGCCCGCGCGTCAAGCTCGTGCGCCACGAGCACCTGCTCGACGCGGCCAAGAGCGCCGAGCTGGCGCGCGACTGAGCGCGCCGCTACAGGATCGGCAGGTAGCGCTCCAGCTCCCAGGCCGTGACCTGTACGCGGTAGTCCTCCCACTCCTGCCGCTTGATCTCGACGAAGCGGTTGAACATGTGCTCGCCGAGCGTGCGCAGGACCAGCTCCGACTCGGCCGTCAGCTCGATCGCCTCGCCGAGCGTCGCCGGCAGCTGCTCGATCCCGAGGCGGCGCCGCTCGTCCGGCGTGAGGTGGTAGAGGTTCTTCTCCATCGGCTCCGGCAGCTCGTAGCCGTGCTCGACGCCCTCCAGGCCGGCCTGCAGCAGCACCGCGAACGTCAAGTACGGGTTGCACGCCGGGTCGGGGCAGCGCAGCTCCATGCGCGTCGCCCGCTCCTTGCCGGGGTGGTAGAGCGGCACGCGCACAAGGGCTGAGCGGTTGCGGCGCGACCAGGCGACGTAGGTCGGCGCCTCGTAGCCCGGCACGAGCCGCTTGTACGAGTTCACCCACTGGGCGAAGATCGACGAGATCTCGCGCGCATGGCGCAGCTGACCGGCGATGAAGGCCTTGCCGATGTCCGACAGGAAGTACTGGTCGTCGGCGTCGAAGAACGCGTTTCTGTCGCCTCTGAAGAGCGACAGGTGCGTGTGCATGCCCGAGCCGTTCTCGCCGAACAGCGGCTTCGGCATGAACGTCGCGTGCAGGCCGTACTGCATCGCGCACTCCTTCACCGTGAGGCGGTACGTCATGCAGTCGTCGGCCATCTTGAGCGCCGGCGCGTAGCGCATGTCGATCTCGTGCTGCGAGGGGCCCACCTCGTGATGGCTGTACTCGACATGGATGCCGAGCTGCTCGAGCGCGAAGATCGTCTCGCGGCGCAGGTCCGAGCCGGCGTCGAGCGCCGTGAGGTCGAAGTAGCCGCCCTGGTCGAGCGGCTCGGTCGATCTCGCGTCTCTGAAGTAGAAGTACTCCAGCTCCGGACCGACCATGAAGTCGTCGAAGCCCATCGCCGTCGCGCGCTCCAGCGCGCGACGCAGCACATGGCGCGGATCGCCCTCGTAGGGCGTGCGCTCGGGCGTCTGGATGTCGCAGAACATCCGCCCGACGCCGTCCTCGCTCGGGCGCCAAGGCAGGACCGCGAACGTGGTCGGGTCGGGGACCGCGATCATGTCCGACTCCTCGATCGCGTTGAAGCCGGTGATCGACGAGCCGTCGAAGCCCGCGCCGCCCTCGAACGCGTCCGCCAGCTCGCTGCTGTTGATCGAGAACGACTTCAGCTGGCCCAGGATGTCCGTGAACCACAGCCGGATGAAGCGGATGTCGCGCTCTTCGACGAGGCGCATGACGTCATCGGCGGTGAGCGGGGCGTCGGGCATGGCTGGCTCCTGAGGCGTTTCTCGTGCGGCGACGGGCCCCGGAGCCTACTGCGAGGACGTGCGGGCGGCGCGCGCGGTGCCGTCAGGCGGCGGTCAACGTGCGTGACTCCTCGACGGAGCCGTCGACGGGGACCTCGCCGGCGACGTTGACCATCGCCGTGAAGCGCTCGAGCGCCACGGCCGCCATCGCCTCGAGCAGCTCCTCGTCGTCCCAGCCGGCCTCGCGTGCCTCCTCGTGCAGGTGCATCGCCGGCTTGCCGCCGTCGAGCAGCGCGCAGATCCACCGCAGCAGCGCCGCCTCGCGCGAGTCCTTCGACTCGCACTGGCGCGCCAGCTGGATCTCGTCCCACCGCAGCCCGATCGCCCGTGCCGCGCGCGTGTGCATCGCGACGCCCGGCGCCGACCTGTCGTGCTCGGCGACCGCGAGCGCGATCCGCTCCAGCGTGGCCGGCGAGAGCCGACCGTGGCGCAGCTCGGAGCGAAAGCGGGCGTACGCGCGCAACGCCGCCGGCGAGCCGGCGAGCACGCCGAGGAAGTTCGGCAGCTGAGCGCCCGTCGCCGTCGCGGCGCGCAGGACCGGAGCCGAGGCCTCGGGAGCAGTGAGGTCGTCGTGGATGTGGAACCGGCTCATCGGAGTTCTCATGGCGTCACCGCGTGTCTGGAGAGCACTGACGGACGCGGGAGCGGGACCCGGCCGGATCCCGCGTCGCGTGGGGGTCTGTCTCCTTATACGCGGGGACCTAAACGCGGGCTCAGGCTACGGTCGCTAGCGGGATCTCAGCGCCCGCCAGGGGAGGACGCAGCCTGCGTGGCGTACTTCGTACGCGAGCAGGCGAGGTTGCCTGGCGGGATGCCGATGCCCGCTAGCCGTGCGCGGTCATCACCGCGACCAAGATGAGGAAGACCCCCATCATCACCGCCCACAGAGCGGCGCGGTCCGGGCGGGTGCCGGCGAGCCGCTCGGCGGGACGGCGGGACGGGCGGCGGCGAGCCGGACCGGCGGAGTAGGCGTGTGAATCGGTCCCGCCCGCCCGCGCGACCTGGCCGCGGATCACGACGGTGCGACGCGGTGCTGCGGCGGCGCGGTCGGGGCGTGGGGGCGCCTCGGCAGGTGGCATTCGATCCTCTTTCGTCGGCTTACGGGGTTAGCTGACGGGCTCGCGCCGAAAGAGCGGCGCTACGTGCGGCCTGCACGATTCGCCCCGATGTCCTGGGTCCCCCGCTTGCCACCGGCTGTCAGGCGGCAATTCAGCGGTTTTCTGTGCGGGCGATCCTAGCGCAGCGAAGCGAGTCGTGACCTGGATTGTGCTGATGTTATGGAGACCAGCGGTCGGAATCGCGCGCCGCAGCGCACATCCCGCAGCGTGCGAGCTTTATCTGCCGGCGACGGCCGCGACGAACGCCGACACGGCGTCGACATCTTCGCCCTGCACGATTCCGGCGGGCATCGTGCCGCTGCCGCGCTGGCGGCCTCTCTCGACCGCATCCGCGACGAGCCCCTCAGGCGGAGCGAGCTGATCCAGGTTCGGCCCGACCTTGCCGTTGGCATGGGCGGCCGCAAGCGCGTGGCAGCTCGCGCAGTACTCGCCGAACAGCTCGCGCCCGTCCTGCTCCTGCTGTGTCAGCTCGATCGTCGCACCGTTGACGCGCGCGTCAGCACTGTCGTGGTTGCCGATCAGCAGTGCGGCCGGCACGGCGAGACCGACGGCCACGTAGAAGACCGCGAACAGGATCGTCGCGGTCCGCCGGCCGCCGCGGCTCTGCGACTGCAGCGTCGCGCGAGCGCCGCGCGGCCCGCCGCGCAGCGCGATGAAGAACAGCACGAGCCCGACAACGACCCAGAACGCGAGAAATGCGGCGGTGGCGAGCATCTGGCGTGCGCACCCTACCCTGAGCGGCCCACGGAATGGAAGAGGGAACCGCTTCTCAGCGCCGCCGCCCCTGGGCGAAGCTCAGGACGGCGGGCGCCACGGCGCGGAAGTCGCCGACCGCGCCCTCGTCCCCCGCGCCGGCCGGCGCGAGCTCCTGCACCTCGGCGAGCGTGCGATCGGGCGCGTGGAGCGGCTCGATCCGCTCGACGAGCAGGTTGATCCCGCCGCCGGCCGCGGGATGGCGCTCGAGCCGCCCGGCGGCGAGCACGAGCGGCTCGGTGCGGACCGTCAGCCGGCTGCCCTCGTAGAGTCGCGGCGGGACGATCAGGTTGATCGTCCCGTGCTCGTCCTCCAACAGCATGAAGACGACGCCGCTGGCGGTGCCGGGCCGCTGGCGCGCGACGACCATGCCGGCCACGCGCACGCGCGCGCCGTGGTCGATGCGGGGCAGGTCGCGGCTCGCGGCGACGGCGGCCGGAAGCGCGGGACGCAGCTGCGCAAGCGGATGCGAGCGGGCGGTGAGGCCGGTCGCGTCGTAGTCGGCGAGCAGCTCGCCCCACGGGCCGAGGCGCTGGAGCCGCGGCGCCTGAGGAAGGTCGAGCCCGAGCGCAAGCTGCGTCCCCTGCGCGACCCGCTTGCCAGGCGTCGCCACGCCGAGACGCCACAGCGCGACGCGGCGGTCGCCGCCGGCGAGCTCGTCGCACGCTCCGGACCACGCGAGCAGCTCGAGCGCCGGTCGGCCGGCGCCGGCACGCGCCGCCAACTCCCCCAGATCGCGGAATGGACCGCCGGCGGTGCGCGCGGCGACAAGCGCCTCGGCGTCCTGCCGCTGCACCCCGCGCACGTAGCCGAGGCCGATCCGCACGATGCCGCCCGCCTCTGGCTCGCCGCCGCCCGGAACCGCCTCGACCGTGCAGTCGACCGCGCTCGCGTTCACGTCCGGCGGCAGGATCGTCAACCCGCGCCGCTGCGCCTCATGCACCAAGGCGTCGGGCGGATAGAAGCCCATCGGCTGCTCGTTCAGCAACGCGCACAGGAACTCGGGCGCGTAATGCACGCGCAACCACGTCGACTGGTAGGCGAGCAGCCCGAAGGCTGCCCCGTGCGCCTTCGGAAAGCCGAACCCGGAGAAGCCGCGCACCATCTCGAAGATCCGCTCGGCCAATTCCCTGTCGACGCCGTGGGTCGCCATCGCCCCCGCGACGAAGGCGCGGTGGTGCGCCTCGATCGCCGCCTCCGAGCGCTTGCGGCTCATCGCGCGCCGCAACCCCTCCGCCTCCCCCGCGCCGAAGCCGGCGAACGCCATCGCGACCTCGATCACCTGGTCCTGGAAGATGATCGTGCCGAGCGTCTCCTCGAGCGGCTCGATCAGCGACGGGTGCTCGTACGGCACCTCATACGTCGGGTCGGCGCGCAGCCGCTGGAGCCGTTCGATGTAGGGGTTGACGGCGCCGCCCTGGATCGGCCCCGGCCGCACGATCGCGACCTGGATCGTGATGTCCTGCAGCGTTCTCGGCCTGGTGCGCAGCAGCGAGGCCATCTGCGCGCGGCTCTCGATCTGGAAGACGCCCGTCGTCTCCGCTCTCTGGATCGCGTCGTAGGTGGCGGGGTCGTCGTAGGGGATGCGCGAGAGGTCGATCCGCTCGTGGCGATGCCGGGCGATGTCCTCGACCGCGCGCTCGACGGCGGACAGCATTCCCAGCCCGAGCAGGTCGATCTTCAGGAAGCCGGCATCCGCGCACGAGTCCTTGTCCCACTGGACCATCTGGCGGCCCTCCATCGCGGCCGGGACGATCGGGCAGCAGTCGACCAGCGGCCGCGTCGCGACGACCATCCCGCCGGAGTGCTGCGAGAGGTGGCGCGGCAGACCGTGCGCCTGTTCGGAAAGGCGCGCGAGCCATGCCCAGCGACCTTGTGCGAGCCGTTCAGGACCAAGCGCCGCCGCGACGTCATGGGCCACGTCGCGCGCCGACCACCCCTCGCTGCCGCGCGCGACGCGCTCGATCTCTCCCGGCGGCAGGCCCAGCGCCTTGCCGAGCTCACGAATGGCACCACGCGCACGGTACGTCGGAAAGGCCGCAACGAGGGCAGAGCGGTCGCGGCCGTAACGCTCGTGGATGCGCGGGATCAGCGCGGCGCGCACGTCACGCGGGAAGTCGAGGTCGATATCGGGCAGGGCGGTCAGCTCGTCGTTGAGGAAGCGCCCGAGGAAGAGATCGTTCGCGATCGGGTCGACGTGCGAGAGGCCGGTCAGGTAGCAGACGATCGAGGAGACGGAGGAGCCGCGCCCGCGGCCCGGCGGCAGCAGGGCGCGCGCCGTGTCCGGCCCACGCACCTGGAGCGCGACCTCGCGCGCCAGCTCGAGCATGTCGCGGTGCAGCAGGAAGAAGCCGGACAGCTTGAGCGTGGCGATGATGCGCAGCTCCTCGTCGAGCCGGCGCTGTGCTTCGGAGCGCAGGCGGTGGCTGGGCGGGTAGCGCTCGTCGAGCTTCGCCCGCGCCAGCTCAGCGAGCGAGCGGTCGGACTCGGCGTCCTCTTCGCCGGGATAGCGGTAGCCGTGGTGCTCGGTCAGATCGAAGCGCAGGCGGTCCGCGATGCGGGCGGTCTCCGCGACCGCCTCGGGGTGGTCGGCGGCGAAGCGGGCGGCCATCGCGTGCGGGCTCGCCAGCACGTGGCTGAAGTTGCCGCGTCGCAGCGGCTCGGACGCGTCGAGCGTCGTGTGGTGACGGACCGCGACGAGCGCGTCCTGCAGCGGAGCACGAGCGCGCGCGTGCGCGTGGACGTTGCCGGTGGCGACGGTCGCGAGCTCCAGCTCGCGCGCGAGCGCCGCGAGACGGCGGTTGCGCGCGCGGTCGTCGCGCAGGTAGGGGCGTTGCAGCTCGACGCGCAGATGCTCGCGTCCGAACGCCTCCCGCAGCGCTTCGAGGTCCGCCCGGTCGTGGATCCCATGCGTGGCGCAACCGCTGAGGCAGATCAGGCCGTCGGCGTGGTCGAGGACCGCGGCGAGCGGAACGTGCGGATCGCTCGCGGGACGGGTGCGCGTGCTCGTCAGCGCACGCGTGCCGCCGGTCGGCACGGGACCGCCAGCGGAGCCGGACGGGCGCACGCCGGGAGCGGGCCCTTCGCCCGCTCCCGGCTCCCCCATCGCGTGCGCCTCCGCGGCGCGGGCGGGCGGGCCCGCTTCCCCGGCGGCCCCCCCGACCGGCCCATCCCCGCGCGTGTGAGCGTGCGCGCGGGTCACGAGCCGGCAGAGGTTGCGCCACCCGCGCTCGTGCTCGACGAGCAGCGTCAGGTGGCGACCGTCGTCGAGCGTCAGCTCGGCGCCGTGCAGCGCCCGCAGGCCGATCGCCTTGCACGCCTGCGCGTGCTCCATCGCGCCGCAGACGTTGTCGTGATCGGTCAGCGCAAGCGCCTGGTGTCCCAGCTCGTGCGCCGCGACCGCCAGCTCGTCCGGCAGCGAAGCGCCGTCCAGGAACGAGAAGGCGGAATGCGCGTGCAGCTCCACGTAGGACACGAACACATGTTCGCTTCCCACATCTGCGTTGGCTACCGCCCGCAGGCGGAATCGTCGGTCAGGGCGTGATCGGGAGCGTGTCCTCGCAGTGGCAGAGCGCTCTTCGCCCATGCGCACGGAGCGAGATCCGAAGCCCTTCGAGCGTGAGCAGCGTGAGCGACGGACGCTCCTGGAGCGAGAGCGTCGGCTGTTCGATCTTCAGCGTCGGCGTGACGTTAAACCGTGGATTGATGCTGATGCGGCCGAGGCCGAGTGCCAGCACGCTGATCGCGCCGAGGCCGGCGCCGGCCGCCATCGCCCGCCTCTTCGTCCCGGCCATCAATGCCGCCGCCACGGCGAGCACGACGCTGGCGACGGCCAGTCCGGCGATCAGGAGCAGATCGCCCGACGTCGACGTGCGCTCGACGACGACCGGCAAGAGCGAACTCGAGCCGCCGCCCGCAACGTCGTCCTCAGGGCGCAGCGCCGCCACCGCCACGCCCAGGAGGAGCGAGCCCGCAAGCAGCGCCCGCAGGATGCGCGCCGGCGGCTCCTCGCTCGCTTCGAGGAGCCGGCCGAGCGTGCGCCACGCCGCCACAAGCGCCGTGACGACCGCGAAGAGGAACAGCACCTGCTCGACCTCGGGTCGGACGTCCACGACTCCGACCGCAAGACCGGCCACGGCCAGCCCGACGTCGTAGAGCGCGACGGCGAGCATCGCCGCCATGACCTGGGCGCGTCTCACAAGCGCCATCTTCACCAATGAACCGGACACAAGTGTGTCGCGGCCGATCACCGCTGCGTGAACCACCCCTCGCCGCGCAGGTCGTGAAAGACGACGAGGTTGCGACCGCAGGTCGTGACGACCTCCCAGTAGCGTCGACGCACCGGGCTGCCGTTCCACCAGCGATCCTCGACGAGCCACGACTCGCGCACCGCGTCGACGGAGCGGTCGCCGACCGCGAGCGGGCGACCGTCGACAGGGTCGGCCTCGACCCGCGTGCGACGCGGCTGCGCGAGTCGATGCGCGCGCCCGGCGGACTGGCTCATTCGAACGGCGTCAGCACGACGCGGCGCTCGGGCACGCGCGACTCCGCCTCGACCGCCAGCACGCGCAGCGCGGCGTCGGGCCCCGCCGCCGCACGCGCCTGCCGGACGGCCTCCCGCAGTCGCGAGCGGCGCACCGCGACGGCCTCGTCGAGCAGCGAGCGCTGATCGCTCACGGGCGGACCGAAGCGCTCGACGGCGAGCCGCAGCCGCTCCGCGGGCGCCGGCAGCAGCGCGAGCCGCTGCGCGAGCGCGAGCCGCATCCGCTGCGCGTCCGCGAGCGCTTCGCGGAAGGGGACGCGGTCCCGCCACGTGCCGCCCTCCACCAGCACCGCCGACAGCACGACCGTGCGCAACGTGCGACCGCGCCGCTCGCGCCGCGCGAGCAGGCGATCGACGAGCAGCTGCAGGGCACGATCGAGCTGGACGCCGGAGAGCGCCTCCGGCAGCTCGAGCTCCTCCGCCAGCCGCTCCGGCGGCTGGCGTGGCGCGAGCTTGCCGTCGCGTCCGCGTGCGAGCTCGTGCGCCAGCAGCCCGCGCGCCCCGAAGCGGTCCGCCACCGCGGCGCGCGGCAGCGCCGCCAGCTCGCCCAGCGTCGCGATTCCGAGCCGCTCCAGCAGCTCGGGCAACGCGGCGGTCTCATGCCGGCCGCGCAGCAGCGACACGGGTTGCGTCGCGAGATAGGCGGCTGCCTCCGCCTCCCCGCCCGACACGACCTCCGGCCGTCGGACGCGAGCGCGCGACGCCGCGGCAAGCGCGCAGAAGCGCGACGATCCGACACCGAGCCGTGCCGGCTGGCGCAACGCGCGACGGGCTGCTGCCAGCACGCGCTCGAGCGACCCGCCGTGCAAGCGCAGCAGGCCTCCTGCCGAGAAGCACGCGAGCCCGGGGCGCTCCGGCTCGACCGCCGCGCCGATCGACTCGAGCCGCACCAGCAGCCGCTCCCAGCGATCTGCGACCCCAGCGGGATCAGGCGGCACAAGCGTCAGCGACGGGCAGCGCGCGAGCGCCTCGCCGAGCGACACCCCGGCGTGGATGCCGAACGCCTCCGCAGCCGGGGAGGCCTCCCCCACGCGCGCCTCTCGACCGGGCTCGGGCGCCAGCGCCGCCGGCAAGCGCAGCAGCTCCTCGCGATCGCCGGCGGCGACGGTGAGCTCGAAGCGCGGCAGAAGGACGCAGACGATCACAGCGAACGCATGTTCGCCTCATGCTGTGCGCCGCTCCACCACCCACGGACGGAAGACCACCGTCCGTGAGTGGAGAGCAGCATGCCGGCCGCGAGACGCCGCCGGCCATAGGTGCCTCTCTCGAACCGTTAGGGCAGCCCGAGCGCAGCGTCGTTGACGACTTCCATCGAGTTGTTGCCGCCGGCGGACGGCAGCCTGAGCCTGAGGTTCACGAGCGTGTTGATGAGCCCGAGGCCCAGCCCACATTCGGTCGCGCCGGGAACGGCGAACGAGTTTTCGACGTTGACGTTCCCCCTGAAGATTATGGCTCTTTCAGTGAACGATATTTCCCCTCTTCTGCCGGTGATCGGCCTGTTGGGCGGCGGCGGACTCGTCGTCCCGGTGATCAGGTTGAGGTTGACCGGCCTGCTGTTCGTGCCGATGTGGCAGTTCATCCCCAAGAGGACGTTCACGAGTCGGACCTTCACCGGGAGCCTGATGCTCAGGTCATTTATGTCGATTCTGATCGACGAGGCCGGCCCCGCGAGCTCGGTGATTGCTAGCACCGTATTGCCAGGAATCCATTCTATGCCGAGGAGGCCGCCCGGTACCGGGACCGCTCTCGCGAAGAAGCCGTTCGTGCCTGCCGGCGGAACGAATGTGGTGACTCCGGTGTTCGGATCCTGAGTGAGCATGCCGCGGATCTCGAGCGATTCGCCGAGCGGAACGTTGAAGCCCTTTATGTTGAAGTTGGCGCTGCGGTTCTGGATGTTGACGCAGCGCGTATTCGATTCCAGGGTTGCGGTGCACCCGGCGAAGTTGGGGAACACCGCCTGCGCGACGCCCGCGCCGGCGACCGACGCCATCGTGGCGAGCACCCCAACCAACGCAAGGGTGAGCTTGCGTGATCTCATGCCTCTCTGCCTTTCTCCGCGCTCATGCGCGGACGTTGACGGTCCGGCGCGTCAGGCCACCGTTGATGCGAGCACGGCCATGCGCGCGTTGCCGATCGACAACACGCAGCGCCATCCCCCCATCGGCGGCGAGCGAACCCGCCGTGCCCGACCCTAGGGATCGCACCCCAGGGATCGCACCCCTTGACACTAGAAAATAGAGCCTTGCTCGTCAAGGCGGAGCGAATAAGCTCTACTGGTAACACCGTCTCACGCGGTCGAGCGGCCGCCGAGGCTCTAGGGTCCCTCAGCCCCCCGCCGCCCACAGGCGCCAGATGCCGGGCACGCCCTTCAGCGCATGTTCGCCGCGGTCCGCGAAGTCGATGCCGGAGCCGACGACGAGGTCCTTGACCGTGTTGGAGACGAGCACCTCGCGCGGAGCGGCGAGGGCGCCGACGCGCGCGCCGATGTGCACCGCGAGCCCTCCGACGTCGTCGCCGATCGCCTCGCACTCGCCCGTGTGCAGACCGGCGCGCAGCTCGACTCCGAGCTCGTGGATCGCGTCGCGCAGCTCCAGCGCGCAGCGGATCGCGCGCGCCGGTCCGTCGAACGTCGCGAGCCAGCCGTCGCCGAGCGACTTCACCGGCCGTCCGCGGAAGCGTACGAGCTGCGCACGCGACAGCTCGTCGTGCCGCGCGAGCAGCTCGCGCCAGGCGCGGTCTCCCAGTCGGGCGGCCGTCTCGGTCGAGCCGACCATGTCGGTGAACATCACCGTCGCGAGCACGCGGTCCGGCTCCGGTGGGGTGTGCGTGCCCGTGAGGAAGCGCTCGACCTCGGCGAGGATGCGCTCGCCGTCGCCGACGATCAGCAGGTTGTCGTCGTCGGCACGGCGATCGACGGCAGCACGTCGCGCACGTCCGTCTCGCCCGCGATGTCGAACAGCAGTCGCAGCTGGCCGGGGCTCGCCGAGAGCCGCTCGAGCCGCCCGAACCATCTGCGCAACGTCGCGTCGCCGGCGACGCTCGGAGCGATCAGGGCGAGGCGCTCGCCCGTCCCCCACGTGGCGAAGATCTCCCCCAGCCGCCGCTCGCGCTCCCGCGGCGTGCCGGGCCACTCGTAGCCGGGCGCGCCGGTCACGCGCGCCATGCCGGCGTACAGCACGAGCGCGTGCGTACGCTCCGGGTGGGTCGCCGCGTACAGCGCCGCCATCGCCGCCCCCTCCGACTGGGCGAAGAAAGCGGCCCGCTCGGAGCCGACGGCATCGAGCACGGCCGTCACGTCCTCCATCTGATCCTCGAGTGTGGTCGTCGACGCGATCGGATCGGACAGGCCGGTGCCGCGGCGGTCGAACAGGATCAGCCGGCTGAAGCGGGCGAGCCGCTCGAAGAAGGCGGCGATGCGCGGCTCGGCCCACAGATGCTCGACCTGCTGCAGCTGCGGCGGGACGTACACGAGATCGATCGGACCGTCTCCGACGACCTGGTACGCGATGTGCACGTCACCGGCGCGGGCGTAGCGTGTCTCGGGCGTCACGAGCGGAGAGCCTCCGCCGCGAGCGTAGCCGTCGCCGCATGACGGCGCCGAACCGCCCCCTCCTCCCGCGGAGGGGGCGGATCGAGCAGAGACGATCGTTAGGGCACTACGGCGGCCGCGACGTCGTTCCTCAGTACCATCGAGTTGTTGCCGGCCGCCGACGGCAGTCCGAGCCTGAGGTTCACAAGCGTGTTGATGAGCCCGAGGCCGAGTCCGCATTCGGTCGCGCCCGGCACCGCGAACGAGTTGTCGACGTTCACGTTGCCGATCACCTGGATGCCACCCGGAATCGGGGAGAGGACGCCGAAGGACCCGCTGATCGGCCTGTTCGGCGGCGGCGGATTCGTCGTCCCGGTGATCAGGTTGAGCATGACGGGCCTGCTGTTGTTGCCGATGTGGCAGTTCATCCCAAGCAGGACGTTGACGAGGCGCACCTTGATCGGGAGCGTGACGTTCCCCTGGCCCGGCATGATTCTGATTGACGACGGCGGACCGGCCAGCTCGGTGATCGCTAGCACCGTATTGCCCGGAATCCATTCTATGCCGAGGAGGCCACCCGGGACCGGCTCGGGTCTAGCGAAGAAACCGTTCGTCCCGGCGGGCGGGACGAACGTCGGTATCTCGGTTTCGTTCGGGACGAGCTTCCCGCGGATTTCGAGCGATTCATGCAGCGGAACGTTGAAGCCCTTTATGTTGAGGTTTCCGCTGCGGTTCTGGATGTTGATGCAGATGCCTTCTGCGGGGCTCCTCGTGGAGCACCCGCTGAAGTTCGGGAACACCGCCTGAGCGGCACCAGCTGCGACCATCAGCGCCATCGTGGCGGCCACAGCGGCCACCAGGGCATGGAGCCTGCGTGATCTCATCGTGTCTCTCTGCCTTTCTCCGCGCGTGCGCGGCGTGAATGAGGCGGCGCACTCGGCACCGTCCGTGACACGAGCACGGCGTCGGCTCCCCTGCCCGTCGCCACGCTGGCGACGCGCACACGCCCTCCCCCCATCAGCGGCGTAGTCGAACTCGCCCCCGGGCGCGAAAACCATTTCGCGTCCGTTCGTGACACTAGAAACCCGAATGGCTCTGTGTCAAGTCGGGATGTTCGCTGCTGCATAGGCGTCGATGCCGGATCGACATGGTCGACCTGGTCTCACCGCGCGACTTGTAGCCGCACGCCTGCGCCCCAGCACGGCGGCACGCGCTACGTTGCCGCGGATGCCCGACGCCTTCGTCCTTGACGCTGTCCGCACGCCGTTCGGCCGTTACGGCGGTGCGCTCGCGAGCGTGCGGCCAGACGATCTCGCGGCGCATGTGGTCCGCTCGATCGTGGAGCGCTCGCCCGCGCTCGACCCGGGCTCGATCGACGACGTGATCTTCGGCAACGCCAATGGCGCCGGCGAGGAGAACCGCAACGTCGCGCGGATGGCCGCGCTGCTGGCCGGGCTGCCGACCTCGATCCCGGGCGTGACCGTCAACCGGCTGTGCGCGTCGTCGCTCGAGGCGGCGATCGCCGGCAGCCGCGCGGTCGAGTGCGGGGATGCCTCACTCGTGCTGACGGGCGGAGTCGAGTCGATGAGCCGGGCCCCCTGGGTCCTCGAAAAGCCCGAGAAGGGCTTCCCGCGCGTAGACGCGACGTTGCACTCGACGACGCTCGGCTGGCGCCTCGTGAATCCGCGCATGCCCGAGCGCTGGACGATCTCGCTCGGCGAGTCGACCGAGCGGTTGGCCGACAGGTACGGCATCTCGCGTGAGGTGCAGGACGAGTTCGCGGTGCGCAGCCACCGGCTCGCCGCGCAGGCATGGAACGACGGCTTCTACGATGAGTGGGTCGTTCCGGTCGCGGAGATCGACCTCGCCCGCGACGAGATCATGCGGCCGGACAGCTCGATGGCGGCGCTCGCCAAGCTGAGACCGGCCTTCCGCCGTGACGGCGGCACCGTCACGGCGGGAAACTCCTCGGCGCTCAACGATGGAGCCGCCGCGGTGCTGATCGGCGATGCGCGTGCCGCCGAGGCGACCGGACGCGAGCCGCTTGCGCGGATCGCCGGGCGCGCGGCCTCGGGCGTCGATCCCGACGTGTTCGGGATCGGTCCCGTCGAAGCGGTCAACCGCGCGTTGCGGCAAGCTGGGATCGGGTGGGACGAGGTGTCGGTGCTCGAGCTCAACGAGGCGTTCGCCGCGCAGTCGCTCGCCTGCCTCGCCGAGTGGCCGGAGCTCGACCCGGGGCGCGTGAACGTCAACGGCGGCGCGATCGCCCTCGGCCACCCACTCGGCGCGAGCGGGGCGCGCGTGCTGGCAACCTGCGCCTACGAGTTGCGCCGCCGCGGTGGCGGCTGGGGCGTCGCCGCGCTCTGCATCGGCGTCGGCCAGGGGCTCGCCGTCGTGCTGGAGGCTTGAGGCGCCGCTCGCCCAATAGAGAAACCCCGCCGAGGCGGGGCTCTCCGTAGCTGACCTGTAAGCCGGAAACGCCGAAGGGTGAGCGTGGCAGGGGCCCGCGGGCTGCCCGAAGGAGGGTTTCCGTGGACCGAGAGCTTGCCGAGTTCCTGTCGTTCTGCTCCTTCTGCTGGTCGAGCCTGGAGCTGTCCGGCGCCGACGCGATTCGCCGCCTGCGCCGGCGGATCGAGAGCTGAGCATCGATCCGCCGCTTTACACGAGCGGTGACTACTAATGATCCAGCTCTGACTACGACCCGAACGACAAGCGAACGACAGCCATGAGGGCACCACGGCTAGCGGGAGCGCCCACACACCCGCCGGCGCCACGCGCGCCGGCGCTCCGTGAAGCGGCGATCCGCGAAGTGGCCTGCTTTGCGGCCGATGACCTCCGTCGACACGCCGGCGGTATCGGCAAGCCGGCCGGGCTGCCTGAACCCTCGTGGGCTTCGTTGGCCCACCGAACCGGCGCCTGGATGAGATCCAGCACACATAGATCTTTCATGTGTAGACTTTCATCCATGCGACCGGAGCGTGTCCTGGAGCTTGCCCGCAGCTCGGGTGGGACGATCTCCTCGGCTGAGCTGATCGCCGGCGGCGCCCGCTGGGAGGACCTCTACGGCCTGCGCGACCGCGGTGCCCTCGTCGAGATCTCGCGCGGGGTCTACCGCGTCGCCGATGCCGCGGCCACCGCCCATCTCGACCTGCTCGCCGTCTGCCGGCGCGTGCCGGACGGGATGATCTGCCTCAACTCGGCCGCGAGCTACTGGGATCTGACCGATGAGCTGCCCGCCGCGGTGCACGTGGCCGTGCCTCGCGGCCGGCACCGCCCGCAGATCGCCTACCCGCCGACGCGGGTGCACGTCTTCGCCGCCGATACGTTCGAACTCGGCCGCGAGCGGCTGCGCATCGAGTCCGGCGAGACGATCGCGATCAGCTCGCGCGAGCGAACCGTCGTGGACCTTCTGCGGCTCCGCTCCCAGGTCGGTCGCGACCAGGCGCTCTCCGCGTTGCGCCGCTACCTGAAGAGCGACGGCGCGCGCCCCGGAGAGCTGCTCTCCCTTGCACGCCGGCTTCGAGCAGGCACAGTCGTGGCATCTGCGATGGAGCCGCTGCTCGCATGAACGAGCGCACGTCACACCAGACCTACGCCGCGTTGCAGCGGCTCGCACGCGCGCAGCGCCGCACGAGCCAGCAGCTCTTCGAGCTCTATGTCCACGAGCGCTTCCTCGCGCGACTGGCGGCGTCGTCGCTCTCGCAGCGCTTCGTGCTCAAGGGAGGCATGCTGCTCGCCGTCCTCGACGTCCGCCGCCCCACCCGCGACGCCGACCTGCTCGTGCGAGGGCTCGTCAACGAGCCGCAGGCGATCCGATCGGTCATCGAGGAGATTGCGGCGGTCCGGATGTCCGACGGAGTCGCCTTCCACTCGCCCGCGATGACGATCGAGCAGATCCGCGAGGACGCCGACTACCCCGGCGTGCGGGTCAAGCTGCCGGCCGGCCTCGCCGGCGCCGAGCTGCGACTCACCGTGGATCTGTCGTTCGGCGACCCGATCGTGCCGCAACGCATCGACTACCCGACACTGCTCGACGACGAGGGCTTCGCGCTGCTCGGCTATCCGCTGGAGAGCGTGATCGCCGAGAAGGCGATCACGATGCTCACCCTCGGAGACGCCAACACCCGCGACCGCGACTACGCCGATGTCTACCTCCTATCGCGCGTCCACTCGATCGAGGCCGTCACGATGCGATCGGCGCTGCACACCGTCGCGGAACACCGCGGCGTCGAGATCCGCCCGCTCGGACCGCTGCTGGAGACGTTGCGCGAGAGCCGTCAGCGATCGTGGGCGGCGTTCCGCGCACGCGTGACGCTCGACGTGTTGCCGGAGCGCTTCTCGAACGTCGTCGACGGTGTCGTGGCGTTCGTCGACGGCCTCGCGGCAGACGGCGTCATGCGATGGACCCCTGCTGAGGAGCGCTGGATCTAGGGAGTCGAGACGGTTCGCCGCGCCGAGCCTGCTCGTTGCCACAGCTATCTGTCATCAGCCCCGGCAAGCGGGAATGGGGATCTCGAACGCCTTGCATGCCCACCGAACCCGCTGCTAGCGTCGCCGCGGCGCGGCATGGAGCGCTGCCGGCACGCAGTGGCCGGGCGCCCGCGCCGGGCGGTTGCAAACAGATCGTGCCGTGTCCGGCGAGATCCGCAACCGTGTCGATTCCCCGGCGAATCGGGCCATAGAAATACCCCGCCGGAGCGGGGCATTTCCTTAGCTGACCTGTAAGCCGGATTCTGTCGTGAGCAGCCATCCATCTGTGCGGCCGACCTGGACCTCGGCGGGCAACCTGCAAACGGTCCGGCTTGGCCTTGCATCGGGTGGGGTTTGCCTGGCCGTCGCGTCACCGCGACGCCGGTGCGCTCTTACCGCACCATTTCACCCTTGCCGGCCCACCGTGCGGTGGACGTAGGCGGTGTCATTTCTGTGGCACTGTCCCGCGGGTTTCCCCGGGTCGGCGTTACCGACCACCCTGCCCTGTGATGTCCGGACTTTCCTCGAAGGATCAACCTCCGCGACTGCTTGGTCAGCAGCCATCAGCGTAGCCCGATCGGCGGGGCGCGCAAGCCCTGCAAGCGGTGCTGCGCGGCTGCGCACACCGGCCGGTCAGTCGAGCATGGTGCCGCAGTCACCGCAGCGGCCGCCGACCGCGTCCGGCGCGGCGTGCGGCCGCAGCGCGCCCCCGCACAGCAGGCACGCCACGGCGACCTGAGCGGCGAGGCCCTCCCAGACGCCGACGATCGCGTCGTCGAGCGTCGGCCCACCGCTCAGGTCGCCGACACGCTCGCGCGCGGCGGCACTCGTCGCCGGCGTGCGCGCATCCCGCTCCTCCGAGCCGAAGAGCGATGCCGGTCGCTCGATGCGCTCCGCCAGCACGGCCATCACATGCTCCGCATCAGACCGACCACCTTGCCGAGGATCCGCACCTCGCGCGTCCGTATCGGCTCCATCGCATCGTTCTCCGGCTGGAGCCGTATGTGGTCCGGCTCTCTGTAGAACGTCTTGACGGTCGCCTCCTCGCCCACGAGCGCTACGACGATCTCGCCGTTGCGTGCGGTGTCCTGCGGCGCGACGACGACGAGGTCGCCTTCGAGGATGCCGGCGTTCTTCATCGATTCGCCCCGCACGCGCAGCAAGTACTCCCCGTCCTCTCCACCGACGATCCCAGGCGTCTGGATGTACTCCTCGACGTTCTCCTCAGCGAGGATCGGCTGGCCCGCGGCGACCTGCCCGACGAGCGGCAGCCCGGGCGGCCGGACCGCGTTGCGGACGCCTTCGACCGCGCGGTCGAGCAGCTCGATCGCGCGCGGCTTCGTCGGATCGCGCCGCAACAGCCCGACCTTCTCCAGGTTGGCGAGATGGGCGTGGACCGTCGAGGAGGAGGCAAGACCGACCGCCTTGCCGATGTCGCGCACCGTCGGCGGGTAGCCGTGGCGCGCGGAGTAGCGCTTGATGAACTCGAAGATCTCCTGCTGGCGCTTCGTGAGGTCGACCATCGGGCAGACGCGCTCCCAGTGCGGATTCCAAGACGAACGTGTGTTCGACCAGTGTACCCATCCGCCGGACGGACCCGCAACGCCACCTCCCCTCTATACTCACCGCCCACGCTCGCGCTCGTGGCGGAATTGGTAGACGCGCAAGGTTGAGGGCCTTGTGGACCGTATGGTCCGTGGTGGTTCGAGTCCACTCGAGCGCATTTCGCAGGGATGGCGCACGTTTATGCAAACCGTCCGGCCGCCGCCGCGCCCAGCTCAGCTCGGCGGGATCCCGACGAGCTCCACAGCGCCAACCGCCGGCCGGAGCGCGTCGAGCAGGAGACCAGCGCCGAGACCTCTCCTCTGCGACCCGCGATCGACCGCCAGCCAAGCGACGAGGCTCGACGGACGCCAAGTGAGCATGGCGAAGCCTGTCACGCCGTCATCCGGCGCATCGCCGCGACGCCACCGCTAGGGTCCGCCCGTGGCGTGGCAGGATCGCCTCAGCGACGGAGCGGGCCGACTGGGCGGGCGGGCGCTGGACGCGGTCGAGCGCGGCGGCGACGCCTTCCAGGCGCTGCGTGCGCTGTTGCACGAGGAGCATGTGCCGAGCATCGAGCGGTTCCTCGTCGCACTCGTAGGCGCCGTGCGGACCGATGCACCGACCGACCGCAGCGCACGCAGCGTGTTCGAGGCCGCACGGCAGCGTCGCCGGCGCCTCGGCTTCGCGTCGCTCGCCGCCGGCCCGCTCGCCGGCGCCGCGCAGCAGCTGGTCGACCTCTACTGCGAGACCGCGACCGTCTGCGACCTCGCAGACCTCTACGCCCCCGGACTCGGCCACCGTGAGGTCGCCGCCCACATGCTCGTGCTCTGGGAGATCTCCGACGACCTGAGCCACGCGCAGGCGCTGCTCGACGGAACAGGCGAGACGGGCGTCGCAACCGTCCTCTCCTCCCGCATCGCCGAGCGCTCGAGAACGCGCCTCCCGGACCGCCTGGCCGCGACGAGCGCGATCCGCGCGCTGTGGGACGCGCGGGCGCTCGCCGGCGAGGCACGCGCCATCGTCGGCAAGCGCGACATCCGCGGAACCGTCTTCGCTGGCCACCGCGTCAAGGGCTTCATCGAACAAGCCGAGCGTCAGCTCAGCACGGCCGGCGCGCTGCCCGAGGACGTCGCGCGACCGACCTGAGACGCGCTCATACCGCCCTGTAGACACAGAAACCGATGCCGCGCGACCGAGGGGCCCCATGACTGATTCACACGGTGCGGAGCCGGACATCGCGCCGCTGGAACATGGTGAAGAACGGCTGCTGCAGACGGTGCACCGAGCCGACGGAAACCAGAACTACATCTATCTTCTCCACCGTCGTCCCAGCGACGATGCAGCGACGGGAGCCGGGGAGCCGATCAACTTCGTGGCGGTCATTCGTTCTACCGACCAGGACGCCAACGACAGCTCGCCCCCTTGGGCATGGCAGCGTGGTCCGACCGAACGAAGCATCTACATCGCGGTCGCCGAGGCATTCGTCAACGCGCCGTCCCCTCCGGGGTTTCAGCCGCGCTCGACGTCAACGTTCAGTGGTTCGTGGACCGGATCCGCGAGAGCGCCGGGCCGGGACCCACGCCGATGGAGACATTGGGCCTCTCGGTGTACCAGTACCTTGCGGCGTGCGGCGAGGTCCTCACGGCGGCCAACGCGTGCCTCGAAGTCGCCAACCGAGCGGTGGGCGCGCGAAGCAAGATTGCCGAGCATCAGAACGATGGTCTTCCTGGTACGCCCATCGCAATCCGGAACTTCATGAGTTGGGCGGAGGAAGCGGAGCGAGAGTTCGTGCCGCTGTACCGCACCTTTGACGCGGCGTGTAGCGCCGCTCGCGAGAGCGCAGCTCAGCTCCTCGACCCAGATCCGCTCAGAGCCGAGATGAGTCTCGCGATGCAAGCGAGCGAGGACGCGCTCAACAACGTGGCGACCGCGAAGGGCATCCTGGGCGCGAACTTCGGACCGACGCCCGCTGCGTTCCTCGATGGTGTCGAGGCAGCTAACGCGCTCATGCAGAACCCGCCGGACGACGGCAACATCTACAGGCCGCTCGCTCCCACGCCTTCAGAAGAGCGCACATGCCCTTGGTGCGCCGAAACCATCAAGGCAGCCGCAGTCATCTGCCGATTCTGCAGCCGCGACGCGCAAGTCCAGCCGGACGCCGGATAGTCCAACCGACACCTCCGGCGTCCACGCTCTTGCTCTATCGGTTCGGCTCCCCGACCGCCAACGGCTCAGCCGGGAAGCACGATTGTCTTCTACTGGCGCCTGACCGCCCGAAGCGCCCGCCGCCGCGCCTCCCGGCCCGGACGGTTTGTGAGAAGTCCAGCCGCCGCATTCCCCACGTGACGGATGTTGTGCAAACCGTCCGGTGGCCGCTGGCCTCGCCCTGACGGCTCGTTCGCGCGGCCGCGCAGAGTCAGCTCGCGCCGTCGAGGACGTCGCGAGCCCAGGCAATGGTCCGCTCGGCCCATCCGAGCGCCAAGCCCCGGGCCACCGGCACCATGTCGTCGAATTCGCCGTAGCGCAGGCGAACGCCGAAGGGCGTCAGCCGATCGATCTCGGCCAAGCTCGACGGCAGTGCGGCTCCTTCTGCCGCGCACCGGTCCGCCAACCCGGCGAGGTCATGGGTGAAAGGCACCTCGACCCCGCGCACGGCGAGCACCGCCTTCAGCGCCTTCTCGACCGCCTGCTGCGCGTGGAAGCCGACGATCCGGTCGGTCACGACGCCGACATCGAGCAGCGCCCGTGCCGCCGCCTCGTCCTCACGAGCCAGAGCGAGCAGCTTCTCGGCGAGATCCCGCTGGCTTGCCATCAAGCGACGAGAACGCGTCCGCCCGTAAGCGCTGCGTGGACGAGGCTGCCACGCACATCGCGCCACTCCTCGACATCGCGCTCGCGAACGACGACCACATCCGCCGCCACTCCGAGGCCACGAAGCGCACGTCGCAGCCGAACCGACTCGACGGCCGCGTTCTCGACCTCCGGCTCGACCACGAGGAAGTCCAGGTCGCTTCGCGGCCCCGCATCACCTCGCGCGTGCGAGCCAAACAGCACGACGCGTGCGCCCGGCGCCGCCTCCGAGAGCCGACGGCCCGCCTCCATGATGGTCGCGTCGTCGATCACGCCGGTCACGCTAGCGGATGCCTGACGAGACAGACGGCACACGCGCAAGCGTGCGCGACGCCAACAAGACGCGTCATCCCCGGATCGGACGCGCAAGAGCCCGATGCCGTCAAGAAAGCGCTCTGCGCTGCGACATCAAGCACGGTGCGCAACGAGAGCTCATCGACCAGCCGGCCACGATCATATGCCGCACGACCTCCGTCTTGGCGTCGGACAGTTCGCGACAGCTGGGCAGTTGCGCCTTGTCGTCACGACATAGATCCTAACGGGAGCGATATCGGATCCTGGAGCGAGACCCGATAGCGCCGGTGCCCGTCGTCGTCAAGCTCTCACAACTTCAAGCACCCGCCGCCGCGCCTTTCGGTCAGGGCTCTTTGCGAGAAGTCCAGCTAACCGCATGAGGGTTGCCGGACTCGCCGCGGCGCGCGCTGCACCGAACTTGTAAAGCGGCTTGTGTCGACCCGCTCCTCACGGCTCGCTTCGGTCATGGCCGGACGTGGCCAGACGCCAGTAGGCTGCCTTGCTCGTCGGCAACGGTCTCAGCATCCACGTCGGTCGGATTTCGTAGACGGCTCCTGATCGACGCGAGGAACCGGGGCTCACAGGCAAGGATCGGGAGCTGTTGGTCGGCACTCGAATTCGAGCGCGCCCTCAATGAGCTGACGGCGACATGCGCGTCAGGCGTGTCCTGGGACTGACACCGAACTCGTGCTCGAGCGCGACCGCAGCATCCAGACGCTCGGCGATGCGATCAGCGTGGTGCACCCGCACCGATTCGCATCTCCGTCGCCCGCTCGGCATCAGCTCGCCATGCTCGCTTCAGTACCTGATTCAGGAAAAAATACGACTTGACCGTCTCCTGGACATGCTGCGACGTGCGACTCCAGCGAGCATGGCAAGCACGAATGCGGCCGTTACCGCGTCCAGCTGTGCCACCAGACGTTCCAGGATCCAATGCACCGCTAGTAGTTCTACCGAACGGGCAGCCGGCTCGCACGGCTGGAGGTTGCCGCGAACGCCCGGCTTCGCGCCTCCCGGTCGGGACGGGTTGTGAGAAGTCCAGCCAGCCGCATTAGGTTGCCGGACGTCGTGCAAACCGTCCCGGCAGGCGCGACAACCCGCCGCGGCCACCCCGGTCGCTCGTAGCACGGTGCCCGCCATATGAACGCATCCGTCCTCGTTGGTAGGAAGCGGATGTGTCGATCCCGCTCCTCGACGGCTCGCTTCGTTCATGGCCGGACGTGGCCAGACGTCACCCATGGGCTGCCTTGCTCGTCGGCTGGAAGCCGTTCGTCGACACCTTCTACGGCGGTCGCTGCGCGTTCGATCCGCGCCGCGCCGACATCGACGCCGACAAGATCCCGGTGTACTTCCTCCATGGAGCGCTGCACCTCGTGGTGGGTGGATCGGGCACCACCTGGAAGCTCAGGACGTCGTACTTGCAGACGTTGCTGGATCAGTTCGGTCAGCCCATCGACGGCGATCCCGAAGCCCGCCCGCTCCTGGTCACCGAGGGATCGGCGATCGAGAAGCTTCGTGCCATCGAGGGCAACGACTATCTGGCTCACGCCCTGCAACGACTTCGAGACGTGCGTCCGCCGATCGTCCTCTTCGGGAGCAGTCTCAGCACCCAGGACGACCATCTGGTCGAGGCCCTGAACGAGCAGCCGGATCGTCCCGTAGCGGTCTCCATGCTGCCCGGCTCGAAGAAGGAGCTGGCACGGCGTCAAGCCGACATCTTCGGCCGCTTGGACACGAACCATCTGCTGTTCTTCGACGCCACGACCCATCCGCTGGGCTCCAGCTCGTTCAGGCCCGGGAACGGCTGACGCACGGCCGACGCCACGCCCGGCTCGCATCCGAGCATCGGCGTAGTCTTGATGGCGTACCGAGACGACGAGGAGCGTCGCACATGGCGACCAAGCGATACGTACAGCAGAACGCACACGGCGATTGGGAGGTCCTGAAGGAGGGCCATCGCCGGGCGCCGAACCACTACGACACCCGGCAGAAGGCTCTCGCGCGCGCCCGCGAACTGGCACGACGGGAGGGCGGCGGAGAGATCCGCGTCATGAACACGATGGGGAAAGTGGTGGACGCCGTCACCGTGCCGAGGACAGGCGCGCGCCCCAAGAGCGCAAAGCGCGCGGCCTAAGCCGCACGCCGGCCGCACCGGTCCTCACCCCAGGCCCACGTACCACAGCCCGAACATGACGCCGAACAGGCCGAGGCTCGGGATCAGGATCGTGCGGTAGACCGGCTCGATCGCCGGGCGCGTCAGGACCCACGCGAACGCGCTCGTGCAGAGCGCCATCGAGATCATCGACATCGGTGCGAACACCGCCAGCGCGAGCCCAGCCTCGAGCTGGCTCGGCAACGCGGCGAGCAGCAGGACGACGACGGCGCCGGTGCCCGCGAGACCGTGCAGCAGCCCGATCGAGACCGCCTGCGCCGGCGTGCGCACCGCCACGTGCCGATGCTCGCCGCCCGGCTCGCGCCGCAGATGGCGCCGGCGCCGGTGCCCGTCCTCGTGCGCGTGCGAGCCTGAGCGGTAGTCGCCGCGCAGCCATTTGACGATCACGCGCACGGCGAGCGCAAGGATCACGACGCCGACTGCCTTCTCCGCCCCGTGCTCGAGCCACGCGGGCAGCTCGCGCTTCAACAGGATCAACGGCAGGCCGAGCGCCAGCAGCGCGCCGGCGTGCCCCGCGCCCCACCAGGCGCCGAGACGCGCCGCGCGTCGCGTGTCGCCGTCCTCCGCCGCGACGAGCGACGTGACCGCGACGAGGTGGTCGGGGTCCGACGCGTGGCGCAGCCCGAGCGCGAACGCGATCGCAAGCGCGACCAGCAGCGGCGCGCCGTCGAACAAGCCGGTCAGCTCGGCGTCGACGTGCTCGACGAGCTTGAACAGGACGTCGAAGCTCATGTGGTCATCTCCCTCGTGGTTGCGGTTCGGTTCACGTCACGCCCGGGATCGCCTTGGCGGTCAGCACGCAGCCGACCGCGACGATCAGCAGCGCGGAGGCCGCGGGCAGCGCGGTCGCCAGTCGCCCGCTCGCGAGCTGGGCTGGGATCAGCCGGCGTGCGGACACGACGGCCAGCCCGAGCGCGGTCAGCGTCGCCGCCAGCCCGAGGCTGAAAGCCAGGATCAGCAGCAGGCCGAGCGCCACCTGATGCTGCGAGATCGCCGCGAGCAGCACGACGAGCGCCGAGGGGCACGGGATCAGCCCGGCCGCTGCGCCCATCGTCACGATGCCGCGCGCGCCGGGACGGTCGGGAACGTGGTGGTGGTCCCCGTGCGCATGCGCATGACCGTGGTCGTGCGTGTGACCGTGGTCGTGGGCATGCGCGTGGCCACGGCCCCGCAGCCGCGCGCGCAGCACGCCGGCGCCGACGCCCGCGACCATCACGCCCGAGACGAGCGTCAGCCACGGATAGAGGTCCTCGGGCAGCACGTACTGCGACAGCACGAGGGCAACGAGGCCGAGCGCGAACACGCCGATCGTGTGCGTGACCGTCACCGCCCCGCCGAGCGCCACCGCGTCGCGCGCGGTGCCGCGCGTGCCGACCAGGTAGGCCGCGACCATCGCCTTGCCGTGCCCGGGCGAGAGCGCGTGCAGCGCGCCCCAGCCGAGCGCCGCCAGCAGGAGCAACAGCAGTACGCGCTCACCGGACGCAGCGTCGGCGAACAGGCCCGCGAACCCGTCGGTCCCCGCCGCTCGACTGGTCGAGAACGCCTCGCCCGGCGCCGTCGGCGCGGTCAGCGTCCCGCCGCCGGCGCGCACCCGGAAGCTCGCGTCGCGTCGCTCGAGCGGATTCGACTGCAGGTCCTCGGGATAGCGACGCAGGCCGCGCGTGGGATCGTTGCGCGGCGTCGCCGTGCGCACTGCGGTGCCCTCCCCCGCGGCCGCCACGATCGCCGTCCAGCCGACGCGACCGGGAAACGTCCCGTCGTGCAGCTGCACACTCCGTGGCGCACGCACGGCCGCGCGCAGCGTCAGCTCGAGTCGCGTGGTGCGCAGCCCGCCCGCACCCGCCGGGAACGACAGCCGCGGAGCGCCGACGAGCACGAGCGGGACGACGCGCCCGTCGACCGTCAGCCGCAGCCGCCGCGCCACCTCCACGCGCTTGCGCAGCACGAGCTCGGCGTCCGACAGCGCCTGCTCCTGCACCGTCGGGATCTCCGCCTGGTCGAGCACGTACCGCACCTCGACGCGGTCGGCGGAGATCCGCACGTTCGAGAGGTGGTTGACCGAGAAGTTCCCGAGCGGATGCGCCGCGGCACCGCTCGCCGACAGCGACACGACCGCCAGCGCAACCAGCAGCGGGGCGAGCACGCGCGTGCTCATCGCAGCGCCTCCTGCAGCCGCCGTGTCGCGAGCGGCGACAGCATGCCGCGCCCGACTGCCGCGACCCGCAGGTCGCGTGCCGCCTCGCCCGTGCGACCCGCCGCCTGCGCGGCGATCCCCGCGTGGTAGCGGAACAGCGGGTCGAGCGAGCCGAGCCGCAGCGCCCGCCGCGCCCAGCTCAGGCCCACGAGCGGCCGGCCCGCCTGCGTCAGAGCCCAGCCGAGCGCGTCGGCCGAGCGCAGGCTCGGCAGGCGCCGCCACACGTCCCGCCCGAGCGCGACCGCCCGCCGCGGCGAGCCGTGGTCGGCCTCGAACAGCACGGCCTCGGCGTCCGGCAGCGCGCCGGCGGCCCGCAACAGGCGCCGCTGGGCGCGCACGACGTCGAGCTGGGCGCGTCCGGCGGCGCGATGCCCGGCCGCCAGCTCGACGTGGGCCAGCAGCGTCAGGTTCGTCGTCAGCGGCAGTCGCGCGACCGATGGGCGAAGGCGGGCGGCGGCCCCCCTCAGGTCGCCGCCCGCCACCGCCACCCGGGCGAGCCCGGCCAGCGCCTGCGGATGGCCGGGCACGGCGGCCGCCGCCGCGCGATAGGCGTGGCGCGCCGCGCCGAGCCGTCCACGGCCGAGCTCAAGATCGCCGAGCAGCCCCTCCACAGATGCAAGGCTCGGCGGCGTTCCGCCCGCTGAGACGGCGAGGCGCATCGCCGCGATCGCTCCGTCGCGGTCGCCCGACAGCTCGCGGAAGTACGACGCCCGCGCATACGACACAAGGCCGGGCTTGAGGTCGACGAGCCGCTGGATCGAGGCGAGCGCCGCGCGATGGCGGCCGAGCTCGACTTGCGCGTCGGCCAGCACGACGAACGGCCGCGCCAATGCGGGCGCGATCCGATGCGCGGCCTGGCCCAGGCGCAGGCCGGCGCGGAAGTCGTGACGGAGGTTGGCGAGCGTGCCGGCGCCGACGAGCGCATCGAGGTCGCGTGGATCGCGCCGCAGCGCGGCGGAGAACGCGGTTCCGGCGCGCGCATAGTCGGCCGGGTCGCCTGTCGCGCGCGCCCGCTCGAGGAAGCTTCCTCCCAGTGCGGCATACGGCGCCGCATCCCGCGGACGCGCCGCGATCGCGGCCCGCAGCTCGCGCAAGCGGTCCCCGCTGAAGCGCTCCGCCACGTCACCGCCGACCGACGCCGCGCCCAGCGCGGCTGGGGCGGGCGTGCCAGCGCGGTTGACGAGCGTGAGCATCGTCAGCACCGCGCCGAACACGACGAGCGGCGTGATGCGCCTGAGGATCGTGCGTGTGGAGAGCGACATCGAGCCGTGCCTTCCGGTCGGGGAGCGCCCGGCGAACGAGCGCTCCCCTGTTCCCGGTCCGCTCCTCAGCTGCCTCCCGCCCCGACCGGCGGATGGCCGGGCTCGACTCGCCGCGACGGCGCCGAGTCGAAGCCGCTGTCCGGGGCGGGGACGTAGGGGAACGAGGACAGGAAGTCCTTGTCGTTCCGGTCCACGCCGTCGCCCAGCGGAACTCTGTTGCCCTTCAGGAAGCCGGCGACGACCTGCAGCTCGATGTCGACCACGTCGTCGCCAAGCCGGCGGCCGTTCGGGAAGCCGGCGACGTCGCCGCCGATCACGCCGAAGCGGTTCTCGTTCGCCGCGGGCGGCGTGCCGAGATTGATCTTCAGCGTGTCGACGGCGGGCGGCCCTCTGATCCCGGCGTGCTGGTTCAGTCTCGGGATCCCCTGAAGGAGCGCCTGCACGATGTCCGTGCGGTCGGTCTCGGGCGCGCCGATTCTGAAGAGCGCGTTCAGCACCGCTGCCAGCTCCGGCTTGAGCACGAAGCTGCCGTAGAGCGCGGCGTCCCTGTCGGGGCTCGTGCGGTTGAACTGGTCCTTCTTTCCGAGCGGGATCACGACCTCGTTGACGAGCGGGTTGCCGAGCCGCGAGACCTGCACCCACTGATCGGCGCTGCTCCCACGACCCTTGTGGCGGTGGTGCTTGCCGCGGCGCTTGGCGATGCCCGCCTGGTCGGAGACCTGCAGGCGGCGGCGCTCGGTGGACTGGTAGACGCCCACGACCGCGTTGGCAGCGCCGGGACCGGCGACGGCCTTGCCGTCCTTGGTGACGAGCCGCTCGGGCAGCTGCAGCACGATCGACGAGATGTTCATCCCGGAGAAGTCGTCCTTGCCCTCACCCTGGTTGCCGGTGAGTCTGCGTACGTTGATCGCGTCGAACGTCGCGCCGAGGTCGACGAAGAACGGGTCGTCGCGCTGGCCGACGAACACCTTCGTGCCGTCACTCAACGTGCGGATCGCGCCGTTTACGAACGCTTGATAATTCGGGAACGTCTTCGGCCCGATGTTGGGCGGCGCGACCGGCAGGTCGTGCGCGATCATGCGCTCGCGGACATGCGTGCGCCCGCCGTGGTGACGGTACGTCACACGCGTGATCGAATAGCGCTGCGTGACGTTGAGCTTCGGGTCGTCGTAGCCGCTCGCGCCCGGGAGCGCGTACAGGAACGAGTTCCGGTTGCGCACCGTCGTCTTGAACTGGAACCGGTACGCGATGTCTCTCCTGCCGTCGCCCGTGTTGTCGATGTTGACGTAGTAGCGGGCGCGGTCGTCGAAGCGGAAGAAGTTCGGGCCGTTGGCGGGGTTCTGCCCCGGGATCCAGTCGCCGACGACGGTCAGCGAGCCGGGAGCGTCCTTCGCCGTGAAGGCGTACAGGTCCGTGTCGTCGGCGCTCGGGTCGAGCATCGTCCCGGGTGCCTCTCGATGGCTCGAGCCCACGGCGACCGTCACCGCGATGGCGGCAGCGGCAATCGCCGCGAGCGCGATCAGCAGCTTGCGCATGCGATTTTCCCTTCTGGATCGGCGGCTGGAGGCGGAAGCTGGTCCGCCCTCCCTCGTTCGAGTTATTCGCAACCGCCCCGCGAGCGGATCACTGCGGTTGGCGCGCACACGCTGCCACGACTTAATTAACTCCGAGCAGGAACCGTGCTTGGTGCGTGGAAGTCCACACCTCCATGAGACTGCCGCGCCGACGACACCGCCCGCCCGAGGTCGAGGAACTGCGTGAGGAGCTCGCGCGGCTGCGCGCGCAGCTCGCCCACCGCGACCGCGAGGCGGAAGCGCGGGAGCAGCAGCTGCGGGCCGCCTGCGAGGCGACGGTGCGAGCGCTCGCCGACGCGGTCGAGGCGCGCGACGCGTACACAGCCCGCCACGCGGAGCGGGTCGCGGCCTACGGCCTGGAGATCGCGCATGCGTGCAGGATGGACGTCGCGAGCGACCCAGACCTCGAGTTCGGCTTTCTGCTGCACGACATCGGCAAGATCGCGATCTCCGACGCGATCCTCTACAAGCCCGGTCGCCTCACCGCGGACGAGCGCGATGCGATGCGCCGCCATCCGCTGATCGGCGAGGAGATCGTGCGCGGGATCGACTTCCTCGCGGGCGCACGCCAGGTCGTGCGCTCGCACCACGAGCGCTGGGACGGAGCCGGCTACCCCGATCGTCTCGCCGGCGAGGAGATCCCGCTCGCCGCGCGCGTGTTCGCCGTCGCCGACACGTTCGACGCGCTCACGAGCGACCGCCCCTACCGCGCGGCCAGCTCATTCCGCGAGGCGCGCCGCGTGATCGCCGGGGCAGCGGGCACCCAGTTCGACCCGGCCGTCGCCGAGGCGTTCGACGACATCCCGGACAGGCGCTTCGACGAGATCCGCGTCGCGCTGGCGTGAAGTCTGACGGCGGAAGCCGTCTAGATCTTCAACATGGCAATGGTGTTGAGCGCGAACAGGACCGAGAAGAAGACGGTCCAGCGGTTCAGGTTGCGCTCGACGAGCGAGCCGCCGCCGAACGGGCCCGATCCGGTGCCGACGCCGAACGCGCCGGACAGACCCGTGTCTCTGCCCGAGTGCATCAGGATGAGCAGGATCAGCACGACGGATATGGCGACTTGCAGCAGGCCGAGGATCGTGTACATGCCGTGCCGATCTTAGCCGACCGTCGGCGGCGGGGCGACCGGGTCGCGCTCGGCGGACGGCGCGTCCACTCCGATGCGCGCTCTGACGGCGTCGATCCGCTTCAGCAGCGCGATCGCCTCGACGCGCAGCTCCGCGTCGAGCGCACGGTGGTCTTCCGGGGACAGCTTGCCCGTGCGCTGGTCGAGCTCGGCGTCGCGGATCTCGCGGTACTTCGCCTCCTTCGCCGCCTCCAGATCGGCCAGCTCGCCACGCAGCCCGGCCTCGGGATCAGCGACCTGACCCCGGCCTCGCAGGGGCGCGCCGACGACGGCGACGACCGTCACCACGACGAGGAGGACGACGAGCAGCTCGATCATTGCGTCGTGCGCGCGAGCTCGCGCGCGACACGAGCCGCGTAGCCGGCGGTCACGCGCCGGCGCGCCGCCGCGGGCGCGGGCCACAGCGCAAGCAGAGCGCCGAGCACCATGACGATCGTGCCGATCCAGATCCACGTCGCGAACGGCGAGACGATGAGACGGAAGGTGGACGGCCACGGCTGCGTCTCGAAGCGCCGCGCCACCGCGACGACCGCCTGGTCGCGCAGCGCGAACAGCTGGGCGACCTCACGCCGTCCGCCGCCGTCCGAGGCCATCCCCATCATCGCCCTGCGAAACGTGCGGTTGCCCTCCTCGATGATCGGCTCCAGCCGCCGGAGGTCGGGCGCGATGACCGCCCAGATGTCGCGGCCGAGCCCGGCACGCAAGCCGACCTCGCTCACTCTCTCCCCCCCGAAGAAGCGCCCGACGATCCCGAGCCGCAGGTCCTGCGACGGGTAGTAGCCGCGCGTCGTGCGCAGCGTCGCGACGCGGCGCCCGTCCTTCGAGACGTCGAGCACCGCGCCGAGCGAGATCTTCTCCGGCTCCGCTCTCGACGTCGCGCGCACGTATCTGACGTCGAAGCCGTCGACGCGCGCGCTCTGGCCCGGTCTCAGCGTGACGTCCTTCGCGTGCTGGAAGGAGGTGGAGAGCGCGACGCCCAGCAGCAGGGTCGCGAAGCCGGCGTGCACGATGTAGCCGCCGTAGCGACGCCGATTGCGGCGTACGACGGCCGTCAGCGCGACCGGCGCCGGCTCGCGCGCGGAGGCCTGCCGCGCGCGCATCCCACGCCACAGCTCCTGCCCCACGCTCGCGAGCACGAACGCAACGATGCCGGCGAACGCGGCGGCCTTCGGCTCGTCCCACGCGCCGGGAACGGCCAGCAGCGCGAGCACCGTCGCGAGCGCCGCGGCCGCGGGCAGCACGAAGCCGCGCCGCACGCTCGCGAGCGTCAGCCGCCGCCACGGCACCAGCGGCCCGACGCCCGACAGCGCGACGAGCGCGATCGCGAGCGGCACCGTGTACTTGTCGAACCACGGCCCCCCGACCAACGAGCGCGTCCCGGTGACGGCCTCCGAGATCAGTGGGAAGAACGTTCCCCACCACACGACGAACGCGAGCGCGACGAGGATCACGTTCTGCAGCAGGAAGACGGCCTCGCGCGAGAGCAGCGAGTCGAGCCGATGCTCGCTCGCCAGGTCCGTGCGTCGCCACGCGACCAGCGTGACCGAGCCGAGCACCATCGTGCCGATCAGGATCAGGAAGGGCACGCCGAGCGTCGAGGCGCCGAACGCGTGGATCGAGTCGAGGATCCCCGAGCGTACGAGGAACGTGCCGAGGATCGCGAGCGTGCCGGTCACCAGCACGAGCGACGCGTTCCACACCTTCAGCATCCCGCGCCGCTCCTGGATCATGAGCGAGTGGATGAACGCGGTTCCGGTCAGCCACGGCAGCAGCGACGCGTTCTCGACCGGATCCCAGGCCCAGTAGCCGCCCCACCCGAGCTCGGTGTAAGACCAACGCGCGCCGAGCACGATGCCGATTCCCAGACACAGCCACGCGGCGAGCGCGAAGCGGCGCGTCGAGACGATCCACTCGGCGTTCAACCGGCGCGTGACGAGCGCCCCGATCGCGAACGCGAACGGGATCGAGAACAGCGTGTAGCCCGAGTACAGCATCGGGGGGTGGAACATCATCGCGGGGTGGCGCAACAGCGGATTGAGGCCGGTCCCCTCCTGCGGCACCGCGGCGAGCGTCGTGAACGGGCTCGCCCAGAACAGCGTCAGCATCAGGAAGAAGGACGCGAACGTCAGCAGCACGGCCGTCGCGACGGGCGCGACCTCGCGCACGCGTCGGCGCGTCACGACAAGCGCGAGGCTCGACCACAGCGACAGCAGCCAAACCCACAGCAGCAGCGAGCCCTCCTGTGAGGACCACGCGGCGGTCGCCTTGTAGAACGTCGGCGTCGTCGTGCTCGAGTGGGTCGCGACGACTTCGAGCGAGAAGTCCGAGCGCAGGAACGCGAGCTCCAAGGTTGCGAACGCGAGCGTCAGCACGCCGGCGAGCGCGTAGACGGCGCGGCGACCGGAGTCGACCCATGCGCGCCGGCCGGCGAACGCGCCGTAGAGCGAGGCGGCGATGCCGTACAGCGCGACGGCGAACGCGACGATCAGCAGGGCGCGGCCGACGGTGGCCATCGGCTAGGTGGCGCTCGCGGGGCCGCCGGTGCTCGGTCTCGGCGGCGCGACCTGGAACTTCGAGGGGCACTTCGTGACCATCGTGTCCTTCTGTCCCACGAACACGTCGCCGCGGCGTTCAACCTTCACCATCACGCCACGACCCTCGCGGAACGGGTCGGGCACGAGGCCCGTGTAGCGCACGCGCACGGCCACCGGCCGGTGCGGATCGCGCACGCTGAACCACAGCACGCCCCCGGCGCGTCTGACCGAGCCGTCCTTGACCGTGCCCGCGAGCGTGTATGTCTTGCCGGCGACGGCGCCATCGAGCAGCTGGCCGGCGGTCTGCTCGTCGCTGCCGGCGCTGAAGCTCGTGTACATCAGTGCGCTCGCAGCGAGCAGCGCAGCCGTGAGCGCGACGACGAGTCGGATCCTGCGCTTGCGGGACGGGTTCATCCGCGGTCGATTGTCGCAGACCGCTCATGGCCACGGACACGGGTGTCGATGGAGAGAGCAGCACCCGATTCAGCGAGGAGATCGCGGTGCAACGCCGAAACCTTCACCCGGTGTCCGCGTTGAAGCTCATGAAGGTGAGAGCCAGCCCACATCGCCTCAGGACCCGCCCGCGGCTCGGGCGCCGGGCCACGAGCGCCGCGAGCCCCGTCGATGTCCGGCATCAGCCGGAGGAGCCGGCCCAACGGCCAGCCGCGCCGCAGGCACGCGAGCGCGCCGCCGGCGGCCCGGAGGACCGCGCGGCCTACCGCTGCACGTGCGGCTACGTGTTCGAGGCGCCCGTCTCCACGACGGTCGGCTGTCCGCACTGCGGCGGCACGCAGGCCTGGTAGCCGCGCCCGTTGCGCCTCAGGCGGCGAGCGTGCGCTCGATCGCCGGCCACACCACGTCGACGGTGCACTCGACCAGCTGCTCGCGTGGAACGTCCGGATGGCGGTGCCACCAGCCCGCCCCGCCGAGCACCACCGACTTCAGCAGCTCGGCGAGCACCACCAGCCGCAGCTCGCGTTCGGGCTGACCGCCGAACGCCGACGTCTCGCTGCGGAGCGTGCGCGCGAGCACCGACGCGAGGCGTTCCTGCAGCTCGCGACCGATCGCGGAGACGTTCGCGCCCTGCAGCTCGAGCAGGAGCAGGCGGGACGCCTGGGGATGCTCTTCGACATAGCGATAGATCGCGTCGATCGCGGCGCGCGCCCGTTCCTCGCCGTCGTCGCCCGGCGCACGCAGCGCCTCCTCGACGAGCCGCTCGAGCTCGGTGCGGGTCGCATGCAGCAGCTGCGTGTAGAGCTCGCGCTTGGAGGCGACGTGGTCGTACACGACCGCCTTGGAGATACCGGCCGCCTCGGCGATCTCGTCCATCGCCGCGCCGTCGTAGCCGTTCGCCGCGAAGACACGCAGCCCGGCGTCGAGGATCAGTGCGCGGCGCTCCGGGCCGGGCAGGCGCCGACGAGTCGCTCTTGCGGGCGGAGTGACGGTGCGGACGGGGCTTCTCGATGCCATCATGCGAGTCTTACCATTTACTAGAGTGTAGAGGCGTGACGGGGGATCAGAGCCTCTTGTGGCGACCTGCACAGCGCCCATCCACGAACCCACGATTGCCGTCGCGCGGCAGCGGGTAGGCCCGAGAGCCATGAGGCACGAGAGCGGGAGCGCGCCCCGGCTGGAGCTGCTGCACGGAGGTGCGTCGACGAACGCGCTGCGCACGCGAGCGCTCGCGACGCGCGCCCGCAAGGGAGATCGTCAGGCACGCGAGACGCTGATCGCAGAGCACCTGCCGCTGGCCCGCGCGCTGGCGCGGCGCTATCGCCGCGGCAGCGAGCCGCTTGACGACCTCGTCCAGGTCGCGTCGCTCGGCCTCATCAAGGCCGTCGACCGCTTCGACCCTGAGCGCGGCCACAGCTTCTCGACGTTCGCGCAACCGACGATCGTCGGCGAGCTGCTGCGTCACTTCCGCGACACCGGGTGGGGCGTTCACGTCGCACGCGGCACGCAGGAGCTCGCGCTGAGAGTGCGCTCCGCCGCCGAGGCGATCGAGAGCGAAACGGGCAGAGTCCCGACGCCACGTCAGCTGGCCGAGCGGACGGGCGCGACCCTCGAGGCCGTCGTGGAGGCGCTCGGTGCGCTCTCGAACCGCACGGCGCTGTCGCTCGCGGCGCCGACGGGCGGTCACGACGACGGCGGCAGCGACACGACGATCGCGGACACGCTCGGCACCGCCGACGACGGCTACGACCGCGCGGAGGCGCGCGCGCTGCTCGGCTCCGCGGTCAAATGCCTGCCGGAGCGCGAGCAGAAGATCCTGCGACTGCGCTTCGTCGAGGACAGGACGCAGAGCGAGATCGCGACTGAGATCGGCGTCTCGCAGATGCAGATCTCGCGTCTGCTGCGTCAGTCGCTCGAGCGGCTCGCGCAGATCACGCGGGCGCGGGACTGACGGTCGCCGCGGACGCGCGTCGCGCGGCCTTCGCCTCGTAGAGGCGCTCGTCCGCGCGTCCGAGGCACGCCTGCAGCGTCTCGCCCCGCCGCCACTCGACGATCCCCGCGGACCACTCCGCGGGATGCGCGCCGCGCATGCGCGCGATCGGCTCGGCCGCGTCGGCGGCAGCCGTGGCCGGGAACATCACGACGAACTCGTCGCCGCCGTAGCGCGCCAGCACGTCGCCGGGCCGCAGCGTGCGCATCCAGGCATCCGCCAGCTCGGCGAGCACGCGGTCGCCGGCAGCGTGGCCGTGCGCGTCGTTGACGTGCTTGAAGCCGTCGAGGTCGAGCACCGCGACCGTCAGCGGAGCGCCGGTCCGCCCGGCGAGCGCGTGCTCGCGATTCGCCGCCTTCGCGAAGCCGGTGCGGTTGAGCAGGCCGGTGAGCGGATCGGTGTCAGCCTGCGCCCGCAGGCGCGCGACAAGCGCGCTCAGCAGCAGCGTCGCGACCCACACGGTCGCGCACATGATCCCTTCTCGCAGTCGGCAGCGCGGCGCCCGGGCTTGAACCGTGCGACGCGCGCACCGCGCGCGGAGGCCGTGCACATCTCTTTCACGGCCGGTTCACAAGTCCGTAACCAGCGCGCGGCCGTCAGCTCCGATCCTGTGCCCCGTGACAGTGCGAGAGCACGAGGAGCTGCGCGCCGGGCCGCTGGAGGTCCTGCCCGCGGCGTACGTCGCACGGGCCCACGAGCAGGTGATCCCGCTCACGCCGCGCGAGCTCGACCTGTTGGTCGCGCTGATGCGGCGGCCCGACCGCGTGCTCTCGCGTGAGCTGTTGTTCGAGCTGTGTTGGGGCCACGCGATGGCGCCCAACGATCGCGCGGTGGATGTCTATGTCCGCAAGCTGCGCGCGAAGCTCGAGCAGGCATTGCCCACGTGGCGGTTCATCCACACCCACCATGGGTTGGGCTACCGCTTCTCCCCCGACGAAACAAGGAGTGTGCTGTGAATCGACTGCGATTGACCGCTCTCAGCGGTGCCGCGGTGCTGGCGCTCGGGCTCGCGGCCTGCGGCGACAGCGGCGACACCGGTGGTGACGGCGGAAGCACGAGCGACCTCTCCGGCACGATCCGGATCGACGGCTCGAGCACGGTCGGCCCCCTCACGGAGGCGGCGGCCGAGGCGTTCCAGGGCGAGAACTCCGAGGTCCGCGTCACGGTCGGCACGTCCGGCACCGGCGGGGGCTTCGAGAAGTTCTGCGCCGGCGAGACCGACATCTCGGACGCCTCTCGCGCGATCGAGGACGACGAGATCGCCGCGTGCAGAGACAGAGGCATCACGTACGAGGAGTTCCAGGTGGCGAACGACGGCATCTCCGTCGTCGTCAACCCGGAGAACGACTGGGCCCAGTGCCTGACCGTCGATCAGCTGAAAGAGATCTGGAACACCGGCTCGAAGGCGAAGAGCTGGAAGGACGTCGACCCGTCCTTCCCCGACGAGGAGCTGAGCCTCTACGGCCCCGGCACCGACTCCGGCACGTTCGACTTCTTCACCGACCAGATCAACGGCGAGGAGGGCGCGAGCCGCTCCGACTACAACGCCACCGAGGACGACAACGTCACGGTCCAGGGCGTCTCCGGCGACAAGGGCGGCCTCGGCTACTTCGGGCTCTCCTACTTGGAGCAGAACAGCGACAAGATCAAGGGCATCGAGGTCGACGGCGGCAGAGGTTGCGTCGCACCGAGCAGCGAGACGGTGCAGGACGGCTCGTACACGCCGCTCAGCCGTCCGCTCTTCATCTACGTGAAGGCCGACTCGCTGAGAAAGACGGAGGTCGAGGCGTTCGTCGAGTACTACCTCGAGAACACGGCTACGCTCGCCGAGCAGGCGCTGTTCGTGCCGCTGACCGACGAGCAGCAGTCCGAGCTGCAGCCGAAGCTCGACGCGCTGAAGGCAACGGCCGGGACCTGATCCGGCCAGGGCGCTGACGACCGTGAGCACCACCACCGCGTCCACCTCCCCCAGCCGGCCCGCACGGCGGTTGGGGGAGGCGCGCCCGCGCTATGGGGAGCGGCTGATCAAGGCGCTCCTGCTGCTGTGCGCGGCCACCTCCGTCGCGACGACCGCCGGCATCGTGATCGCGCTCGCCGGCCCGACGATCGAGTTCCTCGGCGAGGTGCCGCTGAACGACTTCCTGTTCGGAACCGAGTGGCGCCCCCTCTTCTCCCCCGCCGACTTCGGCGTGCTGCCGCTCGTGAGCGCGACGATCGTCGTGACGGCCTGCGCGCTGGCCGTTTGCATCCCGTTCGGCCTCGGCGCGGCCATTTACCTGAGCGAGTACGCGCGGCCCGGCGTCCGCAAGACGCTCAAGCCGGTGCTCGAGGTGCTCGCCGGCATCCCGACCGTGGTTTACGGCTTCTTCGCGCTGACCTTCCTTACGCCGACGCTGCAGTCGATCTGGCCGTTCGGCGATCCGCCCAGCGTCTTCAACGCGCTCTCCGCTGGTCTCGTGATGGGCGTGATGATCCTGCCGACCGTCGCCTCGCTGTCGGAGGACGCGATGGCGGCCGTGCCGCAAGGCCTGCGCCAGGGCGCCTACGCGCTCGGGTCCTCGAAGCGGATCGTCGCCACCAAGATCGTCGTCCCCGCCGCGCTGTCTGGCATCGTCGCCTCGTTCGTGCTCGCGATCTCGCGCGCGGTCGGCGAGACGATGATCGTCCTGATCGCCGCCGGCGGGACGCCGAACCTGTCGCTCAATCCGGCCGACGCGATGCAGACGATGACCGCGTTCATCGCCGCCGCCGGACTCGGCGATCAGTCGACCGGCTCGATCGGCTACCAGACGATCTTCGCCGTCGGCTCGCTGCTGTTCATCGCGACCTTCGTGATGAACATCTTCTCGATCCGACTCGTGCGCAAGTACCGGGAGGTCTACGAGTGAGCGCCACCCAGATCGCGCCGACCTCGCAGCGCGAGCAGGTGCTCGGCGGGCTGTTCCGCGGCGCGCTGTTCGTCTCGCTGGCGATCGGCATCCTCACGTTGGTGTGGCTGATCGCCTCGATCTTGATCGAGGGCTGGCCGCGCCTGAACCAGGACGTGATCTTCCACTTCCCCTCCGGCAATCCGGAGATCGCCGGCGCGCAGTCGGCGATCATGGGGACGATCTGGGTCGTCGGCCTCACCGCGCTGATCACGATCCCGCTCGGCGTCGGCGCCGCCGTCTACCTCGAGGAGTACGCAGACCGCGATCGCTGGTGGAACCGGATGATCGAGCTCAATATCCAGAATCTCGCGGCGGTTCCCTCTATCGTCTACGGCATCCTCGGCCTCGCCTTCTTCGTGCGTGGGTTCCTCGGGCTCGGTCAGACCGTGCTGGCAGCCGCTCTGACGCTGTCGCTGCTGGTGCTGCCGATCGTGATCATCTCCTCGCGCGAGGCCATCCGCGCGGTGCCGGACTCGATCCGTCAGGGCGCGCTCGCACTGGGCGCGACGCAGTGGCAGACGATCTGGCGGCAGGTCCTCCCGGCCGCGATCCCCGGCATGGCGACCGGCTCGATCCTGGCGCTCTCGCGCGCGATCGGCGAGGCCGCGCCGCTCGTCCTGCTGGGCGGCCTGACGTTCATCACGTTCAACCCCGAGGGCGTCGACAGCGCCTTCACGGTGCTGCCGATCCAGATCTTCAACTGGATCTCGCGTCCGCAGGAGGAGTTCCACGTCCTCGCAGCCGCGGCGATCGCCGTCCTGCTCGTCCTGCTCGTCGCGATGAACGCCGCGGCAATCTTCCTCCGCAACAAGTACCAGCGAAAGTGGTGAGGTCGCAGATGACAGATCCGATCATCCAGCGCAGCGGGGAGCAGCACGACGCGCTGGCCGACGCGGCGGCGACCGCGCGCGAGACGCCGCTCGTGCAGCCGAGTGCCTCGCACCACGCGGAGGCGAGCCCCGGCGAGCCGGTCTTCAGACTGCGCGGCGTGAGCGTCGCGTACGGCGGCACGCCGGCCGTGAAGGACATCGACCTCGACGTCCAGGCGAACCACATCACCGCGCTGATCGGCCCCTCCGGCTGTGGCAAGTCGACCGTGCTGCGCTGCCTGAACCGCATGAACGACCTCGTGCTCGACGCGAGCGTCGGCGGGCAGGTCCTCTACCACGGCCAGGACATCTACGCGAGCCACGTCGATCCGGTCGAGGTGCGCAAGCTCGTCGGGATGGTGTTCCAGAAGCCGAACCCGTTCCCGAAGTCGATCTTCGACAACATCGCCTTCGGCCCACGCGTCTTGGGGATGAAGGGCAGCATGGACGAGATCGTCGAGCGCGCGCTGCGCCGCGCCGCGCTGTGGGACGAGGTGAAGGACCGCCTCAAGGAGAGCGCCTACGGCATGTCCGGCGGCCAGCAGCAGCGCCTCTGCATCGCGCGCGCGCTGGCGACGGACCCCGACGTGATCCTGATGGACGAGCCGTGCTCGGCGCTCGACCCGATCTCGACCGCGCGTATCGAGGACCTGCTGCTCGAGCTGCGCAGAAGCTATGCGATCGTGATCGTGACGCACAACATGCAGCAGGCGGCGCGCGTGTCCGACCGCACCGCCTTCTTCACCGTCGAGCTGGACGAGGGCGAGCGGCACCGCACCGGCCGGATCGTCGAGTTCGACGCGACCGAGAAGATCTTCCAGAATCCCGCCGATCCGCGCACGGAGGCCTACGTGACGGGTAAGGTCGGGTAATGGTGATGGCAGGGAACGGAGAACAGCTGCGCGTCCGCTTCCAGGAGGAGCTGCGCGCGCTCGAGACGCTTGCGCTGGGCGGCCTCGACCTCGCGACGGCGCAGCTGCGGCGCGTGCTGGAGGCGCTCGAGCACCAGGACGTCACGCTGGCGCGCGACGTGGTCGCCGGAGACGACTCGCTCGACCAGCTCTACCGCGAGCTGCACGAACGGATCATCGCGCTGCTCGCGCTGCAGGCGCCCGTCGCCGGTGACCTGCGGCTCGCCGCGGCGCTGCTGCACGTGATCCGCTCGGTCGAGCGGATGGGCGACCAGTGCGTGAACATCGCGAAGCTGATCCCGCTCGACGGTCACCACCCGCCGACGCACCCGACGCTGCTGGAGGAGCTCGGCGTGATGGGACGTCTCGTGTGCGGTGAGATCGAGCAGGCGAAGCGTGCGTTCGAGACGCGCGACATGGAGCTGGCGCGCGAACTGGTCCATCAGGATCGCGACGTCAACGAGCTCAACCGGCGCGTGTTCCAGTTCGCGTGGGAGAGCGGCGACGACCCGGACGCACGCGAGTGGGCGATGCACATGATCCTCGCGGCCCGCGCCGTCGAGCGCATGGGCGACCTCGCGGTCGACGTGGGCGAGCAGCTCGGGTTCGTGCTGACGGGCCAGTTCGAGGAGTTCCGCGACGCCTCGCACCCGTCGCCGAGCGACGCGGCGCCGTCGGTCTAGGCCTATCTCGCGGGCTCGGCGGCGAGCGAGAGCGCCTCCACCAGCGCGCGCGCCTTCAGGCGCACCTCGCGCAGCTCCTCGTGCGGATCTGACAGCGCCACGATCGCCCCGCCTGCGCCGAAGCTCGCGCCGTGCTCGGTCACGATGATCGTGCGGATCACGATCGACAGATCCGCGGCGCCGCCGAGCGCGAACCATCCGAGGGCACCCGAATAGACGCCGCGTGGGCCGGCCTCCAGCGTGTCCACGAGCTCCATCGTGCGCTTCTTCGGCGCGCCCGTCATAGACCCGCCTGGGAACGCGGCGCGCACGACATCGAGCGCCGAGGCGGCGCGGCCGATTCGCCCGCGGATCGTCGAGACGAGCTGGTGGACCGTCGCGAACGACTCGACGCCGAACAGCACCGGCACGTGCACGCTGCCGACCTCGCAGACGGCGCCGAGGTCGTTGCGCAGCAGGTCGACGATCATCAGGTTCTCGGCACGGTCCTTCTCGCTGGCGCGCAGCCGCTCGCGGATCGCGAGGTCCTCCTCCACGCTCGCCCCGCGCGGCGCCGTGCCCTTGATCGGCTTCGCCTCGACATCGCCGTCGGCCGAGACGCGCAGGAAGCGCTCCGGGGAGGCGCTCAGCACGCTAACGCCCGGGAAGCGCAGGAACGCGGCGAACGGCGCCGGATTGACGCTGCGCAGGCGCCGGTAGGCCGGCCACGGGTCGATCGCGCCGTCGAGCTCGACGTGGTTCGTGAGGCAGACCTCGTACGTCTCCCCCGCGCGGATCGCCGCCTGGCAGCGCGCGATCAACTCCAGGTACGCGTCGTCGTCGTGGCGTGGGACGCAGCCGTCGGGCCACGCCGCTTCGACCTGCACGGCGCGGCCGCCGCCGTCGGCGTGGATCGGCCTCCCGGCAGCGGATGCTGCGGTGCCCGCGCCGTTCCCGTCCGCGCCGTGCGCGAGCGCGCGCAGCCGCGTCGTCATCGCGTCGAGCCACGGCGCGGCCGGCGCGTCGTGCGCCTCGAGCGCGACGAGCCACACGTCGCCCACCTCGTGGTCGAACGCGAGGAAGCGGTCGGCGAACACGAACGCGGCATCGGGCGCGTCGGCCGCGTGCGCCGCGTCGCCGCCGCACTCCGCCTTCAGCTCGTAGCCGAGGTAGCCGACGTAGCCGCCGTTGAACGCGAACGGCAGCGCCGAGGTGGTCGTGCGGCGGGCGCGGATCTGGTCGTCGAGATAGGTGAGCAGCGGTCCGTCCGCCTGCTCGACGCCCCTCGCCGTGCGTATCGTCACGCGTGCGCTCGTCACGTCGTAGGTGAGCAGCTCCGCGAGCGGACCGCTGTCGTCGCCCATGAACGAGAAGCGGCCGCAGCCGTTCGGATCCGGCGCGCTGCTGTCGAGCCAGAAGGCGACCTCGCGCTCGGCGTAGAGCGCGGCGAAGACCGCCTCCGCATCGAGCGCCAGCGCGAGGCGGCGGAAGCGCACGATCGGCTGGCGGCGCACGAGGCGCGGCTCGTCGTCGCGCAGGCGCCCCGGCGCGTTCGCGGCGGCGGCGAGCGCGAGGTCGCGGAAGTTGCGCAGCACTCGCGCGCCGTGCTCGGAGCAGATCGACTCGGGGTGGAACTGCACGCCCCAGAGCGGCGCTTCGACGTGCCGCACGGCCATCAGCACCCCGTCGTCGGACCACGCGAGCGCGTGCAGCGTGGGCGGCAGGTCGCCGACCATCAGCGAGTGGTAGCGGACGACCTCGAACGGCGACGGGATCCCCTCGAACAGGTCGAGCTGCGCGTGATGGACCGCACTCGTGCGGCCGTGCATCGGCTCGGGCGCGGGCACGACGTCCGCGCCGTGCAGGTGGCACAGCCCCTGGTGGCCGAGGCAGACGCCGAGCACCGCCATGCCGCTGTCGCGGATCGCCGAGGCACTGATGCCGAAGTCGCGCGGCACGTCCGGTCGTCCGGGCCCGGGCGAGACGACGACGGAGCCGTAGCCCTGCGCACGCAGCGCCGGCCACGAGACCGGGTCGTCGTTGCGCAGCACGAGCGGCTGCTCGCCGCCCAGGTCGGCGAGCAGCTGGAAGAGATTGAACGTGAACGAGTCGTAGTTGTCGATCAGCACGCAACGCATGCGAGCTCCTCCACCGCCGCGGCGGCGGCCGCGATGCCCGCTTGCTCGTCCGCCGCCAGCCTCCACTGCAGCGGACGCGGCGCCGCCTCGGGCGCGAGCAACGCCGGCACCGTCAGACAGACGCCTTCGACGTCGTAGGAGCCGCGCAGCAGCGTCGAGACCGGCCACGGACGCGGGTCGCCGTCGCACAGCGCGCGCACGAGCGCGGCCGCGCCCCAGCCTGACGTCCACGCGCTCGTCGTGCCGGTGCCGTGCGCCTGCCAGCGCGCATACCAGCCCTCCACCTCGGCGCGAACCCAGCTGCGCTCAGCCTTCGACAGGCGCGCCGGCACGCCGCGCACGAGCGCCCGGCTGAGCAGCGGCACCGCATGCGGCCCGTGCTCGCCGACGCTCCACGCCTCCACGTCGGCCGGGTCGCAGCCGCGGACGTGCGCGATCGCGACCCGCAGCCGCAGCGTGTCGTTGAGCGTGTGGCCGACGACCCGCATGCGCGCGCCCAGTCGCGCCTGCAGCCACGTCGCGAGCGCGTCCACCGGATTGCTGACGAGCACGAGCGTGCGGCACGTCGACTCGGCCACTGCGAGCGCATCCGCGAGCGGCGCGAGGATCGCCGCGTTCTGCTCGAAGAAGGCGTTGCGCGGCGCCCCGTCGCGGTGCGGCGCGCCCGCGCACGCGATGACGACGTCGCACGCCGCCAGCTCGTCCACGCCGCCGACCTGCACCCGCAAGCCGGGCAGCACCGCCCGCAGCATCTCCAGGTCCATCGCCAGGCACGCGAGCCGGGCAGTCGCGGCGTCGGCCAGCACGAGCCGCCGTGCGCCGCCCTGCGCGAGCGCGAACGCGGTCGCGGCGCCGACGGCGCCGGCGGCCCCGTGGATGCCGACGGCCGCCTCCATCAGAAGACGTTCTCGCGCTCCATCGCCTCGAACAGCTCCTGCACGTTCCTCGGGTCGAAGCCCTCGTTCTCGGCGCGCGCGATGATCTCCAGCTGGATCCCCGAGTTCGGCTCGCGCTTCGTGAAGATCTGGTCGAGCCCGGGTCCGTGGATGATCCCCGTCAGCAGGTCGGCGCCGCGCGCGCTCAGATCCTCGAGCGCCTCCTGCGGATCGGGCACCTCGATCGCGACGTGCTGCACGCCCGGGCCGTACGCCTCGATGTAGCGCGAGACGTTCGACTCCGGCGAGTCGCCCTGCACGAGCACGAACTTCACGCCGCCGGCCTCCATCACGGCCGAGTCCATCCCGCTGATGCGCCCGCTGATCTGGCGGCGTTCCTTGAGCTCGAAGCCGAGCACGTCGCGGTAGTAGGCGATCGCCGGCTCCAGCTCGCGCACGGCGATCGCCACGTGGTCGATCCCCATCGCGGATCTGCCGAGCACGCTCGCGCCGGTGCCACGCGCGCCCTCGCTCAGCATCGCGCCCTCGACGCGGCAGCTCTCGGCCACGACAGAGCGCGCGAGCGCGCGAGCGAAGTCCTCGTCGAGCCCGCGCTCGGCGGCCAGCAGCGCCCAGCGCGCCTCGACCTCCGTCACGCGATCCGGCTGCATCATCGGGATGCCTTGCGCGCGCTTGTGCTCGGCGACCTCGCGGCAGATCGCCGTGCGCTCGGCGAGCGTGCTCATCAGCTGCTCGTCGACGCGGTCGATCCGCTCGCGCAGCGTCGCGAGCGCGTCCGTCTCCTCTGTCCCAGTGCTCATGATCGAGGTCCCCCTCCTCGTGGCTTGCGTGTCATCTGCGAGCATCGGCACGGCATGGCACCGCACGCCCAGCTCGCACAGGTCGTGGTGATCGGCGGCGGCGCCGTCGGCCGGCTGATCGCCGGCGCGCTCGCGGACGGCGGCAGCGCGGTGACGATCGTCGACGTTGCGCCGGCAGCGGAGCTCCATGCGCTCGGCGAATGCCTCGCGCTCGACGCGCGCAGACGCTCGCCGCAACTGGACGCGGCGTTCGCCGGCGCGGACTGCGCCGTGCTGGCGCTGCCGGAGACCGCCGCGCTCGACGCGCTCCCACACGTGCTCGCGGCGCTGCCCGCCGGGGCGCTGCTGGCCGACACGCTGTCGGTCAAGACGCCGTTCGCGCAGGCTGCGCTCGCGGCCGGCGCGCCGGTCGAGCTGTGCTCGCTCAATCCGATGTTCGCGCCGGCGCTCGGCTTCGCCGGGCACGCAGTGCTCGCCGTCGCGCTGCGCCCTGGTCCGCGCTCGCATGCGCTGCTGGAGCTGCTGCGTAAGCGCGCCCGCGTCGTGACGCTGCCCGACGCCGAGGCGCACGACCGCGCGACCGCCGCCCTCCAGGTGGCGACGCATGCGGGGATGCTGGCGCTCGGGCTCGCGCTCGCCCGGCTCGACGTGGACCTCGACGCGCTGATGCCGGCCGCGCCGCCGCCGTTCGTCGCCCTGCTCGCGCTGCTCGCGCGGATTGCCGATGGCGCGCCGGAGACGTACGCGGACATCCAGCGCGCAAACCCGTTCGCGCCCGCAGCGCGCGCCGCGCTGACGGACGCGCTCGGCCGGCTCGATGCCGCCGCGCGCACGGATGACCCGGGCGCGCTGCAAGCGCTGATCGCCGCGGCGGCGGCGCCGCTGGGCGACCGGCGGGCGGCGCTCGCCGCGCAGGCGGCCGACCTGCTCGCGCGCCTGGAGCCGCCACCGGATAGCTGAGCAGGCCGCCGGCTCATGCGTGCGTGGCGGCGTCGAACTCGGCGCGGATGCGGCGGTACAGCGGATGCTCGGCGGTTGCAAAGCGCAGCTCGTCGATCGCGCTGAAGGGCCGCAGCTCCAGCATCGTCGAAGCCAGGAACGCACCCTCGCAGCACCCCAGCTCCGCCGGATCGACGGACCGTTCGACGGCATCGACGCCGATCCGCTCGGCGATCTCCAGCACGCTGCGGCGCGTGATGCCGGGGAACACGTCGGCGTCGATCGACGGCGTCACGAGCACGCCGTCGCGGATCAGGAAGAGGTTCGACGTGCTCGCCTCCGCAAGCCATCCCCGGCCGTCGAGCAGGACGCCCACGTCGGCGCCGCGCTCGAACGCCATCCGCTGCGCCAGGAAGCTGTTCGCGTAGGAGCCGCAGACCTTCCACGCGACCGGGATGGCGCGGCTCGAGACGCGCTCGACCGGCACGATCGTCCCGCGCAGCGGGTCGGGCACGTCGCGCTCGACCTCCACCGCGAAGATGCACGCGCTCACCGGCAGCTCTTTGCTCGCCACGAGCATGATCTCGGGCGCCCCGCGGAAGGCGATCGGGCGGATGTAGTGCGTGCGCCGCGGGCAGCTGTCGAGCAGCGCGCAGATGCCCGCCTCAAGCTCGTCGACCTCCCACGGGAACGGCAGGTCCATGCGGGCGGCGCCGGACTTGAAGCGCACGAGGTGCTCCTCGGCGCGGTGCAGGTGGAAGTGGTCCCCGTTCCAGTAGGCCATCAATCCGTCGAAGACGCCCGTGCCCATGTGGAACGTGCTGGAGGCGAGCGACGGCGCGCCCTGCTCGCGCGGCGCGAGCTCGCCGTCGACCCACGCCAGCTCGCTCACGACCGGCATGTCAGTCGCCCTCGCCCGCCCCGACGAGGGCGACCGCGGCGTCGGGCGGCGCGGAGTGCGTGCCGGCTCCCCATGCGTCCTGCGGCGTCGCGAGCCCCAACGCGAGCAGCCCCTCCCCCAGCACGCTTCGCAGCGCCCGCGCGATCCGCGGCGTCGCCTGCACGCCGGCGAACCAGCGCGTGAGGTGGTAGTGGAAGCGCACGAACGGCAGCAGGTCGAGCGCGGGGAGGCAGCGCGCGAGCAGGCGGCGGTGCCGCTGCGACTGCACGAGCACGAAGCGGTAGCCGGCATCGTCCGGCGCGGGATCCGGCGCGCCGTCGTGGCGTGGGTCGCAGGCACGCGCCCAGGCCTGCGCGAGCGACCAGCCGACGTTGCGGCGGGCGTCGAGCAGCTCGTCGAGCGTGACCGTCATCCGCTCCTGCAGCGGCCGTCCGACGAAGAAGCCGAGCAGCACGATGCGCGCGAGCCGCTCGACGTCGATCCGGCCGTGCCGCCGCGCCAGCCCGACGACCGGCGCCGCTTCGGCCACGCGTTCGATCAGGTCGTCGACGAGCAGCGCGCCGCGGCGGCTGGACTTGACGGCGGCACCGCCGTCGCCCAGCACCATCTCGTGCATGACGTTGTCGGTCGGGTGGATCTCCTCCCCCGGCCGCAGCCGCGTCAACAGCGCCTCGCAGGCGCGTATGAGACCGCGCCACTCGCTGCCGAAGACGGCGACCGAGCGCGCGCCCGCCAGCAGCGGTCGCGTGGCGTCGTACGTCGCGACGTAGCGCAGATGCTGCGTCGGAAAGCCGTCGCGGCGGTGCAGCAGCAGCTGCGGGTACGCCTCCTCGCCGGTCGGGTAGGTCGTCGCCGCACCCTCGCCGGGGACGATCGCGCCGCACGCGCGTCCCTCCCGCACGAGTGCCTCCGCGTGCGCGAGGTAGTCCGACTCGAACAGCGTGCGGTCGACGCGCACGTCGAGCCGCGCGAAGGTCGCCGCATGCCCGGCGACGACCCAGTCGCGCACGTCGTCGAACAGCCGCACGACGTGGGCGTCGCCCGCGCACCAGCGATCGAGCAGCTCCTCCGCCATGTCGCGGTGCACGACGCGCTCGCGCGAGAGCGCCGCGTCCCCATCGCGCGCCGGGTCGGCGGTCGCCGCCGCGCGCGCGGGCAGGCTCCGGACGTAGTGCAGGTAGCACTCGCCGATGAGGCGGTCGCCCTTCAGGCCGTCGCGCGCCGGCACCCGTCCCCCGCCGTGCGCGAGGTAGCCGGCCATCGCCTCCCCCATGCTGCGGCCGAAGTCGCCGACGCGGCTCTGGCGCACGACCTCGGCGCCGAGCGCCTCGGCGGCGCTCGCGAGGGCGTTGCCGATCGCGACGTTGCGCAGGTGCCCGACGTGCAGCGCCTTCGTCGTGTTCGGATCGCCGAAGTTGACGACCCAGCGGGCGCCGCCGGCGACCGCGCGCGTCGCGAGTGGATCTGACGCGCCGGCCTCGAGCCGCTCACCGAGTCGCGCCAGCTGCTCGTCGGCGAAGCGCATGCCGAGCGGCTCAGCCTCCGCGACGAGCGCCGCGAGCGCACGGCGACCGGGGGATGAGCTCGCCCAGTCGGCGTCGCGCCGCTCCAGCCGGACGTCGACCGCCGCGGGGCGGAACGGGACGACCGCCACGAGCGCCCGTCGCGCGCCGAGCGCGCAGAGCCGGTCGTCCAGCCGGTCGAGCAGGTTCGTCGACGGATCGTTGAAGCCGTTGAAGCGCATGCATGCACCAGGCGGGGCTCGAACCCGCATCAACGGCTTTTAAGGCCGGTCCTTTAACCCATTAAGGTACTGGTGCTTCTGGTGATTCGCGCGCACGGTGACGCGCTGCCGTCCGTCCCCCGAACAACACACCGACTTAAGGGAGATTACCGTCCGGAAACCGGTACGGCAACTGCCGACGGGCATGGCGCGACCGACGTCACCGAGCGGTGGATGCCGTCGGCGAAGCCGACGCGGACGCGGAAGCGGAAGCCGCGCGCGGGACATGCCGTCGGCAGCACGACGCCCTCCGGGCGATACGCGACGCGGCGGCCGCCGCGACGCTCGTAGTAGCGGATCGCCTTCGAGCCGATCGTCAGCCGCAGCTCCGCGAGGTGGATCGTGGCCAGGTCCTCCAGCCCCGGGATCGACGGCATGCGGACCGTCAACTCGCCTCCGTACGGCCGGCGAGCCCCGCGCACGTCGCCCGCGAAGGCGAGCTTGGCGCCGAACGGGTGCTGCCCGTCGACGTACACCACGAGGCCGAGGCGGCCGTGCGCGAGCGCGCCCGACAGCAGCGTCACCGTGGCGTACTCCGGGATCACCTGGCCGTCGGTGAGCACCACGAGGGCGCGCGCGGTGCCGATCGCCATGACGGCGTTCGGCGAGCAGCCACCGAGTCCCGCCGCCGTGATCAGCACCTTGGCGAAGTCCACCTCCGGGCGCGTGCACGCCGCCAAGCCGAGCCCGCTCGAGACGACGCCGAGGCTGCGCGGATAGGCGAAGCGCACCTGGTTCGGCGGCGCGCCCGTCAGGTCGGGGTCGATCTGCAGCGTGACGTCGAGCGCCGTCGCGGCACCGAGCGTCGCGTCCCGGTCGAATGCGACCGCGAGGCGAATCGGCCCCGCAGCGCAAGCGGGGCCGGTCGCGGCTGCGAGCGCGCCCCCCGTCCACAGCGCCAGCAGCGCGGCGCGCACCGCGCGGCGGCGCAAGCTGGAGCGCATCCGGCGCGACCCCTCAGTAGGTGATTCGCGCGGTCGCGTTGACGGTGATCTTCCACGTTCTGCGATTGGCCGTCCCGTTGAACGTCCCGCTTCCCAGCGCGTTCTTGAATCTGCCCGTGCCCTTGCGTACCGCAAGGTTGCCGGTGAATCTCGTGATCGTCGAAGCGGACTGCGGATAGCCGACGGCCGTCATCGTCAGCGATCCGCCGCTGTAGGGGTGGAACGTCACCGTGCCGGTCACCTTCGTGATGCCGGTCACGAAGCGGGCTGTGACCCTCCCAGGCAACGACCCGGTGGCCGTCCCCTTCTCGTAGATCACGTTGCCGTTCTTTCTCGTCAGATGAAGCGACGCGGTGCCCGTCAGGTTGAGGGTCTTGCGCTTGGCGGCGTCGGCGGTGGGAACCGCAGAGCTCATGCCGCCGATCCATGCCGCCAGCAGCAAGGCGGCCAAGACCGCGATCACCACGAATGCTCCGCGATGCCGCAGTGACTGCGCCTGCATCGATGCTCTCCTTCCACCGTTCCCCAGGTCTGTGAAACAGACCTTACACGGTTGAAAGGACTCTGTATACGTCCCTGTTTTCTTCGTCGAAACCCTGGGATTTCCAGGTGGACTGTGCCTTACGCCGTATCGGGCTCGACTACTTTGAAGTGCGTTGATCGCAACGATGTCGGCTGACACGCCGAGCCCCGCTTCCCCCGGGCCCTGCGAAGCGGAAGACGGGCCTCGAACCCGCGACCTTCGGCTTGGGAAGCCGACGCTCTACCAACTGAGCTACTTCCGCGTGCGTCCGGCAGTCTACCGCGCGTCGTAGGCTTCAGTTGGTGCGCCGTCCCGCCCTGCTGTTGTCGATCGCCCTGCTGGCGGGAGCGCTGCTCGTCGCGCGCCGGCGCCGGCGCGCGGCGAGCAGCTCGCTCGGCGGCCAGCCGCCGGTGGCGGCGCTTCCCGCGGGCGAGGAGGCGGCAACCGGAGCTTCCACGCGCTTCGTGAGCGTTCCGTGGGAGCTCGTCGCGGCGCCACCCGACGAGCCGTCGTTCACGATCCGCTACCGCGGCGACGAGCACATGGAGCTCGACCGCGTCGATGCCCAGGAGACGCCCACGCAGCTGTTCGTGACCGTGCTGATGCGCTGGCGGCCGCCGGCCGGCGGCTGGTTCGCGTACGGCAACGAGCACGAGGCGGTCGTGCCGCTCAACCGGCCGCTCGGGGAGCGGGAGCTCGTGCACGCGCCCGTCGATGAGCCGAGCGATCCGCCGCTCTAACCTTGAGCGCGCGCATGCGCCGAACCGCCACGACCCTCGCCGTCGCCATCCTCGCCCTGCTGCTCGTCGGGCTGCTCGTGTTCGGTGTGCTGCAGACGAGCGACGACAGCTCGCTCGACCAGGCGCTTGCGCGCGGCGAGCAGCCGATCGCGCACGACGCCGCCCTGCCGCAGCTCGACGGGGACGCGGCGAGAACGCTCGCCGACTTCCGCAGAGACGGCTTCGTCGTGCTCAACTTCTTCGCATCGTGGTGCGGGCCGTGCGCCGCGGAGGCACCGCTGCTGAACCGCCTGCAGCGCAGACTCGCCGGGCGCGGGACAGTCGTCGGCGTCGCCTGGAACGACCTCAGCGGGGACGCGCAGGCGTTCGTGCGCGAGCACGACGTGCGCTACCCGATCCTGCGCGACGTCGATCGCAGCTTCGGCGACGCGTACGACGTGAAGGCCGTCCCGGAGACGTTCGTGATCGATCCGCAGGGGCGCGTCGTCGCGCTCAGCCGCAGCGAGCTGGCGCCGGAATGGCTCGCGGCGACGGTCGACTCGCTGATCGCGGGGAGGACGCGGCGCGGATGAGCGGGCGGGCGCGCCGGCTGCCGCTGCTCGCGCTGGCGCTCGCCGCGCTCGCCGGCGGCGCACCGGCTGCGGCCGGCGCCGCCGAGCCGAAGACGACGCTGCCCGCAATGGAGCAGCAGGTCATGTGCGTCGTCTGCAGAACGCCGCTCGCTGTCGCGAACGGCCCGCAGGCGGATGCCCAGCGCCGCCAGATCCGCCGCCTGATCGCGCAGGGCAAGAGCGAGCAGCAGATCAAGGACGCGCTCGTCGCGCAGTACGGCACGCGCGTGCTCGCGCTGCCCGAGGACGACGGCTTCAACCTCGCGGTGTACCTCGTGCCGGTCGTCGTCGTCGCATGCGGTCTCGCGCTGCTGGCGCTCACGCTTCCGGGCTGGCGTCGCCGTGCCGCCGCGCGCGCGGCGGCTCCCGCCGCCGGCGTGGCGGGAGCCGATCCTCCCCCGAGCGCCGAGGACCTGCGGCGGCTCGACGACGAGCTCGCACAGCGCGATTGACGCCACGCATCCCACCGGATTACTGTGGGATGCGAGACCAGCTACGGCAGCACGGGGGAAGCGCCGATGACACGGACCGGAGCGGAGTACGTCGAGGCCCTGCGCGACGGGCGCGAGGTGTGGATCGACGGCGAGCGCGTCGCCGACGTCACGGCGCACCCCGCGTTCCGCAACACCGTGCGCTCGATCGCGCAGCTCTACGACATGACGCACGACCCGCTTCACCGGGACGCGCTGACGACCGCCTCGCCGGCGACCGGCGAGCCGGTCCACCGCTGCTACACGATCCCACGCTCCCAGGCTGACCTCGTCGCGCGCCGCGAGGCGACGCGCACGTGGGCGAAGGCCACGTTCGGCTATCTCGGGCGCAGCCCCGACTACATGGCGTCCTGCTGGGCCGGCTTCGCCGCCACTCCGGGCGTGTTCGCACGCGGCGGACAGGAGCGCGCGGACAACGTCCTGGCCTACTACGCGCACATGCGCGACCACGACCTCTACCAGTCGCACACGATCGTCAACCCCCAGATCGACCGCTCCAAGCCCGCTGCCGAGCAGGAGGAGCCGTTCCTCTACGTCGGCGTCGTGCGCGAGCGCGACGACGGGATCGTCGTGCGCGGAGCGAAGATGGTCGGCACCGCCGCCCTGTTCGGCGACGAGATCTTCGTCGGCACGATCGAACCGCTCGGCCCGCACGACCAGGACTACGCGCTCACGTTCTCGGTCCCGTTCAACACGCCCGGCGTGAAGGTGATCTCGCGCGCCTCCTACGAGCAGGAAGCGCGCAGCCCGTGGGACAACCCGCTCTCGTCGCGCTTCGACGAGAACGACGCGCTGATGATCTACGAGAACGTGCTCGTGCCGTGGGAGCGCGTGTTCGTCTACCGCGACGTCGAGCTGGCCTTCAAGCAGTGGTGGGACACGCCCGCCTTCTCCTACTGGATCCACCAGGCGGCAACGCGCTACTGGACGAAGCTGGAGTTCCTCGCCGGCCTCGCGATCAAGGTCGCGAAGGCGAACAACGTGCTGAAGGTGCCGCTCGTGCAGATGCAGCTCGGCAGAGTGCTGACCACCGTCAACCTCGCGAAGGCGGCCGTGCTCGCGATGGAGGACGGCTGCGAGCCGGTGCCCGGGAGTGACGGCGCGGTGCAGCCGAACCGCGCGGTCGCGTTCGCGCAGCGTGCATGGGCGCCGAATGCGTACGTGCAGGTGCTCGAAGAGATCAAGTGGCTCGCCGGCGGCTCGCTCATCCAGATGCCGGCCTCCTACCGCGACCTCGTGCACCCCGAGGCCGGGCCGCTGATCGAGCGCTACGTGCGCTCGCCCGGGCACACGGCCGAGGAGCGCATCAAGCTCTACAAGCTCGTGTGGGACGCGGTCGGCTCGGAGTTCGCGAGCCGTCACGAGCACTACGAGCGCTTCTATCACGGGGCCCCGTACGTGAACCTGCCAGCCGCCTTCCGCGAGGGCGCGCCGGAGCAGTGCGAGGCGCTCGCAGACGCCGCGCTGACCGGTTACGCGCTCAGCGACCTGCTCGACGCAGCCGGCGACGATGTCGCTTCACGGACGCCGCTCACATCGAGTCGGGAGCGCTGACGCCGAGCAGGCGCAACGCGCTGGCGATCGTCCGCCGCGCCACGACCGACAGGGCGATGCGGAACGATTCGAGCGCCTCCGGCTCGGCCCCGACGACGCGGCAATCGCGGTAGAACGCGGTGAAGTCCTGCGCCAGCTCGAGCGCGTACACGGCGATCTTGTGCGGGGCGCGCCGCTCAGCCGCCTCGGCGACCTCGTCCGGGAACGCCAGCAGCTTCTTGATCAACGCGCGCTCGGCGGCCTCCAGCGGTGCGCCGATCCCACCCGCACCACCGACGGCCGCGAGCGCCGCGGTGACGCGCGCCTCCCCAGCCTTCTCGAGCATCGAGTGAATGCGCGCGTGGGCGTACTGCACGTAGTAGACGGGGTTCTCGTTCGACTGCTCGCGTGCGAGGTCGAGATCGAGGTCGACGGTCGAGTCGTGCGAGCGCTGCAGCATGAAGAAGCGCGTCGCGTCGACGCCGATGTCGTCGATCAGCTCGTCGAGCGTGTTGAAGATCCCGCGCCGCTTCGACATCGCCGAGCGGTCGCCGGCGTTGATCAGGTGGACGAACTGCATGATCAGGATCTCGATCGTGTCGGGATCCCCGCCGAGCGCCTCGTATGCCCCTCTCAGCCGCGCGACGTACCCGTGGTGGTCGGCGCCGAAGACGTTGATCTGCCGCTCGAAGCCACGCGCCTGCTTGTCGAGTAGGTACGCGCAGTCGGAGGCGAAGTAGGTGGACTCCCCGTTCGCACGCTCCAGCACGCGGTCCTTGTCATCCCCGAACGTCGTCGTGCGCAGCCACAAGGCGCCCTCGGAGCGATACGTGTGCCCGCTCGCCTCGAGCAACGCGAACGCGCGTCTGATCGCACTCGGCTCGCCCTCGCACAGCGAGCGCTCGCTGAAGACGCGGTCGTGTCTGACGCCGAAGCGCGCGAGCGTCGCCTGGATGCGCTCGAGCATCTTCGCGACGGCCTCCTGGGCGAGCTGGTCGGGGTCTGCGGTCGCGCTGTCAGGGATATCCCGCGCCAGCTCGGCGACGTAGTCGCCCTCGTATCCGCCATCCGGCACCGGCTGTCCAAGCGCGCGCGCCTGCACCGACTCGCCGAGCTTGCGCACCTGCGCGCCGGCGTCGTTGAGGTAGTACTCGCGCCGCACCTCGTGGCCGTGGAAGGCGAGCAGCTCGGCGAGCGCGTCGCCGTAGGCGGCATGGCGGCCGCTGGCCGCGACGAGCGGGCCGGTCGGGTTCGCGCTGACGAACTCGACGAGGATCCGCTCCTTCGTCGCCGCGCCACCGGAGCCGTACGCGTCGCCCGCGGCGAGCACCTGCGCCAGCGCGGCGACGTGCCAGGCGTCGGCGAGAAACAGGTTCAAGAAGCCGGGGCCGGCGACCTCGTAGCGCTCCAACCCGGCGCCCAGGCGCTGCTGCAGCTCCGCCCCCAATCGCTCCGCGATCTCGCGCGGCGGTTGGCCGACGCTGCCGGCGAGCAGCATCGCGGCGTTCGTCGAGTAGTCGCCGAAGCCGTCGCGTCTGGGACGCTCGACGATCGGCGCGGTGGCCGCGTCCCCGTTGCGCAAGGCGGCTGATGCCGCCTCGACGGCGGCGCGGAGGTCGTGCAGCGGGGTCACGGGTCCGGAGGGTAGCGGCGCCGCCCGTCCGCGCGCCGCGCGCCGTCCCTATTGCGCCGTCTCAGTAGTGGTACGGCTCTCTGGCGAGGATCTTGTGTCCGCGGTAGATCTGCTCGAGCAGCACGACGCGGGCGAGCTGGTGCGGCAGCGTCATCGCGCCGAGCGAGAGACGGTGGTCGACCTGCTCCAGCTGCAGCCCGAACGGCCCGCCGACGACGAAGCACACGTCGCGACCCGCCTGACGGCGCTCCTCCAGGAAGACCGCGAACGCGGTCGAGTCGTACTGGGCGCCCTCCGCGTCGAGCAGCGAGACGAACGCGCGCTCGGGGATTCGCCGCGCGACCTGCTCGTCCTCGCGCACCTCCACGAGCTCCACGCGGGCATGGCGAGCGAGCAGCTTCTGGTAGTGCTGCACGTCGTCGGCGAAGGGCGGGCGCAGGCGGCCGACGGCCAGGACGACGATCTTCACGGCTGCGATACTAGGCCCCATGGACGACGACGAAGAGCGCGAGCGCCACATCAACATCCACTTCTCCCCGGAGATCATGGCCGGGGTCTACGCCAACTTCGCGAACGTGAGCCACTCGGAGTACGAGTTCACGATCACATTCGCCCGCGTCGACCACGAGGTCGAGGACGAGGAGATCCCGGGCGTCGTCGTCTCGCGGGTCAACCTGTCCCCTCGCTTCATGCGCGAGCTGATCGACGCGATGGAGGACAACTACTCGAAGTGGCAGACGAGCGAGGGCATCAAGAACCTGCCCGAGTTCGGCGGTCCCGACGAGCCGCGCCAGTAGGGCGCCGCCTCGCGTCGATGCGCGTCGCGGTCGTCTCCGACGTCCACGCGAATCGGCACGCGTTCGAAGCCGTGCTCGACGCCGTCGAGGCCGCCGGCGCCGAGGAGCTGTGGTGCCTGGGCGACCTCGTCGGCTACGGGGCCGAGCCGGACGCCTGCGTCGAGCTGGCGCGCCGCCACGCGGCCGTCTGCCTCGCCGGCAACCACGATCTGGCGGTGTGCGGCAAGCTGCCACTCCGCCAGTTCGTGCGGGGCGCGGAGCTGTCGATCGAGTGGACGCGCGACGTGATCGCGCCAGAGCTGCTCGCATGGCTGGCGACGCTGGAGCCGCAGCGGCTCGACGAGCTCGTCGGGCTCTACCACGCGTCGCCGCGCGACCCGCTGTGGGAGTACGTGCTCTCGCCGCTGCAGGCGGAGCTGTGCATCGACCGGCTCGAGCACCGCATCGCCTGCATCGGCCACTCGCACATGGCGCTGCGGTACTCGCGCGCGGACGGGACGATCGCCACCGGCGGAACCTGCAGGGGTGGCACCGTGCTCGACCTCGCCGCGGCGACCTGGCTGCTGAACCCGGGCAGCGTCGGGCAGCCGCGCGACGGCGATCCGCGCGCCGCCTGGCTGCTGCTCGACACGGATGCCTGGACGGCCAGCTTCCGTCGCACCGAGTACGACGTCGCGGGCGCCGCCGCCGCGATCCGGGCGGCGCGCCTGCCGGACTCGCTCGCCGAGCGGCTCAGCCACGGTCAGTAGCCTGTCTCGCTCGATGCGGTCCGCTCTGAAGGCCCTCCCCCTTGCCGTGCTGGGGCTCGCCGCCGCCCTGCTCGTCGCCTGCGGCGACCGCAACGGCCTCCTGTCCAGCGGGCAGTCGGGCAGCCTGCAGGACGCGCTCGCCGCCGTTCAGTCGGCGTGCGCCGACGGTGACTCCGGCCGCGCCGCCGTGGCCGCGCAGAGCTTCGCCGACCGCGTCGACGCGTTGCCGCCAGGCGAGGTCGACCGCGCGCTGATCCAAGATCTGCGGGATGGCGCCGCGACGCTCGAGTCGCTCGTGCCCAGCACATGCACCGGTGCGGTGACGACGACCACGACGCCGACCGTCACGACGACGACGACCACCGCACCCACCACGACCACGCCGACGACGACCGTCCCCACCACGCCGACCACGACCACGCCGACCGAGCCGACCACGCCCACGACGCCGCCACCCGACACCGGCGGCGGCGCGCCCGGCGACGAGGACGACGGGGACGACGGCGGACCGGGCAACAGCGGCGGCGCGCCGGGCGGCAGCGGCGGCGCCGCGCCCGGTCAGCTCAAGAAGGCGCTGAAGCAGCTGGAGAAGGAGTCGGAGGGGTGAGCGCGACCGTGATCGCGGGCCGCTACGAGCTCGGCCGCCGGCTCGGGATCGGCGGCATGTCGACCGTGCAGCTGGCGCTCGACCGCCGGCTCGAGCGCCACGTCGCGGTGAAGCTGCTCGCCGAGCACCTCGCCGACGACCCCTCGTTCGTCTCGCGCTTCCGCCGCGAGGCGCTTGCCGCCGCTCGGCTCGTGCACCCGAACGTCGTGCAGGTGTTCGACTTCGGCTTCGACGAGGCCGCCCACCAGCACTTCATCGTGATGGAGCACGTGCCCGGCAGGTCGTGCGCGGAGATGCTGCGCGAACAGGGCCACCTCGACGTCGAGGAGGCGGTCGAGATCGTGGCGCAGGCGTGCCGTGGGCTCGACTACGCGCACCGCAACGGCGTCGTCCACCGCGACGTCAAGCCCGGCAACCTGCTTGTGACGTCCGAGGGCGTCGTGAAGCTGGCCGACTTCGGGATCGCGAAGGCGACGGAGCAGTCCTCGATCACGCAGGTCGGCTCGGTGCTCGGCACCGCCGCCTATCTCGCGCCCGAGCAAGCGCGCGGCGAGGCCTCGGGTCCGCGCTCGGACCTCTACTCGCTCGGGGTCGTCGCCTACCAGCTGCTGTCCGACCGCCTGCCGTACGAGGCGACGTCGCTGTCGGAGCTGGCGCTCAAGCAGCAGCGCGAGCTGCCCACGCCGCTCGACGAGCTGAACCCCGGCGTGCCCCGGGCGCTCGCGCAGGCGGTGGCGATCGCGCTGGAGCTGGAGCCGGAAGGCCGCTACGAGACGGCGACGGCGATGGAGCAGGCGATCCGCGACGGCGCGTCCGGGATCATGCCGGTCGGCGCGCCGACGCGCTCGACGGCTGCCACGCGCGTGATCGCGCCGGGGCGGGCGGGGTCCGATGCTGCCGAGACGCGCATGCTGCCGCGCCGCAGACCGCAGGAGGTGCCGGCGCGATGGCCGGCGACTGCCCCGGTCGCGCCGGCCCGCCGCGCCGCCACGCCAGCGGCGGCAACTGCCACACGCCGCGACGTGGCCCGCCGCCGCCTCATGGCCGTCCTCGCGATGCTCGCGCTGATCGCGGCGATCGTCGTGGTCGCCGTCGTCGCGCTCGGCGACACGGGCGGCGGGGTGCAGCTGCGCAGAGTCGTCGCGGACGAGGCGCAGCAGGCCGTCGAGCAGCTGCAGGGCCTGATCGACGACAACACGAAGTAAGGCGAGCCGCCTGAGGACGGCTCCGCGGCGCCTGACGCCACCGTCGTGCTCGCCGTACCGCCAGTACGGCTGCGCGCGCCGGTGACGCCAGGCATCCACGGCCCCACCCTCATACGACTAACCCCGCCGGGGCTGTCCCCGCACGGATCTGAGCCGCCGCCTCCGCCAGCGTCCCCGCCGCGATCGCCGCACGCAGGTCGGCCATCAGCCGCGCGATGTAGGCGAGGTTGTGCAGCGTCACCAGTCGCAGCGCCGTCAGCTCGCGCGCAGCGAACAGGTAGTGCAGGTAGGCGCGCGAGTAGCCGCCCGCGCAGGCGGGACATGGGCAGCCCTCCATGATCGGCGCGCTGTCGTGCTTGCACCGCCCCTTCGTCAGATCCACGCGCCAGCGATGCCGCGGGTCGGGCACGATCGCCATCCCGTGGCGGCCGAGTCGCGTCGGCATCGCGCAGTCGAACGTGTCGATCCCCAGCTCGACGCCGCGCACGAGGTCGTCGATCTCGCCGATCCCCAGCAGGTGGCGCGGCTTGTCCGGCGCGACGCGCTCGAGCTCGTCGGTCGCCCAGTCCACCACCTCGTACATCTGCGCCTTCTCGGCGCCGAGCGAGCCGCCGATCGCGACGCCGGGCGCGCGGCTGTCCGCGACGACGCGCGTCGAGCCGCGGCGCATGTCCTCGTAGACGCCACCCTGCGCGATCGCGTAGAACGCCTGGTCGTCGCCCCCGTTCTCGTCCTGCCAGTCCAGGCAGCGCTCGAGCCAGCGGTGCGTGCGCTCGGTCGAGCGCTCGGTGTAGTCGCGGTCGACGTGGAACGGCGTGCACTCGTCGAACGCGAGCGCGATGTCGGAGCCGAGCGCCGCCTGCACCTCCATCGACGTCTCCGGCGCCATGAAGCGCTCGCCGCCGTCGATGTAGGAGCGGAAGCGCACGCCCTCCTCCTCGATCGAGAGGATCGCCCCGGCGCGCTCGCTGCCGGTCGGGGCCCGGCCCTTGATCTCGTCGGCGACGGTGCCATGGCCCATCGAGAAGACCTGGAAGCCGCCGGAGTCGGTGATAATCGGTCCGCTCCAGCGCATGAACTCGTGCAGCCCGCCCTGCTCGGCGACGAGCTCGTGGCCCGGCGCGAGGAACAGGTGGAACGTGTTGCCGAGCACCATGTCGTAGCCGAGCGCGGCGACCTCGCGCGGCTCGATCCCCTTCACGGTCCCCTTCGTCGCAAGCGGCACGAAGGCGGGCGTGCGCACCTCGCCGTGGGCCAGGCGCAAGACCCCGGTGCGCGCGCGCGAGCCGGGGTCGCGATGGTGGATGTCGAGCAGGTCGGCCACGGCGCGGGACCCTAGCGCCCGCGCCGTGGCTCGGGCCTTATGACACTTGCTCGCCGCCCGAGGACTCGCTGGCCTCGATCGTCGCGTGCTTGCCGGAGCCGTTGCCGCCGCCCACGCTGATCGAGACGCGGCGTGGCTTGCGCTCCTCCGGCTTCGGGATGCGGACCTCGAGCACCCCGCGATCAAACGTCGCCTGCACGGCCTCGGGCTCGACCCCCGCGGGGAGCGTGAGCGCACGCGAGAAGGCGCCGTACGAGCGCTCGAGGCGGTGATAGCCCTCGCCGCGCTGCTCGTGCTCGGCCTTCCGCTCGCCGGAGATCGTGAGGACGTTGTCCTCGACCTCGATCTTCACGTCCTCCTCGGAGAGACCGGGGAGGTCGGCGCGGAGCACGTAGTGGTCGTCGGCCTCGACGAGGTCCATCGCCGGGAGCCACCGACGGCCGGCCCCCTCGCCCGAGCTCACCGGGGTGTCGAAGAAGGAGTTGAAGAGCCGGTTGATCTCGCCCTGGATGGTGTTGAGCTCACGCACCGGCTCCCAGCGTACGAGTGCCATCTGCGATACCTCCTACGAAAATCTGAGTGGGTTTGCATCAAATTTAGCACTATGAGCGCAGCGCGCAAGGACCCGGGGCGAGCCGGCCAGCGACAGCCGAGGGAGGTCGATCAGACCGCTGGGAGCTGCGGGACGAGGCGGTCCCAGAAGGAGCCGAGGAGCCGCAGCTCGTCCTCGCTGAACTGCGCGAGGAAACGCCGGCGGATGCCGGCGACGTGGGTCGGCCGCGCGGATTCCAGCAGCTCGAGGCCGGCGTCGGTGATGCAGGCGAACGCTCCGCGCGCGTCATGCGCGCAGGCGCAGCGCATCAGCAGGCCGTCGCGCTCGAGGCGGTCGACGAGGCGGCTCATGCCACTGCGGCTCAGCAAGACCGAGTCGGCCAGGTCGCACATGCGCATGCGGCGCTCGGGCTGGTCGGCGAGCTGGATCAGCACCTCATAGGAGGTGAGCGGCAGGCCATGCGCAGCCTCCATCTCCGCGTCGAGCTCCTTCAGGACGCTCGCGTGGACGCGCAGCAGGCCGCGCCAGGCGGCAAGCTCGGCCGGACAGAGCCCCTCCACGGCGGCGACAGGGGGACTGGTGACTGCCATCGGTGTCTCGGTGGCGACGAGCGACACGGTTCAGGCCTCGGGGGCGAAGATAGCAGCGCTTGGCACGAGCTTGATCACCTTCCGCGCTCGAGCTCGCGCCGCAGCAGCTCGTTGGCCTTCGCCAGCTGATCGAGCGTCGCGTCGGCGACCGAGGGCACGCCGACGGCGCGGTTGACGCGTGCGTTGATCTCGCGATGCGTCTCGCGCGTCGTGCGCGCGCGCTGGGAGACGAGCTTCGCGCGCTCCTCGCGCAGCCGCTCGCGCTGCTGAAAAGGAGACTGATCCCCACCCACCCCGCCGGCCGCGGTCGCGAGCTCGGCCGGGTCGGCGACCGCCGCGCCGCCCGCCACGGGCGCGGTCCCGCCGGTGAACGCCACGAACGCCGCCGACGGCGTCGGCTCGGGGTCGCCGAACAGCGACAGGTTCTCTCCCACCGCGATCTCCTCGTCGGGCCGCGCGTCGGACGAGAGCGCCTCGAACATGTCGCCCGGCTCGCTGCGCACCTGCTCGGGCGGCTCGTCGAGCACGCCCTCCTCGACCGCGGGTCTCAGCTCGATCGCGTGGTTGCGCTCCTCCTCGATGCGGTTCGCGAGCGTCTTGAGCGTCAGGTCCGACGGCAGGAACAGGAAGCTCACCTGTCTGCGCGGCGCCGGGGAGCGGCGGACGAAGCGCCCGACGACCTGACGGAAGAACAGCTCCGTGCGGGCCGTCGTCGCGTACACGCCGACGCGCAGGCGTGGGATGTCGACGCCCTCCGAGACCATCAGCACCGAGACGATCCAGCGCTGCGTGCCGGCGGCGAAGCGCGCGATCCGCTGGGAGGCGTCGGGCTCGTCGGAGGTGACGACGATCGGCGGCTCGCCGCTGATCGCCTCCAGTCGGGTCGCCAGCTCGACCGCGTGCAGCTTGTCGATCGCGACGACGAGCCCGCCGGCGTCCGGATGGTCGCCGGCGCGGATCTGCGCGAGACGCGCGTCGGCGTCGCGCAGCACGCGCCGCACCCAGTCGCCCCCGGCGTCGAGCGCGGTGCGCAGGCGGCGCGCGTCCTCGGCGCGCGGCAGCGCGACGGAGAAGTCGGCCCGGCGACGGCGGCCGTCGCTCATCCACTCCATGTCGCCGTCGTAGGGGACGAATGTGATCGGGCGGCAGACGCCGTCCACCAGCGCGTCCGTGTAGGTGTACGTGTAGTCGGCTGAGGAGAAGCCGTCGGCGTCGTACTCGACCCACGGGATCGGCGAGTTGTCCGAGCGGAACGGCGTGCCGGACAGCAGCAGCCGCAGCTCCGCGCGGGCGAACGCGTCCATCGTCGTGACCCCCCAGCTGGCGTCCTCGCCCATATGGTGCGGCTCGTCGGCGATCAGCAGCGTGCGTCGCTGCGCGCATGCTCTGCGGTGCGGCTTCGGGCCGGCCGCGACCGCCTGGTAGGTGACGGCGACGCCGTGACGGTCTGGCGGCTCCGGTCCCTCCGCGTTCGGCCGGTTCGGCTCGAGGTCGATCCCGTAGCGGGCGGCGTCTGCCGCCCACTGGCGTGCGATGTGCGCGGTGGGCGCGAGGATCGCGACGCGCTGCACGCGTCCCGCGTTCAGCAGCTCGTAGGCGACGCGCAGCCCGAACGTCGTCTTGCCGGCGGCCGGCGTCGCGGAGGCGAGGAACGCCTCGCCTTCGTGCGCGGCGAACGCCTCGAGCGCCCGCTGCTGCCAGGCGCGCAAAGGGCGGCGCGCCGGCCAGGACGGCAGGGCACTGCTGCGAGCGACGGCGCTCACGCGTCGATCAGCGAGCGGCCCGTCATCGCGGCGGGCTGCGCCTCGCCGAGCACTTGCAGGAGCGTGGGCGCGACGTCGGCGAGGATCCCGCCCTCGCGCAGCTCCAGGCCGGGGACGGTCACCACCAGGGGCACCGGGTTGAGCGAGTGCGCGGTGTTCGGCGAGCCGTCGGGCTCGAGCATGTGGTCGGCGTTGCCATGGTCGGCCGTGATGATGCAGGCGCCGCCGGACGCGTGGACCGCCGCGACGACCTCGCCGAGGCAGCGGTCGACCGTCTCGATCGCCGCCACCGCCGCTGGGATCACGCCGGTGTGGCCGACCATGTCGGGGTTCGCGAAGTTGATGATCCCGAAGCGCGGCCGGTCCTCGTCCCACGCACGCACGAACGCCGCCGCGGCCTCCGGAGCGCTCATCTGCGGCTTGTGGTCGTACGTCGGCACTTCCCGCGGGGAGGCCACCAGCTCGCGCCGCTCACCGGGATACGGCGTCTCCTCGCCGCCGTTGAAGAAGTACGTCACGTGCGGGTACTTCTCCGTCTCGGCGACGTGCAGCTGCGTCGCGCCGCGATCCGCGAGCACGTGCGAGAGGGTGACCTGCGGCCGCTCGGGCGGGAACGCGATCGGGTAGGGCCAGTCCTCGTGGTACTCGGTCATCGTCGCGTAGCGCTCGACGGGCGGCGCGCCGCCGCGGTCGACCTCCGCGAAGCGAGGGTCCGCGAGCGCCTGCGTGATCTCGCGCATGCGGTCGGGCCGGAAGTTGAACGCGATCACGCTGTCGCCCGGTCGGATGCGCGCCTCGTCGCCGACCGTCGTGGCGGTCACGAACTCGTCCGTCGCGCCGCGCGCGTACGCGGCGCGCACGGCACTCGGCCCGTCCTCGGCGTGATGCTGCCCTTGCCCGTGCACGAGCAGGTCGTACGCCTGCTGGACGCGGTCCCAGCGCTTGTCGCGGTCCATCGCGTAGTAGCGGCCGATCACCGAGCCGACGCGCGCGCGACGGCCGTCGCCGGCGGCATCGGCCAGCCAATCCTCGACCGTCCGCAGATAGCCGTCGCCCGACTTCGGCAGCGTGTCGCGCCCGTCGGTGAACGCGTGCATGACGAGGTCTGGCACCTCCAGCTGGCCGCCCATGCGAATGAGCGCCTCGATGTGGTCCCAGCCGGAGTGCACGCCACCGTCGGACACGAGGCCGATCAGGTGGACGCGCTCCGCGCCTTCGAACGCGGCGCGCAGCACCGCGTTCTGCGCGAGCGTGCCGTCGGCGCAGGCGTCGTCGATGCGCGTGAGGTCCTGCTTGACGACTGCGCCGGCACCGAGGTTGAGGTGGCCGACCTCCGAGTTGCCCATCTGCCCGTCCGGCAGACCGACAGCGCGGCCGCAGGCGGTCAGCTGCGTGTGCGGATAGGCCGTCCACAGCTCGTCGAAGACAGGGGTCTCGGCGAGCGAGACGGCGTTGCCCGGGCCGTCCGGCGCGAGCCCCCAGCCGTCGAGCACGACGAGCATGACGCGCGGCGCCGGCAGCTGGGCCGGTCCGGGCGGGAGCGGCATCAGCCGGCGGCCGCCACGATCGCCGCGAACGACTCGGCCTCCAGCGAGGCGCCGCCCACCAGCGCGCCGTCGACGTCCGGCAGCGCGAGCAGCTCGACCGCGTTGTCCGGCTTGACGGAGCCGCCGTAGAGGATCCGCACCTGCTGCGCCGCCTCCTCCGAGCGCGAGCCGACGAGTGCGCGCACGAACGCGCACGCCTCCTGCGCCTGCTCAGGCGTCGCGACGAGGCCGCTGCCGATCGCCCAGATCGGCTCGTAGGCGATGACCACCTCGCCCAGCCGCTCCTCGGACACTCGCTCGAGGTCCTCCCCGATCTGGTGGCGCAGCTTGCGCTCCGTGTCGCCGGCCTCGCGCTCGGCCTCCGTCTCGCCGACGCAGAGGATCGGCTTGAGGCCGTTCTCCAGCAGCTTCGGGACCTTCAGCTGGAGCGCGCGGTCGGTCTCGCCGAACAGCTCGCGCCGCTCGGAGTGACCGACGATCGCGCCGTGCACGTCGAGCTCGCTCAGCATCGGCGTCGAGACCTCGCCGGTGAAGGCGCCCTGGTCCTCGGAGTGGACGTTCTGCGCGTAGACCTCGACGCGCGACCCGCGCGTCGAGTCGACCATCGCGCCGAGCGCGAGGTACGGCGGGCAGATCGCCACGTCGACCGCATCCGCAGTCGCGACGCGCGGCAGCAGCGCGGCGATGAACGCCTCCGCCTCCGCGATCGTCTTGTGCATCTTCCAGTTGCCCGCGATCAGCGGCCTGCGTCCGTTGCTCATGAGAGCGCCTCCACCCCAGGCAGCCGCTTCCCCTCGAGCAGCTCCAGCGCCGCCCCGCCACCCGTAGAGAGGTGCGTCACCTCGTCCGCCAGCCCGAACTGCTGCAACGCGGCGGCGCTGTCGCCGCCGCCCACGACCGTCGTCCCCGGGGCGGCCGCGACGGCCTCGGCCACCGCCCGCGTCCCGGCCGCGAACGGCTCCAGCTCGAACGCGCCCATCGGACCGTTCCAGAAGATCGTGCCGGCGGCAGCGATCTCCGCCGCGTAGCGTTCGGCTGTCCTGGCACCGACGTCGAGCCCCATCCAGCCGGCGGGCACGTCGACGCCGTCGAGCTCTCTGCGCTGCGCGTCGGCGCCGAAGCTGTCGCCGAGCACGAGGTCGCTCGGCAGCTCCAGGCGACAGGAGCGGCTCGCAGCTTTCTCGAGCGCACGCCTCGCGGGCTCGATCCCCTCTTCCTCGCACAGCGAGTCGCCCACCGCATGCCCCTGCGCCTTGAAGAACGGAAAACACATCGCCCCACCGATCAGGACGGCGTCGGCAACCTCCAGGAAACGATCGATCACCGCCACCTTGTCTGTTACCTTCGCGCCGCCGACGACCGCCACGAGCGGCTTCGCCGGATCCTCCAGGATGCCGGTCAGCGTCGTCACCTCGCGCTCCAGCAGCCGACCGGCGCCGGCCTGCGAGACGCGGTGCGCGACGCCCTCGGTCGAGGCGTGCGCGCGGTGCGCCGCCCCGAACGCGTCGTTGACGTAGACCTCGGCGAGCGCCGCGAGGCCGTCCGCCAGCGCCGCGTCGTTGTTCGTCTCGCCCGGCTCGTAGCGGACGTTCTCCAGCAGCAGCACCTCACCGGGCGAGAGCGCATGCGCCATCTGCGTGACCTCGTCGCCGACGACGGCGGGCGCGAGCTTGACCTCGGCCCCCAGAAGCTCCCCGAGCCGCTCCGCCACCGGTTTCAGCGACAGCTCCGGCTCACGGTCCTTCGGGCGTCCCAGGTGGGACACCAGGATCAGCGCAGCCCCACGCTTCCGCAGCTCTCTCAGCGTCGGCAGCGCCGCGCGGATACGCGTATCGTCGGCAACCCCCCCGTCCACCAGCGGAACGTTGAAGTCGACCCGAATGAGTACCCGGCGGCCGTCGACGTCGACGTCGTCGAGCGTCCTCACAGAACCCGCTGCACCAAGTCGACGACGCGGTTCGAGTAGCCCCACTCGTTGTCGTACCAGGCGACGACCTTGACCATCGTGTCCTGCATGACCGCCGTGAGCTGCCCGTCGACGATCGACGAGTGCGGGTTCTTCACGATGTCGCTCGAGACGATCGGGTCCTCCGTGTAGGCGAGGAAGCCCTTCAGCGGCCCGCCCTCGGCGGCCGCCTTCAGCGCGCCGTTGACCTCGTCGGCCGTGGTCGGGCGCTTCGCGACGACCGTGAGGTCGACGACCGACCCGGTCGGGACGGGAGCGCGCACCGCGAAGCCGTTCAGCTTGCCGTTCAGCTCCGGGATCACGAGGCCGATCGCCTTCGCCGCGCCGGTCGAGGCGGGGATCAGGTTGACCGCGGCCGCCCGTGCGCGGCGCAGATCGCTGTGGGGCATGTCCTGCAGGCGCTGATCGGCCGTGTAGGCGTGGATCGTGGTCATCAGGCCGTGGTCGATCCCGACCGCGTCGTTCAGCACCTTCGCCACCGGCGCAAGGCAGTTCGTCGTGCACGACGCATTGGAGATCACGTCATGCGAGGCCTTGTCGTAGACCTCTTCGAAGTTCACACCGAGCACCACCGTCGCGTCCGGCTCCGTCGCCGGTGCCGAGATGATCACCTTCTTCGCGCCGCCGGCGAGATGCTTGGCGGCGTCGTCGCGCTTGGTGAAGAATCCCGTCGACTCGATCACGACGTCGACGCCCAGGTCGTCCCACGGCAGCGCGGCGGGGTCGCGCTCGGCGAGCACCTTCAGCTCCTTGCCATCCACGAGGATGCCGCCGTCCGACAGCTCCACCGTGCCCGGGTAGGGGCCGAGGATCGAGTCGTACTTGAGCAGGTGGGTGAGCGTCTTGGCGTCGGTCAGGTCGTTGACGGCGACCCACTCGATGTCCGCGCCCTGCTCCTGGGCGGCGCGGAAGACGTTCCGGCCGATCCGGCCGAAGCCGTTGATCCCAACGCGAAGCGGCATGCGTGTCAGTCCTTCCTTCGTGGCGAAGTGCTGTGCTGAAAGAGGAATGCCGGGACGGGAATGACGGTGCCCGGCGGGCGCCGAAGGCTATCAGCGCACCCTGCCACGACGGGCTGTGAGCGCGGTCAGACGGCTGCGCGGCGGCTGGAGATCGCGTCGCGGAACAGACGCTCCCAGACGGGCGCCATGTTCCAGATCGTCTCGTCCTTCGCCCACGCCTTCGCGGCCTTCGCGAGCTTGCGCCGGTCGCGGCGCGAGCGGATCAGCGCGTCGATCGCGTCGAACCAGTCGCCGGCGGCGACGAGCCGCCCTCCCTGGTCGGGGCCGAGGTCGGCGTAGGAGCCGACCGGCGAGGCGAGCCACGGCACTCCCGCCGCGGCGTACTCGCGCGCCTTCACGTTCGAGCGGCCGTGGTTGAACGGGATGTCGGCGAGCGGCACGAGCCCGAGGTCGAAGTCGGCGAGCCGCCGCGTGAGCTCGGCGATCGGCAGCGCTTCGTCGCAGCGGTAGCGCGAATGGTCGAGCTCGAGCTCGATGTTGATCGTCTCGACGCGCGCGTCGGGATGCGCGTCGAGGATGCGCGCGAGCGTCTCGGCGAGGCCGAGCTCGTCGGCGTCGACGAGGTGCTCGCGACCGGCGTGCCAGCCGATCACGAAGCCGTCGTGGCCCTGTGGGGCGACGCGTGAGAAGGCGCCGGGAAGGTAGTTGTCGACGACCTGCACGTTGCGCGCGCCGGCCGCCTCGAAGCGATCGGCGAGGTGGTCGCTCGGCGTCGTGACGAGATCGACGCGGTGGACGTGCTCGAGCAGCAGTTCGAAGTTGCGGCGCGCACGCGGCGCCCACGGCTGGTCGGTCCGCTCTTCGAGTCCGAGCGGCATGTCGACGACGTTGTCGTCCTCGTCGAAGCCGACCGCGATGCCGCGCTCCAGCAGCCTTGTCACCACGTCCCCGTCGTCGTACAGGATCGCCGGCCGATGGATGTGCACGAGGTCGCAGCCGATCAGCGGCTGTATGTCGATCACCCTCTTGTACTCCTGCACGACGTGCACCACGTCGTGGCCGCGTTCGCGCAGCGCCATCGACGGCAACAGCAGGCGGTAGTAGCCGTTCGCGCCCTCCTGCGCGACAGCGCCGAGTCGCATCCCCAGTCCCCCAGATCCGTTTGCGCGAGTATCGCAGCCGCCGTCAGGCTGCGCTCGGGTTCGGCGCCTCAGGGGGCCAGCCGCTCGCGCGACCAACCGCCGTCGGGCACACGCAGGTAGCGGAAGCGGTCGTGCAGACGGTTCGCCCGTCCCTGCCACAGCTCGATCTCGTCGGGCACGACGCGGTAGCCGCCCCAGTGCGGCGGACGCGGGACGGCATCGCCCGCCCAGCGCTCGTCCAGCGCGGCCCAGCGCGCCTCCAGCTCGCCGCGGTCCGCCAGCGGGCGGCTCTGCGGCGAGGCCCACGCGCCGAGCTGGCTGCCGCGCGAGCGGGTCGCGAAGTACGCGTCCGACTCCTCGGCGCTCAGCCGCTCGACGCGGCCGCCGACGCGCACCTGCCGGTGGAGCGGGATCCACAGCAGCACGAGCGCTGCATGCGGATTCGCGTTCAGCTCGCGGGCTTTGCGACTCTCATAGTTCGTGAAGAAGGCGAAACCGCGCTGATCGATCCCCTTCAACAGCACGGCGCGCGCCGAGGGACGCCCGTCGGGCGTCGCGGTCGCGAGCGTCACCGCGTCGTGCTGCTCGACGCCGGCCGCCTGCGCGTCGGCGAACCAACGCTGCACGAGCGCGATCGGGTCGGACGGCAGGTCGTCGTCGATCAGCGCGTCGCTCATCCGCGCCCGGCGCGGTCGACGTCGCGGTGCGCGACCTCGACGAGATAGTCGCCCTGCTCGCGGTAGCGGGCGGCGAGGTGCTCGGCGATCGCGACGGAGCGGTGCCGACCGCCCGTGCAGCCGACCGCGATCGACAGATGCGCCTTTCCCTCCGCGACGTACTGCGGCAGCAGATAGTCGAGCATCGGCAGCAGCCGCTCGTAGAAGGCCTCCAGCGCGCCGTCGCGGTCGATGTAGGCGACGACCTCCGGCTCGAGGCCGGTCAGCGGGCGCAGGTCCGGCTCGTAGTGCGGATTCGGCAGGAAGCGCACGTCGAACAGCAGGTCGGCGTCGCGCGCCGGGCCGTGCTTGAAGCCGAAGCTCTGGATCGTGACGGCGAGCCGGCCGGGGGCGCGCGTCGGCAGCAGCGCGTCGGCGAGCTTGCGCCGCAGCATCGCGCTCGTGAGGCCGGTCGTCTCGAGCACGAGGTCGGCGCGCTCGCGCACTGGCGCGAGCAGCGCGCGCTCGCGCGCGATCCCGTCGGCGACGCTGCCGCTCGGCGAGAGTGGATGACGGCGGCGCGTCTCCTTGTAGCGCGTCAGCAGCGACTGCTCGTCGGCCTCCAGGAACAGCATGCGGTGGTTGACACCGGAGCGCTCGAGCTCGTCGAGCACCGCCACGAGGCCGGCGAAGTAGCTGCCGCCGCGTACGTCGGAGACGACCGCGGCGCGCTCGACCTTCGAGCCCTCATGCATGAACAGCTCGGCGAGCGTGCGGATCATCTCCGGCGGCAGGTTGTCGACGCAGAAGTAGCCCTCGTCCTCGAAGGCGGCCATCGCGGTCGACTTGCCGGCACCGGAGAAGCCGGTGATGAGAACCAAGTCGGTCAGTGCGGAGCTGCGGATCTCCACCTGCGCCGCCGTGAGCTCGAGCACGTGCTCCGCCGGGCGCCGGCGGTCCCCGAGCCCCCGGGGCCGGGACACGCTCATGCGCTCATTGTGCCGCGCTGTGCGGACAAGGTGTAAAGCAACGGTGTTCAGTAGCCGGTCTTGTTGAGCTGCGCGTAGAGGTCGCGCGCGATCTTTCCGGGCAGTCCGGGCACCGCCTCGAGCTGCTCGCGGGTCGCCGCCAGGAACGCCTCGGGCGAGCCGAAGTGCTGCAGCAGCGCTCGCTTGCGTGCCGGCCCGACCCCTTGCAGGTGGTCGAGCACCGAGGTCGTCATCGCCTTGTCGCGGCGGATGCGATGGTGGCCGATCGCGAAGCGGTGCGCCTCGTCGCGGATCCGCTGCAGCAGCTGCAGCTCGGGCGTGTCGTGCGGCAAGACGATCGGCGCCGGTCGGCCCGGCACGAACACCTCCTCGATCCGCTTCGCGAGCGAGACGATCGCGACGCCGCGGCGACGGAAGCCCTCGAGCGCGCGCAAGCCGGCCGACAGCTGTCCCTTGCCGCCGTCGATCACGACGACGTTCGGCAGCGCGGCGAAGCTCGCGTCGTAGTCGTCCTCGTGCGGAGAGCGGTCGTGCTGGCGCTCGAACTGCGCGAGCCGGCGGCTCAGAACCTCCTCCATCGAGGCGAAGTCGTCGGGCACGCCCTCGAGCCCCTCGCGCAACGTGAAGCGGCGGTAGTCGGCCTTCTTCGGCGCGCCGCCCTCGAACACGACCATCGAGGCCACGGTGTGCGTGCCGCCGAGGTTCGAGATGTCGAAGCACTCGATCCGCAGCGGGATCGCGTCGAGCCCGAGCGCCTCCTGCAACCGCTCCAGCGCCTCGACGCGCTGCTGGCGTCTGCGCTCGCTGCGCAGCTTCTCCTGGTCGAGCGCGAGCCTGGCGTTGCGCTCGGCCAGCTCGAGGATGCGGCGCTTGTCGCCGCGCTCGGCCGCGCGCAGCTCGACCGGGCCGCCGCGCCGCTTGGCGAGCGCCTCCGCGACGGCCGGCAGGGCACCCACCGCTCGCTGCACGACGATCAGCGGCGGGATCGCCATCGCGCTGCCGTAGTACTGGAGCAGGAACGCTTCCGCAACGGCCGGGAGCTCGTCCGCCGTCTCGTTCGCCAAGTAGAAGCTCTGGCGATCCGACAGCACCCCGTCGCGCACCTGGAACACGTGCGCGTTCGCCTCAGTGCCCTCGACCGCGAGCGCGACCGCGTCCAGCGTCCCGACCGACTCGTTCGCGACGCGCTGGCGCTCGAGCAGCGAGCGGATCGCTCTCAGGCGATTGCGCGCGAGCGCCGCATCCTCGAAGCGCTGCTCGGCCGCAGCCGTTCTCATCCCTGCCTCGATGGCACGCTCGATCTGGCGGTAGCGGCCGGAGAGGAAGTCGATGATGCCGTCGATCGAGTCGCGGTACTCCTGCTGCGAGACGTAGCCGACGCAGGGCGCGGTGCAGCGCTTGATGTAGTAGTCGAGGCACGGCGAGCCGCTGTGGCGGCCCGGGCTCGGGCCCTCGCAGGTGCGGTACATGAAGACTCTGCCGAGCAGCTCGAGCGTCTCGCGCACGCGCTTGGCGTTGGAGTAGGGACCGAAGTAGACGCGCTCGCGACGGTGGCGCTCACGCGTGAAGTAGACGCGCGGATAGGGCTCGTCGAGGCTGATCCCAATGTACGGATAGGACTTGTCGTCGCGCAGGCGGATGTTGAAGCGCGGCTTGTACTGCTTGATGAAGTTCTGCTCGGTGAGCAACGCCTCGGACTCGGTGGCGACGACGAGCGAGTCGATCCGGTCGATCATCGGCAGCAGGTCGCGGCCGACCTGCGTGCTCGGATTCGAAAAGTGGGACGCGACCCGCTTCTTGATCGACTTCGCCTTGCCGACGTAGATGACCGTCCCCTTCGCGTTGCGGAAGAGGTAGACGCCGGGTTGGTCAGGCTGCCCGCGCCGCTGCTCCGCGAGCCGCTGCGCGCGCGTCTGCGCGCCGGCATCGACAGTGTCGCCGCCGCCGTCCGATCGCACGCTCACTCTGTTGTTCCCGTTCCGGCCGGCCATCCTCGGCTGTCGAGGATAGGGGTCGGTGGTGCGTCATCTGACGAGCCGCACCTCGAGCCCGGTGGCGAGCCCGTCGCCGTCGCCGGCACCGCGCAGCAGGCCGAGGATGCGGGCGACGTAGGCCTGCGTCTCGGGGTACGGCGGAATGCACCCACAGGCGCTGACAGCGCCCGGACCCGCGTTGTAGGCGGCCAGCGCGAGCGGGACGCTGCCGAGCTGGCGCAGCAGGTCGCGCATCAGATGGCCCTGTGCGTCGATCGCCTGCTCCGCGTCGAACGGATCGGCGAGTCCGCGCGAGCGCGCGGTCCCCGGCATGAACTGCGCGATCCCCTGCGCACCGGCCGGCGAGACGGCGGACGGGTTGAAGCCCGACTCGGCGTACAGCTGCGCGGCCAGCAGAGCAGCCGACACGTTCCAGCGCTGCGCAGCCGCCGCGATCGGTCTCGCGTAGCGCGCCGGCACGAAAGAGGGCAGCCCACCGCGGCCGTCGCCGCCGAAGCCGACCGATGTCGTGCCGGCGTTGAGCACGTAGCCCCAGTGCCACGGCTCATAGTCCATGCGTCTCACGAAGTGGAAGGACGGCGCGTGCGCAGCCAGCCAGCCGTACGCGCTCGCCGGCCCGAGATCCAGCTCGGTGCCGAGCCGGTGCAGCGACCTGCCGGGCGGCGCGACCCATCTCGGGTCCGGGTGGGCGGCGAACAGACGCGCCTGCTCGGCGTTCGAGCGGAAGCCGCTGACGACGATAAGCACGACGCCGTCGCGCGCCGCGGCAGCCGCCATGCGGTCGAACGCCTGCGCGACGTCGGGCCGCATAGGCTTGCCCTGGCGGTACGCGAGCGGCCCGCGGTACTCGCCCGGTCCGGCCGCGAACGAGCCGGCCGCGCCAGGCGCGAGCTGTGCCTCCGCTACCGCGATCACGGGCGCGCTGCGACGCCGGCCGCCGATGTCGACCACTGCCGGATCGCGCACCGTGACGCGGATGCGGGTCGGCGCGAAGGCGGCACCGTCCGGGAAGGCGACCTCGACGCGCCGCGTGCCGTTGAGCCGCGCGGTGACCAGCGCTCGTGCGCGAGCGCCGGCGAGGTACTCCGCGCGCTCCAGATGCCGCGGATTCGGCACCCCGTCGACCACGGCAGGCACGAACAGCTGGTCGTAGCGCGCCAGCATTGCCCGCGCGCCGCCGAGCGCAGCGAGATCCGCGGCCTGCTGGTTGCGCCCCTTCGCCCCCAGCCCACGCGCGATGCCGCCGAGCAGGAGCGCCGCGACAAGCGCCGCGCACATCGCGGCGACGAGCAGCAGCAGCGCCTGGCCAGCCTCGTCGTCACGCATCGTGACCGCTGCACAGGTCGAAGTCGGCCTGCGAGAGGGCGGCCACGGCGGTCGTGGCCTCGGTGGGCACCGCGAGGCCCGCGAGTGCGAGCAACCCGGCAGTCCGCGATGGCGGCGCCATGACGCCGACCGGCCGGTCCAGTCGCGCGAGGCTCGCGCGTGCCTGCTCGATCATCGCGTCCGGCGCGTCGGGCTCGCATACGACGACGATCGCGTCGTGCCAGGCGAGCACGCGGTCGAGCGCATCGGTGCGGACGCATGGGATCGCGACCGCGGCCGGAAGCCCGAGCGCCGCCGCCGAGCGCCCCAGCTCCGCGCTCAGGGCCGCGCACCGCGACGCGACGTCATCCGCTTGGAGCGGACCACGGCGGTCCGCGAGCCACACGAGTCGCCCGCTCGCGCTTGCCGGCAGGCCACGCCGCCGCAGCGCGACCGACGCCCGCCGCGCGGCCGGCATGGCCGCGACCGCGGTGCCCGCGGCCGCACCGAGCGCACCCGCGAGCGCACAGCGACGGCCCGTCGCACGGGCGAGCGCGAGTGCGATGCCGGCGGCGGCGACACGCGCACGCGGCTCAGCGCAGAGGATCGCCACCAGCGACGCGGCAGGCGGCCCTCCGGCGCCCGCCGCAGAGGCTGAGCGCTCGCCGCGGAGCAATCGAGTCAAGTCGATCGCGGACGCGTGTGCGGTGCTCACCGCTCCGCTCCGGCATCCGCCGTCGCGGTCGCGACGAGCCGCGCACCCACGCCGGGCAGCAGCGAGGGTGGCGTAACCCGCACGCGCACGCGCGTCCCGTCGATCTCAACCGCGATCCGCGAGCGTGCCCAGTCGGGCAGGGCGGCACGGGCGGACGCCTCGCCATCGCGCCCCTCGGCGATCGCGACGGCTCCGCTCTGCGCGGCATGACCGGCCAGCTCGACCGCGATGCCGGCCGCAAGCGCCTGCAGGATCGCGAGCGCGACCGCGACGACGAGCGGCAGCAGCGCGACCAGCTCCACCGCCGCCTGACCGTCGCGCGCACCCGCTCCGCTCACTGCTGCGCCTCGAAGCGAGCGCGAGCGGTGACCGGTGCGATCGTCCCGCCGCCGAGCGCAGCTGGGACGCGCAGGACGAGTGCGATCGCGCCGTCAGGCTCGCGGCGCACGCGCAGGCCGTGCTCGAGCCGAGTGGGCAGCACCGCGCGCGCGGCGGCGAGCGGATCGGCGCCGACGGCGGCGGCGCGCGCCGCCGCGCGCGCCGCACCGCCGCTCAGCCAGATCGTCTCGCCGGCGAGCAGCGCCTGCCAGAGCAGAGCCAGGAGCAGGCCCATGAGCGGCAGCAGCGCGACCAGCTCGACCGACGCCTGCCCGTGCTCATCGTGCACGCACCGGCATGTGCGAAGCGAGCGCATGCACGCAGACTTCCGCTGCGCGCGTCACACGTCTGTCGCGCTTTGCGTCGATTCCGCGCAGGCGCGGTCAGTACTGGCGCGAGCTGCGAAAGACGTAGTACACGCCGTAGCAGGCCAGCGCGATCAACGCGACCCAGACGACCGTGCCCGGCCCGGTCTCCCACAGGCGATCGGTCGCCGTCACGGTCAGCGCGACCAGCCCCGCCGACGCGTACAGGATCCCGCGATTGCGATCGCCGAGCGAGTAGATGTCGGAGCGATGCTCGCGGTAGAGACGGACGCCGAACCACGCGATCGCGGCGAGCATCACGATCACGAGCGCCTGCAGGATCCCGGCGCTGGCGTTGCCGCCGCCCGGCGCGAGCATCACGACCGCGGCGAGCGCGAGGATGATCAGAACGTTGCGGAGCGTCTCCGGCACGCTGCTATTGCAGCAGACTGTCGGCCGTCAGCTCACCAGCCGTCAGCTCGGCGTCGACCGCGGCGAGATCGGCATTGTCCCCGTCGACGCGCTCGGGCGCGAAGCGGTAGCCGACGCCGAAGTGGGTGTGGATGTAGCGCCATTGCGGCGAGGCGCGCTCGAGCTTCTGACGCAACTTGCGCACGAACACGTCGACCGAGCGATCGCCATGCGCCATCGCGTAGCCCCACACGCGCTGGTAGATGACCTCCCGTTCGAGCACTTGGCCAGCGTTGCCGGCAAGCAGCCGGATCAGCTCGAACTCGCGGCGGGTGAGGTCGAGGCTGCGCGCGCCGACGAACGCCTGGAACTGGTCCGAGCGAATCGACAGCTCGCCCGCTTCGAGCGCTGCCCGTTCGGCAGGCGGGGCAGCCGCACGTCCGCGCCGAACAATCGCTTCGATGCGGGAGATCAGCTCCTCAGGATGGCACGGCTTCGCAAGCCAGTCATCGGCGCCGAGCCGCAGCGCGCGCACCCGCTGCGCCACCGTCGAGGGGCCGGTGCAGACGACCACCGGCAGGGCAGGCAACGCCGTGCAGACCTGCTCGAGGTAGGCCCATCCGGGCGCGCCGAGCACCGCCAGATCGACCACCAGGGCCCCGAGCCGCAACGCGACGAGCTCTTCCATCGGCACGGCCCCGGTGAGGACGCGCTGCTGCCAGCCGCGAGCCCGGACACGCTTCTCGAGGACGTGCAGGAAGCCGCTGTCGCCGTCGATCACAGCAAGGCGGAGCGGAGCAGAGCGCGCTCCTTGCGGGGTGGACTCGCTGATCGGGCGGTCCGGAGCCACACTGGACATCGTGGCGGGAAGTCTAACGAGCGGCTGTGACGTCGCCACGCTGACCCCTGCCTCGGTAACAGAAGGTTCACACCCGTTCCGCAACGTGCGGCTTTTCGCGAGGACCGCGTCGATCAGCGAGTCGCGCATTGCATCGCTCAGCCGCGCGTGAGCAGCTCGGCGCTGACCGTCGCGAGCCGCAGCGGATCAGGTCGCTGCGCCGGCGCGACCTCCATCAGCAGCGGCGCGGGATGCGTGCGCATCAGCGGGGCGACCGCCCGCCACGGCAGCGTGCCGCGCCCCGGCGCCATGTGCAGGTCGAGCCGCAGCGGGACGATCCCCGGCGGCGTGCCGGGACCGCGCCGCACGCCGAGGTTGTCGTGGACGTGGAACAGCACGACGTCGGCGTGAACAGCCGCAAGCACGTCGACGAGCGCCGTGCCGGAGAGCTGCGCGGTCACGTGCGCGTGCCCGAGATCGAACGCGATCCCGACGGCCGGCGAGCAGATCCGCCGCACGAGGTCGCGCACGAACAGCGGCGCGTGACTGAGCAGCGGGAGCGTGGGATAGACCGGCGCGAGGTTCTCCAGCGCGATCATCACGCCGACTTCCTCGGCATGGGCGGCGTAGCGCCGCAGCGCACGCTCCTCGGCGAGCAGGCGGTCCTCGACGCGATCGGCCGCGGCACCCTCCGCGACCGGCAGACAGGCCGCGTGGTAAACGACGTACGCGGCGCCCACCGAGACGGCCAGATCGAGCAGTCCGGCGAACGCGGCGTCGTGCGTCGGCTCACCGAGCCGCAAGTCCGCCGGCGCGTGGAACGCGACGTGCAAGCTCGTCGGCGCGAGCACCGCCCGCAGGCAGTCCCCGTGCCGCTGCACGCTCACCGGATCGGCCAGCATGGCGACCGGCGGCGCATGCATCTGGATCCATCCGTAGCCGCAGGCCTCCAGGCGCTTCAGCTCGGGCGCGGTCGGCCACGTCTCGCGCGGGATGTCGAGGCCGAGCCGGCCGCCGAGCGGCCGCGCCTCGATAGGCGGCGCGAGCGGCGCCGGCTCGCGCGTGCGATGGATCGTGAGATCGGACATGGCGCGACGGTACGCTCGCTTGCGCGCGTGGATGTGTCGCGCGTGTGACGGCCCGGTGACCGATTGGTCACAGAATCTCGCGTGTTTGCAGGGAGGTTTCCGGGTACGCGCGGGCGCCTACCCCGCCACGTGCTCGTAGCGCGCGTACAGCTCCTCGACGGCCCGCTTCGCCGCGGCGTGGCGCTCCGTCGAGGCCGCGGCTCGCTCGGGGTCGGCCCAGACAGCCGGATCGGCCAGCTCCTGCTCCAGCGCCCGCAATGCCGTCTCCGCCGCTTCGATCTCCCGCTCCAGCTGCTGCGCCGCACGAAGCGCGTTCTTCGAGCGAGCCGGCTTCGCTGCTCCGTTGCGATTCGCCGGTCTCGCCTGCGCCTTGGCCGCCGCTCTGTCCGCTGCGGCGCCCGCTGCCTTCGCCGCCTCCTCCAATGCGCCGCGCTCCTCGCGCATGCGCAGGTAGTCGGCCCACCCGCCCTCGTAGCTGTGCAGCGTGCCGTCCTCGACCGCCACCGTGCGCGAGCCGACCGCGTCGAGCAGCGCGCGGTCGTGCGAGACGAGCAGGACCGAGCCCGGGAAGCCTTCCAGCGCCTCCTCGAGCGCCTCGCGGCTCTCGACGTCGAGATGGTTCGTGGGCTCGTCGAGGATCAGCACGTTCGCGCCCGAGTGCACGAGGATCGCGAGCGACAGGCGCTGGCGCTCGCCGCCGGAGAGGCCCACGATCGGCTTCTCGGCCTCCTCGCCCGAGAAGAGGAATTGGCCGAGCAGCGCGCGCGCCTTGTTGGGCGTCAGGCCGGTCGCGCGCTGCGCCGTCTCCAGCACGGTGCCGGTCTCGCCGAAGTGCTCGGAGTGCTGCGAGAGGTACCCGACCTGCACGTTGTGGCCCTTGCGCAGCTTGCCGCCGGCGAGCGGCCGGTTGCCGGCGAGCGTCTCGATCAGCGTCGTCTTGCCGGAGCCGTTCGCGCCGACGAGCGCCACATGCTCGCCGCGCTCCAGCCACAGCTCGGCAGCGTCGAGCAGCGTGCGGCCCGGGACGTCGATCCGGCCGTCCTCCAGCTCGAAGATGACCCGACCGGCGCGCTCCGGTCTCTTGAACGTGAACGACAGCGTCGTGGCGTCGCGCGGGTCGCGCTCGAGCTTGTCGATCTTGTCCAACCGCTTCACGCGCGACTGCGCCTGTCTCGCCTTCGTCGCCTTCGCGCGGAAGCGCTCGACGAAGCGCTCCAGTCGCGCGATCTCGGCTCTCTGCTTGTCGATCGCGCGGCCGAGCGCCAGCTCGCGCGCTGCCTTCTCCTGGCGCCACCTGTGCCACGGCCCGGCGAAGAAGCGGGAGCGACCCGCCTCCAGCTCCAGCACGGCGGTGCCGACAGCCTCGAGGAACCAGCGGTCGTGCGCGACGAGCACGACCGCCGCGTCGAGCTCGATCAGGTACTTCTCCAGCCACTCGAGCGAGGCGATGTCGAGATGGTTCGTCGGCTCGTCGAGCAGCAGCAGATCGGGCTCGCCGGCGAGCGCGCGAGCGAGCGAGCCGCGCGTCAGCTCACCGCCCGAGAAGGTCGACAGCTTCCGGTCGAGCTGCTCGTCGCCGAAGCCGAGGCCGTGGAGCATCGTCTGCGCGCGGTCGCGCCAGCGGTAGCCGCCGTGTCGGTCGAGCTCGGCCTGCGCGCGAGCGTAGGCGTCGAGCGTCTTCTCGTCGTGCGCGCCGCCGGCCATCGCCTGCTCCAGCCGCGACAGCTCCGCCTCGACCGCGAGGATCTCCTGCGCGCCCGAGAGCACGTAATCGCGCAGCGTGATGTCCCTTTCACGGGGCGGCCGCTGGTCGTGCAGCGCGACCTTCGCCCCCTTCTGGAACGCGAGCTCGCCGTGGTCGACCGAAGCCTCGCCCGAGAGCATCCGCAGCAGCGTCGTCTTGCCCGCGCCGTTGCGGCCCGAGAGCGTCATGCGGTCTCTGCGCTCGAGCTTGAACGAGACGCCGCGCATGAGCGGCTCGCCCGCGATGTCCTTGCCGATGTCCGATGCGATCACGACCGCCATGTCGCCCTCATGTTGCCGGATCCTCCGCTATCGTTCCGGCCCGCATGAAGCGCCTCCGTCCCCTCTTCGCCGCCTGCGTCACGAGCTGCCTGCTGCTGCTCGTGCTCGCGCCGCTCGCGCTCGCAAGCCCGCCGAACGGCGGTCAGGGTACCTACGGCGAGGCGGACGACAAGGTCGTCACGAACGCCGGCTTCATCGTGATCGCCTTCTTCCCGACGGTGATCCTCCTGCTGAGCCTGCTGCAGTGGCGGCTCGACAAGCGCAGAGACGCGCGCAAGGCCGCGCTCAAGCGCCGCCGGGCGTCCGCGGACTGGTCCGGCGGCTGGTAGTCAGGCGGCGCCGGACGCGCGCCAGGCGGCGTCCTCGCCGGTTCGCGTACGAAGTACGCCACACCGGCTGCGTCCTGGTGCGGGAGCGCGAGCTCCGCGAGCGCGGCATCCGCCTGATCCTGCTCGGGTAAGGTCGTCCCATGGCCTACTTCGTGACGGGAGCGACAGGGTTCATCGGCCGCCACCTGGTCGAGCGGCTGCTGCGGCGCGAGGGGACGATCCACGTGCTCGTGCGGCCGGAGTCGATCGGACGACTCGACGCGCTGATCCACCGCTGGGGCGGCGCTGGACGCATCAGGCCGGTGCTCGGCGACCTCGGCAAGCCACTGCTCGGGCTCGACGCGGAGCAGGTCGCCGAGCTGCGCGGCGAGATCGACCACTTCTTCCATCTCGCTGCGATCTACGACATGACCGCGAGCGAGGCGCAGGACCGGCTCGCGAACGTCGAGGGCACGCGGCACGCGGTGGCGCTCGCCGGCGCGCTTGACGCCGGCTGCTTCCATCACATCTCCTCGATCGCCGTCGCCGGCGAGTACGACGGCGTGTTCCGGGAGGACATGTTCGACGAGGGGCAGCCGCTCCCCCACCCCTACCACCGCACGAAGTTCGAGGCCGAGCAGATCGTCCGCCAGGAGCAGGTCGTGCCATGGCGGGTCTACCGCCCGGCGATCGTCGTCGGCGACTCGCGCACCGGCGAGATGGACAAGGTCGACGGTCCCTATTACTTCTTCAAGCTGCTCCAGCGGCTCGGCGACACGCTGCCGTCGTGGCTTCCGCTCGTCGCGCCGGAGCTGGGCGCCACCAACATCGTGCCCGTCGACTACGTCGCCGCCGCGATGGACCACATCGCCCATCAGCCGGGGCTCGACGGTCACGCGTTCCACCTCGTCTCGCCCCGTCCGCAGCGCGCCGTCGAGGTGGTGAACGCGTTCGCACGCGCGGCCGGCGCGCCGCGCATCGCCGTCCAGGTCGAGGATGAGCTGACGCTCGGCTTCGCGGGGGCGTCGCGGACGCTGTTGCGCCGCCTGCCCGGTGCGCGCAGCGTGCGCCGCGCGGCGCTCGCGCAGGTCAGGATCCCGGAGGAGGCCGTCGACCACATGGACCTCGTTCCGGTCTTCTCGACCGAGGCGACCGAGGCGGCGCTCGACGGCAGCGGCATCGAGGTGCCCGAGCTCGAGACCTACGCGGACGTGCTGTGGGACTACTGGGAAGCGAACCTCGACCCCGACAAGTTCCGTGCGGACAGCTCGCTCACGAACGCCGTCAACGGCAAGACGATCCTCATCACCGGGGCATCGAGCGGGATCGGCCGCGCGGCCGCGCTCCAGCTCGCGCGCGCCGGTGGGATCCCGCTGCTGGTGGCGCGCAGCGCCGACAAGCTCGAAGAGGTACGCGACGAGATCGCGCAGTTCGGCGGCAGCGCCTACGTCTACACCGCCGACGTGTCCGACGCGGAGTCGATCGACCGGCTCGTCGCGCAGGTGCTCGCGGACCACCCCGCGGTCGACATCCTCGTGAACAACGCGGGACGCTCGATCCGCCGCTCGATCGCGCTCAGCTACGACCGCTTCCACGACTTCGAGCGCACGATCCAGCTCAACTACCTCGGCGCCGTGAAGCTGATCCTCGCGCTGCTGCCGCACATGCGCGCGCGCAAGAGCGGACACATCGTGAACATCTCCTCGATCGGCGTGCAGACGAGCCCGCCGCGCTTCTCCGCCTACGTCGCCTCGAAGGCCGCGCTCGACGCGTTCACACGCGTCGTCGGCTCGGAGACGATCGCGGATCGCGTCACCTTCACGACGATCCACATGCCGCTCGTGCGCACGCCGATGATCGCGCCGACGAAGCTCTACAACTCGTTCCCGACGATCTCGCCCGCCGAGGCGGCGGACCTCATCTGCGACGCGATCCGCAAGAAGCCGAAGCAGATCAACACCCGCCTCGGGACGTTCGGCGAGGTCGCGTACGCGCTCGCGCCGAAGGCCGTCGACCAGCTGCTCCACCTCGCCTACCGCGTGTTTCCCGACTCGGCGGCGGCGCGGGGGGCGACGAGCGGCGACGAGGTCGTCTCCCGCGAGCAGTTGGCTTTGGCGCACCTCACGCGAGGCGTCCACTGGTAGGTCGTCGCTCGGGCGTCGGTGGTACGCCGGGCCGCGACGGCACTTGCCGTCGAGACCCTCTCGTGTGACCGTGCCGGCGCTGCGTATTGCCGTGCAAGCCGGTGGGGGGTCTCGCCGACAAGGCCGCGCGGCCGGCTACCCGGGCGCCTGTGGCCGCCTACCAGTGGCGCCCGCACGAAGGTGGCTCGCGCCACCCAGCCAAGGCGATGAGAGCGCGGGCAACGCACAGAGCGACCGGCTGACGGCTGGGCCCGGGCGCTGCTGGTCAGCCGGGCGCGCAATGTCCTCCGCGAGACCCCCCACCGGCTTGCACGGCATGACGCGGTGACAACACGGCTCACGAGAGGGTCTCGCGGGGGAGCATTGCGCGCCCCGGCGTACCGCAAACAACGGGGCGCGGCCGACAAGCCAGCCGGATCAGATGCGGAAGACCGGCACGAGGCGTCTCTCGTGTTCGGCGTCGATGCGCGCGATCACCTCGATGTGCTGCTCGAGGCCCGAGCCGCGCAGCTTGGTCGCCAGCAGCTCGTCGACCTGGAAGATCCCGGCGCTGTTCGACATCGCGATCTCGACGCGCACGGCACGATCCTTCCCCGGCGTGATTCTCACTTGCTCGATCGCGTAGGCCGACAGCGAGTGGATGTTCTGGTGGCCGGCCTCGAACGGCACGCGCGAGCGGCCGCGGGCCATGTCGAGCGCGTCGGCGACGCGCACGATCCCGGCCTCGATCGTGAACGGGTTGCCGCGCCTGCGGTGGCCGATGATCGCGTGCAGCGTCTCGGCGACGACGATCGAGCGCTCCGGCTCCTGATAGGCGTCGGCGAGCAGCGCGCCGAGCTTGTCGGCGGTGAGGAAGAGGCTGTACTCCTCGTGGTCGGCACGGTGGATCGTCATGCCGATGTCGTGGAACAGCGCGCCCGCGGCGATCACGACCTCGGCGTCGCGCTCTCCCATGCCGTAGTCGGCGACGACGTTCGGCACGACGCCGCGGCGGAACAGGATGCGCGCGAGCCGCAGGGCGATGTTCAGCACGATCTGGATGTGGATCCACGAGTGGTCGGACATGCCGAGCCGCCGCGTCGCGTTGACGGCCGCGACGTGCCACCACGCCTTCACCTGCTCGTCGGCGTTGACGGCGTCGAGCAGCCGCTCGAGCTTGCGGTTGCCGCGCGTCGGGACGCGGATGAGGACGTCGGCGATCGCCTCGCGCGGCGGGCGATCGGACGGGTCGACCTGGGCGGCGCTCATCGCCGTGAGGCTACCGGCGCGAGCGGCGCTGGTCAGGCGTGCCGGCCGTGGGCCGGCCGGCAGTCGTCGCGCGGCAGGAACGGCAGGCCGGGCAGGCGCGTCTCGGCGCCGACGAGACGCAGAACGGTCGTCGTGCGGTCAAGGCCGCCGTCGAGCTTCGCGCCCAAGCCGATCCCCGCGCCGACGCCGTTCGCCTCGCGCCGCACGACGTAGGTGCGGCGTTCGATGCGCGCGTCTTGTGCGATGCGCGTCCCAAGCGCGCGAGCACGTGCGGTGATCGAAGCGAGCGCGGCCGGGTCTCGGAGCGCGTCGAGCAAGGTCGCGGCGGCCGCGCGATTGGCCGGATCGCGCAGGTCGAGCGTCGCCTCCAGCTCCGTTACCGCACCGAGACCCTCGGCCCTCGTGACGCCCGCCGTGCGAAGCGACAGCTCCGCATCCGCGCTCAGCGCGCCGGCGACGCTCGCATGGAGCGCGAGCGGGCGCCCCGCCGCGTCGAGCTCGTAGCCGAGCACGACCTCGCTCTCACCGCTGGCGTCGAGCTCGACGGCGGGCAAGGCGAGCCCGGCGGTCGCCTGCGCGCCGAGCTTGACGTACCACGTGCCGGAGCCGTCGCGCGCGCGCCGCCGGCCGAGCAGCCCTCCGCCCCCGATGGAGCCGTCAGCGGAGCCGAAGGCGGCCGTCAGCCGGCCTGCCACGCCGGCCTCGGAATAGGTCTCGTCGGGCTCGGGCAGCTCGGCATGGGGGCGCCAGCCGATCGCGTCGCACAGCAGCGAGCACGTGCCGCGCACGTCGTCGAGCAGCTGCCCACCGATCGTCGCCTTGCGTCCGTATCTGCCGACGAAGCGCCGGGCTGTCGCGACGTCCGGAAAGCTCCATGAGCGACCTGAGGACCAGGCGATGCCGGCATCAGCGGCCAGGCGCGCACCCATCGCGTCGTCGCCGACCCGCAAGCGTGCGCCGACGCCGACCGAGAGCCCCGCGTCGCCCCCATCCGACAGCGTTACCGACGCTCCTCCGTCGCTGGCCTGCACGAGGCTGAGCGTGCCGCTTCTGCCGAACTGCGCGACGGCGATGGTCACGCCGAGCCGCTCGTCCTCCTCGCGCCGCTCGACGGGGCACGGGTCGAGCTCGTCACGCGGCCGCTGCGGGGAGGGGCATTGCACGTCGGCGACGCGACAGAGTCCCCGCTGCAGGCCGGCGAGGAGCTGGCCGCCGATGCCGCCCGCCGTGAGCCCGCTGGCGAGCGCGAGCACGACGGCGACGAGCGCGACGAGGGCCACGTATTCGCCCGCCGCCTGACCTGCCGTGTCGCGCCACCGCCGCATCGGGCGAGCATCGCGCTCCGAATCGCGTCCTCGGCCGGATCGCGTGACGATTGGTGCAGAGCTCGCGGAGCCGCGTGCGGATATGCGGCACGTTGCGCGACGATCAGCGTGCCGCGGCCAGCTCGTGCAGGATGCCCTCGCGCAAGCCGCCGCGCGCGACCTCGAGCGCGCCGAGCCGCCGCGCGATCGCCGTCAGCACGACGATCCCGGCCGGCAGCAGGCGGGCGCGCTCGGGTGCGATCCCCAGCCGCTCGGCGAGCTGCGCGGCCGGCGCCGCGAGCAGCATCGCGAGCACGCGCTCGAGCGTCGCGGACTCGAGCCGCGGACCGGCGAGCCGCCGCAGCGATGTCGCGCTGCCGCCGACCGCGAGCGTGCGCGTCACCGGCGGCGGCGCGACCGCGGCGAGCGCCTCCGCGACGACCGTGCGCAGGCGGGCGAGCTCGTCGCGGCTGGGCGGATCGCCGCGCAGATGAGCTGCCGTCAGATCGCCCGACCCGAGCGGCAGCGAGACCGACCAGCTCGGCCCGACCGCGCACCTCCCGACGACGACCTGCACAGAGCCGCCGCCCACATCCACGACCGCCACAGGACCGTCAGGGGCGTCCGCGAGCGCCCAGGTGGCGCCGGCGAACGCGAGGCGCGCCTCGTCGCGCTCGCTCAACAGCTCCACCGGCGCCCCGGCCGCCCCCGCGAGCGCGTGGCACGTCGCGAGCCCGTCGGCGCTGCGGCGCAGCGCCGCGGTCGCGACGACGCGCAGCGCCTCGGCGCCGAGCGCCCGCGCCTCGCCCGCCTGTGCCGCGACCACGCCGGCGAGCGCCTCCCGCGCGCCAGCCGGCATCGCATCGCCGGCGCGGCAGATCCGACCGAGCTGCGTGAACGCGCGCCGCTCGACGACCGGCGCGAGCGCGGCACCCGCGTGGCGTACACCCACGACGTCCGCGACCAGCAGACGCGTCGTGTTCGAGCCGATGTCGATGCAAGCGCAGCGCACCGCGGAGCGAGCGTATCCGCGATGAGAGGCGGCCGCACGTGCGGTTTGAGGCATCATGGGCCCCCGTGAGAGACGAGCTGGCGATCGAGGTCCGCAGCCTCCGCAAGCGCTACGGCGAGCTGGAGGCGGTCCGCGGGATCGACTTCTCGGTGCGGTGCGGGGAGGTCTTCGGCTTGCTCGGGCCCAACGGCGCCGGCAAGACGACGACCGTCGAGATCCTCGAGGGCTACCGCGATCGCAGCGGCGGCGACGTGACCGTGCTGGGCCACGACCCGCAGCTGCGCGCGCGTGAGCTGCGCGGACGCGTCGGGATCGTGCTGCAGAGCACCGGCATCTACCGCCACCTCACGGTGCGCGAGGTGCTCGCGCACTTCGCGGGCCTCTACCCCGCCCCACGCGGGGTCGAGGAGGTGATCGAGCTGGTCGGCCTGCGCGGGAAGGAGGACGCACGCACACGCACGCTGTCCGGCGGCCAGCTGCGCCGCCTCGACCTCGCGCTCGCGCTGGTCGGCGACCCGGAGCTGATCTTCCTCGACGAGCCGACGACCGGCTTCGACCCGGCGGCGCGGCGCGGCGCGTGGGACACGATCCGCTCGCTGAAGGCGCTCGGCAAGACGGTCGTGCTGACGACGCACTACCTCGACGAGGCGCAGGCGGTCGCCGATCGCGTGGCGATCGTGAAGGACGGCCGCATCCTGGTCGAAGGGGCGCCGAGCGAGCTCGGCGCCGGCGATGGGACGACGCGCTACCGCGTCGCGTGGCGCAACGGCAGCGGCCTGCTCAACCAGCGCGAGACGGACGACCCGACGACGCTGCTGCACGAGCTGACGAGCGCCGCGCTCGAGCGCGGCGAGCGGCTCGAAGGCCTGAGCGTCACGCGGCCGACGCTCGAAGACGTCTACCTGGAGCTGACCGCCGATGCCTGAGCACACGGCCAAGTCCGGCTTCGTGGCGCTGTCATGGCGCCAGTTCCGGCTCGAGCGCAAGATGTTCTGGCGCAACCCGAGCGCAGCCTTCTTCAACTTCCTGCTGCCGCTGTTGTTCCTCGTGCTGCTGTGCGCGGTGCTGACGGACCAGCGCGATCGCGACGTGGTCGTGCCCGGGATCGCCGGCATGGCGGTGCTGTCGACGACCTTCAGCGCACTCGCCTACAACGTCGTGTTCCTGCGCGAGCAAGGGATCCTCAAGCGGATGCGCGGCACGCCGCTGCCGTCGGGGGCGTACCTGCTCGGAATCGCCGGCAACGCCGTCGCCAACACGGCCATCCAGATCCTGCTGATCACACTCGCGGGCAAGCTCTTCTACGGGATCGGCTGGCCGCAGAACGTGACCGAGCTGATCCTGTTCGTCGTGCTCGGCGTCATCTGCTTCGCCTCGCTGGGGGTCGCGCTCGCGCACGCGATCCCGACGTTCGAGGCGGCGACGGTCTACGTGAACCTGATCTTCCTGCCGGTCGTCTTCATCTCGATCGACGCCGCGAACGACCCGGCCTTCCTGAAGGGGATCGCGGAGGCGCTTCCGCTGGCGCACCTGATCGACGGGCTGTCGGCCGCGATGGTTCACGGCGAGGGGATCGGCAGCCAGTGGTCGGCGCTCGGCGTGCTGCTCGTGTGGACGGCGCTCGGCGCGACGCTGGCGATCCGCGGCTTCAGCTGGCAGCAGCGCCGCGGCTGAGCGGCTCGCCGGCGACCACGAACGACGCCGGCGGCTCGCCATGCAGCTCGACGGGAACCGCCGCGAGCGGCGATGTCACCCACTCCTCGCGCAGCAGGCCGTAGACGTACACGTCGTGGGCGACGTCGCCGTGGCGGTGCCAGCGCCGCAGCAAGCCCTCACGCACGAAGCCCAGACGCTCGAGCGCCGCCTGCGAGCGACCGTTCTCGACGTCGGCGTACGCCCCCAGCCGGTCAAGCCCGAGGTGCGCGAACGCGAGCTGCGCCATCAGCGCCTTGACCTCGCGGTTCGCGCCGCTGCCCCACCAGCGGCGCCCGAGCCACGTCCCGATCACGGCGCGGCGGTCGCGGCGCGAGAGCTCGGCGAGTCCGACCACACCGATCGGACCGTCCTCGTGATGGACGATCAGCAGATCGAGCTGCTCGCCGCGCTCCCGGCGGTCGGCGAGCCCGACGATGTAGGCGACCGGCTCCTCGAGTCGCATGTACGGACCCCACGAGAAGAAGCGCGTCACCTGCGGGTCCGAGCCCAGCGTGAACAAGGCCGGCGCGTCGTCCGGCGCGGCATAGCGCAGCGTGAGCGACCGACCGCGAAGCTCCATCCTGGGAGAATATGACGGCATGCTGACCGCGCACCGTGCCGCAGGCGACCGCCCAGACCCGTGGCACGACTCCACGTTTGGCGAAGGGCGCGACCGCTCATACGGGGTGGTGACGTGAGCGACGGCGTCGGGACACGATCGAGAGGCACCGGCGGAATGCCGACAGACGAGCGCGACGACGTCGCGCAACCAGCCGTGCGCCTCGTCATGCCGGCACTGCCGGCGAACGTGGCGCTGGTGCGGCAAGCGCTCGCCGGGCTGACCGACGAGCTGGGCGTCGAGCCCGCGCGCGCGGCGGACATGAAGATCGCGCTGACCGAGGCCTGCACGAACGTCGTCGTCCACGCCTACGGCGACGACACCGGCCCGCTTGAGGTCGCGATGACGGTCGAGCACGGCCGTCTCGTGTTGAGCGTGCGCGACCGCGGCAACGGCCTGCATCCGTTGCCGGGACGCGACGAGGGCGCCCCACTCGGCTTCGGGCTCGCGCTGATCGCCTCGCTCTCGGACGAGCTCGGCCTTGTCGGCGGACGCCACGGCACCGAGGTGCGCATCGCGTTTGCGCTCTCCAGCGTCAGCGCGCCGCCGCTCGCGATCCAGCCGTCACCGGACCCCGCGCCCTCGTTCGACGAGATCGTGCTCGAGCTGCGCCCACCCGAGCGCACCTCGCCGGTGCTCGGTCGCGTGGTCTCGCTCGTCGCGGCGCGGGCCGACTTCTCGATCGACCGTCTGTCCGATGCACAGATCGTCAGCGACGCGATCGCGGGCGCCGCCGCCTCGCATCTGCTCGACGGAACGCTCAGCGTGGCGATCGACGAGCACGAGCGCGGCTTCGACCTGCTCGTCGGTCCGTTCGCGACAGGCGGCGCGCAGCGAGTCGTCGAGGAAACCGAGCTGCCCGGCCTCGGCTCGCTGCTGGAGCGGCTGACCGACACGATCTCGGTCGAGCAGTCCGGCGACGGCGACGGCGAGCACTTGAGGGTTCGTCTGCTGACGCGCGACTGAGCCTTCGCCGTACGGCGTATCCCGTTCGGGTCCTGACACCATCATCTGACCGCCGCGTGACTGCACGCGGATTTGCGTTCGCATGCCTGACACCAATACGCTGTATCGCATGGCAGCGGGAAACGCTTTCGTACGCGTTCTGGAGGAGGACCCGGAGCTGGCCGCGGGACTCGACCCGACCAGCGTGCAGCTGGCGACGCGTCACGCGATCGCCGCGGTCGAGATCGTCGCTCCCGGCACGTGGGAGCCGACCTTCCCCGCCGACGGTGGAGGCGGCAGTATCGGGTTGCTCGTGCTCGACGGCCTGCTCATGCGCGACGTCGCGATCGCGCAGGCGACCTGCACCGAGCTGATCGGCCGGGGGGACCTGCTGCGTCCGTGGGACTGGGAGCGCGACGTGCTGACGATCAAGCCGGTCATCACGTGGACGGCGCTGCAGCCAGTCCGCCTCGCGGTGCTCGACCGACGCATCGCCGCGGTGATGGGCCGCTGGCCGGAGCTCGTGAGCGCCATCGTCTCGCGCGCGGTGCGCCGCTCGTTCGAGCTGGCGACCAGTCAGGCGACGAGCCACCTGACGCGCGTCGACGCGCGCCTCGAGCTGATGTTCTGGGGGCTTGCGGACCGCTGGGGCCGCGTCGGCCCCGACGGCGTCGTGCTCGAGCTGCCGCTCACGCACCAGGTGCTCGGCCGGCTCGTGGGCGCACAGCGTCCGTCGGTCACGACGGCGCTGTCAGACCTCTCGCGGCGCGGCGTGATCGAGCGTCGCGAAGACGGCGCCTGGATCCTGCGCGGCGATCCGCCGGGCGAGACGGCCGAGGCCCCGAACGGCGCGGCCACGCTCGACCACGCCACATCGATGACATAGCGGGAGGCCGCCGCTCCTCAGCCGCACGCGGGCCACGGCGAGGCTCCGCGCGCGCGGTAGAGCGCGAGCGCGCGGCGGTCCTGCTCCGGCTCCGACGCGCGCGCCGGATCGCCATGGCCGCCCATCGCCTTCCACGTCTCGCTCGAGAACTGGTACTTGCCGCGGTAGGTGCCGTCGGCAGAGACCGCGCGCGCATTCCCACCCGACTCGCACTGCGCGATCCGCGCGAGTGCCGCCGGCACGCGTACGCGATCGCCGTCCGCCGTACGTCCCTGGACCGCGTCGAACTGGAGCCCGAGCGCCCGCGCGGTCTGCGGTCCGACGACGCCGTCGACCGTCAGGCGATTGCGCGCCTGGAAGCGCCGGACCGCGCGGCCGGTCTGGGGGCCGAACACGCCGTCGGCCGGGACGCCGAGCTTCTGCTGCAGCTGCACGACGAGCGGGCCATGGCTGCCGCGCTGGAGGAGCTCGCTGCGGGTGCCGGAAGCGGCCCTACGGGTGCCGTAGGCGGCCATGTGGCCGCCGGAGGCGGGTCCCGAGAGGAGGTCGCCGCTGGAGGCGGGGGCCGCCCCGCCGGATCTGGCGCCGGCGGACGCGGCGAGCACGCACGTCAGCGCGAGCACGAGCGCGGGAACGAGGACAAGACGGGGTGACATGGGACCTCCGTGGGCTCTTTCGGGCGCCTACGGGGTGAGCTGTCGGGCTCGCGCGGAAAGATCGCGCTACGCGGCCAGAGCACCCGTGGGATTCGGCGTGCCGGCTGCGATTCGCCCCGTGGATCGCAGCGAACGCTGCGATCCGAGTGGGTCCCCCGCTCTCCGCCGCCTGGACGGCGGAGACTCGGCTGGTATCGGTCTGTCGCCGGACAGGGTGGCAGATCCAGGTGACGGACGCGCTCCCGTGGAGCGGATGCGTACGATGCGTCCCGCATGGCCAGCCAGCCCGCCACCGCCCAGGAGCCGGACGATCCGGAGGTCGCGGGCGTCGCTTGGGACCTCGAGCCGCTTGTCGACGGCCGGGGCGAGGCAGGCGTGCGAGCGCAGCTGGAGGAGGCGGCGAGACGCGCCGCGGCGTTCGCCGACGCGTACGCCGGGAAGGTCGCCCAGCTCGACGTCGACGGCCTGGGCGCCGCGATGCAGGAGCTCGCGGCGCTGCACGAGCTCGTCGGGCGCGCCGGCTCGTACGCGTCGCTGCGGTTCGCGGTCGACACCGCCGACCCGGCGATCGGCGCGCTGCTCCAGCACGTGCAGGAGCGCGGCACGGCGATCCAGACGACGCTGCTGTTCTTCGAGCTGGAGTGGGCTGCCCTCGACGACGAGCGCGCGGAGGCGCTGCTGGGCGATCCGGGGCTTGCCTTCTGCGCGCATCACCTGCGCAGCGAGCGCCGCTACCGCCCCTATCTGCTCAGCGAGCCCGAGGAGAAGATCCTCAACGAGAAGGCGATCAGCGCCCGCAGCGCGTGGGCGCGGCTGTTCGCGGAGCTGATGTCCTCGCTCCAGGTCGAGCTGCCGGACCAGCAGCAGCCGGCCTCGCTCGAGCAGGCGCTCGCGCGGCTGTCGGGCCCCCACCGCGACGAGCGACGCGCGGCGGCCGAAGCGGTCACCGATGCGCTCGCGCCCGGGCTCCGCACGCGCGCCTCGATCTTCAACACGCTGCTGCACGACAAGGCGGTCGACGACCGGCTGCGCGGCTACCCGCACTGGCTCGCCTCACGCAACCTCGCGAACGAGGCGAGCGACGCATCGGTCGAGGCGCTCGTGAGCGCGGTACGCGCGCGCTACGACGTGCCGCAGCGCTGGTACCGCCTCAAGGCGCGACTGCTCGGCGTCGAGCGACTCGCCGACTACGACCGCGCCGCGACGGTCGCGACGCTCGACGGGCGCTTTACCTGGGCGGACGCGCGTGAGCTCGTGCTCGACGCATACGGCAGCTTCTCCCCCGACCTCGCGGCGCTGGCACGCCGCTTCTTCGACGAGCGCTGGATCGACGCGCCGGTGCGGCCGAGCAAGCGTGGCGGCGCCTTCTGCTCCTACACCGTGCCGTCGGCGCATCCCTACGTGCTGCTCAACTACACCTCGCGCCGCCGCGACGTGCTGACGCTCGCGCACGAGCTCGGGCACGGCGTGCACGCGGCGCTCGCGGCGCCGCAGGGCGTCTTCCACCAGTCCACCCCGCTGACGCTTGCGGAGACCGCCTCGGTGTTCGGCGAGGCGCTCGTGTTCGGGCGGCTGCTGGAGGCCGCCGAGTCGCCCGAGTCGCGGCTGGCGCTGCTGGCCGAGGCGATCGAGGGCGCGATCGCGACGGTCTTCCGCCAGACCGCGATGCACCGCTTCGAGCACCTCGTCCACACCGCGCGGCGCGAGGACGGGGAGCTGTCGGTCGAGCGCTTCTCGGCGCTGTGGACCGAGACGCAGGAGGAGCTGTTCGGCGACGCCGTCGAGCTGACGGAGGGCTACCGCTCGTGGTGGTCCTACATCCCGCACTTCATCAACTCGCCCGGCTACGTCTACGCCTATGCGTACGGGCAGCTGCTCGCGCTCTCGGTCTACCGCCGCTACGAGGAGGAGGGCGCCGCGTTCGTGCCCGACTACATGCGGCTGCTGTCGGCCGGCGGCTCGATGGCGCCCGAGCAGCTCGGACAGCTCGTCGGGATCGACCTCGCCGATCCCGGCTTCTGGGACAGCGGCCTGGCGCTCGTCGAGCAGCAGCTCACAGCCGCCGAGCAGGCCGCGCGGGATGCGGGCCCGCCCACCCGCGCGTAGGCGCCCTCGCGTCGCGCGCCGCCCGCCGCGGCGGCCGCGCGCAGCGACTCAGGCGTCGCTGCGCGCAGCGCGGTCGGCGATCAGCTCCTCGCGCACCTGACGGTGGAACAGCGCCCGGCGCACGAGCGCCTCGGCGAGTGCGTCGGTGTCGACGTGGTATTCGCCCGCGGCGACCTGCCGCGCCAGCAGCCGCACGCGTGACGAGCGCGTGATGCGGTCGCGACGCGCGGTGGTGATGCGATGGATGCGGTCGTTTGTGGCGACCATCTGATTCCTCCTGACAAGTCGGTCTTGACGTCACACGGAGTCGCTCCCGTGGGGCGACTCGTTGGGGTGCGTCAGACGACAGGAGGCGCGCGGGCGGCGACGTTCGCCGGCGCCGGCGCGACGTGATCGCAGCGCTCGGCCGCGGCGGGGGAGCCGCCGTCGGCGAGCGTGAAGGCGACGTGGTCGGCGAGGATCGCGCAGTCGCGCTCGCCGCTCACGCCACCGGTAGCCGGGCCGCCGCTGGCAGGCGTGGCGACCGGCGCGGATGGCGACTCGAGCGGCGCGGGCGGGCCGCGCACGAGCGGTTGCTCGTCCTGCGCCCGATGCGTGCGCACGGTGGTGCGGGTCGCGAGGACCGCCCCGCCCTGCGGGTCGGCGGTCGTCACGACCGTGCCGATCGGCGTGCATGCCTGTGCCGGCGCGGCCGTCGCCGGAGCGACCGGATCGACGGGCGCGGGAGCCGCGATCGTGCCGAGGCCCAATCTCTTGTACGCCGCGCGGACGACCTTCTCCTGCTGCCGGTGGGCAGCCTCGTCGTCGGTCGCCTCAGGCGCTCTGGCTGGATCTGCGTCCGCATTCGTGGAGGGCACGGTGGCCGCTGGCGCGGGCGCAGTGACAGGCACGAACACCGCCTGGTCGGCCGCGGGCTCCTGGCGCTCCTCCGACGTGGGCGGCTTCGGCGCCGTGGCTCTGCCGTCTCTCGGCGCGGGATCGGCCGGGGCCGGTTCCGGTTCGCTCGGGGCCGGCGCGGGATCGGCCGGGACCTCGTCCGCGGGCGGCACGGGATCGGACGGCTCGGACGGCCCAGGCGCTGGCTCCGAGGGTCCCGGGGCGGGTTCGCTCGGGGCGGGGGCCGGGTCGACCGGCGCGGGCGCCGGTTCGCTCGGGGCCGGCGCCGGGTCGGACGGCGCAGGCGCCGGTTCGCTCGCAGCGGGCGCCGGGTCGGACGGCGCAGGCGACGGCTCGCTCGCAGCATGCGCCGGATCGCTCGCAGTGGGCGCCGGCTCGGACGGAGCGGGCGCCGCTTCGCTCGGAGCCGGTGCCGACTCGGACGGCGCGACGACGGGGTCGGACGGGATAACCGTCTCGATGACGGGCGGAACGGGCTCGAGCGCCGGCTCGCCAATAGCGTCCGCGAAGGCACCCCCGGGCAGCAGCAGGACCAGCGCGAGGACGGCGAGCAGTCCGAGCAGGCGCCGACCGGACGCCGAGCGACGTCGGCGGGCTGTGGGTGCGGCGGACTGGCGGAAGTCGTCCATGTGCGTTGACAAGCGGCCTCTCCGGCTTTCGTCGGCAGCCGCGCCAAGCCTCTCAAGCAATTCGAGGCCCGACCATCGGGCGTCCACCGGGTCTGGTCCGCTTGCTGACCATGGAGCGTAGCCGGGGCTCCCGCGCGCGTCATTGCCGATGGCCCGATCTGGCACATCGACGCTGCCCCGGCTGCCGGCGCATGTCCGTCTCTCCACGATCAGACTGTACGCCCCGTGGCGAGCGCGTTCAGCACTTCGGTGGATCTCTCGCGCTTGCGCGACCGCGTCGCGCTCGTCACAGGCGGGGCCAGCGGGCTCGGTCGCGCGACCGCGCTCGCGCTCGCGGCGGCCGGCGCGGAGGTCGTGATCGCCGACCTGCCGGACAGCGCCGGCACGGAGGTCGCGGAGCGGCTCGGCGGTCATTTCGTCGCTACGGACGTGGCCGACCTGGAGGCGAACCGCGCAATGGTCGCCTTCGTGCTCGAGCGCTGCGGCCGCCTCGACCTCGCGCACCTCAACGCCGGCGTCACGAGCGGCTGCGGGCTCGGCGAGGACTTCGAGCTGGCGGCCTACCGCCGCGCGATGGGGGTGAACCTCGACGGCGTCGTGTTCGGCACGCACGCGGTCCTCGCGGCGCTGCGACGCAACGATGGCCGCGAGCGCGGGGCAATCGTCGCGACCGCCTCGCTCGCGGGCCTCACCGCGGTGCCGATGGAGCCGCTCTACGCCGCGAACAAGCACGGCGTCGTCGGCCTCGCGCGCTCGCTCGGGCCCGCGCTCGCGCACGAGGGGATCCGCGTCAACGCGGTCTGCCCCGGCTTCGCGAAGTCGGCGATGACGGATCCGTTCGCCGCCGACCTCGAGGCGGCCGGCATCCCGCTGATTCCGGCCGAGGTCGTGGCCGAGACGGTCGTGCGCCTGTTCGCGCTCGACGTCGCCGGCGAGTGCTGGTTCGTGCAGCCCGGTCGCGAGCCGGCGCCGTTCGCGTTCCGCAACATTCCCGGGCCGCGCACGGTCCCGACCAACGAGGAGGTCTGATGGACTTCGAGATCAGCGACCGCGCGAAGGACTACCGCGAGAGACTCCAGGCGTTCCTCGACGAGCGCGTCCACCCCGCCGAGCAGGTCTACGTCGAGCAGGTGCGCGCGGCCGACACGCCGCACGTCCACCCGCCGATCATGGAGGAGCTGAAAGAGGAGGCGCGGCGGCGCGGCCTGTGGAACATGTTCCTGCCGGATCCAGAGCACGGCGCGGGCCTGACGAACGTCGAGTACGCGCCGCTCGCCGAGCTGCTCGGGCGCACCTTCATCGGCTCGGAGGCATGCAACTGCTCGGCGCCGGACACCGGCAACATGGAGGTGCTGCACCAGTTCGGCGACGACGAGCAGAAGGAACGCTGGCTGCGCCCACTGCTCGACGGCGAGATCCGCTCCGGCTTCGCGATGACCGAGCCGGACGTCGCTTCGTCAGACGCGACGAACATCAGCCTGCGCATGGAGCGCGACGGCGACGACTTCGTGCTCAACGGCCGCAAGTGGTGGACGACCGGGGTCATGCATCCCAGATGCAGAATCCTGATCGTGATGGGCAAGACGGAGCTGGACGCGCCCGTCTACGCGCAGCAGTCGATGCTGCTCGTGCCGCTCGACACGCCAGGGCTGGAGATCGTCCGCTCGCTTCCGGTGTTCGGCTACATGGACCCCGAGGGCCACGGCGAGCTGCGCTTCACCGACGTGCGCGTGCCGCAGTCGAACCTCGTCGCCGGGCCGGGCGCCGGCTTCCTGATCGCGCAGGCGCGCCTCGGCCCAGGCCGGATCCACCACTGCATGCGCGCGGTCGGCGCGGCCGAGCGGGCGCTCGAGCTGATGTGCAAGCGCGCCGACGAGCGCGTGACGTTCGGCAAGCCGGTCTCGGCCCGCTCGAACATCCGCGACTGGATCGCGGAGGCGCGCATCGAGCTCGAGATGCTGCGGCTGTTCGTGCTGAAGACGGCGTGGCTCGTCGACAAGGTCGGCGGCAAGAACGCGCGCATCGAGGTCGCGGGGATCAAGGTGGCCGCGCCGAACGTCGCGCTGAAGATCATCGACCGTGCGATCCAGGTGCACGGCGGCGGCGGCGTCTCGGACGACTTTCCGCTCGCGTTCATGTACGCGCACATGCGCACGCTGCGGCTGGCGGACGGGCCCGACGAGGTGCACAAGCTGTCGATCGCGCGGCGCGAGCTGCGCCACCAGCGCGGCGAGGCCGAGCCGCTGATGTAGGCGGCGGCCCGGCCTCGGGCGCTGGACGGTTAGCCGCGCGCGGGCTAGGTGTCGGCCCCCTCCGGCACGAGCAGCTTGACCTTCTTCCACTCGGCGCCGTCCTCGTCGAGCTCGAGCGCGGCTTTCCAGACGGTCGCGCCGGCGACGAGGTCGGCGGTGTCGCCGTCGTCGGAGCCGCAGCGGCGGTGGCGGTCCCACCAGTGACCGTCGTCGTCGCCGTCGTCCGAGCCGTGGTCGTGGGAGACGACGGCCGCGGGCGTCACCTCGATCACGCGGATGTCGGTGTCGTCGGTGACGACGCCGCTGACGCTGGAGCCGTCCCTCAGCGTGATCGTGAGCGTCGTGCCGTCGAACGACGCGATCGTGCCGGCCGCGTCGCCGTTCACATGGGCGCGATGCGCCTTCTTGTGCTTGTGCTTGTGGTGATGGCCGTGGTGGCGTCCGTCGGCGCTCGCCACGCTCGGCACGGCGAGCACGAGCGTGAGCAGGCCGACGGCCAGGAGCAGCAGTCGTCGCATGGGGTTTGCCTCCTTGGGGCGATTGCGTCGGGAGCGATGCCCGTTATGCCGCATCCCGCCACGCCCGGCTGTCAGGGCAGGTCCGGCAACTAGAACGAACGTCCACGGCATGCGGCTAATCTCCCCGCGCGATGAGCGACGACCGCCCGGTCCGCGACGAGGACGCGTTCGACGTCGCCGCGGTCGACGGATGGCTGCATGCCGCGGGCGTCGAAGGGCTCGGCGCGCCGAGCGGCGGGCTGCCCGAGGTGCGTCAGTTCACAGGCGGCGCCTCCAACCTGACCTACCTGCTGCGCTACCCGACGCGCGACCTGATCCTGCGGCGCCCGCCGGCGGGCACGAAGGCCTCCTCGGCGCACGACATGGCGCGCGAGCACCGCATCCAGGCCGCTCTGCAGCCGGTCTTTCCGCAGGTGCCGACGATGGTCGCACTGTGCACCGACCGCGCCGTGCTCGGCAGCGACTTCTACGTGATGGAGCGCGTGGACGGCGTGATCCCGCGTGCGGACATGCCTGCGGAGGTCGGCCGCGACCCCGACCTCATGCGCCGGCTGGGCGAGCGCTTCGTCGACCTGCTGGCGGAGCTGCATGCGGTCGATCCGGACGCCGCCGGGCTGACCGCGCTGAGCCGCGGCCCCGGCTACGTGCGCCGGCAGGTGGAGGGCTGGTCGGAGCGCTACCGCCGCGCGAAGACGTGGAACGTGCCGTCGTTCGCGCGCGTGATGTGCTGGCTGGAGGAGCAGCGGCCCGACGACATCGGCGCGTGCGTGATCCACAACGACTTCCGGCTCGACAACCTCGTGCTCGATCGTGACGACCCGCTGCGGGTGCGCGCGGTGCTCGACTGGGAGCTGGCGACGATCGGCGATCCGCTGATGGACCTCGGCAGCTCGCTCGCGTATTGGGTGCAGGCCGACGACGGGCTCGCCGGCCGCCTGTTCCGCAGACAGCCCTCGCATGTGCCCGGAATGCCGACGCGCGCGCGGATCGTCGCGCGCTACGGCGAGCGGACCGGCGTCAGCACCGACGCGTGGGCCTTCTACGAGGTCTTCGGGCTCTTCCGCCTGGCGGTGATCGCGCAGCAGATCTACTACCGCTACCACCACCGGCAGACGCGCAACCCGGCGTTCAAGCGCTTCTGGGTCGCGGCGCACGTGCTGGAGCGGCGCTGCCGGCGCGCGATCCGCGCCTAGCCTAGATCTCCTCGAACGTCTCCTCGAACGACGGCGTCGGCCAGTCGAACGTGATCACGCCGCGCGATCTCGACCACGGCTCCTCGCGCCAGCGCGCGAGCACCTCGGGACGCAGGTTGTAGGCGCGGTAGAAGCGGCCGTGCGCGTCGCGCTGGTTCGTGCGCTCGAGGTCCTCGGCGCCGGGGCCGAAGCGGATCAGCGAGGCGAGCTTCTCGGGCGTGGCCGGCGGGCCGGCGGTGCCCTTCGGCGTGATCGCGACGCGCGCCTGCCCGTTGGCGGGCAGCAGTGCGGTGAAGCGCTCGGCGTCGGCGACCTCGAAGACGAACGCGAACTCCTTGTACCAGCGCCCCTCCTCCGGACGCTGGCGGCGCGTGTGGTACGCGAGGTGGACTCTGTCGATCAACGCGTCGAGCTCGACCGCCCTGCGGACGGTCACGCCGCGCGCGGCGAGCACGAACGCGGCGGGCGAGCTGAGCGTGATCTCCGCGCGCGCCTTCGCATGCGCGGGCGCCGGGATCAGCTGCGAGGTCTCGCCGTGCTCGTAGAGGTGGAACGAGACGTCGTCGCCGGAGGACAGCTGCCACACGCGGCCATCGGTCGTGCGGCGCACGCGACCCGGATAGGCGTTGAACCGGTGGCGCACCGTCGTGATCGGTCTCCACCTGCCGTCGTTGGCGATCGTGCCGATGTCACCGATCTCGATCGGGAACTCGAGCGGGACGACCGGGCGCATGCCGAAGTGGTCGCGAACCTCTGAGACGAATCCTGCGATGTCTGCCATGGGACCTCCGCGCGCTGCCGGCGCCCCTCACGCCCGCTTCCGCGCAAACACCCATTAAACATCATTCCGGAGCAATGAGATACCTGCTGCTGGATCGGTGCGTTCGTCGTACGTGCAGACGTAGACGTCGCCCCACAGCATCGCGGCAAGCGCCAGCGCGCAGGCGAGCCGCTGATGGCGCTCGAAGAAGCGCCCGAAGCGCGGGCGCGCGTCGCGGCCGCGCGCCTCGGTGCCGACGCGACCGGCGATCCAGGACGTGCCGAGCAGCG
>CAVYOK010000020.1:0-17231 GCA_963770165.1 uncultured Actinomycetes bacterium
CTGAGCTACGCCCCCTCGAGGGGGCGTGAAGTATGGCATGCGTCGCCGCGCGGCGACGGGGCGCCGCGCGGACGCGAACCGCACCGCTAGGCGCAGCCCTCGATGCCGAGGTTTCTGGTCGCGGCTTCGAGCAGTCTCGATGTCCTTTCTATCGCGGGCTGCAGCGATCTCATCACTCTTTCCCGCTCCGGCCTGGACGCCGCGGCGACCTCCTCGATCGCGTCGAAGCGCGCCTTGACGGCCTCCTTGAACCTCACGAAATCCGCTCTCGCGGCACCCGTGCCTTCGAGCTCGTCGAGCTTCTCCACGAGGAACTCCTGACCGATCCGCACGGCCTCTACCGGGTCCGCGGATCTCCCGGCCTCTCTCTGCCGCCTTCCCACCTCTCTCTGCGATTCTCTGCAAGCAAGCTCCACCTGCCTGACGAGCTCCGCTCTCTCGAGCGTCCTCGTCTCAGTCCCTCCGCAGCCCGCGAGCCCGAGCGCGAGCGCAGCAGCGAGCGCAGCTGCGACCTTGCGATGCATGGTTCCCCCTCCTGCGATGTGTAGGTGCGAGCCCACACTACCTTCTGGTCGACGGCGCGTGCGGCGGGTGCGACGGCCCTTCCTGGCCAGGCAGCCAGTACGCTGTCGGGACATGAGCGTCGCGGCCCCCGAGCCCCTCTCGAGCAACGCCTTCCGGCGGATCCTCAGCGACCTGCACGCCGAGCGAGTCGCACCGGTCCCGTTCCCCCCGGGACCGAACGACTTCAACATCGAGCGCACGTTCCGCTTCGTGCGCGATCCGCTGCCGATCCTGCTGCCGCTCTACGAGGAGTACGGCCCGATCTTCAGCGTCCGCGTCTTCCACGGTCGCGTGGTGATGATGCTCGGCCCCGCCGCCAACCACTTCATGACGGTCTCGAACGCCGACAAGTTCCACTGGCGCACCGGCAGCATGGGCGACCTGATCCCCCTGCTCGGCGATGGCCTGCTGACGATCGACGGCGACTACCACCGGCGCGCGCGCCGCATCATGCTGCCCGCCTTCCACCGCGAGCGGATCCTCGCCGCACACGACACGATGGTCGAGGAGACCTTGCAGGCGCTCGCCGGCTGGCGCAGCGGCGACGTGCTCGACGTCTACCACTGGGCGCGTCGGCTCACGTTGCGCGTCGCGATGCGCGCCCTCTTCGGCCTCGACCCCGACGAGCAGGGCAAGGGTGCGCAGGCGGCGATCGAGTTCGAGCGCGCGCTGAGCTTCTACGGCACCGACTTCGCCGTGCGCATCATGCGCGGGCCGCGTACGCCGTGGCGCCGCATGCAGTCTGCACGCAAGGCGCTCGACGCGATCATCTACGCCGAGATCGAGCGCCGCCGGCGCGGGGTGGGCGGGCCCCTCTCCGAGCGCACCGACGTGCTGTCGATGCTGATCGAGGCGACGGACGCGGAGGACGGCTCGCGACTGCGCAACCGCGAGGTGCGCGATCAGGTGATGACGCTGCTGTTCGCCGGCCACGACACCTCGACCTCGACGATCTCGTTCCTGCTGTACGAGCTCGCGCGCCACCCGGCTGCGCGCGCGAAGCTGCTTGAGGAGCAGGAGCGCGTGCTCGGCGACCGGATGCCGACCGCCGCCGAGCTGATGGGCGGCGAGGCACTGCCTCAGCTGGAGATGGTGCTCGACGAGACGCTGCGGCTCTATCCGGCGGCCTGGGTCGGGCCGCGCCGCGCCGTCGAGACGTTCGCCTTCGGGGGCCACGAGGTGCCGGCGGGCGCGTACGTCAACTACAGCTCGTGGGCGAGCCATCGGCTGCCGGACGTGTGGCCGGCGCCGGAGGCGTTCGTGCCCGCGCGCTTCGCGCCGGCGGCGAAGGCGAGACTGCCGAAGGGCGCCTACGTCCCGTTCGGCGGCGGCTCGCGCACGTGCATCGGGATGCGCTTCGGCCAACTGGAGATCAAGACGATCGTCACGTTGCTGCTGCAGCGCTTCCGGCTCGAGCTGGTCCCCGGTCGCACGATGACCGTGCGCCAGATGCCGACGCTCAGCCCCCGCGAGCCGCTGATGATGACCGTCGGCGAGCGGGGCGTGCCGGCCGTGCTCGCCGCCTGATCGCGCCCGCTCCACACGATAGGTGACATTCCACCTATCCTGTGCGCATGACTGAGCGCAGAGACTCGTTCACGACGCTCTCGGGGGAGCCCATCGAGGCCCTCTACACGGCGGCGGACGTGCGGGCGGGCGGGGCGGGCGGGGCGGGCGGGTCCGATTCCCGCATCGGCCTGCCGGGCGAGTATCCGTTCACGCGCGGCGTGTACGAGTCGATGTACCGCGGGCGGCTGTGGACCATGCGCCAGTTCGCCGGCTTCGGCACCGCCGAGGAGACGAACGAGCGCTTCCGCTACCTGATCGACCACGGCCAGACGGGCCTCTCGACGGCGTTCGACATGCCGTCGCTGATGGGCCACGACTCCGACCATCCGCGCTCGCTCGGCGAGGTCGGCCGCGAGGGCGTCGCGATCGACTCGCTCACCGACATGGAGACGCTGTTCGGCGGGATCGACCTCGGCGATGTGACCGTCTCGATGACGATCAACGCGCCCGCCGCGATCATGCTCGCCTTCTACGTCGTGGCGGCGGAGCGCGCCGCCACGCCGGTGCCCGCCGACAAACTCGGCGGCACGATCCAGACGGACATCCTCAAGGAGTACATCGCACAGAAGGAGTGGTGCTTCCCAATCGACCCGGCGATGCGGATCGTCGGCGACATGATCGAGTGGTGCTCGCAGAAGATGCCGCGCTGGCATCCCGTCAGCATCAGCGGCTACCACATCCGCGAGGCCGGATCGACCGCTGCGCAGGAGCTGGCGTTCACGCTCAAGGACGGCCTCACCTACGTCGAGCAGGCGATCGCGCGCGGTCTCGACGTCGACGACTTCGCGCCGCGCCTGTCCTTCTTCTTCAACGCGCAGATCGACTTCTTCGAGGAGATCGCGAAGTACCGCGCGGCGCGGCGCATCTGGGCGAGAGAGATGAAGGAGACGTTCGGCGCGAAGGACCCGCGCTCGTGGCTCATGCGCTTCCACACGCAGACGGCAGGCGTCTCGCTGACGGCCCAGCAGCCGCTCAACAACATCGTGCGCACGGCGATCGAGGCGCTCGCCGGCGTGCTCGGCGGCACGCAGTCGCTGCACACCAACTCCTACGACGAGGCGCTCGCGCTGCCGACCGAGGAAGCCGTCCGGATCGCGTTGCGCACGCAGCAGATCATCGCCCACGAGACGGGCGTCGCGAACACAGTCGACCCGCTCGGCGGCTCGTACTTCGTCGAGGCGCTCACCGATCGCATGGAGGCGAAGGCGTACGAGTACTTCGCGAAGATCGACGAGCTGGGCGGGATGGTCGAGGCGGTCAAGCGCTCCTACCCGCAGCGCGAGATCGCCGACGCCTCCTATGAGCTGCAGACCGAGATCGACGAGAAGCGCCGCATCGTCGTCGGCGTCAACGCCTTCACCGAGGGCGACGGCGACGGAATGCCGATCCTCAAGATCGACCCCGCCCTGGAGCGCAAGCAGATCGCACGCGTGCAAGGCGTGCGCGCACGTCGCGACGGGGCCGCGGTCGAGCAGGCGCTGGAGGACGTGCGCAGCGCCGCCGCGCGGGACGGCGCGAACCTGATGGAGCCGCTGCTGGCCGCCACGCGCGCAGAGGCGACGGAGGGGGAGATCGTCGAATCGCTGCAGCGCGTCTTCGGGCGCTACACCGAGGCGCCGGTCTTCTAGAAGCCGGTCCCGCGCGCCCCGTCGCGCACGCCCGCGGTCTCGACCGGCTCGGCGAAGTCGCCCTCGTGGCGGCGGACGTCCTCGAGCAGCCGCGTGATCGCGTCGAGCGACTCGTCGTCGAGCGGGTCCATCGCGAAGCCCGCGTCGTTGAGCACCGCGGTCGCGCGCACGGCGAGGTCGCGGCCGGCGGGCGTGATCTCGATCAGCGTCGAGCGCCGATCCTCCGCGTGCGCCACGCGCGTCACGAGCCCGGCCTCCTCGAGCCGGTCGGCCATGTGGGTCATGCTCGTCCGATGGACCTGCAGGCGCTCGCCCATCTTGCCGACGGGCAGCGCGCCGGTGCGGCTGAAGACGAGCACCATCAGCGTCTCGTAGCGCGGGAACGTGAGCCCGAACGGCCGCAGCAGCTCGCCGAGCCGCGCCAGCAGGATCTGCTGCGCGCGCATGATCGACGTGACGGCGGCCATCGGCCGCGCTGGCTCCTCGCCCCAGCGCTCCACCCACTGGCGGCGCGCCTGCGCGATCGGATCGAACGGAAGCGGCTCGGTCATCGAGCGCGAAAGCGTTGCAGACCGCCGTCGCAGATGCCGCTTGCCATCACGCATCGCTGCCTCTGATCGCGACGCGCCACCCCGCCGTCGCGTCCGCGATCAGGAGCGGGAACGGGGCGCGGACCGTGACGCCGACCTCCTGCGCGGCCTCGTCGCCCTGCAGCTCGGACAGCTCGACGCATGGGGCGTCCGCGTGCTCTTCGCCGTCCGTCGCCTGCGCACTCGCCAACGCGCAACGCGCGCTGAGCACCACGGCCCAGTCCTGTGCCACGGCGCGCGATGTCACCACCGGCGCGCCGTCGATGCGGCCGAGCAGACGCCAGCGGGAGACCAGGTCGGGCAGCGACGTCTCGCGCGCGCTTTCCGCCGCTTCGAGCGCAAGCTCGCGAACGCCGCGGCGCAGCGGGCTCACCAGCACGACGTCGACCGCCATCCCCCGTCCGCGCAGCTGCGCGATCGCGTCGCGCACGCGCTGAGGGGGCGAATCGTCCCCGGGCCACGGCGGAAGCTCCGCGAGCAGGTCCCGAACGCGCATGTCCTCCCGGAGCCCGAGCGCACGCACGAGCCTCTGCGCGTAGCTCGTCAGCACGCGCTCGGACGCCTCGCCGACGAGCGCGCTCCGCGCGATCTTGTCCACGCGCTTGAGCGGCGGCGGGAGCGTCTCCGTGGGCTGCTGCGACAGCTCCAACGCCATGAGCGCGATCCCGGCGGTGCGACGCCGCGCCCAGATCTCGCGCACCTCCGCCGCCAGCCGCTCGCGACGCTGCGGCAGCAGCGGCAGTTCCGCGATCCGCAGCCGGCGATCGGCACCGGCACGGTCCGCAAGCTGCGACAGGCGGCCTTGGGTCAATACGCGCGACTTGAGGGAGCCGGCCGCCGCGGCCTCGGCGTCGGCGCCGTCCCACCAGCTCGGGTCGGTCGACAGCGGCCATGCGTCGTTGCTCGCCTCGAGCAGCCGCTCGAGCGCGCCCTCGATCCACGGCTCGGGCGGGATCTCGCTCAGGGCGCCCTGCTCCGCCGCATCCATCAGCAGCGTGACGAAGGCGCGGTGCAGCGTCGGGTCGAAGGAGGCGACGACGACGCGCTGCCCCCGCTTGGGCACGAGCAGGTGACGCCACCACGTCAGGCGACGATCCCCCGCGACGGCGAGCGCCTCCCCGGCCACGAACGCCAGCGCCGAGCTGTCGCGGAAATGCGCGGCGAGCATGCGCAGCACCTGCGCACGCTCCGGCGAGCGCCCACCCTCGCGCGCACGCATCAGCCACGCGAGCGCGCCGAAGCGGTAGACCGCGCGCAGCAGGCGCACGCGGTCGGAAGCCGCCGCCGGAGCGGCCCAGCCGTCGTCGCCCTCGCCCGCGCTTCGACGGGCGGCGACGACCCGCAGCTGCTCGAGGTCGTCGACGCGACCGTCGTCGCGCGGCAGCGTCCGCGACCACTCCTCGTCGTAGCGGTCGGCCTGCTCGACGTCGCCGAGCTCCGCCGCCCGCAGCACCAGCTCGAACGCCGCTCCGTAGCCGCGCGCGATCAGCGCGCTGCGCGGATCGGCGTGGATCGCGTCGAGCCAGCCGGTCACAGCTTCGCTCCCGCCTCGCGCACGAGCATGAAGATGCCGGCGCCGGCGTCGGCGCCGATGTCCGTGGCGGCCGCGTCGGACGGCCGCTCGCCGGCTCGGCGCACGAGGTCTTCAAGTACGTCGAGCATCCGTCTCGCCACGCCGTTCGCGTCCCCGTCATTGATGGTGCGGAGGCCCACCGCGAGCGCCCGGTCGATCAGCTCGCGGGCCAGCTCGCGGCGACCGAGCTCGATCAGCTTCGTTCCCTGCGCCTCCACGTCCGTCGCGAGACGGTCGAGCCCGTCGCGCCGAACGCTCTCGGAGACGAGCGCGTAGGCACGCCACTCGTCGTGCAGGTGCAGCAGCAGCTCGCCGTAGTACCCGGCGATCTGGCGGTACCACAGCGGGTCGTCGTCCTGCACGGCCGCGAGCGCCTGACGTTGCAGCAGCTCCAGGTCGGTCGTCTCCAGCAGGTCGGTGTCCGGCGCTCCGTCGAGGCGCGCGACGCGGCGCGCGAGCGCCTGCCCCATTCTCGCCCCCGGCGGGAGATACACCAGCGGGTCGCTGGCCGCGACGACCTGGCCGAGGCGCAACGAGTAGCTCAGCACCACCTCGTGCCCCGCACGACCGTACATCTCGACGAGCTCGCCGAGCCGGCGCAGGTTCACGTCCCGCACGACGCTCGATCTTCCGGTGTCGCCGGGCGCGGGGGGACCGAGGCCGAGCTTCACGCCAGCGCACGCGCTCGTGCGTCTCAGCAGCTCGTCCGCGCAGGCGCGCTCGGCGGAGCGCACCACCTCGGCGTTGAGCGCTTGCTTCGCTCCGCGCAGCAGCTGCCCCTGCAGCCAACCGCGGTCGCCGGCGTGCAGCGCACGCCGCAGCATCCAGGGGATCACGAGCAGCCCGACCGCGCACAGCGTCGTCGCCGCAACGGCCGCCGCCGCCAACCGCTCGGACAGCAGGCCGTCGCGTGGCGCCGGATGCGGCATGCAGAGCAGCACGGCACCGCACGCCAAGATGCCCGTCAGGCCGATCAGCACGCCGACGAGCAGGCCGCTGTCGCGCGCGTAGCGCGGCAGCGACGCGCCGAGCTGGGCGATCCGCGAGCTGCTGAAAGTCGCGAACGAGAACGTGACGATCGCCGCCGACAGGGCCACCGCGGCGGCCTCCACCTGCCAGAGCGACTCCAGGAAGCCGGTCGCGCGCTCGGCGTCGCGGAGCTGGTGCGGCGTCCACGCGAGCGGCCACGCCAGCAGCACCGCGACGCCGGCGCCGAGCGGGAGCAGCACTCCCCACGAGGACAGCGCGAGGCGTCCGGCGGCCGCCGAGCGGTCCGCCCAGCGGCGCCGCCGGTCGTGCGTGCACGCCGCCCGCACGCGCTTGCGCGCCTCGCGGCGCAGGGAGGTCGGAGGCGCCACCGCCGACAGATAACCAGAACACGGTCCATCCCGGCGCTGTTGATGGGCGGTGCTGGGTTCGAACCAGCGACCCCTTCCTTGTAAGGGAAGTGCTCTACCAGCTGAGCTAACCGCCCGCGAGCCCTCGTCGGCATGGTAGCCGCGCCCCGCGGCGCGGGGCGGCGAACCGGCCGGCCGCCTTTGCACGAACGCTTGCAGGACAGAACGCGCCCACGCCAGATGCTGATATTCACGGCATGGCCACAGCGCGTTCACAAGCTTCGGGCGCTCACGAACGGGTCCTCGGTCGCAACAACGCCGGCGACGTCGTCGTTGCGATCCTGCCGCTGCCCCCAGCGCGGCGGGCGCTCGGGGCGCTCGCGCTCGCGGCCGCCGCGCTGTGCGCCCTCAGCCTGCTGGACATCGCGCTCGGTCAGACGAGCCCCGTGCTGCGCCTCTTCGACACCGCCTTCGAGGCGAACGTCCCGACGTGGCTGTCGTCCGCGATGTGGCTCGCGGCGGCCGGCTGCGCGTGCACGGTCGGCGGCGCCGGCCACCGCCTGGGCGATGCCGACGGCGCACGCTGGCTCGTGCTCGGCGGCTGCTTCCTGCTGCTGGCGATCGACGAGACGGCACAGGCTCACGAGCTGCTCGTCGGCCCGGCGATCGACTTCGCCGAGGCCGCGACCGGCCTCGCGCACGGACCGGCGCGGCTCGCCGCGGCCGCCGGCGCGGGCGCCGCACTGCTCGGCCTTGCCGCCTGGCTGTGGCCATGGCTGCAGCGGCTCCCGCACGACCTGCGCTCGCGCCTGCTGGTCGCGGGCGCACTGTTCGTCGGCGGGGCGCTCGGACTCGAGGTGGCCTCGCGCCTCGTCGAGACGCGCTACCTGTCGCCGTTCGAGGAGCTCGGCGAGATGCTCGGCGTGGCGGTGCTGCTGACGGCGCTACTCCCGTACGTGCGCGCCGTCGTCGCGCGCCTCCCGGCCGCCGACGCTCCGGGCCGCCTGAGCAGTACCCCCACGGGGTCGTAAGGCGAACCCCGGCGCCACAATGGCCGCGCCCGGGGAGACGGTGTACCGCAAGCCCTCCCTCTCGGACCTTTCTGAGGGAGGGCGCTGATACCCCCAGGGGGAATCGAACCCCCGCTACCAGCGTGAAAGGCTGGCGTGCTGACCGCTACACCATGGGGGCAGGGGGACTGCGGGTCGCACGGGGCTGCCGTGCAGGATAGGACCTTCTCATCTCGCCCGGACGCTCGGCGTGCGAGGATTGCACGTGCGCGTCTAGCTCATCGGGTTAGAGCACCGGACTTTTAATCCGGCGGGCTGGGTTCGAGTCCCAGGGCGCGCATTGGGCCGGCCTGACGGGAGGCCGGCCTTGCGCGGATTCGGCTCAGGCGCCTCTCGCCAGCTTCACGCCGCCCGAGCCCTCGGGTTCGAGGATGCCCTTGCGCTTGAGCTGAGAGATCGTCGTGTGGACCGTCGGCTTCGCGATTCTCGTGATCTCGGCGACCTCAGCCGCGGACACGCCCGGCCGTTCGCGCACGACCGTGAGGATCGCGTCCCGGTTTGCGCCGCGCGGCGCGCGGCGGCCCCTGCCGGCGGCGTACGGAGCCCTTGCCACAGAGCGCGTCGCCGTGGCGCGGGGGCGCGGCGCAGAGGGAGTGGTGGAGGCGCTGCCGTTCGTGAGCGCAGCAAGCACGGCCTCGAGGCGCTCCTTCTCCTCGATCAGCGGCCGCAACTCCTGGAGGCGCTTCTCGATGTCGCGCTGAATTTGCCCGACGAGATCTGCCATGTACGTGACTCCTAGTAAGCCTTGGGGGTGTTTCTAGGCTAGCAATATACGCGCCTGCATTGAACCCGTGGGGAGGTTCTTGTCAACAAGCTGGCGCCCATCCGTTACAAGCCTTGAATGGTGAAGACATCCTTACGATCCTTACGAACCGACGCAATCGCGATCGAGCCGCGCTGCAAGGGGCCCTGGACGTCCGATGTGGAAACCCTGGGCAAAGTCGACTCCCAATTCCCGCAGGAGCTCGACTGTCGCCTCGTCGCCGACGTACTCGGCGATCGTCTTCTTGCCCAGCCCACGGGCAATGTCGACCGCCGCGCGGATCAACAGCTGATCGGTCGTGCTGGTCGTGCATGAGCGAACGAACTCGCCGTCGATCTTCAGCAGATCGAATGGAAGGTGCTTCAAGTAGTAGAAACTGCCAAAGCCTGCTCCAAAGTCGTCAAGCGCAAACCGACAACCAAGCTCGGCGAGTCGTGCAGCGAACTGCTGTGCTCGTGGAATGTTGGCGACGGCAGTCGTCTCCGTCACCTCCAGCACGAGATTCACCGGATCCACACCAGTTTCAGCCAACTCGCGCTCGATGATCGTCAGCAGCTCGGGATCGCCGGTCGAGCTGCCTGAGATGTTGACCTCGAACACCAGCTCCCGCCCGGCCGCGCGCTGCTCGGCCATCAGCCGGATCGCCCGCGCGACGACCCAGCGGTCGATCTCCTGCATCAGGTCGAAACGCTCCGCGACGCCGATGAAGGCGGCCGGCGGGATCACCTCGCCGCGCTCGTCGATCATCCGCAGCAGCAGCTCGTGCTGACGCACCTCGCCGTCCGAGAGGTCGACGATCGGCTGCGCGTAGAGCGTGAAGCGGTCCTCCTCGAGCGCCTCGCGGATGCGCTCGGCCCACGTGATGCGCGCCTTCATGCGCGAAGCGCCGCGCTCCTCGGATGAGTGGATCGCCGCCCGGTCGCGACCGGCCTCCTTGGCGTCGTACATCGCGAGGTCGGCGTTGACGAGCACGTCCTCCGCGCTCAAGCGCTCCGTGTCGCTGAACAGCGCGATGCCGATCGAGGCGGTGATCGGACGCCGCCGACCCGCGGTCGTCAGAACCGACTGAGCGCGCACCGCGCTGAGCACCGCGTCGGCGACCCGCGCCGCCTCGGCCGCGCCGCCTCGCGGCATCAAAATCGCGAACTCGTCGCCGCCCAGGCGCGCCAGCACGTCGCTGTCGCGCAAGCGCGTGCGCAGCGTCTGGGCGACCTTGACGATCAGCTCGTCGCCGACGTTGTGACCAAGGGTGTCGTTGATGTGCTTGAAGCGATCGATGTCGAGCACCAGCGCGGCGCCCTCCGGCCCGTATCGCTGCACCTGTTTGATGTGCTGGTTGAGCTCGCGCTCGAACGAGCGGCGATTCAGCAAGCCCGTGAGCGGGTCGTGGTCGGCCATGTGCTGCAACTGCGCCTCGTAGCGGACGCGCTCGCTGACGTCCTGGATCTGGCCGAGGAAGTGCTGCGGCGTGCCGTCGGCCGCGCGCACCAGCGTCGCATGCACGGCGACCCATACGACTTGTCCGACGACGTCGACGTAGCGCTTCTCCATCCAGAACGTGCTCTGCTCGCCGGCGAGGAGGCTGCGCATCATCTCCTCCTCCCGACCGGCGTCGGCCGGATGGCCGAGGTCGGCGAAGCTCATCTCCTCGAGCTCCTCGCGCGTGTAGCCGGTGATCGCGCAGAGCGCGTCGTTGACTTGGATGAAGCGGCCGTCGAGGTCGGACAGCGCCATGCCGATCGGCGCCGCCTCGAACGCGGTGCGGAAGCGCTGCTCGGCGGCGGCGATCCGCTCCACGCTCTCGCGCAGCGCGGCCTCCGCGGCCACGCGCTCGCTCACGTCGCGCACGATCGCCTGGCCCTCGATCGGCAGGCCCGTCCTGGGATCGAGCACGCGCCGCACGCGCGCCTCGATCCACACGTAGTGCCCCGCACGATGGCGCAGCCGACTCGTGACGGTGATCGTGTCCCCCTCCTCGCCGACGCGCGTGCGCGCACGCGTGACGGCACGGCGGTCGTCGGGGTGGACGAAGTCGCGCGGCTCGCGGCCGACGATCTCCTCCGGCGGATAGCCGATCAGCTCGTGCGACGCCGGCGACACGTACGTGACGCGCCCGTCGGAGCCGAACGCGAGGATCGTGTCGGTCGCATTGTCCGCCAGCAGCCGGTGGCGCAGCTCGGCGGCGCGCAGCTCGCTCTCGACGCGCTCGTGCTCACCCGCCCGGCGACGCAGCATGCGCGTCGTGCGGTGCTCGCGCAGAAGGGCGATCGCCGCAAGTGCGAGCGCGGCGAGCAAGAGCACGCCGGCGCTGGCCATCAGACCCGCTCCGGCGCGACACCGTGCTGTGATCTCTCTCCCGACATCACGCCGTCCCTATCGGCAGAGCGGCAACGCGCCTGTAGCCGTGCGCGTTCAGACGAAGGCTGGACCGGGCGGCCGGCGGGATTCAGTGCTTGAAGTGGCGCCGGCTCGTGAACGCCATCGCGACCCCGGCGGCGTCGGCCGCCGCGATCACCTCGGCGTCGCGCACGGAGCCGCCGGGCTGGACGATCGCGGTGACGCCCGCGTCGATCGCCGCCTGCGGCCCGTCCGGGAACGGGAAGAACGCGTCCGAGGCCATGACGGCTCCCTGCAGCAGCGCCGGCTGGGCCTCGCGCGCCTTCGCGATCGCGATTCGCACAGAGTCGACGCGGCTCATCTGTCCCGCGCCGATCCCGACCGAGGCGCCGTCGCGCGACAGCACGATCGCATTCGAGCGCACGTGCTTGCAGACGCGCCAGGCGAACAGCAGCTCGCGCCACTCCGCGTCGGTCGGCTCGCGTCTCGTGGCGACCGCCAGCTCGGCGCGCTCCTGCGTGTCGAGGTCGCGGTCCTGCACGAGCAAGCCGCCGACGACCTGCTTGAAGTCGGGGTCCGCCAGATGGAGCGGCTGCTGCTCGTCGTCCTGGAGGATCCGCAAATTCGGTCTGCTCGCGAGCAGCTCGAGCGCCGCGTCGTCGTAGCCGGGCGCGAACAGCACCTCGGCGAACTGCTGCAGGAGCGCCTCGATGAACGCGGCGTCGAGCGGTCGGTTGACGCAGAGCACGCCGCCGAAGGCGGATTGCGGGTCGCACGCGAACGCCTTGCGGTAGGCGTCAAGCGCGTCGTCGCCGATCGCCACGCCGCACGGATTGTTGTGCTTGACGATCACGCACGCGGGCCCGCTGAACTCGCGCACGAGCGTGCGGGCGGCGTTGAGGTCCAGCAGGTTGTTGAACGACAGCGGCTTGCCGCCAAGCTGACGCACGTTCGACAGCAGGTGCGTCGGCGAGCCGACCTGCGCGTAGTACGCGGCGCGCTGGTGCGGGTTCTCGCCGTAGGAGAGGTCGGTGACCTTCTCGTATGCGCGCACGAACAGCGGTGGAAAGTCGTCGCGCTGCTCGGCGAACCAGCGCGCGATCGCGGTGTCGTAGCGCGCGGTGTACGCGAACGCCTCGGCCGCGAGCGACTCGCGCGTGGCGAGCGACAGCTTGCAGGCGCCGGCGTCGGTTCGCAGCTCGTCGAGGATCGCGTCGTAGCTCGCGGGCGAGACGACCGGCGCGGCGAAGGCGAAGTTCTTCGCCGCGGCGCGGATCATCGTCGGACCGCCGATGTCGATGTTCTCGATCACCTCGGAGTCGGCCACGCCGCGCTTGGCGACGGTCTGCTCGAACGGGTAGAGGTTCACGCACACGAGGTCGACGAGCTCGACCTCCGCGTCGGCCGCCGCCGCGAGGTGCTGCGGGTTGTCGCGGACCGCCAGCAGGCCGGCGTAGAGCTTCGGATTGAGCGTCTTGACGCGCCCGTCCATGATCTCGGGGAAGCCGGTGTAGTCGCTGATCGAGCGGTGTGGGATGCCCGCGTCGGCGAGCGCGCCGGCGGTGCCGCCGGTCGAGATCAGCTCGACGCCGAGCTCGGCGAGCCCACGCGCGAAGTCGACGATCCCGGTCTTGTCGGAGACCGACAGCAACGCCCGCCGAACCTGGACCTCGCCGGGTGCCGTGAGCGGCACCGTGTGAGCGGTCTCGGTTCCGTCGATCATGCGCCCGCGAGGATAGCTACGGCTCCACCAGCACGCGGCGTGGGTCCGCCGGGTCGATGCGGACGGCCCCGCGCGCGATCAGGCGGATCGCTTCGGGCAGCAGCTCGTGCTCGACCGCGTGGAGCCGCTCGAGCACGTCCTCGCGCACGCGCGCGTGCGGAAGCTCGAGCGCGCGCTGCAGGATGATCGGGCCGGTGTCGACACCCTCGTCGACGAAGTGGACCGTGACGCCGAAGACCTTCACCCCATGCGCGATCGCCCGCCCGACCGCATCGAGGCCGGGGAACGCGGGCAGCAGGGCGGGATGCACGTTGACGACTCGCTGCTCGAAGCGCCGCAGGAACGCGGGCGTGAGCAGCGCCATGTAGCCCGCGAGCACGACGAGCTGGACGTCGTGCGCCTCCAGCCAGTCCGCCATCGCCGCGTCGCGGTCGGCGCGCTCGTCGAGCGGGAAGGCGGCGGTCGGCACGCCGGCGCGCCGCGCGCGGTCGAGCGCGGGGGCGTCGGGCTTGTTCGACGCGACCGCCGCGACGGCGATCCCCTCGGGCCCACCGTGGAGCGTGTCGAGGATCGCCTGCAGGTTCGAGCCGGTCCCCGAAGCGAGGACGGCGATGCGGAAGGGGTCAGCTCCGCGAGGCATCCTGTCCTCGCGTCTCGGTGCGGGAGAGCGAGCTCCGCGAGCTGGCCTCCGGCCTCGCGTGAGTCTCACGCCGCCGCCAGCTTCGGGAACCGCCCGCCGGTGGAGCGCAGTCTGCCGGCTGCGAGCAGCGCGTCGACGCGTGCGAGCACGTCGTCGCGGCGCACGTGCGCGAACGTGCCGTATGCGGGCAGCCCGTCGTAGGAGTACTTCTCGACGACCTTCGAGCGTCCGCCGCAGAGGATCTCGACGGCGCGCGTGCGGCCCACCGCCGGTTCGGCATTGCGCACCACCGCGAAGATCGCGTCGTCGAGATCGCCGGGGACGGCGTTCCCGTCGCCGGTCCGCGCCCCCTTCGCCGCCGCGACGGGCGCCGGCTGGGCGGGCGGGATCGGAATCAGCGACGGATCGCACACGTCGCAGCACGGCACGCCCGGGTCGGTGAACGGCTCCGCGGGATCGCCGAAGTGGCGCAGCACCAGCTTGCGCCGGCACGCGCGCTGCTCGACGAACGCCCAGATCGCGCGGTACTGGCGCCAGCGTACGCGCGTCGCGTCGCCGGCCGAGGAGCGGCAGGCGCTCAGCGCGGCGCGATCCCAGGCGCCGACGATCCGACCGATCGCGCGGTCCGGCGGCGAGGGCGCCGGTCTCAGCATCCCCGCGCGCGCGAGATGGCCGACGATCGCGCGCGCCTGGTCCGCGTCGCCGCCTCTGCCGGTGAGGGTTGCCAGCTCGCGCAGCTCGACGTCGTAGCGGCCCTGCTCGGTCGCCTGCTTGTGCAGCCGCCGTGCGACCGCCGCGAACGCCCCGTCCTCGACCTCGGAGCGCTGGATGAAGAAGACGTGCAGGCCCTTGTCGCGCCCCTCCGCGAACAGCAGGCAGCGCGCGGGCGCGCCGTCGCGGCCGGCGCGCCCGGCCTCCTGGTAGTAGCCCTCGACCGACTGCGGCACGGTCTCGTGGCAGACGGTCCGCACGTCGGCCTTGTCGACGCCCATCCCGAACGCGGTCGTCGCGACGACGACGCGCGCCTCGCCGCCCATGAACGCGCGCTGCACGCTGGCACGGCGCTCGCGGTCGATCCCCGCGTGGTAGACGAGCACGTCTTCGTCGAGCGCGTGGCCGAGCTTGAGCGCCAGCTCCTCGCAGCCGTTGCGCGTGCCGGCGTAGACGATCGCCGGCAGCGCCCCGGGCTCCGCGAGCGCAGCGGCGATGCGGCGGTGCTTGTCCGCCTTCGTTCTGCACGGCACGACCGCGAACGAGAGGTTGGCACGGTCGAAGCCGGTCGTGACCGCGACGGGGTCGTCGAGCCGCAGGCGCGCCACGATGTCGCGCGCGACCTGCGGCGTCGCGGTCGCGGTCAGCGCGACGATCGCCCGCGCTCTCAGGTAGCGCGCGGCGTCGGCGAGTCGGAAGTAGTCCGGCCGGAAGTCATGACCCCACTGCGAGACGCAGTGCGCCTCGTCGACGACGAACAGGCCGACGCGCACGCGCGCGACCTGCTCGACGAACGCCGGCGAGGCGAAGCGCTCGGGCGCGATGTACAGGAGCCGCAACTCGCCGGCGGCGGCGCGCTCCATCACCGCGCGGTTCTCGGCCGCCGACTGCTGCGCGTTGACGAGCGCGACGCGCTCGGGCGCGATCCGGCGCAGCTGGTCGACCTGGTCCTGCATCAGCGACACGAGCGGCGAGACCACGATCGTCAGGTCGTCGCGCATCAGCGCGGGCAGCTGGTAGCAGAGCGACTTGCCCGAGCCGGTCGGCATCACCACGAGCGTGTCGCGGTCGGCGAGCGCGGCGGCGACCGCCTCCGCCTGGCCGGGCCGGTAGTCGTCGAAGCCGAAGTGGGTGCGCAGCGCGTCGCGAGCCGTCACCCGCCCGACCATAGCGCCGGGATCGGCCGGGATCACAAGCGCCGCGCGGTTTTTGCGGACTTACGCGTGTATGACCGGCACGGCGCGCTCGAACGCGTGCTTGTCCTGCCCGCCGGGCCCGTCCGGCAGCGGGTACTCGCCGGTGAAGCAGGCGTCGCAGTGCGTCTCGCGCGTCACGCCGACCGCCTCGTAGACGCCCTCGAGCGAGAGGTAGTGGAGCGAGTCCGCCCCCAGCTCGTGCGCGATCTCGCCGACCTCGCGCCCGTGCGCCACCATCTCCTCGCGCGTCGACATGTCGATCCCGTAGTGGCAGGGGTTGCGGATCGGCGGCGCGGTGATCCGCAGATGGACTTCCTTGGCGCCGGCGTCGCGCAGCATCTCGACGATCTGGCGCGTCGTGTTGCCGCGCACGATCGAGTCGTCCACGACCACGAGCCGCTTGCCGCTGACGATCTCCGGCATCGGGTTGAACTTCAGTCTCAGGCCGTGCTTGCGCAGCTCCTGGCCCGGCTGGATGAACGTGCGCGCGACGTAGCGATTCTTGACGAAGCCGTCGTCGTGCGGGATCCCGCTTGCGCGCGCGTAGCCGCGCGCGGCCGGGTTGCCGGAGTCCGGCACGGCGATCACGAGGTCGGCGTCGACCGGTGCCTCGAGCGCGAGGATCTCCCCCATCCGCCCGCGCGCGCCCTGCAGCACGGTGCCGCCCATGATCGAGTCGGGGCGCGCGAAGTAGATGTACTCGAAGACGCAGAAGGCGCGGCGAGCGCCTTCGACCGCCATGCGCGTCGAGATGCCGCCGGCGTCGATCGTCAGCACCTCGCCGGGCTCGATCTCACGCAGGAATCTCGCGCCGATGATGTCGAGCGCGCACGACTCGCTCGCGACGCAATAGCGGTCCCCGATCATCCCGAGCGCGAGCGGTCGCAGGCCGTGCGGGTCGCGGAACGCGACGAGCTTCTCGCGCGTCATCACGACCGTCGAGAAGGCGCCGTGCAGGCGCGGCAGCACGTCCACGACCGCGTCCTCGATCTTGTCCGCCGGGTGCGTGGAGAGCAGCGCGGCGATGATCTCCGAGTCGGACGTCGAGCGGAACGCGACGTCGCGCTCGCGCAGGCGGGCGTGCAGCTCGACCGCGTTGGTGAGGTTGCCGTTGTGGGCGAGCGCCAGCTCGCGCGCGTCGGAGCGGTAGATCGGCTGCGCGTTCTCCCACGCGGACGAGCCGGTCGTGGAGTAGCGCACGTGGCCGAGCGCGAGGTCGCCGGGCAGCGCGCGCAGCTTCTGCTCGTCGAACACCTGCGAGACGAGGCCGAGGTCGCGCAGCGTCATGATGTTGCCGCCGACGTCGGTGGTCGCGATCCCGGCCGACTCCTGCCCGCGGTGCTGCAGCGCGTACAGCGCGAAGTACGCGAGGCGGGCGACGTCGTGATCGGGTGGTAGATCCCGAAGACGCCGCACTCGTCGCGCGGTCCGTCGCGATCGGTCAGATGGTCGGTCATCGAGGAGGCGTCTCAGCGCTCCAGCAGCGGCCGGGTCTGGCGGTTCCCGGGCCTGGAGGCGCAAGCGTAGCAG
>CAVYOK010000021.1:0-24078 GCA_963770165.1 uncultured Actinomycetes bacterium
CCTCACCGCCTGCATGCCCGAGCGCCCGCTGGAGGAGGTCGCGCGGTGGGCGGGCGAACACGGCTACGAGGCGCTCGAGCTGGCGGCGTGGCCGACGATCGCGCGCGGCAGCCGCCCGTTCGTCGCCTCCCATGTCGCCGCCGATGCGTTCGACGCGCGCGAGGACGAGCGCGTCCGCGAGCGCTCGCCGCCAACGGCCTGACGCTCTCCGCACTCGCCTACTACGACAACAACCTCCATCCCGATCCCGCCGAGCGCGACGCGATCCACGCGCACGTGCGCGCGTGCATCGACGCGGCGGCGGCGCCGGCGGCGTCCCGGTGGGCACGTTCGTCGGCCGCGACCCGGGCCGCAGCGTCGCGGAGAACCTGCGCGAGGCGGAGCGGGTCCTCCCGCCGCTCGTCGGGTATGCGGAAGAGCGTGGAGTGAAGCTGATGATCGAGAACTGCGTGATGGAGGGCTGGCACCCCGACGGCTATCCGGGGAACCTCGCCTACTCGCCCGAGCTGTGGGAGTGGATGTTCGAGCTCGGCCTCTATCTCAACTTCGACCCCTCCCACCTGCTGTGGCTCGGGATCGACCCGATCGCCGCGCTCGCGCCGTACGTCGACCGCGTCGCGCATGCGCACGCGAAGGACGCCGAGACGTTCCCCGCCGAGCGCAACCGCTACGGCTTCTTCGGGCGCACCTCCACGCGCACGGAGGACCCGTGGGACATGGGCTGGTGGCGCTACCGCATCCCCGGGCTCGGACAGGTCGACTTCCGCCGCTACGTCGACACGCTCTACGAGGGCGGCTTCGACGGAACGCTGTCGGTCGAGCACGAGGACCCCGTCTGGGGCGGAAGCCCCGAGAAGGTCGAGCAGGGCCTCAAGATCGCGCACCGCACGCTGCGACCGCTGGTGGTGGGCTGATGGCGACGCCGACGCTCGAGGTGCGCGGCCTCGTCAAGGAGTACCCGGGCGTGAAGGCGCTCAAGGGCGTCGACTTCGACGTGCGCGCCGGCGAGGTGCACTGCCTGCTCGGCCCGAACGGCGCCGGCAAGTCGACGCTGATCAAGTGCGTCTCGGGCGTGGTCGAGCCGACCGCCGGCGAGATCCTGCTCGGCGGCGAGCCGCTGCCGGTCGGCGACCCGGCCGCGTCGCTCGACGCGGCGTCGCGACGATCTACCAGGAGCTCGACCTCGTGCCGGAGCTGACGGTCGCGCAGAGCGTCTTCCTCGCGCACGAGCCGCGGCGCGGGCCGTTCCTCGACCTGGAGAAGATGCGCCGCGACACCGCCGCGCTGCTCGCGCGCCTCGGCCACGAGCGGATCGACCCGCGCCGCAGAGTCGAGCAGCTGCGGCCGGCCGCCCAGCAGGTCGTCTCGATCGCGCGCGCGCTCTCGCACGACGTGCGGCTGCTGATCATGGACGAGCCGTCCGCGATCCTCGACGACGAGGAGATCGAGACGCTGTTCGAGGTCGTGCGGCGGCTCACCGCCGACGGCGTCGCGGTCGTCTACATCTCCCACCGCCTCGACGAGATCCGCCGCATCGGCGACCGCGTGACCGTGCTGAGCGACGGCCGCACCGCCGCGACCGGCCTGCCCGCCGACACGCCCACCGACCGGCTCGTGGAGCTGATGGTCGGCCGCGCGGTCGAGCAGCTCTACCCCGAGCGGCGGCCGGCGGAGGGCGACGTCGTGCTGGAGGTGCGCGGCCTGCGGCGGCTGCCCGAGGTGCGCGACGTGAGCCTGGAGGTGCGCGCCGGCGAGGTCGTCGGCCTCGGCGGGCTCGTCGGCTCCGGCCGCACGGAGCTGCTGCGCGCGATCTACGGCCTCGAGGCGCCGGACGCCGGCGAGGTGCGCGTGAACGGCAGACGGCTTCCGCCCGGCCGGCCCGACCGCGCGATCGCCGCCGGGCTCGGGCTCGCGCCGGAGGACCGCAAGTCGCAGGGCCTGCTGCTCGGGTGGAGCCTGACGAAGAACGTCAGCCTCGTCGACCTCGGCCGCTTCGAGCGCGGCCTGCTGAACGTGCGCGCCGAGCGCGCCGCCGCGCGCGCCCAGCTGCGGCGCCTCAACACCGTCCCCGACGACGCCGAGCGCGTCGTGAGAGAGCTCTCGGGCGGCAACCAGCAGAAGGTCGTGCTCGCGCGCTGGCTGCTGCACCACACCCGCGTGCTGCTGCTCGACGAGCCGACGCGCGGCGTCGACGTCTCGACCAAGGCGGAGCTGTACCGCGTGATCGCCGACCTCGCCGCCGACGGCGTCGCGATCCTCGTCGTCTCCTCCGACAACGGCGAGCTGGTGGGGCTGTGCGACCGCATCTTCGTCATGCGCGAGGGCCGCACCGTCTTCGAGGTCGCGGGCGAGCGCGCGAGCGAGCGCGAGCTGCTGCGCCATTCCGTCGCGCCGGCCGAGACCGCCGACCTGATCGAGGAGGTCAGATGAGCACGTCGTCCGCACCCGACCGCGGCGCGGCACCCGCGCCGGCCGACGGGCTGACCGAGAAGCGCTTCGCCGGCATCCGCCTGCAGGAGTACGCGCTCGTGATCGTCGTGGTCCTGCTGTTCGTCGCCGGCGCGATCCTGAAGCCGGACAGCTTCCCGACGATCGACAACGTCCGCAACATGCTCACGCAGGCGAGCGTCGTCGGCGTGCTCGCGATCGGCATGACGTTCGTGATCGCGACGGCCGGCATCGACCTGTCGGTCGGCTCGGCGCTCGCGGCGGCCGGCATGTTCGGCGGGATCCTCGTCGACCCCGAGGGCTCGACGCTGCTGTTCGTCGCCGGCGCGCTGGCGTTCGCGACGCTGATCGGCTCGATCAACGCGATCGCGATCGCCTACGGCCGCGTCGTGCCGTTCATCGCGACGCTCGCGATGTTCTCGATCGCGCGCGGCGTCGCGCTGCTGCTGAACGACAAGCTGCCGGTCGGCCTGCTCGAGCTCAACGGCGGCTCGTTCGGCGACCCCGCGCCGTTCTCGCTGCTGTGGTTCGGCACCGGCCGGATCTTCGGCATCCCGGTCTCGGTGTACGTCTTCCTCGGGATCGTGATCGCCGGCTGGCTGGTGCTCAACCGCACGCGCTACGGCCGCTACATCGTGGCGGTCGGCGGCAACCGCGAGGCGGCGCGAATCGCGGGCGTGCCGGTGCGGCGGACGATCCTGAGCGTGTACGTGCTGATGGGCGTGCTCGTCGGCGTCTCGGCGATCCTGCTGTGCGCCCGCCTCGGCAGCGCCTCGCCGGTGAGCGGGAACCTCTACGAGCTCGACGCGATCGGCGCCGTCGTGATCGGCGGCACGAGCCTCGCCGGCGGGCGGGCGACGATCGGCGGCACGTTCCTCGGGGTGCTGACGTTCGCGCTCATCTTCAGCTTGATGACACAGCTGGACCTCGCGACCGAGGTCCAGCAGGTGGTCAAGGGAGCGATCGTCCTCGGGGCGGTCCTGCTCCAGCGACCGGAGGCGCGACTGTGAGAGACGTCCGACAAGAGGAGGAGGACGACGATGTCGCTGTTGCGACGATTGACGGTCCTCGCCGTCGCGATGCTGCTGGCGCTCGGCGCGGCAGCGTGCGGCGATGACGAGGAGAGCGGCGGCGGCGGCTCCGCCGACACCGCCCAGACGACGGATACTGCCGGCGACGGCGCGAGCGAGAGCGGTCCGGTCACGATCGTGGCGAGCGTGCCGCCGACCGACCACGGCTGGCTCGGCGCGATCTCGAAGAACGCGCAGGCGGCCGCCGAGCAGTACGACGACGTGAGATTCCGGCTGCTCGAGGCGGCCGACTCGGACTCGCAGGCGCAGCAGATCGAGCAGGTGATCCCGGACAGACCGGACGTGCTCGTGGTGCTGCCGCAGGACGGCGCGGCGCTGACGCCGGTGGCGCAGAGAGCGGAGGCCGCCGGGATCCCCGTGGTCAACGTCGACCGGCTCTTCACCGAGCCGGATGCGGCGACGGCCACGATCCTCGGCGACAATTACCAGATCGGCGTGCTCGCGGCCGACTACATCGCCGACCGACTCAGATGCGAGGGCAACGTCGTCGAGATCCAGGGCCTGGCCGGCATCTCAGTGACCGAGGAGCGCACGAGAGGCTTCGCGGACCAGCTGAGGAAGGTCTGCCGCGACGGCGGGATCGAGATCGTCGCCAGACAGCCCGCCGACTTCAACCCGGACATGGGCTTGAGAGTGATGGAGACGATCCTGCAGGCGCAGGACAGAATCGACGCCGTCTACACGCACGACGACGACATGGCGCAGGGCATCGTGCAGGCGATCCGCAACGCCGGCCGCGACGACGAGATGTTCCTGACCGGCGTCGGCGGCTCGCAGGACGCGATGGCCCAGATCGAGGAGGGCGGCCTCTACGCCGCGACGTTCCTCTACAACCCGAACATGGCGGCCTCGGCCGTCAACATGGCGCGCCTGATCGCGCGCGGCGAGGGCTTCCCGGAGCTCGTGCCGCCTGAGGTCCCGCGCCAGATCATCGTCCCAGCCGCGACCGTGACGAGAGACAACGTGGCGGAGTACGAGCAGTACGCCTTCAACTGACGCGCCGCCGCATCCAGACCGAAGCGCGGAAGCCTCGCCTGGAGCGAGGCTTCCGTCGCTCGCGCGCTCAGGCGACCGGCCGCGGGCGGCCGCTGCGGCCGCTGCGGCCGCGTCCGCGCCGCCGCCGCGCCGTCCCGCCGCTGATCGACGGCGTGCTGGTCGCGCGCGCGCTGACCGGCAGCCCGCCCGCTTCCAGCTCGCGGTGGAGGCCGAGCCCGGCGACCATCGCGACGACCTCGCGGACCTGGTCCTCGAGCACGAACGTGATGCCGACGCCCTCGGCGCCGGCGCGCGCGGTGCGACCGACGCGGTGCACGTAGTCATCGGTCGCGCCGGGCGCGTCGTAGTTGATGACGTGCGTGACGTCGCGCACGTCGATCCCGCGCGCGGCGACGTCGGTCGCGACGAGCGTGTCGATGCGGCCCGACTCGAACTGCGCGAGCGCGCGCTCGCGCTGGCTCTGCGACTTGTCGCCGTGCATCGCGGCGACCTTGACCGTCTCGACGCGGCTGAGCTGCTTCGCGAGCCGGTCGGCGCCGCGCTTCGTGCGCACGAACACGAGCGTGCGGCCTCGCTCCTGCTCCGTCAGCTCGGTGACGAGCTGGTCGGTGCGGCGCTCGCGCGTGACCTTCACGAAGCGATGCTCGACCTTGCCACGTGCCTGCTGCGGCGGCCGATGCGCGTGCCGTCTCGCCGCCTGCGTGTACGCGCGCGCGATGCGGTCGACCTCGCCGGCGAGCGTCGCGGAGAACAACATCGTCTGGCGATCCTCGGGCGTGAGCGCTACCAGCCGGTCGACGACCGGGCGGAAGCCCATGTCGAGCATGCGGTCGGCCTCGTCGAGCACGAGCACCTCGACCTCGCCGAGCGAGACGGCTCTGCGGTCGAGCAGGTCGACGAGCCGGCCGGGGGTCGCGACGAGCACGTCGGCGCGGCGCGCCGCTCTGATCTGCGGGTTGATGCCGGCGCCGCCGTAGACGGCCGCGACCGACAGCTGGCGTGCGCGAGCGATCGCGTCGAGCTCGTCGACGATCTGGCTCGCCAGCTCACGCGTCGGCGCGAGCACGAGCGCGCCCGGCTCGCCGGGACGACGACCGGCGCGCTTGCCCGGCTCGACGGAGTCGACGAGCGGGATCCCGAACGCGAGCGTCTTGCCCGAGCCGGTAGGGGACTCGACGAGCACGTCGTGGCCCTCGAGCACGTCGCCGATCACGAGCTGCTGCACGGCGAACGGCCGCTCGATCCCGCGCGCGCGCAGCGCGCCGGACACGGCCTTGGACACGCCGAGCTCGGCGAAGGTGGACTGCTGCATGTACTGCTCCTCGGACGGCCGGCGCATCGCGCACCGGCGCTATGTGGTGGGGAGATTCGACTGTCCCCAACCGCGCGTGGCGCCCTCAGGAGCAAAGAACCTCGCGAGCAACCTCGTCGCTCGCGCCCCGCACGGTAGCAGTCGGTGCGCCGACAGGCCCCCTAGCGGACGCCAAACAGCGACTCGAGGCGGGCGGCGACGCGGACGTCGCCCTCGACGCTGCAACGCCCCGCGACCATCGCGTAGAGCGGGTTCTGGAGGCCGGCGGTCGTGCGCACCCAGTCGGCGAGGCCGATGTGGATCGTCGCGGTGGCATCGAGCGGGGCGGGGTCGACCAGCCGGGCGCGGCCGGCCGGGCCGTCGAGCTCGATCGCCCAGCGCCAAGGCGCGTCCGGCGGCGCCTCGATCGCGAACGGCTCCACCTCGTAGGCGACGACGGCGCGCAGGTCGCCGGCCTCGGACGGCTGGAACGCGCGCGCCTGGGCCCGCATCAGAGCTCGCTGGCGGCCCGGCTCCGCGAAGCGTCGCTCGAGCGCCGCGTCGTCGAGTCCGCGCACCATCGTCGCGAGCGTGCGCCGGCCGGTGCGTGCAGTGATGGCGCGCAGCGCGCGCGGCCGCGCGGCCGCGTGCTCCACTTGCGGCCGGGCGCGCCCCTCCAGCTCAGCGCGCGCGACCGCGGCCTGCTGGGAGATCAACGCCATGCCGGAGCTCTCCGCGAGCGCCTCCGCCTCGGCGAGCGTCGCGCGCGCCGCCTCCGCCTCGCCGCAGCGGTGCTGTGCCACGGCCAGGTCCACGCGCGCCCAGCCGCTCATCGTCAGCAGCTCGATCGCGTCGGCGCGCGCGACCGCGGCGCGCAGCTCCTCAACGGCCGCGGCGGGTCGACCCGCCGTCAGCTCGAGACGTCCGAGGAGCCACTCCGGCAACTGCCCGAACACCGCCATCGGCGCCCCCTGGATCACCTGTCCGCGGAGCCGCTCGACCATCGCCCGCAGCTGCGGCACGACGCTGCGGTCGCCAATCTCGAACGCGGTGTTCGCCAGGTGCATGAGCGCCGCGGGCACGTGTCCGTCGGGCCCGCGCAACCGCTCGCCGTCGTCGGCCAGCAGCTCGGTCAGCATGCGGCGTGCCCGCTCATGGTCGCCCAGGACCGCGGCTGACCACGCCATCGTGGCGGAGATGAACGGGATCGGCCCTACCGCGTCCCGCGCACGAGAGGCGGCGAGCAGCGGCTCGATCCGCCCGTCGTAGAACCACTCGCTCAGCGTCAGCCCGAAGAGCTCGACGGTGATGTGGATGTCGGGGCGCAGGAGCCGGACCTTCGCGCCAGCGCTGCGCAGCAGCGCCTCGCCCGCCGCCCGCTGCCCACCGTCCAGCAGTCGCCAGCTGCGGACGAGCTCGATCTCCCAACTGAAGCGCGGGCTGCCCAGGCGCGCGGCGATTTCCGCTGCCCGCTCGATCGCCCGGTCGCATTCGGCCGGACGCCCGCGGTAGTAGTGGGCCATCGACTCGAACATCACGACGCGGAACAGCAGGTCGTCGCGTCCGCAGCGCTCAGCCGGCTCGCGCAGCCCCAGCAGCGCGTCGAGCAGCTGTGAGGTATCGAGCGGGTCGCGATTGCGGATGAACGCGGCTTGCACCTCGGTGAGACGCGTGAGCACGTGCGCCTCGTCGTCGCCGAGCCGCGCTCCGAGCCGCTGGGCGTGCGCGACGAGCCACCGCACCCGCGCATGGTCGACGGTGAACGCGAGCACGTGGGTCAGCCGCAGCGTCAGGCGCAGGGCGAGCAGCGGCTCGCGCTCCCCCAGCGCGTCGAGTCCCTCCTGCAGCAGCGGCGCCGTCGCCTCGTCGTCGAGGCCCGCCTCCCAGCTGAAGCCGACGTGGCCGCCCGCGAAGCCGAGCGCGGCGCGCGCGAACGTGACGGGGTCGCCGGTGGTGCGCGCCGCAGCGCACGCCGCGCGGAAGGCATGGCGTGCGCGCATCAGATCGCCCGCGAGCAGCTGCTGCTCGCCCAGCTCGAGCAGCAGCGGCGCGCGCGCCGCGAGGTCGTCGTCGGCCACGAGCGCAAGCGCCGCCCGCAGATGCGCCGCGGCCTGCTCGTGGTCGTGACGAGCGGCGGCGGCCTCGGCGGCACGCCGATGCGCGGCGAGCGCCGGGGCAGGACCGGTCAGGCCGACCGCGAGGCCAGCGTGGCGTGCCAGCTCGGCCGGCTCGACATCGCGGTCGCCTTCGAGCGCGTCGCGGATCGCGAGATGCACGCGCGCGCGGTCGGCGCCGCCGATACGCGCCTGCAGCGCTTCGCGCACGAGCGCGTGCGGAAAGGCGATCGTCGCCCGTGCGGCCACGACCTCGTGGACGAGACGCTCAGACAGCGCGGCCTGCACCGCGCGCGACGCGTCGTCCTCGTCGAGCCGCGCAGCGCGAGCGGCGAGCGCAACCGGCGCTGACGGCCCGATCGCGGCGGCTGCGACGAGCAGGCGCTCGGTCGGCGCGTCGAGTCGCGCAAGGCGCTCCTCGACCAGGTCAGCGACCGCGTCTGGGGCGGGCGTCGCGTCGAGCGTTTCGTCGTCGCGCAGCGCGCCGCGTTCATCGAGGTGGCGTGCGAGCTCGGCCGCGAAGAACGGGTTGCCCGCCGTGCGCGCGTGGAGCTGCGACGCGAGGCGCGGCGTGATCGCGCGTCCCACCCGCTCGCTCACAAGCGCCGCGAGACCGTGCGCGTCGAGGCCGCTGAGGCGCAGCTCGCTCAGATCGCGCGTGCGGCGCAGGTCCGCGAGCACACGCGAGACGGGATGACCGCGTCCCAGCTCGCTGTCGCGCGCCGTCGCCACCAGCACCAGCGCGCCGATCGACGGGCTCTGGAGCAGGTGCCGGAGCGCCTCGGCGGAGGCCGGGTCGCACCAGTGCGCGTCGTCGAGCACGACGAGCAGCGACGCGGCGCCCGCGGCGCACGCGAGCGCCGCGCCGATCCCGCGCAGCAGGCGGTAGCGCGCGCCCTCCGCGGCCGCGAGACCAATCCCGAAGCCGTCGGGACCGACGAGCGATCTCCCGTTCGCGCTCAGCTCCGGCACGAGCGCCGCCAGCTCCGCGCCCGCGGCCTCCGCCAGCTGCGACCGCCACGCCTCGTCGCCGGCCAGCGCCAGCTCGCCGATCGCCCGCACCCACGGCTCGAAGGCGATCACCGGCTCAGGCGGGCAACGTGCCATCACCACGACGGCGCCGCGCGCATGCGCGTCCGCGGCAGACGCTGCGGCGTGGCGCGTCTTGCCGATCCCCGGCTCGCCCAGCACCAGCACCGCCCGGCAGCCGCTGGCCGTCGAGGTCGCGTCGCGCAGCGCGCCGATCTCGCGGTCGCGACCGATCAGCGGCTCACTCGCGTAGGCGGCCAGCGCACGCGGCAACGGGATGCCGCCCGGCGGTCGGCCGTTCTCCGGCGCGACCGCCGCGGTCGCGTGAGCTTGCACGACGGGGGACGTCGCGGTCGGCGCCAGCTCGCGCCAGCGCAGGCGCGACGCTCGCACGGCGCGTGGGAGCCCCTTGAGGGAGTACGAGCGCGCCTCGTCGAGCACGACCGCGTCGCGCGAGGCGACAAGATCGCGCACCAGCTCCTGCACGAGCACCTCGCCGCTGTCGGCCGCCGAGCAGAGGCGGCTCGCGATCACGACCGGCATCCCGTGCAGGTCCTCGCCATCCGCGATCGGCTCGCCGGCCGCAACCCCGACGCGTGCCGCGATGCCGAGCCCGTCGTGCTCGCCGTCCAAGCGCACGACCGCCGACTGGATCGCCGCGGCGGCATGCAGCGCGCCGAGCGCGCTGGCGAAGCTCGCCATCGCGCCGTCGCCCAGCAACTTGACCACGCGGCCTCCGGCGGCGGCGACCGCGTCGCTCACGTCGGCGACGTGCCTTCGGCGCACGGCCTCCATGCGGTCGTCGCCGAGGCGCGCCAGCAACGCGGTCGAGTCGACCAGGTCGCAGAACAGCACGATCGCCACCCCACCCATGGCAGACATCCTTCCGGAGTCTCGGGAGCGCGTGCTCGGGTTCTCGCCGACCGGGCGCGTCTACGCGCTGGGCCGGAGAGCTACGGCTTGCGGCCCACGAAGACGGCGTAGCTCTCGCCGCTGACCTCGACGCGCCTCACGTCCTCGAAGCCGACGCGGCGGATCAGGTCAAGCAGATCGCCGTGCGTCATGTAGTGAGACCTGCGCTGGAGCGAGTAGGGCGTCCCGTCGATGGTCAGCTCGACCTCCCACCTGCGGATGCGCGCCTGACGATCGGCGCTTATGCGTTCGCGCATCTCGATGCGGTGGCCGTCGATCACGCGGGGCGCGTGCTCGGTCCAATGCGGCCTCTCCTCGCCCATGTTCTCCTCGAGCGGGGCGTCCACGTACACCCGTCCGCCGGAGCGCAACGCGTGTCGGAAGCTCGCCAGCGAGGCGTCAAGCGCCGTCAGGTCAGGATCGACGTCGTCGTCGAACGTGCCCGCGTAGAGAAACGAGCAACCGCGGCACAGGACGGCATCGAAGTCTTCGTCGAAGAGCGAGTCGAGCTCCTCCCACCGCGCCCTGATCGGCTCGAGCTCGACGTTCGCCGCCCGTGCGTTGAGCCTGAACCGGTCCAGCATCGGCCCGCTCGCGTCCGTGCACGTGACGTCATACCCGAGCTGGTGAAGGTCGAGAGCGGGGAAGCCGCTGCCGCACGCGGCATCGAGCACCTTCAGATCCGCGGGCGGGCCGAGCCACCTGGCGAGCCCCTGCACCAGCTGATCGCGCTCGTACTCGATCGCGATGCAGAGATCCCAGACGGTGCCGACATCCGGCGCGGCGAGATCGTCCTTGATCACTTCCCAATCGTTAACGGACGTCGCGCGGCTCGAGCCGACGTCGGATCGAATCCCCAATTTTCCCCCGATCGAACTCCCCCACCCGGTCGCATCGCTGCAGCCAGGATGCTCCGGCGCTCGGCCGTTTATACCAGATCCACACTGCTGGGCAGTGGGGCCGAGGGTCTCGGAGACGCAAGTACGGCGCGCACGAGCTTCCCGTGCGTGTCCACACCATTGCCGGCCCGGCGGCGGCGCTCGAAGCTAGTGCGATGCAACGCTCGGCGTCTCGCCGCCGCCTCCGCTGGTCGGTGCACCGCGCCGTCGAGCCGGCGGTCGAGTTCGATCGCACGAGCTGAGCGGCCTGTTCTCCCCGCCGCGATGGCTGCGGGACCTCGGCGCGACCGCATGGCTCGGCGTCGGCGTGACGCTCCTGCTGGTCGGCGCGGTGTGGCTGCTGTCGCTGACGCACACGATCGTGATGCCGGTCATCACCGCCGCAGTCGTCGCGGCGGTGACCTCGCCGGCGGTCGCATGGCTGGAGCGGCGGGGGCTCGCGCGCGGCCTCGGCAGCGCGCTCGTGCTGCTCGCGCTGATCGCCGTCGCCGCGGGGGTGGTCGTCGCGACGCTCGCCGGCATCACCAGCCAGCTCGCCGACCTGCGCGGGCAGCTGGCCGGCGCCAGAGCGGAGGTCGCCGGCTGGCTGCAGGACCTCGGGGTCGCCGGCGGCACGGCGCGCGACGCGACGAGCGACGCGTCGCAGACCGTGAGCTCCGCCGTCCCGGCCCTGCTGCAGGGCATCGCCGGCGGGCTGCGGGACCTCTCCTCGCTCGTCGTGTTCCTCTCGCTCACCGCGTTGAGCCTCTTCTTCCTGCTGAAGGACGGCCGCGTGATCCGCGCGTGGTGCGAGCGTCACATGCGCGTCCCCGACCGCGTCGCGCACGGGATGACGGGCCGCGTGCTGCAGTCGCTGCGCGGCTACTTCGTCGGCGTGACGATCGTCGCGGCGTTCAACGCGATCGTCGTCACGGTCGGCGCGCTGCTGCTCGGCGTCCCCGAGGTGGGCGCGATCGCGGTCGTCACCTTCCTCGGCGCCTACGTGCCGTACCTCGGCGCGTGGGGCGCCGGGGCGTTCTCCGTCCTCGTCGCGCTCGGCGGCGCCGGCGCCGACGCGGCAGCCGGAATGGTGGTCGTGCAGCTGCTCGCGAACGGAATCCTCCAGCAGCTGGTGCAGCCGATCGCGTACGGCGCCGCGCTCGGCATCCACCCGCTCGCGGTGCTGATCGTGACGATCGCGGGCGGGGCGCTGTTCGGCGCGGTCGGCCTCGTCCTCGCGGCGCCGCTCACGTCCGCGGCGACGCGCATCGCGGGTGACCTCGCGCGCAACGCCGTGCCGCCGGACGCAGCGCCGCCCGACACGGGGCCCACGCCCACGCCGGCCCCACCTCCAACTCGAACGAATGGAGCCCCAGTGTTGCTTGAGGACTACGGCCTGATCGGCGACATGCAGACCACGGCGTTGGTCGGCCGCAACGGATCGGTGGATTGGTTGTGCCTGCCGCGCTTCGACTCGGCGTCGTGCTTCAGCGCGCTGCTGGGCGACGAGCGGCACGGGCGTTGGCTGCTCGCGCCGGCCGGCGAGGTGCGCGCGTCGAACCGTCGCTATCGCCCTGGGACGCTCGTGCTGGAGACGGAGCTCGAGGCCGCCGAGGGCACGGTCCGCGTGATCGACTTCATGCCGCGGCGGGGCGACGGCCCTCCGCGCCTGATGCGGATCGTCGAGGGACTGCGCGGCCGCGTGCCGATGCGGATGGAGCTGTCGCTGCGTCCGGACTACGCCTCGATCACCCCGTGGGTCGAGGCAGCCTCCGACGGCGTCGTCGTGACCGCCGGTCCGGACGCGTTCCGTCTCAGCACGCCGCTGCCGCTGAGCATCGAGGACGGCGTCGTCGCCGCCGACTTCATCGTCGTCGAGGGCGCGCGCGAGCGGCTCACGCTCACCTGGCACCTCTCCTACGAGCCGACGCCGGCGGTCGAGGACGCCGACTCGGCGCTCGCCCGCACCGAGGCGTGGTGGCGCGATTGGAGCGGTCGCTGCCGCTATGAGGGCGCCTACCGCGACGAGGTGCTGACCTCGCTGATCGCACTCAAGGCGATGACCTCGGAGACGACCGGCGCGGTGATCGCCGCACCGACCACGTCGCTGCCCGAGGACCTCGGCGGCGTGCGCAACTGGGATTACCGCTACTGCTGGCTGCGCGACTCCGTGCTCGCGCTCGAGGCGCTGCTCGACGCCGGCTACACCGGCGAGGCGCTCGCCTTCCGCAACTTCCTGCTGCGCGTGGGCACCGGGGACCCGACGGCGATCCAGATCATGTACGGGATCGGCGGCGAGCGGCGCCTGACCGAGTTCGAGCTGCCGGACCTGCCCGGCTACGAGGGCTCGAAGCCGGTGCGGATCGGCAACGCCGCCTCGGAGCAGTTCCAGCTCGACGTCTACGGCGAGGTCGCCAACGTGATGTTCATCGGGACCGAGGCGCTCGGCCGCATCGAGCGGCGCCTGTGGCCGCGCTGGCGCGCGATCGTCGAGTACCTCGAGACGATCTGGCGCGAGCCCGACGACGGCATCTGGGAGTCGCGCGGCGAGCGACAGCACTACACGTACTCGAAGGTGATGGCGTGGGTCGTGTTCGACCGCGTCGTGCGGATCGCCGAGCGCTTCGAGCTGGAGGCGCCGCTCGAGCGCTGGACGGCCGTGCGGGACGAGATCCACCGCGAGGTGTGCGAGCGCGGCTACGACCCGGAGCGCCGCACGTTCACGCAGTACTACGGCTCGCGCGAGCTGGATGCGAGCGTCCTCAACATCCCGCTCGTCGGCTTCCTGCCCGGGACCGACGAGCGCGTCGGCGGCACGATCGACGCGATCCAGCAGGAGCTCGGCCGCGACGGCTTCGTCTCGCGCTACTCCACCGCCGCGACCGATGACGGCCTGCCGGGCGACGAGGGTCAGTTCCTCGCCTGCTCGTTCTGGCTCGTGAGCGCGCTCGCTGAGAACGGCCGCGTCGGGGAGGCGCGCACGCTGTTCGAGCGGCTCCTCGGCCTCACGAACGACCTCGGTCTGCTCGCTGAGGAGTACGACGTCGGACGCCGCCGGCAGGTCGGCAACTTCCCGCAGGCGTTCAGCCACCTGACGCTGATCCTGGCCGCCCGCGCGATCTCCCGGGCTACGGCGTGACCGATGCGCGCAGACTGCTCGCGCCGTTGGCGCTCGCTCAGTTCATCTGCAGCTTCGCCGGCTCGAACATGAACGTGATGATCAACGACATCAGCCAGGACCTGGACACGACGGTGAAAGGCGTCCAGACGACGATCACGCTGTTCCTGCTGATCATGGCGATCCTGATGATCCCCGGCAGCAAGCTGACCGACCGCTGGGGCCGCAAGCGCTGCTTCATGATCGGGCTCACGCTCTACGGGATCGGCGCGCTGCTGAGCGCGGCCTCGCCGGGCCTGGGGGTGTTGATCCTCGGCAACTCGGTGTTCGAGGGCGTCGGGACCGCGCTGCTGATCCCGCCCGTCTACATCCTCACGACGATGGCGTTCCACGAGACGAGCTCGCGGGCCCGCGCGTTCGGGATTATCAGCGGCGCGGGCGGCGTCGGCGCGGCGGCCGGCCCGTTGATCGGCGGCGTGATCACCAGCGCCATCAGCTGGCGCGCCGCGTTCGTGTTCCAGGCCGCGATCATCGCGGCGATCGTGCTGCTCAGCCGCCGGCTCAGGGATCCCGTGGCGCCCGACCCGACGCGCACGTTCGACACGACCGGCGCGGTGCTGTCGGGCGCGGGCATGTTCTTCCTCGTGCTGGGGATCCTGCAGGCGGACGTGAACGTCGTGCTGCTGGTCGTGTTCATGGCGCTCGGGGCCGGCTTCCTGCTGTGGTTCTTCCTCCACATCCGCGCGTGGGAGCACGCCGGCAAGGAGCCGTTGCTGTCGCGCGCACTGTTCCGTAACCGCACGTCCAACCTCGGGCTGGTGACGCAGAACATCCAGTGGCTGGTGCTGATGGGGACCTCGTTCACCGTCTCCGTCTTCCTGCAGACGGTGCGCGACTTCAGCGCGATCAAGACAGGCGTGATCTTCACCGCCGTGACGGCCGGCGTCCTCGTCTCGTCGCTCGCGGCCGAGCGGCTTGCCAGACGCTACGCGCAGCGCACGCTGATCCGCACGGGCTTCGTCGTCACGATCGCGGGCATCGGGCTGCTGCTCGCCTTCGTCTCGGAGTCGCAGAACGGCTTCGCGTTCGCGCCCGGGCTGCTGACGATCGGCCTCGGCCTCGGCGTCATGATCACGCCCTCGGTCAACGTCGTGCAGTCGGCCTTCTCCGAGCAGCAACAGGGCGAGATCTCCGGCCTGTCGCGCAGCGTCTCCAACCTCGGCTCCTCGCTCGGCACCGCGATCGCCGGCACGATCCTCGTCTCCGACCTCGCCTCCGGCAACCGCACCTACGTGCTCGCGATGTGCGCCCTCGCCGTGCTCTCGCTCGCCGGCCTCGCCGCCGCCTGGCGGCTGCCCGGCCCCGCGTCGATCCGCACCGGCACCGCGGCCGGCGCGAGCGCGTGATGCGCCGGCGCACGACCGCGATCGGCGCGCTGGCGAGCGGGTCCGCCGGGCTCGTGCTCGCGCTCGTGCTCGCGGTCCAGGCGTTCCCGCGCGGGCTGATCGCGCTCGGGTGCGTGACGCTCGCGGCCGCGGCCGCCTGGTACGGGCTCCTGCGCACCGGCCCGGCTCGCCTCGCCGGCTTCGCGCTCGGGGCGGCCGGGCTCGCGGCCGCGCTCGCGCTGCTGGGGCGCGACCGGCTCGTCGAGGAGCTGCTCGTCGTCGGCGCGCTCGCGCTCAGCGCGACGCTCGCGCGGGTCGTCTTCGCGCAGCACGTGCCGCTGCCGCCGAAGCCACCCCGACGAAGGAGCGACGATGGACATCTTCGAGGTCGAGACCAAAGAGCGTCTGAGCCGCGAGCAGGCCGCGGCACGGCTGCACGAGCTCGCCGACATGCTCGCGCGACACAACGACGTCGAGTTCGAGCGCGGCGGCATGCGCTTCACCGTGCACGTGCCCGACGAGGTCGAGCTCAAGCTCGAGCTGGAGATCGACAGCGACGAGCGCGAGCTCGAGATCGAGCTGACCTGGTAGCGATTGGCGACGGGCGGGCGGCGGGTGGGGGCTCCCGCCGCCCGCGCGCGTCAGATCCCGAGCAGCTGACGCTTCTTGGCGTCGAACTCCTGCGGCGAGATCACGCCCTGGTCGCGCAGTCTCGCCAGCTGCTCCAGCTCGGCCAGGTAGGCGGGCTGCTCGGGCGAGGCGGCGGCGGACGCGGTCTGCTGCGGCGCCTCGGCGCTCGGCTCCTCGGCGGGTGCGAAGTCCTGCCGCTGCCCCGTGCGCGCCTCCATCCAGCTGCGGCGGCGCTGCATGCGCGACCCGGTCCGGTACATCTGCCGCGTCTGCATGCGCGTCGCGGCGCGATCGGCCATCAGCCCCATCAGATCCCTCCTTCGGGCTCGCGCTCCAGCGCCTCCAGCTCGGCTGCCATCGCCGTGAGCTCGACGGCGACCGCAGCGACCAGCTCGGGCGTGAGGAAGCCCTCGCCGAGCGGCACGCCACCGGCGTCGCGGATCGCCGCCTTGAGGTCGCGCGCCCACACGTGCTCGAACAGCATGAACGCGGCAGCCTCCCCGGGGCCGAGCCGGCCGGCGAGCGCGAGCACGTCCTCGCGACGCAGCCCGAACGGCTCGTCCGCAGGCGGCAGCTCACCGTCGGACGGGGCGAGATCGGCGTCGTCGAACTCGAAGCCGAGCAACGCCCCGACGATGCCGCCGAGGCTCTCGCCCTGATAGCCGAGCGCGACGAGCTCGCCCTGCTCGGCGTCGCGTGCGACGAACAGTAGGTCGAGCAGCCGGATCGTCTTGCTCTGCTCGAGGCGCTCCAGCTCCTCCAGCACCCGGCCCTCGAAGCGCGCGTCGGGCCCGAAGCCGATCGCGACCAGCTGCACCGGCCCGATCTGCGAGGTGGCGGTCTCGCCCATGCCGTTGACGGTCGCGCGCCGGCGCCCGCGCGGCAAACCGGTGCACCGGCGTCTGCGGGTGGGGTGCGCATCACCCGCGGCGTACGGCCCGCGCTCTAGGAGTCCTGAAGGTCCTCGCGCTCGGCCAGATAGATCAGCGCCGCCGTCACGCGCCGGCTCACGTCGGCCGCCGCGGTCAGGCCGAGCTTGAGGAAGATCGCGTTGATGTGCTTCTCGACCGCCCGCTTCGTCAGCACGAGCTCGTCGGCGATCGCCTGGTTGCTGTGCCCGCGAGCGACGTAGGCGAGGATCTCGACCTCGCGCGGCGTCAGCTCCGCGAGCGGCGAGCGCTCGATCCGCCGCCGCTCGGCGATCAAGCCGTCGATCACCTTCGCGTCGATCACCGAGCCGCCCGCCGCGACCGCCTCGATCGCGGCGACGAGCTGCCCGCTGCTCTGGACGCGCTCCTTCAACAGGTACGCGCGCCCGTCGGAGCCGTCCTCGAGCAGCGCGAGCCCGTAGCGCGGCTCGGCGAACTGGCTCAGCACGACGACGCCGACGCCCGGATGGGTGCGGCGCAGCTGCGCGGCGACCTGCAGCCCCTCGTCGGTGTCGGTCGGCGGCATGCGGATGTCGGTGACGACCACGTCGGGCCGTTCGTCGTCGACGCTGCGCAGCAGCGCGTCGCGGTCGCCACAGGCCGCCACGAGCTCGATCCCGTCCGCATCCTCCAGCACATGGGCGACCGCCTGGCGCAGCAGGAAGCTGTCGTCCGCGAGCACGACGCGGATCGTCGCGGGCGTCAAACCACCTCCGCGCGCTCGTCGGTTGGGACCCAGCCGCGCACGAGCGTCCCCGCGCCCGGCATGGAGGTCAGCTTCAGCTCGCCGCCCAGTGCGACGAGCCGGTCCCGCATGTTCGCGATGCCGGTGCCGCGGGCCTGTCTGCCGTCCGCGAACCCGGGCCCGTCGTCCCGCACGCGCAGCCGCAGCTCGCCGCGCGCGCGGCCGTCGAGCTCGACGTCGGCACGTGCCCCGCGCGCGTGCTTGAGCACGTTCTGCAACGCCTCCAGCACGCAGTAGTAGACGGCGCTCTCGACCTCCGGCGCGTAGCGGCCGACGCCGCGGACGGTCAGCGCCACCGGCACCGCGGTGCGACCGGCGACGGCACCCAGCGCATCCGGCAGGCCGCGGTCCGCCAGCAGCGGCGGGTAGACGCCGTGCGCGAGCGCGCGCAGCTCCTCCAGCGCGTCGTCCACCTCCTGCTCGAGCCGGTGCAGGCGCTCCGCGCCCTGCGCTGGGTCGCGCCGCACCAGCTCCTCGGCGAGCTCGAGCTCGATCCGCAGCGCCACGAGACGCTGCTGCGCGCCGTCGTGCAGGTCGCGCCCGATCCGCCGCCGCTCGCGCTCGCCGCTGGCGGCGATCCGAGCGCGCGACGCCTTCAGCTCGCGCATCGCGGCCTCCGCCTCCGCCGCAAGCCGCTGGTTCTCGAGCGCGAGGCGGCACAGCGCGTCGATCAGCGCCAGCAGCGCTCCCGAGACGAGCATCGCCCGTCGCCCGTCGTGGGCAGGCACAGCCCCAGTCGCAACCGGAACGCCGGCGGCCATGCATGCACCGTAGACCGCTCGGGGATGGCTGCGGCATTGCGCCGCGATACGCGGCGCGCAGGCGCTCGCAAGCCGTTCCGGGCCCGGCGGCGATACAACTCAGGACCATGGCGCCTTCCGACGCCACCACCGTCGAAGCCGGCCGCCGCGAGCTGCGGGTCTCGAGCCCCGATCGCGTGATCTTCCCCGCGACCGAGCGGACGGGCGCGATCACGAAGCTCGACGTCGTGCGCTACTACCTCGCCGTCGAGGACGGCATCATGCGCGCTTTGCGCCGGCGGCCCACGACGCTCGAGCGCTGGACGAAGGGCGTGCACCCGGGCGTCGTCGTCTCGACGCGCGAGAGAGGCGGCGGCGACGCCTTCTTCCAGAAGCGCGTGCCCAGAGGCGCGCCGGACTACGTGGAGACCGCGCGGATCGCGTTCCCCTCCGGCCGCCACGCCGACGAGATCTGCCCGACCGAGATCGCCGTCGTCGGCTGGGCGGCGCAGATGGGCACGATCACGTTCCACCCCTGGCCCGTCCGCGACGACGACGTCGACCATCCCGACGAGCTGCGGCTCGACCTCGACCCCCAGCCCGGCACCGACTTCGCCGACGCCGTGCGCGCGGCCGCCGAGGCGCGCGCGCTGCTGGAGGAGCTCGGCTATACCGGCTTCCCGAAGACCTCGGGCGGGCGCGGCGTGCACATCTACGTGCGGATCGAGCCGCGCTGGACCTTCACCGACGTGCGCCATGCCGCGATCGCGTTCGGGCGCGAGCTGGAGTGCCGCATGCCCGGCCAGGTGACGACCAAGTGGTGGAAGGAGGAGCGCGGCGAGCGCATCTTCGTCGACTACAACCAGAACGCCCGCGACCGCACGATCGCCTCCGCCTACAGCGTGCGGCCGAAGCCGGGCGCGCCTGTCTCCGCGCCGGTCACCTGGGAGGAGCTGGCGGAGATCCAGCCGGAGGACTTCACGGTCGAGAGCATGCCCGCGCGCTTCGCCGAGGTCGGCGACCTCCACGCCGCGATCGACGACGTCCACCACTCGCTGCAGCCGCTGCTCGACCTCTACGAGGCCGGCGGCGCGGGCGACATGCCGTATCCGCCCGACTACCCGAAGATGCCGGGCGAGCCGAAGCGCGTGCAGCCGTCGCGGGATCGCGATCGGCCGCGTTAGGCGGCGCGCCCGGCCGCAGCTCCGGCCTACGCCTCCGAGTAGGCCGGCTCGCCCTCGCGCTCGTGCGCGCCCTCGGGTGCTTCGCCCTCAGGCGCCATCTGCGGATGCGGCATCGACTGGAGCACAGCCACCGCAACGGCGATCGCGACGACCACGAGCGCCGCGCCGACGAGGTAGGCGGTGTGGAAGCCGCCGTTGAGCGCCGCCAGCGGCGCGTCGCCGTTGCCCAGCAGCGTCTCCGTGCGGTCGGAGGCGATCGTCGCGAGCACCGCGAGGCCGACGGCGCCCCCGACCTGCGGCGACGTGTTCGCGAGACCCGAGGCGAGCCCCATGTCGCTCGGCGCCGCGCCGGACATCGACAGCTGCATGAGCGCCGGGAACGCCAGGCCGGCGCCGAAGCCGAACAGCAGCATGATCGGCAGCAGGTCGACGACGTAGCTTCCGTCGACCGGCGTGCGGGCGAACAGCAGCATCGCGCTGCCCATCGCCGCGAGGCACACCACGACGACCGGCTTCGCGCCGAAGCGCATCGAGGCGGGGCCGGACACGTAGAGCGACATCACGCCCATCACGATCGTGCCGGGCAGGAACGCGAGGCCGACCTCGAGCGGGTCGTAGCCGAGGACCCGCTGCATGTAGAGCGCGCCGAGGAAGAACATGCTGAACATGCCGACGACGAGCAGGACCAGCACGAGGTTCGCGCCGCTGACATTGCGCGAGCGGAACAGCCGCAGCGGCATCAGCGGAGTCTCGACCCGCGCCTGGCGCAGCACGAACGCCGTCAGCAGCACGAGCGACAGCGCGCCGAGCCCGAGCACCTCGCCCGAGCCCCAGCCCTTCTCGCTGACCTGCAGGATCGCGTAGACGCCGATCATCAAGCCGCTCGTCATCAGCACCGCACCCGGCAGGTCCGCGCCGGCGCGGAGCCCGATGCCCGGCCGGTCCGCGACGAGTCGCCGCGCCAGCACGGCGGTCGCGACACCGATCGGCACGTTGATGAAGAAGATCCAGTGCCAGCTGATCGACTCGGTCAGCAGGCCGCCGAGCAGCAGGCCGATCGAGCCGCCGGCGGAGGCGACGAAGCCGTAGACGCCGATCGCCTTCGCCTGCTCGCGCGGCTCCGGGAACATCATCATGATCATCCCGAGCACCACTGCGGAGGCGAACGCCCCGCCGGCGCCCTGGATGAAGCGCGCCGCGACCAGCATCCCCTGGCTCTGCGAGACGGCGCACAGCAGCGACGCCGCCGTGAAGACGGTCAGGCCGATCAGGAAGATCCGCCGGTGGCCGATCAGGTCGCCGATGCGGCCGCCGAGCAGCAGCAAGCCGCCGAACGCGATCAGGTACGCGTTGACGACCCACGCGAGGCTCGTCTGCGAGAAGCCGAGGTCATCCTGGATCGAAGGCAGCGCGACGTTCACGACCGTGGCGTCGAGCACGATCATGAGGACGCCGGCGCACAGCACGTACAGCGCCAGCCAGCGCGTGCGGTCGTTCGTATCGGCAGTCATCGCGGCTCCTCGGTCGACGTCATCCACTGAGTCATATCACAGCGTTGGAATTTCCAATCATAAGATTGGCCCTTCCTAATAAGTGGTACGCTTGTGCCATGGGGAACAAGCGCAGCTACGGCGATGCATGCGGCATCGCTCGCGCGCTCGATCTGGTCGGCGAGCGTTGGGCCCTGATGGTCGTCCGCGAGCTGCTGCTCGGGCCCAAGCGCTTCACCGACATCCGCGCCGGCCTCCCGCACGTCAGCCCCGACGTGCTCGCCCAGCGCCTGCGCGACCTTGAGCAGGCTGGCCTCGTTCACCATCGCAGACTCCCGCCGCCATATGGCTCGCAGGTCTACGAGCTGACCGCGTCCGGCCGCGCGCTCGAGCCGGCGCTGATCGAGCTCGGCCGCTGGGGCGGCGCCTACGCTCCGCCGCCACGCGACGACATGTGCATGAGCCTCGACGCGTACATCCTCTCGCTGCGCGCGCTGTTCGACGCCGAGCGCGCCGGCGACTTCGCCGCGCGCGTCGAGCTGCGGCTCGACGGCGAGCGCTTCCGCGTGGTGATCGCGGACGGGTCCGTCGACGCCGACCGCGGCGAGCTGCCCGACGCCGACGCGGCGATCGAGGCGGACCCGACCACGCTGCTCGACGTCCTGCACGGCCACCGCCGCCTGTCCGACGCGCTCGCCGCCGGGACGATCCGCATCAGCGGCGACAAGCGCGCGGCGAAGCGCTTCCTGCAGCTCTTCCCGCTGCCGGCGCCGGTCGCGGCCTGAGCGATTCGTCGACGTCCGTGACGCGACGCACAGACGGAGCGCCCAGCGGCGCGTACCGTCAATCGCGAACCTCTAACGACGAGCTTCCCGGAGAAACGACCATGCTCAACTTGCTCAAGCGCCTGCTGCCACCCGAGCAGCTGCCCGCGCACGTGCACTTCCACATCGACGAGGCGGGGAACAGAGTGCTCTGCGACGAGTCGATGTGCCGGCCGAAGACCCGGCCGGTGGGACCGCTGTTCCTGCCGTTCCAGTAGCGCCGTGCCGGCGGGCGGATTGCCCGCCGGCACGCCGACGGCTCAGTGACCGCGCTGCCTTCTCAGCTCGCGACGCACGAGCAGTGCAACCATCGCGGCAGCCATCAGCAGGATCAGCAGCGTCCAGTCGCTGCCCTGGCCGAGCGGGGGCGGCAGGACGTCGGCGAGCCTCGGGCCGTCGTCGCCGCCTGAGCCAGACACGCCCTTGACGTCGCCGCGTGGCTGGCCGAGGACGGCGCCCTCACCCGGAACGGCAACCAGCCCGGCGCCGGGCGACGCGCCGAATGGCAACGACGCCAGCGCGACGCCGCTGCTACCGCCGGCACAACGACCGGCGTTGTCGAGCGAGCTGAGGCGACGCAGCCCACGGCGCTCGATCCGCCGCGTCTGCGCGAGCCCGAGGTCGAGCCGTCGGGCGACGCGATCGCGGGACAACGCGTCACGTGGTCCGAGTCCGGTCCGCAGGATCAGCACGCGCCGCTGCGTGGCCGTCAACTGCCCGAGGCACTGGCGCAGCTTCGTCACTGCGCGCTCAAGCCGGCGCTGCCCGAGCGAGCCGCGCGCGAGCGCCTGCCGCGTGCGCGCACTGAGCAGCGGTCGCGGCGAGGTGCCTCGCTCGAGCGTCAGCGTGTCTGCGCTCGAGCCGAGCAACCCGCCTGAAGCCGCGGCACCCGCGACCCTCCCGCCCACTGGGTCGGTGGGCAACCGCTCACTCGCTGACCCGCTTTCACTGTCGCCATCACCGAGGAGCGCCCGGGTCGTTCCCGTGCGGTCGGCGCCGATCGACGGCGTCCGGACCGACGGCGTTCTGACGGCGGGCACAGAGACCGCCGGCGTCCTCACCGCCGGGGTCGTCAGCGACGGTACGGTCAGCGACGGCGCTCTCACCGACGGCACAGTCACCGACGGCGTTCTCACCGACGGCACTCTCACCGACGGCGTTCTCACGATGGGCACTCTCACCGAGGGTGTTGTGACCGACGGCACTCTCGCCGACGGCGTTCTCACGGACGGCACAGTCACCGCCGGCACTCTCGCCGACGGCGTTCTCACGATGGGCACTCTCACCGAGGGTGTTGTGACCGACGGCACTCTCGCCGACGGCGTTCTCACGGACGGCACAGTCACCGCCGGCACAGTCACCGCCGGCACTCTCACTGATGGAGTCGTCCCCACCGGCGTTGTCACCGGCGGCACGCTGAGCGACGGAGTCGTCACGACTGGCGTTGCCAATGACGGTACGGTCAGCGACGGCGCTCTCACCAATGGCAAGGTCAGCGGCGTCCTCACGGGCGCGACCGTGACCGCGGAGACCGACGCGGAGCCGACGCCGATCGCAGGCGTCCTGAGCGCCGGAGTCGACAGAGACGGGATCGAGGCCGCCGGCACGGTCACCGACGCCGCCTTCACGGCCGGCGTCCTGACCGACGGCGTCGACACGACCGGAGCAGCGACCTCCGGCACCTCGACGCGGGGAGTCGAGACCGACGGCGTCGACACGACCGGAGCAGCGACCTCCGGCACCTCGACGGGCGGAGTCGAGACCGACGGCGTCGACACGACCGGAGCAGCGACCTCCGGCACCTCGACGGGCGGAGTCGAGACCGACGGAGTCGACACGACCGGAGCAGCGACCTCCGGCACCTCGACGGGCGGAGTCGAGACGGGCGGAGTCGAGACAGGCGGAGTCGAGACAGGCGGAGTCGAGACAGACGGCGTCGATACGTCGGGAGCCGTCACGGGGGGCGACGGAGTCGACGGAGCCGGAGCAACGACCGCCGGCACGGCGTCTGGCGCGACCGGAACAGAAGGGGTCGTGACAGTGGGCACTGACAGCGCTGGCACCGAGGGGATCCCGGGCGCGATCGCAGCCCCAGTGATCAAGACCCCCACGAGGCCGGACAGCACGTACCCCCGCTTGAACCGTCGCATTCGACCTCCTTTCGGTTCCTGTGGTCCTACCGCGCTCAGCGGAAGTGCAAACAGAGCTGGCACGCTGGGCGTACGGATAGCGCGAGCTGACAGCCAATCACAACCTTCCCACGCCTGTGTCAAG
>CAVYOK010000022.1:0-484575 GCA_963770165.1 uncultured Actinomycetes bacterium
GATCACGGTGACGCGCAGCTGGTCGCCCAGGCCTCGTCGTAGGCGGTGCCGTAGATCACGTGCGCGTCGTCGGCGGCGTAGGCGCGGATGTGTTCATCGCGTTGCGGCTTTCGGAGAGCTTGAAGTGCCTTCGGCCGCCGTGATCAGCACCAGCACGCCCCGCGCGCCCGAGAGGTCGATGCCTTCGAGCAGCGGGCAGGCCACCGCCTGTTCGGCGGCCATGCGGCGCGGTCGGGGCCGCCGGCCGCGCCGTGCCCATCATCGCCTTGCCCGGCTCGCCCATCACCGTGCTCACGTCCTCGAAGTCGACGTTGACGAGGCCGGGCACGTTGATGATGTCGCTGATGCCGCCGACGGCGTTCTTCAGCACGTCGTTGGCGTGCGCGAAGGCCTCGTCCTGCGTGACGTCGTCGCCCAGCACCTCGAGCAGCTTCTCGTTCAGCACCACGATCAGCGAGTCGACGTTGGCCTCGAGCTCGGCCAGGCCGATGTCGGCCGTTGGTCATGCGGCGGCCGCCTTCCCAGTCGAACGGCTTGGTGACCACGCCGACGGTCAGGATGCCCATCTCCTTGGCCACGCGCGCGATCACCGGCGCGGCGCCGGTGCCGGTGCCGCCGCCCATGCCGGCGGTGATGAACAGCATGTGCGCGCCGTCGATGGCGTCGCGGATGTCGTCCACCGCCACCTCGGCCGCCTCGCGGCCCTTCTCGGGCTTGCTGCCGGCGCCCAGGCCGGTCGTGCCGAGCTGGATGATCTTGTGCGCGCGCGCGGTCAGCGCCTGCGCGTCGGTGTTGGCGCAGATGAACTCCACGCCCTGCACGCCCTGCGCTCGATCATGTGCTCGACGGCGTTGCCGCCGCCGCCGCCGACGCCGATCACCTTGATCTGGGTGCCCTGGTGGAACTCTTCGATCATTTCGATGGCCATTCTGAATCTCCTAATCGTTGCAGTTGCCTTAGTCTGAATCGAAATTCGTTCTTGATGTGTCGGACTGCAACGCTCAGCCGATGGCGGCCGGTGCGCCGCCATCGCTCGCTGAATGCCGCGGCGGACTGCCTCGCGCGAGCCAGAGTCGTGCTTCGGTCCATCGTCAGAAGTTCCCCACGAAGAAGTCCTTGAAGCGGCCGAAAGCGGTCTTCACCGAACCGGTCTTCTGCGCCACCTTGTAGCCGCGCAGCCGCGCCAGGCGCGCCTCCTCGAGCAGGCCCATCACGGTGGCGGCGCGCGGCTGCGCCACCATGTCGGACAGCGCGCCGCGGTACTTCGGCATGCCGCGGCGCACCGGCTTGAGGAAGATGTCCTCGCCCAGCTCGACCATGCCCGGCATCACCGCGCTGCCGCCGGTGATGACGATGCCCGAGGACAGCAGCTCCTCGTAGCCCGATCTCGCGCATCACCTGCTGCACCAGCGAAAGATCTCCTCGATGCGCGGCTCGATCACGCCGGCCAGCGCCTGCGTGGACAGCATGCGCGGCCCGCGGTCGCCCAGGCCCGGCACCTCGAGCTGCTCGTCCGGGTCGGCCAGCAGCTGCTTGGCGAAGCCGTTCTCGACCTTGATGTCCTCGGCGTCCTTGGTCGGCGTGCGCAGCGCCATCGCGATGTCGCTGGTGATCAGGTCGCCGGCGATCGGGATCACCGCGGTGTGGCGGATCGCGCCGCCGGTGAAGATCGCCACGTCGGTGGTGCCGGCGCCGATGTCGACCAGCGCCACGCCCAGTTCCTTCTCGTCGTCGGTCAGCACCGCCTGGCTCGAAGCCAGCGGGTTGAGCATCAGCTGCTCGACCTCCAGCCCGCAGCGGCGCACGCACTTGATGATGTTCTCGGCCGCGCTCTGCGCGCCGGTGACGATGTGCACCTTGGCCTCCAGGCGGATGCCGCTCATGCCGATCGGCTCCTTCACCTCCTGGCCGTCGATCACGAATTCCTGCGGCTCGACCAGCAGCAGGCGCTGGTCGGTCGGGATGTTGATGGCCTTGCGCGGTCTCGACCACGCGCGCCACGTCGGCCGGCGTGACTTCCTTGTCCTTCACGGCCACCATGCCGCTGGAGTTGATGCCGCGGATGTGGCTGCCGGTGATGCCGGTGTAGACGCGCGTGATCTTGCAGTCGGCCATCAGCTCGGCCTCTTTCAGCGCCTGCTGGATGCACTGCACCGTGGCGTCGATGTTGACCACCACGCCGCGCTTCAGGCCGTGCGACGGCGCGCATGCCGAGCCCGGCCAGCGAGCTCGCCGTCGGGCAGCACCTCGGCCACCACCGCCATCACCTTGGCGGTGCCGATGTCGAGGCCGACGACCAGATCCTTGTATTCCTTGGCCATCGTCTGCTTCCCTCGTTCTTCTTCTTGCGCGCTTGCGGCGGCGTCGATCGTCGTCGTGACGCCCCGCAGCCGCACCGCATAGCCGTCGGTGTGGCGCAGGTCGGCGTACTCGAGCGGCGCGCTGCGTAGCGCGACGGTCACCTGCGTCAGCGTGCGCGACGAAGCGCTGCGTGCGCGCCAGCCACCTCCTCGTCGCTGCCGCGGCCGAGCTCGATCACCGCGCCGGTGTCGAGCTCGGCTGCCAGCAGCCGCGGCCCGACAGCTGCAGCGTCTCGACGCGCGGCGTCGAGCGGCGCGAACAGCGGCGCCGAGCGCGCGGTACATCGCCAGCACCTGCGCCGACGCTGCCGTCGGGGCCGGCCAGCGGCGGCAGGCCGTCGTCCTCGACGTCGCCGACGTTGGCCTCGAACACCTCGCCGAAGCTGTTGACCAGCCGCGTCTCGCCGTCGTCGCGCCCCAGAGCGCCACCGGCCGGTGCTCCTCGCAGCCGCACCGCGCAGCCGGTTCGGCCAACTCGCGCCGCACCACCGCCTGGCGCACCCAGGGCACCGACTCGAAGGCGCGCGCGCGCGGCCGCCAGGTCGACGCGTGAAGAAGTTGCCGGCCAGCCGCGGCGCCACGTTGGCGCGCAGCGTCGACGGCGCTGTTGTGCGTCGACGTCGCCGTCGACCTTGATCGCGCGCAGCGCGAACAACGGCTGGCGCGCCAGCCACAGCACGCGCCGCCGCCAGCAGCAGCAGCGCCGGCCAGCGCGAACACGCGCGTCGCGACGACGTTCATCAGCTCGACGTCGCCGGGCAGCGGCGACGTGCGGCGGGCGCAGGCGGTGGCGCGGGCCATCGGCGTCGGCTCCGCGCTGCCGGCGCGTCCGAGTCGAGGCCGCCGCGCAGCAGCTGCAGGCACAGGTCTTCGTAGCTGATGCCGGCGGCGCGCGCCGACATCGGCACCAGCGAATGGCTGGTCATGCCCGGCGAGGTGTTCATCTCGAGCAGGAAGGGCTTGCGGTCGCTGGCGCGGATCATCAGGTCGGCGCGGCCCCAGCCGCGGCAGCCGAGCGCGCGGTAGGCGGCCAGCGACGATGCGCTGGATCTCGCGCTCCTCGGCCTGCGGGCAGGCCGCCGGGCACGAGGTACTTGGTGTCGTCGGTGAAGTACTTGTTCTGGTAGTCGTAGTTGCCCTCGGGCGCGACGATGCGGATCACCGGCAGCGCGCGCGCGTCGGCGCCCGTCGCCCAGCACCGGGCAGGTGACTTCGTCGCCGTCGATGAATTCCTCGCACAGCACGTCGGCGTCGTACTGCGCCGCCAGCGCCACGGCGTCCTGCATCTGCGAATAGCCCTGCGACCTTGGTGACGCCGATCGACGAGCCTTCGCGCGGCGGCTTCACGATCAGCGGCAGGCCGAGCTCGTCGGGCACCGCGCGCACCTGCTCGCGCGCCTGCTGCGTCGGCGGCGCAGGCGCACGTAGCGCGGCGTCGGCAGGCCCTCGGCGAGCCAGACCCGCTTGGTCATCACCTTGTCCATCGCGATCGCGCGAGGCCATCACGCCGGAGCCGGTGTAGGGAATGCCGAGCAGCTCGAGCGCGCCCTGCACCGTGCCGTCTTCGCCGTGGCGGCCGTGCAGCGCGATGAAGCAGCGCTCGAAGCCTTCGCGCTTGAGCTCGACCAGGTCGCGCTCGGCCGGGTCGAAGGCGTGCGCATCGACGCCGCTGCGACTGCAGCGCCTCCAGCACGCCGGTGCCCGACATGATCGAGATCTCGCGCTCGGCCGAGGTGCCGCCCATCAGCACGGCGACCTTGCCGAAGCGCCTTCACGTCGATGCCGTCGCTCATGGCGCTCATCCTGCCTCCAGCAGCTCGACCACCTGCGCCGGCACGCCGCCGATCGAGCCGGCGCCCATCGCAGATCACCACGTCGCCGTCGCGCGCCTGCTCGACGATGGCCTGCGGCATGTCGCGCGATGTCGTCGACGAACACCGGCTCGACCTTGCCGGCCACGCGCAGCGCGCGCGCCAGCGAGCGGCCGTCGGCGGCGACGATCGGCGCCTCGCCGGCCGCATAGACCTCGGCCAGCAGCACCGCGTCGGCGCTGCCGATGCACCTTGACGAAATCCTCGAAGCAGTCGCGCGTGCGGGTGTAGCGGTGCGGCTGGAACGCCAGCACCAGGCGCCGGCCCGGGAAGGCGCCGCGCGCCGCCGCCAGCGTGGCCGCCATCTCGACCGGGTGGTGGCCGTAGTCGTCGATCAGGGTGAAGCTGCCGCCGCCGTCCTGCGCTCGGCAGCTCGCCGTAGCGCTGGAAGCGCCGGCCGACGCCGCTGAACTCGGCCAGGCCCTTGACGACCGGCGCGTCGGGCAGCTCGAGCTCGGCCGCCACCGCGATCGCCGCCAGCGCGTTGCAGCACGTTGTGCTCGCCGGGCAGGTTGAGCGTGACCGTCCAGGTCGGGCAGCGCGACGCCGTTGCGGCGCTGCACCGTGAAGCGCATCTGCCGGCCGTCGGCGCGCACGTCGACGGCGCGCACCTGCGCGTCCTCGCCGAAGCCGTAGGTGATGACCGGGCGCGAGATCATCGGCATGATCGAGCGCACGCCCGGGTCGTCGGTGCAGAGGATCGCCGCGCCGTAGAACGGCATGCGGTGCAGGAACTCGACGAAGGCCTGCTTCAGCCGCGCGAAGTCGTGGCCGTAGGTCTCCATGTGGTCGGCGTCGATGTTGGTGACGACCGCCATCACCGGCAGCAGGTTCAGGAACGAGGCGTCCGACTCGTCGGCCTCGACCACGATGTAGTCGCCGCGTGCCGAGGCGCGCATTGGCGCCGGCGCTGTTCAGGCGGCCGCCGATGACGAAGGTCGGGTCGAGCCCGGCCTCGGCCAGCACGCTGGCGACCAGGTGGTGGTCGTGGTCTTGCCGTGCGTGCCGGCGATCGCGATGCCCTGCTTCAGGCGCATCAGCTCGGCCAGCATCACCGCGCGCGGCACCACCGGCATGCGCTTGGCGCGCGCGGCGATCACCTCGGGGTTGTCGGCCTGCACCGCGGTCGAGGTGACCACCGCGTCGGCGCCGGCGATGTGCGCCGGCGTCGTGGCCGATCGGCGACGCGGATGCCGAGCGCGGCCAGCCGCCGCGTGCGTCGCGCTGTCGGTCTGGTCGGAGCCGGAGATCGTGTAGCCGAGGTTGTGCAGGACCTCGGCGATGCCGCTCATGCCGGCGCCGCCGATGCCGACGAAGTGGATGTGCTTGACGGCGTGCTTCATGCGCGCCAGGCCTCGCGCGCCGAGCCCGTTCGACCGCCGTCGGCTCGATCTCGTCGGCCACCGGCGCTGCGGCATGCGCGCGCCAGCGCGCGCGCCTTCGTCGCCATCGCCTGCAGCGCGTCGCGCGTCAGCCCGGCGATCAGGTCGGCCAGCCGGCGCGGCGTCAGCTCGGCCTGCGGCAGGTGGATCGCCGCGCCGTGCGCCGGCCAGCCACTCGGCGTTGTCGCGCTGGTGCGAGGTGGTGCTGACGATCAGCGGCACCAGCACCGCGGCGACGCCGGCGGCGCAGAGCTCGCTGACGGTGATCGCGCCGGCGCGGCAGACGATCAGGTCGCAGTCGGCGAGCGCGCTGCGCCATGTCGTCGATGAAGGGCAGGACCTCGGCCTCGACGCCGGCGGCGGCGTAGGCGGCGCTGCACGCTCGTCGATCTGCCTGCGCCGGTCTGGTGCGTGACGCGCGGCCGCTGCGCCGGCGGCGATCAGCGCCAGCGCCTGCGGCACGCATGTCGTTGAGCACGCGCGCGCCGAGGCTGCCGCCGACGACCAGCAGCCGCAGCGGCCCGCTGCGGCCGGCGAAGCGCTCGCGCCGGCTCGGGCAGCGCCTCGATCTCGGCGCGCACCGGGTTGCCGGTGACGACCGCGCCTTGGTCGTTGCGTCGCCGCCGCGCCGTCGAAGCCGAAGGCGACGCGGTCGGCCACCGGCAGCAGCGCCTTGTTGCTCAGCAGCAGCGACCGCGTCGGCGTTGACCAGCACCAGCGGCTTGCCCAGCAGCAGGCCATCAAGCCGCCGGGGAAGCAGACGTAGCCGCCCATGCCGAGCACCACGGCGGGCCGCGCGGCGCACGAGGCGCGAGCAGCTGCCAGAAGGCGCTGCAGCAGCCGCAGCGCCGCCGGAACAGCGTGTGCAGCAGGCCCTTGCCGCGCATGCCGGCGAAGGCGATCGTGTCGATGGCGATGCCGCTCGGCGGCACCAGCTTGTTCTCCATGCCGTGCGGCGTGCCGAGCCAGCTGACGCTCCAGCCGCGCGCGCTGCATCTCGGCGCGACCGCGAGGCCCGGGAATGACGTGGCCGCCGGTGCCCGCCGGCCATGACGACGAGGTGCGTCGGCTCATGCGCGGCCTCCGCGCATCAGCTGCCGGTTCTCGATATCGATCCGCAGCACGATCGCCAGCGCGACCAGGTTCATCAGGATCGCCGAGCCGCCGTAGCTCATCAGCGGCAGGGTCAGGCCCTTGGTCGGCAGCACGCCCAGGTTCACGCCCATGTTGATGAAGGCCTGGCCGCCGATCCAGATGCCGATGCCCTGCGCGAACAGGCCGGCGAACACGCGGTCGAGCGCGATCGCCTGGCGGCCGATGTGGAAGAGGCGCCGCGCGAGCCAGAAGAAGGCGACGATCACGCAGGCGACGCCGACGAAGCCGAGCTCCTCGCCGATCACCGCGAGCAGGAAGTCGGTGTGCGCCTCGGGCAGGTAGTGCAGCTTCTCGACGCTGCCGCCCAGGCCCTGGCCGAAGATCTCGCCGCGGCCGAAGGCGATCAGCGAATGCGAGAGCTGGTAGGCCTTGCCCAGCGTGTAGCTGCTCGTCCCACGGGTTCAGGTAGGCGAAGATGCGCTCGCGCCGCCACGGGCTGAGCGTGATCATCAGCACGAAGGCGCCGACCAGCACCGCGGTGATCAGCAGGAACATGCGCGCCGTTGACGCCGCCGAGGAACAGGATGCCCATCGCGATCGTCGCGATCACCATGAAGGCGCCCATGTCGGGCTCGGCGAGCAGCAGCAGGCCGACCACCGCCGAGCGAGATCGCCATCGGCAGCACGGCGCGGAAGAAGTTCTCCTTCACGTCCATCTTGCGCACCATGTAGCCGGCGGCGTACATCGCGATCGCCAGCTTGGCCAGCTCCGAGGGCTGGAAGCTCATGAAGCCGAGCGGGATCCAGCGGCGCGCGCCGTTGACGCCCTTGCCGATGAAGGGCAGCAGCACCACCACCAGCAGCAGCAGCGCGGCGACGAAGATCCAGGGCGAGAGCTTCTCCCAGACGCACACCGGCACCTGCACCGCGACCAGCGCGGCGACCAGCGCGATCGCCGATCGAGAGCAGGTGGCGCGACAGGAAGTAGGTCGGCGTGTAGCGCGCGAACTTCGGGTTGTCGGGCAGCGCGACCGAGGCGCTGTAGACCATCACCAGGCCGAGCGCGAGCAGCGCGACCACGACCCAGACCAGCGTCCGGTCGAAGCCGAGCAGCGCGCGCCGGCTGGCCGCGGCGACGCTGATCCAGTCGCGCACCGGGACGCGCCTCGGCGCGCGGCGCGGCGGCCGCGCGCAGCCTGCCGCGCGCCGGCGCGCGCCCAGCGCGTCGAGGCCGCGAGCGCGGCGATGCAGTCACTGCACAGGACGCTCCCCTGCTCGGCCGCGATCGCCTGCACCGCGGCGACGAAGACCTCGGCGCGATGCGCATAGTTGCGGAACATGTCGAGGCTGGCGCAGGCCGGGCTCAGCAGGACCGCGTCGCCGCGCTCGGCCTTGCGAAGCGCCGCTCGACCGCCGCCTCGAGCGTGGCGCAGCGCTCGACGCGGCACGCCCGAGGCGGCGATCGCCGCCTCGATCCGCGCCGCGTCGCGGCCGATCGTCAGCACGGCGCGCGCATGGCGGGCCAGCGGCGCGGCCAGCGGCGCGAAGTCCTGGCCCTTGCCGTCGCCGCCGAGGATGACGACGAGCTTGCCCGGCGCGCGGTCGACGCCGAGGCCGTCGAGCGCGGCGACGGTCGCGCCGACGTTGGTGCCCTTGCTGTCGTCGAAGACGTCGACGCCGTCGACGCTGGCGACATGCTCCACCCGGTGCGGCTCGCCGCGGTACTCGCGCAGCGCGTGCAGCATCGGCGCCAGCGGGCAGCCGACGGCGTGGCCAGGGCCAGCGCGGCGAGCGCGTTGAGGGCGTTGTGGCGGCCGCGGATGCGCAGCGCATCGGCCGGCATCAGCTGCTGCAGGGTCAGCTCGCGCGCGCGCCGCTGGACCACCTCGACGAGTCGCTCCATCCGCTCGACCTTCACCGCATGCGGGAGCTGGTCGGGCAGCGTCGCCGCCTCGGTCCCGCGCCGCGGCGAGAAGACGAACGTGAAGGCGCCGTCGTAGGCGACCTGCTCGCACACCTCGAGCGTCCGCGCGAAGTCCTCCTCGGTCTCGCCCGGGAAGCCGACGATGATGTCGGTCGTCAAGGCGACGTCCGGCACATGCTCGCGCAGCAGCGCGACGCGATCGAGGTAGCGCTCGCGCGTGTACGTGCGCCGCATAGCCTTCAGCACGCGACTCGACCCGCTCTGCAGCGGCAGATGCACGTGCTCGCACAGCGACGGCAGCTCGGCGTGCGCGCGGATCACGTCGTCCTTCATGTCCTGCGGGTGCGGCGACGTGTAGCGGATGCGCTCGATCCCGTCGACGGCGTCGACCGCGGCGAGCAGCTCGGCAAACGCTGCGCGCGGGTGGCCTCCTCTGGGGAGGTCGCGGCCGTAGGAGTTGACGTTCTGCCCAAGCAGCGTCACCTCGGTGACACCCTCCGCCGCCATCCGCTCGACCTCGGCGACGAGCGCGTCGAGCGGGCGTGAGACCTCGCGCCCGCGCGTGCTCGGCACGATGCAGTAGGAGCAGACCATGTTGCAGCCGACGGAGATCTGCAACCAGCCCTGGAACTCGCGCGCACGCTTCTCCGGCAGGTCACCGGCAAAGCCCTCGAACTCGAAGTAGCCCTGGGCGGTCAGCGAGTCGCTCGTGAGGAACTCCGCCAGCTTGTGCACCTGCCCGGGCCCGAACGCGACGTCGACGAACGGGAAGCGCTCGAACACCTCGTCCTTGACCGACTGCGCCCAGCAGCCGCCGACGCCGACGATCCGGTCCGGTCGCTCGCCCTTGAGCCGCTTCGCAGTGCCGAGGTGCGCGATGAAGCGGTTGTCAGCCGCCTCGCGGATCGAGCACGTGTTGAAGAGGATCAGATCGGCGTCCTCGCGCTGAGCCGCCTCGACGTAGCCGAGCGACTCGAGCATGCCCTTCATGCGCTCCGAGTCGTGCTCGTTCATCTGGCACCCGAACGTGGTGACGTGGTAGCGCTTCATCGCGTCCAAGGGTAACTCGCCCGGGGATCGGGCTGGCTATCTCGCGTACTCGACCGAGCGGCTCTCGCGAATGACCGTGACCTTGATCTGGCCCGGGTACTCGAGCTCGCGCTCGATCTGGCGGGCGATCTCGTGCGAGAGCAGCGTGGCGCGGTCGTCGTCGATCGTCGTCGGGGCGACCATCACGCGGATCTCGCGGCCGGCCTGCATCGCGTAGACCTTGTCGACGCCGTCGTGACGCGTCGCGATCTCCTCCAGGTCGCGCAGGCGTCTGACGTACTGCTCGAGCGACTCGCCGCGCGCGCCGGGCCGTGCGCCCGAGAGCGCGTCGGCCGCCTGCACGATCACCGCCTCGACCGTCTGCGGCTCGACCTCGTTGTGGTGCGCCTCCATCGCATGCGCGACCGCCTCCGACTCGCCGTGACGGCGTGCGATGTCGCCGCCGACGAGCGCGTGCGGACCTTCGATCTCGTGCGAGACCGCCTTGCCGATGTCGTGCAGCAGCGCGGCACGCCGCGCCGTTCTCGGCGACGCGCCCAACTCGTGTGCCATCAGCGCCGCCAGACGCGAGCACTCGACGGAGTGGGCGAGCACGTTCTGGCCGTAGCTGGTGCGGAACTTCAACCGCCCGAGCAGCCTGATCAGCTCCGGGTCGAGCCCCTGCACGTTCGCCTCGAAGATCGCCTCCTCGCCCAACTCGCCGATGTGATCTTCGAGCTCGGACTTCGCCTGGTAGTACATCTCCTCGATGCGCGCCGGATGGATGCGACCGTCGGCGAGCAGCTTCTCGAGCGTCATGCGCGCGACCTCCCGGCGCACGCCGTCGAAGCCGGAGAGGACGACCGCGTTGGGCGTGTCGTCGATGATGAAGTCGACGCCGGTGAGGTTCTCGAGCGCGCGGATGTTGCGTCCTTCGCGGCCGATGATGCGTCCCTTCATGTCGTCGGAGGCAAGCTGCACGACCGCGACCGTCGTCTCGGTCGCGTGGCCGGCCGCGATGCGCTGCATCACGACCGAGAGGATGTTGCGCACGCGCCGGTCGGCGTCGCGCTTCGTCTCCTCCTCGACCTGGCGCATCAGCTTCGCCGACTCATGGCGGACCTGGTCCTCCAGCTCCTTGAGCAGCAGCTGCTTCGCCTGCGCGGCGGTCACCCCGGCGATCCGCTCCAGCTGCCGCTCGAGCTCGCGGTGGCCCTCGACCAGCTCCCCCTCCCTCGCGTCGAGCGCCACGGCACGCTCGTCGATCGTGCGCTCCCGCCGCGCGATCTCCGCCCGCTGCGCGTCGAGCGCCTCCTCCTTGCCGAGCACGCGCTCCTCGATCCGCACGAGCTCGGCGCGCCGAGCGCTGATCTCCTCGGCGACGGCCGGACTCACCGCCGCGCTCGTGCGGTCGTCGAGCGCCGTCACCGGTCGTCCACGTCCGTAGAGCACGGCGGCCAGCACGAGCCCCACTGCCAGCAGCGCCGCCGCGATCACGATCTCCATTGGTGTCCTCTCCTCGGCCCGGCGGGGGAGCCGGACCGGTTCACGATCCGTTCAGGTAGCGTCGGACGGGCCGCGCGAGGAGCACGCGTCGAATCCAGGGTGCGGCGCGCCGAGACGCCGCGGGTCGCGCGCCGGCTATGCCGGCGGTCGCGTCCGTGATGCTCGCCGGCGCGTTCGTGCGGCGGACGAGCTGAGCGGTCGGGTCGCGGCGGTCAAGGGGGTCAGATTCCAGGATTCAGGCTGTTTGCTGCTGTTTCATGCCCTCATGGGCCAGTCGTTCGCTGCCCTGGATCGTAGTACCGGTGCTGGGGAGGCGCAATTCGGCGTGCGCACTGCGCCCGCTGTCGGCGACTCAGGCGTCGGCGCCGCCCGCGTGGACGCGGATCGCGTCCCACGCAAGCTCTTGGTCGTAGCCCTTGCGCGCGAGCACGCCGTACGCGCGGCGATGTTCGCGAGGGTCGTCGCTGAGCGCCGGGAACCGGCGCCGCAGCAGGCCGACCGCCGCATCGAGCTCGTCACCGCGATCACGCAGGCCGACCGCCTCGCGCGCGAGCTCCGCGGGCACGCCGAGCGCGAGCAGGCGGCGCTCGATGCGGTCGGCGCCCCACTCCTCGAGCAGGCGCTTGTCCTCGGCGAACTGGCGCGCGAAGCGCGCGTCGTCGAGGTAGCCCTCCTGCGCGAGCCGCACGAGCGCCTCGTCGATCGCGCTCGGCTCGATCCGCTTGCCTTCGAGGAAGCGGCGTATCTCCAGCACCGTCCGGTCGCGCCGCCCGAGCTGGCGGAACGCGAGGTCGAGCGCATGCTGGAGCCGAAGCTCGGGATCGGTGCTCTGCTCCCGCACGAGGGCGGCGAACGCCTCCACGAGGACGTCGCCTACGCCGCCGCCACCGACTCCAGCGCCGCGCCGTCCGCCGACTCCGCTCCGTCGATCGGCGCGACGAGATCGCGGCTCAGATCAAGCGCCGCGTAGATCTTGTCCTCGATCTCTCTCGCGATCTCCGGGTGCTCGACGAGGAACGCCTTCGCGTTGTTGCGTCCCTGACCGAGCCGCTCATCTCCGTAGGAGAAGAACGAGCCCGACTTCGTGACGATGTTGTGCTCGATGCCGTAGTCGATCAGGCAGCCGGCCGTCGAGATGCCTCTGCCGAACTCGATCTCGAACTCGGCCTGCTTGAACGGCGCCGCGACCTTGTTCTTGACGACCTTCACGCGCACGCGGTTGCCGACTGCCTCGGTGCCGTCCTTGATCGTCTCGATGCGGCGGATGTCGAGCCGCTGCGAGGAGTAGAACTTCAGCGCGCGACCGCCCGGCTGCGTCTCCGGCGAGCCGAACATGACGCCGACCTTCTCGCGGATCTGGTTCGTGAACATGCAGAGGGTCTGCGTGCGGTTGAGGTTCGCCGTCAGCTTGCGCATCGCCTGCGACATCATGCGCGCCTGGACGCCGACCGTCTGGTCGCCCATCTGGCCCTCGAGCTCGGCGCGCGGCGTGAGCGCGGCGACCGAGTCGACCGCGACGACGTCGACGGCGCCCGAGCGCACGAGCATGTCGGCGACCTCGAGCGCCTGCTCGCCGTAGTCAGGCTGCGAGACGAGCAGCGAGTCGATGTCGACGCCGATCTCCTTCGCGTAGAGCGGGTCCATCGCATGCTCGGCGTCGATGAAGGCGCACGTCCCGCCGAGCTTCTGCGCCTCGGCGAGGATGTGGTAGACGAGCGTCGTCTTGCCCGAGGACTCCGGGCCGAAGATCTCGATGATGCGCCCGCGCGGCACGCCGCCGATGCCGAGCGCGAGGTCGAGCGACAGCGCTCCCGTGGGAATTGCGTTGACGCGCACCTGCGCGCCTGGATCCCCCATACGCATGACCGTGCCCTTGCCGAACTGGCGCTCGATCTGCGTCAGCGCGCCCTGGAGCGCGGCGTCGCGGGCCTTGGCGGCCTTGTCTTGGTCGGTCATCGCTGGAAGCTCCTTCTGCTCACGTGAGGGATTCACCGTACGCCCACCTTCGGACAGAACGCCGTCGAACATCCGTTCGCGTACACGTCGATGGTAGGAGCCGATCCGCGGCAAGGCAACACCGCGTTCGCGCAGCTTCTCAGGCGAGTCTATTGACCGACAGCGGCTCGTAGCGGGAGCCCGCCGACGAGAGCCGCGAGCGGTAGAGCACGACTGCCGCGCCGTCGAACGCGACCTGCGGGAGGTCGGGCAGCGGTTGCGCCCGCGGCGCCGTCCCGCCCCGCACCCGCGCGACGGTCACATGCGGCAGGTACGGCCGCGCCTCCAGCTCGTACCACCCGTCGGCGACCAGCTGCTGCACGAGCTGCGCCTGCAGGCTCGCCAACTGGCCGTGCCGGTCTTCCAGCGCGACCGCGAGCACGCGCGGCCGCCTGCGCGGCAGCCACAGCGGCTCGCCGAGCGCCAACCCTGCCGCTCCGCCGCCGGCGCTCGCGCACGTCTCCACCAGCTCCGACAGCGGCGCGATCGCCTCCTCCGGCTTCCAGCCGAGGAAGGCCAGGGTCACGTGCAGCGATTCGCGCGGGACCGCGCGCAGCGCGTCGGCATCGCGCAGCACGGATCCGCGCCAGCCGAGGAGCGCTTCAACGACCGGCTCAGGCAGGTCGAGCGCGACGAACAGCCGCGCCTTCGCCGCCGCGGTCGGCGAGGCGGCGGTCATGCCAGGTCGTCGACCTCGCCGCGCAGGAGCCGCCGCAGCAGATGCAGCGCGACGGTCGTCGCGCGGTCGCGCACGTCGGCGCGGCTGCCCGGCAGGTCGAGCTGCCGCGCCACTCGACCACTGCCTGCGGTGGCGGTCCCCCCGCCGGCCGAAGCCACCGCAACGTGCACCCGCCCGACGGGCTTCTCCGGCGTCCCGCCGCCCGGGCCGGCGACGCCCGTCACGCCCACGCCGACGTCAGCGCCGAAGCGTGCCAGCGCGCCGTCCGCGAGCGCGGCGGCGACCTCCGCCGACACCGCGCCGAAGCGCGAGATCAACGCCGGATCGACGCCCGCCAGCGCCGCCTTCGCCTCGTTCGCATAGACCACCACGCCGCCCAGCACGTACGCCGACGAGCCCGGCCGCTCCGTCAGCCGCCCCGCGAGCAGCCCACCGGTGCACGACTCGGCGACGGCGATCGTGCGCAGCGGCGGGCCGGCGAGCAGCGCCGCGACCTGCTCGTCGATCGTGGAGCCGTCCTCGGAGAAGAGCTGGGCGGCGTGACGCGAGCGGATGAGCTCCACGAACGCCGCGTAGACGTCCTCTCCCCCCGGCTCGTACAGCGTCGCGATCTCGATCTCGCCGCGCCGCAGGCAGGTCGTGATCTCCAGCGGCTCCAGGTCGAGCCCCGACTGCTCGGCGACGACGAGCGTCTCGGCGATCTCCGACTCGGGGATCCCCATCAAGCGCAGGATGCCCTGCTCATAAGTCGTCGCGCCGGCGATCGCGGTGCGGAACGCGTCCGTCGCGCGCGCCGCCGCCCACATCGGCTGCAGCTCGCGCGGGGGTCCGGGCAGGACGACGACGGTCGGCCGATGGGGGCGGGTGGCGGGATCCGATCCGTGGGTGGCCGGATCCGATCCGCCGTCCAGCGGCGGCACCACCACCCCCGGTGCCGTCCCGACCGGCTCCAGCACGGTCGCGCCCGTGGGCACGTGCGCCTGCTTGCGCGTGCCGCGCGCCATCGCGGCGCGATCGACGTTCGGCCAGCGTTGGGCGATCGGCGCGACGATCGCGGCGATCCGCTGCTCCAACGCCTCGTCGAGCACCATCGGGCGCCCCGCGAAGTCGGCCACCACCTCCGTCGTGAGATCGTCGGCGGTCGGGCCGAGGCCGCCGCTCGTCACGATCAGCTCGACCCGCTCGGACGCGAGGAAGCGCAGCGCGGCCGCCATGTCGTCGCGGCGGTCGCCGACGATCAGGATGTGCGCCAGCTCGACGCCGAGCTCCCGCAGCCGCTCCGACAGCCAGGGTCCGTTGCGGTCGGAGATGATGCCGCTGAGCACCTCGGTGCCCGTGATGACGATGCCGGCGCGTGTGCTCACGTGCAGGTGGGCGCCTGTTCCTGCGGCAGCGAGCGCGTCCCCGACGGTGTGATCTCGTACGCGATCGCAGTCGAGGAGGGCGGCACCGACAGCGGTCTGCCGTTCACGCGCAGCTGGACCGCGTTGTTGCCGAGCGTGATGCGCAGCTTGCGCGCCCTGTAGACGGGCACCTGCTGGCCTGCTTCGAACAGGCTGCCGGGGATGAGCACTCGGTCGCTGCCATCGACGAGGCAGACATAGACGGTGCCGGTCGGGACGATCCGCACGCTCGCCCGCGTCGGCGGGACCGGTCTGCGCTCAGGGCGCTCTGACGCTGGCGTGGTGCGCGTCCCGCCGGTCGCTGTCGCGGCGGTCGACCCGGACGAGCCGGATCCGCCACCGTCGTCGTTGTCGCCCCAGAGCGAGCCGACGATCCCGAGCGCGACGAGGATCAGCACGATCACGCCGCCGACGATCAGCCCGCGCGGCGCGACGCGCGGCGCTCCAAAGACCGGACCACCTGCGCCGCGGCGCTCGCGACCCAGTCTCGGGCTGAGCGGCATCAGCTCGTGCTCGCTCGGCCGGTCGTAGCGCAGCTTGTACTCCTCCACCAGCGTGCGCGAGTCGAGCCCGAGGAACTCGGCGTACTCGCGCAGGAAGCTCTTGATGAAGGTGGAGCCCGGCAGCAGGTTCCACTCCTCGTTCTCGAGCGCACGCAGGTACTTCGCGCGGATCTTCGTCGCCTGCTCGACCTCGGTGATGTCGATCCTGGCGCGCATGCGCGCCTCGCGGAGGGTGGACCCGATCTCCGGCATGGCGACGCGAAGGCTACCGCGGTGCTAAAGCGGGGATTCGTCGCTGTCGCCGGACGGATCCGGCGGCAGCTCCGGATTGGGCTCGGGCGCCGTCGACGAACTGCCGCCTCTCTCGCTCAGCGCTACGAGGATGCGCGGGACGTCAGCCTCGGTGATCAGGACCTGACGCGGCTTGGAGCCCTCGTAGCCGGAGATGATCCCGCGCCGCTCCAGCATGTCGATCAGGCGTCCGGCGCGCGTGTAGCCGAGCCGCAGGCGGCGCTGCAGCATCGAGGTGGAAGCGGTGCCCATCTGCGCGACGAGGCCGATCGCCTCCTCCAGCAAGGGATCCTCGTCGGGGTCGAAGCCGTCGTCCTCGCCGGAGGCGCCGTCGGACTCGTCGACGACCTCCTCCAGCAGCTCCTCGTGGAACTCCGGCTCGCCCTGCTTGCGCCACGCCTCCGTCAGCTCGGCGATCTGCTTCTCGTCGATGTAGGCGCCCTGGATGCGCTGGAGCTTGGACGAGCCGACCGGGCTGAACAGCATGTCGCCCTGGCCGAGCAGCGACTCCGCGCCGTTCTGGTCGAGGATCACGCGCGAGTCCGTCTGGGAGGACACGGCGAAGGCGATCCGCGACGGGACGTTCGCCTTGATCATGCCGGTGATCACGTCGACGCGCGGCGACTGCGTCGCCAGCACGAGGTGGATGCCGACCGCGCGTGCCTTCTGCGCGAGCCGGATGATCGAGTCCTCGACGTCGGCCGGCGCGACCATCATCAGGTCGGCGAGCTCGTCGATCACGCACAGGATGTACGGCAGCGCGGGCTCGCCGCGCGCGGCGCGCGCTCTGTTGAGCTCCGGCAGCGAGCGCGTGCGCGCGAGCGACATGATCCCGTAGCGCTCCTCCATCTCCTTGACGAGGTTCTGGAGCGCGTTCGCCGCCATCCGCGGGCTCGTGATGACGGGCGTCAGCAGGTGCGGGATCGACTCGTAGTGGTTCAGCTCGACCTGCTTCGGGTCGACGAGCACGAGCCGCAGTTCGTGCGGGTCGGCGTGCAGCAGCAGGCTGGAGAGCATCGCGTTGATGGCGCCGGACTTGCCCGCGCCGGTCGTGCCCGCGACGAGCAGGTGCGGCATCTTCGCGAGGTCGACGCCGATCGCGCGGCCGGCGACGTCCTTGCCGAGCCACACGGTCAGCGGCGACCAGTCCTTCGGCGGCTCCTGGAAGACGTCGCCGAGGTGGACGATCCGCCGTCTCGCGTTCGGGACCTCGACGCCGACCGCCTGCTTGCCGGGGATCGGCGCGAGGATGCGGATCTCGGTCGCGGCGAGCGCGTAGGCGAGGTCGTCCTTGAGCTGCGCGACCTTGCCGACCTTGATGCCGGGCGCGAGGCGGATCTCGAAGCGCGTGATGTGCGGACCGGCCGTCATGCCGACGACCTTGGCCTCGATGCCGAAGTGCCCGAGCGCCTCGATCAGCTGCGCGGCGACTCTCTCCTGGCCGGCGGTATCGGGGCGCGACTGGTCGGCGGTCGAGCGCTTGAGAAAGCGGCCGGTCGGGACTCTCCACACGAACGACGGATCGTCGGTGACGGATGCGCGATAGCGACCCTGCGGCGTGAGGTCGTCCGGGTCGACGTCCTGTGCCGTCGCCTCTCCCGTGGTGACGCCCGGCTCGTCGGGCTCCTCCAGCTCGAGCTGCTCGATCGCCTGCGGCTGCGGCTCGCCGAGCTCGTCCTCGAACGTGACCACCGCCTCCGGCGGCGGTGCCCCCGTCTCGGGCGCGTCCTCGCCGTAGAGGTCGGGATAGCGCTCGCGGCCGTCGAGCGAGGGCGCCTCGACGTGCGTCGCGCGGATGACGAGCCGCCCGTTTTCGGGCTCCGGGGGCACGACCGGCTCGGAGACGGACGGGACTGCGGCCGGCGTGGATCGAGGTGCGAGCGTGGCCGCGCCCCGCGTGGTCTCCGCCGCGCGCCGCAGCATGCTCGCCACCGTCACGCCGCTGAGCAGCAGCAGGCCGGCGAGAAGCAGAAAGATCGCGATGATGTGCGAGCCGACATCCGAGAACAGGCTCGACGTGGTCCAGTAGAGCAGCGCGCCGACCGCGCCGCCGTCGGCCTTCAGCGTCGCCTGCGACCAAAGGCTCTCGCGGGTCTCGCCGCCCAGCCCGAGCGTGCCGGCGGCGAGCATCAGCGCCATCGCGGCGAACAGGCACAGCGCACCGGCGCGCACCGGACGCATGGACGGCACCAGCGTGCGCGCGACGACGAGCAGCCCACCCGCCACGAGGGCAACCGGCGCCGCATAGGCGACGCGGCCGAGCAGCAGCTCGAGCCCGTCGCTCAGCGCGCCCCCGGCCGAGCCGCCCGCGGCGCCGAGGTACAGCACGAACGCGAGGAAGATGCCGAGCGCCGCCAGCCCGAGGCCGAGCACGTCGAGCTGGTGCGGCGAGAGCTCCGGCAGCGTCGGCCGCCAGACGGATGCACCCGCCGCCCGCTTCGCGCGCGGTCTCGCTGACGCACGCGAGCGTGGCCGTCTCGCGGCGGAAGCACCGCCGGCGGAGCCGGTGGTCCGGCGAGCTCTCGTCTTCGTGGGCATCCGGGCGCTTCTTCGACGCGCGCGGATCAGCCCCTGCCGCGTAAGAAGTGGCTAAAAAGCAGCCAAACCGCGGGCGCAGACGTCTAGCATCGTGCGCATGACCGATATCTCGCGCCCGCCGCGCGTGCTCGTCGTGGAGGACGACGAGGAAATCGCGCAGACGCTGCAGCGCTCACTGCGCCTGGAGGGCTACGAGGTGCGAATCGCGAGTGACGGCGTCAGCGCGCTCGACGACGCGCACGCGTTCCTGCCGGATCTGGTGGTGCTCGATCTCGGCCTCCCCCGCCTCGACGGCATCGACGTCGCGAGAACGCTGCGCAAGCAGGACGACGTCCCGATCCTGATGCTGACCGCGCGCGACGCGCTCGAAGCGCGCGTCGAGGGCCTCGACGCCGGCGCCGACGACTACCTCGTCAAGCCGTTCGAGCGCCAGGAGCTGCTCGCTCGCCTGCGCGCGCTGCTGCGGCGCCGCCCGCCGCGCGGCGCGGCTCCGCTCGTCGTCGGTGATCTCCAGCTCAATCCGGACACGCACGAGGTCGAGCGCGGAGAGCGTGCGATCGAGCTGACGCAGCGCGAGTTCGAGCTGCTCGAGTACCTCATGCGCAATGAGCGGATCGTGATCTCGCGTCAGCGCCTGCTCGACGAGGTGTGGGGCTACGACCCGTTCTCGACGACGAACACGATCGAGGTGTTCGTCTCCAACCTGCGGCGAAAGCTGGAGGCCGGTGGAGAGCCGCGGCTCCTCCACACGATCCGCGGCGCGGGCTACGTCCTCCGCGCTTAGCGCCGGCGTGGGCGCGGTCGGCCGCGCCTACCGGCGGATCCCGACGCGCTGGCGCCTCGCCGGCGGCTCGGCCGCGCTGACGTTCGTGATCCTGTGCGGCTTCGCGATCATCGTCGGCCTGCTGACGACGCGGCAGATCCGCATCGAGTTCGACGACTCGGTGCGCGAGACGGCCGACTACCTGCAGTCGCGCGCGCGGGTCAGCTATGACCCGGAGACGAACACGCCGCGCTGTGGCCGTCTCGCCGACCTCGCGAGCGGCGAGAACGCGAAGGTGCGCGTCTACCTGCTCGCGCCCGCGCATCTGATGTGCGCCTCCGGCGGCGCGAGACCACTGTGGCCGAGCTTCTCGCTCGACGACGCGTTCCCGAACGACCAGCTCGGCTACCGGGTCGAGATCCGCCCGGTAAACGTCGACCCGATCGGTCAGGGCGTGCTGATCTACGCGCGCCCGCTGTCGGCGATCGACCGCACCGCCGCGAAGGTCCGCTTCTTCCTGATTCTCGGCGTGCTCGGCGGCAGCGGGCTCGCGCTGCTCGCCGGCCTGATGGTCGCGCGCCGGGCGATGGCGCCGGTCGCCGAGTTGACCGCGAGCGCACGCGAGATCGAGCGCACGCGCGATCCCGGCCGTCATGTACCGCAGCCGGAGGCCGACGATGAGGTCGCGGAGCTCGCGCACACGCTCGAGGACATGCTGCAGGCGCTCGACACGGCGCGCGCGGAGACGGAGGCGACGCTGGTGCGCCAGCGCGAGTTCGTCGCCGACGCCTCGCACGAGCTGCGCACGCCGCTCACGAGCGTGCTGGCCAATCTCGAGCTGCTGGCCGAGCAGGTCGAGGGCGAGGACGCGCAGGCGGCTGTCGCCTCGGCGCTGCGCTCCTCGCAGCGGATGCGCCGGCTCGTCGCCGACCTGCTGCTGCTCGCGCGCGCGGATGCCGGCCGCTCTGTCCCCCACCGGTCGGTCGACGTCGCGCAGGTGCTCGTGGAGGTGGCGGCGGAGCTGGAGCCGCTCGCGGAACGTGGCGGCCACCACCTGACGGTCGCGGCGCACGAGCCGCTCACGATCGACGGCGTGCGCGACGAGCTGCACCGCCTCGCCCTGAACCTGATCGAGAACGCGCTGCGCCACACCCCGTCCGGCACGCACGTGCACGCGGCCCTCTCGAGCGCGGGCGACGACGTCGTGCTGACGGTCGAGGACGATGGGCCCGGCATACCGGACGACCTGCGTCCGCGCCTGTTCGAGCGCTTCGTGCGCGGCCGCGGCGACGGCGGCGGCGGCTCGGGCCTCGGCCTCGCGATCGTGCGCGCGGTCGCGACCTCGCACGGCGGGACCGTCACGATCGAACGCGGCGACCTCGGCGGCGCGCGCTTCGTCGTGCGGCTGCCGCGAGCCGGCGCTCCCGCACCGGAGCCCGCGCCCGCGCCCGGCGCCTAAACCTCCACCACGACCGGAAGCACCATCGGGCGGCGCTTGAGCTTGTCGTAGACGAACGCGGCGAGGTCGTCGTGCAACTCTTGCTGCACAAGCCCCGGCTCGCGGATCCCGTCGCTCGCGGCGCGCGCGAGCGACTCCTCGACGGCGGTGCGGATCTCCTCTATCAGCTCGTCCGCCTGCTCGACGAACGGCACCCCACGGAAGATCACCTCGGGCGGGGCGACCGACTGCCCGTCCTGCTCGGAGATCGTCGCGACGACGATGAAGATGCCGTCGGCCGAGAGCATGCGCCGATCGCGCAGCGCGACGTCCGCGGGATCGCCGATGTCGACGCCGTCGACGAAGATCATGCCCGACTGCTCTCTCGCGCCGAAGCGCGCGCCGCGCGCGTCGATCTCCAGCGGCAGCCCGTTCTCACCCCGGAAGATCGCGTCGGGGTCGACCCCTACCGCCTCCGCCAGCTGCGCGTGCAGGTGGATGCGCTTGAAGTCGCCGTGGATCGGCAGCACGTAGCGCGGCTTCGTGAGGTTGAGCATCAGCTTCAGCTCCTCGCGGTAACCGTGGCCGGACGCGTGGATCGGCGCGTCGGCGGGCGTGATGACGTCGCAGCCGATGTGGTAGAGGCGGTCGATCGTGTCGTTCACCGCGCGCTCGTTGCCGGGGATCGGCGTCGCGCTGAAGACGACGGTGTCGCCGTCGTGGAGCTTGATGTGGCGGTGGTCGCTGTGCGCCATCCGTCGCAGCGCCGACAGCGGCTCGCCCTGCGAGCCGGTCGAGATGATGACGAGCTTGTGGTCAGGGAAGTCGTCGATCTCGCGCGGCTGCACGAGCATGCCCTCGGGCACGTCGATGTGCCCGAGCGTGCGGCCGATGTTCACGTTCTTGCGCATCGAGCGCCCCACGAGGGCCACCTTGCGCCCGAGCGCCGCCGCCGCGTCGACGACCTGCTGCACGCGGTGGATGTTCGACGCGAAGCTCGTCACGACGATGCGGCCCTCGCAGCGCGAGAACGCCTCCTCGAGGTGCGGGCCGACGCCCGCCTCCGAAGGCGAGAAGCCGGCCCGGTCGGCGTTCGTCGAGTCGCCGCACAGCAGCAGCAGCCCCTCCCTGCCCAGCTCCGCGAGACGGGAGACATCGGCCGGCCGCCCATCGACGGGGGTCTGGTCGAACTTGTAGTCGCCGGTGATCAGCACGGTCCCCAGCTCGGTCGTGAGCGCGATCGCGTTCGAGTCGGGGATCGAGTGCGTCATGTGGATCAGCTCGATGTCGAACGGGCCCGCTTCGATCGTCTCGCCGTCTGCGACGTCCTCCAGCTCGATGTCTCTCAGGCGGTGCTCGTCGAGCTTCGAGCGGGCCATCGCCATCGGCAGCGGGCCGCCGTAGATCGGCGGCGGGTCGGCCACCATGCCGAGCTCGCGCAGCACCCACGGCAGCGCGCCGAGATGATCCTCGTGGCCGTGCGTGATGACGATCGCCTCGATGTCGTCCGCGCGTTCTCGCAGGTATGTGAAGTCCGGCAGCACGAGGTCGATCCCGAGCATGTCGGCCGTCGGGAAGCGCAGGCCGGTGTCCACGACGACGATGCGGCCGTCGTACTCGACGACCGTCATGTTCTTGCCGATCTCGCCCAGCCCGCCGAGCGGGAGGACGCGCAGGGTGTCGTTCGCCACTAGATGTTCGATTCCACGAGATTCGCGGATGCGAGGACTGCGACGGGTGGATGCTGGGCGACGCGCGGTGTCGAAGGCGATGCCGGTGGCATCGGCGAGACGCCGTGTGGCGTACAGCGCCGCCCGGCGCGTTCCTCGCGCCGCGAGATCTTGGGATCGAGCATCAGGAGACCGTCGCCAGCAATCCGTGCCGCTCGAGCGCCGCGCGGATCACGGCCGTCTCGTGCTCGTCGGCCTCCACCATCGGCAGGCGCAACCCGCCGACGCGGTGGCCGAGCAGCTTCAGCGCGGCCTTGATCCCGATCGGGTTCGGCGCGACCGCGAGCGCCGCGAACAGATCCGTCAGCTCGTCGTGGATCGCGCGACGATGCTCCGGCTCGTCGACCATCCGGCGCATCTGCTCGCCGACGATGTGGCTGGCGACGAGCACGCCGCCGACACCGCCCAGCTCGAGCGTCTGACAGAGCGTCTCGTTGTCGCCCGCGTAGATGTCGAGGCCGTCGATCAACGCGAGGTTGTCGGGGTTCGCCTGCTTGACGGCGACGATGTTGTCGAGCTCCTGACCCAGCTCGGCGAGGAACTCGTTCGACATGTCGCGGCCCGTGCGGAGCGGGATGTTGTAGAGCATGATCGGCTTGTCGGTCGCGCGCGCACACTCGGCGAAGTGGCGCTTTATCCCGCGCTCGTTCGGGCGGTTGTAGTAAGGGGTGACGTGCAGCAGCCCGTCGACCCCCAGCTCGCTCGCGCGCTCGGTCAGGTGCACCGCGTGCCTCGTGTCGTTGGAGCCGACGCCGGCGACGATCGTCGCCCTGCCGCCGAGCTCCTGGACGGCGAGCTCGATCATGCGCAGCTGCTCGTCGTCGGTGAGCGTCGCCGTCTCCCCCGTCGTGCCGCAGATCACGAGCCCGTCGGAGCCATGCGCGACGCAGTGCTCCATCAGTCGGACGGCGGCCTCCTCGTCGACGCGCAGCTGCGCGTCGAACGGCGTGACGAGTGCGGTCAGGATCGTGCCAAGTCGCGGCATCCGCCCATTATCGCAGGGCGTCGGTGAAGCGACGCGGGACCCGTGGCGTGCCGACACGCCCGGCTTCCCAGAGCGAGATCACGACCAGCTCGTCGTGCTCGCGCCGGCAGACGAACAGCAGGTCGCGGTCGACGAGGTCGCGCACGTAGACCGAGCCGCGGGCGCCTGCCGCGCCGGGCGGCGGTTCCTCCGTGACGCGGCCCGCCTCCCACGCGCGTCGCACGCGGCCGGCGATCTCCGGTCTCGGGTCGAGCAGCCCGGCGCGCGAGCCGACGCGCTGGCGGAAGCGCTCGACCGCGTGATCGGTCACGGCGACGAGCACTACAGCAGGTGCTCGAGGCCCACGACGGGCGACTCGGACAGTCCGCCCACTCTGCGCACGGCCAGCAGCACGCCGGGCATGAACGAGACGCGGTCGACGGTGTCGTGGCGGATCGTCAGCGTCTGGCCGACGTCGCCAAGGATGACCTCCTGGTTGGCGACCATCCCAGGCAGGCGCACGGAGTGGATCGGGGGAGCCGGCTTGCCGCTGGCGGCCGCCATCAGCTCGGCCGTGCGGGCAGCGGTGCCGCTCGGCTTGTCGAGCTTTCTGTCGTGGTGCAGCTCGATGATCTCCGCCTTCGCGAGGTGCTTCGCCGCTTCCGCGGCGAAGCGCATCATCAGCACCGCGCCGATCGCGAAGTTCGGTGCGATGAAGACGTTTGCGCCTCTGGCCGCGCGCAGCGGCTCGACGTCGAAGCCGGTCGTCCCGATCACGACGTGCACGCCCGCCGCGACGCACTCCAGCGCGTTCTGCAGCGCCGTCTCCGGTCGCGTGAAGTCGACGACGACGTCGGCGCTCGGCAGCGCCTCAGCCAACGTCGTCCCGAGCGCAGGATCGGCACGGCCGGTCAGCTCCATGTCGTCGGCGCCCATGACCGCGTCGCAGACGGTCGCGCCCATCTTGCCGGCGGCGCCGGCGACCGCGACCCTGATCATGCAGCCACCGCCTCGCCGGCGCCGGGCGCCAACGGCGCGATCGCCGCGTTGAACGCGTCCTCGTCAGGGCCGATCCCAGCGACCGACAGGCGCTCGGCCGCGAACAGCTCGCCGGCGAGCGCGAGCAGACCCTCGCGCGTCACGGCGTCGATCCCGGCGATCACCTCGTCGACGGACAGCAGCGGCACGCCGCCGAGGATATGCGAGCCGAGACGGTTCATGCGCGCACCGGTCGACTCGAGCGACAGCACGACGCGCCCCTTGAGGTTCTCCTTCGCGCGCGCGAGCTCCTCGGGGCTCGCCGGGTCCCGGCGCAGACGCTCCAGCTCGCGCGCGATCACCTCCATCGCCGGGGCGAGGTTGTCCGGCCGCGTGCCGACGTACAGCCCGACCTGTCCGGTGTCGGCGTACTGGCCGCTGAACGACGAGACGGCGTAGGCGAGCCCGCGCTGCTCGCGCACCTCCTGGAACAGGCGCGAGGATGACGTGCCGCCGAAGATCGTGTCGAGCACGCGCAGCGCGAAGCGCCGCTCGTCCTCGCGCGCGAGCCCGAGCCCGCCGACGCACACGTGGTACTGCTCGGTGTCCTTGCGCTCGAAGCGCACCGCATGGGCGCGTTGCCCCGCGCCCGCGAGTGGGAGAGGCTGCTCGGCGGGCGCGGACGCGTCTGGCACGCGTGCCGCCGCCAGCTCCACGAGCGCGTCGTGGTCGACTGCGCCCGCGGCCGCGATCACGACGTTGCGCGGCACGTAGCGGGCCGCGTGGAAGGCGCGGATCCGCTCGACCGGCGTGTCGGCGACGACGTCCGAGCGGCCGATGATCGCCCGTCCGAGCGGATGCTGGCCGAAGACCGCCTCGCCCAGCACGTCGAAGACCTTGTCCTGCGGGTCGTCCTCGTACATCGCGATCTCCTCGAGGATCACCTCCCGCTCGGAGTCGACGTCACGGAACGCCGGTCGCCACACCATCTCGCTCATCACGTCGAACGCGTCGGCGAGGTGCGCGTCGATCACGCGCGCGTAGAGCGAGGTGCTCTCCTTGCCGGTGCCGGCGTTCAGCTCGGCGCCCATCGCGTCGAACAGCTGGTCGATCTCGACCGACGCGTACTTGTCGGAGCCCTTGAACAGCAGATGCTCGATCAGGTGCGAGAGACCGGCCTCGGGCTCCCCCTCGTGGCGGGAGCCCGTGCCGATCCAAAAGCCGAGCGAGACGGACCGGATGGCGGGCATCGCCTCCGTCACGATCCGCACGCCCGAGTCCAGCTCGGTGATCCGGTGGTCGTTCACCCGATCCGTGGCGCGACTAGCCGCGCTCAGGATCGCGGTCGCGGCGCGGCCGGTCGCGGTCACCGCCGCGGCCGTTGCGGTCTCCGCTACGGCCACGGCCACGGCCGCGCTCACCGCGATCGCCACGGTCGGGGCGATCGCCACGCGGCGGGCGGTCCCCGCCGCCGCCGCCGACGGCCGCCAGCTCCTCGACCGACTTGCCCGCGACGTCCGGGTCGTCGGCGAGTCGCAGGCCGATGCGGCCGCGCTCGCGGTCGACCTCGACGACGCGCACCTGGATCTCGTCGCCCTTGTTGAGCACGTCCTCGACCGTGTCGACGCGTCTGCCGGGCGAGATGTTCGAGATGTGCAGCAGGCCGTCGGTGCCCTTCGCGAGCTCGACGAACGCGCCGAACGTCGTCGTCTTGACGACCTTGCCGGCGAACTCGTCGCCGACCTCGACCTCCTTCGTCATCGAGCGGATGCGCTCGGCGAGCGCGTCTCCCAGCTCGCCGTTCTGCGCGTAGATCAGGACCTGGCCCTCGTCGTTGACGTCGATCTGCGACTCGAACTCCTCCGAGAGGCCGCGGATCGTCTCGCCGCCCTTGCCGATCAGCAGGCCGATCTTCTCCGGGTCGATCTGGACGGTGGAGATGCGCGGCGCCCACTTCGACAGCTCGGCGCGCGGCTCGTCAATGACCTCGGCCATCTTGCCGAGGATGAACGTGCGCCCCTCCTTCGCCTGCGAGAGCGCGTCGCGCAGGATCTCGAACGAGACGCCGGTGATCTTGATGTCCATCTGCAGCGCGGTGATGCCCTCGGACGTGCCGGCGACCTTGAAGTCCATGTCGCCGAGGTGGTCCTCCACGCCGGCGATGTCGGACAGGACGATGTAGTCGTCGCCCTCCTTGATGAGGCCCATCGCGATGCCGGCCACCGGCCGCTTGATCGGCACGCCGGCGTCCATCAGCGACAGCGAGGAGCCGCACACCGACGCCATCGAGGACGAGCCGTTGGACTCGAAGATGTCCGAGACGACGCGCATCACGTACGGAAACTCCTCGAGCGAGGGGATCATCGGCACGAGGGCACGCTCGGCGAGCGCGCCGTGACCGATGTCGCGGCGCTTCGGGCCGCGCATGAAGCCGGCCTCGCCGACCGAGAACGGCGGGAAGTTGTAGTGGTGGAAGTAGCGCTTGGAGGTCTCCAGCCCGAGCGTGTCGAGCCGCATCTCCTCGCGCGTGGTGCCGAGCGCCGCGACCGAGAAGGCCTGCGTCTGGCCGCGCGTGAAGAGCGCCGAGCCGTGCGTGCGCGGGGCGACCGAGACCTCGATCGAGATCGGGCGGATCTCGTCGGCTCTGCGGCCGTCGGGGCGGATCTTCTTGACCGCGATGCGCTCGCGCACGAGCGTCTTCTCGAGCTTGTCGAACGCGCGCTGGACCGCCTGGCGCGTCTCGACGTCGCCCTCGTCGGGCGCGTACTTGGCGAGGACCTCCTCCTCGACCGCCTTCGTCGCGTCCTGGCGCTCGAGCTTGTCCTCGACGGAGGTCGCTCTGTCGAGCTTTCTGCCGTGCGATCTGGCGATCGTTCTGTAGAGCTTCTCGTCGACCTGCGGGACCTCGACGTCCTTCTTGGCCTTGCCGGCCTTTCTCTGCAGCTCCCGCTGGGCTCTGCAGAGCTTCTTGATCGCGTCGTGCGCGATGTCGAGCGCGTCGAGGATCTCCGCCTCGGGGATCTCGTTGGCGCCCGCCTCGACCATCAGGATGGCCTCGTCGGTGCCGGCCACGACAAGGTCGAGGTCGGTGTTCTCGAGCAGGTCCTCCTCGTCGGGGTTGACGACGAAGTTGCCGTCGACCTTGCCGATGCGCACGGCACCGACCGGGGTCGGGAACGGGATGTCGGAGACCATCAGGGCGGCGGAGGCGCCGTTCATCGCGAGCACGTCGTACGGGTTGACGTGGTCGACGGACAGTGGGATGCCGACGAGCTGCGTCTCGTAGCGCCAGCCCTTCGGGAACAGCGGGCGAATCGGCCGGTCGATCAGGCGCGCGGTGAGCGTGCCCTTCTCGCCGGCGCGGCCCTCGCGCTTGAAGAACGAGCCGGGGATCTTGCCCGCGGCGTACATCCGCTCCTCGATGTCGACGGTGAGCGGAAGGAAGTCCACGTCGCGCAGGTTGCCTGCGGTGGCGGTGGACAGGACCATCGTCTCGCCCGCCTGGACGACGACGGCACCGGAGGCCTGCTTGGCCATCTTGCCGGTTTCGAAGGAGATCTCCTTGCCCGCGATCTCCACGGCGACGCGCGTAACGGCGTCAGACATATACGTACTCCTTTTGTCTCCGCCCGTCGGTCGGCGGAGTGCATCTCGAGTCTTTTCTGTATCCGAACCGCTACAGCGTAGCGATCCCGCTGCAAATTGACGCCTAAGGCACGTCGAAGCGCGTCGGCGTGGTGACGACTCCGGCGCGCACACCGCTCTCGAAGTCGCGACGAACGCGGGCGAGCACGGCATCCGAGCGGCGGTCCGCGTCGAAGCGCGCTACGTCGAGCCCGAGCTGCTCGGCGCGCGCCCACAGGTGCGGATCCTCCAGCCGCCCCTGGTCGGAGAAGAGCGACGTGTGCATCGCCTCGAAGGCATCCTGCAGGGCCGCCGCCTCGGCCGCGCAAGCGGCCGCGTAGGCGCGGGGATGCGTCGATCTGACGGGGAAGTGGCGGAATCCCCACGGCTCGCCGCGGGCGATGAGCAGCTCGTTCAGGACCGCGCAGTGCGGGCACTCGTAGTCGGCGTAGACGATCGCGACCGGCGCGGGTGGGTGGGATCCTCTCCCGCCGAGCACGTGGTCGTCGGGCGTGATCGGCGGAACCGGGGCGCTACCGAGGCTGCTCATCGCGCGCGGCGAGCGCGTCGAAGATGAGGTTCGCGCCGGGCAGCACCCCTGGGTGCTCGCCCTCCCAGCTCCACTGCACGACGCCGTCGGGACCGATCATCACGAGCGCGCGGGTCGGCATGCCGCCCTTCTCGAAGTAGACGCCGAACGCTCTGCACGTCGCGCCCTTCGGCTCGAAGTCCGACAGTTGCTCGATCGTGATGCCGAGCTTCTCCTTGAACGCCCGCTGTGCCCACACCGAGTCGCATGAGACGCCGTAGAGCGTGGCGCCCTGCGCGGTGAACTCGTCCAGCACCTCCTCGTAGAGGTTGAGCTGGTCAGTGCAGACGGGGCTGAACGCGTTCGGGTAGTAGACGAGGACGGTCGTCCTGCCGAGCAGGTCCTCGCGTGTAAAGCGTCTGAAGTCCTCGCGACGCAGCGTGAAGTCGGGCGCGGGAGTGCCGGCCGCGACCACGCTCACTTGCGCAGGCCGAGCTCTCTGATGAGCGCGCGGTACCCCTCGAGGTCCTTGCGCTCCAGGTAGTTGAGGAAGCGGCGGCGGCGGCCGACGAGCATGAGCAGGCCGCGGCGCGAGTGATGGTCCTTCGTGTGGGTGCGCAGATGCTCGGTCAGATCGTTGATGCGCTCGGTCAGCATCGCGATCTGGACCTCGGCCGAGCCGGTGTCCTGCTCGCCCTTGCCGAATCTGGCGATCAGCTCCTGCTTGCGCTCGCTCGTGAGGGTGCTCATCGGCGGGGAACCGTAGCAGAATGGGCGCCGTAGACCCGCCGCGCGTCCTCGACGTCGCGGTGCATCTGCGCGATCAGCGCGTCGACCGAGTCGAAGCGGCGCTCGCCGCGCAGTCGCGCGAGGAACTCGATCGTCAGCTGCTCGCCGTAGACGTCGCCGCCCCAGTCGAGCAGGTACGCCTCGACGAGCACGACGAGGTCGGTCTTGAAGGTCGGGCGCACGCCGACGTTGACCGCCGCGCAGCGCACCTCCTCCCCCCACGAGGCGCGCGCGACGTAGATTCCGTGGCCGGGCTGGATCAGCGCCTGGTCGGGCACGAGATTGGCGGTCGGGAAGCCGAGCTCGCGGCCGCGTCTGTCGCCCGCGACGACCTCGCCGCGCATCGCGAACGGCGCGCCGAGGAAGCGCTGCGCGACGTCGACCTCGCCCGCCAGCACGAGCCCGCGGATGTGCGAGGAGGAGACGACCTCCCCGTCGACCTCCACGAGCGGGACGACATGCGTCTCGAAGCGGTCGTCGGCCTGCAGCAGCCGCGTGTCGCCCTGTGCGCGGTGACCGAAGCGGAAGTTCTCGCCGACCGAGACTCTCGTCGCCTGCAGCGTCTCGACGAGCACGTGCTCGACGAAGTCCTCGGCGCTGCGCTGTGCGAACGCTCTGTCGAACGGGATCACCACGAGCTCCTCGACGCCCAGCTCGGCGACCAGCTCGGCCTTGCGCTCGAGCGTGGTCAGCAGCTTCGGTGCCGCGTCCGGGCGCACGACCGCGAGCGGGTGCGGCTCGAACGTGAGCACCGTGTCGCTGCTCTCGATCACGGCGCGGTGGCCGAGGTGGACGCCGTCGAACTCGCCGACGGCGACCTTGCGCGGGCGCTGCTCGACGTCCGGCAGGAAGGTGATCCGCATCGCTGCGGAACCTTAGCCGCGAAAGCCCACGACAGGCTTGAGTTGCCCGTCGCGCGGTTGGGCGATCGCGATGAGGCCGTCGGCGTCGGTCAGGCGCACGGGCTCACCGACCGCGCGGTCGGTTGCGCCCGGATCCGCCACGGCCACGCCGTGCGCCGCCCGACGGGCCTCCTCGTCGCGCAGCTGCGCCTGCGGCAGGAACGCGAGCGCCTCGTTCAGCGGCACGATCCGCTCGGGGTCGGCGCCGAGAACGTCGAACGGACCGATCGCGGTGCGCCGCAGCTGCTCGCAGTACGCGTCGCCCAGGTCGGCGACCAGCGAGCGCACGTACGTGCCGGCCGAGCAGCGGATCGCAAACGTGCGCCGCTCGCCGTCGCGCGCCAGCTCGTCGAACGCGTAGACGGTCACCTCCCGCTCGGGCAGCTCGACCTCCTCCCCGCGCCGCGCCCGCTTGTACGCGCGCTCGCCGTCGACTCTGACCGCCGAGTACGCGGGCGGGCGCTGGCGGACAGCGCCGGTCGGCAGCTCCAGGTCGCCTTCCGGGATGACGCCGGTCTCGACGAGCTCGCCCTCGCTGTCGCCGGTGGTCGACGTCGCGCCGAAGCGGGCGACCGTCACATACGACTTCGGCAGCGCCATCAGGAAGCGCTGCACGCGCGTCGCGCGACCGACGAGGATCAGCAGCAGGCCGGTCGCGAACGGGTCGAGCGTGCCGGCGTGGCCGACCCTCGTCCCGCGACCCAGCTGGCGCCGCACCTGCGCGACGACGTCGTGCGACGTCGCGCCGGCGGGCTTGTCGAAGAGGATCACCCCGTCCACGGGGATAGTCTCCTCCGCGAGGCATCCTGCCTCGCGTTGTGCTGCGGGAGCGCGAGCTCGCGAGCGTGTCCGGCCATCCGTGACCGCCGCTTCGCGGCTAGAGCTGCGCGGCCACCTGCTCACGCAGGAACGCCACCAACTCGTCCCACGGCAGCGTCGTCGAGAAGCCGGCCGCCTGGCGGTGGCCGCCGCCGCCCTGCGCGCGGGCGATCGCCGAGACGTCTACGCGGTCGTCGGCGGCGCGCAGCGAGACCTTGCGCTGCTCGGGGTCGGCGGCGCCGAGGCGGTCGCGCACGAGCGCGGCGACGGCGGTCCCCTCGATCGCGCGCAGATGGTCGACGACCCCCTCGGAGTAGTTTTCCTGGGCGCCGACGCCGGCGAAGTCCTCACGCGAGAGGCGCGTGATCGTCAGACGCCCGCCGTCGTGGCGCTCGATCCGCTGCAGGCCGCGCGCGAGCAGCGCGACCTTGGCGTACGGCACGCCCTCGTAGATGCGGTGATAGACGTCGTGCACGTCGACGCCGGCTTCGATCAGCTCGGCCGCCATCACGTGCGCGCGCGTTCCGGTGTTCTCGTACATGAACTTGCCCGTGTCGGTCACGAGCCCGACGTACAGCGCCTCGGCGATCTTCAGGCTCGGCGTCACGCCCAGCCCGTGCATCAGGTCCCACACGATCTCGGCCGTGCACGAGGCCTCCGGCACGACGTGGTTGACCGTGCCGAAGTGGGTGTTGTCGTGGTGGTGGTCGAGGTTGACGATGTGCGCCTCGTCGAGCTGCAAGGCGTCGGCCGGATTGCGGTCGATGTTGCCGCAGTCGAGGAACACGACGGTGCGCTCGGCGACGTCTGCGGGCGGGACGCTCACGAGGCCGTCGAAGTCGAAGAAGCGGTACTCGTACGGCAGCGGGAACTCGTCCGCTGCCATGAACATCGTCGACTCCTTGCCGAGTGCGTGGAGGATCTCGTGCATCGCGAGCAGCGAGCCGAGCGCGTCGCCGTCGGGATGCTCGTGCGTGACGAGCAAGAAGCGGTCGGCGCCTTGCAGCTCGGCCAGCACCTCGGCGCGCGTGGCGCGCTTGCCCTGCTCGGCGGTCGTCACGCGCGCTCGTCCTCCTCCAGCAACTCGGTCAGACGCATGCTGCGATCGACCGTCTCGTCGTATTCGAATGCGAGCGCCGGCGTGTGCTTGAGTCGCAGCTCCGACGCGACGCGGCGCTGCAGGAAGCCGTGCGCCGAGTTGAGCCCGAGCAGGCTGTCGCTGCGCGTCTGCTCGTCGCCCAGCACGCTCACGTACACGCGGGCGTGGCGCAGGTCCGGGCTTGTCTTGACGGCGGTCACGGTGACGAACCCGATGCGCGGGTCCTTGAGCTCTTGGGTGATGACATCGCTGAGGACGGCGCGAACCGCCTCATCGACGCGACGCATGCGACTGCCGCTCATCCTACGCTCCGCATCGGATTGGCGTACTCCGGAGGACTGATGGCCGAGCGCCTCATCCGCGCAGGTCCTCCACCGAGACGACGAGGCGCTCGACGCTCACGCCCTGCGGGAGCCGCTCCTCCAACCAGCGCTCGACGCGCTCCACCGCCCGGCCGAGCGTCGCCATGTCGCCGCTCACGAGCGCGGCGGTGAGCGTGCTGCGCTGCCACAGGTCCTGATGGCCCGTCTCGGCGACCGCGAGCCCGAGCCGCGTCTGCAGCTGTGCCTTCAGCGAGGACAGCTCCTTGCGCTTGCCCTTCAAGCTGCCCGCGTCCGGGAAGTGCACGTCGATCACGAGCACGGCGACGAAGCCGCCGGCGTCCGCGGCCATGCGCCTCAGGCGAGCTCGCGCTCGACCTTCCGCGTGGTGTACGCCTCGAGCACGTCGCCCTCCTTCACGTCAGCGAAGTCTCTGAGCACGATGCCGCACTCGAAGCCGGAGGCGACCTCTCTCGCGTCCTCGTTGAAGCGGCGCAGGGAGGCGATCTCGCCGTCGTAGACGACGGTGCCGTCGCGCACGAGCCGCACCTTCGCGCCGCGCGTGACTCTGCCGTCGGTCACGTAGGAGCCGGCGATCGTGCCGATTCTCGACGCGCGGAAGATCTGGCGCACCTCGACGGTCGCGACCTGCTCCTCGACCTCCTCCGGCTCGAGCATGCCCTCCATCGCGGCGCGCAGCTCCTCGATCGCGCGGTAGATGACCGCGTAGGAACGGATCTCGACGCCCTCGCGGTCCGCCACCAGGCGCGCGTCGCCGACGGGGCGCACGTTGAACGCGAGCACGACCGCGTCGGAGGCGGCGGCGAGCATCACGTCGGACTCGTTCACGCCGCCGACGCCGCGGTGGATCACGTTGACCGAGATCTCGCTCTGCGGCAGCTTCGCGATCTCGTCCTCGATCGCCTCGAGCGAGCCGGCGACGTCCGCCTTCAGCACGAGGTTGAGGTCCTGCAGCTCGCTCTTGAAGATGTCCTCGAGCGAGACGCGCTTGCCGGAGCGGCGTGCGAGCGCCTCGGTCTTCAAGCGGTTGGCGCGCTCGCCGGCGAGCTGGCGGGCCTTGCGGTCGTTCTCGACGACGCGCACGAACTCGCCCGCCTCCGGGACCGAGTCGAAGCCGAGGATCTCGACCGGCTCGCCCGGCTCCGCCTTCTTCACGCGGTTGCCGAGGAAGTCGTTCATCGCGCGCACCTTGCCCCAGTGCGGGCCGGCGAACAGCGCGTCGCCGACGTGCAGCGTGCCGCGCTGGATCAGCACCGTGACGACCGCGCCGCGACCCGGGTCGAGCTTGCTCTCGACGATCACGCCCGAGGCCTCGGTGTCCTTGTTGGCGCGCAGCTCCTCGACCTCGGACATCACAAGGATCGTGTCGAGCAGGTTGTCGAGGCCCTCCTTCGTCTTCGCAGAGACGTCGACGAACTCGGTCTCGCCACCCCACTCGACCGGCTGCAGGCCGAGCTGCGTCATCTCGGTGCGGACGCGGTCGGGCTGCGCGCCCTCCTTGTCGATCTTGTTGACGGCGACGAGGATCGGCACCTCGGCGGCCTTCGCGTGGTCGACCGCCTCCTGCGTCTGCGGCTTCACGCCGTCGTCTGCGGCGACGACGATCACCGCGATGTCGGTGACCTTCGCGCCGCGGGCGCGCATCGCCGTGAACGCCTCGTGGCCCGGTGTGTCGAGGAAGGTCACGACTCTTTCCCCGTGGTGCACCTGGTAGGCGCCGATGTGCTGCGTGATCCCGCCGGCCTCGCCGGCAGTCACCTCGGTGTCGCGGATCGCGTCGAGCAGCGACGTCTTGCCGTGGTCGACGTGGCCCATGATCGTGACGACCGGCGGGCGCTCGACCATCGTGTCGTCAGCGTCCTCGTAGACGGGCTCGGCATCGACGTCGTCGGCCGCGTGCACGACCTCGGCGGTCTTGCCGAACTCGGTCGCGAGCAGCTCGATCGCGTCGTCGGAGAGCGTCTGCGTGAGCGTCGCCATCTCGCCGAGCGCCATCAGTCTCTTGATGATCTCGGGCACCGGCACGTCGAGGTACTCGGCGACGTCCTTGACGGTCGAGCCGGAGTTGATGCGAACGTGCGCGGGACCGCTCGGCTGCCGCGTCTCGAGCGGCGCCGGCTCCTCGTAGGTGCCGCGGCGCCGACGCCCGCGGCGCTGGCGGCGCGGCGGCTGGTTCGGACCGCCGCCACCCGGGCCCCCGGGGCCGCCGCCCGGCGCGCGTCGGGACGCCTGCGAGTCGATCACGACGCGCCGGCGCCCGCCGGCTGACCCGGGCGCTCGCTCGCCTTGCAGCGAGTCGCGCGTCGGACGCTGTCTGGGACCGTCAGCGCCGTCGCGGCCTCTCGCGGCAGCTCTCGCGGGCCCGCTGGAGGCGGCGCCGTTCGTGCCCAGCGCTCTGAGCGCGAGCGCCTCGTCGACGGTCGCGGACGGGGCGGCGGCGTCGATGCCGGCCGCCTGCAGCTTGAGCAGGAGGTCCTTGACGGTCATCCCCTGCTCTTTTGCGATGTCGTTGACGCGCTTCTTGCTCATTCCTCGTCCAAGTGTACGTTCTCGCCGGTTGCCGGCGCGGTCATCGCACGCCGAAACGCGCGGTTGAAGCCCCCACGGCCCACGGCCTGCTCGTAGCAACGGCGCGTGCGGCAGGTGTAGGCGCCGCGCCCCTGCTCACGTGCGTGCACGTCGACCGCCACCGCGTCGCCGTCCGCGATCCAGCGCAGCAGCGACCGCTTCGGCGCTACGCGGCCGCAGCCGACGCAGCGCCGTATGGGCTCGCGTCCTATGACGCGTTGTCCTCCACTTCGGTCGCGACGGGCTCCTCGGGCGCGGACTCGCCCTCGACCGGCGCTTCGACGGCGACCTCCGGACCGTCCACGACGGGCTCCTCCTCAACCGCCTCGGCGGCGCCGTCCGCAACCGACTCGTCGGGCGCGCCGTCCGCGGAGGCGCCGTCCTCGCCGCCACCCGCGAGCGCGGCGACCTCGTCGCCCTCGATGTCGTTGAGCGCCTGGTGCGCGTCGAGGCCGCAGTAGCGCGAGCTCGGCAACGCGGCGTTCGGGCAGCGGCGGCCGTTGGAGAGGATCGCGGCGCAACGGCCCTGCGTCTCCTCCTCCTCGTAGCCGTGCTCCGCCTCCTCCTGCGCGAACTCGGTCTCCGAGCGGATGTCGATCCGCCAGCCGGTCAGGCGCGCGGCGAGGCGGGCGTTCTGGCCTTCGCGGCCGATCGCGAGCGACAGCTGGTCGTCGGGGACGATCACCGTCGCCTGCTTGGCCTCGTCGTCGACGAGCACCTCGCGCACGCGCGCCGGCGAGAGCGCCTTCGCGACGAAGCGGGCGGGCTCGTCGTTGTAGGGGATGATGTCGATCTTCTCGCCGCGCAGCTCGGAGACGACCATCCGCACGCGCGAGCCGCGCGGCCCGACGCAGGCGCCGACCGGGTCGACGCCGTCGGCGTGCGAGACGACCGCGATCTTCGAGCGGTAGCCGGGCTCGCGCGCGACGTTCGTGATCTCCACGAGGCCGTCGGCGATCTCCGGCACCTCGAGCTCGAACAGCGACTTGATCAGCTCCGGGTCGCGGCGGCTGACGATGATGCTCGGCCCCTTCGTCGAGGCGGAGACGTCCTTGATGACCGCCTTGATGCGCTGCGAGTGGTCGTAGCGCTCGCCGTCGACCTGCTCGGACTTCGGCAACAGCGCCTCGACGCGCTCGCGCAGCTGCACGAGCGTGTAGCGCGAGTCGGACTGCTGCACGATGCCGGTGATCAGCTCGCCGACGCGGTCGCGGTACTCCTCGAACATCATGTCGCGCTCGGCTTCGCGGATCCGCTGGAGGATCACCTGCTTCGCCGTCTGCGCGGCGATCCGGCCGAAGTCCTCGGGCGTCACGTCGACCCGCTCGATCTGGTCCTCGTAGGCCTTCAGCTTCTCGAGGTCCAGCTCGGGTGCGACCTCCTCGCGCACTTCGCCCGTCTCCGGGTCGACGTTCGCGATTTCGCCCTCGTTGTCGGCGGCGGCCGCCTCGGCCTCCTCCTCCTGCTCCTTCAGCAGCTGCGCCTCAAGCTCCTCCGGGATCTTCAGCTCCCAGACGGTGAAGTCGCTGGTCTCACGATCCATCTCGACCTGTGCATACGGCGCGGCGCTCGGGGTCTTCTTGTACGCCGACAGCAGGGCGTCCTCGAGCGCGACCATCAGCTTCTCGCTCGAGATGTTCTTCTCGGCGGCGAGAGCACGGACGGCATCCAGGATCTCTTTCGACATGCGGCTTACTCTCCTGGGACGAGGTTGGATCTGGCGATGGCGCTGTAGGGGATCGCGACGACGCCGTCGTCGAGGGCGATCGTCACCTCCTCGTCGGTCGCGCCGACGAGCTCTCCGGTGAAGGACTGGTGGCCGTCACGCGCCTCGCGCGTGCGGACGCGGGCGCGGCGGCCGAGGAAGCGGTGGTAGTGCGCGGGCTTCGTGAGCGGACGGTCGGTGCCCGGCGAGGAGACCTCCAGCGCGAAGCGCTCGCGGATCTGCGGCAGCTGAAGCGTGACGCGCTCGCAGAGGTCGAGCGAGACGCCGTCGGGATGGTCGATGAACAGCCGCACCGTGCTGCCGGCGACCTCGGCGAGCAGCACCTCGACCTCCGGCTCGCTGGTGGCGAGCTGGTCTTCGATCTCGGCTTGGAGGGAGGGTCTGGGGGAAGCGCTCATGTCAACAAAAAAAGTGGGCGAGCGCCCACTTTCGGTACGGCCGTCGGGGCGAACCCGACGCGAAAGCTGTGCGATGAGCTTAGCACCACCCCCATGGCCTTGTTGAGCGTTTCGCCGCAATGACGCCGCGATTGCACGCAACGCCGTCGCGTATCGTGTACCGCTCGTGTCAGAGGACCCGCGCACCGTCGTCGATGCCTACATCGCCGGCCTGGAGGGCGAGACACGTCAGGTCGCGTTCGCCGAGTGGGGGCTTACGGTCGACGCGGCCGGCTGGCCGCTGCACGTCGGCGTGGCGATCCGCGACGGCGTGCTGCGTGCGCAGGCGCAGGTCATCGAGGCGGGCCGGATCGACCCGCATGACCTGCTGCGCTGGAACCGCCAGATCCCGTTCGTGCGCTTCGGACACACGCGCGACGGCGAGGTGTGGATCCACGGCGATCTGCCGCTGACCGCCGTCTCGCCCGCCGAGCTCGACCGCTTCCTCGGACTGCTCGTCCTGAGCGCGACGCAAGCGCGTCAGGCGGCGCCGGCCGCTGAGGCCTCCGAGAGCGCGTGAGTCTCAGCGCGCGGCGGCAGCGCGGGCGCGGTCGCGGTAGACGCGGTAGTCCCCCCGCTCGGGGCGCAGGCCGGCGGCCTGGGCGAGCGGGCGGCGCGCCTCGGCGTGGCGGCCGAGCTGCTGCAGACAGCGGCCGAGGCAGAAGAGCGCGAAGTCGTTCGTCGGGTGCTGCTCGACGACGGCAGCGAACTCGTCCGCGGCCTCCTCGTAGTGCTGCGTATGGAACAGCGCGCGGCCGAGCGCCTCGCGGATCGACGCCTTGTCGGGCGCCAGATCGCGGGCGCGGGAGAGCGGGATTGCTGCCGAATGGTGGTCACCCGCCTCGAGCAGGGCCGTCCCCTGCTGAAAGAGGTGGTAGACGTCGGCCATCTATCCAGTGTAGGAGGCGCGTCTACGGCGCCGGAACGGCTGCGCGCAGCGCTACGACGACGTCGAGGATCGCCGCGGCGACCTCCCCCTTCGGGGCGCGCGCCACGGGATGCTCCCCGTCCGGCGTGACGATCGTGACCTCGTTATCGCTTGCGTCGAAGCCGATGTCGGCGCGCGAGATGTCGTTGACGACGATCGCGTCGAGCCGCTTGCGCTCGAGCTTGTCGCGCGCATGCTCGAGCGCGCCCTCGCCGTGCTCGGCGGCGAAGCCGACGATCGTCTGCCCCGGTCGTCGTGCTGCCGCGAGCCCGCTCAGCACGTCGGGCGTGGGCTCCAGGGCGATCGCGTCCGGAGCCTCGGCGGAGTCCTTCTTGAGCTTGTGGTCGGCCGGGTCGGCCGGACGAAAGTCGGCGACCGCCGCCGCCATCAGCAGCACGTCGCACTGCGGGAACGCCTCGGAGCAGGCATCGCCGAGCTGAGCCGCCGTCTCGACGGGCACGACTGTGACGCCGGCAGGCGCCGGCATCGGCACGTTGGCGGCGATCGCCGTGACGGCGGCGCCGCGACGGGCCGCCTGCTCGGCCAGCGCGAACCCCATCCGGCCGGACGAGCGGTTGCCGACGTAGCGCACCGAGTCGATCGGCTCGCGCGTGCCGCCGGCGGTCACGAGCACGCGCAGGCCGGCGAGCGACGCGGTCGAAGGCAATGCCGACGAGGCCACGGCCGCCTCGCACGCCGCGAGCAGCTCGACCGGCGCCGCGAGCCGGCCGACGCCGTGCTCTCCCTTCGACGCCAGCGGGCCGACGCCGGGATCGACGACGCGCACGCCGCGCTCCCGCAGGCGCGCGAGGTTGGCCTGGGTCGCCGGGTGCTCCCACATCGCGTCGTTCATCGCCGGCGCGACGATCAGCGGGCAGCGCGCCGCGAGCGCGGCGCTCGTCAGCAGGTTGTCGGCAAGCCCGGCCGCGAGCTTGGCAAGCGTGTTGGCCGACGCCGGCGCGATCACGTATGCGTCAGCGTTGGCGACGAGCTGCAGGTGGCTGATCGGCTCGTGCTCCGGGACCGGATCTCCGGGGAACGCGCCGCGCATCGGGTCGCGCGCGAACTCGCTCGTCAGCACCGGCGCGCCGGTGATGCCCTCGAACGACGCGACGCCGACGAAGCGCTCGCTCGTCGACGTCTGGATCACGCGCACGCTGTGGCCGGCCTTCGTCGCCAGGCGGACGAGCTCGAGCGCCTTGTAGGCGGCGATCCCACCGCTGACGCCGAGCAGCAGCCTGGCCATGTCGCGTCTTTCGCTCCTGCGGAGCGAACGTGGGCGGGCGGGCCTTTACCGGTAGTGGTACTTGATCTTGCCCGCGGCGACTTCCTCGAGCGCGATCGTGAGGTAGTTCTTCGAGCGGGTCTCGACCATCGGCGGCGGGAACTCGTCGAACGTCCCCTCGCCGAGGTTGTGGTAGTAGGAGTTGATCTGCCGCGCGCGCTTGGCGGCGACGACGACGCTCGCGTAGTCGGAGTCGACGTGCGTCAGCAGTCGGTCGATGCGGGGAGAGATCAAGACGAGCCTTCCGGTGGTTGAGCAGGGATTCTAGCCCAGCTGCTCGCGCACCACACGCTCCAGCTCTCCGACCGCGTCCTCCTGGCGGTCGTTCATGACCTTGTGCGGGAACTCGTCCTGCGCCGCCAGCTCGCGCTCGGCGACCTGCAGGCGCCGTTCGATCTCCTCGGGACGATCGGTGCCGCGACCGACGAGCCGTTCGCGCAGCGCCTGCTCGGACGGCGGGACGATGAAGATCTGCACCGCGGAGGGCACCGACTGGCGTACCTGACGGGCGCCCTGGACCTCGATCTCCAGCACGACCGGCACACCGGCGGTGGTGCGGCGCTCGAGCTCGGTGCGCAGCGTGCCGTAGCGGCGCCCCGAGTAGGCGGCGTGCTCGACGAACGCACCGGCGTTCACCTTGCGGGCGAACTCCTCCTCGGTGAGGAAGTGGTAGTCGACGCCGTCGACCTCGCCCGGACGGGGCTGTCGCGTCGTGGCGGAGACGGACAGCTCCAGCTCGGGGATGCGCGAGAGCAGGCCGCGGATCAGCGTTCCCTTGCCGACGCCGGAGGGACCGGTGATGACGAAGACGCGGGCCACGCGCGGAAGGCGCCGTCGCGTTAGCGGCGGAGCAGCGCGACGAGCTCGGCGCGCTGCCGGGGCGAGAGCCCGCCGATCGTCTTGCTCGGCGAGATGCGGCACTGCGTGAGGATCTTGTTCGCCTTCACGCGGCCGTACTTCGGGACAGCCAGCAGCAGGTCGAAGACCTTCGCCGTCTCGACGTAGGTCGGCGGCTCCATCAGCAGCTCGTGGATCGCGACGCGGCCGGCCTTGAGGTCGCGCTTGAGCTGTGCGCGCTTCGTGCGGATCTCGTTCGCGCGGGTGAGCGCGATCATGCGCTGGTGCAGTGAACGCTCTGGCGCGGTGGCGTGCTTGGCGGGCGTTTCGCTGGTGGCCGGCGGCATCGGCGGCGAGTCTACAACGTGCGAGCGGCTCGGCAAGCGCTAACCCACGAATTCGCCTCGACCTCAACTTGAGGTCGAGCTATGTCGAGGTCCACTGGAAGGATGTGATCCGTTTGCAGGCGTTTTCAAATCGGGAACGCAAGCGTTCGCTCAAGCGCCGGGCGCCAGCTCCGATGGCGTCGGGGCCGTCTCGCTGCGCTGCAGATCCTGCAGCGAGATGACCGGCGCCCTGCCCCGGCGCGCGGCGGCGATCGCGCGAGCCGCGGCCATCGCGCCCGTCATCGTCGTGACGCACGGGATGCCCCGAGCGACTGCGGCCGAGCGGATCTCCCAGCCGTCGACGCGGGCGCCGGTGCCGACCGGCGTGTTGACGACGAGGCGCACCTCCCCCCGCTCGATTTCCTCGAGCACGTTCGGGGAGCCCTCGCCGATCTTGCAGATCGAGCGCACGGGGATCCCCATTCGCTCGATCGCCTGCGCGGTCCCCTCGGTGGCGACCAGCTCGAAGCCGAGCTCATGCAGTTGCGCGGCGACGCCGGCGGCCGCCGGCTTGTCGCGATCAGCGACCGTGATGAAGACGCTGCCGCCGTCCGGCAGCTGCGCGCCGGCGGCCGCCTGCGCCTTTGCGAACGCCGTCGGGAAGTCGTGCGCGATGCCCATCACCTCGCCGGTCGAGCGCATCTCCGGCCCGAGCAGCGAGTCGGCGCCGGCGAAGCGGTCGAACGGCAGCACCGCCTCCTTCACGCACACGACGTCCCCGACCGGGTCGGCGGGCAGGCCGAGGTCGGCGATCCGCTCGCCGAGCATCACGCGGCAGGCGAGCTTCGCGAGCGGGTGGCCGATCGCCTTCGAGACGAACGGGACGGTGCGCGAGGCGCGCGGGTTCGCCTCGATCACGTACAGCCGGCCGCTGCGTCCGACCGCGTACTGGACGTTCAGCAGCCCGACGACCCCGAGCGCCTTCGCGATGCCTTCGGTGTGCTCGCGGATCTGCGCGAGCACAGCGGGTCCGAGCGAGTGCGGCGGCAGCACGCAGGCGGAGTCGCCCGAGTGGATGCCGGCCTCCTCGACGTGCTGCATGATCCCGCCGATCCACACGTCCTCGCCGTCGCAGAGCGCGTCGACGTCGAGCTCGATCGAGTCCTCGAGGAAGCGGTCGAGGAAGATCTCCTTGCCGCTGCCGTGATCCGCGCCGACGCGGTCGAGGTAGTCCTGGAGCCCGTCGAGCGAGTAGACGATCTCCATCGCGCGCCCCCCGAGGACGTAGGAGGGGCGCACGAGCAGTGGGAAGCCGACGTCCGGCGCCTTCGCCATCGCCTCCGCCGGCGAGTGCGCGGTCGCATACGGCGGCGCCTCGTAGCCGAGCCGCTCGAGCAGCCTGCCGAAGCGGCCGCGGTCCTCGGCGTGGTCGATCGCGTCGATGCTCGTGCCGAGGATCGCGACGCCAGCCTCGGCGAGCCCGGCCGCGAGCTTGAGCGGCGTCTGGCCGCCGAACTGCACGATGACGCCCTCGGGCCGCTCCACCTCGCAAACGCCGAGGACGTCTTCGAGCGTGAGCGGCTCGAAGTAGAGCCGGTCTGACGTGTCGTAGTCGGTCGAGACGGTCTCCGGGTTGCAGTTCACCATCACCGCGTCGCGGCCGGTCTCACGCACGGTCATCGCGGCGTGTACGCAGCAGTAGTCGAACTCGATCCCCTGGCCGATGCGGTTCGGGCCCGCGCCGAGGATCACGACTGATGGGCGCTCGCCGCGCTCGACCTCGGATGAGGCGCTCACGCCGCCTCTCCGCGGCCGCTCGCGCGCCGAGTAGTAGTACGGCGTTCGCGCGGCGAACTCGGCCGCGCACGTGTCGACCGACTTGAAGACGCGCTCCCCCGCCTCGGCGCCCGCCGGATCGAGCGCCAGCTCCCGCAGCTCGGACAAGAACCACGGATCGATGCTCGTGCGCTCGTGGAGCGTCGCGACGTCGTGCCCGCGACGGAACGCCTCCAGCACGAGGTCGAAGCGGTCCGCGCCCGGCTGCTCGCATCCCGCCAGCAGCGCATCCGCGTCGGCCGGTGCGACGACCTTCTGGTCGAGCTCGCGCGAGCGCAGCGCCTTCGCGAACGCCTGCTTGAACGTGCGGCCGATCGCCATCGCCTCGCCGACCGACTTCATGTGCGTCGACAGGCCGGCGTCGGAGCCGGGGAACTTCTCGAACGCGAAGCGCGGCCACTTCACGACGCAGTAGTCGATCGTCGGCTCGAAGCTCGCCGGTGTCGCGCGCGTGATGTCGTTGTCGATCTCCTGCAGCGTGTAGCCGACCGCGAGCCGCGCGGCGATCTTCGCGATCGGGAAGCCGGTCGCCTTCGAGGCGAGCGCCGAGGAGCGCGAGACGCGCGGGTTCATCTCGATGACGACGATCTCCTCCGTCGCCGGATGGACCGCGAACTGCACGTTCGAGCCGCCCGTCTCGACGCCGACCGCGCGGATCACGGCGATCGCCTGGTCGCGCAGCTGCTGGTAGAGCTTGTCGGTGAGCGTCTGCTGCGGCGCGACGCAGACCGAGTCGCCGGTGTGGACGCCCATCGGATCGAGGTTCTCGATCGAGCAGATGATCACGACGTTGTCGGCGTGGTCGCGCATCACCTCCAGCTCGAACTCGCCCCACCCGAGGACCGACTCGTCGATCAGCACCTGGCCGATCGGCGAGGCGGCGATCCCGCGCGCGCAGATCTGCTCGTACTCCTCGGGGGACCGGGCGATCCCGCCGCCGCGCCCGCCGAGCGTGAAAGCCGGCCGGATGATCGCGGGGAGGCCGATCTGCTCTTGTGCCGCGAGCGCCTCCGGCATCGTCGTCGCGATCGCGGAGCCGGGCACGCGCAGTCGGGCGGCGGCCATCGTCTCGCGGAAGCGGTCGCGATCCTCCGCGCGGTCGATCGCCTCGTAGTCGGCGCCGATCAGCTCGACGCCGAACTGCTCCAGCGTGCCGTCCTCATGGAGCGCCTTCGCGAGGTTCAGCGCCGTCTGGCCGCCGAGCGTCGGCAGCAGCGCGTCGGGGCGCTCGCGCTCGATCACCTGCCTGACCGGGCCCGGCAGCAGCGGCTCGACGTAGGTCGCGGTCGCGAGCTCCGGGTCGGTCATGATCGTCGCCGGGTTGGAGTTGACGAGGACGACCTCGTAGCCCTCCTCAAGCAGGACCTTGCAGGCCTGCGTGCCGGAGTAGTCGAACTCGGCCGCCTGCCCGATCACGATCGGCCCGGAGCCGATGATGAGAATCTTCTTGATGTCCTCGCGCTTAGGCATGGGCGGCGATCTCCGAGATGAAGCGGTCGAACAGGTAGAGCGCGTCGTGCGGTCCGGGGCCGGCCTCGGGGTGGTACTGGACCGTCGCACCGGGCACGTCGCGCAGTGCGAGGCCCTCGACCGTGCGGTCGTAGAGGTTGATGTGCGTCAGCTCGGCGGCGCCGAAGTCGGTCTCCCAGCGCACCGGCTCGTCGCTGGGCAACGTCTTCGCCCCGCCCGGGCCGAGCACGGCGAAGCCGTGGTTCTGGCTCGTGATCTCGACGCGGCCGGTCGTGAGGTCCTTGACCGGGTGGTTCGAGCCGCGGTGGCCGAACGGCAGCTTGTACGTCTCAAGCCCGACGGCGCGGCACAGGAGCTGATGGCCGAGGCAGATCCCGTAGACCGGTTTCTTTCCGACAAGTCCGCGGATCGTCTCGACGACGTAGTCGAGTGCGGCGGGGTCGCCCGGCCCGTTCGCGAGGAAGAACGCGTCCGGGTCACGCGCGAGCAGCTGCTCTGCCCTCGTCGTGCAGGGATGCAGCTCGACCGTCGCGCCGCGCTCGCGCAGGTTGCGGACGATCGAGTCCTTCACGCCGGTGTCGATCATCGCGATCGTCAGGGCTGGGCCCGGGCCGAGCGGCTCCAGTACGACGTGATCCATCGTCGTGTTTGGCAAGGACGGGGCACCGCCGGCGAAGCCGGTGGTCGGTGTGGCGTGCTCCGCACGCGAACCGGCGAGGACGCCGCCAAACGCGGCGAGGGACACGTCGCGCGCAAGGTCGCGGCCGGTCATCGGCTGCTCCGCAGCGATCAGCGCGCCCGCCTCGTCCTCCCCCATGCTCGCCGGGAAGACGCCTCCGCGCATCGCGCCCTTGTCGCGGATGTGGCGCACGAGCGCGCGCGTGTCGAGGTCGGTGATGCCCGGCACGCCGCAGTCGCGCAGCCAGTCGAGCCAGCCGCCCTCGGCGCCGGGTGCGTCCTCGCGGTTCGTCGCGGCGCGCATGATCGCGGCGCGTGCGTGGATGCGGTCGGACTCCATCGCCTCTGCGCTGACGCCGTAGTTGCCAACGTGCGCGGTCGTGAACGTGATCAGCTGTCCGGCGAACGACGGATCGGTGACCGCCTCCTGATAGCCCGTCATGCCGGTCGTGAAGACGACCTCGCCGACGGCGTGCGCATGGGCGCCACAGGCGAGGCCGTCGAAGCGCTCGCCGTCCTCGAGCAGGACGTAGGCGGTCGGTGCCGAGAAGGACGCCATCTACATCACCAGCTTCTGGATCGCCTTGAACTCGTCGCTGCCGGCCCCGCCGAGCAGCTCAAACAGTGCCGTCTCGGCGGACGTGAGGATCGCGCCGCTCTTCTCCATCTTGCGCAGGCCGAGCTCGCGGTTCGCGGCCGTGCGCGAGCCGACGGCGTCGACCGCGACGTGCACCTCCACCCCGCCTGCCAGCAGGTCGTGCGCCGTCTGGTTGACGCACACGTGCGTCTCGATCCCGCACACGAGCGCCTGGTCGCGCCCTTGCAGGTCGAAGCCCTCGGCGCGCACGGCGGAGAAGACCGTCTTCGGCAGGCGGTCGACCTCGTCGCCGAGCGCCTCGCGCACCCGCGCGACCGTGTCGCCGAGGCCGCGCGGGTACTGCTCGGTCACGAGCACCGGCAGCCCGAGCGTCTTCGCGCCCTGCACGAGAATGGCCGTCTGCGCGGCGACGTCCTCGAAGCCATCAACCGCCTTCGCGAACGCCTCCTGCACGTCGATCACGACGAGCGCGGTCCGTTCGCGGTCGAGCGTCCGCGCTGGGCCGCTCACGCCGCCACCTCGACCGGCGCGCTATGCGCAATCGCGCCCGCCGCGACCGTCAGGCGCACGACGCCGCGCAGGATCCGTCCCTCGAAGCACGAGTTCTCCGACCGGCTCGCGTAGCCGCGCGCGCCGACCTCCCACTCCGCCGCGAGGTCGAGCAGCGTGAGGTTCGCCGGCTCGTCGCGCGCGATCCGCGGAGTTGTCAGGTCGAGCAGCGCGGCGCCCGCCGTCATGCGCTCGACCAGCAGCGCCAGCGACAGCACGCCGGGGAGGACCAGGTCGGTGTACAGCATCGGGAAGGCGGTCTCCAGCCCGGTGACGCCCATCGGCGCCTCCTCGAACGGGACCTCCTTCTCGTGCCGCGCGTGTGGGGCGTGGTCGGTCGCGACGCACTCGATCGTGCCGTCGCGCAGGCCGGCGATCAGCGCCTGCCGATCGGCCTCCGTGCGCAGCGGCGGATTCATCTTGAAGCGGGAGTCGAGCGAGCGGACGGCCTCGTCGGTCAGCGTCAGATGGTGCGGCGAGACCTCGCCGCTGACCTGTGCGCCGGAAGCCTTCCAGGCGGCGAGCGCCTCGACCGACTCGACGCACGAGAGATGCTGGAAGTGGACGCGGCCCTGCTCGTAGGCGGCGAGCGCGGCGTCGCGCGCGACCATCGTCGACTCGGAGATCGACGGGATCCCCTCCATCCCGAGCCGCGCCGAGACAGGGCCTTCGTGCATCACGCCGTGGCCCGACAGCGACGGATCCTCCTCGTGCAAGGCGATCACGCCGCCGCAAAGGCGCTGGTACTGGAGCGCGCGCCGCAGCATGCCGGCCGAGACGAGCGGCCTGCCGTCGTCGGTGAAGCCGAGCGCACCCGCGTCGCGCAGCTCCGCCATCTCGGTCAGTTCCGCGCCGCCGAGGCCGCGCGTGATAGCTGGCATGAAGCCGACCGGGACCTTCGCCTCGCGCTCCGCCTGCGCGCACAGTGCCCGCAGGCCCGGCGCGTCGTCGAGCGTGGGCGAGGTGTTCGGCATCGCGACGACGCCGCAATAGCCGCCGGCGGCTGCTGCGGCGGTGCCTGTTGCGAGCGTCTCCTTGTGCTCTTGACCCGGCGTGCGGAGGTGCACGTGCGGGTCGAAGAATGCCGGAAGCAGGTGCAGCCCCTCCGCTTCGACGACGTCCGCACCCTCCGGCGTCGGCAGCGTCCCGGGTGCGCCGATCTCGGTGACGGTCCCAGCGCGTACGAGCACGTCGTGCGGCGCGTCGATCGCGGCGCGCGGGTCGAGCACGTGCGCGCCGCGGATCAGCAGCTCCGCGGCCGGCGCGGAGGCGTGAAAGAGCCGCGGCACGCTCATGCGAGCGCGACCGCCTCGGGCGCCGCTTCGGTCGTCGCCCTCTCGCCGCGGTGTGCGGGACCGGCCGCGAGCAGCTCGTAGAGCACCGCCATCCGCACGACTACGCCCGCCTCGACCTGCTGGGCGATCAGCGCCTGCGGCGAGTCGATCGCGTCGGCGGACAGCTCGACGCCGCGGTTGACCGGGCCGGGGTGCATCAGCAGCTGGTGCGGCCGCAGGCGTGCGGCGTTGACCTGATAGCACGCGGCGTACTCGCGCATGGACGGGACGTACGCTTCCTTCATGCGCTCGTTCTGCATCCGCAGGACGTAGACGACGTCCGCCTCCTCGAGCCGGTCGAGCGTCGGCGCCACGTGGCAGCCGAGCGTCTCGATCCCGCGTGGGATCAACGTCGGCGGTCCGCTCACGGTCACCTCCGCCCCCATCCGCAGCAGCGCGAGGATGTTCGAGCGCGCCACGCGCGAGTGCAGCACGTCCCCGACGATCCAGATGCGCTTGCCGTCGAGCATGCCGAGCCGGCGTCGCAGCGTGTAGACGTCGAGCAGCGCCTGGGTCGGGTGCTCGTGCTTGCCGTCGCCGGCGTTCACGACGGCGGCGTCCGTCCAGCGCGCGACGAGCTGGGCGGCACCCGCGTGCGGCGAGCGGATCACGATCGCGGCCGGGTCGTAGGCGGTGAGCGTCTGCACCGTGTCCTTGAGCGACTCGCCCTTGGTCACCGAGGAGGTCGCGGCGCGCACCGACACCACGTCGGCGGACAGGCGCTTGGCGGCGAGCTCGAACGAGCTGCTCGTGCGCGTCGAGGCTTCGTAGAAGAGGCTCACCACCGTGCGGCCGCGCAGCGCGGGCACCGTCTTGATCTCCCGGCCGGCGACCTCGGCGAACGAGGCGGCCCGGTCGAGGATGCGCTCGATCCCCGCGCGGTCGAGGTCGTCGATCGAGAGCAGATGCGGTCCGACGCTCATGCCGCCACCTCCAGTGGTGCGCGTCCAGGGGAGATCGTCACCTCGTCGACGTCATCGAGCTCCTCGACGCGCACGTTGACGCGCTCCCCGCGCGCGGTCGGGAGGTTCTTGCCGACGTAGTCCGGCCGGATCGGCAGCTCGCGGTGGCCGCGGTCGGCGAGCACGGCGAGCTGCACGCGGGCAGGACGCCCGTAGTCGAAGATCGCGTCGATCGCGGCGCGCACCGTGCGGCCGGTGTAGAGCACGTCGTCGACGATGACGATCGTGCGGTCCTCGAGCGGGAAGCCGATGTGCGAGGCGTGCACGACGGGCGCGCTCGGACGCAGCGTCACGTCGTCGCGGTAGAAGGCGATGTCGACGTCGCCGAGCGGCACGTCGCCGCCGACGATGCCGGCGACGAGCTCGCGCAGGCGTGCGGCGAGCGTCGCTCCGCGGCGGTGGATGCCGACGATCGCGAGCTGCTCGGCGGGGTTCTTCTCGACGATCTCGTGCGCGATCCGCACGAGCGTGCGCCGCATGTCGTCACGGTCGAGGACGACCTTCTCGGCTTCCAACCTGAACCTTCCTGGCCTCACGGGACCGGGTTAAAGGAACGGACGTCAGGACTGTACCAGCGACTCCGGCTGGGTGGGCGGGGCGGGTGGGGTCCATCTGACCAGCTCCGGCGCGCCCCGTTCGGGGAACGGAATCTCGATCGCGTCGAAGTCGCGTGGGACGACCGTCTCGGGGAAGATCGCGCGCGCCTCCTCGCGGATCTCCCGCCCGCCGTACCGGGTCGACAGATGCACGAGCGCGAGCATCCGCACCTGGGCCTCCTGGGCGGCCTTGGCAGCCTGCTCGGCCGTCGAGTGCTGCGTCTCTCTCGCGCGCTCCGTCTCCTCGCGCGTGAACGTCGCCTCGTGCACGAGCAGGTCGGCGCGATGGGCGACGTCGACGAGCACGTCGGAGGGCGCCGTGTCCCCGGAGATCACGAGCTTGCGGCCGCGACGGTCCTCCCCGATCACCTGCTCGGGTCGCACGCCGCTCACGACCTCGCCGCGCTGCAGGCGGCCGAAGTCGGGGCCGGGCTTGACGCCGAGCCGCTCGGCGAGCGCGGCGTCGAAGCGGCCGGGACGGTCGTCCTCGATCACCGCGTAGCCGTACGCGGGGCCGCGGTGCACGACCGGGAACGGCTCGATCACATACTCGTCGCGCTCGACGACCTCGTCGTCGGCCAGCTCGACGAGCGCGACGTCGTAGCCGATCCCGCCCCACACGTGGCGCATCGAGTGCAGCAGCTTCGCGAGCCCGGGCGGGCCGTAGATCGTCAGCGGCTTCTCGCGCGCGCGCAGGTCGAACGTCTTGAGCATCCCCGGCAAGCCGAGCCAGTGGTCGGCGTGGAAGTGCGTGATGAAGACGTCGGTCAGGTCCATCAGCCCGACCGAGCGCAGCAGCTGGCGCTGCGTGCCCTCGCCGCAGTCGAACAGGATGCGGTCGGCGCCGCGCCGCAACAGCAACGCCGGCAGGCCGCGACGCGCGGTCGGCACGGAGCCGGCGGTGCCCACGAAGAAGAGCGAGAGATCCAACGGACTGTGGCGAAGGCGGGAGAACGTCGACGCGCCCGGCAGGATTTGAACCTGCGACCTCTCGCTCCGGAGGCGAGCGCTCTATCCACTGAGCTACGGGCGCCTGGCTTGCAGGAGCTTACCGCGGCTCAGGCAGCGGGCGAGACGCCGGCCTCCTCGAGGCGCTCCTCGTACACGCGCGCCAGCTCGGTGAAGGACACCCCGAGGCCGCGCGCGACGCGCACCATCGCTTCGAACGACGGGTTGGTGCGCCCGCTCTCCAGCGTCGTGAGGTAGTTGCGGCCCAGGCCGGAGGCCTCGCAGACCTCCTCCTGCTTGAGCGACTTCCGAACCCGCAGCTCGCGCACGGCGATGGCCAGCGCGCGGCGCTCCCGATGCAGTCCATCTGCCACGCAGCAACCCTTCACTGGTTAGGCGGTTCAATCCACGCCCGAGAGCGTGGATCTTCCCCTCAATAGCGGGTATGTCCCCTGCTGGGTGGGGGATGCCCTTTCGCGTTACGACGCCTACGGCGTAACGATGCGGAAGCGTGCGCTCGCCTTCACGCGGCAGGCGTCGAAGCACGCCTGTGCGACGAACGCGCCAGCCGACGAACGCGCCCGGATCCGGATCTTCGCGGTGAAGACTCCGCGCCGACCGGTCTGCGCGCCGCCGATCCGCTGCGTGTCGCCGCTCGGCGGTCCGGCGAGCAGCGCGAGGTGCGCGTTGCGCGGGAAGCCGCGGCCGGTGAGCGTGAGCGTCTCCCCCGGCTGGACGGCGATCGTGTCGGCGGTCAGCTGCGGTGTGCGCTCGGCCGCGTGCGTTTGCGGCGTCACGGCCGGCTGCGCGAACGCGACGGACGCGGCGGGAAGCAGCGCAAGCGCGACGAGCCCGGTGCAGCGCAGCGGCGTCATGCCGTGCAGCCTACCCGCCCGCGACGGCTGGCAGGATGGTTACCTCGTCGCCGTCTGACACCGGGGTGTCGAGGCCGTCGAGGAAACGGATGTCCTCACCGCCGATGTAGACGTTCACGAAACGCCGCAGCCCGCCGTCGTCGGCGATCCGCTCGCGCAGCTCCCCGAACTGCTCGTAGAGCGCGTCGAGCACCTCCCCGACGGTGTCGCCGTCGACGGTGGCGTTGGAGGCGCCGCCGGTCGCGGTGCGCAGCTGCGTCGGGATCTTCACGACGATCGCCATCAGGCGGCCACCGCGCTCGCGCCGACCTGTGCCTCGAAGGCGTCGTAGGAGGGCTCGATCTCGACCGTCTCGAACGTGCCGCGCACGACGTCCAGCGTCTTCAGGCCCTCGCCCGTGATGACGACGACGACGCGCTCGTTCGGGTCGATGTCACCGCGCTCGGCCAGCTTCGCGAGCACCGCGGTCGTGACGCCGCCGGCCGTCTCGGTGAAGATGCCGCTCGTCTCGGCGAGCAGCTTGATGCCGTGCTTGATCTCGTCGTCGGTGACGGCGTCGATGCCGCCGCCGGTGCGACGCGCGAGCTCGAGCGCGTACGGCCCGTCGGCCGGGTTGCCGATCGCGAGCGACTTGGCGATCGTGTCCGGCTTGACGGGGCGGCAGACGTCGTGGCCGGCCGCGAACGCCGCGGCGACCGGGCTGCACCCTTCCGCCTGCGAGCCGTTCATGGTCGGCATCGGGCCCTCGACGAGGCCGAGCTCGATCCACTCCTCGAAGCCGCGCGCGATCTTCGTGAAGAGGGAACCGGAGGCGATCGGGCCGACGATGCGGTCCGGGACCTGCCAGCCGAGCTGCTCGGCGATCTCGTACGCGAGCGTCTTCGAGCCCTCTGCGTAGTAGGGACGGAAGTTGATGTTCGCGAACGCCCATCTGCGCTCGCCGGAGACTTCGGTGCAGACGCGGTTGACGTCGTCGTAGTTGCCGCGGATCGCGACGATCGTCGTGTCGTAGACGCCGGTCGCGAGGATCTTCTGCTCCTCGAGGTCGGCCGGGATGAAGACGTAGGACTCGAGCCCAGCGGCCGAGGCGTGCGCGGCGACCGCGTTCGCGAGGTTGCCGGTCGACGCGCAGGCGAACACCTCGTAGCCGAGCTCGCGCGCGCGGGCGAGTGCGACGCTCGCCACCCGGTCCTTGAACGAGTGCGTCGGATTGGCGGCGTCGTTCTTGATCCAGACCTCGCGCAGACCGAGGCGCTCGGCGAGGCGATCGGCGCGCAGCAGCGGCGTCCAGCCGGCCGGCAACGTGCCGCGCGGCGGCGGACCCTCCAGGGGGAGGAAGTCGCGGTAGCGCCAGATCGAATGGGGCCCCGCCTGGATGCGGCGACGGTATTCCTCGGGATCGGTGCCTGCGCGCGACGCGTAGCTCACCTCGAGCGGGCCGAAGCAGCGCTCGCAGACGTAGCTCGCGTCGAGCGGATAGACGGTGTGGCACTCCTTGCATGTCAATGACTCGGGCGGCATAAAAAAACCTCCGCCGGGTTCTGGGGCAGAGGTTCGAAACCGCTTCCCACATCTCCCAGGCTTGTTGTTGCCTGTTGGAATTGGCACCTTTCCCCTTGTCGGGGTGGTTGCCGCGGCTTCAAAGGGCCAGTCCCTCCACCGCTCTCGATGCGTACTGCTATGTCGTACTGCTGGGCCGGCAGTATAGCCGGGTCATCGGCAGATGCGCAACGAAGGCGCAATCCTGCGTGCGTTCCTCCGAAATCCGCTTGTGCGGGGATACAATGTCCGCATGGCGACCGAGACAACCAGGGGGCCCGCCTCCGCCGGCCACGTGGCCGGCTCCGGCACCCCAGACTGCCAAATGAGCGACGAGCCGCGAAGTCCCCATGCCGAGCTTGCCCAAGCCCCGCTTCGCGCGCGTGACGCGCGGTCGCTCCGTCTCCGCGCCCGCCGGCGTCGAGCCTGAGGCCTCGCAGGTCGAGGCCATCGAGGCGCTCGACATCCGCTGGGTCAACATCGAGCAGCCGCGCCACAGCCATCGCGCCTGGCTCGAGGAGCGCTTCGAGTTCCACGCGCTCGACTACGAGGACGTCTTCTCGCGCAACCAGCGCCCGAAGATCGACGAGTACGACGACTACCTCTTCATCGTCCTCTACTTCCCGCGCTTCGACAAGCACGTCGGACGCCTGAACGCGGCCGAGCTCGACCTGTTCGTCGGGCCGGACTTCCTCGTCACGCTTCCGAACGCGCCGCTGCAGCCGGTCGAGTACCTGTTCGAGCGCTGTCGCGCGAACGACGAGCTGCGCGAGCAGTGGTTCTCGAAGGGCACCGGCTACCTGCTCTACAAGATCGTCGACGCGTGCGTAGACGCCTCGTTCCCGATGCTCGCGAAGATGGGCAACAAGCTCGAGCGGATCGAGGACGAGATCTTCGAGGGGCGCTCGAGCGAGGTCGTGCGCGACATCTCCAACGTCAAGCAGGAGATCATCAACTTCCGCAAGATCGTGCGCCCGCAGCGCGCCGTGTTCGGCGACCTCGAGCGCACCAAGCAGCGCTACCTGGCCGAGGACCTCGACCTCTACTTCGACGACATCAACGACGCGTCGGAGCGCGTCTGGCAGATGCTCGAGACCTACAAGGAGACGGTCGAGGCGCTGGAGGCGACGAACGAGTCGGTCCTCTCGCACCAGCTGAACGACGTGCTGCGCGTGCTGACGGTGCTGAGCGTCGTGCTCCTGCCGCTGACGCTGATCGCGTCGATCTTCGGCATGAACGTGCACGTGCCCGGCGAGGGGAACGTCGTGCCGTTCTGGCTGATCGTCGCGCTGATGCTCGCGGTCGGCGGGGCGATGATCGCGTTCTTCAAGCGACGCCGTTGGCTCTAGGGGTGCCGGAGCCGGCCATGTGGCCGGCGGAGGCGGGCCCCCTGCGGGTTCCCGGCCCGCGTAACGCCGCGCGGGCCGCGGAGTAGAAGACGGCGTGGCCGCCACTTCGATCGAGGCGCTCGAGCGCCTCGCCTCGCCGTCGTCCGCATCCGCGCCCAGCAGGCGGATGCTCGTGATCGTCAACCCGTACGCGACGACCGTCTCGGCGCGCCTCAAGCACCTGGTCGTCTACGCGCTCCGTGGTCGCTACGAGGTCGACTCGGTCGAGACGCAGGCGCGCAACCACGCAACCGAGCTGTGCCGCGAGGCGGCGCAAGAGGGCTACGACGTCGTCTGCGCGTTCGGGGGCGACGGCACCTTCAACGAAGCGGCGAACGGCCTCGCCGGCTCCAAGACGCCGCTCACGTGCCTGCCGGGCGGCTCCACGAACGTCTTCTGCCGTGTCCTCGGCATCCCCAACGACGTCGTCGACGCGACCGAGCATCTGCTCGGGATGGCCGACGACTGGCGCCCGCGCGCGATCGACCTCGGCGTCGCAAACGAGCGGCGCTTCCTCTTCACGGCCGGCGTCGGGCTCGACGCGAGCGTGACGAAGCGCGTCGACGCGCGTCCGCGGCTGAAGGCCCGCTTCGGGCCGTGGTTCTACGCGACCGCAGCCGTGGGAGCGTTCAACCGCGAGTACGTCGCGAACCCGCGCCGGCTCGCGGTCGAGCTGCCGGGGCGCGAGCCGATCGAGGGCGTCACGGCGATCGTCCAGAACACGACCCCCTACACGTACTTCGCCAAGCGGCCGATCGAGCTGGCCGAGGACGTCGCCCTCGACGACGGGACGCTCGGCGGCGTCGTGCTGCACCGCGTATCGCCACTCGACATGCCGACCGTGACCTGGCGCGCGCTCTCGCCTCGTGCGCGGATCATCAAGCACCGCCGGGTCGAGCAGTTCGCCGGCGTCGCGGGCGCGACGATCCGCTCGCTGGACGACCGCGGCCTGCCGCTGCAGGTCGACGGCGACTACCTCGGCGAGCTGCCGGAGATCGCCCTGCGCGTCGATCCGGGCGCGCTGCGCGTCGTGTCCTGACCTCCGACACGCGTCCGCGCGCACTGCCGCGAGGGGTCGGGCACGGCTAGGGTTGCCGCCGTGCTCGCGCTTCTCGCAGCCGCCGCGCTGACGCCCACGCTCGCGGGCTGCCCCGTCTTCCCCGCCGACAACGCGTGGAATCGGCGCGTGGACGGACTGCCGGTGGCGAGCGACAGCGCCGCGCTGATTCGCTCGATCGGCCTCGACGCCCGCTTCCACGCCGACTTCGGCTCGGGCCGCTGGGACGGCGGGCCGATCGGGATCCCCTACACCGTCGTGGACGGCGCGCAGCGGCGCGTGCAGGTGAGCTTCGACTACGCCGACGAGTCCGACCGCGGCCCCTATCCGATCCCGCCCCGTGCGCCGATCGAAGGCGGGCGCGAGGCCGACGGAGACCGGCACGTGATCGTCGTCGACAAGGCCGCGTGCAGGCTCTACGAGCTGTTCGACGCGCATCCGCGCGACGCTGGTCGCTCCTGGCACGCCGGGTCCGGTGCAACGTGGGACCTGCGCTCCAACCGCCTGCGGCCGCGGACGTGGACGAGCGCCGACGCAGCCGGCCTCCCGATCCTGCCGGGCCTCGCCCGCTATCCCGAGGTGGCGCAGGGCGCGATCCGCCACGCGCTGCGCTTCACCGCGCCACGCACGCGCACCGCCTTCGTCTGGCCCGCTCGCCATCACGCGGGCGCGTCGGCCGACCCGGCGTTGCCGCCGATGGGGCTCCGCGTGCGCTTGAAGCGCTCGGTGAGTCTGCGCGGCCTCCCACGGCAGGCGCGGGCGATCGCGGTGGCGATGAAGCGCTATGGCCTGATGCTTGCCGACAACGGCTCGCCCTGGTACGTCAGCGGCGCCCCGGACCCGCGCTGGGACAACGATCAGCTGCACACGCTCGATCGCCTGCGCGGCAGCGACTTCGAGGTCGTCGACGCTCGCTCGTTGCGCTGAGCGGCGGACTCAAGGGCCGTAGATCGCGGGCGTGCGCAGCGGGCAGAAGTCGCGCGCGCCAGGTATGCCCGGGTCCCCCAGCCGCAGCCAGACGCCGGTCCCGTCGTGGAGCCGTATGCACGGCGGCGCGCGGTCGAGCACGGTGGCGCGTATCGCGACCGCCGCGTCGCGGTTCAGGCCGCGGAAGTCGCTGCGTTCGATGTCCATCTCGAGCCCGGCGGCCGTGGCGAAGGCGAGGACGCCTATGCGTTCGAAGACGGGGCTCCCTTCGTCGACCGTGTCTTCCGAATAGAGCCTCCTCACGCCGTAGGCCCGCAAGGCACGCATCAGCTTCAGGACGTCGCCCTGCGCGTGCGGGCGCGAGACGAGGAAGTTCTCGTTCGTGTAGACGACGACGCGGTCGCGCAGCGGTACCCCCTCGCCGAGCTCCGCCTGGCGGTTGCCCGGAAGGCGCCGGTCGCTCGTGCCGCCGACGCCGAACGTGGCCCCCACATGGGCGCTCGCTATGGCCGCGGCGAGCAGCGCGATCGCCAGTGTGCGGGGCGCGGGAGCGAGACGGACGATCCACGCCGTCCCGAGCACGGACAGGAAGATGATGAGCGACATCGTGTACCGCAGGTCGTGGTGCGGCATCAGCGAGAGCACCGTCCAGGCGCCCACCAGCCCGACGAGCAGCTCGAACGTCGGATCCTCGACCGGCCGCTTGCGCGCCACTCGCACGATCGCGAGCGCCACCCCGAGCGCCGCGAACGCGCAGAGGGGCGCGAGCAGAAGGCTGTTGAGCGTCGCCCACCCGTACCACGTCAGGCCGTCGAGCGAGAGCGGGGACGGCGTGGCCGCCGCCGGCACGAACGCGCCGTCACCCGCGGCCGCCAACAGCGAGTCCCATTTTTCGATGCGGCGGAGATACCACGGCGAGCCGGCGACGAACGCCGCGGCGGCGAAGGCGAGCAGCCCGCGCCAGTTGCGCCAGCCCTCGCCGCGTGCGAGCACGCACGCGACCAACGCGATCAGATAGAGCGGCGCGAGCTCCTTCGTCTCGACGCCGACGCCGAGCGCGACGCCCGCCAGCGCGGCGATGCCGACGCGGCGGAAGCGCTTGCTCTCCAGTACGAGCCAGACGCTCGCCGCGACGAGCGCCGCCTGTGGGGCGTCCAGCATGACGACGTGGAACTGCTCGATCAGCAGCGGGGTCCCGAGCGCGAAGACGACCGCGAGCAGCCCCGCGATCGATCCGGCCACCAGCCGCCCGGTGCGGTAGCAGGCCAGCGCAAGCAGCGGCACGAATACGAGGTTCTGGGCCAGCACCGGTGCGGTCGCGCCGCGCCCGCCGACCAGCGATGCCAGCCCGCCGAGCACGAAGACCCCCGGCGGGTAGTAGTTGGGATGGTCGAGGATCTCGACGAAGGCACCGTCGGCGAGCCTGTCGGCGAACAGCAGCGTGACGTACAGGTTCTGCGCGGCGTCGCTGTACAGAACCGCGCGGTCGACGGCGAGCCACCAGCACGTCAGCGCGATGAACGCGACGGTGAACGCGATCGCTCCCCATGCGGCGCCGCTCCAGCTCTCCGCGATGCCACGCCGGGCGACGGCGCGCAGCCTCGGCTTCCCCCCGAGCGTCGAAGTCCCCCCGGACGACACCTCGTCAATTTACACTTATAAAGTGTCTTGGCGTATCAGTCGGCTTTGAGAGGTCGCTCCGGCCTTGCGCGGCGTCAGGCGCCCGCGCCCGGGGTGACGCGATAGGCGTCGAAGACCGACTCGATGTTGCGCAGCCGGTTGATCGTCGAGTCGAGCGTCTTCGTGTCGGCCACCTCGATCACGAAGCGGTTCTTGATCATCGGCGGGTTCGACATGCAGCGCGCCTCGACGATGTTGATGCCGGCCTCCGAGAAGGTGCGCGAGAGATCCTCGAGCAGGCGGTGGCGGTCCCACCCGTCGATGTGCAGCTCGACCTTGAACGACGTCGAGGACTCGCCGTCCCACGAGACGGGCGTGAAGCGATCGGGGTCCTTTCTGAGCACCTCGACGTTCGGGCAGTCTTCGCGGTGGATCGTGATGCCGCGGCCGAGCGAGACGTACCCGACGATCGGGTCGCCGGGGACGGGGCGGCAGCACTTCGCGAGGCGCAGCATGACGTCGCCGATGCCGTCGACCGAGATGCCGAACTTCGTCGAGGAGGTCGGGCGGCGTTCGCGCTGGGGACGCGGCTGCAGCAGGTCGTCGGCGGCCGTGCGATCGACCTCGGCCGCCTCGCCCTGCTTGAGCCGCTGCATCACCTTGTTGACGACGACCGTCGGGGAGATCTTGGCCGCCCCGAGCGCGATGTAGAACTCGTCCCCCTTGCGGAAGCCCATCTCGCGGATCACGTCCGCGAGCAGCGGCGAGCCGACGATCCGCTGCGCCGGCAGGCCCTGCTTCTTGAGGTGCTCCTGCAGCAGCTCGCGGCCGGCGTGCTCGGTGTCCTTGCGCGACTCGCTCTTGAAGAACTGGCGGATCTTGTTGCGCGCGCGCGTCGTCTTCACGAGCGCGAGCCAGTCGCGCGAAGGACCGCGCTCGCGCTTGGACGTGAGCACCTCGACGATGTCGCCGCTTCTCAGCTCGTAGGAGAGCGGCACGATCCGACCGTTGACCTTCGCGCCGACGCAGCGATGGCCGACGTCGGTATGCACCTCGTAGGCGAAGTCGAGCGGCGTCGCGCCGGCGGCCAGCGACTTGACCTCGCCCTTCGGCGTGAACACGAACACCTCGTCCTCGAACAGGTCGACCTTCAAGGTGTCCATGAACTCCTTGGGGTCCGACAGCTCCTGCTGCCAGTCGAGCAGGCGGCTCAGCCAGCGCAGCTTGCCGTCGTCGTCGGCCACTCTGTCCTGCTTGTAGAGCCAGTGCGCGGCGATGCCGAACTCGGCCATGTCGTGCATCTCGCGCGTGCGGATCTGGATCTCCAGCGGCCGCCCCTCCGGCCCGATCACGGTCGTGTGCAGCGACTGGTACATGTTGAACTTCGGCATCGCGACGAAGTCCTTGAAGCGGCCAGGGAGCGGCTTCCACAGCGAGTGGATGACGCCGACGGCGCCGTAGCAGTCCTTCACCGAGTCGACCATCACGCGCATCGCGGTGAGGTCGTAGATCTCGTTGAACTCCCGACCCTTTCTCGTCATCTTCGCGTAGATCGAGTAGAAGTGCTTGGCGCGGCCGGAGATCTCGGCGTCGATCCCGAGCGCGTCGAGCTCTCTCGCGACGTAGGCGCCCGCCTGGTTGACGTAGCGCTCGCGCTCGGCCCGCTGCTGGTTCACAAGGCCCTTGATCTCGGCGTACTTGCGCGGATGCAGCGCCGCGAACGCGAGGTCCTCGAGCTCCCACTTGATCGCGTGGATGCCGAGGCGGTGCGCGATCGGCGCGTAGATGTCGAGCGTCTCCTTCGCCTTCTCGATCTGCTTCTGCTTCGGCATCGCGCCGATCGTGCGCATGTTGTGAAGGCGGTCGGCGAGCTTGATGAGGATGACCCGGATGTCCGAGGCCATCGCGACCATCATCTTGCGGTAGTTCTCCGCCTGCGCCTCGTCGCGCGAGGAGAACGTCAGGCCGGTGAGCTTCGTGACGCCGTCGACGAGCGACGCGACCTCTTCGCCGAAGGCCGCTCTCACGTCCTCCAGCGACGCCGACGTGTCCTCGACGGTGTCGTGCAGCAGCGCGGCGCACAGCGTCTCCGTGTCGAGCCGCATGCCGGCGCAGATCTTCGCCACGCCGACCGGATGGATGATGAACTCCTCGCCGGACTTGCGCCGCTGGTCGGCATGGTGCTCGCAGGCGTAGACGAAGGCCTGCTCGACCTGGTCGCGGTCGACCCGCACGCTGCTTTCGGCTGCGTGCTCCTCGACGATCGCGAACAGGTCGCCGAGCAGCTCCCTCTCGGTGTCGGACAGGTCGGCGCGGTGGATCGGCGCGGGCGCGACCGGATGGTCGATCCCGTCGACCGGCAGCCGGTGCTCGTCGGCAGCCGCGTCGAGGGCGACGGGGCCACCCCCGCCGAAGGCGGTGGTCCGGGCGCGCGTCACGCGGGCAGCAGCGGCCGCTGTCCCGCTGCTGCTTCCGCCGTCGCTTCCATTTTCGTTCTCAGGAGCCATCTGCGGCCGTCCTCGTATCGCTGCATTGTGGCCCGGTAGGTCGGGGAGCGCTCGAGCGCGGTGCGCCCGGCCTCGACGACCGCGAGGGCCGGCAGGTCCCGGTCGAGGCTGACGAGCCCCAGCTCCGTGAGGATGGCCACGAGGCGGGCCGCCTGCGCGACCGAGCGCCCGTGGGTCGCATCCCCTCGGAGCAGCGCCTCGAGCTCCTCGCCGGCCGCTCCGCCGCGGTCCCGCAGGGCCCGGAAGAGCGGCACGAGCGCAGCGCGCACAGCGTGCTCCGACTCATGGATCTGCTGCACAAAGCGTAGCTCAGCAGCTCCCCAGCACAGATGGGTGTACGTGCCGTCGGCGCCTTGGCGCACCCGCGCGTCCTCGTCCGGGTGTGCCGGCGGATCGAGCACGACGACGTGGTCGAAGCCGTCCGCGAGCTGCGGGTCGCGTGCGAGCGCGGCGTGCGAACAGAGTGCGAACCCGCCGGCACGCGCCTGCAGGCCGCCGATGCGGCGCGGGACGTCGGCGACGACCGCGAGGACATGCTCTCCCGTATCGACCAGCTCACGCAGCACCGTGAGGGACCCGTCGCCGTGGCGGTCGATCGCGGTGCGGTTGGCGGCGGCGGTCGCGGGCGGGACGGACGGCTCGGCAAGCACGGCGGCGAGCCAGTCATCCGCCGCCGGCTCGCCGAGGACGGCGATCGGCCGCGGTGCGCACGGCTCTGCGTGGCGCAGGCGCAGGCGCGGCTCCACGGCGCCGTTCCAGCTGTTGCGCTCCAGGCGGAAGGTCGCGTCGGCTGACGTGCCGGCCGCGACCGGGAGGCGGCCGTCGCAGCCGAACGCGACCGCGCGGCAACGGCCGCCGCCGGACGCGACCGTGAAGCGCACGTGGCGGCCCTCCTCCCCCATCTGACGCACGTCCGTGAGCGTGGCTCCGGGCACGAGCAGGTTGACGCCGGGGTTGCCCATTCCGGTGGGCTCCAGCTGGGCGAGCTCGTCGGCGAGCGGCAGGCCGAGCTGGCGGCCGCTCACGACCGCGTCGACGCGCTCCCGCGGGATGACGTCCTGTGGGCTGAGCGTCGACGCCGCGTGCGCCTCGAACGCCTCGCGCAGCTCGTGCACGCGAGCCGCGTCGATCGTCAGGCCGGCCGCGGCGCGGTGGCCGCCGTAGCGCTCCAACAGCGGCGCGGCGGCGTGGAGTGCGCCGAGCAGGTCGAACGCGGGGATCGAGCGGCCGGAGCCGGTGCCGAGTCGCCGACCGGGTTTTGCGAAGGCCGCCGTCGGCTCCGGCAGCGCGATCAGGATCGTCGGGCGGTGGTAGCGCTCGACGATGCGCGAGGCGACGATCCCGATCACGCCGGGGTGCCAGCCCTCGCCGGCGAGCACGTATGCGGTGCGCTCGCCCAGCTCGCGCACCTGCGCGTCGGCTTCGAACAGGATCCGCTGCTCCGTGAAACGCCGTTCGGCGTTTGCCGCATCGAGCTCCTGGGCGATCGCCGCCGCACGCGCATCGTCGGTCGTCAGCAGCAGCTCGACGCCGGCGTCGGCGCGGCGCAGCCGTCCGGTGGCGTTGATGCGCGGCGCCAGGCGAAATCCGACCGCGCGCGCGTCGAGCTCGCTCGGATCGACGCGCGCCACGCGCATGAGCGCGCGCAGTCCCGGCTTGCCGGTAGACGCGAGCGCGCGCAGGCCGGCGCGCACGAGGCGGCGGTTCTCGCCGCGCAGCGGCACGAGGTCTGCGATCGTCGCGAGCGCGACCAGGTCGAGGTCGTCATCGGCATCGGCCGAGTCTTCGCCGGCGCCGAGCGCGAGCGCTTGCGCGAGCTTGTACGCGACGCCGGCTGCGCAGAGATCCGGGCACGGATAGCCGCCGAGCGCCGGATGCACGATCGGCGCGTCCGGCAGCGCGCCGTCTGCGCGCGGGCGATGGTGATCGGTCACGACGACATCGAGCCCGAGCCGACGCGCGAGCGCCACCTCCTCGATCGCCGTGATGGCGCAGTCGACGGTGATCAGCAGCTGCGTGCCGCGCGCGGCGAGCCGCTCTACGGTCGTTGCCGACAGACCGTAGCCGTCCTCTACGCGGCTCGGCAGGAACCACTCGAGGTCGGCGCCGAGCCTGCGCAGCCCGCGCGCAAGCACGGCCGTCGCGCACACGCCGTCGACGTCGTAGTCGCCGTGGATCGTGATGCGCGAGCCCGCCTGCACGTGGCGCAGAATCAGGGCAACGGCGTCGTCCATTCCGTCGAACGCCCGCGGATCGTGGCTCGTGTCGGCCGCGAGGAACGCCCGCGCGGTGTCAGGCGCGCCGAGGCCGCGGCGCACGAGCACCTGCGCGAACGTGCGAGAACAGCCGAGCGCTGCGCGCAGACCTTCGACGGCGGCCGGATCGCACAGCGCGAGCTCGAGCCGCGGAGCCGGCAGGGGCACCGCAGCGGATGGGCCCTCCGGCAGGGTGAGCGTGGACACCGGCCCAGGCTACGGGCGGCTCACGACGGAAGCGCCAGGCGTGCTCAGACGTACTCTGCGTCGAGCCGCTCGCGGCGAACGCCCTCGGCGTAGACGAGGCCGAGACCGATCAACGCACCCGGAATCCCCTCGAGCGTCGTCAACACGGTCGTGTCGCTCTCGCCCGGCACCGTGAGGCCGTTGATCAGGAAGCCGACGACGATCGCGCCGAACAGCGCGCCGAGGAACGCGCCGACGATCCCGCCCCAGAAGCGGTCCGGCAGGAAGATCGTGAAGTGCCAGAGGGCGAGGCCCATCATCACCCACGCGAGCATGCCCATCAGCGCGACCTCCCGTGGCGGCGGGGACGTCTCGTGCTGCGGCGCGGTCTGCGCGGCTCCTTCATGACGCCCTCGTTTTCCGGCTCGTCCGGAGCGCGACCGTTGTCCTGCTCGCCCCCGTCGGCGTTGCCTCGGGGCGCCTGTGGGGGTCTTGGCGCAGCTGACGGCGGCTGCACGACGGCCGCACGGGCGCGGCGCGGCGGCGGGACGATCGCCGCTTCGTCGTCCACGTCGAGATCCCGGCGCAGCGCCTCGAACTCCTCGTCGGAGATCTGCCCTGGCTCATCCGGCGTCGTCAGCCGCCTGCGCTCAGCCGACACACGCGCCTCGGGCTCGACCTCGACCGGCTCGCCGGCGACGGTCGCGACCGCATAGGCGGGCACGACGCCGCCGTGCTCGCCGGCGATCCGCTCGCGGCGCGCCCGGTAGACCGGCTCGCGCTCCTTCCAATGCATCAGCACCGGCGTTGCGATGAAGACGGACGAGTAGGTGCCCGAGATGATCCCGACGAGCAGCGCGAAGGCGAAGTCCCGCAGCGTCTCGCCGCCGAACAGCATGAGCGAGAACACCGGCAGCGCCGTGCAGAACGACGTCGCGAGCGAGCGCGTCAAGACCTCCGACATCGAGCGGTTGGCGATCTGCGAGAACGCCGCTCGCGGCATCCGCGGCATGTTCTCGCGGATGCGATCGAACACGATGATCGTGTCGTAGAGCGAGAAGCCGAGGATCGTCAGCAGGGCCGCGATCGTCGCCGACGTCACCTCGCGTCCGGTCAGCGAGTAGACGCCGCCTGTGATGAGGATGTCGTGCATCACGGCGATCAGCACCGGCACCGCGAACTTCCACTGGAAGCGCAGTGCGATGTACGCGGAGATCACCAGCAGCGACGCGATGATCGCGATGATCGCGTTGTTCGCGACCGTCTCGCCGAACGTCGGCCCGACCGACGAGCTGGAGAAGTTGCCGACGCCTCCGAAGTCGTCGTCGAGCGCCGCTCTGAGTCTCTCGACCTCGGTCGGCTGCAGCTGCTCCGTCGAGATCTGCACGACGTTTCTTCCGAGCTCCTCGTTCTGGAGCCGCTGGATCTTCGCGTCCTCGACGCCGATTCCCGTGAGCGTCGAGCGGACTTCCGCCTCGTCGTAGGCCTGCGTGAGGTTCGTCGTGACGCGCGTGCCGGATGTGAAGTCGATGCCGAAGTTGAGGCCCTTGCCGCCGATCGCCAGCGCGCCGATCAGCAGGATCACGCCCGACATCGAGAAGAACCATCGCGAGGCGCCCATGAAGTCGAATCGCCAGCGCGCCCCCGCGATGTGTGCGCCGACCGCCGACGGGTTCGAGAAGAGGCGGCTGCGCCCGAGCGTGCCCAGTATCGCCTGCGTCGCCATCACGGCTGTGAACAGCGACACGAGCGTGCCGATGCCCAGCATGAAGGCGAAGCCCTTCACCCCGGCGGTCGCGAGCATGAACAGGATGAACGCGGTCATCACGGTCACGACGTTCGCGTCGATGATCGCGGTGAGGCCCTTTCTGTAGCCCGTGCTGATCGCGGTCGCGACCGACTTGCCGCCGCGCAGCTCCTCCTTGACGCGCTCGAAGATGACGATGTTCGCGTCGGCGGTCACGCCGATCGTCAGGATCAAGCCCGCGATGCCCGGCAGCGTCAGCGTGACCGGCACGAGCTCGATCAACGCGTAGAAGTAGATCCCGTAGATCACGAGCGCTCCGGTGGCGATGACGCCGAGGGCGCGATAGAAGAGGATCAGGAACAGCGCAACCACGATCAGGCCGGCCGCGCCCGCGATCAGGCCCTGGTCGAGCGCCTGTCTGCCGAGCGTCGCCGACACCTGCGACTGCGAGATCAGCTTGAGCCCGATCGGCAGCGCGCCGAGCTGGATCAGGTTCGCGAGGTCCTGCGCGCTCTGGATCGTGAAGCCGCCCTCGATCACCGCCCCGTTCTCGCCGTCGATCCCGTCGGGCAGCAGCTGCGGGTCGATCGAGGCGACGGAGATCAGTCTGCCGTCGAGCGCGACGGCGAAGTGCTGGAGGGTGGCGCGCGGGTCGGTGCCGGGCAGGCGCAGGTCGAGGCCACGCTGGGCGATCGTGCGCGTGACGTCGTGGAAGGCCGTCTTGCCAGCCCCGGTGAATCTGAACTCGACGTCCGGCTGGTTGAGCTCGTTGAAGCCCTGCTGCGGGTCCTTGATGTCCTTGCCGGACAGCGCGACGCGATCGCGCAGCACGTAGAAGCGCGCTCGCGTGTCGTCCGGCGGCACGTCGTCGTCGGCGGTTCGCGCGGCCGCCTGCAGGACGACGTAGCCCTGTGGCACCGTGAGCACCTCGCTGCCGTCCGGCAAGGCTCTTCTGTCGATCGCGGACAGGAGATCGTCGCGCGAGCGCTCCGGACCGGCGAGGAAGCGGTGCGCTCTGTCGAACAGGTAGTACGCCGAGCCGAGCCGCGAGCCGTTTCTGTCGCTCGTGATCGCTCTCTGTCTCGACGCGAGCCTGACCGCGTCGTAGATCGGTTGGCCCTGCGTCGGGTCGCCGGCCCCCTGGCTGATCCGCTGGGCGTCGGGGTTCTGCGCCGGCAGCTCCGGCGCGACCGTTCTGCCGTCCGTCGCGAGGGCGTTCTCCTCCCAGTCGTAGAAGTAGAGCTGGGCCGGCGTGCCGACCTGCTGCTGCGCGCGTCTGATGTCCTGGACGTCCGGCAGGCCGACGGAGATCTGGTCCTCGCCCGAGCGCTGGATCTCCGGCTCGCCGACGCCGAGCTGGTCGACGCGCGAGCGGATGATGTCGAGCGCGCGGTCGAGCGCTTCGGGCGTCACGGTCGGCACCTGCTGAGTCGGCTCGCCCTGATAGACGAGCTCGACGCCGCCCTTCAGGTCAAGCCCGAGGCGCGTGGGCTTGACGGCGATGACGAGCGCCGAGGCGGCCAGCAGGCCGGCGACGAGGAGCAAGATGAGGCCGTTGCGGCGGCGGTCGGTCACCAGGCGATCCTACTTGGCCGGTGTGAGCACGAGCAGCAAGCCGCCGTCGTCGTCGTACGCAGGAAACAGATCGGCGACGGCCTGCGCCGGGAGGTCACCCTCCGCGTTGACCGTGACGGGCTTGTTGAGCGCCCGCACGCCCCACTCTAGGACGGTGCCGACGACGTCCTGGCCCTCTTCGCCGAAGTCGAGGCCGAGCACCTCTCTGACCGAGCGCCCGATCACGCGCTCGTCGTCGAGCCCCGTGAGCTCGAACGAGCCGCGCCCGCAGCCGATCACGCGGCCCTCGCGGTCGCATACGAAGAAGGCGGCGTCAGGCGCCGGGTAGTAGTCGTCGAGCAGCTCGAACAGGAAGCCGAAGCCGCATCTGGCGCAGCCTTTCGGCTCGCGACGGAAGCCGGCGGTGCGGTCGGTCGCGGTCGTCCGCGCGCCGCAGTTCGGGCAAATGAAGAGGTGCGCCATCCCGGCACAGCATACGAGCCTCGGCATGAACGGCGGTTAAGGAACCGCGACCCGCCAGAGCGGCGCGAAACTCATGTTCGCGCAGATCGACGCGCCGCTGCGCAGACGGTTCGCCGAGGGCTGCTCAGCCGAACAGCTGAGCAGTCTCCGCGGGTGGCTCGAGGCCCAGGTGCAGCCAGGCGCGACGGGTCGCGGCGCGCCCGCGCGGGGTGCGCTCGAGGAACCCGCGCTGGAGCAGATACGGCTCGTAGACGTCCTCGACGGTGTCCTGCTCCTCGCCGACCGCGACCGCCAGGGTGGAGAGCCCGACGGGGCCGCCGGCGAACAGCTCGCAGATCGCGCGCAGCAGCTCGCGGTCGAGCCGATCGAGGCCCTCGTGGTCGACCTCGAGCAGGTCGAGCGCGTGACCGGCGACGGCGGCCGTGACGGTTCCGTCGCTGCGCACCTCGGCGTAATCGCGCACGCGCTTGAGCAGGCGGTTGGCGACGCGCGGCGTGCCGCGGCTGCGGGCCGCGATCGCGTGGGCGCCCTTAGGCTCGATCGCGATCCCGAGCAGCCCGGCCGAGCGGCGCACGATCTGCCCGAGCTGCTCGGCGTCGTAGTGGTCCAGGCGGTGCTGGATGCCGAAGCGGTCGCGCAGCGGCGTCGTCAGCAGGCCGGCGCGCGTGGTCGCGCCGATCAGCGTGAACGGCGGCAGGTCGAGCGTGACGACGCGCGCACCGGCGCCCTGCCCGACGGTGATCGGCAGCTGGCCGTCCTCCATCGCGGGATAGAACGTCTCCTCCAGCGCGCGCGGCAGCCGATGGATCTCGTCGACGAAGAAGACGGCGCGCGGCTCGAGCGCAGTCAGGAAGGCCGCGACGTCGCCCTTGCGCTCGAGCGCCGGGCCGGCGGTCTGCACGAACGGGACGCCGAGCTCGGCCGCGACGATCTGCGCGAGCGATGTCTTGCCGAGCCCCGGCGGACCGGCCAGCAGCACGTGGTCGAGCGCGTCGCCGCGGGCGGAGGCTGCCTCGATCGAGACGGCCAGCTGCTCGCGCACGGAGATCTGGCCGACGAAGTCCTCCAGGCGGCGGGGGCGCAGCGAACGATCGAGCTCGTCCTCCGGCAGGACGTCGGGCGTCTGGATCCGCGGCGCCGCGCTCACGAGCGGGCCGCCTTGAGCGCGTGCGCGATCAGATCCTCAGTCGTCGTGCCGGCAGCCCCGTCGAGCAGCGTGTCCGCCTCCTGCGCGCTGTAGCCGAGGCCGACGAGTCCCTCGCGCGCGAGCGTGCGCGGATCGTCATCTTCGCGTATGTGACGGGTGCCGGAGGGCGGCAGCGTGACGCCGGCCTTCTCGCGCAGCTCCACGATGATCCGCTCCGCCGTGCGCTTGCCGATCCCGGGAACGGCCTGGAAGCGGGCGCTGTCGCCGGCGGCGAGCGCGGCGACCAGCTCGCGCGGCGAGCCGCCGGACAGCACCGCGAGGGCGACCTTCGGGCCGACCGACTGCACGCCGAGCAGCATCAGGAAGAGGTCGCGCTCCTCCTCGGTCGCAAAGCCGTAGAGCTGAAGCGCGTCGTCGCGCACGATCAGGTGGCTGTGCAGCGTGACCGGCTTGCCGGCGGCGGGGACGTGCTTGAGCGTCTCGGACGAGACGGCGAGGCGGTAGCCGACGCCGTTCACGTCGACGACGACCTCCCCGACCCCGGTGGACGCCGATGGCCGCCGGCCGGCGACCTCGCCGCGCACGAGCGCGATCACGCCGACGCTCCGGCGGCGGCCGCGAGCGGCGCGCGGTTGAGGTGGCAGATCGCGACCGCGAGCGCGTCGGCGGCGTGGTCGGGCTGCGGCAGCTCGGAGAGGGCGAGCAGGCGCTGGACCATTTCCTGCACCTGTCCCTTCTCTGCGCGGCCGGAGCCGCAGACGGCGCTCTTGACCTGCTGCGGCGTGTAGGAGCCGCACGGCAGCCCACGCTGCCCGGCGGCGAGCAGCACGACGCCGCGCGCCTGGCCGACCGCGAGCGCGGAGCGGGCGTTGGCGCCGAAGTAGAGGTCCTCGAGCGCGACCGCGGCGGGCGTGTGCTCGTCGATCAGCTCGCACGCCCGCGCATGGATCGTCGCGAGGCGCCGCTCGAGCGCGAGACCGGCCGGCGTCTGGATCACGCCCCCGTCGAGCGCGCGCAGGCGGCCGGGACGGACGGGGTCGGTCGCGACGACCCCGTAGCCCGTGCTCGCGGTGCCCGGGTCGATGCCGAGGACGATCATATGTTCGGGATTCTGCGTACAGGCCCGGACGCCTTCCGGGCGGCGCAGGCGGCCGGCAGCGGCGCTCCGGCCGGGCGGACGGCGAGCACCCTCCACGGGTCCGCGCGCGCGACCGTCGCGGCGTGCAGCGGAGGCGTCAGCGTGACCGCCGGCGGCGCGCCGGCCGCGGCGCTGCGCCGCGCGCGCACGAGCAATCCCGGGCGGCTCATCGTGCGCGCGACGCGGTCGAGGTTCAGCTCGAGCTCCCACGCGAGCGCGGACTGCGCCGTGTGGTTGACGGCGATCCAGCCGCCGCCCAGCGCGCAGCGGCGCAACGCCGCGTCGCCTCCCGCTCCCACGATCGCCGCGCGCAGCCGGTCATTCGAGCTCGCGACCGCGGTGCCCTCGCGCACCTGGCCGGGAAGCGACGCGGCCTGCTCGATCGCGAGGCCGGCGAGCAGCAGCGCACCAGCCGCGGCGAGTGCTCGCCCCGCGCGCCACCGTCCGCGGATGCGCGCGACGCGGCCGAGCAGCGCGATGACGGCGACGCCCGCGAGCACCGACGCGACGGCCGCCGCCGGGAGCATGTACCGCGCGACGCCTGAGAAGCCGGCTGCCGTCATCGCGACGACCAGCGCGATCCATGCGCCCGCGCCGCTGAGCAGCGCATCGACCGCTTGCCGGGCCGGGTACGGCTGCAGCTCCCGGCACGCCAGCGCGAGCAGCCACACGCCGAGCACCGGGAGTGCCAGCCCCCGGCGGAGCGCGGTCAGGGGGCTCGGCTGTCCGCCGACGTCCGTCTGCGCCGTCGCGCCGGCGGCGAGCGGGTCGCCGGCGAGCCCCGGAACGCCGATCCACAGCAGCAGGACGAACGCGAAGGCGACGCTGAGCAGCGCACGGTCGCGGGCGCTCGACCGCGGCCACAGCCACACCGCATACAGCGCGAGGAACGGGACGGCCTCCGGACGGATCAGCGCCGCGGCGACGCCGAGCGCGAACGCCGCCCGTCGCGCGCCGGCGAGGTGCCGCTCGATCGCCCACAAGCTCGCCGCGAGCAGCAGCGGCTCGGACGCGCCGCGCCAGGCGAGCGAGACGACGCCGTCGAGCAGCAGCACGAGCACGGCCGCGAGCGCGCCGGCGAACAGGCCGCCGAGATGACGCCCGAGCGCGAACGCGCCGGCAAGCGCGAGCAGCAGGCCGGCACGCGCGACGAGCAGCCACAGCGCCGGCGCGGCGTCGCCGGCGAGCGAGAAGGGGGTCGTGAACAGCACGGGCAGCGGCTTCCACGACGGCCCGCCCGCCAGCCCGAACGGCTCCCCGCCGGCGCCCGGCATCAGCTCGCGGCCCCACACGATCCACGCGAACGGGTCGTAGCTGGGACTGGAAGGCGCGAGCAGCGTCAGCGCCGCGAGCACCAGCGCGGCGGCGACCAGGACGACCGCCGCCCGCATCGTGGGCTCAGCCGACCAGCTTCTCGAGCAGCTCGGCGTCGACGTCGAAGTTCGCGTGGACCGCGTTGACGTCGTCGTTGTCCTCGAGCGCGTCGATCAGGCGCAGCAGTCTGCCGGCGCTCTGCTCGTCGAGCGCGACGCGCGTCTTCGGTCGCTGCGTGACCTCGGCCGTGCCGATCTCGATCCCCGCCTGCTCGATCGCTGCGCGCACGGCGGCGAGGTCGGCCGGCGGCGCGAGCACCTCGAAGACGTCGTCGTCCTGCGCGATGTCCTCCGCGCCGGCGTCGATCGCGACGATCAGGTCGTCCTCGCTCCAGCGCTCCGCGTCGACCGTGATCACGCCGGTCTTGTCGAACAGGTAGGCGACCGAGCCGGGCTCGCCGAGGTTGCCGCCGTGCCTGGAGAGCAGGTGGCGGACGTCAGAGCCCGTGCGGTTGCGGTTGTCGGTCATCGCCTCGATCAGCAGCGCGACGCCGCCCGGGCCGTAGCCCTCGTAGAGGACGGTCTCGATCGCATCGGCGTCGGCGCCCTCGCCGGTGCCCTTGGCGATCGCGCGTTCGATGTTGTCCTTCGGCATCGAGGCGTCCTTCGCCTTCTGGACGGCGTTCGCGAGCGCCGCGTTGGAGTCGGGGTCGCCGCCGCCCTCACGTGCCGCGACCGTGATGGCACGCGCGAGCTTCGTGAACGCCGCGCCGCGTCTGGCGTCGACGATCGCCTTCTTGTGCTTGATCCCCGCCCACTTGGAATGGCCTGCCATCGGGCTGGAGGATAGTCGTCAGGCAAGCGCGGACGGGTGCTCGCGGTACCAGGCGATAGTGCGGCGCAGACCCTCGTCGAGCTCGACGCGCGGCTCCCAGCCGGTCAGCGCACGCAGCTTGGAGGCGTCGACGTACTGGCGGTCGATCTCGCCGTCGGGCGTGCCGGTCCCGCGGACGTCGGGGGCGACGTCGGTGCCGGCGAGCGCGCAGATGCGGGCGACGACGTCGCGCACCGCATGCGGGCGGCCGCCGCCGGCGTTGAACGCCTCGCCCCGCGCCTTGTCGCCGTCGAGCGCATCCGCCAGCAGCAGGTACGCCTCGACCGCGTCCTCGACGTAGAGGAAGTCGCGCTCGGGCGAGCCGTCGGAGCGGATCACGGGGGCGCGGCCGGCGAGCACCGCGCCGATCGCCTCCGGGATCAGGCGCGAGCGGTTGAGGTCGCCGCCGCCGTAGAGGTTCGCGAAGCGCGTCACCGCGACCGGCAACCCGAACGTGTGCCAGTACGAGCGCGCGATCATGTCCGTCGCCGCCTTCGAGACGTCGTACGGGTAGCGCGCATCGAGCGGCGCGTCCTCGCGGTAGGGCAGCGTCGCGCTTGCTCCATACGCCTTGTCGGATGCCGCGACGACGACGCGCTGGGCGCCGTGGAGGCGGCAAGCCTCCAGCAGCGTCCAGGTGCCGCGGACGTTCGACTCGAACGTGCCGAGGGGCGAGCGGTTCGCCGTGCCGACGATCGTCTGCGCGGCGAGGTGGAAGACGGTGTCGACCTCCTGCTCGCCGAGCGCGCGGGCGACCAGCCCGTCGTCGTTCAGATCGCCGTGGACGACGTCGACCGCGTCCTCGACGCCCTCCAACAGCAGCGCGGAGCGCGGCGCGCGGTCGCGCTGCAGCACGGTTACGCGGTCGCCGCGCGCGAGCAGCGCACGCACGAGCCAGGAGCCGAGCAGCCCGTAGGCGCCCGTGACGAAGACGGAGCGGCTCATGCGGGGATGCGCGCCTTCCACGGCGCCAGGCCCTGTTCCCACAAGTCGTTCAGCAGGACAGCATCCTTGTATGTGTCCATGCAGTCCCAGAAGCCCTCGTGGCGGAACGCGTGCAGCTGGCCGGCGGCGGCGAGCCGCTCGAGCGGCTCGCGCTCCAGCACGCCGTGCTCGGCCAGGTAGTCGGCGACGCCCGGCTCGAACACGAAGAAGCCGCCGTTGACCCACTGCTCGGCGCGCGGCTTCTCGCGGAAGCCGGTGACGCGCGGGCGGGCGGGATCGGAGTCATCGATCATCGCGACGCCGAACTGCAGCTCGGGGCGCACGACCGTCACGGTCGCCAGGCCGCCGTGCCCGCGATGGGCGGCGAGCAGGGCGTGCAGGTCGATGTCGGCGACGCCGTCCGCGTAGGTGAGGCAGAACGGCACGGCGCCGAGGTGGCGCGCCGCGGCGAGCGCGCGCCCGCCGGTCGGCGTCGCGAGCCCGGTCGGCAGGCACGTCACCTCCACCCCGTCCGGCCACGACTCGTCGGCGACAAAGCGCTCGATCAGCTCGCCCTTGTAGCCACTGCACAGCAGGAAGCGACGGAAGCCCTGCGCCGCGTAGATCTGGATCACGTGCCAGACGATCGGCCTGCCGCCGATCTCGACGAGCGGCTTCGGGATCGACTGCGTGCGCTCCTGCAGTCGCGTGCCACGTCCGCCGCAGAGGATCGCGACCGGGGTCTCGGCGGAGTTCATCAGCGGGCGATGTTACGTAGGATCCGCCGTCCCATGCCTCAGATCTCTCCCGGCATCTTCAAGGCGTACGACATCCGCGGCATCGCGGGCGAGGACATCGACGGAGACGTCGCCGAGCTGATCGGGCGCGCGTTCGCGCACGTGCTCTCGCAGCTGTCCGGCACGCCGATCGGCGAGCTGCGCGTCGGCGTCGGACGCGACATGCGCTTGACCGCTCCGGAGCTCGCCGGCCGCTATCGCGACGGGCTCGTCGCCGAGGGCGTGCACGTGCTCGACGCCGGGATGGTCGGGACGGAGATGCTCTACTGGCTCGTCGGCTCGCGCGAGCTGGACGGTGGGCTGATGTGCACCGCCTCGCACAACCCGAAGCCGTACACGGGCGCCAAGCTCGTGCGCGAGGGCGCGCTGGCGCTGTCGGGCGACGAGGGCATCCAGGACATCCGGCAGCTGATCGAGGAGGGCATCGGGGCGGGATCCGATTCCCCGGCCGCGGGTTCCGGCTCGGTCGAGCAGGTCGACCTCTACGCCCCCTTCCACGAGGCGGCGCTGGCGCTCGTGGACACGAGCGCGATCAAGCCGCTGAAGGTCGTCGTCGACGGCGGCAACGGGATGGCGGGCCCGATGATCGGCCCGCTGCTCGATCGACTCGGGCTCGACCTCGTGACGGCCTACTGGACGCCGGACGGCAACTTCCCCGACCACGAACCGAACCCGCTGCTGCCCGAGAACCGCGCGTTCGTCATGGAGAAGGTCGTGGCCGAGGGGGCCGACCTCGGGATCGCCTGGGACGGCGACGCCGATCGCTGCTTCTTCATCGACGACACGGGCACGTTCGTCGACGGCGACTTCCTCACGGCGCTGCTCGCCCAAGCGCTGTTGAGGAAGCAGCCCGGCGCGACGGTCCTCTACGACGTGCGCGCGAGCCGCGCGGTGCGCGACACCGTCGAGGCGGCCGGCGGCACCGCGCTCGTGAACCGCGTCGGGCACGCGTTCTTCAAGACGCGCATGCGCGCGACCGGCGCCGCGTTCGGCGGCGAGGTGTCCGGCCACTACTACTTCCGCGAGTTCTACAACGCGGACTCGGGCACGCTGCCGGCGCTGCTGATCCTCGAGCTGCTCTCTCAGAGCGGCGCCAAGCTCAGCGAGCTGGTCGCCGACCTGCACGCGAAGTACTTCATCTCCGGCGAGATCAACTCCGAGGTCGCCGACCAGCAGGCGAAGCTGGCCGAGATCGAGTCGCGCTACGGCGACGCCGAGATCGACCATCTCGACGGCGTCTCGGTCGACTACGACGACTGGCACTTCAACGTGCGCCCGTCGAACACCGAGCCGCTGTTGCGTCTGTGCCTCGAGTCGCTCGTCTCCCAGGAAGACATGGAGCGGCGGCGCGACGAAGTGCTCGCGCTGATCCGCGGCTGACGTGAGCGCGGCCCTCGATCCGCAGGCAGCGCTCGCCGAGGCGGCATCCGCGGGCATCCACTGCATGCCGATCCCGACGCCGTTCCTCGTCGGGCGCGTCAACTGCTACCTGATCGAGGACGACCCGCTCACGCTCGTCGACACCGGCCCGAACTCCGGCAAGGCGCTCGACGAGCTGGAGCGAGCGCTTGCCGAGCGCGGCCATCGCGTCGAGCAGCTTGGGCTGATCGTCGTCACGCACCAGCACATCGACCACATCGGCTTGCTGGAGGTGCTCGCCCGGCGCTCGGGCGCCGACGTGGCGGCGCTCGACCTGCTCGCGCCGTACCTGGGCGACTACCGCCGCGCGACTGAGCTGGACGACGAGTTCGCGGTCGCGCTGATGCTGCGGCACGGGATCCCGGCCGAGATGACGCAGGCGCTGCGCTCGGTCTCCTCAGCGTTCCGCGGCTGGGGCAGCGGCGCCGCCGTGACGACGCCGCTTCAAGACGGGGGCACCGCCGCCGGAGGCGGTGGTCGGCTGACGCTGCGCGACCGCACGTTCGCCGTCCAGCACCGCCCAGGGCACAGCCCGTCCGACACCGTCTTCTGGGACGAGCAGAGCGGCATCCTGCTCGGGGGCGACCACCTCATCAAGCACATCTCCTCGAATCCGCTGATCGCGCGCCCGCTCGACGATGTGACGCAGAGCGCGCCGCGTCCGCAGGCGCTGCGGATGTACGTCGCATCGTTGACCGCGACACGGGAGCTGCCGGCGCGCTTCGTGCTCTCCGGTCACGGGGAGCCGGTCACCGACCATCGCGCGCTGATCGACGAGCGCTTCGACCTGACCGAGCGGCGCAAGCGCAAGATCCACGGGCTCCTCTTCGATGGCGCGCTGACCGCTCACGAGCTGGCGCAGCGGATGTGGGGCAACGTAGCGGTCACGCAGGCGTTCCTGACGCTGTCCGAGGTGCTCGGGCACCTCGATCTGCTGGTCGCCGACGGCGCGGTGGTAGAGCGCGGCGAGGGCGGCATCGTGCGCTTCGAAGCGGTCGCTCCCGTTCCAGCGTGAGTGGCGCGCCGACCGATACGGCGTAGCGGCGCGCTTGTCATACCCGACGGGTACCGTCACCACGCTGTGATCGCGGATCCCCCGGACGCGACGCGCACTCTCCCGACGTGCGCCTGGTGCGAGCAGCCGCTCGCGCACGGTCCCCTGCGCGCCTTCGGCCAGCTGCGGTGCGACCACTGCGGCGCGACGACCGCGCTCGAGTGGCCCGCCGAGCGCGAGCCACTGCGCGTGCCGCTGACGCCCGTCGCGCAGGTGCGCGGCGCGCACCGCATCTGCACGCTCGGCGAGGCCGCACGCCGGCGGGTGCGCCGGAGGCTCGCGACGCGCGTCGCCCGCGTCGCGCCACCCGGCCCGGTGCTCGACGTCAGCAGCGGCGACCGCATGCTGCTCGACGCGCTGCGCGCGACCGGACGCCTGACCACCGGCATCGTCTCCGGACGTCCGAGCGCGGCCGTGCGCGCCGACCTCCAGCATGCGGAGATCACGGAGCTGGGCGGCCGCTATGCGGCGATCGTCTTCTGGCAGTCGCTCGGGCGCCTGCGCGCGCCCGGACTCGCGCTCGACCATGCGGCAGCGCTGCTGAAGCCCGGCGGGCTGCTTGCGATCGCGCAGCCGAGCCCGGCGCGGATGCAGGCGCGCGCGCTCGGCGAGCGGCTGCTGGCTCCCGGGGAGCCGCGGCATCGCGTCGTGATCCCAGCGCAGACGGTGATCGAGCGCTTGCGCGCGCTCGGCCTGCAGGTCGACCGCATCGACCATCTGCTCGACCTGCCGACCGCGGGCGGCTGGCTGCAGAGCGTGCTCGGCGGCGTGACCGCGATCGAGGCGCGGCGGTAGGAGCCGTCAGCCGGCGCGCCGGGCGCTGCGACGCTCGGTCGCTTCGCTCACGATCCGCACGACGTCGTCGGCGTCGTCGACGACCGCCATCAGCTCCATGTCGGGCGGCGAGATCTTGCCCTCGCGCAGGAGCGTGCCGCGCAGCCAGGCCACGAGCGGGTCCCAGTAGTCATGGCCGACCAGCACGAGCGGGAAGTGCCGGATCTTGCGCGTCTGGATCAGCGTGAGCGCCTCGAACAGCTCGTCGAGCGTCCCGAAGCCGCCCGGGAAGACGACGAACGCCGACGCGTAGCGCACGAACATCACCTTGCGCGTGAAGAAGTAGTGGAAGCGCAGCGGGCGATCGATCCAGGGGTTCTCCGGCTCCTTGAAGGGCAGGTCGATCGCGAGTCCGATCGAGAGCGCCCCCACCTCGCGCGCACCCTGGTTGGCGGCCGCCATGATGCCGCTGCCGCCGCCGGTGATGATCGCGTAGCCGGCGCGGCCGAGCCGTCTCGCGATGTTCCGCGCATGCTCGTACTCGGAGTCGTCGGGATGCGTGCGCGCCGAGCCGAAGACCGTCACGCCGTGTTCGACGTCCGCGAGCGCCTCGAAGCCCATCTCCAGCTCGCGCCGCATCCGCCGGATCCGGATCGGGTCGGTGGCGGCTGCGTCGCGCTCGTCGAGCAGCTCCTCGTCGAGCGTGCGCGGAAGGATCGGGTCGTCGTCCGGCCGGAGATCCTGGGCGTCGGTCACCGGATCAGACTAGGCGACTTCGTCGTATGCCGGGCGACGGACCTGGATGCGCCGGTTGTCGATCCCGGCCAGGACGAGCGGGTCGCCGCACATCTCCATCAGGCGCGAGAAGTTGCGCTGCGTGATGTGCTGCGCGAGCGGCGACGGGTCGCGCGGGTTCGCGTCAGGATCGTCGCCCGTGAGGTCGCACGTGAACACGATCGAGCGCTGGTTCTCGTAGCGGCCGTTGACGATGTTGTAGAGCTGCTCGAGCACCCAGTCGGTCGGGCGCGCGACCGCGAGGTCCTCGATGTGCAGCAGCTCGACGCTCGTGAGCCGATCGATCAGGTCGAGCGTGCTGCTCGACTCCTCGTCGCCATACGTCCGGCGGATCTCGTCGAGCAGCCGTGGACCGGTGTAGATCGCGACCGAGCGACCCGCCGCGAGCGCATGCTGTGAGATCAAGTACGCCAGGTGGCTCTTGCCGGTCCCCGGGCTGCCGAGGAACCACATCCCCTCGCCCGCGTCGAGCATTGCGCCGATGCGGTCGCAGTAGCGGCGCACGGCGCGTACGACCTCGGGTGCCTCGCGCGCGATCGCCGGGACGGGCTCGCGCTCGAAGCTGAGGTTCTGGAAGCGCTTCGGGATGCTGTGCGAGAGGCGCCTCGCTCGCTTGCGCGCGACCTGCTCGGGCCAGCAGCGGCAACGGTACGTCGTGTCCTCGGCGAGGTCGACGACCATTCCCCCGCCGTCGCACAGGCCGTATGGGCAGTCGCGCTCGGGACCGGACACGGTCAGCGAGTTTAGATGCTCGATCTCACGATCTCCCGGCGCGAGGGTCACGCTGGGCGGCGTTGGATGCCGCACGGCATCTCGCCGATGCCACCGGCATCGCCTTCGATGCCGCGCGTCCTCCAGCATCCACCCATCGCACCCCTCGCATCCGTGAACCTCGTGGATCGACCATCTAGCCCTGCTCGATGTCGCCCACGTGCGCGACGTTGGCGACGTCGTCGGCCTCGCCGCTCGGCGCGGCGGCGAACCACGCGTCGAGGATCTCGTCAAGCTGCGCCGCCGAGGTCATGCGCAGGCTGAGCGCCAGCACGTTCGCGTCGTTCCAGCGGCGCGCGCCGGCCGCCGTCTCGGCGTCGCAGCAGAGCGCGGCGCGGATCCCGCGCACCTTGTTGGCGGCAATCGACGCGCCCGTGCCGGTCCAGCAGCAGACGACCGCCTGCTGCACCCGGCCGTCGACGACGTCGCGCGCAGCTCGCTCGCTCGCCCACGCCCAGTCGCTGCGCTCCCCGGGCGCGAGCGCGCCGTGCGTCACCGGCTCGTGCCCGCGCGCTCGCAGCGCCTCCGGCACGAGCTCCGCGACCCCGGTCAGCTCGTCGGCTGCGACGGCAATCCGCATGGCGCGAGTATGGCAGCGGCCAACGGGTGCCGGAGGGGCCTGCTGGGCGCTCGGGAGCTGGCGCGGAGGCTCCCCCAAGCCTCCGCGCCGTTCCCGTAAGCGTGGCGCGGGGGTCCCCCAACCCCCGCGCCCGTCCCCCAAGCGAAGCCGGTTTCCCTAACGCGATCCCTGCATCGTCGGACGGAAGCCGGCGAGGAATATCTCAGCGGCGCGCCGGTTCCCTGTGATGTGCAGCCCGTCCAGACCGTGCGCCGGACCGAGCGCCTGCGCCCACGCGGTGGACGTGCCGGTGATGACCGTGTCCGCATGCTCAGCCGGCCGGTGGACAACGGTCGCCGACCCGCCTGCCATCCGCAGCGTGTACAGGTCGAGCGCGACGCCCTGCTCGTCCTCCACGATCAGCTCGACCTCGGCGTGCGCGTCCGGCGGCGGCGAGACGACGCAGCCGGCAAGGCGGAACATCGCCGTCACGTCGACCCACTCGTCCGGCTGCGGCGCCGACCACGCCCAACGGAGCGCCCACTGCACCATCGGCGCGAGGATCGCGAGCATGTCGCGGCCGGCGTCCGTGAGCTCGAATTCGACACGAGGCGGCACCTCCGCATAGCGGTGGCGCTCCACGAGCCCTTCGGAGCTCATGCGGTTGAGGCGCTGCTCGAGCGCACCCGTCGACATGCCCGGGAACGCGCGCTGCAGCTCGGACAGGCGCAACGCACCGAACGCCAGCTCCCGTGCGATCAAGAGGATCCAGCGATCGCCGACGACGCCGAGCGCTCGCGCGTCCGGCGACCACTGTCGCCGCCGTCGAATTCCCGACACGTCGGATCGAGCCACCGCTGGGTCCCCTCGTCTCGGCTCCTGGCGGGCCACTGTCGGGACGATCCCGATATACGTCCCGGCCCTCGGCAGATGCCCCATGCAAGGACCCGCAGCGCCACCAGCTCTCAATGGGAAACTACCATGACTCCTGCTGGGGTGTCCACCGGGTTCTGCGGCGTCCCGGCGTCCGGCGAAGCTCAGTGCAGACGCGCGATTCGTTGCTCAGCAAGGTACCATTGCTCAAGCAATCCTTCGCGTTCAGAACCAGCCCGCGGCACGCGGTATCGGGCGATGGACTACGGTAAACGCCCGCGTCTTCGAGGCCGGGACCAGGACGTGGATGCCATGGGACCAAACGGGACGACTGAAGCAGTCGAGGGAGAGGCGCCGCGCGCGTCCGCGCTCGCGCGCGACACGCAACGAGATCGCCTGCTGCACGGCATGGCCACGACCGTCGCGCGCCGCGGCTATGCCGCCACGCCGGTCGCCGAGGTCTTGAAGGCCGCCGGCGTCTCGCGCCGCACGTTCTACGAGCAGTTCGAAGACAAGGAGGACTGCTTCCTGGCGGCCTACGACGCGATCGTCGCGATCTGCACGGAGCGGCTCGTCGCCGCCTACCACACGGGTGAGACGTGGGAGGAGAGCATCGCCCTCGCCTACGACGCGCTGCTGGCGACGCTCGCGGCCGAGCCGGACTTCGCGCATCTCGCCGTCGTCGACGTGCTCGCCGCCGGGCCGCGTGCGCTCGCGCGCCGCGAGGCAGCGTTGCGTCGCTTCGCGCGCTTTCTCGATTTCACGCGCGAGCGAGCGCAGCCGGTCACCACACCGCCGACGCTGGTCGGCCAGGCGATCGTCGGCGGGATCCACGAGCTCGTCTATTCGCAGCTGGTGCGTGGCCGTGCCGGTCGGCTCCCGCGGCTGACGGACGAGCTGCTGCATTACACCTTCATGCTGCTTGGCGTGCCGCCTTCGGCTCGCTGAATTGAACGCCTCCGATCGCCCGTGGCGTCGGGGGATTCGCGTGTAAGCTGCCGCCCTCGTGCGCGAGGAAGACGTCGATTGGCTGCTCGCTCCGCTGCCGAGCGGACGACACGGCCTGCCGCGGGAGGAGGTGATCCGCTCGCAGCGGATTCGCCTGTTGCGCGCTGCCATCGAGGTCGCCGGGAGCAAGGGCTACGCGGCGATGACGGTCAGCGCGGTGATCGCGCGTGCGAGCGTCTCGCGCAAGACGTTCTACGAGCAGTTCGCCGACCGCGAGGATTGCTTCCTCGCCGCCTACGACCAGGTCGTCGAGCGGGCGCTGCACGGCGCGCACGCCGCCTTCGCGCTCGATGCGCCGTGGAGCGCCAAGCTGCGCGACGCGCTCGTGTGGGCGCTCGACGCGCTCGCGGCGCATCCACACGAGGCACGCGTCGCATTCGTCGAGGTGCTCGCCGCCGGACCCCGTGCGCTTGAGCGTCGCGACCGCTTCGTCGAGCAGCTCGCGCCGCTGATCGCCGAGGGGGTCGCCGCCGCGCCGCACGATGCCGCAGTCCCCCCCTCCACCCCGTCTGCGGTCCTCGGAGCGTGGAGCGAGCTGATCGGTGCCCACGTGCGCCGTGGGGCGGCGACGGAGCTTCCGGAGCTGTTGCCCGACATGCTCTACTGCGCGCTTGCCCCGTTGCTCGGTCCTGTCGCGGCGGCGGCTGCGAGCGAGCTGGAGCCGCTGACAGTCGGCGGCCGCGACGTGTGACGCCAACGTCGGTGCGTCCGTAGAGGCCTCGCGGTTGCGGGGACCCGGCGATCCGGGTACACGGTCGGCATGGCGCTCGCCCCAAAGCTCGCGCTCGCGCTGTTGCTGCTCGCCTCCGTGGGATTCGCGTTCCTGGGTCCGCCGCCGCACCGACGGGTCGGAGGCGGCGTCCGGGGCGCGCTGCTGTCGACTGGCATGGCCGGGTATGTCGCCGCGGCGGCGACGCTCGCCGCCGGGGCGCTGGTGCCCGCGACGCTGTTGCTCGCGGCTGCCGGCGAGCTCGTGTGCGCGGCGGGTTGGCTCAGCCGTGGAGACGCGCCGCCGAGCGACGACGACGGTGACGACGGAGGCGGTGGAGGTGGCGGCCGCAGACCGAAGCCGCCGCCGACCGACTGGGACGCGTTCGAGCGCGCGTTCCGGCGGTACGCGCGCGAGCACGACCGTCAGCGGGTCTGAGCGGCCGACCGGGTCTCAGCGCCGCGCGGCCAGACGTGCCCGCACGAGCTCGAGGAAGCAGGCGTGAAGGCGCCTCTCGCCGGTCAGCTCGGGGTGGAACGAGATCGCGAGGCGGTCGCCCTGGCGCACGGCGACGGGATGCCCGTCGACGGCAGCCAGCACCTCGACCGCGTCCCCATGCTCGGCGACCCAGGGCGCGCGGATGAAGACCGCGCGCACGGGCGGACCGTCGATCCCGTCGAGCTCAAGGTCGGCCTCGAACGAGCGCACCTGACGGCCGAACGCGTTGCGCTCGGCGCGCAGGTCCATCAGGCCGAGATGGTCGCGGTCGAGCATGATCAGCCCCGCACAGGTGCCGAACAGCGGCGTGCCGCGCGCGGCGAGCTCGCGCAGCGGCTCGGCGAGCTGCTCGCGCTCGATCCCCAGTGTCATCGTGGTCGACTCGCCGCCGGGGATCACGAGCCCGTCGAGGCCGTCGAGGTCCGCGGGCACCCGCACCTCGCGCGGCTCGGCGCCCAGCTCGCGCAGCATGTGCACGTGCGCCGCGAAGTCCCCCTGCAGGGCGAGGATGCCGACGACCGGCGCGTCCACGCCGCGCCTCGTTACCAGCCGCGTTGTGCGAGCAGCTGCTCGGACTCGAGCTTGGAGGACTCGAGGCTGGCCATCGCCGTGCCGAGGCCGGTGGAGGCCGCGGCGACGCGCTGCGGATCGGCAAAGTGGGTCGTCGCCTCGACGATCGCCTTCGCGCGCCGCTCCGGATCCTCGCTCTTGAAGATCCCGGAGCCGACGAACACCCCCTCCGCACCCAGCTGCATCATCAACGACGCATCCGCCGGCGTCGCGATCCCGCCGGCGCAGAACAACACGACCGGCAGCTTCCCGCGCTCCGCGACACCGTGCACGAGATCCAACGGCGCCTGCAGCTCCTTCGCGGCGGATGCCAGCTCGGACTGCTCCAGCGCCCCCAGCCTGCGGATCTCACCGGTGATCCGGCGCATGTGCGTGACCGCGTTCACGATGTCGCCGGTGCCGGCCTCGCCCTTGGAGCGGATCATCGCCGCGCCCTCGCCGATCCGCCGCAACGCCTCGCCGAGATTCGTCGCACCGCACACGAACGGCACCTTGAACGCCCACTTGTCGATGTGATGGACCTCATCCGCCGGCGTCAACACCTCAGACTCGTCGACGTAGTCGACCTCGAGCGCCTCGAGCACCTGCGCCTCGGCGAAGTGGCCGATCCGCGCCTTCGCCATCACCGGGATCGTGACGGCCTCCTGGATCCCCCTGATCATCTCCGGATCCGACATGCGCGCCACGCCGCCGTCGCGACGGATGTCCGCCGGCACCCGCTCCAGCGCCATCACCGCGCACGCGCCCGCGGCCTCGGCGATCCGCGCCTGCTCGGCGGTGACCACATCCATGATCACACCGCCCTTGAGCATCTCCGCCAAACCGGCCTTGACCGTAAACGTCGCCTCGTCGCGCATCGTGGCTGCAATATAGCCACGGCGCGAGGCCGTACGTCGGCCGGTTAGCCTTCGCGGCGGTGAGCGATGCGATCTACCTTCCGGAGCGTCCTGACCGCTTCGCTCCCACAGAGCTCTCGCGCGGTCCGTGGGACCCGAACGCCCAGCACGGTGGGGCGCCCGCGGCCCTGATCGCCCGCGCGATCGAGCGCGTCGAGAGCGCCGTGCCGATGGACGTCGTGCGCATCACCTACGAGTTCCTGCGACCGGTCCCGTTGACGCCGCTCGACCTGCGCACGCGGGTCCTGCGCGACGGCAAGCGCGTGCAGCTCGTGGAGGCGCGGCTGCACGCCGGCGAGTCGGAAGTCGCTCGCGCGACCGCCCTGCGGATCCGCAGCGACGCCGTGCCGGCGCCCGACGCCGACCCCGATCCACCGGCGCACGGCGGCCCGGCGGCAGGGACGCTGCTCGAGCCGCCAGGCGAGCGCGCGCCGTCGTTCGCGTGGCACGCGATGGAGATCCGCTTCGTCTGCGGCTCGTTCTGGGAGGTCGGCCCGGCGTTCGCGTGGTTCCGCCTGCGGCATCCGCTCGTGGCCGGCGAGCAGCCCTCGCCGCTGCAGCGGCTGACTGCCGCCGCCGACTTCGGCAACGGGATCGCGACCGCCGTCTCGTGGGCGACGCACGTCTTCATCAACCCGGATCTGACGCTTTACGTCGAGCGCTTGCCGCGCGGCGAGTGGGTCGGCCTCGACGCGATCACGCGCGTCGGCGACGCCGGCATGGGCGTGAGCGACAGCGCGCTGTACGACGAGCAGGATCGCGTCGGTCGCGCACAGCAGGGCTTGTTCATCGCCGAGCGGTGACCGGCGCCCAGGGTGGGCGGGCCGGCATCGGGACTACTTCAGCCGGAACGCCTTGATGCGTGTCTCGTACTGCTGCGCGTCGCGCGCGTAGACGCCATACGCAAGACCCTGCAGCAGCGCCAGCAGTGCGACGTGCGAACGCACGTAGGCAGGACTGTTCGAGGAGTAGTAGAGGCGGATGCGTGCAAGTCTGGAGACCTCGGACAGTGTCGCGTCTGTGATCGCCAGCGTCGGCGCTCTACGGTGACGCGCCAGCTTCATGGTGCGCGCGATCAACGGATGCGGGCGGCCGGCCGAAAGGCCGATCACGAGCGTCATCTCGTCGATTCGCGCGAGCCGGCCGAGCGCCTCCTGCGACGGCGAGGCGACGACCTCGGCGCGGATGTCGAGCAGCATCAGCAGATGGCGCAGGTAGCTTGCGAAGAAGGCCATCTGGTCCGTGCCGGCGATCAGCACGCGCTCTGCCGTCGAGATGGCCTCGATCGCCGCGTCCATCTCTCTGCGCGAGAGCTTGCGCGCAGTCTCCTCGACGTTGACATGGTCGGTCGCGAGCGCGGTCTCGTACTCGGTCTGGTCGAGCGAGAACAGCGGCGCGGCGACCGGGACGGCACCGCCGCCGCCTGAGCCCTGGCCCGCGCCGACCTGGCGCCGGTACTCCTCGCGCGCGGCCTGCTGAAGCTCGGGGAAGCCCTCGAAGCCGAGCGCCTGCGAGAAGCGCACGACCGTGCTCGACGAGGTCGAGGCACGGCGCGCGAGCTCCTCGGCCGTCTGGAAGGCGGCCTCGTCGAGGTGGTCGACGATGTACTGCGCGACGTCCTTCTGGGAGCGCGAGAACTCGTCGAAACGGGCGGTGATGTAGTCGGAGAGCGCCTGGTGGCCGTGCGGGCGCGGCGGCTCGGGGGTGGTGGTTGCGGAGGCTCGCTTCATCGGCAGCGATGGATTCGACGCCCGACCAGTGCTCTCCTTCACGTCGCCGCCCGCTCTATGCTGCCCGCCGATGAAGGTCTTGCCGACCACCCTCGACGGCGTGCTGGAGATCGAGCCGGATGTGTTCGGCGACCATCGCGGCTTTTTCGTCGAGACGTTCCGCGCGGAGGCGCTCGCCGAGATCGGGGTCGAGGTGGCGTTCGTGCAGGACAACCACTCGCGCTCGCGGCGCGGCACGCTCCGCGGACTGCACTTCCAGACCGCGCCAGGACAGGCGAAGCTCGTGCGCTGTGCGCGCGGCGCGATCTTCGACGTCGCCGTCGACCTCCGGCGCGGCTCGCCGACCTACGGCAGATGGGCCGGCTTCACGCTCGACGACGAGTCGATGCGCGAGGTGTACGTGCCCGCCGGGTTTGCGCACGGCTTCTGCGTCCTGAGCGAGGTCGCGGACGTCGTCTACAAGTGCTCGAGCTACTACGACCCGGCGACGGAGGCGGAGATCGCCTACGACGATCCGGAGCTCGCGATCGCGTGGCCGACCGAGGTCGAGCCGATCGTCTCCGAGCGGGACGCGAACGCGCCGCGTCTGGCCGACGTCGCGGCTGCGCTGCCGTTCTGAGCGAGCGGCGACGCCTTCAGGCGTCGAGCTGGCTGCGGTGCTCCTCGTTCTGCTGGCGCTCGCCGAGGACCTGGATCACCGCGTAGGCGATCAGGACGTTGGCGATCACGCCGATGCCGAGGAACGTCACGAGCAGGCCGAACGTGAACGTGAAGGCAGGTGAGGCGAGAGCGATCACGCGCCGCAGCTTAGCGAAGGGCTCGGCGATCCGACGCGGCGCGTTCGCGGCCGATCGGCCCAGATCCGGCTTGCCGGCGATGTCGCCGAGGCGATGGGGTACCTTGACGACATGGAGTCCCCCAGCGAGCGCGCCTGCCCGAGCTGCGGCGCACCCGCCGCGATGCCTCAGCGCTGGTGCCTCGAGTGTGGCCACGAGCTGCCGGGGCCGCGCCGCGCGGGCGTCCGCTCCGCGATCGGCATCGCCACGACGCTCGCCGTCCTCGTCGGCGCCGCGTCGGCAGGCGGCTACACGATCATGCAGGACGACAAGGTGCCCCCGCCTCCGGCGACGACGATCGCGCAGGCGCCGCCGGCGACGACGGCCCCCGAGGCGCTCCCGCCGGCCACCCAGGAGCCGTCCTACAGCTACACGCCGCCAGCCACGTTGCCGGACACGCCGACCTCGAACGTCGGTGGGGGCGCGTCGGGCCAGCTCGGATCGACGAGCCTCGGAACGCACGGGAGCGGCGGCGCCGGCTCCAGAGCCTCTACCGGCAGCGGCTTGGTCGAGCCCGAGCCGACCACGACGACGACCGTGACACCGCCACCGGAGCCGCAGCTCGCGCTCACCGACATCGCGCTCGGCGCAGTTGCGGTCGCATATGCGCCGTACACAGCGCCGGACGTGGACCTCGGCGACCCGAGCCGTGCCGTCGACGGCTCGACGCGCACAGCGTGGAAGGCGCCCGTCGCCGCCGACCCCGCCGCGCCGCCGCAGGTGGGCATCTACGTCGACCTCGCCGGCAAGGAGAAGCTTCGCCGGCTCGAGCTGCAGACGCCGACCCCGGGCATCAGCATCGAGATCTACGGAGCAGGGAGCGATCCACCGGCCACGATCACCGACCCCGGCTGGGACCATCTCGCGGACCGCTCCGGAATCGCGGCGCAGACGAAGGTGAAGCTGCCGGACCGGCGCTATCGGTACGTGCTGGTGTGGATCGTCGGCGCGCCGCCGGACGGAGCGCGACCGGCGATCTCCGAGCTCTCGCTGCTCAGCCTCCAGCCTGAGTGAACCACGCCGGTCGCGTGGGGACCTACCCATGCGACGGTTGTCACTTGAACGCGGGCGGTCAGGCTGGGAAGCTGACGTATCCCATCCGCAGCACCCGTATCAGGAGGACGTGTCAGCCGCACCGGTCGCATTGCGACCGCGTGTTGCGCGCGAGGCCGGGACGCTTCGCGCGTAGGACGTTGCACGCCGTCGGTTCGTCCTCACCTGCCATTCGGGGGGCGCAAGCTAGGAGGAACAGATGTACAAGACGGCACGGGAGTACGTCACCGGTCTTGGTGAGTGCGTCAGCGAGTACGAGACGGTGCTCGAGGGCGCGAGGAAGCTCGCCGAGCTGAACGTCGACGCGCTTCCGATCTGCGGCGAGGACCGCACCGTCCTCGGCATGCTGTCCGAGCGTGACGTCGTGAGGATCGTCGCTCAGCGCCGCGATCCGGATGCGATCCGCATCGGTCGCCTGCCGGTCGAGGTCGTCGCCAGCATCGACGCGAACACGTCGATCGAACACGCCTGGACGACGATGATGGAGCACGATCTCGTGCAGATGCCGGTGACCGAGGAGGGGCGCCTCATCGGCGTCCTGCGGCGCGCCGACATCCGCGGCCGCTTCGGGGTCGCTCGCACGGTCGTCACCGCTTAGCCACAGCGCGCGAAGGTGTGACGCGGCCGGGGCGGATCCCATCCGCACGCCCCGGCCGCGTCGAGCGCAAGGCTGGCACGTAGCCTCGCACCGGGTGTTCCGCCGGCGGACTCCTTCCACCGTCCGGAACGTCTCAAGTCGCGCCGACTCCGGACGAGCTTGCGGGCCAAGATGAACGAGGGCGCGCCGCAAAACTATAAACAAGACCGTCTTTTGTTGTCAACGTCTCCCACATTGGCTACTGTCGCGCACATGGGGGCTCCATCGACAACCTGCGACGCGGTCATCCGGACGCTTGCGCTCCGTGCTCGTCGCCGGCGGGGGTGCGCGCGGGAGGACGCTGATGTTTCCTGAGGGTGTCTATGGTCGCGCGATGCCGATCGCCGCGGATCGCGTCCCCGAGCGCCTGCCGCGCGGCCGCCACGGGCTGCCGCGACGCTTCATCGTCCACAACCAGCGCGAGCGCATGCTGCTCGCCGTCGCCGAAGCCGTCGCGGAGCAGGGCTTCGCCACCACGACGGTGGCCGACATCATCGCCCGCGCGCGCCTGTCGCGTCGCACCTTCTACGAGCACTTCGCAGACAAGGAGGAGTGCTTCCTCGCCGCCTACGACACGGTCGTCGCGCAGCTGCTGAGTGCCGTCGGGCAGGCGTACGAACAGGCGGACGGCTGGCCGCAGAAGGTGCACGACGGGCTCGAGACGTTCCTCGCGTACCTCGCCGCCGAGCCGGCCTTCGCACGCATGTGCATCGTCGAGGTCATCGCCGCCGGACCGGAGGCACGCAACCGTCGCGACGCCGCGATGCGCGTGTTCGTCGAGTTCCTCGAGCCGGGCCGCGCCGCGGCGCCGAGAGGGATCAGAGTGCCCGAGATCGCGGCCGACATAGTGGTCGGCGGGATCTACGAGATCATCTACTCGCGCCTGCAGCGCGACGCCGCCGACGAGCTCATCGAGATGCTGCCCGAGTTGCTCTATTGCGCGCTCGTGCCCTACATCGGACACGCCGAGGCGGAGAGAGCGGTCGCAACCGCGCGCGAGCGCGCCGGCGCGGCCTGATACCCGCGGTGAGGCGGAAGCGGGCGCGCCCCTCAGCGGATGATGCTGATCTCCGGGTGCGTGGCGAGCAGCGTCTGCGTGAAGACGTAGTTGAAGGACGCGGTCGCCATCAGCGTCATCACGACCGCCTGGTTGACCGCGCGCCCGACCCCCTCCGCGCCGCCGGAGGCAGTCATCCCCTTGTAGCAGCAGATGACGGCGGTTATCGCGCCGAACAGCGTGCACTTCAAGAGCGAGCCCCACAGGTCGGTCGTCGAGGCGTTCGTGAGGAACGTCGCGAAGAAGGGCCCGATGCTGCCGCCGCTGACGATGTTGGCGACCACGCCGCCGGCGACGCCGGCGAGGATCGCGAACACGTCGAACAGGCCGGTCACGAGCATCAGCGCGAGAAAGCGCGGGACGACGAGGTTCTTGACCGGATCGACGCCGAGCACCTGCAGCGCGTCGAGCTCCTCGCGGATCTTGCGCGCGCCGAGGTCGGCGGTGATCGCCGTGCCGGCGACGCCCGCGACGATGATCGAGCAGATCACGGGCGCGAACTCGCGGATCACCGCCAGCACGAAGAAGCCACCCATGCGGTCGAGCGCGCCGAACAGCGTCAGGAAGTTCGCCGCCTGCAGGCCCGGGGCGGCGTACGAGATCGTGAACATCGTGACCAGCAGCGGGAACCAGCAGAGCTTCAGCGCGAACAAGAACTGCGAGACGAACTCCCCGCCGTAGGGGTACGGCGGCCGGATCGCCGAGACGACCGTCTTTCCGGTGAGGATGACCATGTCGCCGGTCTCCTCCAGCACGCCGCGGATAGGCAGGACGGCGCGGTCGGCGAGGACGGGCACGGATCGGAGAGTATTGGCGCACTAGCAGAGCGTCAATCGGGAACCGCAGCGCGCGCACGGATCGTTGCGCGTACAATAGTTCGCAGATGGCGCTCCAGATCGAAGACCTCGTCAAGCGCTATCCGACCGGAACAGAGGCGCTGAAGTCCGTCTCGCTCTCGATCTCCCCCGGCCAGTTCTTCGGGCTGCTCGGCCCGAACGGCGCCGGCAAGTCGACGCTGATCCACTGCACGACCGGCCTCGCGGCGCCGACCTCCGGCGCGATCCGCGTGTTCGGGCACGACGCCGTCAAGCACTACGAGCAGGCGCGCCTCGCCGTCGGGCTCGCGCCGCAGGACATCAACCTCGACTGGTTCCTGACCGTCGAGGAGACGCTCGACTACCACGGCGGCTACTTCGGGATGTCGCGGCGCGACCGGCGCGAGCGCTGCAGAGAGCTGCTGGAGGCGTTCTCGCTGACCGACAAGAAGACCGAGCGTACGCGCACGCTGTCGGGCGGCATGAAGCGGCGCCTGATCCTCGCGCGCGCGCTGATGCACCGCCCCAGACTGCTGATCCTCGACGAGCCGACCGCCGGCGTCGACGTCGAGCTGCGGCTCGAGCTGTGGCAATACGTGCAGCGCATCAACGCCGAGGGCACGACGATCCTGCTCACGACGCACTACCTCGAGGAGGCCGAGCAGCTGTGCGACGCGATCGCCTTCATCAACGGCGGGGAGATCGTCGCGCAGGGATCGAGCGGCGAGCTGGCCGCGCGCTACGGCGTCGCCTCGCTGGAGGACGCCTACCTCGAGCTCGTCGGGCGCAAGGAGCTCTCGCGCGCCCACCTCGCGGCCGAGGAGGCGGTGTGAGCAGCAGCACCGTGACCGAGGCGCCGCGCCGCGCCCCAGAGCGCCAGCGCGGCGGCCTGCCGCGGCTGAGTCCGCGCCAGATCCGCTTCCTCGCGCTCGTGCGGCGCGAGTGCAACCGCTTCATGAAGATCAAGCGCCAGACGCTCGGCGCGCCGCTGCTGGAGACGTTCCTCTACGTGTCGGTGTTCGGCGCGGCGCTCGGCTCGCGGATCGACACGCTGCACGGGATCAAGTACGTCGTGTTCGTGATTCCGGGTCTGATCATGATGGCGTGGGCGATCAACGCGTTCGCCAACAACTCGTCCTCGATCCTGCAGCAGAAGTTCCAGCGCTCGATCGACGACCAGCTGTCCTCCCCCGCCTCGCCGCTCGAGCTGCTGCTCGCCTTCTCGTTCGGGGGCTTCCTGCGCGGGTTGACCGTGTCGGCGCTGACGTTCGTGGCCGCCTCGCTGCTGGTCGACCTGCCGGTCGAGCACCCACTGGTGCTGCTGGTCGGCATGTTCCTCGTCGGCTTCTTCTTCTCGCAGCTCGGCGTGCTCGTCGGCGTGCGCGCGGAGCAGTTCGACGACGTGGCGGTCTATCAGCAGTTCGTGCTGATGCCGTTGATCTTCCTCGGCGGCGTCTTCTACTCCGCGACGCTGCTGCCGGAGCCGTTCGAGACGCTCACGCACGTCAATCCCGTCTACTACATGATCGGGATCGTGCGCTACGGCTTCCTCGACTACAGCGACGTGAACATCGCGCTCGCGGTCGGCGTGCTCGCGCTCGCGACCGCCGCGTTGTTCATGGCGAACCTGCGCCTGTTCGTACGCGGCTACCGACTGCGCGCATAGCGCGGCACGGGCTCGGCTGAGCTACGGGACAAGCACGACCTTCCCGACGTTGCGCCGCTCGGCGATGACGCGGTGGGCGTCGGCGGCGCGGTCGAACGGCACGACGTCGGAGACGAGCGGCCTGACGGTGCCGTCGTCCATCAACGCCGTGAGCGGGTCGGTCCAGGGCTGGAGCGTGCCGCGGTCATCCCACAGGCGCAGCATGTTGAGGCCGATCACCGCCTTCGAGTCCGACATCTGTCTGATCAGGTCGAACCCGCGCAGCATCGGCAGCCCCGCGCGGGCTGCCGTCAGGAGGTTGCGCCGCTCGCCCTGCTGCACGCTGGAGGCGCCGAACGCGACGAGGCGGCCGCCGGCGCGCAGCATCCGGTAGGAGCTGCGGAAGGAGCTGCCGCCGATCGCGTCGAGCACGACGTCGAAGCGGCCCTTCAGGCCGGCGTCCCAGCCGGCTCGCGTGTAGTCGTGCGCGACGTCGACGCCGTTCGCGCGGATCGCGTCGTGCTTGCCGGGAGATGCGGTGCCGTGGACCTCGGCGCCATGGCGCTTCGCGATCTGCGTCGCGGCGATCCCGACACCGCCGGCGGCCGCCTGCACGAGCACCGTCTCGCCGACCGTGAGGCTGCCGTAGCCGAGCAGTGCCGCCCACGCGGTCGCGTAGTTGACGGGGATCGCGGCGCCCTGCTCGAAGCTGAGGTGGTCGGGCAGCGGGACAACCGCGGCGGCAGGCACGACGACCTGCGAGGCGTAGCCGCCGAACCGCGTCCCGGCCATCACGCGCGCGTCCTGCGCGATGCCTTGGACGTCGGGCGCGACCTCGGCGACCGTGCCGGAGACCTCGTAGCCGACGACCATCGGCGGCTTCGGCGCGTCCGGGTAGAGGCCGGTCCGCGCCATCGTGTCGGCGAAGTTCACGCCGGCGGCTGCGACCTCGATCCGCACGTGGCCGGGCGCGAGCGGCGGGTCGGGACGTTCCTCGACTCGCAGGACGCCTGGGTCTCCGTGCCTCGTGATGACGACGGCGCGCATGGCGGCGGAGGCTAGCGGGGGTGGTCCGCGCGAGGCGCCGGTCGACCGGCGGAACGGCGACGCCCCTCGCGGGATGGGGGACGAGGGGCGTCGCCACCGCCGAACCGGCGCGTTGGCCACCGGCGGGAGATGGACACAGCGCTCGTCTTGGGGGACCCGACGCGTGTCCAAAGCACAGCTCGTCCGTAGTTGGGGGATGGACTGCCGTGCGAGGCGCGCGAAGCTAACAGACGCTCGCCGGATGTACATCCCTAGGTGGAGCTCTGCCCCGCTCTTTCCGACCTTTTCCGGTTGGCTGTGTCACGGTGACGCTCTCCCCTTCACGGTGACGCGACGTGCCGCGACGGCTCCGCGTGCGCGGAGCAGCAGCCCGCGACCTGCCGCTCTGCCGTCTAGGCTGATGCGATGGCCGTGCGTGCGGGAACTGCCCCAGCAGCGTTCGATCCAGGAGTGTTCGAGTCCCTTCGCTTCGTGGACCGAGACATCAGCGAGAACGGGCTGGTCACGCTTCGCTACGCGCTTGACGACAAGGTCGAGTTCGTCGAGCAGTTCGAGCTTCCGGACGGCACTCAGGTACCTCGACATGTTCGGCCGCGAGTCGAAGGCCTGCTCGCCCTCCTGCACTGGGTTGCCGGCGTGAGCTACTTCAAGACCGCGGTGCCCGGGACCGTTCGGTGCGAGACGGGGACGCCACCGCCTGCGACCGCGACTCTCCTCGAGGCACTCTACTCGGAGGGGCTCGGCGAGTTCGCGTTCACGAATCGGCTGTCATCCCTGCCGCGTCCGGAGTTCCCTTCGAAGCCGATCGCTCCGTCGTGGAGACCTCGGCACAGTGCTCCGCAGCGAGTCCTCGTTCCAATCGGCGGCGGCAAGGACTCTGCGGTCGCCCTGGAGATCGTCCGCCGCGTGGCTGACGACACGGTGCTCTTCTCGGTCGGCGATGCGCCACCGATTGCCCGCACGGCCGAGGTCGCCGGACTCCCCCACCTGCTGGTCCGGCGGCGGTTGGATCCCCACCTCTCGGAGCTCAACCGGCGCGGTGCGCTCAACGGGCACGTCCCCATCACGGCGATCGTGTCCTGTGTCGCGCTCCTCACTGCCGCCCTCCACGGTCTCGACGCGGTCGCGATGGCGAACGAGCGGTCCGCATCCAGCGGGAACGTGACATGGGACGGCGTCGAGGTGAACCACCAGTTCAGCAAGAGCCTGCGCGCCGAGCGGCTGCTGCGCGCCGCCGTCGCCGAGGCGACCGGCGACGTGGAGATCTTCTCCGTGCTGCGCCCGGCCTCGGAGCTGGCGATCGCGCGCGCCTTCGCGCGGATGGAGCCGTACCACCCCGCGTTCACGAGCTGCAACACGATCTTCCGGCTCGACCCCGAGCTGCGCGGCACGTCATGGTGCTGCGACTGCCCGAAGTGCCGCTTCGTCTTCCTCGTGCTTGCACCGTTCAGCACGCCGGCGCATCTCCGCGAGGTGTTCGGGCACGACCTCCTGGATGACGAGGACCAATTCGCGGGGTTTGCGCTCCTCACCGCCACAGGAGGGCACAAGCCGTTCGAGTGCGTGGGAGAGGAGCAGGAGAGCATCGCGGCCATTCGCCTGCTCGCAGACGATCCGCGCTGGCGCGAGCATCGTGTCGTGAGACGGCTCGTCGCCGAGGTGCTGGCATCCGCCCCCGGTGCCGGCGACCCGACCACGGTGCTGTCGCTCAGCGACGACCACGACGTGCCCCCCGCCATCCTGCCGTCCGTCCGTGAGATTCTCGGACCTTGACGGCGCGCAGGTCGGCGTCTGGGGCGCCGGCCGGGAGGCCCGTTCGTTGGGCATGCAGCTCGCGCGCCGCCTCCCTTCGGCGCGCATCGCCGTCATCGCGTTGGACGGGCAGCCGGACACGGACGTGCGCGCCGTGCTGGGCGCCTCGAGCGCGCGCGTCGTCGTCGGGGACGAGGTCCTCCCGGCGCTGAGAGCCTGTGACGCCGTCGTGCGCTCTCCCGGTGTCTCGATCCACCGTCCAGAGGTCCAAGCGCTGCGCGAGCACGGCGTTCCGGTCGCCACCGCGACGGGCCTCTGGCTTGCCGAGCGCGGCGGCCGCAACGTGATCGGGATCACGGGCACGAAGGGCAAGAGCACGACCTCGGCGCTGACGACGCATCTGGCGCGCGCGGCCGGCGTGCACATGAACCTCGCCGGCAACATCGGGGTCCCGGCGCTCGATCTGCTCGACCGCCCTCCGGACGAGCCGGCGGTGATCGAGCTCTCCAGCTACCAGATCGCCGACCTGAGCACCGGCCCGCAGGTCGCGGTCGTCACGAACCTCTTCCCCGAGCACGTCGACTGGCACAGGTCGCACGCGGTCTATCGCGCCGAGAAGCTGCGGCTGCTGCAGCTGCCCGGGGTCGACGTCGCGGTCGTCAACGGGCGCGATCGGCAGATCGTCGATGCCGTCCCGGAGGGCCTCGCGGCGCGGCGCTTCGGCATCCCGGAGGCATGGGACGTCGTCGCCGAGGGCGTCGCGCGCGCCGGCGAGCTGGCGGCGCCGACTGCCGCGCTGCCGCTGCGCGGGGAGCACAACGCGCTGAACCTGTGCGCCGCGCTGACGGCGCTGGAGGCGTTCGGCGCCGCGCTACCGCCGCTGCCAAACGCGCTGATCGGGTTCGCGGCACTCCCCCACCGGCTCGAGGTCGTCGCCGAGCGCGATGGCGTCGTGTGGGTCGACGACAGCATCTCCACAACGCCCGAGTCGACGCTCGCCGCGCTCACGAGCTTCGGCGACCGCGAGGTGGTGCTGCTCGGCGGCGGGCAGGACCGCGCGCAGGACTACGGCGAGCTGGGCCGTGCGCTCGCCGCGCACGGGGCCGCGGTCGTCGGGGTGCCGAGCACCGGTCCGCGGTTGATCGCTGCCGCGCGCGCGGCCGGCGTTCCCGCCGAGCGCGCGGTCGAGGCCGAGGACATGACCGCCGCGGTTGCCCGAGCTCGCGCGTTCGCGCGCCCGGGGAGCGTCGTCCTGCTCTCCCCCGCCGCGCCGAGCTATGACACGTACCGGAACTTCGAGGAGCGCGGCGACCACTTCCGGGGGCTTGCGGGCGAGCGCGCGTCGCGTCGCGGCTAGCGTTCACGGGCCAGTCCGACGTGAGGCTCGCGGACGGAGCTGCGCGTCGGGGGCGCGTCCGGAGCTGCTGGCCGAGGTTGTAGGCGGCCGAGCTGTCGGCGAGCATAGCCGGACGCTCTAGGTAGTGAGCGACGAGGAGCGAACCAATCGTGTCTGCGCACCAGCAGGGCTGGGAGCTACGGAAGCGTGCCCGCGGGCGCCAGCCAGACCGACTCGAACTCCATGACCCCAGCGAGGGTGTCGTAGTCGCGGTCGTAGTGGATGACTGCAGCGCCCATCGCCTGGGCGGCTGCTGCGATCAGGTAGTCGATCACCGGGAGGCGTTGTGAGCCCGCTGAGCGATGCGCGAGCGTGCGCATCGCATCCTCGGCTGCGCGCAGCACCGCGGACGTGAGCGGCGCCGGACGGAGCGCCGAGAGCTGCGCGGCGAGTGCGTCGAACGCCGACCCGTCGCGTGCCGTGAAGAGGATCTCCATCCGCGCCGGCGGCGCCAGCCGCAGCCGGTCTTCCCGCAGCGCGTTCTGCCACGGACCGCGGACATAGGGATGCCGAGCGCGCGCGAACGCGGAGGTGTCGATCAGGAGCGGAAGCTGGCCCCAGCCGCCACCGCTAGCGGAGCGGCCAGGCATCGCGCTTGCTCTCGCGCAGTGCGTCCCAGTCGATGTCCGTGTCCCCCGGCTCCTCGAATCGCTGCGCCAACTGCTCCAGCAGCTCCCGACGCTCCGCCTCGCCATGCGGGACAGCAGCGAGGTGACGAGCGCCGGCGATCGCCAGTTCCCGCACCTGGCGCGAGCGCGACAGTCCCGCCGGCAAGTGTGGTGCGGCGGCTTTGAGCGCGTCGGTCAGCTCAGGGTCCTCGGTGACTTGGATGCGATGGTGACGGGTCGGCATGAAATAAGTGTACCACTGGGGTACCACCCGAACCAAGGGCTCGGCTGGACACGGTGGGGTCGCGAAACCACCACCACATCGAGGCTGTAGAGACCGTCTGCGATGGGCCCTAGGCTTGATAGCATGCTCACGGTCAGCGAGGCAGCTCAGCGCGTCGGTCGCACGCCCGGCACGGTTCGTCGGTGGATCCGCGAGGGCCGTCTTACGCAGCAGACCGCTCACGGTCATCGCGTCGTAGACCCGCGCGAGTTGGCCGAGGTTCGCGACGACCTCTACCCGATGCTTCCGCTTCCACCAGAGTGGCAGCGACTCGAGGACGGCACGCCCGCCCCGAACTGGGCTGCCGCCGTCGCGCTTTCCCGTCAGGGCCGGTGAAGCTCGTCGTCGACGCTGGCGTGACGATCGCCGCGAGCGCATCGCCGCTCGGGTTCGCACGCTTCCGTCGATACGAACTCGTCGCACCACCGCTCATGTGGATCGAGGCGCAGTCCGTCCTCCACGCCATGCTCTGGCGTGGCGAGCTGCGACGCGATCAGATCGAGCCGATGCGAGATCGCGCCCTCGCCGCGCCGGTCGTGCGCGTCGAGCCGAGAGCGCTCGCCGACGAGGTCTGGCACGTCGCGGACGAATTCGGCTGGGCCAAGACCTACGACGCGAACTACGTGGCGCTCGCACGCCTGCTCAGATGCCGGCTCATCACGCTGATGGGCGATTGCGTCGCGGAACCGAGCGACTCGGGTTCGTCATTGGGCCGACGGAGCTGCGTTGACTCTGGGATGGAGACCGGCCTCCGGGAGGTGGCCAGGTCAGACACACGCAGGGCATGCAGCAAGAGCCGCGTCCCGCGCTCTCTCGGCATGCGTCAACCAACGGATGGGTCTTCTGGCTCTCAGCTCGAACTCATAGGCGGAGACAAGTGCCTGGCCAAAGGGCGTTCGTCGTATCCGACGAGGTCTCAGATATTTCCGCCGGTATCTTCGAAGCAGCGTCGGGCTCGTGATGCGACTCTCAGGCGGCAGGATCTCCAGCAGGCCGAGGCCGCGAAGGCGGACAATGGCGCGGCGGAATGCGACTTGGGAGGCCGGCGCCCCTGTTCGAGGAAGCGCCAATGTGTGTCAAGGCCGGTTGAAATGTGGGCCGGTGGCGCCGGGTGAAAAGTGGACCACCTGTGTGGTCGCCGGCGCTGTGGAGCTGCGGCCCGGAGGGCCGTGGCGGAGCAGCGTCGGCGTGCGGGTCGCAACGTGGGGAGTCAGTTTTCGGCCGGTGGTCGGGTGAGGTCGCGGTCTTTGAGGCGGTAGCTGTTGCCTTTGAGCGCGAGGATCTCGGCGTGGTGAACGAGCCGGTCGATCATTGCGGCGGCGGTGATCTCGTCGCCGAAGATCTCGCCCCAGGCGCTGAAGGGCTTGTTGGAGGTGACGATCAGGCTGGCGCGTTCGTAGCGGCGGCTGACGAGCATGAACATGAGGTTCGCGGCTTGGGGGTCGAACGGGATGTAGCCGACTTCGTCGACGATCAGCAGCGGGATCCGGGCGAGGCGGTCAAGCTCGGCGTCGAGGCGGCCTTGGCGTTGCGCATCGGCCAAGAGCGCAACCCACTCGGTCGCGGTGCGGAATTGGACGCGGTGCCCGGCGAGGCAGGCACGGATCGCCAGCGCGATCGAGAGGTGGGTCTTGCCGGTCCCAGGCGGGCCGAGTAGGACGACGTTCTCTTTGCCGGCGAGGAAGTCGAGCTGGCCGAGGTGCAGGACTGTCTCGCGGCGCAGCGAGGTCTGGAACGCGAAGTCGAACTCCTCCAGCGTCTTGCGTGCGGGGAACCTGGCGGCCTTGATGCGGGCTTGGCCGCCGTGGCTCTCGCGGCTGTCGGCCTCGGTCTTGAGCACGGTCGCGAGGAACTGCTCGTAGCTCCACTCCTCGGCGCGAGCACGGTCGGCGAGCTTGCCCAACGCGGCGGCCGCGGCGGGGGCTTTGAGCTCGCGGAACAAGTGCGCCAGCTCGCTGGTGGGGCGGCTCATGCGATCAGGGCGTCGTAGACGGCCAGCGACCGCGTCTCGATGGCCGACGCCGCGACCGGCTCGCTGGCGCTGACGCGGCGGCGCTTGAGCGCCCGAGCGTGCTCCAACGCGGTGATCGTCTGGTGCCTGGCGAACGAGCGGACATGCCGACAGGCCAGCTCCCCGGTCTCGAGCGCGACCGCGGTGATCTCGCGATCGCCGACGCGGATCTCGACTCGCCGGCCGACGAGGCCGGGATCGAGGCTGTAGTCGCAGGTGTCGAACCGCAGGTAGGGGTCCGGTGAGACTCGCGCCACCCACCGCCGGTCGGTCTCCGGCACCCGCGCCGGCAAAGGCGCCATCACCGCGATCTCCTCAACGAGCCGGTCGACCGGACGAACGCGCAGCGTCTTGTGGACGCGTGCGTTGGCCTTCACGAACCAGCCATCGAGCTGGTCCTGGAAATCAAGCTCGTTCGCGAAGCACCGGCCCGGCTCGAAGTTCGTCTCCAAGAACCCCTGCAGCCGCTCGACCGCCCCCTTAGCCTGCGGGTCGGCCGGGGCACAGAAATGCCAGCCGACCTTCAGCTGACCGCAGAAGCCGGCGAACTCGACCGACGGGCGACCGTCATAGCCGTGGATGCCGGCCTGCCGGTCCCAGACCAGTGTGTCGGGCAACGCGCCGAGCTGCCAGAGACAACGCCGAATCCCCGAAAGTAGATCCGGCGTCTCCTTCGAGAACACGAGCGCGCCAGCACCCGCGCGCGAGTAGCCCAAACACGCGACGACCACCCAGCCCTTGCGCGTCTGGCCGTGACCGACCGGTACCTCCCCTCTGGGCTGCCAGACGTCGAACTGGCAGACCTCGCCAGGCGGATAGACGGCCCGCTGAAACGTCCTCGGCTTGGGCGCGAACAACGGCCGCACGTCACGCAGATAGTCATCGACAACCGACTTCCCGGCATCACACCCAAGCGGCGCCAGCAGCTCCCGAACGCGCACGCCCGTCAGACGCGGATCGTCCTTGAGCAGCCGGTGGATCTCATCCTTGAACGGGTCAAGCTTCGAACCCTTCGCTGCCCGCCGATAGCGCGGCGGGACCTCGCTCGAGATCGCCCGACGGATCGTGTCGCGATGCAACCCCGTCCGGCGATGGATCTCTCGAATCGAAAGCCCACGCACGAAACGCAGCCGCCGAACCTCAGCCCATTCCTCCACTCCGACCACCTGGTCCTCCCGGGCTCGCTCTGCGCGGACGAACCCAGGGTCCGCAGACCACCGGACACACAGGTGGCCCAGATTTCAACCGGCGCAGACGGACCAGTCTTCACCCGGCGCCGACAAATGTGGGTGGTTCGTCCGGCGAAGCGGCTATCAAGAGCGCGCGCCGCTCCTGCGCTCCGAGCTTCTTCTGCTCGCGCCGAACAGCGGAGTAGGCAGCTCGCACCTCGCGGCAGTATGAGCAGGCCATCGCCACGAGCATAGGACGTTGCGCAACGGCCTCTGTCCGTCCGCTGCGCGGGCTTACGTGTTCGGCCCACGATGGGCCCCGGGCACCGCCCAGGACAGGTAGGCAGAGCTGAGAAAGGAACGAGCATGCAGGGCAGAGTCGCAGTGGTACACGAGCAAGGGCAAGACTTCGCCGTGCTCCTCGTTAAGGAACACGTCATCACTTCGTCTGCGCTCCGAGAGGAAGCAATGACGTTCGGTGAGCGGGAGTTCGGAGCGCGCACTGCGCTCCTGGACGAGCGTGGCCAGACCTGTGGACCCCAGGACATGGTGAACTGGCTCAGTTCCATCTACGTCGAGCAGTTGCCTTGGCGAGACTTCTGGATCGAGAACTAGAGCGCGGAGAGGCATCGAGCCCCGTTAAAAGCGTCGTGTCGGTCTCCACCTACCAAAGCCAAGTCGATCGCCTTACCAAGGAAATCGCAGACCTTCGGGCGAAGCTGGCAACCGAGAACTCGAAGGTCGCGGACTTTCGCAGTCGTGCGCTCCGAGCCAGCGAAGCTATGACACGTGCGTCGAGCGTGAGCACCATGCAGACGAAAGCGCGGGAGGTCGAGCGCTATGGGAGATCTGCAGTCGACTACGAGAAGCGCGCTGCACAGATCGAAAAACAGATCGCTACAAAGCAATCATCGCTGACGAGTGCTCAACGCAGTCTTGACCGAGCGGTCAGACAGCAGCAACAGCAAGAGGCTCGCGACGCCGAGCGGCGACGGCGTGACGAGCTCGCCCACATTCAGGAGCTTGAGCGTCAGCGACGCGCGGTCCTTGACTGGCCAACGGATCTGCATGTGCGACCGAGCACCGCAGGCCATCGTCGGCCGACAGCTCATCCCCTGGATCCGCCGAAGGACTTCAACGAGCGTTACGACGTCTGCCTCTCCTTTGCTGGCGAGCAGCGGAGCTACGTCGAACTTGTGGCGCAAGGGCTCAAGGCAGAAGGTTTCGCCGTGTTCTACGACGAGGACGACGAGATCAAGGCAAGACTCTGGGGTCGAGACCTCACCGAGTATCTGGACTACGTCTACCGCAAGGGTTCCCGTGTCTGCCTCATGTTCATCTCCGCTGAGTACGCCAAGAAGGAGTGGACTCGGATGGAGCGTCGGAGCGCGCTTGATCGAGCAGTCAGCGAGGCAAGCGAGTACATCCTCCCCGTGCGGTTTGACGACACCGAACTGCCTGGCCTTCGTCCGAGCATCGGCTATCTCGATGTCCGCGAGATTGCTCCCGCGACGCTTGTCGACTTTGTCGTTCGGAAGCTTCGCGAAACGCCCTGAGGCACCCCCGTGGCGGGGCAAGACTCGATCGCGTGTCGCGCTCAGCGCAGTTCTCCGACAAGACGAGTCGGCAAAGGACGGACCGCGCTTCCCCCTGCAAATCGCGACCTTCCCCCAGTGGCGCCGCTAGGACTCGAACCTAGGACCAACGGATTATGAGTGGCGGGTTGGCGGCTGAGGGGGCCCTGTTGCCGGTGGATGCGGGGCGATGCGTCCCGTTGGATCCGTTCGATCCGGCGATTCGAACGTAGGGTGGAACGTAGAGGCCATGGCCGTCGCTGAGGCGAGGCGCGGATGGCACCGCCCGAGACGTGCGATACCGAGAGGCGTCGATCGGCGCTCCGCCTGCTCGATCGCCGCGATGATGCGCGAGCCCTTGCGCTTGAAACCAAGTGCGCGCATGACTTCCGCGATCAGCTCCTCGCCCGTCCTGAGGAACGTGTCGGACTCCACATGGCGGACGACCGCGATCAGCTGGTCCAGCCGGTACTCATCGATGGTGAGCCCAGTTCGCACAGCAGGGAAGGGGATCGTCGGAGATGGACCCGCCGTCGGGCAGCCGCGGTTCTTGGCATTTCGAGCAAGAGCCAGTCGCCGATGCACTACGCGACGCCACGACCGACCATTCCGAGGCGGTGGCTCTGCTCGAGCCATGCCCGCATATTGAGTTCCTGCGACGGCGCCCACGGGACGTTCCCGTGAGCGTTCGGCCGTGCTTCGTCGTGGCTTCGGCCACGCCGGCAGCAGCCACGGTGCAATGTTCGACAAGCGTGCGCGACCGCTCGCTGACGTGCGGCGAAGCGCTCATGCGTCCCCCTTCGCTGAACCCTTCTCGGATTTTTACCATTAAGCGGTAAATCAGTCGACCACCTCAGTGCCCTGGCTCGCCCGTGCCGGCCCACGCGGAGCTCGACCGCCCTTCGAACGACGCCTCCATGCGACGCAGCGTCGGAGACGGAGAGCGATTGACCGGCCAAGGGCCGGCGTCTAGACCGCCTAGTCGCGCCTCACCGGATTGGCGGACGCCCATGTCGAGCCAAAACGCAGCTCCGCCCACGACGGCGAGGTGCTCGAGGAGCCAGAGCGGTGTTGCGCTGGAGACGCCGCGCCGCGTCTACGCGCATGACGCTCACAGAAGCATCTGTCCGGCCCAGCCGCCAGGCCGCTGCGCCGCACCTCCGGGGAGGATCTCCCGACGACGGGAGTCGGCGCGGTTGGTCTCCCGAGAGCGCGTGGTGATACTGCACGCGATGGGGGCACGAGACACCGCGCAGCTCGAGCGGGCGCTGCTCGAGGATCCTGACGTCGCCGAGCTGGTGGTGCAGCAGCTGGGAGGCGATGACGCGCGTGCGACAGCGTTTGCCGTGCCGTCGCCAGGCGCGGACCTTCCGACGATGCGCCGACGGCTCTCCGCGCACGGCGCCGAGCTGGGCGTCCGCGTCTTCCCGGTGCTCGTAAGCCGTCTTGCGCGAACGTCGTCCGGAAGCGTCGACGCGGCCTCGCTCGCAGACCTTCCGGCGGTCGACGAGCGGATGCTGCGGCGCTGGAAGGACGAGCTGCAGCTTGCGCTCGGCACCACCGACGTCACCGTGCAGCTTGAGCCTGTCGCAGATGGCAACCCGCGTCCACCTGGCCGGACGAGCGTTCCGAGCAGGCCGTCCGGCGGGAACGCACGCAGGACGCCGCCCGCTCAGGCGACGGGGCCGCCATTGCTCCTCCCACCTGAGCTTCCGAGATCTCTGCCCGACGCCCTCATCGCCGCGGCCCGTGCGCACCCGACGCACGGGGTGATCGCGTACGACGCCGACGATGCTGCAACAGCCGTCTCCTACCCCACCTTGCTGAGAACCTCTCTGCGCGTCGCCCGCGGTCTCATGGATGCCGGCATCGCCCGCGGGGACGTCGTGCTCGTAGTGTGCCCGAGACTCTGCGACTGCTTCAGCGCCTTGTGGGGATCCCTGTGCGCCGGTGCCCGACCGATGATGCTGGCGGGACCGCCTGCTTGGGACCGGCGCTCCCCGGCGTTCGACAAGCTCCATGCCGTCTGGACCGCCTGCGGCGAGCCCCTGATGGCGACGGGCGGCGACGCGGTGAACGGCCTGCGCAACGTCGGCCGCTTGTACGGCGGCAGGACGCCCCGCCTGTTCGACGTGTCCGCGGATGCGTCCGACCGTGCGCTCGACGCGCCGCTGGAAGGGGGCGACATCGCCCTGTTGCAGCTGTCGTCGGGAACGACCGGCCGCGCGAAGCCGATCCTGCTGACGCATCGCGGCTTGCTCGCTTCAGCCGTGGACTACTGCGCTGCCAGCGGGCTGGACCCCGACGACCGCACCGTCAACTGGCTGCCGCTCGACCACAGCGCGAGCCTGCTCCTGATGCACGTCTTCGCAGTCGTGGCAGGCGCCACCAACGTGCACGTGCCGACGTTGCGGACGCTTGCCAAGCCGCTCCACTGGCTCGACCTCCTCGAGCGCCACGACGCACAGCACTCGTGGGCGCCGAACTTCGCCTACCGTCTCGTCGCCGACGCGCTCGACGAGGCTCCGTCGGCGCGCTGGCAGCTCGACGGCCTCAAGTCTCTCGTCAACGGCGGCGAGCCGTGCACGTTGCCGATCGTCGAGCGCTTCCTGCGATCGAGCGCACCCCTCGGCGTCCGGCCCGAGCACGTGCTGTTCGCGTGGGGGATGGCGGAGACGACCACGGCCATCACGTACAAGCGTTTTGGACCGGACGCCGTTCGCCCGTCGCCGGCTGGGGGGATCCCGCTCTTGAGCATGGGCCCGCCTTGCGCCGGAGCCGAGCTGAAGGTGGTGGACGAGGACGGGCGGCTGAAGCACGAGGGCGAGGCTGGGCGCCTGCTCGTGCGCTCGGAGCGGAACACGCCCGGATATCTCGTCGACGGCGCCGTCCAGCCCGCCGCCGGCGCGGATGGTTGGCTCGACACCGGCGATCTGGCAGTCCTGGAGGACGGCGAGATCGCGATCGCCGGCCGCCTCAAGGACGTCATCATCGTCAACGGGGTCAACCTGCTGGCGCACGAGGTCGAGCATGCCGCCGGCGACGCGCCAGGCGTGGAGGCGGGATCGGTGGCCGCAGTCGCCGTGCCGGACGCGGCGAGCGGGACGGAGGCGCTGGCCGTGCTGTACGTCGCCTCGTCCGGTGCGCCTCAGGAACAGACAGAGGCGGAGATCATGCAAGCCGTCTCGTCCGTCACCGGGATCGTGCCGAGGATCGTGCGACAGATCGCGGTGCACGATCTCCTCCGCACGAGCACAGGCAAGATCCAGCGTGCCGCGCTGCGGGAGCGCCTGCTCGCCGGCGAGCTCGGCGCCGACGGCGTGCCGCTCGCGCGTCCTGAGGCACGGCCGCTCGAGCAGCTCGTCGTGACGCTTCCAGCGGAGGCGGCGGCGATGCAGCTGCCGCAGCTCCTCGACGGATACGGAAGGCCGTCCGCGGCGCACGTGGTGGTGCGGACGACCGACGGGCCTTCGCAGGGCCCGGCCGTCGCCGTCCGCAGGGCGCCGCCCTCCATGGACGTCGGTGTGGACGAGCACCGTGCTGTGTCTGCCCTCTCGGGTCACTCTGCTCGCTCCGCCGCTGCTCCGGCGACTGCCAGCTCGACCGCCCGGCCGGCCCGCGACCGCGGCGTGGCGATCGTCGGCATGGCGTGCCGCCTCCCCGGCGCCTCGACGCCGAACGCGTATTGGGAGCTGCTGCGCTCCGGCCGCACCGCCGTGCGGCGGATCCCGGACGAGGAGCTGCTCGCCGCGGGGGTCGCACCGGAGATCGTGTCCGATCCGGACTTCGTGCCGGTTGGCGGCCCGCTCGAAGGAGCCGACTGCTTTGCGCCCGAGGACTTCGGCATGACCGTCCGAGAGGCGATGCTCACCTCGCCGCAGCAGCGCCTGCTGCTGGAGGTCGCGAGGGAGCTGCTCGTCGTGTCCGGCCACGAGACCTTCGAGAGCACCGCCGGCATCGGCGTCTTCGCCGGGACCGGGATGCACCTCTCCCCCCTGAACACGTATCTCCTCACGCAGCTCGGCGGCCAAGTCGATCGCCGAGATCCGGTCGGCTCGTTCCAGCTCGTGATCGGCAACGAGCCCGACTTCGCCGCAACCCGCATCGCCTATCGCCTGGGGCTCACCGGGCCTGCCCTGACCGTCCAGACGGCCTGCTCGACCGCGTTGTCGGCCGTCCACGTCGCATGCCGCGCGCTGCTCGCCGGAGACTGCGACGTCGCGATCGCGGGCGCCGGCGCGATCCACGTGCCGCAGCCGAACGGGCACATGTACCGGAAGGGGTCGATCTTCTCTCCGTCGGGGGTCTGTCGGCCGTTCGATGCACGAGCCGACGGAACGGTTCTCGGCAACGGAGTGGCGGCGATCTTGCTGAAGCCGCTCGATGACGCCCGCATGGACGGCGATTCCATCCATGCGGTGATCCGTGGCTCTGGCATCAACAACGACGGCGCGACGAAGGTGGGCTACGCCGCGCCGAGCGCCGCGGGTCAGACGCTCGCGATCAGACGTGCGCTCGCGTCGGCTGGGGCATCGCCCGAATCGATCGCGTACGTGCAGGCTCACGGGACCGGCACGATCAAGGGCGATCCGATCGAGGTGCAGGCTCTGACGCGCGCGTTCGGCGGCCGCGCGCGCCGTGGCGGCGGCTGTCTGCTCGGATCGGTCAAACCGGTCGTCGGTCACCTCGACACCTGCGCGGGCTTCGCCGGCCTGATGGCGGCCGTGCTCGCGCTGCAGCACCGGGAGGCGCCGCCTCAGGTCAACTTCGAGGAGCCCAATCCTGAGCTGCGACTCGAAGAGGGACCGTTCCGGATCGCGATCCGGCCGGAACCGCTGGAGCCGGCGCCGGGAGAGCCGCTGCGCGCCTCCGTCACCGCGCTCGGCATCGGCGGAACCAACGTGCACACCGTCCTGGAGGCGGTCGAGTGAACGGCGATCCTCCGCTCTTCGTCCTTCCCCTCTCGGCCGATTCGCCGGCCGCGCTCGACGAGCTGCGCGGCGCCTGCGCGACGTTCCTGCGTGCCGCAGACGCGGTCACCCCAGGCGGGCTCCTGCGCAGCGCAGCACGGCGCCGCCCTCGGCAATGGCGCGCGGTCGCCCTGGCAAGCACACTCGACGATCTCGCAACGACGCTCGAGGGCGGCGTGACCGGAGAGCTCGTCTTCCGCGAGCCGCCTGCGCAGACGCCGCGCCGCGGCGCCTGGATCACGGTCGGAGAGGGTCCGGCGCAGCCTGATGCCATCCGGCGCCTGTACCGGCAGGTGGCGCCCTTCCGCATCTTCGTGGACCACCTCGTGGAGCCGTTGCGCCGTCAGGTCGGCGTCGATCTGCGCGAGCTCGTCATCGAAGGCATGCATGCCGCACCGGACGTCAAGCGAGCGGTCGACGTGGCATGCGAGCTGGGGCTGGCCGAGATCTGGCGTGCAGCGGCCCCGCCGCCGTCTCGCATCGGCTCGCGCGAGCTCGGCGGCCTGGCGGCGCTCGCGCTCGCAGGGGCGCTCGACACGGCGACCGCAGTGGCGATCGCGTCCGGGCGCATGGACGTCTCCGGCGTGAGCCCGCGCCCCCTCGTGCTCGACCTCGTCCGTGGCCGCGACGGCGAGCTGCTTCCGGCTGGAACGCAGATGCGCCCCGACGACGTGCGCGACCACGCGGGCAGCGCAGACGATGCGGGCGCCACCGCCGCCGCCGATGGCATGGACTACGTGATCGAGATCGGGTGCGGGCAGGGGAGCGCGCGAAACGGCGGCGAGGCCGAGCCGCCGCCGGAGCGGATCGGCCTGCAGGACGCCGGCACGGACGCCCCGCTCGCTCTCGCGCGCGCGCTCGCGTCGATCTTCTGCGGTGGTGTGACAGTGGACTTCTCGGTGCTGGCAGAGGGCGATTCCGGCGCGCTCGTCCCGCTGCCCGCGCCGCCAGTCGCCTCACGCCGCATCTGGCCGGACCTCCCGGGGCCTGTCCTCCCACCGCGAGCGGTGACGATGACGAGCGCGCTACCCGAAGGCGCCGCCACGCCGCCTCGGACGGCGGAGGCGCCCAGGCTCGCAGATGTCCTGTCCGTGATTTGCGAGCACACCGCACAGGAACTCGGTGTCGCACTCGCCGACGTCTCCCCTGACGCCACGTTCATCGACATGGGCGCCGACTCGCTGCTGATGGTCAACGTCGTGCGTCAGCTCGAGGAGCGCTTCGCCGTCTCGGTGTCCATGCGCGAGCTGTTCGAGCTCGGCGACGCGCCGCGGCTGCTTGCACGGCTCGTCGCCGAGCGTCTCGGCGTCGAGAACGGGACGGCCGACCCTCCGGCGGCCTCGCCCTCGTCGGCAACCACGCCGACGGAGCCGAAGGCTCTCCGCTTCAGCTTGTCGTACTTCGGTTCCTATCCGCGCGACACGCCAGTCGCGGAGTGCTACGAGGCGCTCTTCGAGAGCGCGCGCTACGCGGACGAGGCCGGCTTCCATGCGCTCTGGGTCCCGGAGCGCCACTTCCATGCGTTCGGCGGCATCTTTCCCAACCCCTCGGTCCTGGCCGCCGCACTGGCGCGCGAGACCTCGCGCATCCGCATCCACGCCGGTTCGGTCGTGCTGCCGCTCCACGACCCGATCCGCGTCGCCGAGGAGTGGTCCGTCGTCGACAACCTCTCAGGAGGACGGGTCGGGATCGGCGTCGCCAGCGGCTGGCATGCGAACGACTTCGCTCTGAGACCCGATGCCTTCGGCCGCCACCGCGACCTGATGTACGAGGGACTCGAGACGGTCCGGGCACTGTGGCGCGGCGACGAGGTCGCCGCCGTGTCGGGAACGGGCGAGCAGATAGCCGTGCGCCTGCATCCCATGCCGTTCCAGCCGATGCCGCCGTTCTTCACCGCCGTCGTGAGCAATGCGGCGAGCTGGGAGCGCGCCGGGCGAAATGGCCTCGGCGTCGTCACCAACCTCATGACGCAGGACGTCTCGCAGCTGGCGGCCAACGTCGAGCGATACCGCCAGGCCCGCATCGGCGCTGGCTTCGATCCCGAGGAGGGTGACGTCGTGGTCCTGCTGCACACGTACCTCGCGGCAGATCGAGACCGCGCGCGGGCAGAGGCGTTCGAGCCGTTCTGCGCGTACCTGCGCTCGTCGCTCTCGCTGTTCGGTCAGGCGACCAACAGCCTGGGCATGAAGATCGACCTCGAGCGCGCTTCCGAGGAGGACGTCACCTACCTCCTCGAGCGCGGGTTCGGCGGCTACTGCGACGGGCGTGCCCTGATCGGAACGGTCGAGTCGTGCGCGGCCGTGGTCGAGCAGGTCGCAGCCGCCGGCGCCGACGAGATCGCATGCTTCGTGGACTTCGGCGTCTCGCGCACGCAGCTGCGGGCGAGCCTCCCTCATGTCGACGAGCTGCGCAGACGCTTCGCGACCACACGTGCGGGCCGCGGCGGCGCACCAGCTCAGGCAAGATCGGCGCAAGCGCCGGACTGGGAGGGCGAGTTCTCACCCCTCTCGCTCGCACAGGAGCGCATGTGGTTCAGCGAGACGCTGTCCGGCGATCGCTGCGGCTACAACGAGCCGATGGCGATACGCCTCGAGGGCCCGCTGGACGTCGCCGCGCTCGAGGCTGCGCTCGATGACGTCGTCCGCGCCCAGCCGACGCTGCGCTGCCGGATCATCCCTGACGGTGGGATGCCGCGGCAGCGCGTCCTGCGTCACAGGCAGCTCGCCCTGCCGGTCGTCGAGGTGGCCGGAGACGAGACGGAGATCGTCCGCAGAGAGATGACGAGCGAGAGCGCACGCTGCTTCGACCTGTCGAACGGACCGCTGTGGCTGACCCGACTGCTGCGCTTCGGGCCACGGCACCACGTCCTCTTCTTCAGCTTCCATCACATCGCCATCGACATGGTGTCGCTGCGCTGCCTCACCCGGCAGCTCTCACGCTGCTACACGGCGCGGATGCACGGCGAGGCGCCCGGGCTCGAGGCGCCGACTCCGTACGTGCAGTACGCCCGCGACCAGCGGGAGGCGGTTGGCAGCCCCGAGGTGCAGGCGGCGATCAGGCGCTGGGAGGAGCATCTGACCCCGCTTCCGGAGCCGCTTGTCGTGCCGACCGATCGCGAGCGTCCGCCGATCGTCACCGGCGAGGGCGGGGCTCACTTCCATCCGCTCGACCCGGAGGTCGACGCCGGGCTGAAGGCGCTTACGCGCGCAACGCGGGTCACGCCGTTCATGTGCCTCGCGACGGCGTACGTCGTGGCGCTCCACGACTGGTCAGGCCAGCAGGAGATCGTGATCGGCACGCCCATCGTCGATCGACCGCCGCAGTACGAGGAGACGATCGGGCCATACATCAACACGCTGCCGGTGCGCGTCCGTGTGCACCCCAGCGAGCCGTTCGCGCACGTTCTCGAGCGTGTCCGCGGCACGATGCTCGACGCCATCCAGTACTCCGCCGCGCCCTTCGAGGAGATCGTCCGTCGACTCAACCCACCGCGCGAGGCCGGCCGCAACCCGATCTTCCAGGTGATGATCGAGTACGGCGGCGGTGCGAGTCACGAGCTCGATCTTCCGGACGTGACCGCCACCACGCTCGACGTGTCCGCTCGGCGCTCGACATTCGACCTCTCGCTGCGGCTGTGGCCCCTCGGCAGATCGTTTCGCTGCCAGTTCGAGTACGCCACGGCGCTGTTCGACCACGCGACGATCACCGGCTTCGCGGGACGCTTCGACACGATCCTGAGGAAGGCGCTGGTCGACGTCCAGCAGCCGGTGGAGGCGATTCTCGGCGCAGGCGCGCGAGACGCCGGCCGATCGTCGATCGAGGAGACGGTGCACGAGGTTTGGTGCTCGGAGCTCTCGCTCGCACAGATCGATCCCGAGGCGTCCTTCTTCGAGGTGGGCGGGCACTCGTTGAACGCGGTGTACGTGCTCGACCGCATCAACGCCCGATACGGGGTGGAGTTCCCGATCGTCGAGTTCTTCCGTCGTCCTACGATCCGCGAGACCGCGGCACGACTGGAGCAGCTTGCTGCGGAGACCCGAGCCTTGCCTCGCGCTTCTGGCCTCGCAGACGGAGATCGCTAAGCGGTCGCACCGCCGTCGACTACGAGCGTCGAGCCGGTCACGTAGCTCGCGTCGTCGGACGCGAGGAACCGGATGCACGCTGCGACCTCGCGGACGGTGCCGGGACGCCCGAGCGGGATCCCCTCGCGGAGGTCTCGGATCGCGTCGGCGTTGAACGCGGTCGGCACGTATCCCGGCGCCACCGCGTTGACCGTGACTCCTCGTCGCGCCACCTCGACGGCGATCGTCTTCGTCAAGCCGATGACGCCTGCCTTGGCGGCCGAGTAGTTCGCCTGGCCTGAGCTCGCGCGCAGACCGGCCGTCGAGGCCAGGTTGACGATGCGGCCCCACCGCGAGCCCACCATCCGCGGCAAGCCGCGGCGCATCATCCGGAACATCCCCGACAAGTTGGTCTCGATCACCTGCGTCCATGCCTGGTCGTCCAGATGCATGCCCATGAGGTCCGCGCGCATGCCCGCGTTGTTGACGAGCACGAGCGCCGGGCCGAACCGGGCCTCCGCCTGAGCGAAGATCGGCTCCACAGCACTTGCGTCGCTCACGTCGCCTCGCACGGCGAGTGCCTCCCCGCCCATCGCCGCGATCCGACGGACGACTGCATCCGCTCCGTCGGCGTCGTGCCGATAGTTCACGACCACCGGCCATCCGTCCTCCGCCAGCAGGAGCGCTGCCTCGGCACCGATGCCACGGGAACCGCCGGTGATCAGCGCGCAGCCCCCCACCGGCCGCTCGCGAGCGCCGTGCGTCATGACCAGGCCGCCTCCGCCTGGCGCCGGAGTACCCGCCGCGCAAGCTCGGCGATGGTCGGATGGATCAACAACATTGGCGCTGACATCCGGATCCCCGCCTTCTCGGCGCGAGACACGACCTCGATCCCGTTCGCGAGCGTGCCGCCAAGTGCAAAGAAGTTGTCGTGGACCCCGATGTCACGCCGCCCCAGCACCTTGCGCCAGATCTTCAGCAGTTGCCTCTCGGTCGCGCCCTCCGGACCGTGGCGGAGCACGAAGTCGCGCACAACGATCGAGGCAAGTGCCTCCCGGTCCGGCGCACCGTCGCGCCGTCTCGGAATCTCAAGGACGGCCATGCAGCCCACTGGCCGGATCGGCGTTGTCGCCTGCCGTTCGAGCCAGGCGACGAGGTCATCGTGCGACGGAGCGATCGCATGGTGCGGGACCATGCATGCGACGAGCATCTCGCGCGATGCCACCCAGACGCCCACCACCTCCTTCACGCCGGGATGGCGCAGAAGCGCCGCCTCCATGCGCGCGATCTCGATTCCGAGGCTGAAGCCGCGGTAGCGAACCTGATCGAGGCGCCTGCCGAGGAACTGGACCGACCCGTCCCCACGGAGGGAGGCGACATCGCCCGTGGCAACGCGCTCGGCGCCGACAAGGCACAACTCTCCGGCGACGCCAACGGGGACCGGGGTTCCGTCGCGGTCGCAGACTCCGACTCTTGCCATCGGCCGCCCGCACACCGTTCCCCCCAGGTCGTCTCCCTCCGCCTCGCCCACACGCTGGGCCAGGACGACGCCACCCGCCTCGGTCACGATGTACTCACGCACGATCGAGAGACCCGGTCTCGCAACCTCGTCCGTGAGCACGAGCGCGCCGGGCCCCTGCACCCGCATGAGGCGGAGCTGGCGGCTGCGCTTGTTCCTCGACCATGCCGCTACACCGTGAGGAGGCAGCGCAACGACGGTGACGTCCTCGTCTCCAGCAGGCCACGAGCCGTCCGCCCGCCCCGGGACGACGATGCAAGCCCCACTCGTGAGATGCGGCCAACAGCTCAAGGCCCAGCTTCGCGCTCCTGGCCCGTCGACATGAACGACGCGATCGCTGGGGCAAAGACGATACGTCTCGCGCACTGAACGTGCCTGCTCGACGAGCGTCTCCTGCGTCAGCGCGACCACCCGCGGCGGACCGGACGCTCCCGCCGTGCACGCGAGGAACGCCGGCGGCTCTTCTCCGCCGGCGCCTCCTCGTCGCTCGACGCGGATCCGAGGCTCGTCGCCGCCGTCATCGAGGAACGCATCGCATCGGACGGCGGACCGTGGCACGCCGTCCGGGAGAGGTGCGCACGTCGCACCGGTCTGCAGGACCGCAAGCATCGCCACCGCCAGTTGTGGGGATGGTGGAAGCCGGAGCCCGACGATCGTTCCGACACAGACTCCCGCCGTTCGCAGGCGGCCCGCGAGCGCACGTGCGCGATCCGTCAGCTCGCCATATGTAAGCGTCGCGTCGCCACATCGCACCGCGATCGAATCGCTCGCCCGCGCGGCATGGGACTCGATCTGCTCGTGGAGGGCGACCATCGGCCCGGACGGCGGTGCAACGTGCTCGACGGCTCTCACCGCTCGGCCGCGAGCCACCTCGCTCGACAGCCCACCCAGGTCCGCGTCCGGATCCCGCAGCGCGGACATCAGCAGCGCCTGCCAGTCGCCGAGCATCCGCTCGATGTCCGCTCGTCCCCACCCGGCGTGCGAGGCGAGCGCCACCTCCACCGCCTCCCCGGAGCGCGTGGACACTTCCAGATGCAAGCTGCCGGTGAGCGTGTTTCGGCGCCCGAGCGCGCGCGCCTCGACCCCAGGCAAGGCAAGCGGAAGCTCCGAGGCTCGGCCGACGACACGGATCGTGGGCAGCTCGCCACGCAGGCCGCGTGCACCGCTCAGGTGCCAGGTTCCCCTGGGCAGCAGCGGCATCTCGTCTGCGTACTCGAAGGCCTGTCCGGCCGCGTCGCGCACGAGTCCGAGCAGTCTGCGGAAGCTGGGGCGAGCCGAGACGTCCACGGAGAGCGTCACGAGGCGCGAGAACAAGCCGATCACTTCCTGGTGCTCGGCGCGCGGCCGGTTCGCGGCGGCCACCGTGACACCGAGGTGCTCGTCGCCGCTCCAACGATGCAGCAGCAGGAAGTACGCGGCAAGGTACGTCATGAACGACGTCGCACCCTCCTGCCGTCCGAGCGCTGCAAGTGCACCTCCCGTGTCGGGAGACAAAAGCGTGGAGGCTTCGACGGTCGCCTCCGTCGTCGACAGCATGCCGCCGCGCTCGAGCGGCAGGGGAAGCGCCACCGGCGCCTTGGCGAGGACACGCTCCCAGTGACGTCGCCCCTCCGGCCGCCCATCGCCGCCCGTCGACTGGAACGCGTCGCGGTACTGGACAACCGGTGGCGGGGGCGCTGTCGCGTCCGGAGCAACGCGGGCGGCATAGAGGCGCGACAGGTCGCGCAGCAGCGCATCGAGCCCCTCGGCGTCGCACAGCAGCTCGTGGATGACGAAGACGAGCGTATGGCTGCGAGACCCGTGCCTCAGGAGGCAGGCCCGCCACGGCGGCGCTCTGCCGTGGTCGAACCGCTCTGTTCGGACTCGCGCGAGCTCGTCCTCCACGGCGCGATCGCGGCGCCGGATCGGAACCTGAGTCGTGGCGAGCCGTACCGGCTGGGGCGCGAGCACCCGCGCCCTCGGCCGATGGTCCACGAACGCATAGACCGTGCGCAGGATCTCGTGCCGCCGAACCAGGTCGGCGAGGGCTGCCTCGAGCGCGGGCACGTCGAGTGCTCCGTCGAGGTAGAACGCCTCGCAGCCAACCGGTTCGTGATGACCGTCGTACCGCAGCAACGCCCACGTCTCGGCCTCCCATCCGGAGAGCTGGTCGCGGTCACGGCGCCTGGAAGGACTGCGTTGCAGCTTGTGCCCTCCCTGGCGAACGACCCGCGCATAGGTGGGCACCGTCCGCGCGGTGAACACGACGCTCGCCGGAACCTCCACCCGAAAGCACTCGGTCGTCCGAGCGGCGATCTGCATGGCGGTCATCGAGGTACCGCCGAGCTCGAAGAAGTCATCGTCATCGGCAACGTGCTCGACGGCGAGCACCTCTGCCCAGATCTCCGCCACGCGGCGCTCAAGCTGGTCAGCATCCCGTCGCCGACGCACGACGCGCAGACCTATGCGCGATGCTTCGCGCCGTCGACGAGGGTCTCGCGCGTGCCCGCATGGCGCTCGGCCAGCTCGATGACGCTCTTGCAGCGCGGGCACACCACGCACGGGGATGTGTCGTCCGGCGGCGGCTCCGACGCGTCCAAGTCGCCGTCGTGCAGGAGCTTGTTGCGTCGCGCCGAGCGCAACTCGGCGCGCAGCGATCGAACGGACATGCGCTCGTCCTCGGCCAGGTCGAGCCACTGCTCCTGCTCGCGCCATGACAGTGCGGCGAGCTCCGCATGGTGACTCCACGACAGTCTGGGGCGACGTCGATCGGGCGAGAAGCGCGACGCCACGTACACCATGTTCATGAGGCTCTGCGGGTCATAGCCGGTCGTGCGCGCGGCGCGCGTGTAGCGCTCTCCGTAGCGGGCGTGCCCGTAGATGAGCCAGTCGCCGATCCACCATGCGACGCCGCGACCGATCGCGCCAAGGCGCCGTCCATGCTCCAGCCATCGGCGAAGGTCGAGTTCCTCTCGCGGCGCCCAGGACGTTGACGTCAGCGAGCCGCTCGTGTGTGACACCGGCTGCAAGCTGCCTGCTGATTGAACGTTCGCAGCATTGCTCATGAGCCCGCGCACAGGCTCGATATCGCTGACGGCCATCCCCCGCTCCCCCTCGCTCGCACCTGCCGGCACGAGCGTCTACTACTTATCCTCCGATTGTACGGCCTTGCGGTCCACCAGTAAACCGACTCGTGCATTGATGGAGTGACAAATGACCCTCATTGGCGCGTCAGCCATCACCCCTTTTTATGGGCGGACGGACCGCCTGCTCACGCCACCACGGTCATCAGGCTGAGGCCAGTCCCTCTGCCGCTCGTCAGCAGCGGGTCGCCGACGTCGCCGGTCCGCAGCAGGATCGGCCCGAGCGAGCGGTCGGGTGGCCAACGCGAGGCGTCCAGTCCCCCGTGGTCGCACATGACGCGGATCATCAGCGGGTCCATCGGGATCCAGGTCCCGTCGTCGGAACGCAGTTCGGGCCAGCCGTGCCCGCTCGAGTACGGGAGGCTCACGAGCAGTCCGCTGCTGACGCGCGCCTCGAGCCCGGCTCGTCTCCACTCCGCGACGATCACGCTGGCGGCCGTCAGGCAATCCGACATCCCAATGCGACGCACGAGCTCGACGTCGCCCTGGAGCGCCGCCGGCAGCAAGCAGAAGCTGAGCGACTCGGCCACCTCCCGCGCGACCGCTGCCGCTGCCCGCGGCAGGGCGGGCCACCTGCTTCTGAGCTCAAGCCGCGCCTCGGCGACACAGCGCCCCTGCTCCAGCACCACGGCCCGGTCCTCCCCGCTCGGAAGGCGCACCGTGCCGGGCTGCGCGGACGCCCCGGGCGCGAGCTGCGCGACGTAGGTGACCGTCACGTGCGTCGCCGGCTGCGCCGTGAACTGCTTGAGCCCTGCCACCCACCTCTGGATCGCCCACAGGTAGGTCGTGGCGGTGCCCAGGCGCAGGCCGATGTAGTGAAGGTCGCAGGTGTCGAAGCGCATCCCCGACTCGTCCTCCACGCACGGGACACCTGCGTCGGCGAGCTCCCGCAGCGCGGCCTCGTCGAAGCCGAAGTGCAGGCTCGCGAAATGCACGTCGCAGTCATACGTGCGCGCGTCGTCGGGGATGCGGCGCAGCCGATCGATCAGCTCGACGACGTTCATCCGCTCAAGATCGCGTCCAGGCTCGCGATCGTCGGCCGCTGGTAGAACTCGCGCAACGGGATCTCGGCCCCCAGCTCCTGCTCGACGCGGATGACGACCTGCACGGCAAGCAGCGAGCTGCCCCCGAGGTCGAAGAAGTCGTCGGTCACTTCAATCTGGTCGACGCCGAGCAGGTCTCTCCAGATCCGCACGAGCTTCGCCTCGCGCTCGCTGCGTGGCGCGGCCTGCGCGCCCGCGGTGCTCGCTCCGAACGGCGCCGGCCGGCAGTGGGCGAGCGACGCCAGCGCCGAGCGATCGACCTTCCCGTTCGACAGCAGCGGCAGCTGCGCGAGGCGCACCCAGGAGCTCGGCAGGCAGTGGTCCGGCAGGTGGCGTCCCAGCTCGCGCCGCAGGGCGGCCGCGTTCGGCTCGCGCCCCTCAGCCGAGACGACGAGGGCGGTGAGGCCGACCACCGTCCCGTCGGCGTCGCGCTCGGCGACGACCGCGCCGTCGGTCACATCCGGGGAGGCGCGCAGCCAGCGCTCGACCTCCTCCAGCTCGATGCGGAAGCCGCGCAGGTTCACCTGCAGATCGCGCCGGCCGGCGATCTCGAGCGTGCCGCCGTCCCGCCTCACGACCAGGTCCCCCGTGCGATACGCGCGGTCGCCGAGGCCGGTGCGCTGCGGCGGTCGCAGGAACCGCTCGGCTGTCAGTTCCGGGCGGTTGACGTACCCCCGTGAGAGACCGGGTCCGCTCACGAGCAGCTCGCCCGGCGTCCCGGCGGGAACGGGCTCCAGCTGCTCGTCGACGACGGCGACCTGCACGCCGTCGAGCAGGCGTGTCCCGATCGGGACGGCATCCCCGACACGGACGTCTCTGGGCACCGGGTGCCAGCAGACCTCCCAGCACTCCGTCGTGCCGTACATGTCGATCAGCGTCGCGTCGGGGAGCACGCGATAGAAGTCCTCTGCGAGCGCTCCCGTCAGCACTTCGCCCGTCGCGAGACAGGTGGTGATGCCGGCCAGCCGAGCGCGATCGGCATCGGGAAGCTGCAGGAGCGCCCTCAGCAGCGCCGGCACGAGCAGCAGATGCGTGACGCCGGCGCGCTCGACCAGGCGACTCAGGAGGCGCGGGTCGCGCCCCTCCTCCACGTCGGCGATCGCGGCGGCGCAGCCGTGCGCGAGCGGCGCGAGGATCTCCCACAGCGAGTCGCCGTAGCTGAACGAGCTCTTGTGGCAGCCGCGGTCGCCGGGCCGCCACGGGATCGGCTCGGCCAGAAGCCGGGCGACGATCGTGCGATGCCCGAGCAGTACTCCCTTCGGGCGCCCAGACGAACCGGACGTGTAGAAGATCCAGCCGGTCTCCGGGTCGCTCGACGGCGGCGACAGCGTGGCCGGCGGCGGACCGCTCGCGTCGACCGCGAGCAGCGGCACCTCGCCCCATGCGTCGGCCGGTCCGTCGGTCAGGACGACCGAGGCGCCGCTGTCCTCCAGGATGAAGCGAAGCCGCTCCTGCGGATAGGCCGGATCGAGCGCGACGCAGGTCGCGCCCGCTTCCTGGATCCCGAGCATCGCGATCACCGCGGCCGCCGAGCGCTGCGTTCCGACGCCGACGGCCGTCCCCGGTTGGATCCCCGCGGCCCGCAGGCGCCTCGCGACCGCATCTGCGTCCCGCAGCAGCTCGGCGAACGACAGCTGCCCACCCGCATGCACGAGCGCCGTCGCGTCCGGCCACGCCTCGGCACGCGCCCGCAGCAGGGCCGGGACGGTGGTCGCGAGCGGCTCCGCTGCGGTGGAGACCGCGACCGTCGCCGGCCGGCGCAGATCGCACAGCTCCGCGACGCGCGTCTGCGGCGCACGCATGCCGCGCTCCAGCGCCTGGCGCCACTGCTCCAGCAGCTCCGCCGCCGGCCTCACGAGCTGCCCGTTCCATTCCACGACCAGCTCCGGCGCGTTGTCGTCGAGTGCGACGGTGAGGACCGTCATGACCTGACCGGCGCGCGCGGGCACGACGCGCGCGACCGCCAGCGCAGGCCCGACCGCGACCGGTGTGCTGCTCACGTCGTGGAACGACAGCAGCGCCTGCAGCAGCCGCTCGCCGCGTCCCATGCCGAGCCGGTGCACGACCGTCTCGAACGGAAGCGTCCCGTGCACGAGCGCCTCCGCGAGCGCATCGTGCGTGGACAGGAGCACCTGCTCGAAGGTCTCCTCCCACGCGACCCTGGAGCGCAGCGCGACCGTGTTCAGGCAGCAGCCGATGACGTTGTCGAAGCGGGCCGAGGCGCGGTCGGCGAGCACGACGCCGAGCGAGGTCTCGTCGCCCAGCCCGGCGGCAGCCATGACCACGGTCAAGGCGGCTGCGTAGACCCCCGCGGGCAGCACGGCATGCGCCCTCGCGCACGCCGCCACCTCGGCGTCGAGCCCTGGGTCGAACGGCAGCGTGGCACGGTGCAAGGTCGGCGTCGGCCCCTCGTCGCGGGGTTGAGCGGCCAGCGGCGCCGGCGGCGCCGGGCCTTCGAGGCGCGTCCGCCAGAAGGCGAGGTCGCGCTCCCCCACCGCGCTCGCGCCCGCCGCCCGCTTGCTCTCGGCGTACGTCCAGTAGGAGACATCCGAGGCGGCGCACCGCCCGTCGGCGTAGGCGGTGGCCAGCTCGCGCAGCAGCACGCCGTTGGACCATCCGTCCCAGACGATGTGGTGGACGACGAGCAGCAGGTACGTCCGCTCGGGTCCGTCGGCCAGCAGCGTCGGGCGCAGCAGCGGGCCGCGCGCGAGATCGAACGGCTCCTCCGCGAGCTCCTGGAGCCGGCGCACCACCGCCGGCTCGTTCTCGGACGCCTGCGTGCGCGATCCCGACTCCGCGATCTCGATGGCGTCCAGCGGCAGGACGTCGGCCATCAGACGATCGCCCTCCCAGCGGAAGCAGCTGCGGACGACCTCGTGCACCTCGATCACCGCCCGCAGCGCAGTCGCGAGACGATCGAGCTCGAGGGGGCCGTCGAAGCGCACGAGCAGGGCAATGGTGTGCACGACGTCCTCGGGGGCGCCGAGCTGGTCGAGGAGCCAGAAGCGCTGCTGAGCCGGAGATGCCTCATGGCTGGGCATCCAGCCAGATCAACAGCTGCCGCCCCGGACCTCAAGCTGCCCGACGTCGCGACGCTCCTGCCGGCCGCGAGTTCTCCCGACGACGGGAGACCGCCCGCAAGGTGCCTTGGCGCCGATCCCGACGGCGACGACACTGCGTGTCGTGATGGCCGCCCGTGAGCACCGATGCGTCGTCGCGCTCGCGGCGGGGACCGAGGTCGAGCTGCGCCAGCGCGCTGCCTCGAAGGCGGACGCACTGTGTGCTGGAGCGCCGAGCCGGCCGGCCGAGCATTCGGCCGAGCCCTTCCGGCTGGCAGTCGACTGCGCCACCGCGAGCGAGGCGGCGGCGGAGCTGGCGGCCTTCGCCGCCGGAGCGCCGAGCCGGGCCGCGACGCGCGTGGTCGCGGGGCGCCCACGCGTCGCATTCGTGTTCGCGGGGCAGAGCGAGCTCAGCGCCCGCGCCAGCAGCGCGCTCCATGCCGGTAGCCCCGCGTTCCGTTCAGCGATGGATCGCTGCGACGCGAGCGCCGCGCGCGCGTCCGGTGTCGCCGCGAGCGCGCTGCTGTACGGCTCGCCGGACGCTGCGCTGCTCGGCGAGGCCCGCCATGCGCAGCCGATGCTCGTGGCGCTCGAGTGCGCGCTCGCCGCCGCGTGGAGGGACTGGGGCGTCACGCCAGACGCTGTCACGGGCCACAGCCTCGGGGAGTACGCCGCGCTGCAGGCTGCCGGCGGGATCGAGCTGGAGGACGTGATCGCGCTCGTGGCGGAGCGTGGCCGGCTCACCGACGAGCACGCCCGCCCGGGCGGCATGGCGGTCGCGATGGGGACGCCCGAGGACGTGCAGCGCGCGTTGGATTCGCTCGGCGGACAGGTCGAGATCGCAGCCGAGAACGCGCCAGCCGTGGTGGCGCTCTCCGGCCCGGCATCGGAGCTGGAGCGGGCACGGACGCAACTCGAGGGGGCCGGGATCTCCACTGTCCCGCTGCAGACGACCCACGCTTTCCACTCCGCCTGCGTCGACGGGATGCTCGACGCGCTCGCGCAGCGCGTCGCCGACACGCCGCTGATGCCGACCGCAATGCCGTTCGCCTCGACGCTCGAGGGACGCCTGCTGCCCGTCGGCGCGTGGCTCGGGCCCGCCTACTGGCGGAGTCATGCGCGCACGCGCGTGCGCTTCGTGGAGGCTGTGCGAGCGCTGAGCGCCGCGCGCTGCACCATCTTCCTGGAGTTGGGTCCGCATGCGACGCTCACGGGGCTCGGCAGACGGTGCGCGCCGGACCCCGACGCGGTCTGGACGTCGTCGCTGCGCCGCGACGCGGACGAGCGCGACACGCTGCTCAGAGCCGCCACGGCGCTGTGGCTGTCAGGCGTCGACGTCAGCGTCGACCGCATCGCGGCCGAGGTGGGCCCGCCGTGACGGCCGCCAGTCTCCCGACATCAGGAGATCGCCCGGTGTTGCTGTGCCTGCCGCATGCCGGCGGAAGCGCGGTGGGTGGCTTCGGGCGCTGGGCGCGCGACGCCTCCGGCAGCGTGCAGGCGGTGCCGCTGGAGCTTGCCGGGCGCGGACGGCGGGCTGGCGAGCCGCCGTACGAGACACTCGACGACGCCGCCGCCGACTGCGCCGGATGGCTGCGCGAGCACGTCGACGGCGCCCCCTTCGCGCTGTTCGGGCACAGCACCGGTGGCGTCCTGGCCTATGTGCTGACGGGGCACCTCGAGGCGATCGGGGCGCCAAAGCCGTTCGCGGTCATCCTCGCCGGGAGCATCCCGCCGAACCGGGCCGACCGGCCGCGAACGACCCATGCGCTGCCCGACGATGCGTTTCTGGCGACGATCGAGCAGCTCGGCGGGCTGCCGGCGATCGTCGTCGACCACCCCGAGGCGCGCACCTTCTACCTGGAGCTGCTGCGCGCGGACTACCGCATGCTCGAGCGCTTCGAGCTGTCCGATCCGCCATATCGCCTGTCCGTCCCGCTGCTCCTGCTGAGCGGAAGCGCGGACCCGGTGACGCGTCCGGACGACGCGGAGCACTGGCGGCAGCTGTCCGCCGCTGCGGTCATCGAGCGGACGCTGCCTGGGGCGGGGCACTTCTTCCCCACGACGCACCGCGACGAGACGTGGAAGCTCGTCGATTGCTTTGCGCGCGACGCGTTGCGCGGGGAGTTGTGAGGCTCGTTCATGCGTCGCGTGCTGGGCGGTCGTCAGTCGCATCTGGTCGAATCGACGGCATTTCCCGAGCGCTCACGCCGATAACGCTCGATCCCTCCGGACCCAGGGACACGTCGCCGAGCCGTGCGTGGGGAGTCCGGCTTCCGGTCTCGACGATCGCGCACCACTCTTCGACCAGCTGCTCCGGGACGAGCACGAGACGGCCGTTCCACTCGATGTCGACGAGGACGCGCGAGGCCGCGTAGCGGACGACGATCGTGGGGTCGCGACGCCCGGTGGGCGGGGTGCCGAACAGCACGGTCGTCGGCGCGCCTCCGACGTCTGGCGTGATCCCCTGCGTCGGATCGAACGACAGCCCGACCTGATGGAGGGGCGCGGCTCGCACGTCCCGCCCCAAGGCTCGTACGACCGCTCCCATCGGGATGCCAGCGTGGGCGATCGCCTCGAACGTCGCGTCGCGTACGCGGGCCACCAGCGTCTCGAAGGTGTCGTCCTCGCGGATCGAGCCGCGCAGCAGAATGGCGTTCAGGAAGCATCCGACGATGCCGTCGTACCGTTGGCTGCCGCGGTTCGACACGGGCACGCCGAGGCACGAGTCTGGGCCGAGGCCGGCCTTGTACAGCAGCGTCTGGAGGCCGGCGGCGAAGACGGCGAACGCAGTGGCGCCGCGTGCGCGCGCGAAGGTCGTCACCTCGCGGGCGAGACGGGGATCGAGCTCGAACGCGGCGTGGTGGAGCAGCGGTTCTCCCTCGTCCTCGCCCTCCTCAGCGGCGGCGAGCGGCGGCAACTCGCTCAGCTCTGCCAGCTGCTGTGTCCAGTACGCCAGGTCGTGGGCGGCCCGCTCGCTGTCCGCGAGCTGCAACTGCTCGCGAGCGTAGTCCCAGTAGGAGGCCGTCAGCGGGGGCAGCGCCTGCGGGCCGCGAGCGTAGGCGGTCGCCAGCTCCCGCAGCAGCACGCCGACGGACCATCCGTCCCAGGCGATGTGGTGCACGGCCACCGCGAGGTAGCAGCGCCACGGGCCGTCGGCGATCGCTGCCGCCCGCATCAGCGGCCCGTGCGCGAGGTCGATCGGCGTCGCCGCCAGCTCGCGCGCGCAGGACATCGCAACGGCGTCCCCGTCAGCGTGGGAGCTGGTGCGAGACCCGAGCTGCGCGACCTCGACCGGGGCCGCGCCGACGTCCGCGAGCAGCCGTGTCCCGTCCAGCCGATAGACGCTTCGGAGAACGTCGTGGCGTGCGATCACAGCCTGCGCGGCGGTGGCCAGCCGCTCGACGTCAAGGGCGCCGTCGAAGCGGACGCACATGATCAACGTGTGCGAGAGGTCGCGCGCGCCGCCCAGCTGGTCGAGCAACCACAGGCGCTGCTGCGCGGGAGCTGCCTCGAACCCTGGCACGCCTCGACCTCAGCGACTCGGAGAGGACTCGGCCGGTGGCAGGGTCGCAGCAGCGGGATTCGGACGCGTGGAACGCAGGACGTCATCGAGCGGCGCGTCGGGCTGCGCGACCACCGCGCGCACGACGGCGTCGAACGACGCGACCAGACGCGCGATCGTCGCCCTGTCGAACAGCGCAGTCGCGTACTCGAACTGGCAGTCGAAGCGCTCGCCGGAGCGCCACAGGTGCAGCGTCAGGTCGAACGGCGAGGAGCCGGTCGCGACCGGCAGCGGCGTCGCGAGGATCCCGGGAAGCGTGAACTCGTAGGCCGCGCCGGCGCCGTACTCGATCGTCACCTGGAAGATCGGGTTGCGGCTCGGGTCGCGCGGCGGGTTCACTCGTCGCACGACGTCCTCGAACGGCGCCGCCGTGTGCTCGAGCGCGTCGACCATCGTCGTGCGAACGCGTGCGAGGATCTGCTCGAAGGTGCCCGCGCCGCGCAGGTCGACGGTCAGGGGGAGCATGTTGATGAAGATGCCGATCGTGTTGGCGAACCCGAGCGGCTGGTCGGCCACCGGGGTCCCGAGCAGGATCGTCTCGCGATCGCAGACGCCGGCCAGCGTCAGCGCGAACGCTCCCGTCAGCACCATGAACGGCGTCACCTGCGCTGCGTGGCAGAGCACGTCGATCCCCACCGCCGCGTCGCCGTCGAGTGAGTGGAAGATCGTGGCGCCCTCGCTCATGAACGGCGTCGGGCGTGGGCGGTCGGCGGGGAGCTCGAGCGGCCGTGGCAGCGGCGTGAGCTGCGCGCTCCAGTAGCGTCCGGCGGCCTGGACCTCAGGGCTGGTGAGCGCCTCGCGCTGCTGGCGCGCGTAGTCGCCGTAGGGGTGGTGTTCGCTCGGCGGCGCTGGGACCTCGCCGCGCAGTCGGGCCGCGTAGCAGCGCGACAGCTCGCGCGTGAAGCACCGCGTCGCGAGCATGTCGAGAACGAGGTGGTGGCAGCTGAGGACGAACAGATGCAGTTCGGGGCCGAGGCGCACGAGCCGGGCGAACCACAGCGGGCCGGTCGTGAGGTCGAAGTCCCGGGCGGCCTCACGCGCCATCTCCTCCACGGCGACGACGTCCTCGTCGCGGCCGCCCGCATCGGTCACCGCGACGGCGATCGGCTCGTACGGGTGGATGCACTGGCTGGGGATCCCGCCAGCCTCGACGACGTGGCAGCGAAGCGTCGTCTGCGTGCGCACGACGTCGTTGAGCGCGGCCTCGAAGGCGCCGGGGTCAAGCGCTCCCTCGAAGCGTATGACCTGCGGTTCGTTGTAGCCCCGCTGGCCCTCGAGCAGCTTCTCGACGAACCAGATGCGCTCCTGCGCGAGCGCGAGTGGCGCCACGTCGTCCACCTGAGCGCAGGGCTCGGCCACCGCGAAGCGGCGGCGCAGCTCATCCATCTGCGGCAGGCTGCGGCGCACCTGCGGCAGCGAGACGCCGAAGTCGACGAAGCAGGCGATCTCGTTCGCACCGGCCGCGACGAGCCGCCGCGCGACCGCCTGTGCGGAGTCGACCGTGCCGATCAGCGCACGCGCGTCGCAGTAGTTCTCGAACGCCCGTCTGAGCAGGTATTGCAGGTCCTCCTCCGGTGTGTGCTCGAGGTCGATGTTCATGCCGAGGCTGTTCGTCACTTGGCCGAACAGGGACAGCGACGAGCGCAGGTACTCGCAGAACGGCTCGTACGCCTCGGCGCGCGCCTGCTCTTCGGTCTCGGCGAGATAGGTGTGCAGCAGCACGACCACTCGCCCGGCCGAAGGATCCAAGCCGGCGGCTGCACGCGCCTCGCGGTAGCGGACGATGTTCTCGGTCAGCGACTCGACGTCCTGCGTCATCAGGTTCGTGATCACGCCGAGGTCGCGCTCACCGGCGCGCCGATAGCTGTCCGGGTTGCCGAGCACCGCGGTGAACAGCGGCGGCCTCGCCTGCAGCGGCGGCGGATGGAGCACGACCTCGATCCGCTCACCGGAGCCTGAGACGGTCTCCACCGCCTGGCCGCGCCAAAGCGCCTCGACCGTCTCGAGCCCTTCGTACATGACGTCCTTGTGGCGGCCGTAGGCCGCCGGGTTGAACGCGAAGTCGTTCGCATGCCACCCGCTCGCGACGCCGATGCCGACGCGGCCGCCGGACAGGTTGTCCACGACGGCCCATTCCTCGGCGACGCGGATTGGATGGTGCAACGGCAGGACGACGGATCCGGCGTGCAGTCGAATCCGTCTCGTCTCCCGCGCCAGCGTCGCCGCAAGCAGCGCCGGGTTGGGGAAGATGCCGCCGAACGCGTGGAAGTGGCGCTCGGGGATCCAGATCGCGTGAAAGCCGGCCTCGTCGGCGAAGCGCGCGCTCTCCAGCACGAGCTCGTAGCGCTCCTCCGGCGGCGTCTCGCGCGGGTAGCTGCCGAAGAAGTAGACGCTGAAGTCGACGTGCGACGGGGTCGGTGGAGCCGGCGGCTTGAAGGCCTCGCGGACCGCTGCTGGCAGCGCCTGCGGGGCGGGCGCCGCCGGTGGCGGCTCCGCGACGTCGGTGCCGGCGCCGGCGCCGGGAAGCCGGCTGTCGATCAGCTCGGCGAGCCGCACCGACGAGGACGCGTCCTCGAACAGCTCACGCATCCCGATGCGCACGTCGAACGCCTTCCGCACCTGCGCGAGCAGGTTCACGAGCGCGAGCGAGTCGGCTCCCAGGTCCAGGAACGTCGCCTCGGCATCGATCGCCTCGGGGTCGAGGCCGAGCTGCACGCTGACGTGCTCGACGATCGCGGCGAGCGTCGCGGAGCCTACGGCGTGCTCGCGGCCGGCCGCCGGTTGCGGCTCCTCGCGCGGTGGCTCCGGGGCCGCGGACCGCACGGCCTCGGGCCAGATCCGCCGCCCTTCCAGCGGCGGTGCGGGCAGGCGCAGCGTCGCCCGGCCGACATCGCCGGACAGCGCGCCCAGGTCGACGTCGCCGCCGGCGCAGAAGGCCTGAGCGAGCGCGTGCAGGAGTCCGTCGAACGGATCGCGGCCGTCCTGCCGGACGGCGATCGCTCGCGGCGGTTCGCGGCTCGGCGTCCCGTTGGCGGGAAGGTCCGGGCGAGGACCGAGCTCGACGACATAGGCGATCGGCGCTGTGGCGAGGCTGGTGCGCAGGGCGTCGATCGAGCCGAGCGGGCTCGTCATGGCGACGACGTCGTCCGGCTCCGGCACGCGTCCGCGCTCAAGCGTCGCGCCGTCGGGAAGGCGCACGAGCGGAACGATCAGCGGCTTCCACTCGAACGTCTCGACCGCTGCCGCCAGCGCTTCGAGCCCGAGCGATGCCCGGTCCGCAGCCAGCTGGACGAGCGTCGCGACCAGGTCCAGTGCGTCCGCCTCGGCGAGGGCGCCCGCGACGCTCAGCGCAAGTGGCACGCCGGCGCCGGCGCCGGCGACCACTGCGGGCGGCCCCGCACAGGCCCGCCACGTCTCGGCATACCCAAGTCCGAGGACGGCCCGTGCGAGCGCCGCGGCCTCCGGCGCTCGCGGGGTGGCGACGTCGAGCACCGCCGTGCGCACGTCGACGTCCCATCTCGCGGCGAGCCGTCCGCACACGCGGTCGAGCACGGCGCGAAACGGGCGAGCGTGCTCGTAGAGCCGCCGACCGTCGACCTCGCCCACGTCCGGCAGCAGCCACGCTCCGTCCGACCGTGCCGCATCGGCGGTGCCGCTCAGCTGCTCGGAATCGCCTGCGCCGGCGAGCGTTGCGGCGAGCTCGTCGACCGTCGCGGCGACCGCGACGGCGCGCCATGCGCGCGGCCGCCGCCCGCGGACGCTGCGCAGGAGATCGGCCGGCGTGAGGTCCGGTCGCGACCGCACGGCCTCCGCCGAGGCGTGCCGCAGCCGCTCGAGCGCTCCGGGTGAGTCTGCCGACAGGGGCAGCCAATACCGCTCGTTTCCGGCGCCTGTCATACGCTCTCCAACACCACGTGGGCGTTCGTGCCTCCCATTCCCAACGCGCTCACCGACGCGTGCGGCGCCGGCCCGAGCGGGCGCGGTTCCCGCGCGACGACGAAGGGGCTGTCTTCGAGCGACAGCTGTGGGTTGGGCGTCTCGTAGTTCACCTGGGGCGGCGCCTCACGATGCTCCAGCGCGAGTACCGCGGCGATCAGGCCTGCAAGGCCGGCGCACGTGTCGAGATGCCCGACGTTCGCCTTCACGGAGCCGATGACGCACGGCCGCTGCCGGCGCCCGCCCGCCGCCGCGAACGCCCGCGTGAGAGCGCGCACCTCGATCGGGTCCCCCAGCGGCGTCCCTGTGCCGTGCGCCTGGACGTAATCGATCGCTTCTGCGGGAACTCTCGCCGCCGCCAGCGCCCGTTCGACGACGGCGCGCTGGCCCTGCACGCTTGGTGCGCTGAAGCCGATCTTCGAGGCGCCGTCGTTGTTGATCGCCGACCCGCGGATCACCGCGTGGATCAAGTCGCCGTCGGCGCGAGCCTGCGCGAGCGGCTTGAGCATGATCGCCGCGACGCCGTTGCCGCCTACCGTGCCGTCGGCGCAGGCGTCGAAGACGCGGCACGCTCCCGAAGCCGACAGGATCGAACCCTCCTTGTGCAGGTAGCCGTTGACCTGCGGGACGTGCACGGCCCCGGCGGCGGCGATCGCCAGGTCGCAGTCGCCGGCCAGGACCGAGCGACAAGCGAGGTGCACCGCGACGAGCGAGGTCGAGCACGCCGTCTGCACGGCGACCGCAGGGCCGGTCAGACCAAGGCGGTAGGCGATGCGCGTGGCGGCGAAGTCGGGCTCGTTGCCGAGCACGACCTGCAGCGCGTCGATCGGGTCGGTCGCGTCTATCGCGTCGAGCAGCGTCGTGACGAGGTAGCTGTTCAGCGCGTAGAGGTGCATCCCGGTCCCGGCAAACGTCCCGATCGCCGTCTCGTCGTCGGCCGCCTCGTGCCCCGTGACGCACAGCAACTCGCGGACGACCTCGAGCAGCAGACGCTGCTGCGGCGAGATCAGCATCGCCTCGCGCGGCGTCATCCCGAACGCCTCGGGGACGAAGCGGTCGATGCCCTCGAGCGCGCCGGTGACGGGCACGAAGGCGGGATCATCGACGAGCGCGCGCGGGACGCCGGCCTCGAGCAGCTCGTCCGGCTCGAAACGCCGGACAGCGCTCCGCCCGTCGCGCAGCAGACGCCAGTAGGCGGCGGGCGAGTCGGCCCCGGGGAAGCGCAGCGCCATGCCGACGATCGCCACCGCTCCCTCATCGGGCGCGCGCGTGTGCGTGGCCACGCGGTCCCCGCGCGCGGCGCTTTCCGCCGTCGCGTCGAGATGTGCCGTCAGCGCTCTCAGCGTGGGGAACTCGAACGCCGCAGTGGCGTCGATCGGCCGGCCGAGCAGCGCCTCGAGCCGGACGCGTGCGCGCATCAGCTGCACGGAGCCGAGGCCGACCTCGGCGAACGGGCGATCGGGCGGAATCGGACCGTGCGCGAGCTCCTCGAAGACGGCGGCCACGAGATCGCCGCGCGCGTTAGGGCTTGCCTGCGTCACAGCGGCCGAGTATCGACGTGCCCTCGCCGGCACCACAAATCGTCCCGCCTGCGATCTCCCGGCGCCGGGAGATCGCAGGCGGTCGCGTTGCGCGCCGCCACCCGCGATGCTGACATCCGCGCATGGTGCGCAACGGTCGAGTGACGGAGGCGGAGACGCCCACGGTGTCCGCCCTCGTGCGCGAGCAGGCGCGGCGGACGCCGGAGGCGTTCGCGCTGATCGACGACGACAACGGTGCGCTGTCGTTCGCCGACCTCGCCGAGCGCTCCGGCGCCGTTGCCGAGCGCCTGCGTCGTGCCGGCGTCGAGCGCGGCATGACAGTGGCGCTCGCGGCTCGCCGCTCCTGCGCGACGTTCGTCGCCATGTTGGGGATCCTCGAGGCGGGCGCGGTCTGTGTGCCGCTCGATCCCGACTACCCCAGCGACCGGCTGCGCTTCATGCTCGCCGACAGCGGCGCCGCCATCGCGCTCTGCGACGACGCCTGCCTGCTGCCGGGGGGCGACGTGCCGACGCTCGCGCTCGACGGAAGCGGGACGGCGGTCGCCCGTCCGTCGCGCGACGCGCTCGAGGAGGACGTCGGCTGGATCTTCTACACCTCCGGCTCGACCGGTCGTCCCAAGGGCGTGATGATCGGCCAGTCGATGGCACTCGCGCGGGTCGGCCGGGAGCCGATACCGTGGGAGCAGGACGAGCGCGGTTGCCAGAAGAGCTCGCTCAGCTTCCTCGACTCGATCTGGGAGCTGCTCGCCCCGCTCGCCCACGGACTGGCGACGGTGATCGCCGGGGAGCAGACGACGCGCGATCCCCGCCTGCTGAGCCGGCTGATCGCGCGGCACGGCGTGACGCGGATCCTGATCGTCCCGTCGCTGCTCGACGTGCTGCTCGACCTCGGCGAGGCGGATCTCGCCTCGCTCCGCGGGGTCCGGCTGTGGCTCGCGAGCGGCGAGCCGCTGTCGGGGGCGCTGGCGGCACGGCTCTATCGCGCACTTCCGGACACGACGCTCGTGAACTTGTATGGGACGGCCGAGTGCTGGGACGTCTGCTGGCACGTCATGCCCGCCTCGGTCCGCGCCGGCGACGCCGTCCCGATCGGGAGCCGGCTGCTGCGGGACGTCCGCATATGGCTGCTCGACGGGACGAAGCCCGTCCCCGTCGGGGTGCCGGGCGAGCTGGTGGTGTCGAGCCCGAGCCTCGCGCACGGCTACCTCGACCGGCCCGCGCTGACGGCGGAGCGGTTCATCTCGCTGGCACCGCTGACCGAGGGGGACGAGATCGCGTACAGGACCGGCGACTTCGTCGTGCAACGCACGGACGGCACGCTCGAGCTCGTCGGACGCCGCGACCTCCAGGTCAAGCTCCACGGCATCCGCATCGAGCTCGAGGAGGTCGAGCGCTGGCTCCTCGCCAGCGATCAGGTCCTCCAAGGTGCGGTCGCCCCCCGCTGCGACGCAGAAGGAGCGCTGGTCGGCTTGACCGCCTTCGTGGTGCCGCCGCGGGGAACCGAGCTGGACCCGACGGCGCTGCGCAGGCAGCTCGGCGAGCAGTTGCCGGTGGCCTGCATCCCGACCACCTGGGTCAGACTCGGGCAGCTCCCGCTGATGCCGCACGGCAAGCTCGATCGCTCGGCCCTTGCCGCGCTCGCGGCGTGCGAGCCCGCGCCGAGTGATGCGCACCCGCCGGCGGCGATGTCGCCAGAGAGCTGGAAGGAGGCCGGGCGATGAGCATCGAGGAGATGGTCGAGCGCCTGCGGCGGATCCCCGACAAGGTCCGCACTTACGATTGCGACGCGCGCTACGCGCAGCTGCATCTCGGTCTCAACGCGGAGCACATGCAGCAGATCGTCGGCGCCGGTGTGCCGAGCGTCGACGTGAACGGCGAGGCGCACTTCGAGTACGGCGACCTGTACTACATCGCGATGCGACTCGGGGTCGCCACGACGTTCCTGTGGGCGGCGCGGCAGTGGGCGAGGAGTCTCGAGATCTTCGCAGGGCGAAACGAGACGAGGGTCTCAATCCAGTACGTGACGGAGCTGGCGCCCCCGGTCGGGGAGATTGACGGCGTGGTCTACCTCCCCGACGGCAAGCAGCTGGCGATGAAGTTGGTCAACGGACGAGCCGCAACCGAGGTAGACGTCGTGATGAGAGGACCGTGGCCGGATCCGGCGCCCGAGGCAAACGTCGTGCTCGAGGGGCTCGACCGGCAGCTCACCTTCTACGAGCTGCCGAGGAAGTGGCAGGGAGACACGGCGCTCGCCCGCCAGACCGGCTTCTCCGACTGCGTCACCTCCGCGCACGTGATCGTCGAGGACTGCCGGGCGATCGGCGTGGAGGCACGCGTGAACGCCGGCTTCTTCGTCAGCCATCCGGTCTCGGTCACACACGGATGGGCGGAGGTGCGCACCGAGGGCGAATGGGTACCGGTCGACCCGTTGATGCTGGCGGTCATGCGCGACTTCGGCGGCCTGGACGCGGCGCAATGGCCGCCGCAGCGCTCCATCGGCCCCATGGTCAGCCCGGTAGCTGCAATGCCCGAGAAGGTGATGTCAGCCGATGGCGCGGCAGTGGACGCGACATTGCTCACGACGATCGAGGAGGACTCCTCTGGCGTCGTCTCCGAGGCGTCGCGTTCATCTGGCCGCCCGTCGCTTCAGCGATGAATCGACCCAGCTTTGCGAGATCGCTCAGCTCCGCGACAGCAACCGCAGGTCAGGCTGTGTTCCCTCTGCCTGCGCCTAGATGTCGTCGCGCTCCTGCGACGGCTACCCAGAGACTAGGCCCGCGATGACCGGCCAGCAGCACGTCCAGAGCGTCCGCTCTTGCTCAGCGCCGCGATCTCACGCGATGCCTTCCGCGATGCTCTCGCAAACGCCGCTTTGACGTCCGCGCGAAGCGGCGCGCGGTCGGCGGCGACGCGGATGCCATGGGGGTTGCTGCTATCGAGCGGGCTCGTCATGTGTCCGAGTGTACGCGCATGTCATGACATGACAAACCGAGGAGGCGGCCCGCTAGTCCCAAAGCCTCACGAGCTGGTCGTGGAGCGCGACGTCGATCGTCTTGCGGATCCCTGGCGCATGCTCCTCTGCCCGGTCGAAGACCGACGTTCTGGCCGGCTCCGTTGTGGTGAGCGTGGCTGCACCGACCAAGAGCCGCTCTCTCCCTTGTGGCCCGGTCCAGACCAGTGGGATGCCGCGCACGCTTCTCCAGCGACTGGCATAGACGCTGGGGTCGCGCTCGACGACAGAGCCGCGCGTGATCGCCTCGACGACGACCCACTCGGAGCCCCACTCCAGCGGGACTTCACTCAACGTCGACGGGTCGACGTGGATCCGATCCGATGAGGCCCAAAGCATGACGGCGCGCTGGTCATAGTCGATCCCCCACAGACCGAGCCCGAGCCCCGCCCCGTCGACGTCGACGCCGACGGCCCGGACGGCAGCTCGCACGCCGGCGAGCGACGAGCCGAGGATCTCGCGGATCTTGCGCTGGCGGGCTTCGAGGCTCGTGCTCGGCAGACAGCGTCGGCGGCCTTTGGCAGCGCGCTTCTGTGCACGCTCTGGGTAGGGATGTGGTGGCGCACCGCGACCTCTTCGACGGCGCGCCTCGTGGAGCAGCTGAGCGAGCTCGGCGTAGAAGTCCGCCCAGTAGGCCGTGACGTTGGCTGCTTGCAATCGGGTTCGCGTGGCAGTCTCGAGCGCAACGCGTACCGGGCTCGACAGGCGAGGGGCGCTCTGGCGGCTCAGTACGGCTACGTGGTCGGTGCCGCCCGCGCCGTAGATCCACCGCAGCAGATTCTGGTCGGTGAAGGACAGGCCGACGAACACGCACAGGCCCTCGAGAGCCGACGCCATGAACCGGTCCTGCCAGCTTCTGGGTGCCCACCGTGCATAGTCGCTCTCGGTGAGGACGACAGCATCGTTCGACGGCACACCGCTCAGCGTCCCGTGCAGGTGGCGCACAACCGCAACGCCGTCGGGCGACGCACCGTCGTGCTCCACGGCCTCCGTTGCGATCCCGAGGTCTTCAAGCGCGTGCTCGAGCAGACGGTCGTAGTTGAAGGTGGCGATCTCGATCTCCGGATAGCGCTGCTTCCACAGGGCGACCTCACGAGCCAACGGTCCAGGTTCGAAGTGCTCTGCGCCTTTGCCCCGGTAGACGTGATGGTCGACGAGTTCCATGAAGGCCGCATCCGATCCAGCGAGCGCACGAGCTGCCGCGGCCATCCCCAGAAGGCCAGAATCTTCGACTGCGCTCAGCCACGCCGCGCGGTCTCCCTCGGCCAAATTCGACGGCGCAACCTCTGCAAGGACGTCGCGGACCAAGCTCGCCCACGAGGGCAGGCCTGCCTCCATCGATGCCCCGGCACCCACCACGAACGTGAGCCGCTCGGCGCCAGCAATCCGCTCGATGATCGGCTGCGGGTCGTTGCCAGGCTGAGCGATGAGGAAGCTCGGCCGCTCGCTGGTTGGAACCGCGGCCGGGATGTCGCGGAGTCGCCCAGCAAGAGCCGCGGCCTGCTCAAGCAGCTCTGAAAGATCCTCTGCGCTCTCCCGCAGCATGAGCAGACGGTACGGCGATTAGGCGACGGATCGATCGCCGGGGGTGGACGTCGCGCACGCCTCTCGCTGGTGCCGCTCGTAGCACTCCACCACCTCCGACAACGGCAACTGCAGTCCGCGCTCCAGCTTCAACAGGACTCGGAACGTCGGGTTGATCTCGCCGCGTTCGATCGCGCCGACGTAGTTGCGGTGAAGGTCGCTGCGGTAGCCGAGGTGCTCTTGGGAGAGCCCGCGGCGGGCGCGCAGCTCGCGAACAGCACGACCGAGCGCGATGTGCTCACGCGAGATCCGGCGGCCAAGGGTAATGTCCGGCCCGGGCATGGAAGCCTCACTTCCGTGTCCATGGCCCGGTGGGCGTTCCCGCGCCCGCCGGGCCGATTGCAGTATGCAGTGCTGCATAAAGTACTGCACAGGCTCCGGACAGATCGATACGGTTCGCCACCATGGACCGCGACGAGATCGCCGCGCGCATCGCACGCGCCGGCAGACGGCGCACCAGAGCCATGGAGGCCAAGCGCGATGCATCCCAGGAGCTCGCCGAGCTGATCCCGCTCGCGCGGAGAGCAGGCATCGGCGTCACGGAGATCGTGAGACTGAGCGGGATGTCGCCGCGCGGTGTCTACGACATGATCGAGCGCCACTCGTAGGGAAGCCGCGGGTGCGACGACGCCGCGCCAACCAACAGCGAGAAAGCGGACATCTCTCGGTCCGCCTCTCTTCGCAACGCGCCGTGCGGCGACGACGAGCGCGTCTCGAACTCCTCCGCGCCGCGAGCTTTCCCGCCGTTACGTTCCTGACGCTCTATCTCTGTGGGCTAGCGGTCGGGCAGGCGGGTTCTGCCGGGGTCGCCGGCGCACCTGCCGCGACGATGCTCTTGTGCGCTGCCTGCCTTGTGCTGGTCCTGGCGGCAATGCTGATGGCTCGGGTGCTCGTTCGCGTGTCATCCGCGAAGGTGCGAGCGCTCATTCGTGCCCAGGGACGGGCACATCGCCGGCTACGCCGAGCGGAGCGAGAACTCGAACTCGCGCTCGAGGCAGTACGCCTGGCAGATGTCGACGATGCTGACGCGGGCGCAGAGCCGGGGGATCTCCGCGTGCGCCGAGCCCAAGCCGCCGTGATCCGGCACGCCGAGAGTCATCGGACGTGGCGGCAGCGATATGAGGAGAGCTGCGAGGCGCCGCAGCTGTTCGCGGCTCGGCACGGATACGCGTGGTTCCTCGCAAGCATGGCGGTAGCAATCTTCGCCACGGGAGCCGTGCTCAACCTCCGGGCGGCCGGGCTCGGCCTCCCCGGCTTGGCCCATCGACCCTCTCCCATCCTTGCGGTCTCATCGATGGCACTGCTCGCCGTGTGCCTGTCGGGCGTGCTCGCGATGGTCTCGTCGCTTCACCGAGGCGGACTTCTCAGACGCCTGCCGTGGATCGCTGGAGCGCCGCCGGCGTATCGGCGCGAAATGACCTTTCCCCGGGAGGTGCGCGTTCGCTCGCCCGTGATCGTCGCCGCGTCTGCTCTGTTCCTGTTCGGGACTGTGCTGACGTACGCGTACGTCGCCGCAAGAGTCCATCGGATCCAAGACGGCTTCGCTTCGGCGGGCGTCGCTTTGACGTTTCTTTCCGGGCTCACGGCGTACCGCGCGCTGCTCGGGGCCTCTCTCTTCACCGCGATCGACGATCGCTGGCGTACAAGCGGCCTGCTCCCACTCCAGCTCCGCTTGACGCGTTTGGCGCGTCGCCTTTCTCGGGGGGTCGCGAGCGCGCTCGGCGGAACCTGCGTCGTCTTCGGTGGAGCCACCGTGGCGCTGCTCGCGTTGACGACGTTCGAGCCGTGGTACGAGCAGCTCTACGAGGTCGCCCTGCTCGTCACGATTCTCGCGGGCGGCTTGTGCTATGCAGCGATGTCGCTGGTCAAGGGTTGGCGGGAACCGAACACGGATGCCGTTGCTCGGGCCGATCTCCTGTACGAGCGGCTTTCGAATCCCAGCATTCGCACCCAGTACCTGACAATCTCGCTCGTGCTGTTCTCCGTCGGGACGACGTGTCAGCTGATCGGGATCCTGGGCTGAGGTACGTCAGCTGCTGGCGCGACACGCTGCGCAGTTCTCGAGGTGCGCTCGTGCCGCAAGATCCTTCCGCGACCCGGGCGCGAACCATCCGAGCCTGAAAGCCGCCAGGAGCGACGCCTGGGCGCTGCACCAACGCCCGTCAGAGATCAGGTCGACGCATCGGCTCATCTCCGCGCGCAGGCCGATCTTCCCCTTATGAGGATCGAGCAGCTTGTGAAGGCGCTTCAACGAGAGACCGAAGCGCTCCGCCACATCACGGCGTGGGACGTCGAAGAGCTCCGTGAGAACCAGAATGTGCGCGTCCCGCTCGCTGAAGCGATGGCGCAGCGCCTCGAACAGAAGCTGGGTCGTTTCGCGCTCGTCGATGCGCGTCGTGAGGGCCGGTTGACCGTCGGCGTAGTCGTGTGCGTGCTCGAGGCTCGTGAAGCGCTCCGGATGGGTCGCACGGATGATGTCGACGGCACGTCGATATGTGACCGTTGCGAGCCATTCGCGGAGGAGTGCTGCTGGACAATCGCGATCGCTGAACTCGGCTGGTGCTCTGCCGCGTCCGACAGCCCTGAACAGGGCGAGCCAGGCGTCGTCGTATGCCTGATCGAAGTCGTTGGCATGAAGGAGCGCGCGGCTTCGACCCAACTGCCAAGCCGCCCGCCCGGTCACGCTGGCACGAAGTCGTCTGTAGTTCCGCTCCAGGAGCGCCGTCGCAGCGTCGGGCGATCGAACGTGCGTCTGCATGAACTCCCTCTCGGCAAGAGCGCTTGATTTCAGAAGCTAAGGTCCACCGCCATGGTTGAAGATTGGCGCGCGCGGCTTCGCGATCGCCTCGCACAAGGACAGCTCGACGATGCGACGCTGACGCTCGCCGAGGACGCAATCGCACGCGATCCGACAGACGCGTACGCGCGCATCGTCTGCTCTCGCTGCCTCGAGGCAGCAGGCCGCCTCGAGGATGCGGTCAACCAACTCGACGCGGTCCTCCAGCACGCCGCCAATGACTCGGTCGCACGCAACCGCCGCGCCAGCCTCTTGAAGCAACTTGCTGCACGCGAGCGCGCCCAACGAACGCTCGCCGACGAAGGCTCTGGCGCCCTCCTCAGCGCCGCGAACGACGCCAAGTCAGCGGAGCGCGAGATCGACTTCCAAGTCGAGGCACGCCGACTCCTCGTCGGCGACCGGAAGACGATCGAGGCGCTGTGCGCGCTCGGCGCCGCGCTCCGCGTGCGCCGTGACTACGGGGCCGCACTCTTGGCGTACGCCGAGGCGCGCGAGCTCGACGAGTCGCCACAGCGCAACTCGATGACCTGGGTCGGACTCGCGGGCGTCCTGCGTGACCTCAGACGTCGGCGCGAGGCAGAAGACCTCGCGCGCCAAGTCCTCGCCGTTGCACCAAGCGATCCGCACGCGCGCGCCGTGCTCGCAGCGATCTGCATGGACGACTACGAGCAGCACCAGGACTCAGCCCGTCTGGACGAATCGGAAGCGCTCATTCGCCCTCTTCGTGGCGATGTCTACTTCTCGCTGCAGGGCCGGCTCGCAGCGCTTCGCCGCACGATGCGCGCCTGACGATCCCGCGTCGGGCGAACCACAGCATCCCCTCTATCTAGTCCCCGGTTGACGGCGCGGTTCGCTGCGGTGTGGAATCGACCGTCACGGCGGGACATTCGAATGCAGCACGCGCTTTTCACGGGCACCGTGCTGGAGAGGTCAACCGAACTCCTGCCGGACCTTCGAACGACGAGTTCGCATCCGCCCCCGGCGGCCGCGCTGGAGCGGAGGCGGTGCGCTTTCGCCGCAGAGACCTCGCACGCTTCGGGTGGCTCAACTTTCCGCACACCCTCAATCGACACTCCATCGAGGTCAGTGGCGAGCCCAAGGAAGAGAGATCGATATGCCCGTGGGTCAGCGCTCACTCGAGTTCAAGCGGAATGAGGAGTTCGCGCCCCGGCTTGGCGCTGGAGTCGCCGCGCACCGGCGCCGAGGCGGTGCACTTTTCGCCACAGGCAGATCGCACGATTCCGGGTGGCTCAACTTTGCGCGCACCCTTGTTCCACACTCCATCGAGGTAAGCGGCGATCCCAAGGAAGGGAAGATCGAAATGCCCGAACGACACCGCCCACTTGAGTTCAAGCTCATGCCCACGCTGCAGGCGTCCACCGGAGCCATCGTCCAGCACCCCGACGACAAGCCTCAGGGCACCCTCGTCGTCGGCGGACAGGGCTCAGGCAAGACGTCCTTCATGCTGCGAGCGTTCCTCAACGACTGTCGCGATCCGAACTGCGCGCCGATCCTGATCGACCCCAAGAGCGAGCTCGCGCGACGTGCGCTCGCGCTCATCCCGCCCGACATCGGCAAGCGCGTCTGGTTCCTGAACCTGGCTCTGCCGCGATTCGGAATGTCGCCGCTCTGGCTTCCGCCCGAGGTGATGAGCGACTCGGGAAAGCTCGCCGGCCGCGTCACCGGCGTCGCCGAGAACGTCGTCAACGGCCTCCTCGACGTTCACGAGGGGCAGCTGTTCCAGTCCTCGCGAGATCTCCTCTACCACGCGACGATCGGCGCGCTCGCGCTGGCTGCGGCACAGGGGACGCGGCCGAGCTTCGAGGACGTCTACAGCCTGCTCTCGCCGTGGCGCGAGGACATGCGCGACGCCGTCGTCACGGCGACGTCGCACATCCCGAGCCTCGAGCTCACGCGAGAGTTCTGGGCGCGTGAGATCCCGGACGCGCTCGCCGGCGCCTCGGCGGTCATGCGTCAGCGGATGCAGGCGCCGCGCAACAAGGTGGGCAGCATCGTCTCCGTCCCGCCGGTGCGAGCATTCTTCGACCACCCGTGCGAGGTCTCGCTCCGGTCGATCATCGAGGCGCGCGACATCCTGATCGTCGACGCAGCCATGGGCGGCACCGACAGGCTCCCGGGCATCGGCCAGGAGAACTCCGTCCTGTGCATGCAGTTCCTCCTGCGGATGCTCCACGCGCACATGCAGGACCAGATCCACGTCCCGCGTCCGCTGTTGGCCCGCGTCGCGCTGTATCTCGAGGAGGCGCACTATGTGGTGAACGAGGCCACGATCGACATGCTCGCGACCCACCGAGCCGCCGGCCTCGAGCCGACGCTGAGCTACCAGTTCTTCGCGCAGCTGCTCGCCGAGACGCCGGCGCGCTCGGAGAAGATCCGCAAGGGCGTGATGAACCTGTGCCAGTCGCGGACGATCTTCCGCGTGAGCGATCCGGAAGACGCCGAGGAAGCCTCGCGAACGGCGATGACGGTCTACGACAGCCTGATCCGAAGCGACGCCGAGGCGCGAGCGCGGAACCGCGTGACGCCTGACACGATCATGAATCTCGCTCATTGGCATTGCCTCGCGTCGTGGATCGTGAGCGGACGCCGAGCGCCTTCGTTCATCGGCCGCACCTACGAGATGCCGCCCCCCGCGGCGCTCGGCGCGACGAGGGTCCATTACCAACGGATGGTCAACCGCTGCGCCGCGATGACGCCGGCCCAACCTGACGACGCCTCCACGCCCAAGGTCTCGCCCGGCGAGGCGCACCGCCCACTTGCCGCAGACCAGTCGGCGGTCCTGACGGTCGCCGGCCGGGAGATCTCCGCGGCCGAGTACGACGCGATCGCCGACGCGCCGCTCTCCATGCTGGCCGAGCTTCCGATCCTCGACGACATCATCGAGGTCAAAGGCGCGGTCTCCGCGAGACGGAGCCGAACAGTGCAGCGGTACTCCGAGCAGCAGTTCCGGGTCATCGCGCTGCTCGACCGCGCGGGCCGCATGACCACCGAGCAGTTGCGCCGGGCGGTCTGGCCGGACGCGACCGCACGGGCCGCGCAGCAGTTCCTCAAGCGCATGCACGAGGTGGGCCTGATCCAGTTCTCCTACGCGCGGCTGCGCAGCTCAGCTCGAGGCGGCAGTCCGCCGCGCCTCTGGTCGCTCACGGCAGCCGGCTTCAAGCTTGGACAGCAGCCTCCCTCGGAGTGGCCCGCCGTCATCCCGGAGGCGCGCCGATTCCGGGAGTCGGAAGCCGTGCGCGGCGCTCGCGTTCCGCACGACCTCCATGTCGTCAACCTGCTGCAGGCGCTCGACGACCTCGTCCCGCGATGGACCACCGACCGCTGGCGCACGCCTCGGTACGCGACCGGACGCTTCGCGCCGCCGCTCGTCGGGACGGGTCGAGATCAACGGCGCCTGCGGGCTGCGGACATCCCGGTCGAGAAGGGCTACGGCTTCTCCCACATCCCACAGGGCAGCTTCGAGGAGATCCTGCCGGACCTCTCGATCGAGATGCACGTGGTGAGCGACCCTGCTCCACGGCCAGGGCGCCGCTACGAAGCGCGCTTCGACCTCCTGTTCGAGCTGGACCTCACGGGAAAGGCGTCGTACAACCGTGAGAAGTTCTTGCGCTACGACGCGTTCCTCACAGGCTGGGCGCTCGCGCATTCACGCGTTCGCCGCCTGGGAACGCGGCCGCTTGTCGTTTTCGTGTCGCGGACCGAAGCGGAGATGCTCGCCCTCATGAGAGAGGCGGACGAGGTGATGCGCGGCAGCGTCGGCAAGCTGGGCGCACCTGAGCACGAGTGGTACTTCGCCGGCCGAGCGCACGTCTTGTTCGTCGTGGAGCGGGACATCCACCGCGGCTCGCTTCGTGCGCTGAAACTGCCGCCGTTGCCGCGAACGGTCCGGAGAGAACTCGGCGACGTCAGCACTACGGCTGCGCGGGCCTGCATCCTGCCTGCGAGCCTTGTCCATGCGGGGCGCCGGATCCTGCCGCGCACGACGGATCCCGGCGCATCTTCGTCATAGGAGCGCGCGGTGTCCTCTGGCCGCGACCGTCGTGATCATCGCCTCCGGGCATCCAGACTGGCTGGAGCAAGGACAGGTTGCGATCCACTGCCGCCTCTCGGCCTCGAGCGCGCCCGACTTCGAGATGCGGACTACATCGCACGCCTCCTCGGCATTCCGCGGAAGACGGTGCTCCAGTACGCGCGCGATGGACGCCTGCCGTGTGTGCGGCTTGGAAAGCATGTGCGATTCGTGGTCGCCGACGTAGAGCGTGCGCTCGACCGCCAGGCCTAACTGCGACATCGCGGCGAACGGTGCTGGAGGATGAGCCGCCCGCCGCAGATATCCGACCCGACGACGGATGCAGATAACCGACGGCGCGAGCACAACCGTTCCGATGGCGATTTGATGCCGACCCCGCGACGAGCCACGCAGCCTCAGCGGCACTTCGGCCCCGAAGATCTCGCCGGCCTTGGGCGCGCCGAGCGTCGCAAGCTCGCTCAGGTGCTCCTGACTGACGCAGGAAGCCGTGTAGTAGAGGTTCATCAGCCTGTCGCCTACGACGAGTTCATTCTTGAGACGCGCCCGCTGTGGCGCTCGCGACGAGTGCGCGTCCGGGTCGCTGACCGCATCGTGAGGCAAGAAGACTTGGACCGCTTGGCCGAGGCCGTCAGAACCGCCGGGCAGGCCGAGGGAGTGTTGCTCGCGCCGCTGGGGGTTGACGGTCATGTGCATCCGGCAGAAACCGTCATGGTGGTCGACGCCGAGGATCTGATCGCCCGAATGGAGCGCTGCACCTCAATCGCGTGGCCCGACCGCCGTCCCGTGCCGGCCTATGAGCGGGTGGCCGCTCAGCGCGATCTTGAGCGCGATGCCTTCCTGCTCGACCCCGTGGGTCTGCGCTGGCTGCCAACTCTTGCGCTCAACGAGTTGCCGGCCGAGCTGGCTGGCCGCAACCTCGTTCCCGACGTTCTTTTCGAGCGCCTGGCTTTTCGGCTGCTCACCAGCACTCTGCGCTTCGGTGGCATCCGCCACGGCGAGGCGGCCCGCGGCCAGCGTCTTCCGGACGCCGTCCTGTCGTGGGGCGCTCTGCCTCGGGTGGCGGCGCTACTGGACTGCAAGGCGACAGCCGACGGCTACATGATGGACAGCGACCACTATCTGCGCTTTGCCGGCTACGTGAACGCACTGCGCGGGCAGCTCGAGGCCGGCGGTGACGAGCTTCGATTCGTCGTCGTCTTGTCGTCGTCCTTCATCGGAACCCCTGGTGCGCGCCATCCCTTCCACGCTCGTGCCGAGGACTTGCGGCAAGAGACAGGGCTGCAACTCGTTTACTTGCGAGCCGAGGACCTGGCGCGTACCGCCACGTCGATCGAGAGCCGTGAACTTTCACCCGCCGAGCGCGAGACGTTGGACTGGTCCTCAGTGTTCGACCACGGCATCGTGACTGGCGAGCACCTCGACACCATGTTGGAGGGCTGATGGGCACCTCCGCATCGTTCCGAGCACCGAACAAGCCGCGGTGGCAAGCTTTCACAACGGCTCTGCAGCTCGGCGAGCCTCTCGAGCGCCTGCAGTCTGAGCTCTTCAACGCAGGCAGCGACTGGGAGCGTGAACTCGGCGCTCCCGCCGTCGCTGCGTACGCCGTGGCAGTGTTGGAGGCTCACGCCGGCCTCGCGGACCGTCTGCGATCAGCCGAGCGCCCCGAGCTGGCCTTGCAAGGGGCCATTGCGGACGCCCGCGCGGCAAGCGAGGCCCTGCCCGGCACCGCCGCGGGGGCGCTGGCAGAGCGCGCCTTCCTCGGGCTGCTCACGCGCGTGTCGTCGGGGGACACGCCACTGTCGCAGGCCGCACCCGATGAGGCCGCCGAACGCTTCGCGGTTGCCCGTGGCACCCCTGCTGAGCTGGTGTCCGGCTACGTCGGCGAACTGCTTAGCCAGTACGCGCGCCATGTGACCGCCCGCGAAGCCGGCCGCCTGACCGAGGGCGAGGGCGGTCTCGGCGTTGCGGCCACGCGGCGACTCACGCGCTCTTTGGCGGCCGCCGCCGAGCGCGTGGGACGTGAGGTGCGCCCACCCTCCGGCGACGCCGCTGCGATCCGCGACAGCTGGCGACCGCTGATCTCCGAAGCGTTCGCTCGCGGACGCCGGCTGCCGGAGCCGGGCCGATGAAGCGCTACGCAGTGGTCATCAACGACTGCGCCACCCCCGGCGTACCGGCTATCCGGCAGATTCGCAGCCGGAACACCGCCCACGGGCAGCGCAACTTCACGCTGGGCATCGATGAGCTCGCCGCCGGGCTGCCCGCCCAGCTCGATGAACGCCAGCAGGATTGGATCGAGATTCTTGGCCACCTGTTCGCCATCGATATGGCCTGTGAGCGCGGTCAGGGTGACGTGGACTGGAGCCGGTCGATCCAGGCGTGGCTGCCTGTACGCGACCCGGCCTACTGGGAGAGCCACCGCGTCGAGATCGAGGGCATCTGGACTGACCTGACCGATGACGAGCTGCGGCTCCACTTCGAGTTGGAGCATGAGCCGCCCTTGCCGCCGCGCCAAGCTCCGACCCCGTTCGGCGAACACGACTGCGTCGCACTGGTATCGGGCGGCCAGGATTCTTTCGCGGGCGTCTTGGACCTCTTGGATGCTGGCTCCAAGCCACTCATGCTGTCCCACAGCGCCAGTGGCGCGGTCAATCACGCTCAGAGAGCGGTCGAGGCCATCGTCCGCGGCATCGATCCGTCGATCGCTCGGCTCAAGCTCGGCGCACTCAAGACGCCTGGTCGCGACTTCCCGGGCTCCGAGCCATCGCAGCGCAGCCGCACCCTGCTCTTTGTGGGCGCCGCCGCCCTCGTCGCCGCTCTCGCGGGCAGCCGCGAGGTCGTACTCAACGAGAACGGAATCATGGCGGTTCACGTGCCGCTGACCGCCGCGCGCGTCGGCTCGCTTTCAACCCACACCGCCTCGCCACCAATCGTCGCGCGGATGGCGGCTCTGGCATCGGCAGCGTTGGGGGTCTCGGTTACGGTCGTCAATCGCCTTATCCATCTCACCAAGCCGGAGGTCGTCGGGCGCGCAGTCCAGCTTGGACACGGTGCTGATATGCCGCAGACGGTGTCCTGTTGGCAAATCGGTCGAACGCGACGTCATTGCGGAGTCTGCGCTCCGTGCCTGCTCCGCCGGGTTTCCTGCGAGCGCCACGCCGTGCCCGATGTCGCGTACGACCACGATGTCTTCGACGACCCCGCCGCCCTGAACGACGACAAGGCACGCGACAACCTCACGCATTTCATTTCCCTGATCGAGGATCTCAAAGAGCTCGATGACGTAGCGATGGAGATCGAGTATCCGGAGCTGATCAACGGCGCACCTGCGCTGACGCTGTCGCAGACGATCGACCTGCACCGACGCTGGGCCGATGAAGCGTCCTCCGTGCTCTTCGCCCACCCCGTCCCCGTCAGTCTGCGATGACTCGGGTCAACTTCAGCGCGTACCGCAAGGGCGTGCGCGACCCCTCGATGACCCTGAGGAGCGCAGCTGCGGCCAATGCCGGCTCTAGGTTCGTCACGCCTATCCGCATCGCGCAGGCAGCGATCACCCGCCACCATCGCGATAGTCCCGCCAGTGCACGTGCGCGACTGCATCAGACCTTTCGAAGAAGCGACTACTGGGGTCCAAACGGACGGCCGTCAGCGCAGGGGTGGGCGCGCGTCATCCGCGAGCTGTATGACGTCTACGACGGACTCACGCAGGGTGACGCACGGAGAGGATTCGCTTATGGCGTTGAGCGCGAGATCGACCTTTCGCCCGACTCGCTCGTCGTCCGCGCCGATGTCGTCCTCTTCGACCCTGCAGGCTACGTCCCGCGCATCGTGCTCTGGGACAAAGACGATCTGTCCGCCTCTCGGGCGGTTGCGTACGGCGCACCGGTTTGGCGGGCAATGGAGGATGAGTTCGGCGACGGACGGGTTCCATACGTCGAGGTCTGGAGTCTGCGCGGCCCCAGCCAGTTCACGGTCTCACCGGCACAAGCCCGCGCTGCCATGCGTCAGGTCGCGCAGGTCGTGCATCGCCTCGTCCGCTGAGCCCCATCAGGAGCGTGCGAGTCAAGCAGCATCCGCTGCCAGAACACGCGCCAGGTACGCCCCACCAAGCCCGGCGTCCTCCTCCTTCGTCTGGTGGTGGACGTAGCGCATGGTGGTCTTGATGTCGCGGTGGCCGGCGTAGAGCTGGACCTTCGTGACGGGCCAGACGTTTACGGCCCAGGTGCACCAGGAGTGACGGAGATCGTGGACGCGCATTGGCGTCTGCGGGTTGCCGTGGCGGTCGAGCTTCTCGCGGCGGTGGCCGAAGCCGGCCCGGCCGAGCGCGGCGTAGAAGACCGCGCGGATCTTGTCGTCGCTGATCCGCTCGCCCGTCTCGCTGCAAAAGACGTAGTCGTCGGGCGCCGTGAAGTTCGGCCGCTCGCGCAGCGCCGCCAGCCGCTCGGCGAGCACGTCGACGAGGGGCGTCGATCGCGCCCGCTTGCCCTTCGGCGTCGACCGGCTCCCGTGCGTGAAGCCCGACTCGACCCGGATCATCGAGCGCGCGGGATCGACATTCCGCCACGGGAGATCGCGCTTCTCCCCCATCCGGAGCCCGGCGTAGAACGACGTCGACAGCGCCGCGGCGTACAGCAGGCACTCGTCCTCCGAGAGCGCGTCGATCGCGTCCTCGTCGTCGTCTTCGCGCGCCTCCGCCGGCCGCTCGTCGAGCTCGCCGAGCACCGCGCGGTAGACCCGCTCGAACTCGACCGGCTCGAGCACGTTGAAGACGCCGGCGTCCTCGAGCGTCACGCGCTCGGCGTCCTCGGACGGGTTGACTGAGAGCAGCTTCCGGCGCTTCCCGAGCTTGAAGACTCCGTGCAGCAGCACGAGGACCTTCTGGACCGTCCGCGGCGAGAGGTGCGAGTCGAGCAGCTCGCGGCGCAGGTCGTCCACGTCCTCGGTCGTGAAGGTGTCTGCTCTCAGCTCGCGCTTCTCGAACTGCTCGCGGCCGTCGCGCACGACGACGAACTCCTGCAGCTCACTCGCGTACAGCGGAGTGTCCTCGCCGAAGTGCGGCAACAGATACGCGTTCGCGACGTTGCGCGCGTCCTGCACCGTGCTCGCCTTGCGGCGCTTCTCCTTCTCCAGGTAGGAGAGCCACAGGCCGACCAGCTCGCCGAAGGTCGGCACGCTCGGCGTCTCGGCCTCCACGACGCGCACCTTCCGCGCCGCCCGCCGGGCCGCCTCGAGGATCGCCGACAGCTGCTCGGCCGCAGCCTTCGGCGTGACCATCCCCGCCGGGCACTCGCCGTCGCCGGCGCGCCACACGACCGCGCCGCGCGCCGTCCTGCGCCCGGAGTCGCGCACGTGTGCCGGGCCAAGCGTCCGCGTGCGGCGCACGCCGTCGCGGTCGGTCCACTGCGCGAGGTACTTTCGCCCGCGCCCGTTGCCGACCACGCGGACATGGCCGGTGACGCGCTGCTCGGCTGCCTCGGATGCGACTTTGGTTCTCATGGCGACCGCCGCCGGAGCGCCGTTCCGACACGCGCGGCGACCGCTAGAACGTAGCAGCGGAACGTAGAGGCGCCAGAATCCCGCTCAGCTGCAAAGCAAGAACTAGCTGCTTTGCAGCCATTTCCCCCAGTGGCGCCGCTTGGACTCGAACCAAGGACCAACGGATTATGAGTCCGCTGCTCTAACCAACTGAGCTACGGCGCCGTAGCGCGTCCGACGCTACCAGAGCACGGGGCTTCGTCGCCGGGTGAACCGCGACCGCCCAAAAGCGCGCCGGCTACCGTCACCGGCATGACATCTGGCGCCCCGCTGCTCGTCGCCCAGCCGAACCTCACCGCCCGGACGTTCGCTCCTGCGAGCCGGCAGACCGTCGGGCTCGAGCGCGCCTTGCGGCGCACCTGGCTCCCCGTCGCGCGCAACTGGCGGATGACGCCGCGCGGTGTGCGCATGCTCCAGCGCGCGACCGAGCCGCCGAGATGGCGCGTGCCGATCCTGCGCGGCAGCGTCGTCGAGCACACGCAGGTCGCCGGCCTTCCGGCGGAGTGGGTGCGCGGGCCGCGCGCGCTCGGCGCCGCGGCGCACAGCGACGAGCGCGCGGTCGTCCTCTACCTCCACGGCGGCGGCTACGTGTTCGGCTCGCCGCGCACGCATCGCAACCTCGTCTCACGCATCTCGCACGTGACCGGACTCCCAGTCCTCGCGCTCGACTACCGCCTGCCGCCCGTCGCCACGCTGCCGGCCCCGATCGAGGACGCGCTCGCCGCCTACCGGCACCTGCTCGACGAAGGGCACGCGCCCGAGCGGATCGTCGTCGCGGGCGACTCAGCGGGCGGCCACCTCGCGCTCACGCTCGGCCTCCACGCCGCCGAGGCCGGCCTGCCGAAACCCGCCGCGCTGCTGCTCTTCTCACCTTGGACCGACCTCGGCATGACGGGCGGCACGATCCAGCGCAACGGCGCATTCGATCCGTTCCTGCCGCCGCTCGCGCTGCGGCGCGCCGCGCGCGTCGCGTTGAACGGCGCCGACCCGGCCGATTGGCGCTCGTCTCCCCTGTTCGCGCCCGACGAGCTGTTCGCCCAGCTGCCGCCGACGTTGCTGCAAGCCGGCTCGACCGAGGTGCTGCTCGACGACGCGATCCGCACCGCCGAGCGACTCGCCGGCGCCGGCGTGCCCACCGAGCTGCAGGTCTACGAGCGCCAGCCGCACGTCGTGCCGCTGTGGAACGGCACGCCCGAGGCGCGCAGCGCGCTGGGCGAGATCGGCCGCTTCGTCGACGAGCTGCTCGGACCCCGCGCAGCGCCGGCACCGCCGGACGAGCGGACCGCCGCCGAGGCGGCCGCGCGCGAGACGACTACCGCGTGAGCCGCGCCGCGAGCGCGCGGTCCGGCGCGAGCGCGACGCGCACCGTCGGGCCGTCGATGCGCACCGCGCTGGCCGAGCCCGCCGGCAGCCGCGCGCTCCAGCGGCGCATCGCCCCGCCCAGGCGCCGCGCCGACCGCGCAGTGCCGGTCTGCACCGCCAGCACCGCCGCGTCGCGCGCGCGGCACGGCGCCGGGCAGCCCGCGACCGTCAGCGGCCCACGGCGCCACAGCGCGTAGCGACCGCCGCGCCAGCTCGCCGTCAGCTCCCGTGCGGCGACCAACCCGCTCGACGGCGTCAACAGCGCCGCCACGTCCTCCGCCCCGAGCGTCGAGCCGGCGACGCGGCGCCAGCCTCCGACAGCTGCCAGCGTGCGTGGCGCTGATGCCAGCGAGACCCGCACGGGCTGCTCGGCGCGCAGCCAGCGCAACGGCTGGACGATCTCGGCCGTCGAGACCGGCGGGCGGGCGCGCTCGGCCAGGTTCACCAACGCCCAGCCTCCGCTGTCGGCGCGGACGAGCGCCCGCACGAACGTCAACCCCTGGAAGTACGGGAACACGAGCGAGCGCGCGACATACTGCGGCAGCGGTCTCGCTCCCGTCACCTGCGTGAGCCCGGACAGGGCGTCGCCGAGCGGCGCGTCGCTCGGCCAGCGCCGCGCGTAGCGCTCCATCACGAGCGTCGCGGAGCCCTCCACGAGCGCCAGCTGCGCGGTGCGCCGGTCGTCGCCGACCTGGGCACCGCCGCCGAGCCGTTCCAGGTCGGCATGCTGGTCCTCCAACGCGTGCGTCAGCTCGTGCGCGAGCGTGACGTCGTCGACGCCGGCGCCGCGCACGAGCGCAAGCCGCTCACGCCGCGGGTCGTAGTAGCCCGCGACCTGCTCCTCGAAGATGCTCGCCTCGATCGCGTCCAGCTCGGCGTCCGCCGGCAGCAGCTCCAGCAGCTTCAGCAGCTCCTCGCTCGCCCGCTGCTGTGCGGGCCGCTGACTGCGCTGCGCCTCGGCGACGCCCTCCCGGCGGGCCTGGGCCGGCGAGACGATCGCGACCGGCACCGGATGCCGGAAGCGCAGGCCGCGCAGCGCCTCGACGCGACGCTCGACGAGCCGGACATGTGCCGGGGAGACGGTCCGCTCGGCCGCGGAGCCGGACTCCCCGTCACCGCCGCCGAGCGCGATCGCGCCAGCCGCCAAGGCGGCGACGAGCACGAGGATCAACAGCTCTGCGGTACGGGAAACCGGCGAATCGGAGCGGGTGGGTGTGATTCGATCCTCACCTCGGACGACGGACCACCTCGGAGGAAGGGACAGCATGGCGCAACGAGCGGCGATCGTGACGGGCGCATCCAGCGGGATCGGCTTGGCGATCGCGCGGATGCTCGGCGAGGAGGGCTTCGCGCTGACCGTTGCCGCCCGCCGCCCGGAGAAGCTCAGAGAGGCCGCCGACGGATTGCGGGCGGCCGGCTACGAGGTGCAGGACGTCGCCGCGGCGCTGTCCGAGGAGGACGCCGTCCACCAGGTCGTCACAGCGCACAGGGACCGCTACGGCCGCCTCGACGTGCTCGTCAACAACGCCGGCGTCGGGATCGGCGCGCCGGTCGCCGAGATCCAGTCGAAGCGGCTCGACATGCAGCTCGACGTGAACCTGCGCTCGTACGTGCTCTTCTACCGCGAGTGCGTCGAGCTGCTGCGCGCGGCCGCACAGGAGAACGGCACCGCGCAGGTCGTCAACACCTCGTCGATCTCCGGCAAGCGTGGGCAGGCGTGGCTGTCGGTCTACTCCGCCACGAAGGCCGGCGTCGTCGGCTGGACGGAGGCGATGAACAAGGAGCTCGCACCCGAGGGGATCAAGTCGTGTGCGCTCTGCCCTGCGTTCGTCGACACGCCGATGACCGACTTCGCGAAGGCCGGTGGCGTGGCCGCCGAGGCGATGATCCGACCTGAGGACATCGCCGAGTCGGTGCGGCTGCTGTTGAAGGTGTCCCCTGCCTGCCTGATCCCCGAGATCATCTTCGAGCGACCGGGAGATGCACTGTGAAACTTGGTGTCCACATCGGCTATTGGGGCCTCGGCCTCACCGCGGAACAGCAGCTGGAGATCGTGCAGGAGGCCGAGCGGCTCGGCTACGACAGCGTGTGGGCCGCCGAGGCGTACGGCTCGGACACGGCGACCGTGCTCGCATGGCTCGCGGCGGGAACGAGAACGATCGGGCTCGGCTCGGCGATCTTCCAGATCCCTGCGCGCAGCGCCGCGATGACGGCGATGACCGCCGCCACGATCGACAACCTCTCCAACGGCCGCATGCGCTGCGGAATCGGGGCGTCCGGCCCCCAGGTCGCCGAGGGCTGGCACGGCCAGCGCTACGGGAAGATGCTCCAGCGCACGCGCGATTACGTCGCCGTCATGCGCATGGCGCTCGCGCGGGAGCGCGTCGAGTTCCACGGCGAGACGCTCGAGCTGCCGCTGCCGGACGGGCCCGGCAAGGCGCTCAAGTTGACGATCGCGCCGGTGCAGGACCGGATTCCCATCTACTTGGCGGCGATCGGGCCGAAGAACACGGCGCTTGCCGGCGAGATCGCCGATGGCTGGATCCCCACCCTGTTTGCGCCGGAGCACGTCGCCGAGTTCCGCACCTATCTCCAGGAGGGAGCAGACCGCGCCGGACGCAGCCTCGACGACTTCGACATCGCCCCGACGGTCAACGTGCTCGTGACCGACGACCTGGCGAGCGGGCGCGACGCGATGCGCCCCTACCTCGCGCTCTACATCGGCGGGATGGGCTCCCGCAGACAGAACTTCTACAACCGCCTCGCCGTCCGCTACGGCTTCGAGGAGGCCGCCAGAACGGTGCAGGACCTCTACCTCGAGGGCAAGCGCGAGGAGGCCGGCGCCGCGCTGCCGGACGAGCTGATCGACCTCGTCACGCTGTGCGGCCCGAAGGAGCACGTGCGCGATCGGCTCGCGGTCTACCGCGACGCGGGCGTCGGCACGCTGATGGTCACGCCGATGGCGTGGACGGCAGAGGAGCGCCTGTCACAGCTGCGACTGACGGCCGAGCTGGCCGCGGCGTAGCCGCCCGACCCGCCCCGTCGAGCACCTCGAGCAGCGCGTCGACGACGCGTGGGTCCAGCTGGGACCCGGCGACGCGACGCAGCTCCGCGAGCGCGGAGATGCTCGAGCGCGGCGGGCGCCACGGGCGCGGGGAGGTCATCGAGACGAACGTGTCGCAGGCGAGCAGGATGCGCGCGGCGAGCGGGATCTGTTCGCCCGCGAGGCGATCCGGATAGCCGGTCCCGTCATAGCGCTCGTGCTCGTGGCGAACGATCGGCGCGGCCTCCTCCAGCAGCGGCAGGCTGCGGAGCATCCGCTCGCCGATCAGCGCATGCTCGCGCAGCACGGCGCGCTCCTCGTCGCGCAGCTCGCCGGGGTGCGAGAGCAGCACGGCGGGGACGCCGACGTCGCCGACATCGTGGAACAGGGCGGCAAGGTAGAGCGCGCGCAGCTCGTCGTCGGCGAGGTCGAGCGCCCGTCCGGTCTGCCACGCCAGCTCGGCGATCCGCCACGACTCGGCGCCGGCGGCGGCGGCGCTGCCGACGGCGACGCGATAGAGCTCCCCGAAGCCGGCGTCGCGCAGCCGATCGAGCAGCCTGCGGCAGGTGAGCGCGCGGCCGAGCTGCTCGGCGATCGCCTCGGCGAGCGCGCGCCCCGCGAGGTCGTACACGTACGGGCGGTCGGAGGTGACGATCAGGTAGCCCCACTGGCGCGACTCCTCGCGGATCGCGACGGCCAGCTCGCTGCGCACGCTCCCGCCGTCGAGCCAGCGCCGGTCGATGTCCTCTTCGACGACGGCCGGCCCGGCGGCTGCGATGGCGCGCCGCGTGACCGGCCGCTGCGCGAGCAGACCGACGACCTCGGCGTCGTCGTCGCCGGAGCTGACCGCCGCGATGCGCACGTTCCCGGGTCCGTCGTCGCCGAGCCCGACGACCGCCGCGCCGACGGTGTCGAACGCGCCGGCGAGGAAGGCGACCGTCGTCTCGGCGAGCGTGCGTTCGTCGCGCGCGCCGGGGAGCGCTCGTGCGAGCCCGGCCAGCAACGCGAGGCGGTTCGTCGGGCTGGCGCCGGTGCCCGGGCGCGCAGGGCCCGTGCCGCCGCCGGCGCCGCGTGCACCGGTGCGGCGCTGCGCGTCGCCGTTCGTGCGCTTCGCCTGGCGCAGCGCGGCGTCGGCGCGCAGGATCAGCTCATCGACGCTGCGAGCGGGCGCGCCGAACGTCGCCCCCCCGATGCTCGCGCCCAGGCGCCGCTCGCCCTCGGCGCCGAACGGGATCGACTCGATCGCCTGCGTGAGCCGCTCGGCCAGCTCGCGCGCCTCGTCCTCGCCCGCGCGCACCGCGATCACGGCGAACTCGTCGCCGCCCTGGCGACAGCAGACGTCCTCCTCGCGCAGCGCGTCGCGCAGCGCAACGGCGACGAGCCGCAGCGCGTCGTCGCCGGCCATGTGGCCGAGCTCGTCGTTGATCGCCTTGAAGCCGTCGAGGTCGAGCAGGACGAGCGAGAACGGATCCTCGTAGCGCCGTGAGCGAGCGACCTCGGCCGTGAGCGCCCGCATGAACATGCGGTAGTTGCCGAGGCCGGTGAGGTCGTCGAGCTCGGCCATCCGCAGCGCGTCGGCCTCGCGCCTCACGAGCGCGTCGTGCTCGCGACGCAGCGTCGACAGGGATGCGGCGAGCGTCCCGCCGGCGACCACCGCCACGCCACCGAGCGCAGCGCCCAGCGCCGAGACGAGCGTGTCTTCGCCGCCTGCGATCGCGAGGACGATCAGGCCGAGGATCGCGAGCGCCAGCACGCCGGCGGCCACGAGCGCCACGTTCGTGCGGACCCGCGAGCGGGCGGCGCCGACCGACGCGGCCTCGCCGTATGCTCGCGGCCGGTCACGACCCTGCGTGTCGTCCATCCGTCTCTTTGCGCTCATCGACATCCGTGCCGAAGGTGGTCAAACCTCACCAAAGCTACCAAGACCTGGGGCATTTCCCAGGGGGTCTGGACCCCAACCGTCTGCGCCTGTTCCTTGGCGCGTTCGGCGATCCGGGCCACGCCTTCCCGATGCTGGCGCTCGCTTCGGCCCTCGCGAGACGCGGCCACGACGTCACGTTCGAGACGTGGGAGCGGTGGCGTCCGCACGCCGAGGCGGCCGGTCTCTCGTTCGTCCCCGCGCCCGAGTATCCCGTATTCCCGACTGGCGCGTCGCCGCTCAAGCCGTACGAGGCGGTCGTGCGCGCGGCGCGCGATACGCGGTCGCACGTCGCCGCCGTGCGACCGCACGCCGTGGTCGCCGACATCCTCACACTGGGACCGGCACTTGCAGGGGAATTGGAGCAGGTGCCGGTTGCGACGCTGATCCCTCACGTGCATCCCCACCTGCCCCCCGGTGCGCCCCCGTACTCGTTCGGCGCGCGCCCGCCGCGTACGGCGGCCGGGCGACGGCTGTGGCGGGCGATGGACCCGCTCCTGCAGCGCGGGCTGGAGCATGGTCGGCGCGACCTCAACCACGCGCGCGGACGGCTCGGGCTGCCGCCCTTGGATCGGGTTCATGGCGGCATCAGCGAGCGGCTGTGCCTGGTGGGCACGTTCCCGCAGCTGGAGTACCCGCGGGAGTGGCCCGACTGGACGCACGTCGTAGGCCCGCTGCTGTGGGAGCCGCCGTACGAGGACGTCGAGCCGCCGCCGGGCGACGAGCCGCTCGTGCTGATCGCGCCCTCGACGGCGCACGACCGCTCGCACCGGCTGCTGCGCGCCGCGCTGGCCGGCCTCGAGGGCGAGCCCGTGCGCGTACTGGCGACGTGGAACCGTCGCGCGCTCGACCGGCCGGTGCGCGTGCCGGCGAACGCGCGACTGGTCGAGTGGATCTCCTACGCGCGCACGATGCCGCGCTGCGCGGTCGTCGTCTGCCACGTGGGCCACGGGACGATGGTGCGCGCGCTGGCGTCCGGCGCCGCCGTGGTCGCGTGCCCGGTCGCGGGCGACATGGCCGAGAACGCGGCACGGCTGGACTGGGCCGGTGCCGGCGTGCGGCTGCCCTGGCGCTTCGCGACGCCGCGCGGCGTGCGGCTGGCAGTGCGGCATGCGCTGGCAGCGCCCGACGTCACGCGGCGCGCGGGCGAGCTGGCGGCGTGGGCGCGTGCGCACGACGGCGCCGAACGGGCCGCGGAGCTGGTCGAGGAGCTGGCGCGGCGTGGCTGAGCTGCCCGTGCTGCGGAGCGAGCGGCTGACGCTGCGGCCGCTGACCGAGGCGCACCTCGACCGCCTCGTCGAGCTGACGACGCACCCGAGCGTGCGCCGCTGGTGGAGCACGCGATCGACCCGGCGCTCGCGAACGAGCGCGCGATCCGCGCCTACGCGGCGGTCGGGTTCCGGCGCGTGGGCATCCTGCGCCGCTACGAGCGCGGGCCCGACGGCGTCTGGGAGGACGGCCTGCTGATGGACCTGCTGGCGGAGGAGCTCAGCTGACGCGCGGGTGGGCCTTCGCCCACGCGACGATGTTCTTCGAGTCCTGGATCGCATCGCCCTCGTCGGTCACGAGCACCGGGACCCACGTCTGGCCCGTCAGCTGCTTGACCTTCCGGCGGCCGGGCGTGATCGCGGGCAGCAGCCCGAGCCCGTACGTGCGCACGAGCTCCGGCTCGTAGCCGGCCTCGCGCAGCGCGTCGTAGGCGTTCTTGCACGGATGCCCGCCAGGCCGGGGCGTCGGGAACGTGCCGTAGCAGACGTAGAGCTTCATGGGGCGCCTCCTCGGGGTGGCGGCCATCCTCTCAGGGCCGGGCCTCAGCGCGCTCCAGTCGATCAAGTTTTCCGAAAAGCGCGCCGGTTGGTATACGCTTGTGTTTCCATCTGTTCGTCACCGGCAATAGGAGGAGAAGGGTGCGCAGACGGCTTAGGAGGGCCCCATCGCCCGCGATGGTCATCGCCTGCATCGCGATTGTCCTTGCCATGACCGGCTCGGCGTTCGCCGCTCGTGCCCTCATCACAGGCGCAGACATCCAGGATGGCTCCGTCACACGGGCTGACCTGTCAAGAGGGACGATCAACTCGTTGAAGGGCAGACGCGGCCCGGCTGGTCGCCCCGGCCGCGACGGCTTCGTCGGCGCCCGTGGTCCGCAGGGTGACACCGGTCCCACCGGCCCGGCAGGCCCGGCCGGTCAGCAGGGCCCGCAGGGCCTGAGAGGCGAGGCCGGTCTCACGGGTCCGCAGGGCGTGAAGGGCGACACGGGTCTCACCGGTCTGCAGGGAGACCCTGGCCCGCAGGGCTCGCCCGGCCAGTCGCTCGTCTTCAACGCGGCCGTCGGTGCGACACCCGCCGGCACGCCGATCGCGCAGAGCTCGAGCGGCCCGAGCAGCAGCAGCGACGGCGTCGAGATCAGCAACACCGGCACGTTCCTCAGCGCGGGTGTGCAGTACAAGGTCGACGTGTTCGTGAGCTTCGTCGGCACGGCCAATCCGGGCACCGAGTTCGGTGCGGCGCGCCTGTTCCTCGACGGCTCCCCGCTCGACGGCGTCACCTCTGATCCCTTCGGCGGCCTTGCCGACATGGACACGACGCTCGTGACTGCCGACATCCCGGACGACCTGAGCAACGCGGCGCAGGCGTCCGCGTCATTCCTGGTCACGGCGGGCGACAACGGCGGTGGCGGCGAGCAGCTGACCCTGCAGGCTGCGCTGCGCACAGACGACGGCACGACGACGGCGAACGTCAGCGGCAACATCATCGTCACGCAGATCGGCTAGCCCCGACTGCAGGGCGGTTCTCGCGAAGCGGCTCCGCAGGGATGCGGAGCCGCTTCGCCGTTCCGGGGCCGTCTTTCCGCGCCGCCCGCTACCATTCCCTTCGCCTTTCCCCGGTAGCTCAATTGGCAGAGCATTCGGCTGTTAACCGAAGGGTTGTTGGTTCGAGTCCAACCCGGGGAGCTGAGCGGGCCGTCGAATTATGACTGTGAAGTGACGCCCTACCCGCTTGGCGACAGGTTCCAGGTCCACTCGACCGCGATCGGATAGCTGAGCGTGTCGCCGTCGCTCGCGGTGCCGGCGAGCGGGCCGCTCGGCGGGATCGGGAGGCGCGTGGGACCGGCGATCGGAATGCCGCCGGGGCCGGGGGCCGTCGCCTGCGGCCCGGTCGCCAGCAGGCCGGGCACGCCGGCCGAGAGCAGCCACAGGAAGTCGCCGTTGTCCGTGGGGTCCGCGCAGTTGGACTTCGTGCCTGTCGTCGTCTGCGAGAGCGGCATGCCGACGAGCATCCCGTAGGTGCGCGGGTCGCCGGGGTAGGCGGCAAACAGGCCGAGTGCCTGCGTGTCGAGCGTCGGCAGCGCGAAGCTCTTCGAGGCGGACCAGTCGCAGTCGTCGACGTGCCCTCTCATCTCGTAGCTGACGCTGCCCTCGGCGATCCGATACGGGATGAAGAACGGGAAGAACGCCAGCTCGTCCTCCGCCGCCGGCGTGAAGCGGACGCTGCCGCTCCATCTCGCGGTCAGGCCGTTGCCCGCGCCCAAGTCCTCCTCGTCGTACGTGGCCACCGCCGAGAACGTGCCGGCGTACGACGGCACTCTGCACGCGCCGCGTCCGCGCAGCTCGTGCGTGAACGGGCCGAGGCTGCCGGCCTGGTTCTTGTTGACGCTCGCGATCAGCAGCTCCTGCACGTCCTCGTCCGCGTTGTCGCGGCACAGCGTGACCTCGGATCTGCCGCTCCAGTCCTGCAGCTTCCAGGAGCCGTCGGCCATCCGCAGCGCGGCGAGCACGCCGGCGCCCGTGTTCCCGCTTCTGAAGCGGACCTCGCGCACCGCTCTGTCGTCGACCGTGACGCGGTGGTAGGCGCTCACGGTGAGCCGTCCGGTGTCTGGGTTCCGCGACGGCAGCATGAGCGTCCGCTCGCCCAGGCCGCCGAGCGCGAGGCTCTGACTCGACGGGATGCTCGGCGCGAGCGACCAGCCGTCCCACGCTCTGAACGACTGCGAGAGCTCGAAGCCCAGCGTCCCGACCGGCGGCTGGTTGAGCAGATGCATCGCGAAGCGCGGCCACTGACGCGCATAGCCGCCGGGAATCGCGGCGTTGACGGCCGGCACGCTCGCCTGACCGCCGAGCTGGGCGAAGATCTGACGCAGCACGCCGGTCCCGAGCGTGCGCTGCAGCATCGTCCAGAACGGGAACGCCTCGTAGTCGTCGTCGGCGATCGAGCCCATTGCGAGCGGGTCTCTCAACCAGTCGGGCCAGCGCTGCTGCTCGACGTTGTCGCCCGGGTAGACGAAGTCCGCTGCCCAGTTGGCGACGCCCTCGTCCCACCAGGAGACGTTCTCGCAGGTGGCGTAGCGGTGCGCGAACTCGATCGCGTGCATGAACTCGTGCGCGAGCGTGAAGCGCGGCTCGCCCACGTCGATCGCGATCCACGACGGGCGGTCGGTGCACCAGCGTCCTCTGGCGGACGGATAGGGCATCGTGATGGCGCTGAAGCCGGTGTTCGTCCCGCCGCCGGCGGCGAGCCACACGATCGTGTCGTTGACGTAGACGTCGAAGCGTCCGTCGGGGCCGTGGAAGCATCTCTCGCCCGCGTCGCTCTTCGGCTCGCGGAACTCACGCGTGAGCTTGCTCCAGATCTCGGGCAGGTAGCGCGCGTAGGCGCGGGCGCTGGCCTGCGCGCGCGCCTCCCCCTCCTGGTACCAGACGATCGCCTTGCCGTCGCTCGTCGGCACCCCGACCCATGGGGCTCTCCCGTTGGTGTAGGGCGAGTCTCTGAGCGATTCGTAGCCGATGCAGTTGGCGCGCGCTCTCCCCCGTGCGGCCGTCTGCGCGAGCGGCGATGACGCCGCACGACCCCTGCGCGGCGGCGCGCCACGCCACGCGCTGCCTCTGCCGGCGGGCGGCACGAAGTACCACACGAGCTGGCGCTTGAGCGCGCGCGGGAGCGAGTCGGCGTTCGCGGCAGCGTCGCGCAGCAGTCCCTCCAGGCCGACGTCCCCGGCCGCTGTCGCGCGCAGCTCGAGCGGCAGGCGCGGGTCCCGGTTGGCGGCGTAGAAGGCGTAGAGGGAGGCCTGCGCGCTGCTGAGGCGTCTCGCCGCGACCGCCGCGTCGAGGCGCTCGTCGAGCGTCGGTCCGGAGGTCGGGAGGGTGCCGAGCGCGCGACAGCCTCTGCCTGCTCTCACGCCTGCGGTCGCGTTCGCGCAGGCGAACAGCGTGAGCCGTCTGCCGACGGCGATCGCCGACGGCACGGACGCGCGGATCCGCACGCGGCTTCTGCCGGCCCGGCGCGCTCTGCCGCCGAGCCGCGTGCCGCCCCTCGCGGATCTGCTCGACGAGGACAGCACCAGGCCGGCTCTGCCGATCGGCCCGCTCAGCTTCAGCGTCACCTCAAGCTGGCCGCCGGCCGCTGCGACGACCGGGATCCGGCCCGCGCCACGCGGCGCTCTCGCGGCCTGCGCGGACGGCGCCACGGCCAGCAGTCCCACCACTCCCCAGAGCATCGTCGCCCGACGCACGGGGCAATCCTATGGCGATTGTCGGCGTGTGCGCAACCGGGCCAAGACTCCACTCGAACGTTGCAATCGCGCCTGGTTCCGTGACGTAGGGCACTCCTACGGTCGCCATGTGCAGTTCACGCGACACGCCAGAAATGGCATGCGTCGGCTCGGCTTGACCCGTGCCGACATCGCGGCGATCATCCTTGCCTCGGAGATGGTCGACCACGACCCTGATGGCCGGCCGCGATACGTGGGCGTCGTCAACGGCCGCAGGATCCGCATCGTGCTGGCACTGGACAAACCATCACTTGTCGTCGCGGTCCACGAGCGGAGGCGCTGATGCGTGCCGAGTACGACAGCCGCGCCGACGCTCTCTCCATCGACCTCGCTCCGGCCGACCGCTGGGATCGCGGCGAGGGCATCGATGCGGACTACTGCACCGTCTCCTTCGTCGGCGACCAGCTCGTGAACGTCGAGCTGCTGGCCCCGGAGGCGCACCTCGACCTGCTGGCCGTCGCCGCCGAGCGCTATGGCCTGGACGGCGAGGCGCTCGCAGTCGCCGCGCGCTCCGCGCTGGCCGCGCCAGATCGCCCCGTCGTGGTCGACGTGCTCGCGCGCGCGAAGCGCTGATCAACCCGTCTGCAACTGGCCGCTCAGTGTGCGCAGCCTCGTCCGCACCTGCTCGCGCTCGGCACCGAGTCTGCTGACGGTGCCGTCGGCGGTGCCGGCATTTCGGGCCAGCTTGAGCTCCCGTTCAAGCCGGGCAAACTCGAGCGTGAGCCAGGCGTGCTCCAGATTGCCCGGAGATGCCGACGAGCCCTCCGCGGCTGCGCGCGCGCCGATCTCCGAGAGCACCCCCGCGACTTCTGGGTCATCCGTTGGCATTGCGTCGAGCGGCCGGTCCAACCGACCTCTCAGATGACGCGCCGCACGCCGCATGACATCGGTTGTGAGATGCCGATGTGGATCCAAGCGATCAAGGACGTTCTCGCCCTCATGGGGAAACGCCACGCACAGCGCGAAAAAAATCCGCTCATTGCTCTCTTGCCGCGTCAACGAAGCCTGCGCTGCAGCCGACAGCGTCCTCGCCTCTTCGAACGAGGGTTCCCGGTGCGACCGGCTCCCCCGGTTGGCTTCAAGCAACGCGGCAACGACATTGTCCGTCAGCTGCAGGCGGCTCGCGACTCTTCTCTTCAACTCCTCGCGAACGAGCGCGTGCTGGGTTCTGTCTCCGAGGAACTCCCAAAGCACCGCGGAGATCTCAGTCATGACGCGGTCGCCGTCCTCCGCCGAGCCCACTTGTGCTCCTGACAGGACTCGGTCGACGTAGAACGAGATGAACAGCACGGATCTCTCGATCCGCGCGCGCATCGTCTCCACCCCCTCCTGCTGCACGAGGTCCGCCGGGTCGAGGCCCGCCGGCAGCGCCGCCACGCGCAGCTCCAGCGAGCGCCCCTCCGCGACGCGCGCCGCGCGCAGCATCGCCTCCTGGCCCGCGCCGTCGGCGTCCAGGGCGAGCACGAGCGTGCGCGCCGTGCGCTCCAGCTCTCTCGCCTGCTCGTCGGTGAACGACGTGCCCATGATCCCGACCGCGTTCTCGATCCCCGACTGGTGCAGCGCGAGCACGTCGGTGTAGCCCTCGGCGAGCACCACGGAGCCGGCGCGCGCGGCGGCCTTGCGCGCGAGGTCGATCCCGAACAGCTGGCTGCCCTTGTGGAAGACCTCCCCCTCGCTCGTGTTGAGGTACTTCGGCGGCTGGTTCTCGCGCATCGCGCGCGCGCCGAAGCCGACCACACGCCCACGCGCATCGGCGAGCGGGAACATGATGCGTCCGCGGAAGCGGTTGTAGATCGAGCCGCGCTGCTGCTTGCTTCTCTGCGCGAGCCCGGTCGCCAGCAGCTCGTCCTCGCTGAAGCCGGCCTGGCGCGCGACGAGCAGCAGCTTGTCCCACGCGCTCGGCGCGTAGCCGACGCGGTACGCCTTCAGCGTCTGCTCCTCCAGGCCGCGACCGGCAAGGTATTCGCGCGCCTCCGCCGCCTCGCCCGCCTCCCACAGGTAGCGTGCGTAGTAGCCGGCCGCGCGGTCGAGCAGCCGGTGGAGGCGCTCCCGTCGCTCTCGCCGGGCGCGCGCGATCGGATCCTCGTCCTCGACCTCCAGCGTCACCCCGAAACGCTCGGCGAGCGACTCCATCGCTCCGACGAAGTCGAGCCCCTCGGTCTCCATCACGAAGCGGAACGGGTCGCCTGACATCTGACAGCCGAAGCAGTGGTAGTGCTTCTCCTCGGGCCGCACGTGGAACGACCCGGTGCGCTCCTCGTGGAACGGGCAGCGGCCGAAGTACGAGTTCACGCCTGCGCGCCGCAACTCGGTGCGCGCGGACACGAGCGCGATCATGTCGACCGCGTCGCGGACCTTCTCCTTCGAGTCGTCGGTGTAGCGGGGCATCCGGGCAGCTACTCGCCTGACGGGAACGCGCGCGGCACAGTGAGCGCCTCGAAGCGGCGGATGCAGAAGCGGTCGGTCATGCCGGCGAGGTAGTCGGTCACGCGCGTGGCGAGGTCGTCCGTCCGCGGGTCGAGCGGCGGGATCTCCCGCGGATGCTCGCAGTAATGGTCGAACAGCGTGCGCACGACCCGCTCGATCTTCGCGTGCTCGGCGCGTGCCGCCGGGGCGAGGTAGACCCGCTCGAACATGAAGTCGCGCAGCGCGCTCATCGCCGCGCCGAGCTCGGGCGACTGCGCGATGTCGCCGGCACGCTCGGAGGCCTCCACCACGTCGTGCACGAGCGCGTCGATCCGTCGGGCGCCCGTGTCCCCCAGGATCGCGATCGGCTCGCGCGGCAGGTCTTCGTCGTCGAGCACGCCCGCGCGCAGCGCGTCGTCGATGTCGTGGTTGATGTACGCGACGCGGTCGAGCAGGCGGACGATCCGTCCCTCCAGGGTTCTCGGCATGGGCGCTCGTCCCGAATGGCCCAAGATGCCGTCGCGCACCGGCTCGGTCAGGTTGAGACCCGCCCCGTCGCGCTCGAGCCGCTCCACGACGCGCAGCGAGTGCTCGTGATGCTTGAAGCGCCGGCCGAAGCGCTGCCGCAGACAGTCGTCCAGGGCAGCCTCGCCGATGTGCCCGAACGGCGGGTGGCCGAGATCGTGACCCAGCCCGATCGCCTCGGTCAGGTCCTCGTTGAGCCGCAGCGCGCGGGCGACGGTGCGGCTGACCTGCGTCACCTCCAGCGTGTGCGTGAGGCGCGTGCGGTAGTGGTCGCCCTGGGGTGCGACGAACACCTGCGTCTTGTGCTTCAGGCGCCGGAACGCCTTCGAGTGCACGATCCGATCGCGGTCGCGCTGGAACGGCGTGCGCAGCCCGCACGCCTCCTCCGGTCGCTCGCGGGCGGCCGGGTACGAGGGTGTCGCGAGCGGCGAGAGCTGTGCGGCCTCCTGCGCGCGCATGCGCGCGGCGAACGCCTCGGCGACCGCGCCGCTCGGGTGCGTGGGGGATCGCACGGCCATGTGTTCGATTCTCGCACTGTGCGGGGCGGCTGCGCGGTCGCCAACCGACTCACGAGTTGGCGCCCCCGCAGTCATTTGCACCAGGTCCCTTGAGTGCTCTAGCGTCCTGCCGCCAAATTCCCCCAGGGAGGAGCATCGAATGTCCAAGTCATGGCGCACCGCGCTCGCGGTGGGCGTCATCGTCGCCGTGTTCGCGGCCACCTCAGCCGGTGCCGCGAGATTCATCACCGGCGGCGACATCAAGAACGGGTCGATCGGGCTCAGAGACCTCAGCAGAGCGGCGAAGAGCGCGCTCAGAGGCAGAGCCGGACCCGCCGGTTCGCAGGGCGCGCAGGGTCCGTCCGGCCCGCAGGGCCCGGCGGGGCCGTCGTCGCTGAACACGACGGTGCGCAGCCAGAGCTTCACGGCCGACGGCACGGGCTCCGCGAGAGGCGAGGTGCGGTGCCCCGACGGCATGGTCGCGACGGGAGGCGGCGTCTCGCCCGGCCTTCTCCTCACCGTCACCGACGAGCCCTCGTCGGACGGACGGGGCTGGACTGGCGCCGCCTCAGACGGACCGCCGGGGTCGCCGATGCGGGTCATCGTGATCTGCACGCCCGGCAGCGCCACCGTGCTGCCGACCGGCTCGTAGCGGGCCGCGACGCGTGGCTGGCGGCTCAGTCCCGAGCCGCCAGCCGCTCCCGCACCGCCGCCTGCGCCGCCGCCACGCGGGCGATCGGGACGCGGAAGGGCGAGCAGGAGACGTAGTCGATGCCGGAGTGGTGGAAGAAGTCGATCGAGTCGGGGTCGCCGCCGTGCTCGCCGCAGACGCCGAGCTTCAGCTGCTCCTTCGTCTTGCGCCCCAGCCACGCGCCCATCCGCAGCATCTGCCCCACGCCGGGCGCGTCGATCGTCTCGAACGGCGAGCGGTCGACGATCTTGCGCTCCAGGTAGGTCGCGAGGAACTTCGACTCGACGTCGTCGCGCGAGAAGCCGAGCGCCGTCTGGGTGAGGTCGTTGGTGCCGAACGAGAAGAAGTCGGCGTGGTGGGCGATCGAGTCGGCCAGGAAGCACGCGCGCGGCAGCTCGATCATCGTGCCGACGAGGAAGTCGCGCCCGGCCTCCAAGCCGCGCTCGTGCGCGGCGCGCACCACGAGGTCCCGCATCAGCTCCAGCTCCGTCTCGTAGTCGACGAGCGGGATCATCACCTCCAGCAGCGGCGCCTTGCCGGTTCGCTCGCGCACGGCCAGCGCCGCCTGCGCGATCGCGACCGCCTGCATCTCGTAGACCTCCGGATACAGGATCCCCAGCCGGCAGCCGCGCGTGCCGAGCATCGGGTTGACCTCCTCCAGCGACTGCACGCGCTCCAGCGTGCGCTCCAGCGCGTCTGTGGCATCGCCCGCCATGCGCGCGTGCTCCAGCTGGCGCTCGAGCTCGAAGCGGTGCGGCAGGAACTCGTGCAGCGGCGGGTCGAGCAGGCGGATCGTCACCGGCTCGCCTTCCATCGCCTCGAACAGGCCCTCGAAGTCCTCCTGCTGGAGCGGCAGCAGCTCCGCCAGCGCGGCGCGGCGGGCGGGCTCGTCGGAGGCCACGATCATCGCGCGCATCTTCGGCTGGCGGTCGGCGGCCATGAACATGTGCTCGGTGCGGCAGAGGCCGATCCCCTCGGCGCCGAACTGGCGGGCGCGCGTCGCGTCCTCCGGCGTGTCGGCGTTCGCGCGCACGCCGAGCGTGCGCAGCTCGTCGCACCACGACAGAACCGTCTCGAACTGCTCGCTCCAGCGGGCCTCGACGAGCGGGACATCGTCGAGCGTGACGATCCCCTCCGAGCCGTCGATCGCGATGCGGTCGCCGCGCTTCAGCGTCGTCTCGCCGACCCGCACCGTCTCGCTCGCCAGGTCGATCTCCAGCGTGGAGGCGCCGCACACGCACGGTCGCCCCATCCCGCGCGCCACCAAGGCGGCGTGCGAGGCCTTGCCGCCCTCGCTCGTGAGGATTCCCTTCGCCGCGTGGAAGCCGGCGACGTCGTCGGCCTCGGTGAACGGCCGCACCAGGATCACCTCCCTGCCGGCCGCCGCCGCCTCGACGGCATCCGGCGCGGTGAAGACGATCTCGCCCTTCGCGGCGCCAGGCGAGGCCGCCACGCCGTGCGCGAGCACGTCGATGTCGGCGTGCGGGTCGATCGTCGGGTGCAGCAGCGCGTCGAGCGTGCCGGCGTCGATCGTCATCAGCGCCTGCTCGCGCGTCAGCAGACCCTCGGCGACCGCGTCGGCGGCGAAGCGCACGGCCGCCTGCGCGGGGCGCTTGGCGCTGCGCGTCTGCAGCATGTACAGACGCCCCTCCTCGATCGTGAACTCGACGTCCTGCATGTCGCCGTAGTGCGACTCGAGCGTTCTGAGGATCTCCATCAGCTCGGCGTGCGCCTCGGGCATCACGTCGGCCAGCTCGGCGATGTCGCGCGTGTTGCGCACGCCGCTGACGACGTCCTCGCCCTGCGCGTTCTGCAGGAAGTCGCCCGAGGGCTCGGGCTCGCCCGTCACCTCGTCGCGACTGAACGCGACACCGGAGCCCGAGGTCTCCCCCTTGTTGCCGAACACCATCTGCTGCACGTTGACGGCCGTGCCCCACGCGTCGGGGATGCGATTGATGCGGCGGTAGTGGATCGCGCGCTCGCCCGTCCACGAGTCGAACACGGCACGGATCGCCTGGCGCAGCTGCTCGTGCGGGTCCTGCGGGAAGTCCTCGCCCGTCTGCTCGCGAAAGAGCGCCTTGAAGCAGTCCGTCAGATCGCGCAACGCGTCGACGTCGAGCTCGGTGTCGAGCCGCACGCCGCGCTCGGCCTTGAGCCGCTTGATCGCCTGCTCCAGCCGCTCGCCGGGCACGTCGCGCACGACGTTGCCGAACATCTGCACGAAGCGTCGGTAGGAGTCCCACGCGAAGCGCGGGTTGTCCGTCTTCGCCGCGAGGCCCTCGACGGAGCGGTCGTTCAGCCCGAGGTTGAGAACGGTGTCCAGCATGCCCGGCATCGACTCGCGCGCGCCGGAGCGGACGGAGACGAGCAGCGGGTCCTGCGCGTCGCCGAGCCGCTTGCCGGCGGCCTGCTCCAGCCGTTCGAGCGCCGTCTCGACCTGCGCGTCGAGCCCGTCCGGCTCAGTGCGGTCGGTCTGCATGTAGGCGACGCACGCCTCAGTCGTGATCGTGAAGCCGGCGGGGACGCGCTCGGCGCCGAGGATGCGGGTCATCTCGGCGACGTTGGCGCCCTTTCCGCCGAGCAGGTCGCGCAGCTCGCGCGAGCCTTCGGCGAAGTCGTAGACGTACTTCGTGGCGGCGGAGGTCTCGGGCATTGCCGGAGTCTAGGACCGCCTCAGATGGAACAGCCCTTCCGAAGACGCGTTTGCCTGCGGCCGTTATCGCGGGTGCATCGGCGTGTCTGGCAAGGACGCAGCCGATGTAGCGTGCTTCGCACGTGAATCGGCGAGGACGCTGCCAGACACGCCGAGGCTCCGCGAGAGCGGTCGCAGGTGGACGTGCGCGTGGTGCTCCGCCGTCTCGCCGATCGCCCGCTCGGCTTGTCTGAGCGCGCGCGGGCTCGCGTCGGGCGCCTCTGCCAGGGGACGGCCGAGCGCTGCGACGAGGAAGGCGTGCGCCTCCTCGCTCAGCGGGAACGCGGACGCCTCGCAGGCCGTGCACACGACGCCGCCCGCGGCACCCGAGAAGCCGGCGAGATGCTCGGCGTCGCCGCACGAGGTGCATGAGGCGAGCTGAGGCGCGAAGCCGCCGGCGACGAGCAGCTTGAGCCGGAACGCGAGCTGGTGCGCGGCGCCCGCCGCCCGCGGCACGTCGTCGAGCAGGCGCAGCTCGTTCGCGAGCAGGTGGAAGACGGCGGGGCTCGGGTCGTCGGTCTCGAACAGGCGCGCGACGGCGTCGCACGCGCGCGCGGCCGCGTCGAGCGAGGCGGCGCGCTCGCGCAGCGGGCCGTGGGCGTCGAGCGTCTCGGCACTCGTGACGGTCAGCAGCTCGGACCTGCCTTGGTAGAGGATCGTCCGCAGGTGGAAGAACGGCTCGAGCCGCGCGCCGAAGCGGCTGCGGGTGCGGCGCGCGCCCTTCGCGATCGCTGACACGCGCCCGCGATCGGGCGTGTAGAGATGCAGGATCCGGTCAGCCTCTCCGTAGCGGATCGAGCGCAGCACGATCGCGTCGGTGCGGATCGACCCCGGCATCAGAAGGCGCCGCCGCGTGGCGCTATACTAAATGAAGTAATGACGAAGAAGATCACGCTGTACACGACCGACAAGTGCTCTTCGTGCGTGCGCGCAAAGGCGCTGCTGACGCAGCGCGACCTGCCGTTCGAGGAGATCAATCTCTCACGCGATCCCGACGGACGCGCGGCGCTCGTCCAGCGTACCGGCATGATGACCTTCCCCCAGGTGCTCGTCGGCGACGAGGCGCTCGGGGGCTTCGAGGCGCTCGCGGCGGCCGACCGCGACGGCCGCCTCGCTGCGCTGCTCGCGCCGGAGCTGAGTCAACACGCCTGAAACTGTTGCTTCGAGGGCGGTGGGCGCTGTATCCTCGCCGCCTCGGGGGACCACAGGGGGGTTGATCGATGCGCATAGTCGTGTTCGCGGAGGCCGGCAACGGGAGCTCGCACTACCGTGCATTCGAGCCCGTCGAAGCGGTGACCCGTCGCGGCGGCAGCGCCATCTTCACCGAGTACACCGGTCCTGCGGACGCGCAGATGCTCTCCTGCGACGTCGCGCTCATCTCCCGCTACGTCGGCAGGGGCGGCGAGCAGCTCTCCCAGCAGCTGCGTCGCGCCGGCCTCGGCGTCGTGTGGCAGGTCGACGACGCGGCCGACCTCTCGACGGTCGTCAAGCGCACGCCGCGCAGACTCCACGAGCTGCGCCACCAGGTCCAGACGATGATGCGCCTCGCCGATGTGGTCGTCACGACGAGCGACCCGCTCGCCGAGCACTACGGCGCGCTCACGAAGACGCCCATCCACGTGGTCGAGAACTATCTCGGCCCGCAGTTCGAGCGCGTCGCGCGGCGACCGCACGACGGGCTGGTGCTCGGCTGGGCGGCGTGGAGCGACCACATGGCCGACTGGCACGCGCTCGGCCTGCAGGAGCCGATCGCGCGCCTGCTGCAGGCCCACCGGGACTTGCGCGTGGAGAGCCTCGGACCGATCGACCTCAGACTCCCATCCGAGCGCTACACGCGCAGGCCGGCCGTCGAATTCGACCAGCTCGCCGCTCGCATCGCGGACTTCGACATCGGGATCGCGCCGATCGTCGACAACGGCTTCAACGCGGCTCGCTCGAGCATCAAGGTCAAGGAGTACGCCGCGCTCGGGATCCCATGGCTCGCCTCCCCCATAGGTCCCTATGCCGGGCTCGGCGAGAAGCAGGGCGGCCGCCTGGTGGCGGATGACCGCTGGTACGAGGAGCTCGACCGCATCGTGCGCGACCGCCGAGGGCGCAAGAAGCTCGCCAAGCACGGCCGCGCATGGGCCGACACCCAGACGATCGACCGCAACGCCGAACGCTGGGAGGACGTCTTGCACGACGCCATCGAGCGCGCGCGCCATCGGCGCAGCAGCGCCGCGTGACGGCGGCGCTTGCACACGGCTTCGCGCGTCGGCTAGCGTAGTTCCCTCGTTGGGGAAACAGGGGGAACGATGAACATCGCCGCATTCTTCTGGGGCGAACACCCCAGCTCGAGCTACCGCGCGATCCATCCGCTGACGGAACTGACCCGTCGCGGGCATCTCGTGGCGACCTACACCGATCCGGAGCAGCTGAGGCTGAGCGACGAGGACTTCGAGGTGATCCTCGAGGACTTCGACGTCGTCTTCATGGCGCGCTACATAGAGCCGGAGGCGGTCGAGCTGGCACGCCGGCTCACGGAGGCCGGGATGGGAATCGTGTGGGACTACGACGACGACGTCGTGAGGCCCGAACGACGCGCCGGCTTTGACGGGATGGCCGGGCTCGTCGACGTCATCACGACGACGAACGAGCTGCTCGCCGGGCGCTACCGCGAGTACGGCGCGCGCGCCGTGATGCCGATCCCGAACTTCATCACGCGCCCTTCGCTCGCCGCCCCGCGCCGCAAGCACGACGGCACCGTGCTCGGCTACATAGGCTGGGTCGACCACCAGGACGACTGGGACCACCTCGGCCTGCAGGGCATCGCGGAAGACCTGCTCGACATCCACCCTGACATGCGCGTCGAGAGCGTCGGCCCGATCGACCTGAGGCTGCCGGCCGAGCGCTACCACTCCTACGGGGTCCTGCAGTTCGACCAGCTGCCGCAGGCGATCGCCGGCTTCGACATCGCGATCGCGCCGCTCATAGACAAGCTCGGCAACGCGACGCGCTCCGACATCAAGCTGAAGGAGTACGCGATCGCGGGCGTCCCGTGGCTCGCATCCGAGTACGGGCCCTACGTCGACTTCGGCGAGGACCAGGGCGGCCGGCTCGTGCGCGACGACGAGTGGTTCGACGCGCTGAACGGCCTGCTGTCCGACGGGAAGGCGCAGCGCAAGCTCGCCAAGAAGGGCCAGAAGTGGGCGAAGGACCAGACGCTGGAGCGCAACGCGCCGCTGTGGGTCGCCGCGTTCGAGGCGGCGATCGAGCAGGCGGAGGAGCGCAGCGGGGCGCGCGCGGCCTAGCGCGCCATCGGCACGATCCGGGCGCCGCGCGGGCGCGGCTGGCAGCGCTCGCACACGTACGTGCCGCGCCCGGCGGCGAGCAGCTTGCGCACCGGACCGCCGCATGCCGGGCACGGCTCGCCCGCGCGGCGGTGCACCAGGAAGCGGTCCTGGAAGGACCCGCGTGCGCCGTCGAGGTCGCGGAAGTCGTCGATGCTCGCGCCGTTGGCGTCGATCCCCTCGGTGAGCGCCTCGCGCACCGTGTCGCGCAGCTGCGCCCACTGCGCGCGCGTCAGTCTGCCGGCCTCGCGCAACGGGTGGACTCTCGCGCGGAACAGCGCCTCATCGGCGTAGATGTTCCCGACGCCCGCGATCCGCTTCTGGTCGAGCAGGAAGGCCTTGACGGGTGCACGGCTGCCGCGGGCGAGCGCGTGGAGGCGCTCGGCGGTGAAGGCGTCGCTGAACGGCTCGACGCCGAGCCGCGCGCCGAGGTACGCATCGAGCTCGGGCTGTCCGGCGAGCAGCCAGCCGGTGCCAAAGCGGCGCGGGTCGACGAAGCTGAGCGTGTGCTCGTCGTCGAAACCCATGATCGCGCGCGTGTAGGGGGCAGACGGCTCGGCGTCGTAGAGCAGGTTGCCGGTCATCCGCAGGTGCATCAGCAGGAACAGCTCGTCCTCGAACACGGCGACCAGGTACTTGCCGCGACGGTCGAGCCGCTCGACGCGGCGACCGACGAGCGGGCCGAGCACCTCGTTCGGCGCGCGCGGCGCCGTCCAGCGGGGATCGGAGACCCGGTAGACGACGAGCATGCGGCCCTCCAGGCGCGGCGCGAGCTGGCGGCGGACCGTCTCGACCTCGGGCAGCTCGGGCATCGCGCCCTCAGCTTACGAAGCTCGTCCCCGGCAGGTCGGGCGCATCGCGGCCCGTGAGCCACCGGACGACGCTTGCGCCGACGTCGGCGAGCGCGCCGTCGTGGCGCCGGCCGCCATGGCCGGGGAAGATCGCCAGCAGCGGCGCATGCTCGCGCGTGTGGTCGGTGCCGGGATGCAGCGGGTCGCAGCCGTGGTCGGCGGTCAGGACCAGCAGGTCGTCCGGCCGCGCGAGCGTCAGCCAGCGCGCCACGGCGGCGTCGATCCCGCGCAGCGCGGCGTGGAAGCCCGCGACGTCCTTGCGGTGGCCGTAGACCTGATCGGTCTCGATCAGGTTCGCGAACACGAGGCCGGCGTCGAGCCGCTCCAGCAGCTCCGTCGTCTGCGCGATCGCCTCGGCGTTCGTCGCGCCGGGATGCGCGGCGTCGATGCCGCGGCCCGCGAACAGCTGGTCGACCTTCCCGACCGCATGGACCGCGACGTGCGCGTCCTGGAGCGCGTCGAGGTGGCTGCGGGTCGGCGGGGCGAGCGCGAAGTCGCGCCGGCGCGGCGTGCGCGCGAAGCCGGCGTCCGCCTCGCCCTCGAACGGCCGCGCGATCACGCGGCCGACGGCGAGCTCGCCGCACATCAGCTCGCGCACGCGCGCGCAGATCGCGTACAGCTCCGCCACGGACACGACCGCCTCGTGCGCGGCGATCTGCAGGACCGAGTCCTGCGAGGTGTAGACGATCAGCGCGCCCTCGGCACGCGCCTGCGCGCCGAAGCGCTCGATCGCCGCCAGCCCGTCGCTCGGCGCGTTGCACAGCACCGCGCGGCTGGCGATCCGCTCGATCTCGCTGACGACCTCCGGCGGGAAGCCGTCGGGATACGTCGGCGGGGGCGTCGGCGCGACGACGCCCATCAGCTCCCAGTGGCCGCTCGTCGAGTCCTTGCCGGGGCCGAGCGGGTGCAGGCGGCCGTGGAGCGCGGGCGCGACGGCCGGCGGCACGCCTTCGAGCGGCACGATCGCGCCGAGCCCGAGCGCCTGCAGCGTCGGCAGCTCCAGCCCGCCCGCGGCCTGCGCGAGGTGCGCGAGCGTGTTCGTGCCGGCGTCGCCGTAGTCGGCCGCGTCCGGGAGCGCGCCGACACCGCACGCGTCCAGCACGACGACGAGCGCGCGGCGCCCCACGCGCGCGTCCTCAGTCCGACCGATCGGCCGACGCGCGCGGGTGCGCGGCGAAGTACACGTCGCGCAGCCGGTCAGCCGACAGGTGCGTGTAGATCTGCGTCGTCGCGATGTCGGCGTGGCCGAGCATCTCCTGCAGCGAGCGCAGATCGCAGCCGCCGGCCAGCAGGTGCGTGGCGAACGTATGACGCAGCGTGTGCGGACTCATCCGGTCGGCCAGACCGGCGCTCTTGGCGTGGCGCTGGACGATCTTGTAGAGCCCCTGCCGGGTCAGCTGTCTCCCGCGCTGGTTGACGAGCACGTGCGGCTCCTCGCGGATCCCGACGAGCTTCGGTCGCCCGACCGTGAGCCACGCGAACAGCGCCGCGACCGCCTTGCTGCCGACCGGCACGAGCCGCTCCTTCGAGCCCTTGCCGTTGGCGCGCAGGACGCCTTCGTCGAGGTCGAGCTCGTCGAGGCGGATGCCGACCGCCTCGGAGGCGCGCAGCCCGCACGCGTACATCAGCTCCAGCAGCGCGCGGTCGCGCAGCGCGGCCGGCGAGCCACCTCTTGGCTGGGAGAGCAGCAGCGCCACCTCGTCGCGCGTGAGCACCTTCGGCAGTCTCTTGCCGCGCGGCGGACCCTTCAGCTCGGCGGTGGGATCGCGATCGAGCAGCTCCTCGCGCCGCAGATGGCGGTAGAACGAGCGCAGGCAGGCGACCTTGCGCTGGATCGTCGTGGAGGCGGCCGGCGGGCGGCCGTCACCGCCGGCGGCGAGCGTCGCGACGAACGCCGCGAGGTCACCGTGCTCGACCTCGAGCGCGTGCTTGCCGACCGACTCCAGGTACGCACCGAGCTGCAGCAGGTCGGAGCGATAGGCCTCCAACGTGTTGCGCGAGAGTCCGCGCTCGAGCTCGAGATAGGCGACGAAGTCGAGCACGAGGTCCTCGTGGGACCCGCTCGTGCGCAGCGCCGGCGGCTCGTGGATCGCGGTCGACATGTCCGCGCATCTGTTTCGCCGCGTCGCGCGCGGCCCCTGCTCAGCGCATGCGTCGCGCGCGCAGCAGCAACAGGCCGATCAGCGACTTCGCGTCCTCGCACTCGGCGATCGCGTCGTCGAGACGGTCGAGCGGCCAGGGGACCAGCTCGATTCGCTCGTCCTCCTCGGCAGGCGGCCGCTCGACGTCGCGCAGGTCCGTCGCGAGCCAGATGTCGATTCGCTCGTCGGTGAAGCCGGGGCTCGTGTAGATCCCCTTCAGGTGCTCCCAGGTCGCGGCCGCCTTGCCGATCTCCTCGGCCAGCTCACGGTCCGCCGCCGCGCGCGGGTCCTCCCCCGGCTTGTCGAGCTTGCCGGCGGGGATCTCCAGCAGCGCCTCCTCGCCGCAGATCTCGCGCGGCTGGCGGATCAGCCACACGTGCGTCTCGTCGCAGGGCACGATCGCGACCGCGCCCGGGTGCGCGACGTTCTCGCGCGTGACGACCTCGCCATCCGCGTGGCGGTAGCGCTCGACTCTGACGGTGCCGATGTGGCCGGACCAGATCTCCTCGTAGCCGACCTGCTCGAACCTGCTCATGCGGCGCCCGCTCGTGTCGACTCGGCCAACGCGCCGCCGGCCGCGAGCGCGGCGGCGAAGAACAGGCGGTCCTCGTCGAGCGTACGGCCCATCGTGCGCGTCGGCAGGCCGCTCGCGCGGTAGCCGTCGACGTCGATCGGGACCTCGACGACCTCGTGCCCTTGCGCGCGGGCCGCGTCGAGCGCCGATCCGATCCCGTCGAGCTCGCTGAACAGCCGGGCGCCTGGCGGCACCGGGAGCAGCACGGGCTTCAGCAGCAGCTCCAGGACCGTGCGCGTGTGGTGCGAGAGGCCGCGATGGCGCTCGCGCGGATCGCCCGAGGACATCCGCGCGGCGAGCACGGTCGGGCAGCCGAGTGCGAGCGCCGCGTGCGCGGAGTCGAGCGCGACGATTCCCCCGTGGCCGAGCGCCGAGCCGGAGCCGAGGATGCCCGGCCCCGGCCCGACGAGCGCAACGTCCCAGCCCTCCTGCGCGAGCCCGTCATGGATCGCACCCGCGGTCGTGATCGCCTCCTGCCCGCCGCCGTAGGCGGGCCCGGCGGTCGTGTGGCCGGCGAGCAGGCCGCGACCGAGCAGTTGGCGGACCGTGTCGGAGATGCCGCCCGGCAGCGCGCCGCCGGCCGTCTGCACGTAGCCCACCTTGACGCCCGCGCGCGCCTGCGCGAGCGCCCACGCGATCGGCGCAAGCTGTCCGTGCAGCTGGAAGACGCCGACCGGCTTGCCGAGCGGGAGCTCGAGGCCGCGCCCCTCCGCGGGGATGACCGCGTGCTGGAGCGAGCTGTAGTTCAGCTTCATCACGTGCGCGCCCGGCATGCCCTTGCCGTCGAGGCCGCGCGTCAGGTTCACGTGCACGACGTCGAAGCCGCCGGAGCCGAGCTGCAGGTCGAGCGCTTGCGCGTTGACGACCACCTCGTCGCCTGCCTGGCACGGGCCGACGAGGGCAGTGTCAGCGCACGCGGGGCGCTCCTCCCCGCCGACCTGGACCGTGAGGCGCTGCCACGGCTCGACGGGCTCCGCGGCGACGACGACGCCGTGCCGCAGCGTCAGCACCGCGCGGCCTCGTCGATCAGGGCGAACGTGACGTCCAGCATCCCCTCCAGCGCCGCGACGGAGACCTGCTCGTCCGGCTGGTGGTTGCGCTCGGTCCCGTTCGCGAGGTTCGTGCAGGGGAAGCCGGCGAGCTCGAGCACGTTCGCGTCCGAGCCGCCGCCCGTGACGATGTGCCGCGGCGCGTGGCCGCACGCGCGCAGCGCGGCCTCCGCGACCTGCACCTGCGGTGCGGTCGGTCTCGTGCGGTAGCCGTGGAACAGGCGCGCGACGTTCACGTCCAGGTCGCACTCGGCGGCGTTCGCGCCGTCGGTCAGGTGGTCGACGAGCTCGCTCACGAGCGCCTCGACCTTCGCCTCGTCGAGCGAGCGCACCTCCGCCTCGATCCGACAGCGCTCCGGCACGACGTTGACGCCCGAGCCGCCCGCGATCGTGCCGACGTTCGCGGTCGTCTCCTCGTCGAGCCGTCCGAGCGGCATCGCGGCGATCGCGCGCGCCGCCGCGACGATCGCGCTGCGACCCGCCTCCGGGCGGATGCCGGCGTGCGCGGCGACGCCGCGCAGCTCGGCGACGATGCGGTGGTAGTGCGGGGAGGCGAGCACGATCTCGCCGATCGGGGACGCGTGGTCGAACACGTAGCCGAAGCGAGAGCGGAGGCGGCTTGCGTCAAACGCCTTCGCGCCCGCGAGCGCGTGCTCCTCGCAGACGGTCAACAGCAGCTCAACGGGCACGGACGGCGGCGCTCTGACCCAGCGACGCACGGCCTGGAGCATCACCGCCACCGCCGCCTTGTTGTCCGCGCCGAGGATCGCCTCGTGGCGGTTGCGCCACACGTCCTCCTCGCAGATGGGCTCGACCGGACCGGTGAGCGGAACCGTGTCGAGGTGTGCGCACAGCAGCACGCCGCCGTCCGTGCGGCCGTCCGCGGCCGGCAGCCGCGCCAGGAGGTTGCCCGCGTCGGAGCCGGCGACGCGGCCGGCGTCGTCCTCCTCCACGGTCAGCCCGAGCCCGCGCAGCTCGGCGGTGACGCGATCCGCACAGGCGCGCTCGCGGCCGTACGGCGACTCGATCGCGCACAACGCCGCGAACAGCTCGCCGAGCGCGGCGCGCTCGGCCGCCTCGGCCCACCTCACGCTCGCGTCGCGCGCGCGACCGAGGGCTCGCCGTCAGGCGCAGCGGAATCGGCGCGATCGAGCGCGGCGCGCACGAAGCCGCGGAACAGCGGCGCCGGCTTGTCCGGGCGCGACTTGAACTCGGGGTGGTACTGCGAGGCGACGAAGAAGGGGTGCTCGCGCTCGGGCAGCTCGACCGCCTCGACGAGCTGGTCGTCCGGCGAGGTGCCGCCGACGACGAGGCCGGCGTCCTCGATCCGGCGCCGCAGGTGGTTGTTGACCTCGTAGCGGTGGCGGTGGCGCTCGTAGATGACCGGCTCGCCGTACAGCTCGCGAATGCGCGTGTCCTCGTGCAGCTTCACCGGGTCGGCGCCGAGCCGCATCGTGCCGCCGAGATCGGAGATCTCCTTCTGCTCGGGCAGCAGGTCGATCACGGGCCACGGCGTCTCGGGGTCGAACTCGGTCGAGTTCGCGCCGTCCATCCCGACGACGTGGCGCGCGAACTCGGCGACCGCGACCTGCATTCCGAGGCAGATGCCGAGATACGGGACTCCCTGCTCACGCGCGAACCGCGCGGCGGCGATCTTGCCCTCGATCCCGCGCCCGCCGAAGCCGCCGGGGATCAGGATCCCGTCCGCGCCGGCGAGTCGCTCCGCGGCCGTGGCGACGTCGAGGTGCTCGGAGTCGATCCAGTCGATCTCGACCTTCGCGCCATGTTCGATCCCGGCGTGGCGCAGCGACTCCGCGACCGACAGGTAGGCGTCCTCGAGCTTCACGTACTTGCCGACGAGCGCGATCTTCACGCGCTTGCTCGCCTGCGCGGCGCGCTCGGTTATCGCCTCCCACTCGCCGAGGTCGGGCGGTGCGGCTTCCATGCGGAAGTGGTCGAGGACGAAGTCGTCGACCTGCTGGTCGCGGTAGTTGAGCGGCACCTTGTAGATGTCGTCGACGTCGGAGGCAGACACGATCGCCTCGACCGGCAACGACGCGAACAGCGCGATCTTTCTGCGGATCTCGGTCGCCAGGCGCTCCTCGCTGCGGCACATCAGCATGTCCGGCGCGATGCCGATGCGGCGCAGCTCGTTGACCGAGTGCTGCGTCGGCTTCGTCTTCAGCTCGCCGGCGTGGCCGATGTACGGCACGAGCGTCAGGTGGATGTACATGCAGTTGCGCCGGCCGACGTCGACCGGGAACTGGCGGATCGCCTCCAGGAACGGCAGCGACTCGATGTCGCCGACCGTGCCGCCGATCTCGGTGATGACGACGTCGACGTCGCTCGCGTCGGCGACGAGCTTGATGCGATGCTTGATCTCGTCCGTGATGTGCGGCACGACCTGCACCGTGCCGCCGAGGTAGTCGCCGCGGCGCTCGCGCATGATGACCGAGTTGTAGATGCCGCCGGCCGTCACGTTGCTGCCGCGGCGCGTGTTGGCGGACGTGAAGCGCTCGTAGTGCCCGAGGTCGAGATCCGTCTCGGCGCCGTCCTCGGTCACGAACACCTCGCCGTGCTGGTAGGGCGACATCGTGCCGGGGTCGACGTTGATGTACGGGTCGAGCTTCTGCAGCTGGACCGTCAGGCCGCGGGCGACGAGGAGGCGGCCGATCGAGGCGGCGGCGATGCCCTTCCCCAGCGAGGACACGACGCCCCCCGTCACGAAGATGAAGCGGGTCGTGCCGTTCGTGGAGGCGTCAGGCATGCGCGTCATTCCTTCCGATCGAGTCTATCTGCCGCAGCAGCGGCGTACGTTCGATGAGCGAGTTGAGCGAGCGGAACTCGCCGTAGACGGTCAGCGCGAGCACGATCGCGAGCGCGATCAGCTGGCCGGTGGTGTCGAGCGCGCTGATCAGCCACAGGCCGGCGAGGGCTCCGATCAGGTTGGCGCCGACGTCACCGAGCATCGCCTTCTCGCGCAGGTCGTACCAGCCGGCGACGAGGATCGGCGCGGCGAGCGGGCCGACGATCCAAAGCAGGACGATGCCGACCTCGCCGGGGTAGCGGCCATGCCACGCGATCAGCGACAGCAGCACGCCGAGCAGCAGGAACGACTTCGCAGCGCGCCCGGGTCGGAGGTCGAGCAGGTTGAACAGGTTCGTCGTCAGCACCACAAGGGCGACCGCGAGCAGGTACTCGCCCACACCCTCGGTGTAGCGCGTGTCTTGCAGCGCGTAGAGCGCAAGCGCGAGCGAGCCGACCGCCTTCAGCGCGCCGGTGCTGAACTCGCCCGCGAGCACCGCCTTGCCGTGTCCGCGCCAGCCGCGCGAGGCGCCGGCGAGCAGGTCGTCGATCAGTCCGAGCAGGGCGACGCCGAGCGGATACAGCAGGTTGATCGGCGCGCCGAAGCTCCACAGGTCGACGTCGGCGATCGCCGCCACCGCCGAGCAGGCGCCGACCGCCAGCACCGCCGCCGCCACGATCGCGATCCCTCCCGGGAACGGCAGCGTCGCCCCGCGGTAGTTCTCGCGCGTGAAGCCCTCCGCCTGCAGGTGCCGCAGGATCGGCGGCGTCAGCAGGAGCGCCGCGACGAGCGCGACGAGCGTCGGGAGGGCGTGCACCCCGGCACCGTAGCCGCCGCGCCGGATGGCGGCGGGGCTCGGCGGACGGGGCGTTCGTCACTCCAGCAGGGGCGGCAGCCGGCCGCCGTCGGCGGTCGCCTTCACGCCGAAGCTGCCGCGCTGACCGGCGAGCGCGAACACGAGCGCCGCGCGCCCGATCCCATCGTCGAGATCGTCGACGCTGGAGAGCTCGTGGTCCTTGAACCAGTCGATCTGCGACGTCTCGGCGTCGGTCGTCTCGACGCCGACGACCGGCACGTCATGCGCGCGCAGCCCGCGCATGAGGCCGTCCTCGAACGTGTCGACCGCGTCGGCCTCCTCGTCCTCGAGCTCCGGCGTGTTGCGCACGACCACGACGCCGTCGGCACCGGCCAGCGGGCCGCTGCCCTGCAGCAGCAGATCGCGCCGCACAAGCCGCAGCAGCCGCCCGCTCTGCGTGAACTGGATTCCGAGCCGCGTCGCGAACGGGTGCAGCAGGTCCGGGTCTTCGCTCAACTGCTCGTAGCGAGTGCCGCGCGCCGCGGCGGCGAGCTCCTCGAGCTCCAGCGGCTCGCGAATCACCGAGACGGAGGTGAGCGTGGCGCCGGAGCCCTGCAACGCCTCCTTCGTCAGGTTCCACATGCGGTCGGAGGGCGCGCCGAGCTCGATCAGCGCGATCCGCAACCCGGTCAAGCGCCCGCCGACGAGCGCCGGGTACGCCTCGCGCTCGAACTGCTCGCGCTGCTCGAGCTGCTCGAGCGCCTCGTCGCGCTGCGCCTGCGCCTCGCGCACGTCGCCGCGCAGCGACGCGCGCACGTCCTGCTCGGCGCCGGAGACGAGGCCCTTGTCGCCGATCGCGACGCCGAGCAGCAGCCCGATCGCAAGCGACAGGAAGACGGCGATCAGTGACAGCGCGTGGTAGCGGAAGTTCAGCATCGCGGGAGCCTGTCACGTTCGGCATCGCGGCTATGCGTCGATGCCGAGCAACACCTGCAGCTTGAGCCACAGCAGGTCGGCGACTTCGTGCAAGCCGGGCGTCAGCAGGACGACGGCGACGAGCACGAGCACGCCGGTGAGCGCGAGCAGCCCGATCGGGGCGATCCCCGGTCGTGGTCTGTAGAGCCGGCTCACGCCCTTCGCGTCGACGAGGATCTCCCCCACGCGCAGGCGCGTGAGGAACGTCGAGGCCATCCCGCGGCGATTCTTGTCGAGGAACTCGACGAGGTTGAGGTGCGAGCCGACGGACACGAGCAGCTCGGCGCCCTTCTCCGCCGCGATCAGCATCGCGATGTCCTGGCTCGTGCCGGGGGCGGGGACGAGCTTGTAGTCGAGGCCGAGCGACTCGAGGTGCTCGCGGCCGGGGGCTTTCCCGTTCGGGTATGCGTGGACTACAAGCTCGGCGCCGCAGCGGAGCGTGGCCTCCGCTGCCGAGTCCATATCTCCGACGATCATGTCCGGCTTGAAGCCTTCCTGCAACAACGCGTCGGCTCCGCCATCAACCCCCACGAGGACAGGCTTCAGGTCACGGATGTACGGCCGCAGCGCCTTGATGTCACGCTTGTGGTCGACCCCTCGCACGACGATCAGCGTCGGCCGGTCGCGGAAGTCGGTGTCGAATCTCGGCAGCTCGAGGCGACCGGCGAGCAGGTCGCGCTCCTCCAGCATGTACGCGATCGTGTTGTGTGCGAACGCCTCGAGCGCCTCGCCGATCTCCGCGCGCCGCTGGTCGGTCTCCGCCTGCACGCGCTCCGCTTCGAGCAACGTCCCGACCGCGATGCACTCCCCGCGGCACCACACCTCGCCGTCTCGGAGCACGACCGGGTCGCCGTCCCGCAGGCGCTCGAACAGCTCGTCGCCGGAGACGTCGACCAGCGCGATCCCGGCCTCCGCGACGAGCAGCGGGCCCATGTTCGGATAGCGGCCGGTGCTCGACGGCGCGCAGTTCACGACCCCCGCGACGCCGCACGCCACGAGATCTTCACCAGAGACGCGATCGAGGTCGCGATGGTCGATGATCGCGACGTCGCCCGGCCGCAGCCGCTTGACGAGGTGCTTCGTGCGCTTCCCGAGCCGCGCGATCCCCGCCACCTCGCGTCCCGGCGCGTGGGAGGTCGACGTGGCGCTCGTTGAGGGGGTGACAGCCACGAACCCGAGATTCTACGGACCGCCGTGGCTGGGCCCGCCGGAATTCGGCCGACCGTCAGGCTGCCTTCAGGAGCTCGCGGGCGTGCCGGCGCGCGGCTCTGTCCTGCTCGTCGGCGCCGAGCATGCGCACGAGCTCCTCGACGACCGCGTCTCTGCCCAGGTGCATCACCGTCGTCACGGCCGCATCGCCGCTGCCGTCCTTCGCGATGCGGAAGTGGCGATCGGCGTGGGCCGCCACCTGCGGGAGGTGCGTGATGCACAGCACCTGCCGCTCGACCGCGAGCTGGTGCAGCTGCGCGCCGACGGCGTTCGCGGTGCGTCCGCCGATGCCGGCGTCGACCTCGTCGAACACGAGCAGACGGGCTGGGCGCGCGGCCTCCCCGTCGGCCGCACGACCGCGCCGGACCGCTCTGCGTCTGGCCTGCGGGGCGTTCGCCACACCGAGCAGCGCGAGCATCACGCGCGAGAGCTCGCCGCCGGAGGCGACCTCGCGCAGCGGCCCGGCCGGCATGCCCGAGTTGACGGCGATCAGCAACTCGACCTGGTCGGCGCCCGCAGGGCCGGGCTCGTCCCTCGGCGCGAGCTCGACCGCGAAGCGCGCATCGGGCATCGCCAGCTCGGCCAGACGCGCCCGCACCGACTCCGCCAGCGCGGGCGCCGCCGCGACGCGCGCCTCGCGCAGCTCCTCCGCGATCTCCGCGAGCCGCTCGCGCGCCGCCGCCAACGCGGCCGTCGTCTCGGCAAGCGCCGCCTCGGCGCCTGTCAGCTCGTCGCGCCGCGCGCGGCACTCGTCCGCATGGGCGAGCACCGCCGCGATCGAGCCGCCGTGCTTGCGCTCCAACCGCGCGAACGCCTCCAGGCGCTGCTCGACCGCCTCCAGGCGAGCGGCGGGATCCGCGTCGCCGTCGCCGGCCCGATCGAGGTAGCGGTGCAGCTCGGCCGCCACGTCGTCAGCCTCGATCGCGAGCGTGCGCACGCGCTCCGCGAGCGCGTCCAGCATCGCGTCCACGCCGGCGACGGCGTCGAACTGCCGCGCCGCGGCACCCAGCAGCTCGCCCGCTCCGGGCGGGCGGGCCTGCTCCGCCGGCGCGAGCGCCTCGACCGCCCCGAGCGCCGTCGTCCGCAGCGCCTCCAGGTGGCGCAGCCGCTCGCGCTCGGCCAGCAGCTCGGCCTGCTCCGCGACGCTCGGATCCGCCTCCTCGATCTCGCGCAGCTCGAACTCCAGCAGGTCCAGCTCGCGCTCGCGCGCGCCATCGAGCGCGCCCAGCTCCTCGGCGCGGCGCACCGCCGCTCGCACCTCCGCGTGCGCAGAGGCCGCCACGGCGCGGCGCGCCCGCTGCTGCGGCCCACAGAAGCCGTCGAGCACCTCCAGCTGCGCGGATGCGAGCATCAACCGACGGTGCTCGTGCTGCCCGTAGAAGGCGAGCAGCTCTCCGCCGATCTCGCGCAGGTCGGCGACCGTCGCGGCGCGGCCGCCGACGTATGCGCGCGTGCGCCCGTCCGGCCACACGCGCCGCGCGAGCACGAGCTCGTCGGCATCGGCGGGCAGACGCTCGCGCAGCAGCTCGCGCGACCGCGCGTCGAGCGCGAAGACGCCCTCGACGTATGCCTCCTCGGCGCTCGGACGCACGATGCCGCTGCGCGCCCTTCCCCCCAGCAGCAGGTCGAGCGCGTGGGCGAGCATCGTCTTGCCGGCGCCCGTCTCGCCCGTCAGGACGTTCAGGCCCGGGCCGAGCCGCAGCTCGGCGCGCTCGATCAGCAGCAGGTTCTCGACTCGCAGCTCGAACAGCATGCGAACAAGTGTTCTGCTGCGGCCGGACGGAATCCTGCTAGACGCCGCTCGCCAGCCGCCCGAACTTCTCGCGCAGGCGGTGGTAGAAGCTCGCGCCCGGCACCTGCGCGAGCGTGCCGACGCCGTCGCGGAAGCGCGCGGTCACGCGTCCGCCGGGCGTCAGCTCGCAGACGGGCCGTCCGTCGACGCTGACGTCGACCGGCTCCTCCCTGGAGCGGCTGCGCACGGCGATCGGGTCCTGCGGCGCGACCACGAGCGCGCGGGCGGTCAGCGAGTGCGGGGCTATGAACGAGACGGCGAGGCCTTCCACGCCCCACGCCATCACCGGACCGCCGTTCGCGAGGTTGTAGCCGGTCGAGCCGGCCGGCGTGGCGATCACGAGGCCGTCGCAGCGCACGCGCCCGACCTCCTCGTCCGCGACGTCGAACGCGAGGTCGGCCACCCGCAGCCCCTGCTTGCGGTGGAACGAGACGTCGTTCATCGCCAGCCAAGCCTGCTCGCCGGCGCTGACCTCTATGCCCGGCAGCGTCAGCACGTCGAACTCGCCGCGCAGTGCCCGCTCGACGCCCGCGCCGATGCCATCCGGGTCAATTGTCGCGAGGAAGCCGACCTCGCCGAAGTTGATGCCGAACACCGGCACGCCCGTGTCGGCGTACGCGCGCAGCCCGTGCAGGATCGTGCCGTCGCCGCCGAGCGCGATGCAGAGGTCGGCCTCGCGCGCGAGGGGCGCGTCGAGCACGAGCCCGTCGCCGGGCGTGAGACCGTGCTTGCGCGTCTCCTCGGGTGGGAAGCAGAGCGTCCAGCCGTTCGCGCGCGCGACCTCGATCACCTCCGCCAGCGCGGCGCGCGTCTCGTCGGGACGGCGGTGCGTGAAGACGGTCGCGACCCGGCTCACGACGCGGCCTCCGGCTCGACCTCGCGCGCCGCCGCCTCGAGGTCCTCGCCGGCACCGTCGCGCCCCGCCTCTGCAAGCCACACGAAGCTCTCGCGGTTGCCCTTCGGCCCTGGCAGCCCCGACGAGACGAAGCCGAGCACCACGGCGCCGAGCTCCTGAGCGGCCGCGCCAGCCGCCACGAGGGCAGCCCGCCGATCGCCGGCGTCGCGCACGACCCCGCCCTTGCCGACCTGCTCGCGGCCGACCTCGAACTGCGGCTTCACGAGCGCGAGGCCGTCGTAGCGCTCGGCGGCGCAGGCGAGCACCGCCGGCAGCACCTTCGTGAGCGAGATGAACGAGACGTCGACGACGACGAGGTCCGGGCGGTAGGGCAGCTCGGAAGGGTCGAGGCTCCGCGCGTTCGTCCGCTCCAGCACCGTGACGCGCTTGTCGTTGCGGATGCGCCAGTGCAGCTCCCCGTAGGCGACGTCGAGCGCGATCACGTGCGCGGCGCCCCGCTGGAGCAGGCAGTCCGTGAAGCCGCCGGTCGAGGCTCCGACGTCGAGCGCGCGGCGGCCTTCGACGTCGAGCCCGAACGCGTCGAGCGCGTTCGCGAGCTTGCGCCCGCCGCGCGAGACGAACTCCTGCTCGGCCGCGACCGCCACGACGACGTCGTCCGCGACGAGCTGGCCGGGCTTCTCCGCGCGCCGACGCTCGTCGCCCAGCAGCACCTCGCCCGCCAGCACAGACGCCGCCGCGCGCGAGCGGGAGTCGAAGACGCCGCGCTGCGCGAGCAGCGTGTCGAGCCGCACTTTCGTCGTCATGGCGCGGGAAACGCTACCGGCCGGAGCCGCATGCGCCCGCACGACCCCGCCCAGCGGCTCTGTGCGCGACCTCACACACAAGCGTGTCACAAGCGCCCACGATGGTTCTCGCAATGACCACGCTCCGCCCCACCATCTCGCTCCCGACGCACGCGGCCTTCGAGCTGCCGGTCGGCCTGCTCGCGCTGATCGCGCCGTTCGCGTTCGGCTTCGGGCTCGCGGGCGCGGTCCTCTCCGTCCTGGTCGGCGTCGGCATTGTCGGCCTCGCGCTCGACGCCGCGCTGCAGCCCGCTCAGGTCTCCGCCCACCAGGCGTTCGACTACGGGATCGCGTTCGCGGCCGTGCTCGTCGCCGTCCCGCTCGCGCTCGCCGGCGACGCCGCCGCGGCGCTCTTCCTCGGCGGCGCCGGCATCGCGCTGCTGGCGCTCGACGTCGCCACCCGCTACAGCCTGCGGGCCTCATAAAGCTTCCCCCACCGATCAAGCAACACCACATAGACACATCTCTCCTCCCTGGGAACGGCTCGCTTCGGCGGGCCGTTCCCTTTTGGGAGGACGGCGACGGGTGGCGAGCCGCTGGACAGGCGTCCAGCGGCGAGCCGCGCAGCTCAGCGCGAACGCGCCAGAGGCCGATGGGAGTGCCGTGCGCCTCCCGCTTGTCGTCGCCATCGCCCTGCTGCTCGCTCCGGCTGCCGCCCTGGCCGGCACGGCCAGCGGCACCGTCAGCCTGTCGGCCGACGCCTACTCGGTGCAGGAGAGCGCCGGCGCGGCGACGATCACCGTCGTCCGCGACGACCCAGACGGCCACGGCGAGGTTCGCTACGGCGTCTGGTACGACCAGTCGGCGCAGCCGCACCTGGAGTACGAGCCAGTCTCCGGCCTCGTCGAGTTCGAGGATGGCCAACGCGAGGCGACCTTCGAGATTCCGATCCACGACGACGGCGACGTCGAAGGCGACGAGACGGTCAAGCTCGGCATCTACGGCCCGTACCCGATGCGGCTCGCCGAGCCGACGCGCGCGCGGTTGACGATCGTCGACGACGACGCGGTCGCGACCGAGCGCGACGCGCTCAACCCGCTCGGCTTGAACCCGGCGCCCACAACCGGGAATCCGCTGCTGGGCGCGCGTTTCTTCGTCGACGAGGAGTGGGGCCTCGCGAACCGCGTCGCGCACTCGCTCAGGCACCGCGCACCAGGGACCGCCGCGAGGCTGCGCGTGATCGCCGATCAGCCCGAGACGAAGCGCTTCGGCACCTGGACCGCGAATCCGCGCCATGAGATCGCGACGTTCCTGCAGCGCGTCAAGGCGACCGATCCGGGCGCGGTGCCGCTCCTCGCGACCTACCGCCTCAAGCACCTCGCCTGCGGAGGCGTGAGCGACTCGCCGGCCGAAGTGGCGGCCTACAAGCACTGGTACGAGCAGTTCGCGCAGGGGATCGGCAACCACCGCATCGTGCTCTTCTACGAGATCGACGCGCTCATCACCGCAAAGTGCCTCTCGCGGCAGGGGCTCGCAACGCGCATCGACGAGCTGCGCACCGCGATCGACGTGCTCTCGCAACTTCCGCACGCGGTCGTCTACGTCGACGCCGGCGCCAGCGACGCGCACCACCCGCGCTTCTACGCGCGCCTGCTGCGCACGATCGGCGTCGAGAAGCTCCAAGGCTTCTTCACCAACTCGACGCACCAGGTGCGCACGAGGAAGGAGCTCCGCTTCGCGCGCACGCTCGTACGGCTGCTGGGCGGCAAGCCGCACTACGTGGTCAACACGGCGGCGAACGGGCGCGGGCCGCTGATCCCCAAGAGCCGCGTCAGGCACGGCAACTCGTTCCGCTGCAACGCGCCGGGCCGCGGGCTCGGACCGAAGCCGACGTCCAACGTGCCGACGCAGTACCGCAACCTCGACGGCTTCTTCTGGATCGGCAACCCGGGGCGCTCGGCCGGCAGATGCGTGAGATCGGCGGAGGCCCCGCCGACCGGCGCCTTCTGGCTCGACTACGCGCTCGAGCTGATCAGAAACGCGGACTTCCGCATCACGTAGCACGCCTGCTTGCAGCGCTTCGATCGCGAAAGCCGGGCGAAAGCTCCATTCGGCTCTTCGCCGTGTTGGAGCGGGGTATGGCTCGGGCCATGCGTCGCCGACCGGAGCTGGGGATCCTGCTTGCGCTGCTCGCGCTCGCGGTGGGTGCGAGCTCGGCTGTCGCGGCCGGGACCGTCAAGCTCTCGAGCGCCACGTTCAGTGCAAGCGAGGGGGATCGCGCGGCGACGATCGCCGTCGAGCGCAGCGTCGCCAGCGGCCGTGGCGAGGTGCGCTACGCGATCTGGCAGCACAGCGCCGTCGAGAACGCCGACTACGTGCGCGTGAGCGGGCGGCTGGACTTCGCCGACGGCCAGGCGACGGCATCGTTCGACGTGCCGATCGTGCACGACGACCTCGTCGAGGCTGAGGAGATCGCGAAGATCGGGATCTACGGCGCCTACCCCCAGCGGCTCGACGCGCCGACGCGCGCGACGCTGACGATCGTCGACGACGACGTGCTCGGCGTGCGCGATGCGCTGAACCCGCTCGCGCTCGATCCGCCGCCGCCGGGCGCCAACCCGCTCGTCGGCGCGCGTTTCTACACCAACCCCTCGCGCAACCTGGCGGGCACCGTCATCAAGCAGGTCCGCCACCGCCGCCCGCAGGCCGCCGCACTGCTGAGCGTGATCGCGGAGCAGCCGGAGACGAAGCGCTTCGGCGCCTTCAACGACCAACCGGGCGCGGCCGTGGCGCAGTACCTCGCGACGGCGCGACGCGACGATCCGGGCGCGGTGCCGCTGATCGCCACCTACCGGCTCAAGCACGTCGCGTGCGGGGGCTACGCCGACTCGCCGGAGGAGGTCGAGCGCTACAAGCGCTGGTACGAGGCGTTCGCGCGCGGGATCGGCAGCCACCGTGTCGTGCTGTTCTTCGAGATCGACGCCCTCATCACGACGAAGTGCCTGTCGCGCGTGGGGCTGCGACGGCGGATCGACGAGGTGCGCACGGCGATCGGCTCCCTCGCGCCGCTCCCCCACGCGGTCGTCTACGTCGACGCCGGCGCCGGCGACGCGCACAACGTCCCCTACATCGCGCGCCTGCTGCGGCGCGTGGGCGTCGAGCGCATCCAGGGCTTCTTCACCAACTCGACGCACCAGAACTGGACCCGCAGAGAGATCCGCTACGGCCGCCAGCTCGTGCGCCGGCTCGGCGGCAAGCCGCACTACGTGGTCAACACGGCGGCGAACGGGCGCGGGCCGCTGATCCCCAAGAGCCGCGTCAAGCACGGCAACTCGTTCCGCTGCAACGCGCCCGGTCGTGGGCTCGGACCGAAGCCCACGTCGGTCGTGCCGGACCGCTACCGCAACCTCGACGGCTTCTTCTGGATCGGCAACCCGGGCCGCTCCGCCGGCGCCTGCTCGAAGACGCCGAACCCGCCGCCGGCCGGGCACTTCTGGCTCGACTACGCGCTCCAGCTGATCCGCAACGCCGACTACCGCATCCGCTGACCTTCGCCGCTACGCGGCATTCCGGGCGGTTCGTCGCGCCGGGCCAGATGGGTAGACGATCCCTACCGGGATTCCCGAGCAGGAGGTCTGCATGTCAGCTCACCCAGAGTCAGGCCCGGCCTACACGACCGGCGCCGGCCCGACGCACTCGGATACGCGCGTCGACTACGCCACCGGCTACGGCTGGGTCGTCTTCGCCGGGACGATGCTGATGCTCGTCGGCATCCTCAACATCATCTACGGCATCGCCGCGATCGACGACTCGACGTTCTTCGTCAACGATGCCAAGTACGTCATCAGCGACCTCAACACGTGGGGCTGGGTCGTCCTGATCACGGGCGTGCTGCAGATGCTGACCGGCTTCGGCGTGTGGGCGCGCAACACGCTCGCGACGTGGGCCGGCATCCTCTTCGCGTGCCTGAACGCGATCGGCGTGCTGCTGATGCTGCCGGCGTTCCCACTGCTGTCGCTCATGCTGTTCGCGGTCGACGTGCTGATCGTCTACGGGCTCGCCGTCCACGGCGGCCACGTCAACCAGGAGGCGTAGCACAGCCGTCCCGGCGTCTGGGCGCCGCCGCTCAGGCGGCGCTCACGCGCTGCGGGGCGCCGACCGCAACGAGGATCCGGTCGGCGATCGCTTGCCCTGTGAAGCCGACCTCCTCGTGCAGCCGCGCGGGGGCGCCGTGCGTCACGAAACGGTCGGGCAGGCCGACGCGCAGGATCCGCGACGACAGGCCGGCATCCGAGAGCGTCTCCCACACGGCCGAGCCGAAGCCACCGGCGAGGACGCCCTCCTCGACCGTCACGAGCAGCTCGTGCTCGGCCATCAGCTGGGCGACGAGGCCGGCGTCGAGCGGCTTCGCGAAGCGCGCGTCGGCGACGGTCGCATCGACGTCGTGCTCGCGCAGCAGCTCGGCCGCCGCGAGCGCCTTGCCGACGCCGCTGCCGTAGCCGAGCAGCGCGACCTTGCCGCCGGAGCCGGCGCGCAGGATCTCACCGCTGCCGATCGGCAGCGCCACGGGCGTCTTCGGCAGCTCGACGCCGACCGCCTCGCCGCGCGGATAGCGCAGCGCGATCGGGCCGTCGTCGTAGGTCAGCGCGGTGCGCAGCATGTGCACGAGCATCGCCTCGTCGCGCGGCGCCATCAGCACAATGCCCGGCAGCAGCCGCAGGTAGGCGATGTCGAACGCGCCGTGGTGCGTCGGGCCGTCGTCGCCGACGAGGCCGGCGCGGTCCATCGCCAGCACGACGTTGAGTCTCTGCAGGCAGACGTCGTGGACGATCTGGTCGAACGCGCGCTGCAGGAAGGTCGAGTAGATCGCGGCGACCGGCTTCGCGCCCTGGAGCGCGAGCCCGCTCGCGAACAGCAGCGCCTGCTGCTCGGCGATGCCGACGTCGAAGTACCGCTCCGGCAGCGCCTTCTGGAGGATGTCGAGCCCCGTGCCGGTGTTCATCGCGGCGGTGATCCCGACGATCCGCTCGTCGCGCTCGCATTCGCGCACGAGCGCGTCGCCGAAGACCTTCGTGTACTGCGGCGGCTTCGGCACCGGCGGCGTGCTGCCGGGCGCAAGCTTGGCCGCGGGCGCGAGCGCGCCGTTGGCGATCGACTTCGGCTTGGCGGCGTGCCACTTCTCCATCCCCTCCAGGCCGCCATCCTCGGCCGGAGCGAAGCCCTTGCCCTTCACCGTCGCGATGTGCACGACGACCGGGCGGTCGGCGTCGAGTGCCTCGCGCAGCGCCTCGCGCAGCTGCGGCACGTCGTGACCGTCGATCACGCCCATGTAGGCCCAGTCGAGCTCCTCCCAGAAGAGGCCGGGCGCCCAGAACGCCTTGATCGACTCCTTCAGCTGCGGGCCGAGCCGCTCGAAGCGCGCGCCGATGCCGCCGGGCAGCTTCGTGAGGCCGCCCTCGACGCCCTCGCGCGCGTGCCACCACTTCGGGTTGAGACGAATCCGATTGAAGTAGCGCGACAGCGCGCCGACGTTCGGGGCGATCGACATGCCGTTGTCGTTGAGCACGACGACGATCGGCGTGCCGAGCCCACCGGCCTGGTGGACGGCCTCGAACGCGACGCCGCCGGTCATCGCGCCGTCGCCGATGACCGCGACGACCTTGCCGTCAGGTCCGACACCGTGGCGCATCGCCTCCTTCAGCCCGACCGCGTAGCCGATCGAGGTCGAGGCGTGGCCGGCGCCCATGACGTCGTGCTCGGACTCGGCGATGCAGCAGAACGGCGTGAGCCCGCCGTACTTGCGGATCGTCGCCAGCTCGTCGCGCCGGCCGGTCAGCACCTTGTGCGGATACGCCTGATGGCCGACGTCCCACAGGACCTTGTCGGTCGGCGAGTCGAGCAGCGAATGCAGCGCGACGGCCAGCTCGCAGGTGCCGAGGTTCGCGCCGAAGTGGCCGCCGATCTCCCCGACCGTGTCGATGATGTGCTCCCGCACCTCGCCCGCCAGCCGCGTCAGCTGCTCGTCGGAGAGCCCGTGCAGGTCCTGCGGGCGGTCGATCGTGGGAAGCAGCTTGTCGGCGGCGTGGTCGGTCATGACGTGCGGGTGGCGATGAAGTCGGCGATCTGCTCCAGCTCGGCCGCGCCCCCCGGCGCGGCCTTGGCGAGGGCGGCGCGCACGTTGCGGTGCGACTCCGCCGCCAGCGCGCGTGCGCGTTCCAGGCCGAAGGCGCTCACGTAGGTCCGCTTGCCGAGTCGTTCGTCGCTGCCGTGGGTCTTGCCCAGCGTGTCGTCGCTGCCGGTGACGTCGAGTATGTCGTCGACGATCTGGAACAAGACGCCAAGCTCGTTCGCGAACTCGCGGAACAGATCGATTCTCGCAGGTTCGCCGAGCAGCACGAGACGCAGTGGGCACAGCACCGAGGCGGCGATCAGCTTGCCCGTCTTGAGCGCGTGGATCAGGCGCAGCCCTTCGGCGCCAACGGGCCCGCGCTCGGTCACGTCCAGGTACTGGCCGCCGACCATGCCGTTGACGCCGGTCGCCGCGGCCAGCTCGCCGACGGCGGCGAGGATCGCGGCTGGATCGCCGTCCTGACGCGTCAGCACGTGGCGGAACGCTTCGGCGTAGAGGCCGTCGCCGGCGAGGATCGCGACGTTCTCGCCGAACGCCTTGTGGCAGGTCGGACGGCCGCGGCGCAGGTCGTCGTCGTCCATCGCCGGCAGGTCGTCGTGGATCAGCGAGTAGGTGTGGATCAGCTCGAGCGCGGCGGCGAGCGGCAGCACGCGCGCGGGGTCGGCCCCGGCCGCTCGGGCGGTCGCGAGCGCGAGCACGGGGCGGATGCGCTTGCCGCCGGCGAGCAGCGAATAGCGCATCGCCTCCTCAAGCCCATCGGTTCCTCCGGCCTCCGGCTCGACGAAGCGCAGCGTTCCGAGGTAGTCCTCGACCTGCTGCCGCAGGTCCTCTGGATACACGCTCATCGCACGTCGTCGACCGCGGCCCGCGCGCGCCGGTCGAGCTCGGCCGCAGCGTCGCCGGCCAGACGCGCGGCCTCCTCGACGAGGCGTGCGGCCTCCTGCGGGTCGAGCTCCCCCTCGCGCAGCTTGGCGGCGGCCTGCTCGAGCTGCTCGGTGAGGTGCCGCAGGGGGTCGATCCCGCTCATGCGCTCGCCTCCTCCGCGCTCGCTCGGGCGCCCTGGCGCTCGCGCAGGACGGCGGCGAGGATGCCGTTGACGAAGCCCGGCGCCTCGGAGCCGCAGTAGGCCTTCGCCGTCTCGACCGCCTCGTCGATCGCGCCCTCGGGCGGGATCGGATGCTCGCCGGGGACGGCGTCGGGGTGGAGCATCTCCAGCAGCGCGACGCGCAGCAGCGACCGCTCCAGCGGAGCGATCCGCTCCAGCGACCAACCCTCCGCGTGGCGGGCGATCAGCGCGTCCAGCTCGGACTGGCGGCCCAGCGCCGCCTGCGCGAGCGCGCGCGTGAAGGGCGCCGCCTCGCGCGGCAGCGTGTCCTCGAGCGAACGCCCGGTGAGGTCGTGCTGGTAGAGCGCGAACACGGCTCTGCGGCGCTGGTCGCTGCGGCGGGCCACCTTAGTCGCCGTACCCGGGCGCTACGCGCGCGAGACGTAGTCGCCGGTGCGGGTGTCGACGCGCACCTTGTCGCCGATGTTCACGAACAGCGGGACCTGGACGGTGGCGCCCGTCTCCAGCGTGGCAGGCTTCGTGCCGCCGCCGGAGGCGGTGTCGCCGCGCAGGCCGGGCTCGGTCTGCGTGACCTCCAGGTCGACGGCGCTCGGCAGCTGGATGTCGGCCGGCTGCCCGTCGATCGACAGCAGCTCGACCTCGTCGTTCGGGCGCGTCCACTTGAGCGGGTCGGCCAGCGTCGCCTCCGGGATCGCGATCTGCTCGAACGACTCGGAGTCCATGAAGTGCGCGTCGCTGCCGTCGCTGTAGAGGAACTGCATCTTGCGGACCTCGGTGCGGACCGGGCGGAACTTCTCACCGGCGCGGAACGTGCGGTCGATCACCGCCCCGTCGCTCGCGCGGCGCAGCTTCGTGCGCACGAACGCCCCGCCCTTGCCGGGCTTGACGTGCTGGAACTCGACGATCTTGAAGATCGTCCCCTCGACGTCGATGTGGTTGCCGTTCTTGAACTGGTTGGTTGAAATAATCGTTAATCAGCCCTTTGCAGGCAAAACTTGGAACTTGGACGCCATGTCGCGACGGAAGTGTACTTCGCGCAGCCGATCGACCCGCGGGAGCTGAGGTCAGCCGAGCGCGCCTGCGGGAAGCAAGTAACGCGACGGCGTAACGCCGGCGCGCTCGGAGCGCACGTTCGCGCGCTCCGCATGGAGACCACCGCGCCTGGGGGGCATGGCGGAGTCGCCGTACGGCTCGCCGCCCACACGCAGGATCCACGCCTCGATCTCGGCGCAATCCGAGCCCTCCGCGAGGATCGCCGCGCGTTCGACGACGTGCGCGCCCGAGGCGATCGGACGTGCGAGGCGAACGACGATCGCGCGGATCGTGGGCTCGTCGATCATCGTGGGTGCCGGCGGCGACCGGCGGCGGCGGACGCGCGCCCAGGTCTCGCGGAGATGTCGTGAGCAGCCGCCTCGCTCTCGGTCACGCGCACGGCCGCGGCCGCACGGCGAGCCGCTGCCGCCGCCTTCAGCCGCCGTTGCTCGGCTCCGTAGCCCGCGATCTGCTCGGCCAGGAGTCTCTGCCTGCTGGGCGTGAACGTCCTGTTCATGACGGCGATTCCTCAATCCGCTCCACGAGGAGGTCGGCCATACGCTGCCTGGGAGCGGTGAGCCAGCGCGACGGAACCTCACGCCCGATGGTAGTCGCTCCGCTCCCGCTGCGGGCGAACCGAGTCATGGGACTCGGGACCTGAGCGCTGCCGCAGCGCGATCCGCCCGATGCCTCCAGGGACGTCGGCGTCTGCCGCGGCATGCCCGGGACGGAGATCGAGCAGCGTCGTCAGCAGCAGCAGCGGGGTTCCCGCGGCCCATGCCTGGGGACGCGACGCCGTGGGGAACGCGACGGGGACCGACGTCTCCGCCGCGGGGTAGCCGCCGAAGACCTCGGGCAGCCGATGCTCGAAGTGCGGCGCCGCGCGGAGCATCGCTGATGCGATCGTGGTCGCCGCCTCGCGGTAGCCGTACCGCGCGAGGCCGGCCGCGATCAGCGAGTTGTCGTGGGGCCAGACGGTTCCGGTGTGGTAGCCGAGCGGGTTGTAGCCACCCTCGCCGGCGGCGAGCGTCCGTACCCCCCAACCCGACCACAGCTCTCGGCCGAGCAGTCGCTCGACGGTCGCAGCCGCCTCCCCCTCGTCCAGCAGCCCCGACCAGAGCAGGTGGCCGACGTTGGAGGTGAGGCTGTCGACCTGGCGCTTGTCGCCGTCGAGCGCGAGCGCGTGACAGCCGCGCTCAGGCATCCAGAAGTCGCGCCGGATACGCTCGCGCAGGTCGGCGGCGCGGCGCTCGAGGCGCTCGGCGAGCGCCGTGTCGTCCCACACCTCATGCGCGAGGCGCGCCGCGCGCCGCTGCGCGTCGTAGGCGTAGCCCTGGATCTCGCACGTCGCGATCGGTCCCTTCGCCAGCGTGCCGTCGGCGAACTGGATCGCGTCCCAGCTGTCCTTCCAGCACTGGTTTATGAGCCCGGTGTGCGGGTTGCGGCGGGCGTACTCGACATATCCGTCGCCGTCCAGATCGCCCTCGTCCTCGATCCACGCCAGCGCCGCGCGGGCGTTGGGCTCGAGGTCGCGCACGAGCCGATCGTCGCCTGACCAGCGGTGGTACTCGTCGAGCAGCACGAGGAACAGCGGCGTCGCATCCGCCGACCCGTAGTACGGGGAGTGCGGTCGCTCGCCGCGCGCCGTCAGCTCCCCGAAGCGCAGCTCGTGCAGGATCTTGCCCGGCTCCTGCTCGTGGAAGTCGTCGTGTGTCCGCGCCTGGCGCGCGGCGAGCGCGCGCAGCGTCGTGGCGGCGAGACCTGGCAGGTACGGAAGGGCCTGGTAGCTCGCGATCAGGCTGTCGCGGCCGAACAGCGCCATGAACCACGGCAGCCCCGCCGCCGGCAGCGTCGCGAGCTCGGCCAGCTTGGGATGCAGTCGCAACGCGCCGAGGTCGCTGAGGCTAGCTCGATACGTGCGCGCGAGGGCCGCGTCCTGCGTCTCCAGCTCGGGAGCCCGGGCGAGCCACGCGTCGAGCTCGACCGCCTTGAGCTGGCTCAGCTCGTCCAGCCCGGCCCGCACGTCGCGCCGCGCGAACGTCGCCCCGGGCTGCGCAGCATGCGGCGTGACGGTGAACGTCGTCGACCACCGCTCGCCAGGCGCGAGCCGCAGCGCGTACCCGAAGCCCTCGCGGGTGATGGTCGCCGCGCGGCTCGCGGCGACCGCGACCGAGCGCTGGAAGCTCCCATGCTCGTAGGCCAGCACGAGCGTGCGGTCGTCGTGATGGAAGCCGATCTCGCGTGCCGCCACGACGCCGTCCTTGACCTCGAACAGATCGGCGAAGTCGGCGTCGACCTCGACCACCACAGCCAGGTCGCTGACGGTATGGCGGTGGTTCGTGACGGTGACCTCCTCGATCCACACGTGGTCGATGAGCCGCCGCCGCATCACGGAGTAGGGCGCCGCGAGGTCGGGGCTCACGCCCGGAGCCAGGAAGAAGCAGGCGGCGTAGTGGGCGTCCTGGTCGAGACCGAGCAGCTGCAGCGGCACCCCGTCGACGCGCAGGACCCAGCGCGAGACGAAGCGCGTGTCCTCCGAGAAGAAGCCGTGCTCACGCCCCTCCTCGGCGCGCATGTCCCCGAGGCGATCGCCGACGAGGAACGTGCTGCCGTCCAGGACGCTCAGCGTGCGCTCAGACAAGCGCGACAGCGCTCCCTGCGACGTCCCGCCGCATCGCCGAACGGTACGTCCGCTCGTAGGCGGCGGCGACCACGTCGACGTCGCAGTGCCGCGCGACCCAGGCGCGGCAGTCGCGCGCGGCGATCTCCGGCAGCCGGCCGACCGCCGCGGCCATCGCGGCCTCGTCGTCGACGAGGAACCCGGTCGTCCCGTCCACGACGAGCTCGACAGCGGCGCCTTCGCGGAAGGCGATCACCGGGGTTCCGCAGCTGAGCGCCTCGACCATCACCATCCCGAACGGCTCGCGCCAGCGGATCGGCATCAGCAGCCCGCGCGCTCCGGCGAACAGCGCACGCTTGGCCGCACCGCCGACCTCGCCGGCGAAGCGCACGCGTTCGCCGTCGAGATGCGGCGCGATCTCGCGCTCGAAGAACGGCCGTTGACCGGGCTGGACGACGCCGGCGAGCACGAGTGGCACGCCTACGGCGCGGGCGACGGCGATCGCCCGGTGCGGGCCCTTGTCGGGCGTGATCCGCCCGACCCACAGCAGGTAGTCGTCCTTCTGCTCGCGCAGCGGCCAGGCCCCGACGTCGACGGGGTTGGGGATCGCCTCCGTCGTCGCCAGTCCCGCCGGTGCCGACGCGAGCTGCGTGCGGCTGATCGGGACGATCGCCGCCTTGTGGCCGTGGTGGGCGTAGAAAGCGGCGGTGGCCGCGGTGAACTGCCCGTGCAGGGTGTGCACGAACGGCGTCGCGAGCCGGTCCGCCATCGCCAGCGCCGTGAAGCCGCAGTGGTCATGGACGACGTCGAAGTCCGGCACGGCGAGCTCGATCTCCTCGAATGCGCGGGCGACGTGGTCGGCCTCGTACAGCGCGCGCTCGATCTCGTCCGGATGGGACTCCGCGAGCAGCGGTACGACGTCCGCGCTCGAGCTCGAGCCCGGAGCGCAGAAGAGCGTCACCTCGATCCCTCGCCTGACCAGCGCATCGGTGAGCACGCTCACGACCGACTCAACGCCTCCGTACCCCGACGGCGGCACCGCGATCCAGGGCGGAGCCAGCATGGCGACGTTCACGGCGCTCCTCGCGAGCCTCTCAGGGGCTGCGATCGCGAGGCAGAGAGGTCAAGAAGGACCGGGCGAGCGCACGATCGCGACGAGGCGATCGACGCCCCAACCGTAGCACCCGCGCGTCGGCCTCAAGATGGCGCGAGCAAGCGCAGCAGGTCGGCGACGCGCTGCTCGCGCACGAGCGGGTCGGGCAACGCGAGGTGGTCGACGATCGTGTAGTGGCTGCGCCGCCCGCGGCGCTCGCGGGTATCAGGTACGGCCGCGACCGTCACCGCCGCTACTATGAACTCGACGACACGGCGCACTTGGAACTGGTCATGACGCGCGTTTGCCCGGCTGCAGGTGTGGGCTGCCGGGAAAGAACCCGGGATGAGCCCGGTGCGCTTCCGGGGGCGACAGGTATGCCCGGCTATCGGCGCTCTGCGCCGGTCTGTTCGGGACAAGCGGGTTCGATTCCCGCCGCCTCCATTGCCGCGTCGTCGATGGGCGCGCTGGAGAGCCCTCATCTCCGCGCGTGCTCGTCCTTGCGCTTGACCAGCAGCCACTGCGCCGCGCGCGCACCGTCGGCAGGACGGGTTCGCTGCAGCGCGAAGCCCCCGCGCAGCTGCTCGCCGTGCAGCACGAGCACCGCGTGGCCGCGCTCCAGCGCCTTGGGCCAGGGGACGCGGCCGCCCTGCTCGTAGACGCCCTGGTCCCAGACGTCCGCGTCGCCGTCGGGCGTCGCGACCTCGATCGCGAAGCGCTTGGCCGCCGGGTCCATCGACGGTCCCTTGGGGACCGCCCACGCGCGCACGGCGCCGCCGACCTCCAGCTGCAGCTCGAAGCCGCGCGCGTGACGGCGCACGGCGAACCTGCCCGCGGGCACCCCGCGAATCGCGAACTGCTCGTGCCCCTCGGGCTTCACCGGCTCGATCGCGGCGTCCTCGACGTGCGCCCCCCGCGGCCCCTCGCGCAGGAACGCCGCGAACGTGGCGAGCGCGTCAGCATCCCCCTCGGCGTGCACGAGCAGCTCGCCGCCCTCGCCGTTGCGGACCCAGCCGAGCACGCCCAGCTCGTGTGCACGCCGGACGGTCGCGTCGCGGAAGCCGACGCCCTGGACCCTCCCGCGCACGACGACACGCACCGCGCTTGAAGCACTCATGTCGGGGAGTGTGGCGCACGCTGCACCGGGGACCGCTTTTCGGCGTGCCGCCGTTGAGTGGTGAAGATCCGTAGCCTGCACGGCGGCGTGCACGCTCTCCCCCGGCTCTGGCGCGAAACGGATTTCCGCTGGCTCTTCGTCAGCCAGACGATCTCCACGACTGGCGACCGCATCGTGCTCGTCGCGCTTGCGCTGCTCGTAACCGAGCAGACCGGCTCGACGACCGACCTCGGGATCGTCGTCGGAGCTCAGACGGCGGCGCTCGTGACGTTCCTGCTGATCGGCGGCGTGTGGGCCGATCGACTCCCCCGCCACCGCATCATGGTCTCGACCGACCTGATCCGCGCGGCGCTGCACGGGCTGCTCGCGGTCCTGATCTTCACGGACACGCTCCAGATCTGGCAGCTCGTCGTGATCGAGGTCTGCTTCGGCGCCGCCGAGGCGTTCTTCCGCCCCGCCTACAGCGGACTCGTGCCGCAGACCGTGCCGGAGGAGCTGATTCAGGAGGCGCAGGCAGCGAACGGCCTCACGCAGACGCTCGCCGAGTTCGCCGGGCCCGCAATCGCGACCGTGCTCGTGCTGACGCTCGGGACCGGCGCCGCGTTCGCGATCGACGCCGCCACGTTCCTCCTCAGCGCCGGCCTGCTCGCGCTCGTGCGGCCGCGGCCGCGCGGCGAGCGCCCGGAGCGCACCTCGCTGCTGCGCGAGCTGCGCGAGGGCTGGCGCGAGGTGCGCGCGCGCGCGTGGGTGTGGGTCACGATCTCGATCTTCGCGCTGCACCTCGTGCTCGGCTTCGCCCCCTACGTCGTGCTCGGCCCGACGGTCGCCGGCGACCGCTACGGCGACCCGGCGCTGTGGGGCTGGCTCGCCGCCGCGATCGGGCTCGGAACCGCCGCCGGCGCGCTCGTCGCGCTGCGCTGGCGGCCGTGCTTCCCGTTACGCGCCGGCATCCTGCTGACGGTGCCGTTCGGTCTCGTGCTGCTCGCGTTCGCCCTCGGTGTGCCGCTCGCAGTGGTGCTGCCGTGCGCGGTCATCGCCGGCGTCGGCCTCGCGCTGTTCGGCGTCTGGTGGGAGACCGCGCTCGCGCAGCGCATCCCCCCGCGGGCGCTGTCGCGCGTCGCCTCCTACGACTGGATGGGCTCGTTCGCGCTGCTGCCGCTCGGGCTCGTGCTGATCGGCGTGATCGCCGAATCGGCGAGCGCCACGACGGTCATGGCGATCGCCGGCGCGAGCGCCTCCCTGCTCGTGCTGGTCGCGCTGCTGCCGCGTGAGACCCGTGGGCTGCGGCAGCTCGCGGACAGTCCGACGCCGCCGCTCCATTCGGGCGTGACGCCGGGGACGAGCGGCGATGCGCTGCCGTGAGGCGCTCCTCAGGTGACGATCAGGTCTTTGGGCAGCGTGTTGAGCCGCTCGCAGCCGTCGTCGGTGACGAGCACGAGGTCCTCGATCCGCACGCCCAGCTCGCCCGGCAGGTACACGCCCGGCTCGACCGTGACGACGTGTCCGGCCGCGAGCGTCGCTTCCGAGGTTCTCGACAGCCGCGGCGCCTCGTGGATCTCGAGGCCCACGCCGTGGCCGAGCCCGTGGCCGAAGCGCTCGCCGAGGCCGGCCGCGTCGATCCGCTCGCGCGCGGACGCATCGGCGTCGCGGCAGCTGACGCCGGCGCGCACGGCGGCGAGCCCCGTCAGCTGAGCCTGCAGCACGAGCTCGTAGACCTCGCGGGCGCGCCCGCCGGGCTCGCCGACGGCGAACGTGCGCGTGCAGTCCGAGCAGTAGCCGTCGAGCTGCGCGCCCCAGTCGATCGTCACGAGGCAGCTCGGCGCGATCTCGACGTCGCGCGGCACCGCGTGCGGCAGCGCGCCGTGCGCGCCGGCCGCGACGATCGTGTCGAAGCTCGGCCGCTCTGCCCCGAGGCGGCGCATCTCCTGCTCGAGCGCGAGCGCGACGGCGCGCTCGCTGCGTCCGGCGAGACCGTCGTCCAGGATGCGCTGGAACGCTGCGTCGGCCAGCTCGGCCGCCCCGCGGATGCGCGCGACCTCGTCGGCGTCCTTGCGCTCGCGCAGACGCTCGATCGCACCGCCCGCCGGCACGAGCTCGACGCGGTCGGGCAGCGCCTCGCGCAGGCGGTCGAACGTCCGCACCGCCATCTGCTGATCCTCGATCCCGAGCCGGAGGTCGCCGTCCGGCAGCGCCGCCACCGCCTCGTCCAGCAGGTCCTGCTCGCCGATCCGGCGCTCGAAGCCATGGACCTGCTGCTCGGCTTGCGTCACGTAGCGGAAGTCGGTGATGAAGCAGCGCAGGTCCCGCCCGCCGACGAGCACGACGCCGTTCGTGCCCGTGTAGCCGGTGAGGTAGCGCACGTTGACGAGGTCGGTGACGAGCAGCGCGTCGAGCTCGCGCTCGTCGAGCAGCGCGGCGAGCTGGTCGGCGCGGCGGGTGCCGGAGGCGGCCATGTGGCCGCCGGAGGCGGGTCCCGCTCTCGGCTTTCCGCTCATGCGGCGGCCAGCTTCTCGCGCAGCAGGCGCAGCGCCTCGCGGTAGCCCTCCGGTCCCCGGCCGGAGACGGTCGCGAAGCACAGCTCGCGGATCACCGACGTGCGGCGGAACTCCTCACGCGCGGCGACGTCGGACAGGTGCACCTCGACGGCCGGCAGTGCCGCGATCTCGAGCGCGTCGCGAATCGCCCACGAGTAGTGCGTCCACGCGCCGGGATTGAGGATCAGCCCGTCAACGGTGTCCTCGAGCCGGTGCAGCTCCTCGACGAACGCCCCCTCGTGGTTGGTCTGGAAGAACTGCACCGCGAGGTCCAGCTCGGCGCCCCAGTCGGAGATGCGCGCCTCCAGCTGCATCAGCGTGAGCGCGCCGTAGTGGGACGCGGGGCGGCGCCCGAGCTGGTCGAGGTTGACCCCGTGCATGACGGCGATGCGGTTGTTGGCCATGCGGGTGCCGGAGACGGCCACGTGGCCGGCGGAGGCGGGTCCCGGGACGGAATTCGTCATGCCGCGCTCAGCTCCCGCACGGCGGCGCGCAGCTCGCCGTCCTCGATCTGGCAGCCCGGCCGTGCCGCGCCGGGCGCGTCGAGCAGCACGAACGGCACCGACTCGCCGCTGCGGCGCTTCTTGTCGCGGGCGGTCGCGACGAGGATCGCGTCCGGGTCGACGCCCTCGTCCAACCGCGTCGGCAGCCCGCGCGCCGCCAGCAGCGTCGCGACCTCCGAGCGCAGGGCGTCCTGCGCGGACAGCCGCAGCGCGGCCAGCAGGCCGAGCCCGACCGCCTCGCCGTGCCGGTAGCGGGAGTACCCGGTCACGGTCTCGATCGCGTGGCCGACCGTGTGCCCGAGGTTCAGCACCTGGCGCAGACCGGCGTCGCGCTCGTCCATCGCGACGACCGCAAGCTTCGTGCGCGCGCACGCGAAGATCACGTCGGCGTCGGGGTCGTCGCCGCGGCGCACGCGCTCCCACAGGTCCCCGCCGGCGATCAGCGCCGTCTTGAGCACCTCGGCATAGCCGGCAGCGGCCTCCTCGAGCGGGAGCGTCTCCAGCGTGTCGACGTCGGCCACCACGGACGACGGCTGGTGGTAGGCGCCGACGTAGTTCTTGCCGTTCGGCAGATCCACGCCGGTCTTGCCGCCGTAGGCGGAGTCGACCTGCGCGACGAGCGTCGTCGGCACCTGTACGAACGGGACGCCGCGCTGGTACGTCGCCGCGACGAAGCCGGCCAGGTCGCCGACGACGCCGCCGCCGAGCGCGACCAGATGGTCGCTCTGCGTCATGCCGCGGTCCGCCAGCTCGATCCACACGCGTTCGGCGGTCGCGAGCGACTTGTGCTGCTCGCCCGCCGGGATCTCGATGCGCGCCGCCAGCTCGCCGAGGCGATCGGCGTAGCGCGGCCCAACCTGGTCGTCGGTCACCAGGAAGCCCTGGCCGGGCACGGGCGACAGCGGCACGCCGAGCAGCCCGCGCCCGACGAACACGGGGTAGTCGCCCGAGGCGGACGTCGCCCAGAGCAGCCGCGTGCCGCGCGGCGCGGCCGCCAAGGCGAGGATCGACGGCAACGCATCGTCGATGCGGTCGCGACGGTCCGCCGGCAGCACGACGTCGGCGGCCGCCATGTAGAACGGGCGGCGGCGCACGTACAGGTCGCGGAACTCCTGCGGGTCGCGCGCGAGCGGCCGGCCGCGCCCGGCGGCGCGCTCCCATGCGACGTTGACGTCGACGTCGAGCAGCACCGTGATGTGGCGTCTGAGCGCGTCGCGGATGCGCTCGGCGTGCAGCGCGCCGCCGCCGAGCGAGAAGACGCCGCCGTCGGCCCGCTCGAGCAGCTCGCCCACCAGCTCGGCCTCGATCTCGCGGAACGCGGCCTCCCCCTGCTCGGCGAAGCAGCGGTCGATCGGCATGCCGATGTGCTCCGCGATCGTCGCGTCGGCGTCGGTGACCTCCAGCCCCAGCCTTCTCGCAAGGCGGCGCGCGGCCGTCGTCTTGCCGGCGCCCATGAAGCCGACGAACACGAGCGCACGGCCGGCCGGCGCCCGCAGCGGCCCGTCGTGCATCAGGGGCGGCGCCATCCGATCCGCTCCTCGTAGGCGCGGACGGCCTCGCGGACGTCGTCGATGTGGTCGCCGCCGAACTTGCGGCGGTACGCGTCCGCGAGCACGTAGGCGAGCATCGCTTCGCCGACCACGCCGGCGGCGGGAACGGTGCACGAGTCGGTCCGCTCGCGCAGCGCCTCGGCCGGCTCCTTCGTGTCGATGTCGACCGAGCGCAGAGGCTTCGTCAGCGTCGGGATCGGCTTCATCGCGACGGCCACCACCAGCGGTGTGCCCGTGGTCATGCCGCCCTCCAGGCCGCCGGCGTGGTTCGTCTCGCGGTAGAAGCCGCGCTCCTCGCTGTGGAAGATCTCGTCGTGCGCCTGCGAGCCGGGCACGCCCGCGAGCGCGAAGCCGTCGCCGATCCCCACGCCCTTCATCGCCTGGATGGACATCATCGCCATCGCGATGCGGCCGTCGAGCCGCTCCTCCCACGAGACGTGCGAGCCAAGGCCGGGGACGACGCCGAAAGCGATCACCTCAAATATCCCGCCGAGCGACTCGTTCGCCTTGCGCAGCGTGTTGATCTCCTGCACCATCGCCGCGCTCGCGTCAGGGTCGAGGCAGCGGACCGGCGACTCGTCGACGTCGGTCGAAGTCCTCCACCGTCAGCGGCTTGGCCGCAGCGGGCGCGGCGACCGACGTGATGCGCGTGACGTGTGAGCGAACCTCGACCCCGAGTGCTCGGAGGAACGCCTTGCAGACCGCTCCGCCGGCGACGCGCGCGGCCGTCTCGCGCGCGGAGGCCCGCTCCAGGACGTTGCGGACGTCGTTCGTGCGGTACTTCCACGTGCCGACGAGGTCGGCGTGGCCGGGCCGCGGCAGGTGCACCTCGGGCACCTGCGCCTCGACCGGCCATGGGTTCATGCGCTCCTCCCAGTTGGCGAAGTCTCTGTTGGGGATCTGGAGCGCGACCGGGCCACCGAGCGTCCTGCCGTGCCGCACGCCGGCGGTGACGTCCGCCCGGTCTCTCTCGATCTTCATCCGCCCGCCGCGCCCGTGGCCCAGCTGACGGCGCGCCATGTCGCCGTTGATCGCCTCCTGGTCGAGCTCAAGCCCAGCCGGGAGCCCTTCGACGATGCACGTGAGGCCGGGGCCGTGCGACTCGCCGGCGGTGATGAGACGGAGCGCCATGAGGCCGTACAGGTTACGTGCGCACCCGCGCGCACGCGGCGTCGTCGCGCTACCGCGCGGACGGGCGGAGGTCGGCGAGCCGGGCGTCGGAGACGGCCGCGTGTGCGCGCGCCTTGCGCGCGCGCTTGGAGGCCCATGGCGCGATGTGCAGCACGCCGCTGCGCCGGCTGTAGCGGAACGGTGGGCGGTACCGACGCGCGGTGCCGTCGACCGAGGTCCGCACGGAGCCGCTGACGATCAGCCTGCCGACGCGCGAGACGCGGGCGTAGGCGCGCTGTGCGACCGCCTGCGAGCTCGTCTGGTGGAGCATGACGGCGGTCAGGTCGAGCTCGTACTGCTCGACGTTCCCGTTCTTCCGCGTGTAGTCGAGCAGCGCCACGTCGCCTTCGCGCAGCTCGATCGCCTCGCACGTCTTCTGCGACGGGACGCACTGGCCAAGGCCCTGCACGCGCACGTCGGTGGAGACGAGGAAGACGGCCGTCGTGCGGTCTCTGCGCATGCCGAGGAAGACGACGATCGGGCGGCTCGCGTTCGGCAGCGGCGTGAGCCGCGGCACGTCTCTGATCGTGCGCAGCCGCTTGCCGGCCTGTCCGAAGCGCACGTCGACGGACGCGTACGCGTAGGTCGGCTCCGATCTCGGCGGCGCAGCAGTTCCGCCGTCGCCGGACGTGCCGGTGCCGGCGGGCTGCCCGGCCGTCACGGGCGGCGTGCCGCCGCCATCGGCGGCGCTGGACTTCGACGGGACGTGCTGTTGCTGGAACGGGTCCTTGACCTTGCCGCGCAGCGGCGCCTTGCCCGAGCCTCCGGCCACCACGCGCACCGCCGGCTCTGCCGGGGTCGGGGGGACCGTGGGGGCGACCGCCGCGGACGGCGTCGACGGCGCCTCCGGCTCGGCCGCGGGCGACTTCGCCAGCAGCAGCGGGACGGCGACGAGCGCAGCGATCAGCAGCAGGACGACCGGCAGCAGCCGCTTCTCGATGAGATCGGACAGCAGTGTGCGGAAAGCGTTCATGGGGTTGTCGCTGCGATGGTCGCGGGGTCGGCGGGGATGACGCTGTCGGAGCCTGCCGTGCTTGCGGCGGGCCCGGCCGCCGTCGCTCCGTTCGTGAGGCCCTCGCTCGCGGGCAGCAGGTACGTCGTCGCCGCCACGCTCGCCGTGATGTGCGGGAACCCCCGAGCGGCAGCGCTCAGCGAGATGCCGTCGATCGTCATGAAGCGACCGCGGACGGCCAGCTCGCGGTTGTGGACGACGAGGAAGCGCTCGAGCCGTCCGACGAACTCGGACAGGCGGGAGAAGTCGGCGTCGAACTCGAAGCTGAACGGCATCGTGGGGAAGCCGGCGGGGCCGACCGCCGCGCCCGGCGGAAGCGTCGCGGTGGTCGCTTGCGTCGCGGGCGCCGCCGGGTCGGCGGGCGGCGGCGGGGCGGGTGCCGCGGCGCCTGAGCCCTGGCCGACCTTGAGCGAGCGAAAGTCGACGTGGGACGCCTGCGCAGCCTCCTCGACCTGGAGCAGCAGGGACGGCACGTTGTCGTTGTCGGGCACGGCGGTCCCGAGCCGGGCGACGGTCGCGTAGTGGCGTCCGAACTTGCGCTTCGCGGCAAGCCCGGCCGCGGCGTCGGCGAGCGCCGTCTCGCGCGCCTGCTGCTGCGTCGCGACCTGCTCGGCGAGGCTGGCGGCCTCCTCGCGGCGTGGCGCGAGCGCGAGGAACCAGCCGGCGACGAGGCCGGCGAGCGCGAGCACGCCCAGAAGCATGAGGCGGTCTCGCTGGGTCATTGCACACCGCCCCCCGTGGGGCTGGCCGGCGCAGGGGCGGCTGCAGCGGGATCGCTCGTCGAGGACGCGGTGGCGGCAGTCGGCGGCGACGGCGCTGCAGGCAGGGCGGCGAAGAAGACGACGAGGTTGAACTGCGGGAAGCTGGCGTGGCCGTGACGACAGTCATCGTCGCCCCCGCCGGCGCCGCTGGAGCTGTCGAGCTTGACCGAGTCCGCGAGCGACACACGTTGCACGTCGGGAAGCAGCCGCAACCGCGAGATGAGGCGCACGACGCCTTCGTGGCTCGTCGTGCAGCCGGCCAGCTCGATCGCAGGGCTGGGAACCGACGAACGCAGGGCGTTGGTCGTTCCGGAGGCTCCCCCCTCGACCGTCACGCCCGGTGCGACGGTGCCGAGCAGCGAGGTCAGCCAGACGTTGTCCGGCAGGACCTTCGCGAGCCCGGTGAAGGTGCGGTGCCAGTCGAAGCGCGCCGCGCCAAGCTGGCGGACGGTCTGCACGCGCGACTGCGCCAGCGTGGCGAACGCGACGTACGGACGCAGGCGCTCCGCCTCACGCTGCACCGCGGTGGCCTGCGTCTCGAGGCTGGCCAGCTGGTCGCGCCGCTCGGCGATGTCGTTGCCGGTCAGCACGTACGTGGTCATGCCCAACAGCAGCACCACCAGGACGCCGAGCAACACGTAGGACGCGAGGCCGGTGCGAAGACCGTCGCTGCGCCCACCCGGAGCGTCGGAGGGGATGAGGTTGACGGCCTTCATGCCGCCGGACGCTCCTCGATCGCGAGGCCGGCGGCGACGGCGAGGCGTCCGCCGTCGATCCCGCTGAAGGCGCCGGGACGCGTCTCGCCGACCACACCGGGATGGGCGCTCAGACCGATCGCGTCGCCGAGCGCCGCCACGAAGCCTGGGATCGCCGCCGCAGAGCCGGTGACGACCGCTCGCTCTGCGGCGAGCGCGCCGACTTGAGCGCGGTAGAAGTCGAGCGAGTTGCGGATCTCGGTGGCGATCCGATGGACGCCGCGGGTCAGGACGCCATGGGCCTCCTCGACGATCTCCGCGTCGCCCTCGACGCTCGCGGGATCGCCCTCGAGACCCACGTGCACGAGCCATTGGTGTGCGTGCTCGAGCGTCAGCGCCCGCCGCTCCGCCAGATCCGCGGCGAGCCCCTCGGTGCCGCCCGCGACGACGCGCGTGAAGACGCACGTCGTGCCCTCGGCGAGCGCGAGGTTCGTGACCCCGCCGACGCTCACGTAGAGCGTCGCGCCGCCCTCCCCTTGATGGAGCGCGCGCACCATCGCGAAGGCGGAGAGGTCGATGCCGACGGGGCGCAGCCCAGCTTGGCGCGCGGCAGCGTGCAACCGGCCGACGACGTCGCGACGGGCGGCGACGAGCACGACGCGTGTGCGTGGCCCGTCCTCCGTGTCGACGAAGCCGAGCGAGTGGTGCTCGAGCACCGCCTGCTCGAGCGGCATCGGGATGTGGTCCTGCGCGTGGAAGCGCACGGCGGCAGCGATCTGCTTCGCGTCGGTGAGCGCGGGCAGGTCGACCGTTCGCATCAGGATCCGCTGGCTGGCGACGCCCAGGCGCACACGCTTGGAGAGCTTGTGATCCTGGAACAGCCCGCGCAACGCCTCTGCGAGCGCCTCGACGTCTGCGACCTCGCCGTCGCGCAGCATCCCGGGCGACAGCGCCACGCCTGCCGCGCGGTCGACCGCGATGTCACCGCCCGTGCGGACTTGGACCGCGGTGGCGAAACCGGGCTGGATGTCGAGGCCGATGACCGACTTGCCGGCTGGACGTGATGGTGCCATCGAGGGGTGAAGGGATGCGAGAGAAGAGGAGCGGAACGCTTCTTGGGCCTCTCATCGGCCGGACGCCGACCGAAGTTGAGGCCTGGGCGCGAGCGTGCGTCAGCCGAACGCCCGCAGGTACATGTCGGTCAGCTGCGTGCCCACGAGCAGGGCCACCATCCCACCAAGCGCCAGGAAGGGACCGAACGGCAGCGCTGTCCGGCGTCCCTCCGCAACGCCTCGGCGGGCGATCACGGCCAGACCGACGATCGTCCCTGCGAGCAGCGAGATCATCAGCGCGACGCCCACCTGCCAACCGAGGAAGAGCCCCAGCACGGCAGCCAGCTTGACGTCGCCCATTCCCATCCCGCCGGGTCGTGCGAGCGCCGCCACGAGCAGGAATCCGCCCGCGGCAACGCCGGCGAGCAGCTGTTCCGGCACGACAGCGGGATCGGTGGCGAACCCGATCGCAAGCGCTGCGAGCGCGCCGGCGAGCGTGAGGGCATTTGGAATCAGCCGGTGGTCGAGGTCGATCAGCGCGACCGGTACGAGCACGGCTGTGAGCGCGAGGCCGAGCAGCAGCTCGCGCGTGCCGTCGCTCGCAAGGACCACGCCGACCGCCGCGACCGCGCACAGCATCTCGACGAGCGGGTAGCGCGCAGAGATCTGCGTGCAGCAGTCGCGACAGCGACCGCGCAACGCGAGCCACGAGAGCACTGGCACGTTGTCGTAGAGCCGCACGCGTCCCGTGCACCGCGGGCAGTGCGAGCCGGGCGCGAGCAGCGACTCGCCGCGCGGGAGGCGCCACACGACGACGTTGACGAAGGAGCCCGCGAGCAGGCCGCCGAGCGCTGCGAAGGCGGTGAGCACGAGGAGCAGATTCCCCATCGAGCTCAACCCACCTGCTCCGCGTAGCGCTGCAGGCGCCAGGCAGACTGCACCGGGTCGATGAAGTGCGGCGGCTCGCGCAGGCGCAGGCGGTCGTCGTACTGGTAGTTCTTGACGTAGCCGTTGACGACGCTCCCACCGCCGCTGCGGCCGACCGGCCCGCGGAACTTCTGCGCGATCGTCCCATTGACGGTCAGAGTGCCGAGCGGAGTGCCGCAGAAGTAGCTGTCGACGGTGAACGAATGGGCAAGCGCGAGGATCGCCGCGTCGATCGAGATGTCCATCGGCGTCGACGGGTCGTTGACGCAGTCGCTGTGGTCGTTCGGGTTGCCGGGATCCGGGTTGACGGGGTGGTAGACGCGCACGAAGTTGTTCGCGATCAGCCCGAGCATGCGGTCGCCGCTCTTCGCGATGTCGCCGTTGACGACGATGTCCTTCGCGCTCGCGATCGTCAGGTCGCTGGCGTAGGTGCCGCGCACGTACACGACGCCGCAGCCCTGCGGGTCGCTGTACGGCGCGAGCGGCTGATAGGCCGTAACGGCGCAGCCGCCGTTGGCGGCGCTCGCGTTGTCGACGTAGACGAGGCCGTTGGACGGCAGCGCCATCGACTGCGTCGTCGGCGACAACAGCGCGTTGGTGACGGTCATCGAGCCGTTCTGCAGCACGATTCTCGTCGTTCCCTCGAACAGGTATGCCGGCAGCACGTCCTGCAGGAGCGCGCTGTTCGACGGAGGCGGTGTGAGGACGGGGGCGTTCGGGTTCCAGGTGCCCACGATGTTCGGACCGCCGGCGCCGCAGTTCTGGCGCCAGCCCGTGCCGGAGACCTCGATCCCGTCGGCCGACGTGCGCCCGAACGTCGGCGCGCCGCAGATCATGATGTCGTCGTTCGTGTGGAACGGGCCTCTGATCGTGTCGGCCGTGATGAACTGGATCTCCGTGCAGCGCACGTCGTTCGTCGACGTGTTGCCCCATCTGCCCGTCACCTGATCCTGCCGCTGCCAGGCGTTGTCGGGCGCCTCCGGATAGCTCTGGCTGCCGCGGCCGTCGCGCCAGTAGCGCGGGCAGTTGGCAGCCGCCCACGACAGCAGGTCCGAGTTGGGTCTCCAGACGCCGGTGGCGAGGTCGCCGCTGCGCGTCGGGTCGCCGTTCGCCTGCAGCGGATACCAGGCGGGGTCCGACGTCTCCATGTCGGTGAAGTAGAGGTAGTCGAGGAAGCTGCGGCGGCGGAACGTCGCGACGACTTTGCGCGTCACGTTGTTCGAGATGCCGGTCGAGCGGATGCTGAACGTGCCGGCCTGCGGCCCGCTCGTGACGATCATCGAGCCTGCCGCGCTGCTGGTGCTGCACGAAGGCTGGCCGTTGGCGGGCAGCAGCTCGATCCCGTAGCTCGCGTTCGAGTTCGGGACGGGCCGCGTTCTGAGCGGTCTCGCGCCGACCTGGTTGAGCGCGGGGTGCGTGGGCGACGGCGTCGTGCATTTCGACCAGTAGGCGTTGTCCTGCGTGAGGTGGAAGAAGTAGTCCTGCACGCCCGCCTCGGCGGCCGCGTAGGCGCGCTTCTGGTCCTCGTCGTTGCGGCTCAGGTGGATGTCGCCGCCCGCCGCGTCGTACGCGGCGACGCTCACCGCCATCGCGGCGACCAGCACGCCGAGCACGGCGATCATCGTGAAGCCGTCCTCGGCGCGCAGGCGGGCGCGGATGCGGGCGATCAGATGCACAGCGGGCTGTGCTCCGGGTCGCTGGGGTCGGCGGTGCGCACGAAGACGTCGCTCATGAACGGCTCGCCGGCGGAAGACGAGGAGGCACGCGAGGGCAGCGCCATGAAGCTCACTCCGATCTGGACGACCAGGGCGCGATCCGCGTCGGACAGCGGGACCGGGAGCAATCTCGTCGGCTCGGGCGGCGTTCTGCTGTCGAAGCCGTAGTACGTGAAGAAGGGAGTCGGCGACGCCAGCGTCATGCGGTCGAGGATCACGCGCGTCCGCGCCGGGGTGGCGTTGAAGGTGTACGGCGGGGAGCCGCCGGAGGCTCTGCCGGCGTAGTCGCGCTGCGTGAGCGCGCCGCCGGCGTACGTCAGCACCCGTCGCTCGGGGACGAAGGTCGTGCTGGCGAGGTCCGCGTAGAAGCGCACCTCGTCGTCGTCGCCGTACTCGATCGCCGGCAGGCTCGGACCGAGGCAGACCTGCGAGCGCAGCTGCTGGACGATCTGCTCCATCGCCGTGCGTCCGCGCGCGATGCTGTCGGTGCGGTCGTCGACACGGTTCTGGGCGAGCAGCGCGGAGTCGAAGATGGCGAACGTGCCCAGCAGCACGGTGACGCCGATCGTCGTGCTGACAAGCAGCTCGACGATCGTGAACCCGCGGTCGTCGCACAGGCGGCGGCGGATGCGTGCCAGCCCGGTCATGGACACGACCCCACTGGTGCCGAGGCCATGTCGAACGTCGCGGCGTTGCCGGCCGCGACGCCCGTCGGGTCGGTGTTCGCGAGCGTCGTCGCGCCCGTCAGCGTGACCGTCTGGGCACGTCCCGCGGCCTGCACGCAGGCGCTGTACGTCCCGTAGGGATACGCCGGGTCGACGAGATAGCCGGTGGCGGCAGTTGCGCGCGCCGGCAGCGCGCCGCAGCCCGAGCCGGTGCCGGCGAGCTTCACCGTCGCGTTGGCGACCGGGACGGCCCCGTCCACGACGCGAAGGTTGATCGGGGGCTCGCGCACCGCGACCACCGCCGTGGCCCCCGGGTTCACCTGCACGAGCGTCGCGGGCTGCCCGTTGGCCAGAGGATCCGCGCCTGCGCAGTTGCCTGCATAGACGCCATACGGATCGGTGAACGGGAAGACGAGTGCGGAGGTGAACGAGGCGTGCGGCGCCCCGTCACCGAAGGGCGTGAGCGGCACCGTCAGGTGAGAGTTGACGGCAGTGAACTCCGTCCCGTTGGCGGGGACGACCGCTGTGCCGTCCCAGGTTTGGTAGTCCGCCTGGATGCGCCCGCCGAGGTCGTAGTCGAACGCGACCGTGTTGGTCGCGGCGCCGACCACCCCCACCGGCTTGCTCGGCTGCTGGACGCCCTGCGAGTCCACGTAGCCCGCCTTCGCGACGTCGACGTCGTAGTTGCCGACCGGCAGGTAGCCCCAGAGGACGCAGCCCTGCGCGTTCGTGACGTCCGTGTACGCGCGTGCGCCGGTGAGCGACACGTCGACGCCCGGGACGCCGGCGCCGTTGCGGTCCCGCACCTGGACGGCGATCGAGCCCTGGTCGTCGCCGAAGGAGCCGACCGGCGGCGCGATGATGCTCTCCACCGTGACCGGCGCGACCGTCATCGACGGCCACGTCACCGTCGAGGTGATGCTGAGGTAGTGCGCGCCTGCGGCCCCGCTCGTGCAGCTCGCGGAGCCGGTGCTGTCCGTGACCCAGCTGGCGCGCGAGGCGATCGTGTACGGGATCGACGCGACCGTCACGGGCCGCGTCTCGCGGAAGTTCGAGAGGGTGTTGACCGTCATCGAGCGCATCCGGTCCTGATCCTGCTGTGCGAGGTTGCTGGCGACCGAGCGCCGCTTGTTGATGCCCGACGTCGCCGAGGCGGCGTCGAGCCCCAGGTAGACCCCCGAGGCGACGAGCACGATCAGCAGCGCCGAGACGACGACCTCGATAAGGCCGAAGCCCGCCTCATCTCGAAGCGGGGCGAAGCGGTCAGTGAGGTTCGCGACGGTCACCGGGGTCTCATCGGCGCAAACGCCGCAAAAGTTGAGTGGCGCGGTCCTGAGCTCGACTGCCGCCTTATTCGACGCAGACGGGGCGGGCCTCTCGGCCCGCCCCGTCGCTTGCTACGTGGCTTGGTGTGCTTGCGCGAAAGGTGGTGCGCTTACCAAAGGCCGCTGGCGGGACAACCGCCGACTCTCGGTCTGTCGCATCTGCGAGTGACTCTGCCGGTCGCGTCGCGCTCGATGGTGTAGGTGACGCCCTTCGTGGACGTGGCGGCAACTCTGAACGTCGTGGCCGTCGATCCGGCGGCCGACGGCGCCGTGGAGCTCGGCGTGCTGTTGAGGGCCGGCTCGATCGTCTGCAGGTCGGCGAGAACCGCCGTGTAGGCGTTGTTGTCGATGAAGTACGTCTCCTCCGCCGTCTGCATGTTGCGGACGTAGCTCTTGGCGCTCGCGTCGCCGGCCTTGTCCTTCTGCGAGATGAACGACGGAATGGCGATTGCGGCGAGGATCCCGATGATCAGGATCACGACGAGGAGCTCGATGAGGGTGAAGCCCTTCTCGTCTCTGATGCGATTGCGCATGGCGTGCAGCATTGGTCCTCCTAGAACCGGTGTCTCTGTCGTACTTCCGCCAGAGTCCTGACCGGGTCGCTCGGACCTTTCGGTTCTGGCACGCCACGTATCGGCACTCTGCTTTACGGGGTTGATACCCGTGGACGTTTGAACGATTTGTTGCAGGCCGCGCTCAGCCGGCCGCAGCGCGGAGGGCCACGCCGGCCTCCTGCGCGTCGCGCGCGGGGTCGCGCACGCCCGTTCCGCCGCACCAGGGACAGGTGACCTGTCTCTGCACGCCCCCGAGCCCGGAGATGACCGATCCCTTGCCGTGGCAGGGGTGGCAGATCGTCTCGTCGCGGGTGTCATCTCTCGCAGCCATGCGTCGGCGCGCGAGGCTAGCGGGTCCGGCGGCAGTCCGCGCTGCGCGTCGCGAGCTAGCCGTGATGCGCGTGGACGACCGCATGGCCGCGGCCGCGCGCGATCAGCCAGCGGTTCGCCGGGTAGGCGGCGATGCCGGCGACCAGCAGCGCGAGCGCGAGGCTGCCCCAGAAGCGCGGATCGCCGAGCCCGGCGTCCATCGCGCCGGGGATCGCCAGCATGAGCGCGTTGTCGACGATCTCCATGATCGCGATCGAGAGCGTGTCGGACGCGAGCGCAAGCGGGACGACCGTGGCGAGCCCAAGGCCGGCGCGCAGCAGCGGGATGCTCGTGAGCGAGTAGCCGAACAGGAACGCGAGTGCGACTGCCAGCGCGACGGTGCCGAGGTCCGAGAAGCCGGCCGCGGTGCCGATCACCATCCCGAGCACCTCGCCGATCGCGCAGCCGGTGAGGCAGTGGACGGTGGCGCTGAGGGCGAGTGCGTCGAGCGAGGCGCCCGCGTGCGCGTGAGCTCCCGCCCGATCGTGCGACGTGTCCGGAGCGGCGTGCCGGTGCGGGCGCTCCGCCATCGTGCTCACCCGCGCCGCATCAACCGGCCGACCGCGGCCATCAGCTCGTCGGTGCGGTCCGCGCGCTGCTCGTCCCGCGCACCCATCACGCAGTGGCGGGCGTGCTCGTCCAGCAGCCCGAGCGCGACCTTGTCGAGCGCGGCCTGGATCGCCGAGATCTGCGTGATGACGTCGATGCACCAGCGGTCCTCGTCGACCATCTTGTGCACGCCGCGGACCTGGCCCTCGATGCGACGCAGGCGCTTCTGCAGCTGGTCCTTCGTCGCCGTGTATCCGCGCGTATCGGTCGCACTCATCTCGATCTCCTGACGATCGTTCGGATGATCTCACCCTATCATACCCCTGGCGGGTATCTGATAACGTCATTTCAGATACCCCCAACCCGTACCTAGGAGGCAGCGCCGCATGGCGACCGAGACGCGCACCTACACCGCCACCGGGCGCGTCTCGCTGGTCTCGGCCGTGCGCACCGCCGCGTTCACGCTGGCGGTGCGTTCATGACGCACGTCGAGCTGCCGATCGAGGGAATGACGTGCGCATCGTGCGCGAACCGCATCGAGCGCAGACTCAACGAGCTCGACGGCGTGCACGCGAGCGTCAACTTCGCGCTCGAGCGCGCGGCGGTCGACTATGACGCGGACGCGATCGCACCGGAGGCCCTGCTCGACGCGGTCGAGGCCGCCGGCTACCGGGCGACGCTGCCTGCGGCGCCCGCGGCGCCGGAAGCGGCCGAGGACGCTGCCGGCGCCGAGACCGCGACGCTCCTGCGGCGGCTGCTGATCTCCGGCGCGCTCGCGGTCCCGACGATCCTGCTGTCGATGATCCCGCCGCTGCAGTTCGACAACTGGCAGTGGCTCGTGCTCCAGCTCGCCACCCCCGTCGTCGTGTGGGGCGCCTGGCCCTTCCACCGCGCGGCATGGGCCAACCTCCGCCACGGCACGGCGACGATGGACACGCTCGTCTCGCTCGGCGTGCTCGCGGCCTGGCTGTGGTCGCTCTACGCCCTCTTCGTCGGGGACGCCGGCATGACGGGCATGAGAATGCCATTCGACCCGATCCCCTCGCGCGGCGGCGGAACCAACGAGATCTACCTCGAGGTCGCTTCCGGCGTGACCGCCTTCATCCTCGCCGGGCGGTACTTCGAGGCGCGTGCGAAGCGGCGCGCCGGCGCGGCCCTGCAGGCGCTGCTCGAGCTCGGCGCGAAGGACGTGGCGCTGCTCGAGCCGGACGGCGCGGAGCGCCGGGTGCCGGTCGAGCAGCTCGCCCCCGGCGACCGCTTCGTCGTGCGCCCCGGCGAGAAGGTCGCGACCGACGGCGTCGTCGAGGAGGGTGCCTCCGCCGTCGACGAGTCGCTGCTGACGGGCGAGTCGATGCCGGTCGAGAAGCGCGCCGGCGACGCGGTCGCGGGCGCGACCGTCAACGCCGGCGGGCGCCTCGTCGTGCGCGCGACGCGCGTGGGCTCGGACACGGCGCTCGCGCAGATCGCGCGGCTGGTGAGCGCGGCGCAGTCGGGCAAGGCGCCGGTGCAGCGGCTCGCCGACCGCGTCGCCGGGGTCTTCGTCCCGCTCGTGATCGCGCTGTCGGTCGCGACGCTCGGCTTCTGGCTCGGCAGCGGCGCGAGCGCGGCGTTCGCGTTCACCGCCGCCGTCGCCGTGCTGATCATCGCCTGCCCGTGTGCGCTGGGCCTTGCGACGCCCACCGCGCTGCTCGTCGGCACCGGCCGCGGCGCGCAGCTGGGGCTGCTGATCAAGGGGCCGGAGATCCTCGAGTCCACGCGCCGCGTCGACACGATCGTGCTCGACAAGACGGGCACCGTGACGAGCGGGCGGATGGGCCTGGTCGACGTCGTGACGGCGGCCGGCGTGGAGCGCTCGGACGTCCTGCGGCTCGTCGGCGCGCTCGAGGACGCGTCCGAGCACCCGATCGCCGCCGCGATCGCACGCGGCGCGCGCGAGCAGCTCGGCGGCCCGGCGGCGGCGCTGCCGGCGATCTCGTCGTTCGCGAACCAAGCGGGGCTTGGGGTCGAGGGCGTCATCGAGGGCCGCCCGGTGCTCGCCGGGCGCCCCGCGCTGATGGCCGCGCGGTCGCTTGCTGTCCCGCCGGAGCTGGACACGGCGCGCCATGCGGCTGAGGCCGCCGGCCGCACCGCCGTCTTCGCCGCCTGGGACGGCGCCGTGCGAGCGCTGCTCGTCGTCGCGGACACGATCAAGCCCACCTCGGCGGAGGCGGTCGCCGAGCTGCGCGCGCTGGGCCTGCGTTCGATCCTGCTGACCGGCGACAACGCGGCGACGGCCGCCGCGGTCGCGGCGGAGGTCGGCATTGCGCGCGGGGACGTGATCGCCGAGGTGCTGCCCGCCGACAAGGCGGCGGTCGTGCGGCGGCTGCAATCGGAGGGCCGCGTCGTCGCGATGGCCGGCGACGGCGTCAACGACGCGCCCGCGCTCGCGCAGGCGGACCTGGGCCTTGCGATCGGGACCGGCACCGACGTCGCGATCGAGGCCTCGGACCTCACGCTCGTCTCCGGCGACCTGCGCGCCGCGGCCGACGCGATCCGCCTCTCGCGCGCGACGCTGCGCACGATCAAGCAGAACCTCGGCTGGGCGTTCGGCTACAACGTCGCCGCGCTGCCGCTCGCGGCCGCCGGCCTGCTCAACCCGCTGATCGCGGGCGCGGCGATGGCGTTCTCCTCCGTCTCGGTCGTGCTGAACGCGCTGCGGCTCCGTCGCTTCGGAAGGAATCAGGACTGCCGGCGTCTTGCGAGGTGAACCCGAATCGTCAGGAGGCGTCGCAATGGCCGTATCGACCTCGAAGATCCGCCGCTGGACCGCGCTCGTCGCGACGCTCGCGCTCGTGAGCCTGTCGCTCGCCGCGTGCGGGGACGACGACGAGAGCTCGTCGTCGGCCGACGGCACGACCGCCGCGCAGACGACCGGCGGTGGCAGTGGCGAGACGACCGGCGACGGCGGGAGCACGACGCTCGCCGTGACGGCGGCGGAGAGCGGCGGGCTGTCGTTCTCCAGATCCGAGCTCACCGCGAGCGCCGGCAGCGTGACCGTGACGCTGGACAACCCGGGCGGCAACCAGATGCCGCATGCCGTCGAGATCGAGGGCAACGGCGTCGAGGAGGAGACCGAGACGATCGATCCGGGCGCCAGAGCGTCGGTCACCGTCGACCTCAGACCCGGCAGATACGTCTTCTACTGCCCCGTCGGCCAGCACCGGCAGGCGGGCATGGAGGGCACCTTGACCGTCAGCTAGGGGAGCGGCGGGGGCGGCGGCCGCCTGGGGAGGCGGGTGGCCGGGCCTCGGGCCGGCCACCCGACCGGCGCTGTCGCCCCCGCCCGGCGCGCCACTCCGCGAGCGTGCGGTGAGGGGTCGTGCGGTAGCAGGTCCGCTGCATCGCGAAGGGCGTCGGGGCGCCGCGGTCGGTCAGCATGATCGCGGGCAGCCACGGCCCGTTCGCTCCGCCGACCGGCTCGGCCGGCAGCGGCTGGCCCTCGATGTGGTGCTCGATGCGGCCGCCGAACAGCGTCAGGTTCACCGCGCCGGCGACGTCGAGCGCGGCGCTCGGCGACAGCACGCCGCGGTACCCGGCTCGGCGTAGCTCGCTCGCAAGCGCCTGGGAGTCGGCGTGGGCGCCGACGGCGATCGCCGGGTCGAGCCCGGACGCCTCCCAGGCGTCGAAGGTGGAGAGGTCGGCGATCCGGTCCGCGGAGACGCGCACCTGCCACAGGCTGCGGAGCGCTGTGCGCCGACGCGCGTCGACGCGGACGCCGTCGTAGCGGACGAACTCAGCCCATGCGCCGTCGCTCGAGAGCGCGAGGTACTGCACGAGCTCCTCGCCCTCGCGGTGCCAGCGGCCCGACTCCTGGCGCAGCGTCGTGCTGCCGGCGCCGTGCCACAGCGGCGGGACGCCGTCCGCGACGTGCCGGTAGGCGACCCAGCTGCCGTCGACCGCGGTGGGCTCAGCCGCCCAGCTGGGCACGTCCGCCTCGTGCAAGTGGGATCAGCTTCCGGCCCGCGTCCGCCACGTCGGCATCGATCAGCTCGCGCGGCGTCCGCTCGTTGAACTGCTCGCGCGGAGCGTCGAACCACATCAGGATCCCGTGGTCGGTCCACGAGCTCCGCAGCTCGTAGACGAGCTGGCCGATCAGCGTGATGCGGTGCGGATTGCGCTTGATCTGCTCGACACGTCCCTCGCGCCAGTTGCGCACCGACTTCGTCGTCGCGCCCAGCAGGCGCGCCACCTCTCTGACCTCGACGTTTCTCAGCTCCTCCGCAACGAATCTGGCGGCAACGGCCGGATCGTCGATCGCGGCGTGGTCGAGCTGGCGCAGCATGGCCTGCACGACGACGTGCATGATCTTCATCGCGTAGCGGACCTTCCAGCCCTCGTCGAGCGCGTCGCGGTCCAGCGCGATCTCGGCGCGCAGGTCCTCGAGCGTCAACAGCAGCTCGCGCGCGAGCGCGTGATCGCGCCACGCGGGATCTCGCGCAAGGGTCAGGATCTCGCTGCGCACGCGCTCGAACCAGCGCTCGCGCTCGGTGACTCGCCGCTTGCGCGAAACCGGGTCGTTCCGCAGGTCCCGGGTGGTGGGCTCTTGATACGGCTTGAGCGCGGCGTAGACATCGTGCTCGAGCGCCTCGATGCGCTCGCGCAGCGTGTCGCCGGTCGTCGGGGATGCTTCAGCCAATGCGGACATGGCACGATGACCTCCAAGTCTGTGATCTTTCCCTTCGTGGGAAAGATCTGCGACCGAGTCTAGCGCGTCAGGCGTCGAGCTCGACGCGCATCGCGGCGGCGAGGCCGCCGCCCAGCACGTGCTCGGCGTCGCCGAAGCGGACCGTCAGCGGGCCGCCGAACGGCTGGCGGTCGACGACCTCGAGGGCGTCCCCCAGCCGCACGCCGCGCTCGGACAGGTAGCGCAGCATCTCCGGGTCCGAGTCGGAGATGCGCACGAAGCATCCGCGCGTGCCGGGCTCGAGCTCAGCGAGGCGCTGGGTGTCGCCCTCGTCCATCACGAGGTCGGCGTCGGGGATCGGGTCGCCGTGCGGGTCGTGGGTCGGGTTGCCCAGCTTCGCCGCGATGCGCGCCTCGAGGTCCTCCGAGATGACGTGCTCGAGCGCCTCCGCCTCCTCGTGCACGCGATCCCACGGCACGCCGAGGTGCTCGGCGAGGTAGAGCTCGAGCAGGCGGTGGTGGCGCAGCACCTCGAGCGCGACGCGCTCGCCCTCCGGCGTGAGCACGACGCCTCTGTAGCGCTCGTGCACGACGAGCCCGCGCTCCGCGAGCTTCTTCAGCATCGCCGAGACGGAGGCGGGCGTCACGCGCAGCCGCTCGGCAAGGTCGTTCGTCGAGACGCCCTCCCCGCTCGCGGTGCGGCGCTGCAGCGCGTAGATCGCCTTCGTGTAGTCCTCGATCGCCTCGGACGGGCGGCTTGCGTGCACGGCGGCCATCGTCACACGCTCACGAGCAGCCCGGTCGCGAACATCAGCGTCATCCCGGCCAGCAGACCGGTCACGGCTACGGGGTGCAGGAGACTGCCGCGCTCGTCGCGCAGCGACGGCGCCAGCTGCACGACGACCTGGGCGATCGCCCCGGCGCCGAAGCCGAACAGGAACGCCGCGAGGCTCGCGTTGAACGCCGCCGCGCCGATCCACGCGCCGAGGATCGCGGGCGCGCCCGCGACCAGCCCGAGCACCAGCAGGCGCCGCAGCGCCGGGCGCCCGTGCGCGATCGGCGCAACCACCGCGAGCCCCTCCGTCGTGTTGTGGATCGCGAAGCCGACGACGAGGAACGCGCCGAGCGCGAGCGCGCCGGCCGCATAGGCGGCCCCGATCGCGACGCCCTCGCCCAAGTTGTGCAAGCCGATCCCGACCGCGACGAGCAGCGCGATCGTGCCGCCCGCGGCGCCGGCGTCGCGGGCGCGCTCGCGCCGGCGCTCCAGCCACGAGGAGACGCCCGCCAGCAGCAGGTAGGCGACGAGCGCGCCCAGCGGGACGAGCGCCGCGCCGCCGAACGCCTGCGAGCCCTCCCCGGCCAGCGCGAAGCCCTCGAGCGTGGCGTCGATCGCCAGGAACGCCAGCAGGCCGACCGTGAGCCCCATCAGGCCACGCATCGCGGCCGGCGGCACCTGGCGCAGCCACGGCAGCCACAGCATCCCCAGCGCGACCGGGATCACGCCGACGTAGACGCCGAGCAGCGCCATCAGCCCGAAGAAGGACGTGTCCTCGTCGGGCGTCTCGACCGCGACGCCGATCTCGTGCGCGATCGTGCCGCCGGTCGAGGTCATCAGCACGACCTCGTACGCCTCTCCCTCGATCCATGGCTGGCGGACCGTGACGGTCGCGCTCTCGAGCCGCCCGATCGGCTCGTCGGGACCGTCGAACTGCACGAACGCGTCGTTCACCTGCGCCTGCGCGATCGTCACTGCGTCGGGCCCGTCGTTGCGGACCGTCAGTGCGATCGTGCCGGGCTTCAGCACCGTGCGCTCCACCGCGAGCTCCTCCGCCGGCGGGCCGCTCCGCTCGCCGAGGCCGGGGCCGCCGAGCGCCGCGAACGCGGCGACCGCAGCCACGATCAGCAGCAGTGGGCCGAGCCCGAGCAGCCACGTCGGCGTGCCCTTGCGGCGGGCCGTCTCGGTGGTGGCGCTCACCCGCTCACCTCGAAGAAGCCCTGCCAGCCGAGCTCGGTGAACTCGGACTGGTGCGCGTGGAACATGAACTTGCCGGGGTGCGCGAATCTCCACTCGAGGATCCCGCGCTGTCCCTGGCAGAGCATCACGGTGTCCGTGAACTCGCTCGGCGTGCGGCTCGTGCCCGTCGGGAAGTAGTGGAACAGGTTCCCGTGCAGGTGGAACGAGTTGACGAGGTCGTACTCGAGCACGTTGACGAGGTAGACGCGCACGAGCTCGCCGCGGCGCACCTGGATCGGCGTGTGCATGTACGCGAACGGGATCGAGTTGGCCGCGTACAGCTCATTCGCGCGGTCGAAGTTCGTGTCGAACCCGTTCATCACCATCACGAGCTCGTCGGCCTCCTCGCGCCCGTCGGCCGGATCCACGATGAACGCGCCGTAGAGCCCCTTCGCGATGTGCTCGGCGAGCGGGCGGACGTGGCAGTGGTAGAGGTGCAGGCCGGCGGGCAGCGCGTCGAACTCGTACACCGTGTCGCCGCCCGGCTCGATCTGGCCGGCGCCGATGCCGGGGACGCCGTCCATCGAGGCCGGGTGGATGCCGTGGAAGTGGATCGTGTGCGGGTGCTCGGAGCCGTTGACGAAGCGGATCCGCAGCAGCTCACCCTCGCGGCAGCGCAGCGTCGGGCCGGGCACGCGCCCGTTGTAGGTCCAGGCAGCGAACGAGATGCCGGGCGCGACCTCGATCTCCTTGTCCATCGCGACGAGCGTCCACTCGCGCACGACGCGCCCGGACGCGAGGCGCCGCGTCTTGCCCCAGTCGAAGTCGCGCAGCAGCGCGTGCGGGTCGAAGCCGTTCGCGGCATGGTCGACGCTGCGGCCCTCGTCGAAGCTCGCGTGGCCGTCGTGGATGGTGTCGGCGGCATGGCCGGCATGCGCGCCGTGCCCTGTCGCCGCCTCCGCCTCGTGCTCCCACGGGTGCGAGTGCGGGATCGCGCCGTGCAGCAGGGCCCCCGCCCCCAGCACGGGAACGGATCCGGCCAGCATCTGGCGCCGTGTCAGAGATGCCACGAATCGAATAGTGGCACATCTAGAAAACGGATGTGCGCTGGCTATCTGATCTGGTCGTAGATTCTGAAGAGCGGCATGTACATCGCGATCACGATGAAGCCGACGATCCCGCCGACGAGCATGATCATCACCGGCTCCAGCAGCGACGTGAGCCCCTTCACGGCCGTTGCGACCTCGTCCTCGTAGAACTCCGCCACCTTCGAGAGCATCGTCGAGAGCGCGCCGGTCTCCTCCCCGACGCCGACCATCTGCACCACCATCACCGGGAAGATCGGCGCGTCCTTCAGCGGCGCCGTGATCGTCCCGCCCGACTTCACCGATGCCGTCACGTCGGCCATCGCGCGCTCGATCATCGCGTTGCCGGCCGTCTTGCCGGTGATGTCGAGCGCCTGCAGGATCGGGACGCCGGCGGAGACGAGCGAGGAGAGCGTGCGGGACCAGCGCGCGAGCGCGACCTTCTGCACGACGGTGCCGATCTTGAAGGGGATCTTCAGCCGCAGGCGGTCCCACTGCGGGCGGCCCCACGAGGAGGCCTTCCAGCGCTTGAAGCCCACCACGATCGCGACAGCTCCGCCGATCAGCACGTACCACCGGTCCGTCATGAAGTGCGACAGGTTCACGGTGAACTGCGTGATCGGCGGCAGCTTGCCGCCGAAGTCCTTGAAGACGTTCTCGAAGACCGGCACGAGGAACGTGATCAGCGCGACGAGGATCAAGCCGGCGAAGGTGACGATGACGGCCGGGTACATCATCGCCGACTTGACCTGCCGGCGCAGCGCATCGTCCTTCTCGAGCTGGTCGGCGACGCGCAGCAGCGCGTCGTCGAGCCGGCCGCTCGTCTCGCCCGATGCCACCATCGCGATGTAGAGCTGGTTGAAGACCTTGGGGTGGCGTCCGAGCGCGGTCGAGAACGGCAGCCCTGCCTCGACGTCCTTGCGCACTGCCACGATCGCCGTCTTCAGCGGAGGGCTGTCGGTCTGCTCCTCGAGCACGTAGAGCGCCCGCAGCAGCGTCATGCCGGAGGCGACCATCGTCGCGAGCTGCCGGGACATGATCGTGAGATCGGACGCCTTGATGCGCTCGAAGAGCGTGATGTTGAGCTCCTTCGAGCGGTGCTTGCTGCTGATGTCGACGACGATCAGCCCGCGTGCCTTGAGCTGGTCCGCAACCGCCTGCTTGGACTCGGCCTCGACCTCGCCCTTCGCGTTGGCTCCGGCGAAGTCGAGCGCGCGGAAGACGAACGTCTCCATCTCGCCTGCCTCCCTATGCCCGCGCCAACGCGCCGTCGGAGGGAGCCCCCACGGCACCGGTGAAGCCGAGCAGGCGGCGCAGCTCCTCCGGGGTGGTCGAGCGCGACTCGGCGAGCTGACGCGTGATCCGGCCGGAGCGCACGAGTCCCGCGAGCGACGCGTCCATCGTCTGCATGCCCTGCGCGCCGCCGGTCTGCAGCGCGGAGTAGATCTGGTGCGTCTTGCCCTCGCGAATGAGGTTGCGGACCGCCGGCGTCGGCACGAGCACCTCGGCGGCGACGCAGCGCCCGGAGCCGTCCGCGGTCGGCAGCAGCTGCTGCGTCACGATGCCCTGCAGGCCGACGGCGAGCTGCATCCGGATCTGGCCCTGCTGCTCGGCGGGGAAGACGTCGATGATGCGCTCGACGGTCTGCGGCGTGTCCTGCGTGTGCAGCGTCGCGAACACGAGGTGACCGGTCTCCGCCGCGGTGACCGCGGTCGCGATCGTCTCCATGTCGCGCATCTCGCCCACGAGGATCACGTCGGGGTCTTGGCGCAGCGCCGCTTTCAGCGCCTCGGCGAACGTCGTGGCGTCGGTACCGAGCTCGCGCTGGTTGACGAGGCACTTCTTGTGGCGGTGCAGGAACTCGATCGGGTCCTCGATCGTCATGATGTGCTCTTCGCGCGTCTCGTTGATCACGTCGATGAGCGAGGCGAGCGTCGTCGACTTGCCGGACCCCGTCGGGCCGGTGACGAGCACGAGCCCGCGCGGGCGCTTGGCCATCTCGGCGACCGCCGGCGGCAGCCCCAGCGACTCGAGCGGCGAGATGTCGAACGGGATCAAGCGGAACGCGGCGCCGAGCGCCGAGCGCTGGAAGTACGCGTTGACGCGAAACCGGGCACGCCCGGGGACGTGGTAGGCGAAGTCCAGCTGCCAGTTGTTCTCCAGCCGCTGACGCTGGTCGTTGGAGAGGATCGAGTAGACGATCTCGCGCGCATCCGTCGGCGTGAGCGTGGGATAGCCGTCGACCGCTTGCAGACGGCCGCGCACGCGCACGGTCGGCGGTGCGCCGGCGGTGAGGTGGAGGTCGGACGCGCGGCGGTCGACCACTTCGATCAGGAGCTCTGCGAAGTCGATGTTCACGCCTGACGTATCGGCAGGAGGGCGTGGGGACCTTGAGCCCTGGTCCTGGCACTGCCTCAGGCCTCGAGCGCAGCGGCCGTCCGAGCCGCCTCGGGTCCGGCGACGGCGGGCGTCGGCGCAGGCGGCGCAGGCGGCGCAGGCGGCGCAGGCGGCGCAGGCATCATCGCCAGGCCGATCCCGAGCCCGGTCACGAACGAGGCGACGCCGAACAGCACGAACGACATGTCGGCGCCGAAAGCGTGCGGCCTTCGACGCTCAGTTGGTCGTCGTCACGCGCGCGACCTCGGCGATCGTCGTGAGTCCGGCGCGCGCCTTCTCGAAGCCGTCCTCGCGCAGCCGCCGCATGCCCTCCTGCATGGCCACGGCCGCGATGTCGTCCGAGGCGGCGCGCGCGAGGATCAGCCGGCGGATCTCCTCGCTGATGCTCATCACCTCGTAGAGGCCGACTCGTCCCTTGTAGCCCATGCCGTTGCAGCGGCGACACCCGGCCGGCTCGAACAGCTCGAGGTCCTCGTCCACCTCCCACCCGTTGTCGCGCAGCACCTGCGCCGGCACGGTCGTTGGCTTCCTGCAGGACGGGCACAGCGTGCGGGCCAGCCGCTGGGCGACGACGCAATCGATCGCGGAGGCGACCAGGAACGGCTCGATCCCCATCTCGACGAGGCGCGTGATTGCCGTCGGCGCGTCGTTCGTGTGCAGCGTCGAGAGCACCAGGTGGCCCGTGAGCGCGGACTCGATCGCGATCTGCGCGGTCTCGCCGTCGCGGATCTCGCCGACCATGATGATGTCGGGGTCGGCGCGCATCATCGAGCGCAGGCCGTTCGCGAAGGTCAGGCCGGCGCGCGGATTGACCTGCACCTGTGTGATGCCCTCGAGCTGGTACTCGACCGGGTCCTCGATCGTGATGATGTTCTTCTCGACGGTGTTGAGCGCCGACAGCGCCGCGTAGAGCGACGTCGACTTGCCCGAGCCGGTCGGACCGGTCACGAGGACCGCGCCGTGCGACTGGGAGAACGCCCGCTCGAAGCGCAGGCGCTCCGTCTCCGGGTAGCCGAGCGACTCGAGCTTGAGCTGCGCCTTGCTCGTGTCGAGCAGGCGCATGACGATCGACTCGCCGTGCACGCTCGGAAGCGTCACGACGCGGATGTCGATCTGGTGGCCGTCGACGTTCAGGCCGACGCGACCGTCCTGTGGGATGCGCCGCTCGGCGATGTCGAGGTCGGCCATGATCTTGATGCGCGAGATGACGCCGGCGACCATGCGCTGCGGAACCGTCGTGGAGACCGACAGCACGCCGTCGATGCGAAAGCGCACGCGCAGGGCGTGGCCGTCCGGTTCGAAGTGGATGTCGGAGGCGCCGCGCTCCGCCGCCTGCGCGATGATCGAGTTGACGAGCTTGACGACCGGCGCGTCGTCGGCCGACTCGCGGAGGTCGACGACCTCGCCCCCCTCCTCGTCCTGCTGCGCATCCTGCTCCTCGACCGCCTCCCGCACCGAGTCGCCGAAGCGGTCCAGGCGCGCGATCAGCGCCGCGATGTCCTCGGCCGAGGCGACTGCGGGCCGGACGTCGTAATGCGTCAGCATCGCCAGATCGTCGGCCGCCAGCACGTTGGCCGGATCTGCCATCGCCACGAGCAGCGTGCGCTCGTCGCAGAAGGCGACCGGCACCGCCTCGTAGCGCTTCGCCGCGGCGGAGTCGATCAGGTTGGCCGCAGTCATGTCGACTTGGAACACGGTCAGGTCGAGATGGTCGAGGCCGTAGCGCTCGGCGACGGCACGTGCGAGCTGATCCTCGGTGATGACGCCCTGCTCGATCAGCACGCGGCCCGAGCGGCGACCGGTCGCACGCGCGATCTCGACGGCCGCGTCGACGCGCTCGCGCGTCGCGAAGCCGAGCTCGACGAGCACGTCGCCCAGGAAACGGCCCAGGCGGCCACGCTGGGTCGGAGACGTGACGCCGTTCCACTCCTCCTGCGGGGCCGCCGCCAGCGAGCCCTCAGCGACTGGCCCGGCCGCGCTGTCGGTTGCGCGCGACTGCAGCGGCACGACCGCACGTTGCCGCGGCCCCGGCTTGTCGCGGTCGGCGACGTCGTGCGTATCGCCGTCCGCGCCGGACGGCTCGCTGGCTCCGTCGGACTGCATGGCGACCCACTCCGGCGGCAGCGCGTCGGACGCGTCCCGCGTCGCGAAGGGGTCGAAGGTCGCCGGTGGGTCGGCCGCCGGCGCGGGCGGGGGATCGACGAGCGGCGCGGCGGGCGGACGCTTACGCTTCGCCGCGGGCGGCGGCGGCGAGGATCTCGAGGGGGGCAGCCCGTCCTGTCCAGCGTCGGAAGCTGTGGGCGCCTTGTCGGACGAGAACGTCAAGTCCGTCCACCACCTCGGTGCCGGCTGCGCGCGCGGCAAGGACAAGCTCGGTCGGGTGCGACGTGTATGCGAGATCGACGATGCATCGGTATCCGCTGAGGTCATCGGCGGAGAGCGGCAGCGCCTTGAACGGATCCTCGCCAGCGTGCAAGCCGACTGACGTCGTGTTGACGAGCAGATCCGCCCCTGCGGGCACACCGCCGACCGCGTGACCGCCGAGGTTGGCGCAAAGGCGCTCTGCGCGCTCGCGCGTGCGGTTCCAGACCAGCACCGTCGCGGCGCCCGCGTCGAGCAGCGCCCAGACCACGGCCCGCGCGCTCCCGCCGGCGCCGAGGACGACCGCCGTGCCGCCGGCAGGGTCGAGCGGCAGCGCGTCGATCAGGCCCGGCGCGTCGGTGTTGTCGGCGTGGATCTGTCCGCCGGGCAGGAACGTGAGCGTGTTGGCGGCCCCGATCGCCTGCGCTGAGGCGGTCGCCTCGTCCGCCAGCGCGAGCGCCGCCTCCTTGTGCGGGATCGTGACGTTCGCGCCGACGAAGCCGGCGCCGGGCAGTCCGCGCACGGTCTCCTCGAACAGCTCGGGCGGCACCGGCAGAAGCTGGTAGCGCCAGCCGTCGAGCTCGAGCGCGGCGTAGCCCGCCTCGTGCATCGCCGGCGAGCGGCTGTGCCGCACCGGCCAGCCCAGCACGCCGCAGATCGGCATCAGTCCCGCCGCCTCAGCACTTGGTCGGCGACTTGCCACCGGCCGCTTCGCGGGCCGCGTTGTAGCGATCGACGTTGCGCTGCGCCTCCTCCGCGGTGGTCGCGAAGGCATGCTCGCCGCAGCTTCCGGGCTTCACCACGTACCAGCGGTACGGCACTCTCGCCGGATCCGCGGCCGCCTGCAGCGAGGCGAGGCCGGGATTGCCGATCGGGCCGGGCGGCAGCCCCGCGTACTTGCGCGTGTTGTAGGGCGTGTCGCTGTTCAGCTCCGAGACCTTGAGCGGCTCGGTCCAGTTGCTCAGCGCGAAGCGCAGCGTCGCGTCGATCCCGAGCGGGCCGCCGTCGCGCAAGCGGTTGTAGATCACGGCGGCGACGAGCCGACGCTCTCTCGCGACCATCACCTCGCGCTCGACCATCGAGGCGATCGTCACCACGTCGAAGACGTTCAGGTTCTTGCTTCTGGCGTAGCGCAGGTCGAGCTTCGCGATGTTCTGCTTGAACGCGAGCAGCTGCTGGCTCACGAGGTCTCTCGCGGTCGATCCGCGTCTCAGCTCATATGTCGCCGGGAACAGGAAGCCCTCCAGCGAGGCCCCGCCCGGCGCGCCGTAGCGGCGCGGGTCGAGCGCTCTCGTCGCGCGGCGCGACGCCGTGACGTAGTCGCCGCGCAGGCCGGCCTGCCGGGCGAGCGGCGCGGTCTCGCCGCGGCTCCTGCCCTCGGGGATCGTGACGCGGATGACCGGCGGTGGCGGCGGCGTTCTGCTGAGCGCCTCGAGCGCGGCGTCGTAGCTCATGTCTTCTCTGAGCTTGAACGTGCCGGACTTGATGTCGCCGGCGCCGCCCGACAGCTTCGCGCGCAGGCGGAAGAAGAACGGCGAGTCGATCACGCCGCGGCCGGCGAGCTGGTCGCCGATCTCGCCGACGGTCGCGCCGCGGGCGATTCTCACGACGACGCGGCCGCTCCCTTGGCCCTTGCCGGGCTGGTAGATCGACCACAGGAACCAGGCGGCGAGGACGAACGCGGCGAGCGCGAGGACGGCGACGATCCGCCGGCCCCAGTGGGCGCCGCCGGTGCCGGTGAACCGAGGCGCCCGGGGACGCGGCGGGGCCGCTCTCCCTGTAGCCGGCCGCTGGCCGCGCGTCGCGCGGCGCGTGCCGAGCGGGACCTCGTGGTCGTCGGTCGCCGGCGCGGGCGCCGCCGGTGCGGGCGGCTCCGGCGGCGGCGCCACCGCCACGCGCTCCTCCGTCCACTGCGACGCCGTATCGAACACCTGCGTGGGCTGGGGATCGTGTGCCGGCTCGGGCTGAGGAGCGCGGTCTGCGGTCGGCCTCGCCGGCTCGGGCTCGCGGTCCTCGCGTGCGGGCGGCGCGGGCGGGGGCGGCAGCGGCCGTCCGGCGCGCGCGGCCCGGCGGCGCTCGCGTTCCAGGCGAGCCGCCTCGCGTTCCTCGGGCGTGCGCTCGCTCATCCGGCGGCCTCCGCAGCGTGGCGGGCGAGCCAGTCCTCCAGCAGGACCGCGGCGGCGCGCGAGTCCTCCGACGCGCTCGTGCCGCCGGCCCGCTGCGCGATCGTCGTCGTGAAGCGCTCGTCGTACAGCGAGACGGGGACGCCGGGACCGAGCCGCTCGGCGAGCCGGTCCGCGAACGCTCTTGCCTCCCGCGTCTGGTCCGTGTCCTCGCCGGACAATCCCAGCGGCAGCCCGACGACCACCCGGCCGACCTCGCGGTCGCGAACCACGGCGAGGAGATGGGCGAGCCCGCGGCGAGTGGCGGGCTGCTCGACGGGCGCGATCGGCGTCGCGAGCGTCCCCGTCGGATCGCTCACCGCGCAGCCACAGCGCGCGGACCCGTAGTCGAGCGCGAGCACCCGCATCAGCCCGCGAGGGCTGCCTCGATCGCCGCACGCGCTGCGGCGATCGCCTCCGGCAGCTTGTCGGGGTCGCGGCCTCCCGCGCGCGCCATCGTGTCGCGGCCGCCCCCGCCACCGCCCGTCACCTCGGCCGCCACTCTGACGATCGCGCCCGCCTTCACTCCGCGCGCCACGAGCGGCGGCGCGACGGTCGCGACGAGGTGGACCTTGCCATCGGCGACGGCGCCGAGCACGATCGCCGCATCGCCGAGCTTCGCCCGCAGCTTGTCGGCGAGGTCGGGAAGCGCCTTCGGGTCCGAAGCGTCGACGACGGCCGCGAGGAGGAAGGCGCCGCCGACGTCGGTGGCGGAGGCCAAGAGTGCGTCCAGGTCGACGGAGCCGTTCGCCCCGCCCCCCTTCGATGCCGCCTTCTCGAGCTGACGGATCCGCTCGCGCAGACGGGCGACCTCGTGCGGCACTTGCTCGGGCGTCGCACGCAGCGCGGTCGCCGCCTCGCGCAGCGCGTCATCGTGTTCTCGCACGAGCCGTACCGCCGCCGGGCCCGTGAGCGCCTCGATGCGACGCACGTTCGCCGCCGACGAGGTCTCGGACACGATCCGGAACAACCCGATCTCCGCCGTCGAGCGCACGTGCGTGCCGCCGCACAGCTCGCGCGAGAACCCACCGTCGCCGACCTCGACCATCCGCACGACGTCGCCGTACTTCTCGCCGAACAGCGCCATCGCGCCGCGCGACTTCGCCTCGTCCAGCGTCGTCGTGAGCGCGCGCACGGGATGGTTGTCGAGGATCCAGCCGTTCACGTCGTCCTCCACGGCGCGCAGCTCCGCGGGTGTCAGCGCTCTGCCGTGCGTGAAGTCGAAGCGCAGCTTGTCGGGCTGGACCGCCGAGCCGGCCTGGCGCACGTGCGTCCCGAGCCGCTGCCGCAGCGCGGCGTGCAGCAGGTGCGTCGCGGTGTGGTTGCACTGCGTGGCGTGGCGTGCCTGGTGGTCGACGACCGCGCGCACGGCCTCGCCCGGCTTCAGCTCGCCGAGCTCGGGCGCGAGCACGAGCACCTGGTCCTCGCCGCCGGCGAGTCGCAGGACCTGCTCGACGCGCGCGCGGCAGTCGCCGTCGGCGCACTCGACCCAGCCCGAGTCGGACACCTGGCCGCCGCCGGCCGCGTAGAACGGCGACTCGCGCAGCTTCACGAGCACGAGGCCGGCCTCCTGCTCAAGCGCGCCCACGGACGTCGCCTGCTCGGTCGTCTCGTAGCCCGTGAACTCGCTCGCGAAGCCGCTGCCGGCGGCCAGCTCCTGCGCCCGCGCGCGCAGCGCATCCGGGTCGCCGGCGCCCCCGCGGGCGCCCGCGCGCGCCCGCGCGCGTTGCTCGTCCATCAGCCGCTCGAAGCCGGGCTCGTCGACGCCGAGCTGGTGCTCGGCGGCGATCTCGCGCGTCAGGTCGATCGGGAAGCCGTACGTGTCGTGCAGCTGGAAGACGTCCTCAGCGCCGAGGCCCTCCTCCCCTTGCTCCCGCGCACGCGCGATCAGCTCGTCGAGCAGCTTCGTGCCCTGCTCGAGCGTTCTGCCGAACGACTCCTCCTCGGCGGCGAGCCACTTGTGGATCGCGTCGCGCTGCTCGCCCAGCTCCGCGTATGCGCCGCCCATCGTCTCCTCGACGACCTGGGCGAAGCGCGGCAGGAAGCCGGGCGCCAAGCCGAGCGCGCGACCGTGCTGGATCGCGCGGCGCATCACGCGGCGCAGGATGTAGCCACGGTCCTCGTTGCTGGGCACGACGCCGTCAGCGACGAGGAAGGTCATCGCGCGCGTGTGGTCGGCGAGGATCCGCAGCGAGCGCGTCGTCGGGAAGTCCTCGCCGTACCTCACGCCGCCGAGCTGCTCGCCGAGCTCGATCAGCGGCTGGAACTGGTCGGTCTCGAAGACCGACTCCTTGTCCTGCAGGATCGCCGCGAGGCGGTTGAGCCCCAGGCCCGTGTCGATGTTGCGGGCCGGGAGCGGCGTCAGCGTGTCGGCCGGCCCCTGCTTGAAGGTCATGAAGACGAGGTTCCAGAACTCGAGGAAGCGCTCGTTCTCGCCGCCGGGGAGGTCGTCCTGCCCGCCGAAGTCGAGGCCGCGGTCGAGGTAGAGCTCGCTGCACGGCCCGCACGGGCCCGTCGGGCCGGCCTGCCAGAAGTTCTCCGAGCGCGGGCACTCGACAATCCGCTCGCGCGGGAGGCCGATCGCCCGCCACAGCTCGATCGCCTCCTCGTCGGGCCCGAGGCCGAGCACCTCGTCGCCGCCGAAGACGGTGACCCAGACGCTCTCCGGATCGAAGCCGAAGCCCTGCGTCGAGAGCTCCCACGCGAACTCGATCGCGCCCTGCTTGAAGTAGTCGCCGATCGAGAAGTTGCCGAGCATCTCGAAGAAGGTGAGATGCCGGTGCGTCGTGCCGATGATGTCGATGTCGACCGTGCGGAAGCACTTCTGGCAGCTCGTCAGGCGCGGATGCGGCGGGCGCTCCTGCTGGAGGAAGTAGGGCATCAGCGGATGCATGCCGGCGGTCGTGAGCAGCACCGACGGGTCGAAGTCGGCCGGCACGAGCGAGGCGGAAGGGCGCCGCAGGTGGTCGCGCTGCTCGAAGAACGAGAGGTAGGTCTCGCGGATCTCGTCCGAGGTCATCGTCATGAGTCTGCGCAGTGTAAAGGCGAGATCGTTACGGTCGTGCGTCGCATGAGCGGCATCTCACCGGACCCGGCGACGCACGCGCTGTCCGGCGCGCCGGCGCGCTTCGCCGGCGGCTTGCGCGAGGTCGCGCCGCGAACGTGGGCGTGGCTGCAGCCGAACGGCGGGCTGGGCGAGTCGAACGTCGGCCTGGTCGTCGGTGACGGCGAGTCGCTGCTCGTCGACACGCTGTGGGATGAGCCGCTGACGCGACGGATGCTCACGGCGGCGACGCCGCTGCTCGCCGACGCGCCGCTGCGCCAGGCGTTCATCACGCACCCCGACGGCGACCATTGGTGGGGGAACGCGCTGATGCCGGGCCCGGCCGAGATCCTGACGCTGCCCGCGTGCGACCGCGCGATGCGCGCGGAGGCGCTCCCGCGCGTGCTCGACGGAATGACGCGAACGGCCGCGCTGCTGCGCCACGTCCCCGGGAAGGTCGGCGCGGTTGCGCGCTACGGCAACGCACAGCTCGCGCCGTTCGCGTGGCGCGGCCTTCGGCTGCGGCACGCGGACCGCACGATCGACGGCGGCACGACGCTCGACGTCGGCGGGCGCGAGGTGCGCGTGCTCGACCTCGGCCCCACCCACAGCCCCGCCGACGCGGTCGTGCACGTGCCGGACGCTGACGTCGTGTTCGCCGCCGACCTGCTGTTCATCGGCGTGACGCCGATCATGTGGCACGGGCCGGTCGAGACGTGGCTCAGAGCGCTCGACGCGCTGCTCGCGCTCGAGGCCGAGGTCTACGTGCCAGGTCACGGGCCGCCCTGCGGACGCGCCGAGATCCAGCAGCTCGCCGACTACTGGCGCTGGCTGCGCGACGGCGTGCACGAGCAGCGGGCGGCGGGCCGCCCGCCGAATGAGGCCGCGCGCGAGCTGCTGCGCTCGCCCGGGCATGCGCGCTTCGCCGGCTGGCTGAACCCCGAGCGGATCGTCGTCAGCCTCGCGACGATGTACCGCAACCTCGATGGCGCGTCCGTCGAGCTCAGCCCGCCGGCACGGGCTCGGCTGCTGGTGCAGATGTGGGCGCTGGGCGCGGAGCGGGCGGCGTCGGGACAGTTGTGATGGTGCCCCAGCCGACGATCGTCTCACCATCCATCAGACACGCCATCTGCCCCGGCGCGGCGCCGTCGACCGGCTCCGCCAGCTCGAGCTCCAGCGCACGGTGCGTCCCGGCGCCCAGCGCGCCTGCGTCGCGCAGCCGCGCCGGCAGCGGCTTCGTGCGGTAGCGCAGCTTCACCCGGTCGACGCGCGCGCCATCGCGGAGCAGCCGCACGCCGCGGACGTGTACGCGCGTCGTCTCCAGCTCCTGCCTCGTGCCGGCAATCACGCGGTTCGCGCGCGCGTCGACGCCGAGCACGTAGAGCGGCTCGTTCGTGGCGACGCCGAGCCCTCTACGCTGGCCGACGGTGAAGCCGTGGTGGCCGCGATGGCGGCCGATCACATGCCCCCCGCGATCGACGATCTCGCCAGGCTGCTCCTCGACCCCACCGTGCTTGGCGAGGAACGCAGCACGCGTCGTGCCGGCGAGGAAGCAGAGGTCTTGCGAGTCGGCCTTGCTCGCGACCGGCAGGAGCGCGTCGGCGGCGATCCGCCGCGCCTCTGGCTTCGTAATGCCGCCAAGCGGGAAGCGCATGCGCTTGAGCGAGTCCGGTCCCAGCGCCGCAAGCATGTACGTCTGGTCCTTCCATGCGTCGGCGGCCGCGGCCAGCAGCGGGCCGTCGGGGTGATCGTGCTCGACCACGCGCGCGTAATGGCCGGTGGCCAGCGCGCGGGCGCCCAGCCGATCGGCCAGCTCCAGCATCGCGTCGAGGCGGACGTTGCCGTTGCAGCGAATGCATGGGTTGGGCGTGAGGCCTGCTCTCCAGTCGGCGAGGAACGGGTCGACGACGCCGGTGCGGAACTGCTCGCGCAGGTCGAGCGTGAGGTGCGGCAGACCCATGCGGTGCGCGAGCCCGCGCGCGAGCCGCACGGCGGAGGCGGAGCAGCACGAGCGCTCGCCGTCGTTCGCCTCGTCGGCCCACAGCTCCAGCGTTACGGCGACGACGTCGGCATCGCCCTGGGCGCACAGCAGCGCGGCGACCGCGCTGTCAACACCGCCGGAGATGGCCACAAGCGTGCGATCTGCCTTCGCCAGCCGCGCGCCCTCGTACGCCGCCGTCCCGAGCGCCCGCGCCAGCGCGTCCGCGACCAGCTCCGCCGCGTGGAACTTTCCCGGCGAGAGGCCGCCCAGCTCCTGCGCCACCTCGTGCGCGCCGATCCGCGCGACGTCGAGCAGCGGCATGCCGCCGATCCGCTCGACGATCGCGCTGGCGGCGGCGATCGTCGCGCCGCAGGCGTCCGCCTCCCAGCCGGCCTCCGCGACGCGCGTACCGGAGGCGTCCAGCGCCAGGCCGAAGCGGATCACGTCGCCGCACGCTCTCGTGCCAGCGACGCCGGTCGATCCCTCCCCCGGCACCTTCCCCCGGCCCCGCGGCGAGCTCAGATGGTGCTCGAACATCTCGGAGTCCACACCAGCGAGTCTAGAGCGCAATGCTGGCGCGGCGGCGGTTACCGGCGCCGCGCCACGACGTGCTGCATTACGGTCCGTCGCCCCCCAGAGCACCCGAACGAAAGAAGCCGTTCGATGCATCACCGCTGCGCCCGTCTGACGGGCATCGTCGTCTGCGCTGCGCTCGCAGCCAGCACCGCGTCCGCCGAGACGCAGACCTTCACGACTCCTGGGACCCATGACGTCACGCTTCCGACAGGCGTCGCGAGAGTTCACGTCGTCGCGGTTGGCGGGCGCGGCGGCGGGGCAGCGGGCGGTTTCGGCGCCGTGGTGAGCGGCGACGTGGGCATTCTCTCGCCCGACGTGCCCGAGACGTCGCCGAGACTGTTGATCAGGGTCGCCGGCAACGGCGACATCGGACTCGGCGGCGACAACGGCGGTGGCGACGCCGGCGCTCCCGGGTTTCCGACGCTCGCCGGCGGCGGAGGTGGCGCCTCGACGATGTCCTTTTTGACGCGTGTGGAGAACGGTGTCTCCGTGTATCTCGTCCAACTCTTCGCCGCCGGCGGTGGCGGAGCCGGCGCGCCCACGCTGCTCGCCCCCGGCGGGGCAGGCGGCTCGGCCGGAGCTGCCGGAGGCGCGGGGACGTCCATGCCGGCACTGACGGCGGCGGGCGGCGGCGCCATTGGAAGAGCGGGGGTCACGGGCGGCGCTGGCAGCCTCTCCAGCGACGTCGAGTGTGAAGGCGGCGAACCTGGCGAAGACGGCGTGTTGCGTGGCGGCGGTGCCGGCGGCTTGAGCCCCGACCTGTCCGGGCACGGTGACGGTGGCGGCGGAGGCGCTGGCCTCCGTGGCGGCGGGGGCGGAGGCGGCGGCGGCTTCTGCAGCGATGACACCGGCACCTCCGGTGGCGGCGGGGGCGGCGGAAGGAGCAGCGTGCCGGCCGGTGGCCAGCTCGCGATCGACACGACCGGTCAGCCGTCTGTGCAGATCACCTACGAGATCGAGCAGCCGACCGTGACGATCGCCGTACCCGCCGACGGGGCGGTCTACGGGCAGGGCCGTTCGATCGCGGCGTCATACGCGTGCGCGCGACCGGCCGCCCTCCCGCAGGACACGATCGCCTCGTGCACCGGAACGATCGCCTCCGGCAAGTGGATCGACACCAGAAGGCTCGGCCTTCATGAGTTCACGGTGACGACCACCGACGCCTACGGCCTGATCGCGGAGCGGACGGTCCACTATGACGTCGCCGACCTGACCGCCCCGCGGATCGCCAGACTGCGGATCGTGCCGGCCTCGATCGACGCGTCGGACGGCCAGGACTTCGCGATTGTGCGCTTCAAGCTCTCTGAGCGGGCGAGCGTGCGCGTCGCGGTTCACCCGGTGCGCGGCGCGAAGGGAAATGTTGTCCGTTCGCGTGCTCGGATCGTGAGCGGCCACGTCGGTCGCAACAGCTTCAGACTGCGGGCGCGTGTCGGCAGAAGGGCGCTTCTGCCGGGCCCATACCGCCTCACGCTCGTCGCGGTCGACAGAGCTGGCAACCGCTCGAGAGCGGTGCGGCGGCGCTTCTCCGTGACCGACTGACGGCAGCCCGCCGGCGCGCTACGGCTTGACCTTGAGCGCGTCGGCGAGGCGCTGCTCGATCTCGACGCGGTCGGCGGCGCCGACGATCGTCCTGGCGCGGCGTTGCGGGTCGATGATCACGACGGTCGGGGCGACGGTGACCTCGACGTTGCTTGTGATGAAGGCGTAGTCCGACAGGTCGGCAAGCGGGACGGAGAGCGCGAACGCGCGTCCGCCGAAGTGCGAGACGTGCAGGAGCTCGCGGTCGACGGCGCGCGAGTCGGCCGTCGCGGAATCGACGAAGGCGACCGCGATCGCCTTGTGCATCCGCAGCGCGGCGCGGACCGACGCGACGGGGCTGTGCGTGTGGATCGGCTTCGTCGAGATGTCCCCGCCGCCGCCGGCTCTGGAGGGCCGCGCGGGGGCGCCGTTACTTGCGGCCGGCGCGTCCGCGCCGCCGCTCTGCGCGGCTCCGTTCACACCGCCGTTCGCGCTCGTGCCAGCATCCTGCGCCTTGTCGACGGCGCGTGAGAGCCCGTCGACGCCGGGCGCCGCGCCTGAGCTGGACGACTGCTCCGCCGGGGCCGGCGCAGGCGCCTCGCCCTCGCTGACGGGCTTCGGCCGCAGCGCGACGAACCAGACCGCGAACAACAGCAGCGTCGCGGCGAACGCGATCTGCATCGGACGGGAGACCTGGGACATCTCCCCCGTATTCGGCAGAAAGCGCTCGGAGCGTTAGCCCTGCGGGCGAGCCGGCATCTGGATCCCCAGCTCGCGCAGCTGCCGCGCGTCGACCGGGGCGGGCGCGCCGGTGAGCGGGTCGGCGCCGGAGGCGGTCTTCGGGAAGGCGATGACGTCGCGGATCGTCTCGCGGCCGGCGAGCAGCGTGACGATCCGATCGATCCCCATCGCGATCCCGCCGTGTGGCGGCGCGCCGTAGCGCAAGGCGTCGAGCAGGAAGCCGAAGCGCGCCCGCGCCTCCTCGGCGCTCATGCCGAGCAGCTCCAGCACCTGCTGCTGCACGTCGGTGCGGTTGATGCGGATCGAGCCGCCGCCGATCTCAGAGCCGTCGAGCACGAGGTCGTACGCGCGCGAGCGCAGCGCGCCCGCGTCGCCGTCGAGATCGCCCTCCGGCGCGGTGAACGGATGGTGGAGCGCCGTCCAGCCGCCCTCGTCGTCGTGCTCGAACATCGGGAAGTCGACGATCCAGAGGATGTCGTGAACGCCCGCGGGCACAAGCTGGAATCGCTCTGCCAACTCCAACCGCAGCGCACCGAGCACCGCGCACACGACCTTCGGCTCGTCGGCCGAGATCAGCAGCAGGTCGCCTGGCGTGCCGCCGAGCTGCGCCGTGACTCCTGCCAGCTCCTCCGGCGTCAAGAACTTCGCGATCGGGGAGCGCCAGCCGCCGTCGTCCTCGACGAACGCCCAGACGAGACCCTTCGCGCCATACGTTCTCGCCAGCTCCGTCAGCTCGTCGAGGTCTCTGCGCGCCAGCTCGCGTGCGCCCGCGTTGATCCCACGCACGACTCCACCCGCCTCCAGCGCAGCGCTGAAGACCTTGAACTCCGACGCTGCGAGGGCATCCCCCACATCCACGATCTCCAGCCCGAAGCGTGTGTCAGGCCGGTCGACGCCGTAGCGCGCCATCGCCTCGTCGAACGGCATCCGCCGCCACGGCGGCGGCGCCACGTCGAAGCCCGCGGCCGCGAAGACCGCGCCCATCACGGTCTCCATCGTCTCGATCACGTCGTCCTCGGCGACGAACGACATCTCCAGGTCGAGCTGCGTGAACTCCGGCTGACGGTCGGCGCGTGTGTCCTCGTCGCGGAAGCAGCGGGCGATCTGGTAGTAGCGCTCATAGCCGCCGATCATCAGCAGCTGCTTGAACAGCTGCGGCGACTGCGGAAGCGCGAAGAACCTTCCTGGGTCGATGCGCGCGGGCACGAGGTAGTCGCGCGCGCCCTCGGGCGTCGAGCGCGTGAGGATCGGCGTCTCGATCTCCAGGAAGTCCCGCTCGTCGAGCACGCGGCGCATCGTCGAGATGACGCGGTGGCGCAGCGCCAGGGCATCCTGCAGCGGCCGCCGCCGCAGGTCGAGCGTGCGGTGCCGCAGGCGGATCAGCTCGTCGACCGGGCCGTCCTCGTCGATCGGAAAGGGCGGCGTCTCGGCGTCGGCGTGCAGCACGAGCTGGTCGACCGCCAGCTCGATCTCGCCGGTCGGGATGTTGGGGTTGACGTTCTCGGGGTCGCGCCGCACGACCGTGCCGGCCGCCGTCAAGACGTCCTCGGAGCGCAGCGCGTGCGCCGCGCTGTGCGCCTCCGGCGCGCGGTCCGGGTGGAAGACGAGCTGGACGATTCCCGAGCGGTCGCGCAGGTCGATGAAGATCAGCCCGCCGTGGTCGCGGCGCCGGTGGACCCACCCGGCGACGCGCGCCGGGGTGTCGGCGCGCTCGGCCGTGAGCGATCCCGCCCAGGCGTCCCGGTAGGCGTTTGCGCGCGGCGGGCGGAAGGGGGGTGGGTCGGCGGGATTCCTCACAGCGTCCTCCCGCGCAGCACGTGGTGCACGACGGCCCCCGGCTCGACCGTCTCCTGCTCGCCGCTCTCCATGTCCTTCACGGTCGCGCCCTCCTCGCCGAGGATCGCGACATAGCGCGCCCCGATCCGATCTGCCTGCTTGAGCTGCCCCTTCAGCGAGCGCCCCGCCAGCTCGAGCTGCGCAGCCAGCCCCGCGCGCCGCGCCTCGTGCGAGATCTGGAAGCCGGCCGCGCGGTGCGCCTCCTCGGCGTACGCGACGAACAGGTCGACGACGGGCGCGCCGACATGCGACTGGTCGGTCGCGAGCAGGATCCGCTCGATCCCCGCCGCCCAGCCGACGCCGGGCGTGGCGGGGCCGCCGAGCTGCTCGACCAGCCCGTCGTAGCGGCCGCCGCCGCCGACGCCGGACTGCGCGCCGAGCGCGTCGCTCGTGAACTCGAAGACCGTGCGCGCGTAGTAGTCGAGGCCGCGCACGAGCGTCGGGTCGACCTCGTAGGTGAGATCCGCCTCGTCCAGCAGCTCGCGCACGGCCGCGAAGTGCTCGACATCCGCGCCGGAGAGGCGGTCGAGCAGCCGGGGCGCGCCGGCCATGACGTCCCGCGTCCCGGGGTGGTCGGCGTCGAACGCGCGCAGTGGGTTTGAGTCGATGCGGCCGCGGACCTCCTCGGAGAGCTGCGCCTCGTGCGCGCGCAGGTACGCCTGCAGCTCCTCGCGGTAGGCGGCGCGCGTCTCGGCGGTGCCGAGCGAGCCGAGCCGCAGCCGCGCGTCTCTGACGCCGAGCGCATCGAGCAGCTCCGCCAGCAGCACGATCGACTCCGCGTCGAGAGCAGGGTCGGGCGAGCCGATCGCCTCCGTCCCCACCTGCCAGAACTGGCGCTGGCGCCCCGCCTGCGCCCGCTCGTAGCGGAAGAACGACGACAGGTACCAGAGCTTCACCGGCTGCGGCAGCTTCTGCATGCCGTGCTCGATGTAGGCGCGACAGACCGGCGCGGTCCCCTCGGGACGCAACGTGAGCGAGCGCCCGCCGCCGTCCTCGAACGTGTACATCTCCTTCTGCACGATGTCGGTCGAGGCGCCGACGCCGCGCGCGAACAGCTCGGTCGCCTCGAATGCGGGCGTCTCGATGCGGCGATAGCCGGCGGCGCCCAGGATCCTCTGCGCGGCCGCCTCGACGCCGGCGCGGCGGGCGGCCTCGTCGGGCAGCACGTCATAGGTCCCTCGCGGGGCTTGCAGCTTGGCGCTCATGGCGGGGCCGGAGGCTACCGGGCGAGCGCTTGCAGGAAGGGATTCGAGGCCCGCTCGGCGCCGAGCGTCGTGATCCCCATGTGACCCGGGTAGACGGTCGCGTCGTCCGGGTAGGCGTCGAGCAGCTCGCCGATCGACTGCAGCAGGCGCGCGTGGTCGCCGCCCGGCAGGTCGGTGCGGCCGATCGACTGCTGGAACAGCACGTCGCCGGAGAACAGCGCGGTGCCGTCCTCGTCCGCGACCGCGTACGTGACGTGGCCGGGGCTGTGACCGGGCGTGAAGCGCACCTCGAAGTCGATGCCGGCGAGGCTCAGGCGCTCGCCGCCGGCGACGAGGTGGTCGGCCTCGTAGGACTCGAACGGGCCGAAGCCGGGCCACGGGACGTATCTCATGATGTCTGCGAGCACCGGGCGCTCCAGCTGCGGGCAATAGACGGGCGCGCCGGTCGCCTTCGCGACGGGCGCGACGGCGCCGACGTGGTCGAAGTGCGTGTGCGTGAGCAGGATCGCGTCGAGTCTCACGGCCCACTGCTCGATCGCCGCCAGCAGGCGCGGCGCCTCCTCGCCCGGGTCGACGATCACCGCGCGGTCGGCGCCCTCGCGCCGGACCAGGAAGCAGTTCTCCTGCACCGGCCCGACGGTGAGCATGCCGACCTCGATCATCTCGCTCCGGTGTCGTCGTCCCCTGACGCGCGCCGGGCGGCCTGCTCGCTCAGTCTTCTCGCCTGGCGACGGCGGTAGATGAAGAGGTCGGTGTAGTAGCCCATCGGGACGTAGACCAGGAGCATGAAGACGGCGATCCCGAGCTTCGGCCCGAGCTGCTGGTCGCGGAAGAAGAACAGCAGCAGGATGAGGAACAGGGCCGCCGCGAGCAGCGCGCGGTTGAACGCGCCGCGCCACGTCGGCGGCTGGTCGAGCCGTGCCGCACGCAGCTCGCGCGCGGTCGGCTTGCGCTCGGCGTCGGTCGGCTTGCGGCCGGTGCGCCCGCGCGCTTCGACCTGGCCGGCGGCGTTGCCGCGGTGCTTCGTCTGTCGCTTCTTCTTCGTCTGCGCCATGGTCGCTTGAGCTTAGAGCCTGGCGAGCGCGCGTTCGATCAGGTGCGCGTCGGGATCGAAGCCGGGAATCGGCAGATCCGACGGAAAGCCCTCGAACGCCCGCTCCGGCGCGAGGCCGATCAGCTCGGCGGCCGCCGGCTCGGCGTGACGGGCGATCGCCGCGACGACGTCCTTCAGCGGCGTGAGGTCGGGCCGCTCGACGTTCATCGAGATCTGGATCTCCTGCTGCTTGTCGAGTCGCAGGCCGATCGCGCGCAGGCCGGGCAGGCCCTCGGGACCGCCCTCGCGAATGCGGGCGGCGATCTCGCGCGCCTGCTCGACGGTCGCGGGCGGGCGGAGCGTCACGTTGAACGCGACGAGCGGCGGCCGGGCGGCGACGAGCGTCGCGCCGGCGGACGGATGCGCCGCCGGCGGGCCGAAGTCGGTGGTCAGCTCGCCGGCCTGGAGGCGTCGCGCGAGGTCGGCGGGGCCGCCGCGGCGCAGCTCCGCGCGCGTGCGCCCCTGCGCGAGCGCGCCGTAGATGAGGATCGGAAGCTTCAGGTGGCGCGCGAGCAGGTCGGCCGTCACGAGCGCCTCGGCGCACGCGGCGCCGCGAGTCCGCTGGTCGAGGTGGACGATCGGCGCGACGTCGAGCGCGCCGACGTGCGGATGCACGCCTTCGTGGGCGTCGAGGTCGATCCGCTCGACGGCGACGCGGGCGCCGGCGAGGAGCGCCGGCGCAAGCGCTCCCGGCTCGCCGGCGAGCGTGAAGACGCAGCGGTTGTGATCGGGGTCGCGGTGCGTCGCCAGCAGGTGGACGGCGCCTGCGCCCGTAAGCGCGTGGCCCAGCGCGTCGATCGTCGCGTCGTCGCGCCCCTCGGAGAAGTTGGGGACGGCGAGCAGCGTCGTCACAGCGCCCAGCGGCCCGCGTCGAGCACGCGCGTCCCGCCGACGTCGAGCGTCGGCTCGGTGACGACGACGTCGAGGTGGATCGGCACGGTGACGGTTCCGCCGATGCCGGCGCTCGCGCCGAACGCGACGTGGACGGTGCCGAGGATCTTCTCGTCCTCCAAGACGTTCCCCGTGAGGATCGCGGCGTCGTTCGTGCCGACACCCAGCTCGGCGACGTTCGTGCCGTTCGGGCCGTGCTGCTGCAGGCGGTCGAGGAAGTCCGGGCCGAGCGGGCCGTTCGCGGCCGTCAGGTGACCGTCCTCGACGGTGAGCAGGACCGGCTCGGGCGAGATGCCGAGCGGGGCGAGGCTGGTGGCAGCGAGCGTGCCGCTCGCGCTGAGCGGGGCGACGAAGCCCTCGCCGGCGGGGAGGTTCCCGAACGCGTTGCCGCTGGCGATCTCGCCGTAGTCGGCGAGGCCTCTGCGGCCGGTCAGGTCGAGCATGAGATCCGAGCCGTGCGCACAGGTGACGTGGGCGCTCTCGGCGTCGTCGAGCAGCTCGGTGATCTGGAGCGTGCGGCGCTTCAGCGCATCGAAGTCGATCGCCATCATGCGCGCGAGCATGTCGGCGGTGACGCCGGGGAGCGTGGCGCCGCGCGCGCCGGCGTTCGTGGCGGCGCGCCGCGCCTCGGTGTGGGAGAGCGAGCGGCTCGTCGGGACGATGTAGACGTCGCAGGCGGCCAGCGCGGCGGCGATCGACGGCGGCGGCTCGGTGCCGTCGTTCGCGCGCGGATCCATGAGCGCGAGGACCGCGTCGGCGCCGTAGCGGGCGGCGGTGTCGCGCAGCGCTTCGGCGAGCAGGCGAGACTCCGGCTCGTAGTCGCCGATCACGAGCACGTGCTCGCCGGTGCGGACGTCGAGGCAGCGACCGATCACCGTCTCGAGCGCGCGGTCGAGCTGCTCCTGCGGCGGGGTCGCGGCGGCGGTCACGCGCGAGACCGTACCGCTTCGCGCGACGCGGCCGACGCGGCGGGGCGAGGCCGGCACCGATTACACTCTCGGTCCCCCGCCGGAGTAGCTCAGTCGGTTAGAGCAGCGGAATCATAATCCGCGTGTCGGGGGTTCGAGTCCCTCCTCCGGCATCGCATGCTTCTCCCTGCTAGCCCAGCCTTCATCGCTCATTCGGTCTGCTCAACGCAACCAGCTCGTCCGCGGAGTACCGCTCAGGAGTACCGCAGGAGCCTTTGGCGCATCCGTGGGCGCCGGGTCGCGGCCCCGTCGTAGACGATCACCCTGAGGCGGATGGACTACTGCGGCAGGCTCCCGAAGTACTCGTCCGCGTCGGTGACGTAAATGCGGAGCAGATCCCCGGGCTTGAGCGCTGCGTTGTCGTGGCCCAGGTCAGCGCGGATCGCGAACAACACCCCCTCCCATTGAAGAAGGTTGACTAGATCACTTCACCCTGCGCCTCAAAGGCCCGCATCACGACGAGCCATGCCGCAATGACAGGCGTTGCGCCATAGAGGAGCAGCTTCCGCTGAAACTCTCTCATGAACCGCTCATCGGGCTTGCTCCCCGCTCTTGCTCCGCGGACCATCATCTTCAACAGGTCTTCGTAGATCGGCCCATGCGCTCGCGGAGCACTGCGGTTGGAGGCCTCACGCGCTGGCGCGAATTCAACAGCGACGAACGCGACCGCCGGAGGAACGAGGTCGAACAGGCGGATCAGCCGTAATCCCTCGGATGATGCCGTACCCGAGGACCCCGGCAAGAGGCACGACACCGAGACGCGAGACGGTAGCAACGACGGTCATTGCGCGCAGCCTAGAGGCTGATGTGGGTTAGCGTCCGTAGGCACGAGAGCGCGTGGTGGGCGGCCGGTGAGGGTGTTGAGGTAGATGCCGAGCGTGAGCGCGAGGAGGCGTTGGGCGATGCGGGCGACGACGGCACGCCCTTGCGAGGCGATCTACGCCCACCCGCGACGGCCGCGAATGTCGACACGGTCCGCACGTGTCCTTGGCGACTCGGCGGCTGCCGCTGGGAGAGCTTCTGACCGGCCGGGGTATCGCTCGAGTCGATCAACCATCGAGCGTGGATTCGCCTACTACGACCCAGACGCCGACAGCGCGCCTGGTTCCCCGGGGGCGACTCGAGACGGCGTCGTGTTCTTGGCCGGTCTTGGGCCCGACGAGGTCATAGCCGACGGGGACGCCCTTGCGGTCGGCCAGCAGCACGAGGCGCATGCCCCAGATGAACTGGCTTTTGGATGGGCAGTAGCCGAAGCTCGCGTCCCGGGCGGACTGGCTGTGCGACCGCGCCAGGCTAGCTCGCAGGCGATCAGGTGTCGGGACGCCGGACCCCGCCCTCGGCGACCTGCTCGACGCGCTTCCGCTGCACCGAGCAGACCCACGGCATCAGCCGCCTGAGCGTCACCGCGACGCTCAGCAGGTCGGGAAGAACATGGCTGCAGCGGTCGCTCGTCCCCGAAACCGCGATCGAGACGTGCCGTGTCGGCGCGCGACAGGAGCGCAATGATTCGTGAGGCTGCCGAGGCGCGGGCGAGGGACGGAACGTCGTCGCGAACACGTAGGCTGCGACAACGAGGGTCTCCAGCGAAGCGGTCATCTCGTGCTCCAATCACGAGTTGGCAGAGCTGGAGGCCCTCTTCTTTACCTCAACACCCCTCCCTGCCCAACAACCCAACCCGCATCAAGCCTCGAGCCTTGCAGGCGATCGCGTCGGCCCGCGAAGTCTCGACGTGACTGCGTAACACCTCGTGGTACATTGGGCGCATGCCCAAGAAGCCCAACGCTACCAGCGCTTCTCGCCGAGCGCTTGCCGAACCGGAGTTCCGCGCCGAGTTCAGCGCGAACGCCGCGAGATCGAGACGATCGACGCGATCGTCAACGCCTCGACGCGCTGCGCGACGAGCGCGGGCTCACCAAAGCCGACTGGCACGACGATCGGCAAGAACCCGGCGACGTGCGGCGCCTTCTGACGGCCTCCGGCAATCCCGAGCTGCGCACGGTCCTCGCGATGGCCAACGCGCTCGACGCCGACATCAAGATCGTCCGGCGAAGCCCCGCCCGAGCGCGCCGCACCGCCGCGTAGCGTTCGACCTGGACCTCATCCTCGCCCTTCGAGGGTCGTGCAGGGCATTGGCCGTCACCTCTATCGACCGATGCCGGCACCGTTCACCGCGATTTCATGACGAGCTGCCCCGCGTACTACGCGGGAAGCTGCTCGTGATCCTTGAGGCGCCGCATCGCTCCCCCACCCTCCTTCATCGCCGGCGCATGGGGAAGCGAGCACGGCACCATGAACGGCAACTACGAGACCGCCTGACGGGACCAGGGCGCCGGCACTATCGCCTTATTGCATTCTCGACAACGGCACCAAGCGGAGCTGACGACGCGGCTTCGACGGCCGCCATCGTCGTCCTCAACGGCCTCGTGAAACCAAACGCCTCACTCTTCTCCGACGGCGATTATCGACGGCGTGCCGCAGCGGCGAGCACTATCGCTCGGGGCTGCCTCGACGTCGCGGCCAGAACCCGCTCCGTGTCTCCTATACGCACGGCCGCCGACATCGGGCGGTCCCTGAAGGCGAATCCGACGATTCGTCTGCCCGTGTGGCGGCACGACCTCCGCGGTTACGACCGTCCAACCGTCCTCATCTCTGAGTACAAAGGCGCGAGCTCCCGAGGGCATCGTTTGTCGTGTCATTGGTACCACCGTTGCTCACTACCCAGGCGGCGTTGACGGATTAGCACCGATTGGCAGTGACGTGGCGCTGACTCGTCGCATGAACACTCGCGTATTTGCGATCGCGAATGAGAAAGACTTAGGCAATGCCGCGAGCAAACGGGCGCTGACGGCCACTCAGCGCACCTGCACCTCCGCCGCCTGCTCCGCCCATGCGGCGCGCCAGAGCTTGCGGGCGGCGCTCCAGTGCGCGTCGAGGCCGCCGGCGGCGCGCTCGACGACGCTCAGCCATGCCAGCGCGCGCTCGTAGTCGCCTTCGCGGGCGGCGCGCTCGGCCCAGCGCAGCGACTGCCGCGCCGACAGCGCGCGGCGCTCTGCGGCCGGCAGGCGCGCGGCGGGAGCGGCGGGTGGCGACGGTCGGCGCACGGTTCCGCGCTCCAGCTGCCCGTGCGCGTCGCTGAGCGACAGCGCGACCCCTACGGTCGACGGCAGCAGGTCGACCAGCTCGGATCCCGACGGCGCGACGACGACCGCCTGATAGCTCGCCGGCCGGCCCGAGAACACGGCTGCCAGCAGCGTGCACTGCTCGCCGCTCGGCTCGATCGTGCTGGCATCCACGACGAAGCGCCGGCAGCCGCGCTCGATCAGCTCGGACACGCGCGTCCACAGCCGCCCGGCGAGCGCCGCGTCGAGCGGCTCGACGAGCGTCAGCGACCGCACGCCGTCCGCGAACGTGTGCGAGCGCCAGCCCGGTCGCTCGTGCACCTGCGCCAGCTCGGCTCGGCCATACGCCATCGTCATTCGCGTCATCCCTTTCCCGTCCTCGTCATTCAATCGCCGCAAGTGAGCGGAACGGAAGGACGCACGCCGGCGCGATCGTCGGGGGGTCCGGCGCCGGCCCATCCCTGGGGCGCGGCGCCCTTCCGTCCGCTCGGTGGCCCGACCCGCACGGGTCCGGCCGTCGACGCCGCCGACGTGAGCGTTGAGAGACGGCGGCGTCAGCTTTGAAAGCTCGATCTACGAACTGCCACCCAGGCCCGCGATGGTCCCCACGGAACGCCAGGCGTTGTATGCATCCCACCCTCCACCCGCCTCGAACACGGGAACGCCTTCTGTGAGTCGGGCCTACCCAAGCGATCGGCTCGATCAACCTGACCGCGATCGTGCGCACGCCAACAACCGCGCAAGCTGGCGCCAACGGCCCTGACCGCTCAACAGCGGACGTCCTCGCCATCATTCACCGTGATGGCGACACCGACCGAGACCGACCGCCCCGACATCGCGACCCGCGTCGACTGCGAGCGGCTCGTGCGCGCGTTCTACGGCAAGGCGATGAGCGACCCGGTGATCGGCTGGCTGTTCACTGACGTGGCGAGACTCGACCTGGAGGAGCACGTCCCGCAGATCGCCTCCTTCTGGGAGACGGTGCTGTTGGGCGCGAAGTCCTACAGCGGCACGCCGTTCGAGCCGCATGCGCGCCTGCACGGGAAGGCAAGCCTGCGCGCCGGGCACTTCGGCCGCTGGCTCGCGCTGTGGATCGAGACGGTCGACGAGCTGTTCGCCGGCGAGCGCGCAGAGCTGGCGAAGGCGCACGCGCTGCGGGTCGCGCAGGCGTTCCACCGGCGGCTGCAGTCGTATCCGTCGCCGGAGCCGGGTCAGCTCCGCCCGAGGCCGGCCTCATCGTCACCCGGCACGGGCCGGGGACGCCGACGGACCGCTGACCGGAGCGGTCAGGCCGAGGATCAGCTCGGCTGCCTCCGACGGCACGTCGAGCGGGGAGTGGCGACGCCCTCAGCTCGATCACCGTGGGGAAGTGCGCGCGGTAGCGCGCGCGGCGCGGCCAGCGAGCAGCTGTCGTGCGTCCCCCACACGAACCGCAGCGGGAGGCGACGGCCTCGGCGTCGACACGCAGCATGCGCCAGCGCGTGCTCGACCAGCTCGACGGCGGCGGCAGCCGGCGCGCCGCGGATCTGGTGCGCGAGCAGCTCGCCGGGATGTGCTCGAAGCGCTCGGCGGTCATCAGCGTCGCGCGCCGCCGGCCTCCGGCGTCGCGACGATCGCCTCGGCGTGGGGCGGCGTGCTCGAGCAGCTCGCGCATCGACGTGAAGTAGGCGAGCGGTCGCGAAGGACGGTGCCGTCGGCCCAGCCGCCGGCAGGCGCGAGCGCGACGACCGACCGGGCGCGCGAGTGCGCGACTCAGCGCGACGTAGCCGCCGAGCGAGTTGCCGGCGACGTGCGCCGTCTCCCAGCCAGCCTCGTCCAACGCGGCCTCGATCGCGTCGCGAATCGCGGCCTCGGGATCGTCGCCGCTGACGCGGCCCACCGGCGTGACGGGAGCGTGGCGAGCAGTATGAGGGAGCGCGGCAGCAGGCCCACTGCGCCACGTGTCGGTGAAGCCGTGCAGCAGGAGCAGCGGCTCGCCCGCGCCGCCGCGGTGGGATAGCGTGAAGGCGGTGTCCATCGGGATCGCACGCTACCGCTCGCGCGCTCGCGTTCGCGCAGGCGGGGCACCGGGCGTGCACGCGTCGCTCGAGGCGGTCGGTGCCCGCCGCTGACCCCGCCGCGGACGGCTCCGAACGGCGACCTGCGCGCGCGACGATCGGCCCTGTGGCGGCGGCGACGCTCGCGTTCGGCGCCTCCGGCGCGGTGCTCGTGCTGGAGATCCTCGCGGTGCGGCTGCTCGCGCCCTACGTCGGCCTCACGCTCGAGACGACGACCGCGATCATCGGCGCCGCGCTCGCTGGGATCGCGGTCGGCGCGGCCGCAGGCGGCTGGCTGGCCGACCGCGTCGACGGCCGCCGGCTGCTCGCGCTCCTGCTGATCGGCGGCGGCCTCCTGACGATCCTGCTCGTCCCGCTCGTGCGCGCGCTCGGCCCTGGCGCGCGCGGGCAGGGCGGCGCCGCGGCGCTCGGCGTGACGCTGATCGCGCTCGTGCCGCCGGCGGCGCTGCTGAGCGCGGTGACGCCGACGGTCGCGCGCCTGCGGCTGCACGATCTGAGCGCGAGCGGCACGATCGTCGGCGGCATCTCCGCGTGGGCGACCGCCGGCGCGCTCGTGGGCACGTTCGGCAGCGGCTTCGTGCTCGTCCCGCTGCTGCCGGTCGGCACCGCCGTGCTGGCGATCGGGATCGCGCTCGCGCTCGTGGGCGCGGCGATCGGCGTGCGCGCGGGCGGCCTCGGGCTCGCGACCGGCGGGGCCGCGCTGCTGGCCGGGCTCGCGTTCGCGGCGCTCGCGCTCGCGGCCTCCTCCCCGTGCGACCGCGAGACGCGCTACCACTGCGCGCGCATCGAGGTGGATCCGGCCGCGCCGTCCGGCCGCATGCTCCTGCTCGACGACGCGCACCACTCCTACGTCGACCTGCGCGACCCGACGCACCTCGGGTTCCCCTACACGCAGTGGATCGCCGACGCGATCGACGCGACCGCCCCGCCGGGCGCGCCGCTCGACGTCGCCTGGATCGGCGGCGGCGGCTTCACCCTGCCGCGCTGGCTGGCCGCTACCCGCCCTCGCTCGCGCTCGCACGTCTTCGAGGTCGACGGCGAGCTCGTCGAGCTCGTCCGCGAGCGACTCGGCCTGCGCACCTCGCCGCGGCTGCGCGTGACGATCGCCGACGCGCGCATCGCGCTCGAGCGCGAGCCCGCCGACAGCGCGGACGTCCTCGTCGGCGACGCGTTCGGCAACTACGCGGTGCCATGGCACCTCGCGACGCGCGAGTGGACCGCGCAGATCGACCGCGTGCTGCGACCCGACGGCGTCTACGCGCTCAACGTGATCGACTTCTCGCCGCTGTCGCTGCTGCGCGCCGAGACGGCCACCCTGCTGGAGCGCTTCCGTCACGTCCGGCTCGTCACCGTCCCAGACGCGGCGGGCCGGCCCGGCGGCGGCAACGCCGTCCTGCTCGCTTCGCACCGCCCGCTGCCGGCGGAGGCGGGCTCGCAGCGTGCCGGAGCCGTCACCTACCGCACGCCCGCAGTCGCGCGCTTCGCTGCCGGCGCGACGCCGCTGCGCGACGACTTCGCCCCGACCGATCAGCTGCTGACAGCGCACGAGTGACTCACGCGGCCGTGGGGTACGTGGATGCGCGATGCCGAAGACCACGTCACGCGGCACCGCCAAGCAGAGCGAGCTGCCGGACACGCTGAAGCGCTCGCCGGCGAAGGCGCAGCGCACCTTCGCGAAGGCGCACGACGCGGCGGTGAAGGAGTACGGCGAGGGCGAGCGCGCACACCGGGTCGCCTACGCGGCGCTCAAGCACAGCTTCGAGAAGGTCGGCGACCACTGGGAGCCGAAGGCGAGAAAGGGCCCGTCGGACCCGCGCGCGAAGAACCCGCGGGCGCGTGAGAACCGCGGCAAGACGTTCGGCGGCGTCGACTACGAGGGTCACACGAAGGAAGAGCTGTACGAGCGCGCCGGCGACCTCGGCGTCGCGGGTCGCTCGCGCATGACGAAGGCGCAGCTGGCGGAAGCGATCGCCAGAAAGCAGTAGCGGCGGACCGCGCTCGCCCGCCGCGGCTATGCGGGCGCGAAGCGCGCGAAGTATCCGAGCGGGCTGCCGAGGCGGTGCTCGAAGCGCAGTCCGGCGCGCTCCGCGCGCGCTCGCAGCTTGCCGGGGCTGACCCAGTGCGGGTCGCCGAACAGCTCCCCCACCACGACGCGCCCGCCCGGCTTCACGACGCGCGCCAGCTCGAGCAGGGCAGCCTCCTGGTCGGGGATCTCGCCGAGCACCGTCACGAGGTAGGCGGCGTCGAAGGTGTCGTCCTCGAACGGCAGCGAGCGCGCGTCGCCCTGCATCGCCACGATGTTGCAGATGTCCTGCTGCTCGGCCCGCAGGAGCGTGTGATCGAGCATCTCCTGCTGGAGATCGAAGATGTCGAGGTGGCCCGGCGCGATCCAGCCGGCAACCTCGAGCGCGTAGTAGCCGGTCCCGGGGCCCACCTCCAGGACCCGCTGCCCCGGCGCCGGCGCAGAGCGCCTCTCGCAGGCGCGGCCGCGTGATCAGCGGATGCGGCGCCTGCACCCAGAAGCGCTGGTTGTACGGACACGCCGACGGGTTGCGCCGCCACCACAGGGCAGCCGCGGCGACGGCGCCCGCGGCGAGGGCCCCAGCGCGTGAGGCGGTCATGCGCATGGGGCCCAGTGTCGCAGCGGGACGCGCGCTCAGCGCCGGTCGCGCGCCTTCACCCGCACCGCCTTCTCGCTCGCGAAGCGCTGTCCGCCGAACGCCGTCACGACGCGCATGCGCAGCTTCCCGCCGCGCTGCACGCTCGCCGTGCGCGCCGCCGGGAGCAGGCGCAGCCGCACGACCTTCGAGCGCCCGGCGCCGATGCGCACGCGCTTGCCGCGGACCGCTCTGCGGCCGGCCAGCTTCGCGGTGACGGTCGTCGCGCACGCCGCCGGGGCGCTGCGCGGACAGGCAATCCGCACGCCGACGCGGGTGCGCGCTCGGTTCACGCGGATGCGCTTCACGACGGCGCGGTCGCGCTTGCTTGCCCGCCCCGAGCCCGAGGCGCTCGTGGAGCCGCCGGACGTCGAGACGAACGTCGCGATCCGCTCGATCGTCGTGCGCTCGCTCGGCGACAGCCCTGGGGTCGCGGCGATCGAATCCAGCGCGTACCGCGTCTGTCTCGCGAGCAGCGGGTCAAGCGAGTTCGAGCTGCGGTCGAGCGAGTCGCCGAGTCCGCTGAGAAGACTGGACAGCGGGGCCGACAGCCCCGGCGTGGCGGCGACAGAATCGAGCAGGTCGCCCACAGGCGCGAGCGCCGTGCCGGTCGGCTGCTGCCCGCGCTCGAGGCGGTCGAGCAGCTCGCCGAGGCGGTCGATCAGCGCCGGCGGCAGGCTCAGCGCGTCGACGGGCAGCGCTTCGGGCGAGCCGTCGCCGTCGAGCAGATCGGCGAGTCCGTTCAGCAGCGTCGTCACGTCGGCCGGCACGCCGGAGCTGCCGCCGACGTCGCGCAGCAGCGTGGCGACCGGCATCAGCAGCGAGCGGTCGAGCGGCTGGCCGGCGGGCGCCGCGCCGAGCAGCCCGGCGAGCTGCGCGACCAGCGTCTGCACGTCAGCCGGCAGGCCAGGCGTCGCGGCCAGGTGCACGAGCACGTCTTGCAGCGGCGCGAGCGTCGCGCCATCAGGAGCCTGACCGCCCTGGAGGCGTCCGAGCAGGTCCTGCAACGGCTGCTGTTGCGCATCGCTGCCGAGCAGCCCGTCGAGCGTGGCGGCAAGCGACACGCTGGCGCTCGCGTCGGCGGTCGGCCGCTCGGCGGAGTGAGCAACCGGGCCTGTGAGCGCGGTGCATCCGAGCGCCGCGGCGAGCGTCACGGCGATCCTGCGATGGCGCATGTGAACCTCCCGCATCCGTGCGTCGTTCATGAAGCGATGCGATCAGCGCTTCCCGCTCCCTCGCAAAGCCCGTCGGCGGATCAGGCCGAACGTGCGCTTTTGCACAGCTTTCGCCGCATCGCGCTGCGCCGCTGCGCACAAGCGCTCAGGTACGGTCAGCCGAATGTCCAGCTCGCGCGACGACGCCGACGCGCTGCACGGCCTCGAGGCCGTCCCGCTCGGGCTGCCGCCAGGGCTGACGCTGGAGTGGCTCGGCGTCTCCGGCTACCGCATCGCGTACGAAGGGGTCGCGCTGTTCGTCGACCCGTACGTCTCGCGCGCGCCGCTGCGCAGCCTGCTGCTGCGGCGCACCGCGCTGCCCGATCCGACGCAGCTCGACCGCTGGGCGGGCGCCACCGGCGACGACGTCGCGGGCGTGCTCGTCGGGCACACGCACTTCGACCACGCGGTCGACGCGCCCGCGATCGCGCGTCGCTTCCGCGCGCCTGCGTACGGCTCGGCCTCGCTCGTGAGACTGATGCAGCTGCACGGGCTGGGCGGGCTGGCCGTCGAGGTCGAGCCCTACTGCCGCTACGAGCTCGGCCCGTTCGTCGTCTCGTTCACGCCGAGCGCGCACTCGAAGCTGATCCTCGGCCGGCGCGTGCCGTTCGACGGCGAGCTGAGCTGCGACCACCTGCACGGGCTCTCGCCCGGCGCCTACCGCTGCGGCCAGGTGTGGGGCATCCGCATCGAGGTCGCCGGCACGAGCCTCTACCACCAGGGCAGCGCGAACCTGATCGACGCCGCGCTGCGCGACGAGCCGGTCGACGTGTTCCTGGCGGGGATCGCCGGTCGCTCGGTCACGCCGCGCTACTGGGCGCGCGTGCTGCCGCGGCTCGATCCGCGCGTCGTCGTGCCGACGCACTACGACGACTTCTTCAAGCCGCTCGGCGAGCAGCTCGACTTCGTGCGCCGCGTGCGGCTGGAGACCGTGCCGGACGAGGTCCACGCCGTCAGCCGCGACGCGACGATCGCCGCGCTGCCGCGTATGGACGCTGCGTGAGCACGCTCGCGCAACGCTTCCAGCAGGCGCGCGGAGACGAGCGTCTGGCGATCCTGGAGGGCTTCCACGCGCTCAAGCACGCGGTGCGCTTCGGCGCCGAGGTCGAGCTGGTCGCCGCCGCCGACCCGGACGCCTTGGAGCGGCTCGCCGCCGAGCTCGCGCCCGACCTCGCCGGCCGCTTCCGCGCGCTCGCCGACGACCCCGTCGCACCCGAGCTGCTGGCGACGCTCGTGCCGCACGTGCCGTACACGAGAGTGCTCGCGCTCGCACGACGCCCGCCGTTCCTGCGGGAAGCACTGCTCGCGGCGGACGCGCCGATCGTCCTGCTGGAGGACCCCCGCGACCTTGGCAACGTCGGCGCGGTCGTACGCGTGGCGGCCGGCGCGGGCGCAGCCGGCGTCGTGACGACCGGCATGCACGATCCGTGGGACGCCGGCGCGCTGCGCGGCTCGGCGGGGCTGCACTTCGCGCTGCCGGTCGGGCGTGACGACGGGTTCGCGGACGCGGTGACCGACGCGGCGGCCGGGTCCACGGGACGCCCGCTGCTCGCGCTCGACCCCGACGGCGAGCTGCTTGACCCGGCGCGGCTGGCGCCGAACGCGGTGCTCGCGTTCGGGACCGAGCGCCACGGCCTCTCACCCGAGCTGCTGGCGCGCGCCGACGCACGCCTGCGACTGCCGATGCGAGCGGGCGTCTCCAGCCTCAACCTCGCGACCGCGGTCGCGGCCGTGCTGTTCGCTTGGCGGCTCAGCCGCGCGGGCGCGGGGCCGCCAGGCTGAGCGCGCGCACGAACGTCGCGCCGCCAAGCTTGATCGTCACGCGCACGGTCGCGCGGTGACGCTTGCGCAGCTGCCGCAGCGCGCTCCCGCGCACCGTGACCGTCACGCGTACGCGCCCGCTGGCCGGCACGCGGAACGCCGTTCTGCCGAACGCGATCGCGTTCACGCGCCCGCGCCTGGGCAACCTGAGCCGGAGGCTGCCGCGCAGGCCGGGCGTCGCGCGGAACGCGAGCACGAAGCGGCCGTGCCGGTCGAGTCGCGCGCGTCTCGTGACGCGTGCCGGCGCCACAATCGTGCCGGCGCCCGACCCCCCGGTGCCGCCGCCGCCCGCGGGCGGGCCTGCGACAGGCGGCACCGGCTGCGGCGCCATCCCGCTCGTCGCGCATGCCGGCACGCCCGTCGCGATGCTCCAGCCGTGCAGCATCCGCTCGCTCGCCGGCACGTCGTCGTCGAAGCCGTCGCTCATCCGCAGTCTCCAGCTGCCGGCGAGCGGCTCGCCGTCGAAGCGCGCGAGCGGCTCGACGGGCGACCATGTGCCGGTCAGCGTGCCGGGGCCGTCCGACAGGTCCTGGATCGAGCTGAGCGCCGCGTCGTCGAGCGTGACCAGGTCGCCCTGCCACTCCAGGCCTGAGCCGAAGTCGCCAGTGCCGGGGCGCTGGAACAAGTCGACCGTGGTGCCGGACGGCGACGTCAGCCGCGCGCGCAGGTCGCCGACCCAGCCGTGCGTCACTCTCAGCGTCACGCGCAGATCGCGCACGCGCCCGTCACTCGGGACGGCGAGCGACGAGCTGACGGACGTGGCCGCGCTCTCGGGGATCGGCAGCTCGAGGCTGGGCGCGGTCGCGAAAGCCGCATCGCCGCCGTCGCCGCCGAGCGCGAGCGAGAGCGGCAGCTCGACCGCGCCCTGGTCGCTCGTCACGTGCAGCGTCAGCGGCAGCTGTGCGCCGCACACGACGACGGCAGGCACCGTCAGCTCGAACGGCGTCGCGTTGTGGGCGGAGGCGCCGGCGGCGATCGTGCCCCAGCTCGCCTGCACGGCGCCGACCGTCACGTCCGGCGCGCTCGTCGTGAGCGTCGCCGCCACGTTCGTGAGCGCGGTCGGCGACGGATCCTGCAACGTCACGCGCAGGCGCACGCCCTCGCCCGGCTCGGCGATCCCGTCGCCGTCGCCGAGCGGCGCGGCATCGTCGACCGCGGTCGCCGTCGCGAGCAGCGGCGTCGCCGAGAACGACGCGGTCGCGGACGTCCCGTTGGCGCCGGCGGTGCGAGCGCCCCAGCCCATCCCACGTCTCGCGAACAGCTGCCACAGCTGGTCGTGGTGCGCGCCCGCGAAGCCCGTCTGGTCGGCCAGCAGGATCGCGTCGCGCCCGTCGAGGAAGGACGGGTTCACGGGCGACAGGCGCATCCCGTTCGTGATCAGTCTGCGCGCGATCGGCCCGCCGAGCGCGGTGCGGATGTCCCACAGCGTCTCCGCCCAGATCTCGCCGTCGTCGTGGACCTCGAACGACGGCGTGTCGAGCGCGTCGCCGCCGACCCGACCGAGGTCGGCGAACGTGAAGCCGCCGGCGTGCCCCGCGAGCACGCTGCCGCCGCAGGCCGGCGCCGACGAGCCGACCGAGCAGTCGAGCGGCTGGCGGCGGATCCCGGCCGTCGCGTCGCCGGTGACGTACTCGCCCACCACGACCTCCGCGTCGGCCGCGGTGTCGAGCACGAGCGCGTGCGCGACGAGGTAGTCCATCGCGTACCAGTCGCTCCAGCCCTCCCCCATCGCACCGGACTGCTTGTCGTTCAGCCCGTCGCCGTCGCCGATCAGGCGGTTCGAGAGGCCGTGCGCGTACTCGTGGAAGACGACGCTGGCGTCGTCGCTGCCGTTGACGGCCGGGAAGCCGCCGCCCCACAGGTACATCTGCATGCGTGGCGAGGTGCCGTCGGGGAACGTCGTCATGTTGGCGTTGTTGAACGACGGGCTTCTCGCCAGCACCGCGTCGTCGGCCTCCGCGCGGACGGGGTCGAGGCCCTCGAAATTCCCGTCGGACGCGGTGAAGCCGACCTCGGAGTCGCGCAGCCAGTCGTGGAAGGCGTTCACGAGGTAGAAGAGCTGCGTCGTCGCGTGTCTGCGATTCGCCGCCTCGGTCGCGACGTCGCTGTCGTCCCACGTGCAGAACGTGCACACGTCGGTGAAGAAGCTCGCCGGGTAGTTCCAGTCGGTGCCGCTGCTCGGTCTCACCTCCTCGCCGGGATCCGCCACGTCGTCGCCGTCCACGTCGGCGTACGCGTGCGCGTTAGGCCCGCTCAGGACGAGCGGCGCGGTCAGCCATCTCGCGAGATCGACCGTCGTCTCCGGCCCCGCGCCCGGGTGGTACGCGTACACGGGCGCGTTGGAGGCGAAGTCGGTCAGCGAGTGGCGCGTGAGGACCGCGCCGCTCGCCGCGTCGACGAGCACGTCGTAGACGTACGGGTCGCGGCCGGCGACCGTCACGCGCCACGCGAGCCGGTCGCCGCGGGGAGCGTCGAAGACGACGAGGCGCGCGCCGTCGCCGTTGGAGAAGCGCGTGACGCGCTGCGGCCCCGCACTTCGGCTCGCGCGCGGAAGCGCGGCCGGCGCGCCGACGTCGCCCTGCGCCACGGCGAGCGCCTGCGAGGCGTTGACGCGCGGCGTGGTCGCCGCGATCGAGAGACCGCCGAGCGACGGGCCGCCCGCGGCGACGACGCGGCCGTCGCGGGCGACGTGGACGCGCAGCTCGCCGTCGTAGGCCGGGATGCCGTCGGCGACCGGGGTCCACGTGAGATGCGTGACGCCGTCGTCGGAGGTCGTGCGGTCGGTCAGGCGCAGCGCGGTCAGGTCCGTGGTGGACAGCCCGAAGACGTCGGCGTGCGTGCGCACGTAGGCGAGCGCGACGTCGGCGGCGTCGCCGGCGCGCGGGCCGCTGAGGAAGCCGTCGGTGCGCCGCAGCACGCGCAGCCCGCCGCCGACCGCGTCGGTCGCGACGCGCCCCTCGATCCCGAGCCGCTCGTCGAGCGCGCGGCGCGCCTCGCGCACGCGCGCCGGCACCACGGTCCGCTCCCCGCCGCGCACGTCGAGCTGCGGTCGCGCGGCGGGTGGCGCAGCATGCGCACCGCCTGACAGCGCCGCGGCGGGAACCGCCGCAGCGGCCATCACGCCCGCCGTGATTGTGCCGATCGCAAGCCTTCGCACGCGCATCCCGCTGTTTTCCCTCTTCGGCACGCCGGCGCGAGACGGTATGCCCGGCCGCGGACGCGGTCAACCGACGCGCGTGGCCCGCATGGACGAACGGTCGAGGGCCGCCGCTCAGCCGATTCCCAGGCCGCTCTCAGACGCACGTGGTGCGATGGACGCCGTCCTTTCAGTCAACCGACCGAGGAGCACGTGACCGTGGAGAGCAAACGCAAGCGCATCGCCGCGATCGGCGCCGCACTGGCGCTGGCGGTGACCGGCGGAGGCGTCGCGTACGCCGCCGCGACGAACAGCGATCCCCGCGATGCGCTGCTGAGAGACGCCGCGCAGCGGCTGAACGTGTCGCCGTCCGAGCTGAGAGCGGCGCTCGAGGGCGCGTTCGGCGATCAGCTCGACGAGGCGGTCAGAGACGGCAAGCTGACGCAGCAGCAGGCGGAGGCGATCAAGCAGCGCATCGCGAGATACGGCCTGCCGCTCGGCGGGCTGATGGGGCCCGGTGGTCCGGGCCCGCACGGCGTCGCGTTCGGCTTCGGCGGTCCGGGCCACGGCCCGTTGGGGGTCGGCCTCGACGCCGCCGCCGACTACCTCGGCCTCACGGAGGCGCAGCTCGCGAGACGGCTGATGAACGGCAGAACGCTCGCCGAGACCGCCAGAGCCGAGGGCAAGTCGGTCGACGGGCTCGAGCAGGCGCTGGTCGACGCGGCCAGGACGCGGCTCGACAGAGCGGTCGCCGACAGACAGCTGACCGACCAGCAGCGCGACCGCATCCTCAGCGACGTCGAGGAGCACGTCGACGAGCTCGTGAACGGCAGAGCCACGGGTCCGTTCGGCCATCACGGTGGCCGCGGCATGGGTCCGGGCGGGCCGCCGCCGGGTGCGTTCCACTTCCACGACCGACGCCCGTGAGCTGACGCGTCGCCGGGCGGAGCGTGTGCCGCTCCGCCCCATGGCGTCTCCTCGCGCGCGCGGAGACATCGGTGCTCGTCCCCCGCGGTGCGGCGCCGCTGCTGCGCGGCGCTCGGCTACCTGTGCGAGCGGATCTGGTTCACTCTAGATCAGCGCGTTTCGCGAGCGCGAGCAGGACGGCGAGGAGCAGCGCGGCGCCGAAGCTGTCGGCGTGGAAGCCCGGCAGGATCGCGTCGCATCTGCCCAGCATGACGCATGTTCCATCCGGCGCGCGCGCCATCGTGGGCGCACGATGCGCTTGCTCCACACCGCAGACTGGCACCTCGGCCGCGCCTTCCACGGCGAGGACCTGATGGGTGCCCACGCGGCGTTCATCGACTTTCTGGTGGAAGCCGCGCGCTCGGCCGCGGTCGACGGCGTGCTGATCGCCGGGGACCTGTACGACCGCGCGCTGCCGCCGGTCGACGCGGTGCGGCTCGCGAGCGAGGCGCTGGCCCGGTTGGCGGAGGTCGCGCCGGTCGTCGCGATCTCGGGGAACCACGACTCGGCGGCGCGGCTGGGCTTCGGCGCACAGCTGCTCGCACGCGCGGGCGTGCACGTGCGCACCGACCCGCTGTCGGTCGCCTCGCCGATCGCGCTCGGCGACGGCCTGGTCTACGCCGTCCCGTACCTCGAGCCGGACCTGGTGCGCGAGGTGATCGGCATCGACGAGCGCTCGCACGCGGCGGCGATGGGTGCCGCGATGGATCGGGTCCGCGCGACCGTGGCGGCGCGCGGATTCGGTCTGCGCCATCCGCCGGTCGTCGTGATGGCGCACGCGTTCGTCGCCGGCGGGATGCCGTCGGAGAGCGAACGCGACCTCGCGGTCGGCGGTGCCGCGAACGTGCCGGCGTTCGCGTTCGACGGCGCCGACTATGTCGCGCTCGGGCACCTGCACGGGCCGCAGGTGGTCGGCGGCGGGCTCGGCCGCTATGCCGGCTCCCCGCTCGCGTTCTCGTTCTCGGAGGCGGGCCAGGCGAAGTCCGTCGCCGTGGTCGAGGTGACCGCGGGCGCGCTGCCGCTCGTGGAGCTGCTGCCGACCCCCGTTCCACGCGCGCTCGCCAACCTGCGTGGGACGCTCGACGAGCTGCTCGCCGACCCGCGGCTCGCGGAGGCCGAAGAGGCGTGGGTGCAGGCGACGCTGACCGACCCGGTTCGGCCGGCCGACGCGATGGAGCGGCTGCGCCGCCGCTTCCCGCACGCCGTCGCGCTCGCGTTCGATCCGCAGGGCGCCGGCGCGCGGCCGGAGGACTCGTATCAGCGCCTGCGCGGGCTGGACGACGACGAGCTGGTCCAGCGCTTCGTCGCCGACACGCGCGGCCGGGACGCGGACGACGACGAGCTGGCGCTGCTGCGCGACGCGCTCACGGCGCGGCGGGTGGCCGAGCTGGCGGCGTAGCCGTGCGCCTCCATCGCCTGCGCCTCACCGCCTTCCAGGCGTTCGCCGGCACCGAGGAGGTCGACTTCGACGCGTTGAGCGAGGCCGGGCTGTTCCTGCTGCACGGCGACACCGGCGCGGGCAAGACGACCCTGCTCGACGCCGTCGCGTTCGCGCTCTACGGCCAGGTGCCGGGCGCGCGGGCGCGGGACGCGCGCCTGCGCTCCGACCATGCCGTGCCGGACGTGCGCACCGAGGTGGAGCTGGAGGTGACGCTGCGCGAGCGCCGGCTGCGCGTCGTCCGGAGGCCGCCGCAGGAGCGCCCGAAGCTGCGCGGCGAGGGCTCCACGAGAGAGGGCCACACCTGCACGGTCGAGGAGCTGGATGCGGCGAGCGGCGACTGGACCGTCCTCGCCGCACGCCCCGACGAGGCGCGCCACGAGCTCGACGCGCTGCTCGGCATGTCGTGCGACCAGTTCTGCCAGGTCGTGCTGCTGCCGCAGGGCGAGTTCGCAACCTTTCTCCGTGCGGACAGCGGCGAGCGGCAAGCGGTCCTGGAACGCCTCTTCGGCACCGACCGCTTCACGCGCGTGGAGCACTGGCTGCACGACCGCAGGAAGGCGGTGTGGGCGGAGCTCCAGTCCGCCTCGCAGGAGGTCCGCGAGATCGTCGCGCGCGTCGCCGAGGTGGCGGACGAGCCGGCTCCGGACGACGCCGACACGTACGCCGAGTGGGTGGCGGGCCTCGGCGTGCGCGCGGGCGCCGAGCTCGTGAGCGCCACCGATTCCCGGCGGGCGGCGGCCGCCGCCCGGTCCGAGGCCGAAGCGGCGCTGGCTGCGGGTCGATCGGCGGCGGAGCGCCGCTCACGCCATGTGACGGCCGTCGAGGACCTGACCCGCTGGGCGTCCAGACGCCCGCAGCGCGACGAAGCCGAGTCCCAGCTCGCCGCCGCACGCCGTGTCGCCCCGCTCGCCGGACTCCTTGCGAGACCTGTGCAGGTTTGGACCCCTATAGGGGGTACAGATGTGCGCACATCGCCGGCGGAGCTGCGGGCGCAGGCGGCCGAGGCCCGAGGCGAGGCTGGCGCGCTCGATGCGCTGGTGACGGTCGAGGCGCGGCTGGCGCAGGCCGACGCGGAGCTGGCGAGCTTGGAGCGGCGCGCCGACGCGGCCGGGGCCCAGGCGCACGCGGCGGCCAGCGCGATCGAGCAAGCCGCCCGCGACCGCGCCGCCCTCGATGCCGCCGTTCAGCAAGCGCGCGAGGCGGCCGCTCGAGCGGAGCGCCTGGAGGCCGAGTCCCAGACCGCCCGGCAGCGCGCCGAGCAGGCGACCGAGCGCGACCGCCTCGCGGCCGAGCTGACGAGAGCGCAGGAGCGACGGCGGAGAGCGGTCGACGCTGAGCAGCAGGCCCACGCCGCCTGGCTCGACCTGCGTGAGCAGCGCCTCGGCGGCATGGCTGCCGAGCTGGCGGCGGGTCTGCAACCGGGCGAGCCTTGCGCCGTTTGCGGCTCGACCGAGCATCCGGCCCCCGCGCACGCCGACGCAGGCGAGCCCGCCGGCGCGACCGACCCGGCCACCCGCGCTCTCCCCCTCGATGCCCATTCGCCGGCGCGCACCTCACTCGCCGACCAGGAGCAGCACGCCCAGGCTCAGCACGAGCACGCCGCGAGCGAGCGCCAGCAGGCCGAGCGGGCTGCCGCCGAGCTCGACAGCGCGCTCGCCGCGGCCCGCGCGGTCGCGGGCCAGGGCCCCGCCGACGCGCTCGTGGAGCATGCGTCGCGGCTCGACGCCGAGCTGAGCGCCGCGCGCACCGCTGCGGGCGGAGCAGCTGTCGCCGAGCAGGCGCTCTCCGCCCTCGCCGCTCTGACCGCCGAGCACGAGCGGACCCGCGAGGAGGCGGCCCGCGAGGAGGCCGGTGCCCGCGCCACGCACGCCGAGCGCAGCGCCGCACTCGCGGCGGATCGCGCGAAGGTCGAGCAGGCGCGCGGCGACGCCGCCTCCATCGCCGAGCACGCGGCGACGCTGCGCGCCGAGGCCGACGTCGCCGAACAGGAAGCGGCCGCTCGCGAGGCCGGGTTCGCGGATGCCGCCGCAGCCCGCTCCGCCCTGCGCGACGAAGACGCCATGGCAGCGCTCGCGCAGCGCATCGAGGACTACGACCGTGGACTCGCCGAGCGCCGCGCACTGGCGGAGCAGCTCGCCCGCGAGCCGGCCGTCGACGACGAGCACGCCGCCCCCGATCTCGCCCCCCTCGATGTCCTCACGACCCGAGCGGGCGCAACGATCGACGCTGATGAGCACGCAGCCCGGCGGCTGGGGATCGCCGACAAGCGGCTTCGCGATCTCAGACGCCTGGCGCAGGCGCTCGCCGTCGCCCTCGAAGACCGCCAGCCGGTCGCCGAGCGCGAGCGCACGATCCGCGAGCTGGCCGGCCTCGTCGACGGCTCCGCCGCCAGCAACCGCCTGCGCATGCGCCTCTCCGCCTACGTCCTCGCCGCCCGCTTGGAGGAGGTCGCGCAAGCCGCCACGCTCCGCCTTGAGCGGATGTCGAACGGCCGCTATCAGCTGATCCACACGGACGAGCTGCGCCGTGGGACCGGCCGCTCCGGCCTCGAGCTGCGCGTCGTCGACGGCTGGACCGGCCAGGAGCGCTCGCCGGCGACGCTGTCCGGCGGCGAGACGTTCCTCGCGAGCCTCGCGCTCGCGCTCGGCCTCGCCGACGTCGTCGCCGCCGAGGCGGGCGGAAGCCGGCTGGAGACGCTGTTCGTCGACGAGGGCTTCGGCTCGCTCGACGAGCGCACGCTCGACGAGGTCCTCGACGTGCTCGACGGCCTGCGCGAGGGCGGCCGCACCGTCGGCATCGTCTCCCACGTCGTCGAGCTGCGACAGCGCATCCCCGCGCGCCTGCGCGTCATCAAGGGCCGCGACGGCTCGCGCGTCGTGCACGAGCAGGCCGCAGTGGCGGCATAGGTCAGCATCGTCAACCGGATCCGCGAACCGGCCACGGCCGGGCCTGACCACGCTCTACAACCGCCTCGACGACGGCGCGTTCCGGCCTCAGCGCGCGACGCGGCGCGAGCGCCGGCCGGTCCGCGGGTACTCCTCTCTCGATGCCCGCCATTCCTGATGCGATCGCGCGCGCGGACCGCACGATCGGGAAGCAGCTGGAGCGCCAGGTGCGCAACCACCACCGACGCCGGCTGCGAAGGCTCGGACACGGCCATGTGCTGGAGCAGGTCGAGGACGGACGGACCGAGAGCCTGTGGGCGGCCGGCGAGCCGCCGCCGCGCCCCGGCAACGACCTCGACATCCTGATCGACGGCGAGCGCGCGATCGGCGAGATCCGCGCCGCGATCGAGCAGGCGAGGTCGCACGTGCACGTCGCCGGCTGGCACGTCACCCCCGCGTTCGAGATCGAGCGCACCGACGGCAATCCCAGGACGCTGCGCGAGCTGCTCGCCGAGCTGGCCGAGCGCGTCGACGTGCGCGTGCTCGTGTGGGCCGGCCCGCCGGCGCCGGTGTTCGAGCCGAAGCGATCCGACGTGAAGCGGATTCGCGAGGAGCTGACGCACGGCACCGGGATCAGCTGCACGCTCGACGCGCGCGAGCGCACGATGCACTGCCACCACGAGAAGCTCGTGATCGTCGACGACGAGGTCGCGTTCGTCGGCGGGATCGACCTCACCTCGCTGTCCGGCGACCGCTGGGACCACGACGAGCATCCGGCGCGCGGCCGGCTCGGCTGGCACGACGTCGCCACGCGCCTGCGCGGCCCGGCCGTCGCCGACGTCGCGGAGCACTTCCGCCGGCGCTGGCAGGAGGTGGCGAGCGAGCCGCTGCCACCGCCGAGACCCCAGCCGCCGGCGGGCGAGACGACCGTGCAGGTGCTGCGCACGATCCCTGACAGAACGTACGACTTCATCCCGCGCGGCGACTTCCGCATCCTCGACGCGTACGTGCGCGCGCTCAAGTCCGCGCAGCGGCTGATCTACCTCGAGAACCAGTTCCTGTGGTCGACCGAGATCGCGGAGATTCTCGCCGCCAAGCTGCGGGACCCGCCGGCCGACGACTTCCGCATCGTGCTGCTGCTGCCGGCGCGGCCGAACAACGGCGCCGACACGACGCGCGGTCAGCTCGGCCGGCTGATCGAGGCGGCCGACGGCTCCGACCGCCTGCTGGCGGCGACGATCAGCTGCCGCAGCGGCACGCGGACGCACGCGCTCTACGTGCACGCGAAGGTCGGGATCGTCGACGACCGCTGGCTGACGATCGGCTCCGCCAACCTCAACGAGCACTCGCTCTTCAACGACACGGAGATGAACGTCCTGACGTGCGACGAGGCGCTCGCGCGCAGAACGCGGCTGGAGCTGTGGGCGGAGCACTTGGAGCTGCCGGTCGAGCAGGTCTCCGGGGAACCGGCGCGCGTAGTCGACGAGCTGTGGCGCCCGGTCGCGCAGGAGCAGCTGCGCCTTCACCGCGCCGACCTGCCGCGCACGCACCGGCTGATGGAGCTGCCCTCCGTCTCGCGGCGCACGAAGCGCCTGATCGGCCCGCTGCGCGGCCTGCTCGTGGACGGCTAGCGTTCGCCGGGTGACCGGCGACCCGCAGGAACGCGTGGACGGCCTCGCGGTGCGCGACCTCGCCGTCGGGCACGGCGATCGCATCGTGCTGCGCGACGTCTCGTTCGCGGCGCGCAAAGGCTCGGTCACGGCGCTCGTAGGACCGTCCGGCTCCGGCAAGAGCACGCTGCTGCGCTGCCTCAACCGGCTGCTCGTCCCGCAAGCCGGCTCCATCGTGCTCGACGGCGCCGACTCGGCGGGGCTCGAGCCATGCGCGCTGCGGCGCCGCGTCGGGCTCGTCGGCCAGGTGCCGGTGATGCTGCCGGGCAGCGTGCGCGAGAACCTCGCGTACGGGCTCGACCCGGCCGCGGCCACCGACGACGCGCTCGCGCGGGCGCTGCGCGCCGCCGGCCTCGACCCCACTTCTCTGGACCGTCCCGCCGTCGAGCTCTCGGGCGGCGAGCGGGCGCGGGTGGCGCTCGCGCGGGCGCTCACCCGCAGACCCGAGCTGTTGCTGCTCGACGAGCCGACCGCCGCGCTCGACGCGGACGCCGCCCGCCACGTCGGCGCGACGCTGCGCGCGCTCGCGCGCGACGGCCTCGGCGTCGTCGTCGCGACGCACGACCTGCCGTTCGCGGCCGAGCTGGCGGACCGCGTCGTCGCACTCAGAGACGGAACCGCGGTCGCCGGTGCCCCGGCAGAGCTGCTGGCGGCCACGAGCCGGCCCGGCCTCGGCGCGGAGCCGCCCGCGTGAGCCAGCCGCTCGCGCAGATCCTCGCGAGCGCGGCGTTCGTGCTCGCCGCCGCGTGGCTCGCCCACCGCCAGGGCCTCGGCCTCAGCCGCGCACTGCTGACCGCGGCGCTGCGCGCCGCGCTGCAGCTCGCGGTCGTCGGGGCGCTGATCGCGCTGGTGTTCGAGCTGCCCGCGCTGGCGATCGCGTTCGTGGCGATCATGGTCGTGACCGCCTCGCTCACCGCAGGCTCGCGCATGCGCGCCCTCCCCGGCTCGCGGCGGATCGCGATCGGCGCGATCGCGCTGCCGGCGCTCGGCGCGACCGGCGTGCTGCTGCTCGTCGGCGCGTTCGACGCGACGCCGCGCGCGACGATCCCCACGGCGGGGATCCTGATCGGCGGGGCGCTGCTCGCCACGACGCTCACCGGCCGGCGACTCGTCGAGGACCTGATCGACGGGACCGACGAGATCGAGGCCCGCCTCTCGCTCGGCGACCGCGTGCACGACGCGCTCGCCCCATTCACCCGTCGAGCGATCACCGGCGCGATGGTGCCGCTGATCGACCAGACGCGCAGCGCCGGGCTGGTGACGCTGCCGGGGACGTTCGTCGGCCTCGTGCTCGGCGGCGCCTCGCCGGAGACGGCCGCGCGCGTGCAGCTGACGGTGCTGCTGACGCTCCTGCTCGTGCAGGTGCTGAGCGCGCTGCTGACGGCGGAGCTGGCGACGCGCGCCGCGACGCTGCCGGGCGAGCGGGTGCGGCGGCTATGACGCGCCGCTCGACGCCGCTGCTCGCCGGCGTCGCGCTCGTGGCGCTCGTCCTCGCCGGCTTCGCCGCCCTCCGGATCGCGACCCGCGAGTCGTCCGAGCCCGCGTCGGTCACGGCGGCGGTCGCCCGCTTCCGGGCGCTGCCGGCGAGCGCCCGGACGCTCCCGCCGGCCTTCCGGGACCGGACGCCGCGTCCCGGCGTCTACGTCTACGCCACGAGCGGCTTCGAGGTCTCGCACGTGCTCGGCACGCGCCGGCACCGCTATCCGCCGCGCACGACGATCACGATCGGCGTCACACCGCACAGCTGCCTCCGCACGCGCTGGGACGCCCTCGCGACCCGCCATGACGCGATGCTGACCTGCCCGGGCTCCGGCGCCGCCCCGCGCCTGATCGACCAGAGTGAGGAGCACGCGTTCGCCGGTCACGTGGATCGGCGCGCGTATCTCTGCACGCACTCCTCCACCGGCGGGCCCGCCCGCCTCGTGCCCGGCGCGAGCTGGCACAGCCGCTGCGCGATCGCGGGCACGACGACGGTCGACGCCGGCACGGTGCTCGGTCCCCGCGTGCTCGTGCTCGACGGCCGCCGCACACGCACCGTCCTGCTCCGCACGACGACGCGCGTGCACGGCGATACGGTCGGCGCCGGCATGACCCTCACGTGGATCCTGCCGCGCACGGGCCTGATCGTGCGTCGAACGATCGCGCACGCCGACACGACGGACACGATCGTCGGCGACGTGCGCTACGAGGAGCGCGTCACGCTGGCGCTGACGACGGCGCGCCCGCGCCGCTGAGCCGGGCGACGATCTCCAGCCGCACCCAGCGCACCGCATCCCGCGACGCGTCTTACGAGCTGCTGCTGCGCGACGACTCGCGCGGCGCGTTCGTGAACCGCCGCGTCAAGCCGTACTACCGCTGCCGGCGCGTCGCGACGTAGACCCACAGGCCCGGCAGCGCTCTCGCCGCCCCGTACGAGGGATGGCAGACGACGTCGAAGCCGGTCGCCTCCAGCCAGTCGACGACCTCGTGCCGCTCGTACAGCCGCAGCACGTGCAGCTCCTCGCTGCTGCGGCCGTCGCGCACGAGCGCGATGCGGCGCGTGAGCGTCCGCGCCGCCCGGTCCTCGGCCGCCTCGACGCGCATCACCCATCCCTCCCCCTCGTACCGCGCACGGCGCCGGCCGTCGGGCTCGCGCCCGGGCGCGGCGACGTCGAACACGAGCAGCCCGCCCGGCTCGAGCGCCGTCCACGCGCGCCGCAGCAGCGGCTCGAGGCTCGGCGGGTTTCGGTCACGCCGGCACCGTACCCGGCTGGCGCGAAAGCGCTCCTTCTCGTGACGCTACTTGACGGATCCGGCGAGCAGTCCCTGCACGAAGAAGCGCTGGAACGCGAGGAAGACGACGAGCGGGATCGCGAGCGAGAGGAACGAGGCCGGGGCGATCAGCTCGATGTTCGAGCCGAACTGCCGCGTCTGCGAGAAGATCGCCACCGTCAGCGGCTGCGTGTCGCGCCCGAACGTGAGCGCGACGATCAGGTCGTTCCACGTCCACAGGAACTGGAAGATCGCCAGCGACGCGATCGCCGGCAGCCCGAGCGGCAGGATCAGCCGCGTGAAGATCCGCATCTCCGAGGCCCCGTCGATGCGCGCCGACTCCATGATGTCTCTCGGGATCCCGATGAAGAAGTTGCGCATCAGGAAGATCCCGAACGGCAGCCCGAACGCGACGTGGAAGAGGATCAGCCCGAGCACCGTGTCGAACAGCCCGGTGTCCTGGTAGATCGTGAAGATCGGGATCAGCGCGACCTGCAGCGGCACGACGAGCAGCCCGATCACGACGACGAACAGCCAGTCGCGCGCGGGGAAGTCGAGCCACGCGAACGCGTATCCCGCCAGCGAGGCGACGACCACGAGCAGGATCGTGTTGCCGACCGAGATCTGCACGGTCGTCCACAGCGCGCTCGTGATCGCCTGGTTGTCGAAGATCTCCTTGTAGTTGTCGAACGTCGCGAGGCTCGGCTGGGAGACGATGTTCCACCAGCCCGTCTGCGTGATCTCCGTCGTCGGCAGCAGCGACGTCAGCAGCAGCCCGACCGTCGGCACGAGCCACAGCACCGCGAGCACGATCAGGAAGACGTTCAGCGGCCCGCGCGTGACGGCCCGCCCGATCCGCGCGGCCCACGGCTCTCCCGCTCGCGCCCGCTCGCGCGGCAGCGCCACCGCCTGTCCGGCCGCCTGGCCCGATGCCTCCATCAGCGCATCCCTCTCACTGCTCCCGCCGGAAGCGCCGCACGTTGAGCGCCAGGATCGGCATCACGAGCAGGAACAGGAAGACGGCGACCGCCGAGCCGAGCCCGAAGTCGTTGACGCCGCCGAACGACGTGCGCCACATCGCCAGCGCGATCACGTTCGCGTCGTCCTGCGAGGACTGGGGCGCGACGCTCAAGACGATGTCGAACACCTTCAGGACGTTGATGATCATCGTGATGAACACGACGCTCAGCACCGGCGCGAGCAGCGGCACGGTCACCCGCCGGAAGACCTGCCACTCGGTCGCGCCGTCGGTGCGCGCCGCCTCCAGCACCTCGCGCGAGATCGCCGCCAGCCCGGCCGCGATGATCACCATCGCGAAGCCGGCCCACACCCACACATAGGCGATCATCACCGCCGGGGTGATGAGCTTCGGTCCGAGCCAGTTCACGCCCGCGAACGGCTCGGCGAACGTCGAGGACGCGATCGCGACTCTGTAGGAGCCGGGCTCCACCTCCCCGAACGTGAACGAGCCGTCGGCCGTCGTCTCGGTGCTCGCGACCGTCGCGCCGCCCGTCCCGGCGGCCGCTCTACGCAGCTCCACCGTCACGCCGTCGAGGCCGGCCTCCTGCGTCTCGACCACGCCCGGTCTGCCGCCGCCGGGCTTGAAGTCGCGCCACACGACGCCGTCGATCGCGCCCGCTCTCGGCTGCGGTCTGACCGCATCGGGCGCGTCCGCCGGCACCTCCGCGGGCGGGATCGCCGTCAGCCCCATCAACGCGACGCCGCCCGGTCTGACGACCGCTCTCAGGACGAATCCCTGCGACGGGCTGCCGGTGAGACCCGGCGTCGAGGACTGCGCGCTCGTCAGCGCCCCAGACGAGCTGAACGTGTCGTCGACGACCTTCAGCGACGCGTTCACGGTGCCGAGCTCGGGATCGGTCTGGTCCATCACGCGCCAGATCACGCCGGCGGCGAACAGCGAGATCGCCATCGGCATGAAGACGACCGTCTTGAACGCCGTCGACCAGCGGATCCGCTCCGTCAAGACCGCGAACACGAGGCCGATCGCGGTCACGAACGCCGGCACGATGGCGACCCACAGCACGTTGTTCTTGATCGCGGTCGTGAGCGTGTCGGTCGTGAACAGGTCCTTGTAGTTCTCGAAGCCGACCCAGTCGCCGCCCTCGCGCCCGAAGAACGAGCGCACGACCGTGCGGACCGTCGGATAGACGAGCCACACGAGCAGGAAGACGAGCGCCGGCGCGAGGAACAGCAGCGGGACGAGCCGCTCGCGCCTGCGGCGGCCCGTCCCTGTTGCTGGAAGCGCCGACGCCTCCACCTACGATCCCTGGCCGTACGCTCTCGCGGCGGCCGCCTCGAGCTTCGACGCGGTGCCGTTCACGTCGCTCGGGTTGGAGGCGAAGTCCTGCAGGATCTTCCACTCGCCCTGCCCCGGCGTGCCGCCGAACGCCGCCGGCGACAGGTCGGACATGTCGAAGCGGAACGTGCCCGCCTCGGCGATCGCCGTCGCGACCGTGCGCGTGATGTCGTCCGGATAGGCGGAGTCGTCCACGCCTCTGTTCGGCGAGGAGAAGCCGCCGCGCTCGGCCCACACCTGCGCGGCCTCCGGCGTCGCGAGGTATCTCACGAACGCTCTCACCGCCGGTGTGTCGCTGAACACGGTGATCGAGTCGCCGCCTCCGACGACGACGTTCTCGCCGCCGTCACCGAGCGCGGGGAACGGGAACACGTCGTAGCCGGTGCCCGCTCTGAGATCGGTCTTCGTCGCCACGACGCCGGGGACGAAGTCGCCCTCGATCACCATCGCCGCTCTCGGCGGATCCTGGAAGACGTCCTCGACCGATCTCGTGAACTCGGTCTGCGTCGCGCTGACTCTGCCGGTGAGGTTCGACGTGTCGCTCAGCACCTGCGCCATCGTTCTGAGCGCCGATCTGACCGATGCGTCGGTCCACGGGATTCTGTGGTCGGTCAGCTGGTCGTACTTCTCCGGGCCCGCCTCGCGCAGGTAGATGTTCTCGAACAGGTCGGTGAGCGGCCACCCGTCCGAGCCGCCGATCGCGTACGCGGGGACGCCCGAGGCCTTCAGCGTTCTGCCGGCCGTGAGGAACTCGTCCCACGTCTGCGGCGGCTCGACGCCGGCGTCTCCGAGCGCGGAGACGTTGAACCAGACGGTCGACTTGTTGGCGCCCTTGAAGACGAAGCTGTAGAGCTTGCCGTCGATCGTGCCGAGCTCGACGAGGTCGGGCGAGTAGTTCTGCTCGAGCGTCGCGTTGACGTAGTCGATCGGTCTCGCCGCGCCCTTCTGCTGGAACTCTCTGATGAGCCCCGGCTGGGCGATCGTCGCGATGTCGGGCGGGTTGCCGCCCTCGACCGCGGTGCCGACGACGGTCGGCACGTTGTCGCCCGCCGAGGTGTATCTCACGTTGACGTTCGGATACGCCTCGTTGAATCTGTCGATCACGGCCTGGAACGACTTCTGCTCGTCGCCCGTCCAGATGCCGACGACCGACACGTTGCCGGAGACGTCGCTGCCGGAGGTGGTGGACGCGCCGCCGCCTCCGTCGTCGTCATCGCCGCCGCATCCGGCGAGCGCGAGCAGCGCCGCCACCGCGAGGGCGAGCAGCGCGTGCAGATGGAGACGGTGCCTGTTCACGGTCGATCTCCTCCCGTTGACGTAGGGGTTTCGTCGTAGATCCCGAGCCCGGTCTCCGGATCGAAGAAGTGCAGCTGGCGCGTGTCGACCACGACCTCCGCCGACTCCCCCTCGCGCACCGCCGAGTGCGGCGACAGCCGCCCGACGATCGGTGTGCCGGCCGCTCCGTCGCGTGTCTCGCCGCCGTCGAGCGTGCGCACGCCGAGGTCCTCCGTCAGCTCCTCGATCTGCTCGGTTTGCGCGCGCGGGGCGTCGACCCGCGCGTGCACGATCACCTCGGAGCCGAGCGCCTCGCGCAGCTGCACGTGCAGGCGCAGCCGGCGGTCGTCGGCGCCGTCGCGCTCGAGCGCCGCGTCGTGCAGGTCCTCCGGGCGGATTCCCGCGATCAGCTCGCGGCCGACCCACGCCTGCAGCGCGGGGCGCGCGTCGAGCAGCTCGCGGTCGAGCGCGAGCGTCTGCTCGCCGAGGTGCAGGATCAGCCCGCTGCCGTCTCGGTCCTCCAGCCTCCCCTGGAGCAGGTTCATCGCGGGGCTGCCGATGAAGCCGCCGACGAACACGTTGACGGGGCGGTCGTAGAGCTCCTGCGGCGGCGCGACCTGCTGCAGCTCGCCTCTGCGCATCACGGCGACGCGGTCGCCCATCGTCATCGCCTCGATCTGGTCGTGCGTGACGTAGATCGTCGTGACGCCGAGATCGTCCTGCAGCCGCGCGATCTCGGCGCGCATCGCGACGCGCAGCTTCGCGTCGAGGTTGGAGAGCGGCTCGTCCATCAGGAAGGCGGCCGGCTCGCGCACGATCGCGCGGCCCATCGCCACGCGCTGGCGCTGCCCGCCGGACAGGTTGCGCGGCTTGCGCTTGAGCCACGGCTCGAGGTCGAGCACCTTCGCGGCCTGGCGCACGCGTCTGTCGATCTCGTCCTTCGGGACCTTCTTGAGTCGCAGCCCGAACGCGATGTTCTCGTACACCGACAGGTGCGGGTAGAGCGCGTAGCTCTGGAAGACCATCGCGATGTCGCGCTCGCGCGGCGGCACGTCGTTGACGACGCGGTCGCCGATCCGCAGCCGCCCCTCGCTGATCTCCTCCAGCCCGGCGACCATCCGCAGCGCGGTCGTCTTGCCGCAGCCGGAGGGGCCGACGAGCACGACGAACTCCTGGTCGCCGACCTCCAGATCCATCGACGAGACGGCACGCGTGCCGTCCGGATAGACCTTGCTGACGGCATCGAACGCGACCACCGCCATCTGACGCACCTCCTGGGGCCTGCGGGTCGGCCGCTCGGCCAACCTCCTCCGGGAGGGGACCTACCCGGCTGCCGTAGCGCGAAACGGACAGCACCCGTCAAGTCGGCGCGCCGCAACGCCGAACACCACCAGAGTCACGATCGCGCGCATCAACGCGGTCGGGTACTAGGCGTGAGTCGCCGGAAGGTCATCGCTCGCGGTGACCGGTCGGCGAAAGCCAGTCCGGGGAGGCGCTCCGCAGGCGCCTCCCCGCCACCTCACCAGCGATACCAGCCGCGCCGCCGGGCGGGTGGGACCGAGTTCGTGTCGGCGGCGCCGCCGACGAAGAAGCCGATCGCCCAGATGATCAGCGCGGCGATCAGGACGTACCACAGCACGTGCGCGGCGAAGCCGAGGCCGCCGAGCAGGACCAGCAGGAGCAGCAGCACGATCAACGCGGTCATCGAGTCCCCTTTCGTGGATTCGGCCGCACTGTTCCCGCTGGATCGTCGCGGCATGCGTCGCGATCCGCCACATGGAGCAGCAATCCCGGCAGATCCTCGACTGCGGGCCGAGGGAACTCCCAGACTGATGGACCACCATCCTGTCCATGCAGAGCACTTCACCCATTCGCCGCTATGTGCTGCTGCGACATCGGGGACATGACGCGGCCGCGTCGCGGTGGAGCATGGAGCGCATCGCTCCGGCATCGCGCGGCGCGACCGGCGCTCCGATCGCCGCACAGCCCACGAAGCCGGCCGTCGAGCGCGGCTAGCGGCCACAAGGTCCCATCCGGCGCGTCCGGCCGCATCGGTGGGCCGGGCGCGCCGGGCGGGCAGGGCGCGCGTCAGCCGCGGCGGCGCCGGCGACGCAGCAGGACCGCAAGCGTGGCGCCGAGGCCCGCCGCGAGCGCCCCGACGCGGCGGCGCGAGCGCCCCGGCGAGGCCTGCGGGGTTGCGGCGAAGTGCACGTGCGGCGGCGGCGCGGGCATCGCGAACTCCTCGGCGGCGAGCACGTCGTGCGGCTCGTCGGAGGCGTTCGGCTCCGGCGGCAGCTCGAGCGGCCGGTCCGGGTGCCAGGCGGCTCCGGGCGCGGGCATCGCGAACTGCTCGGCGGCGAGCACGTCGTGCGGCTCGCTGGACGCGTTCGGCTCCGGCGGGATCTCGCCCTGCGGATGGTCGTGCACGGCCATTGCCCGCATCTTCGCAGATCCGTCGCCGCCCGCGCCGGCGTTACAAATTTGCGCCGCTTCGACTTAGATCTGCTTCGGTTCCTATACTCAGCTCATGGCCCGCCGCCGAACGAAAGAACGAACATGAGCAGACTGCTGCTGGTACCCCTCGAGGACGTCGTCGTCTTCCCGACGATGAACCTGACGCTGACCGTGGACGTCGGCGACGAGCAGCGCGTCCTGCTCGTGCCCCGCCACGAGGGCGCGTTCGCGAACGTCGGTACCGTCGCCGATGTCAGCGAGCACGTGCGACTGCCCGGCGGCGGCCGCGCCGTCGTGCTGAGCGGCCTGCACCGCGGCGTCGCCGGCGCCGCGCGTACCGCTCCCGACGGCAAGCTGTACGTCGAGGTCGAGGACCACCCCGACGCCGAGCCGGTCGACGGCCGCACGCGCGAGCTCGAGCGCGAGTACCGCGCGATCGTCGAGGAGCTGCTGGAGCTTCGCGGAGACGACGGCCGCATCCAGGCGTTCGTGCGCGCGATCAGCGAGCCCGGCACGCTCGCCGACACCGCCGGTTACTCCCCCGACCTGTCCTTCGAGCAGAAGGTCGAGCTGCTCTCGACGCTCGACGTGACCGAGCGCCTGGAGCTGGCTGTGCGGCTCCAGCGCGAGCGGCTGACCGAGCTGCACGTGCGCAAGCGCATCCACGACGACGTCGAGTCCGGTGCGGACAGACAGCAGCGTGAGTGGTTCCTGCGCAGACAGATGGACTCGATCCGCAAGGAGCTCGGCGAGGACGACGCGTCTGTCGTCGAGGAGTACCGCACGAAGATCGCCGAGGCCGGCATGCCCGACGCGGTGAGAGAGCAGGCCGAGAAGGAGCTGGGCCGGCTCGAGCGGATGGGCGAGCAGTCGGGCGAGGCGTCGATGATCCGCAGTTACCTCGACTGGCTGATCGCCGTGCCGTGGAGCAGACGCTCCGAGGAGCGGCTCGATCCGGTCAACGCGCGCGAGGTGCTCGACAGAGACCACGCGGGGCTGGAGGACGTCAAGGAGCGCATCACCGAGCACCTCGCCGTGCGCAAGCTGCGCGCGGAGCGCGGCGTGCCCGACGACAAGCGCAGCGGGGTCATCCTGACGCTGATCGGCCCCCCGGGCACGGGCAAGACGTCGATCGGTGAGTCGATCGCGCGCGCGACAGGGCGCGAGTTCGTGCGCATGTCGCTCGGCGGCGTGCGCGACGAGGCGGAGATCCGTGGGCACCGGCGCACGTACATCGGCGCGCTGCCGGGGCGGCTCGTGCGCGCGCTGCGCGACGCCGGCACGATGAACCCGGTGATCATGCTCGACGAGGTCGACAAGGTGGGCGCCGACTGGCGCGGCGATCCGAGCGCGGCGCTGCTCGAGGTGCTCGACCCGGCGCAGAACCACTCGTTCCGCGACCACTACCTGGATGTCGAGCTCGACCTCTCGCACGTGCTGTTCATCGCGACCGCGAACGTCGCCGAGACGATCCCCGGCCCGCTGCTGGACCGCATGGAGGTGATCCGCTTCGACGGCTACACGACCGCGGAGAAGGTCGCGATCGCGCGCGGCTACCTGTGGCCGCGTCAGCTCGAGCGCAACGGGCTGAAGCCCGACGAGGCGTCGATCTCCGACGAGCTGCTGGAGACCGTCGTGACCGAGTACACGCGCGAGGCGGGCGTTCGCCAGCTCGAGCGCGAGCTCGGCACGGTGCTGCGCAAGACGGCGACGAAGATCGCTTCCGGGTCGGTGCAGGCGCCCGTAGCGATCGACCTCGACGCGGTACGCGAGGCGCTGGGCCGGCAGAAGCACTTCCAGGAGGCGGCGATCCGGACGGCCGTGCCGGGAGTCGCGACCGGCCTCGCGGTGACGGGGACCGGCGGCGACGTGCTGTTCGTCGAGGCGGTGCGGATGCCGGGCGAGCGCAAGGACGCGCTCGTGCTGACCGGCCAGCTCGGCGACGTGATGAAGGAGTCGGCGCGGATCGCGCTCTCCTACGTGCGCGGCCACGCCGACGAGCTGGGCATCGAGGCGTCCTCGCTCGACGGCGAGTTCCACGTGCACGTGCCGGCGGGCGCGATCCCGAAGGACGGGCCGAGCGCCGGCGTCACGATGGTCACCGCGCTCGCCTCGCTGCTGAGCGGCCGCCCGGTGAAGCACACCGTCGGCATGACCGGCGAGGTCACGCTGCAGGGCCGCGTGCTGCCGATCGGCGGGGTCAAGCAGAAGGTGCTCGCGGCGCACGCCGCGGGCCTGACCGACGTGATCCTGCCGGAGCGCAACCGCGGCGACCTCGACGACGTCCCGGCTGACGTGCGCGAGCAGATGACGTTCCACTTCGCGATGTCGGTCGACGAGGCGCTCGCGGTGGCGCTGGAGCCGGCGCGCACTCCTACGCCAGCTTGACCCTCCCTGTTGACCGCCGGCTCGTCGCTCCGTCATTCTGAGCGATGAGCCGGCCGGCAGGGGCCGCCGGCACGACGAAGGGGGAATCGATGCCCGGCTCACGCCGGCTCGCCGCGCTTGTCGCGGCGCTCAGCGTCGCCGCGATCGCTGCACCGTCTGCGCACGCGGCCATAACCGTCTTTCCGGACTCGATGGCGGCCACCGGCGCGTCCGCCACGCGCGCGGCGCTCACCTGCGAAGCCAGAGACTGCTCCATGAACTCGTGGGCGACCGGGACCAACCCGGCCGTCAACAGCATCTACCTGCGCATCAGGGCGGTGCACCCGGCGATCGAAGGCAACGCCCACAACGACGCCGTCGGCGGCGAGGACATGTCCGACCTCGCCGACCAGATGGAAGTCGTGATCGACCAGAGGGTCCAGTTCGTGATCGTCGACATGGGCGGCAACGACGTCTGCGCACCCGACGAGGAATCGGTGACCTCGCCCGAAGGCTTCAGAGCGGACTTCGAAGCCGCGATGAGCAGGCTGGTCGAAAGACGGCCGAACACGCGCATAGCGGTCGTCTCGATACCGAGCCTGTACCACCTGTGGGACATCTTCCACACCAACGCGAGAGCGGTCGAAGTGTGGAACAGGAACAGGACGTGCCAGTCGATGCTGAGAAACCCGACGTCGACCGCGAGAGCAGACGCTGAACGCCGTGCGCGCGTGAACGAAAGGCAGGTCGAACTGAACGCCGTGCTCGGCCTCGTCTGCGCGAGGTACACGCACTGCCGCTATGACGGCGGCGCGGCCTTCGAATACGCGTTCGAAGTCGGCGACGTCGGCAGAGACTTCTTCCATCCCAGCCTGCAGGGCCAGGCGACAGCCGCGGCAGCGATGTGGGAACTGCCGTGGGAATTCTGACCACCAACAAAGGGGGAACCGTAATGACCGGCATACGCCGGACGCTCGCCGCGCTCGCCGCGGCGCTCTGCCTCATCGCGCTCGCCAGCTCGGCGGCGCTCGCCGCCTATCCCAACTCGATGGCGGCCACAGGCGACTCGATCACGCGCGCATTCAACACATGCGCCTTCCCGTTCACCGATTGTCCGCAGAACTCGTGGGCCACCGGAACCGAAGCCGCGGTGAACAGCTTCTACCTGCGGATCAGGGCCGTGAACAGGGCGATCGAAGGAAGGGCGTTCAACCACGCCAGATCCGGCGCCAGGATGGGCGACCTGTCCGGCCAGGTGACGAACGTCATCGGCTCGAGGGTCGAATACGCCACGATCGAGATGGGCGCCAACGACGTCTGCACGAGCAGCGAGGAAACGATGACGTCGGTCGCGAGCTTCAGAACGAGCTTCGAAGGCACGATGAGAACGCTCACCGAAAGACTGCCGAGCGCGAGGATAAGCGTCGGCTCGATCCCGAACATCTACCAGCTGTGGAGCCTGCTGAACGGCAACGAAAGGGCCGTCTCGGCCTGGAACTCGTTCAGGATCTGCCAGTCGATGCTGAGAAACCCGACGTCGAGGACGAGGGAAGACGAAGAACGGCGCCTGAGGGTCCAGAGACGCAACGTCGAATTCAACGGCGTGCTGAGAGAAGTGTGCGCGAGGCACGCCAACTGCCAGTACGACGCGGACACCGGCTACAACTACAGGTTCGAAGCCGGGGAGGTCTCGACGCGCGACTACTTCCACCCGAGCGTGAGAGGCCAGGCGACGATCGCCAGAATCGAGTTCCCGCTCGTCAGGTTCTGACCAGTCTCCGCGCCGCGAGGGTTCACCACCTTCGCGGCGCGGTAGCGTCAGGGCATGAGCACGATCAGCAGCAGCCGTGAGCAGGAGGTCGTCGCGCGGGTCCCGAAGGGGCTCCTCATCGGCGGCGAGTGGCGCGACGCGAGCGGCGGCGGGACGCTGCCGGTGGAGGACCCGTCGACCGGCGAGGCGCTGTGCGAGGTCGCCGACGCGACGCCCGGTGACGCGATGGCCGCGCTCGACGCGGCGGTCGCCGCGCAGGCCGCGTGGGCCGCGACCGCGCCGCGGGAGCGCGGCGAGATCCTGCGCCGCGCCTGGGAGGCGCTGGTGGAGCGCGCCGACGAGCTGGCGCTGCTGATGACGCTCGAGATGGGCAAGCCGGTCGCCGAGTCCAAGGCGGAGATCGCGTACGCGGGAGAGTTCCTGCGCTGGTTCGCCGAGGAGGCGGTGCGGATCGAGGGCCGCTGGGCGACCGCGCCGAACGGCGGCATGCGGATGCTGACGATGCGACAGCCGGTGGGGCCGTGCCTGCTGATCACGCCATGGAACTTCCCGATGGCGATGGGCACGCGCAAGATCGGCCCCGCCGTCGCGGCGGGCTGCACGATGGTCGTCAAGCCCGCCAAGCAGACGCCGCTGTCGATGCTCGCGCTCGCGCGGATCCTGCAGGAGGCCGGCCTGCCCGACGGCGTGCTGAACGTCTTCACCTCCAGCTCCGCGTCGCAGACGACCGGGCCCTTGATCGACGACCCGCGCCTGCGCAAGCTCTCCTTCACCGGCTCGACCGAGGTCGGGCGTCAGCTGATGGCGCAGGCCTCCAGACACGTGCTGCGCGTCTCGATGGAGCTGGGCGGCAACGCCCCGTTCCTCGTCTTCGAGGACGCCGACCTCGACGCCGCCGTCGAGGGGGCGATGGTGGCGAAGATGCGCAACATCGGCGAGGCGTGCACGGCGGCGAACCGCTTCCACGTGCACGTATCGGTCGCCGAGGACTTCGCGCAGCGGCTTGCCGAGCGGATGGGTGCGCTGCGCAGCGGTCGCGGCAGCGAGGACGGGACGCAGGTCGGCCCTCTGATCGACGACGCGCAGCGCGGCAAGGTCCGCGAGCTGGTGGAAGATGCGCTCGCGCGTGGCGCGCACTGCCTCACGGGTGGCAGCCCCGCCGACGGACCCGGCCACTTCTACCCGCCGACAGTGCTGACCGACGTGCCCGGCGAGGCGCGCCTGCTGCGCGAGGAGATCTTCGGCCCGGTCGCGCCGATCACGACGTTCGCCGACGAGGACGAGGCGATCGCCGCCGCCAACAGGACCGAGTACGGGCTCGTCGCATACGTCTTCACGCGCGACCTCGACCGCGCGATCCGCGTGATCGAGCGCCTCGAAACCGGCATGGTCGGCTTGAACCAAGGCCTCGTCTCGAACGCCGCCGCCCCGTTCGGCGGCGTCAAGCAGTCCGGCTTCGGCCGCGAGGGCGGCACCGAGGGGATCGACGAGTACCTGTCCGTGAAGTACGCGGCCATCAGAGCCACATAGAACGGGAACATATATGTCTTTTCCCGGGTCTATCCGGAAAAAGGGGTAGAAGTTTCCGGGTGAGCTGGGGGCATGCTCGCCTGGCTGCTCGGCGCATCGTAGAGACGTCTGGGCCATCCGGGCGCGGCGCCGCCACGATCGCCTCGGGCGGTCGTGGCTTTGCACCACCCGCGGCTGGGCTACGCGGACGTGCCGGCGCCACCGGCCGCGCGCGGCTCGAAGCCGCGGCACTCCAGCACCGGGATGCGCGGGTAGCGCGGAAACGTCGGGTCGGTCTTCGAGCGTCGGCAGAGCGAGAAGACCGACCCACGCCGGTTCGGGACGAGCCGCTGGTGGCAGCAGGCGTTGCAGAGGCCGGCGGGAGGAGGCTGCGGAGCGGCCATCGGGGCTCACTATACTTTTTGAAGCATGCGGACGTTCACGCGCCTCCTCGGCTTCCTGCGCCCCCATCGCCGGGGCGTGATCGTCTCCTTCCTGTTCGCCGCCACCGCGATGGCGTCCGGCGTGACGATCCCGTGGCTGACGGGCCAGGCGATCGGCGCGATCACCGACGGCGACCGCGACGCGCTGGTCCGGTTCGCGCTGCTGGTCGCGCTCGCCGGCGGCATGCGCTTGGGCCTGTCCGTCGGGCGCCGCCTCGTCGCCGGCCGCGTCTCGCTCGCGGTCGAGTACGACCTGCGCGCACGCCTGTACAGCCATCTGCAGTCGCTCGAGCTGGGCTTCTTCGACCGCCAGCAGACCGGCCAGCTGATGTCGCGCGTGACGGTCGACCTGCAGGCGGTGCGCTTCTTCCTCGGCTACGGCCTCATCTTCATCGGCCAGTCGTTCTTCACGCTCGCGCTCGCCGCGATCGCGATGTTCGTGATCCAGCCCGTGCTGGCGTTGATCGCGCTCGCGCCCGTGCCGTTCGTCGTGCTCGTGGCGTTCCGCTACGGCCGTCGCTCGCGACCCGCGATGCAGGAGGTGCAGCAGCGGATCGCCGAGCTGACCGCGGTCGCCGAGGAGAACGTCTCGGGCGTGCGCGTCGTCAAGGCGTTCGCGCGCGAGGAGCTCCAGCTCGAGCGCTTCCGCCACCAGACCGGCCGCGTGTTCGACCAGGCGATGTACACGACGCGGCTGCAGGCGCGCTACGCGCCGCTGATCGGCTTCCTCCCCTACCTCGGCCTCGCGGCGATCCTGCTCGTCGGCGGACGCGCGGCGATCGACGGCTCGATCGACATCGCCGTCTTCACCGCCTTCTACGGCTACGTGCTGATGCTGACCGGCCCGATGCGCACGCTCGGCTACATGCTCGGCGCCGCGCAGCGCGCGACCGCCTCGGGCGCGCGCATCTTCCAGGTGCTCGACCGCGGGCCGGCGATCGTGGCCCCGCCGGACGCGCCACCGCTGCCGCAGCACGGACGCGGACGCGTCGAGCTGCGCGACGTCTCGCTCACGTATGACGGCGCCGTGCGACCGGCGCTGGCGGACGTCGATCTCGTCGTCGAGCCAGGCACCACGGTCGCCCTCGTGGGCGGGACCGGCTCGGGCAAGACTTCCCTCGTGTCGCTGCTGCCGCGGCTGTACGACGCGGACTCTGGAGCGGTGCTGATCGACGGCGCCGACGTCCGCGCGGTCGACCCGGCGTCCCTGCGCCGTGAGATCGCGGTCGTGACGGATGACCCGTTCCTGTTCTCGGCGACGGTCCACGACAACATCGCCTACGCGCGGCCGGACGCCACCCGCGAGGAGGTCGAGCAGGCGGCGCGGCGGGCGCACGCCGACGGCTTCGTGCGCGAGCTGCCCGACGGCTACGAGACGCCGATCGGCGAGCGCGGACTGACCTTGTCGGGCGGCCAGCGTCAGCGAATCGCGATCGCGCGGGCGCTGTTGGCCAATCCCCGCATCCTCGTGCTCGACGACGCGACCTCGTCGGTCGACGCCTCAACCGAGCAGGAGATCAAACAGGCCCTCGCGGAGGTGATGACGGGCCGCACGACGCTCGTGATCGCCCACCGGCTCTCGACGATCGCGCTCGCCGACGAGATCGTGGTCCTGGAGGGCGGCCGGATCGTCGCCCACGGTACGCACGACGAGCTGCTCGCCCAGGACGGCCTCTACCGCGAGATCGTCGAGAAGGGCCTGCCGGACCAGGTGTTCCTCACGCGCAAGCCGGTGGAGCAGGCTCCCGCCGACGGTCGCTCGAACGGGCGCGCACCGACCGTCCGCGCGGCCGCGCTCGCGACCTCCCCCGCCCCCGCCGCGAGCCTCGCCCGCCGCGACGAGGGCGTCTCCGCGCTCAGCTCCGGCGCGCTCGGCTCGCTGACCACCGCCGGCCGCGAGCAGGACCGGCTCGCCGACCTGCGCCGCCGCTTGCGCCAGACGGGCGGGCGCGGGCGCAAGCTGCGCGGCCTGATCGAGCTGCTGCGTCCCTACCGTGGGCACGTCGCGCTGATGTTCTTGACGCTGCTGCTCGCGACCGCCGCGGCGCTCGCGCCGATCCCACTCGCCACCAAGGCGATCGACGACGGCATCCAGCAGGGCGACGCCGACGTGCTGACGGGGATCGTGCTCGTGTTCCTGGCGGCGACGCTGGTGACCTGGGGCGCCTCGGCCGCACAGACGTATCTGACCGGCTGGGTCGGCCAGCGCGCGCTGCAGGATCTGCGCGTCCAGCTGTTCCGCCACCTGCAGTCGCTCTCGCTCGGCTTCTACTCGCGCACGCGCTCCGGCGTCCTCGTCAGCCGCATCACGAACGACGTCCAGGCGCTCGACTCGCTCGTCTCCGACGGGATCGTGACGCTGTTCCAGTCGACGCTGACGCTCGTCGGCGTCGTCGTGATCCTGATCGCGCTGGACGTCGAGCTGGCGCTCTACACGTTCCTCGCGATCCCGTTGATCGCGCTCGCCTCGCTCGGCTTCCGCATCGCCTCGGCCGACGCCTTCCGCCGCACGCGCGAGCGGATCGGGGCGATCACCGGCTACCTGCAGGAGACGCTGTCGGGCATCCGCGTCGTGCGCTCGTTCGGCCAGGAGCGCCGCCACGTCGGCCGCTTCGCCGACCTCAACCAGGCCAACCGCGAGGCGAACATGACGACGGTCTACCTCAACGCCGCCTACTTCCCCGGCGTCGAGCTGCTGTCCTCGCTCGTGACCGTCGGGATCCTGCTGATGGGCGGCTTCGAGGTGATCCGCGGCGACGTGCAGACAGGCGTCGTGTTCGGCTTCATCGCCGCGCTCAACCAGTTCTTCGATCCGATCCAGTCGCTCTCGCAGCTCTACACGACCTACCAGTCCGGCATGGCGGCGCTCGACAAGATCTTCGAGCTGCTCGACGAGGAGCCCGAGCTGGTCGACCGGCCCGACGCGGTCGAGCTGGACGATCTGCGCGGCGAGCTGTCGTTCGAGCAGGTGTCGTTCCGCTATGACGACGATGCGGACTCCTGGGCGCTGCGCGACGTCGCCCTGGACGTCCCGGCCGGCACGACGGTGGCGCTGGTCGGCGAGACCGGCGCCGGCAAGTCGACGCTCGCGAAGCTTGCCGCGCGCTTCTACGACCCCACGGTCGGCGTGGTGCGGGTGGACGGCCACGACCTGCGCGACGTGTCCTCGGCGTCGCTGCGCTCGAGCATGGGGATCGTCCCGCAGGAGGGCTTCCTGTTCAGCGGCACGATCGCCCAGAACATCGCGTTCGGCCGGCCCGGCGCCACCCGGGAGGAGGTGGCGGCCGCCGCGGAGGCCGTCGGCGCCGACGCGTTCGTCGAGCAGCTGCCGCTCGGCTACGACACCGAGATCGGCGAGCGCGGCGTGCAGCTGTCGGCGGGGCAGCGCCAGCTCGTCGCGTTCGCGCGCGCGCTGATCGCGGACCCGCGCATCCTCGTGCTCGACGAGGCGACCTCCAACGTCGACATCCAGACCGAGACGCGCATCGAGGAAGGTCTGCGGCGCCTGTTCGCCGGCCGCACCGCGGTCGTCATCGCACACCGGCTCTCGACGATCCGTCACGCCGACCGGATCGTCGTGCTCGAGCACGGTCGCATCGCCGAGCAGGGCACGCACGAGCAGCTGCTCGCGCGCGGCGGCGCCTACGCGCGACTTCATCAGGATTGGGCGGAGCAGGCGGTCGCCTAAGCCGCCTGCGGGCGCGCTAGCGTCCCGGCCCATGCGCGACGAGTTCGCACTGCTGCAGGGCGTCGCCGAGGAGGACGTGGCGGAGCTGACCGAGCGGGCGCGACGGCGGCGCTTCGCGGCCGGCGAGGTCGTCTTCCACGCTGGGGACCCGGCCGACACGCTGCACCTCGTCCGCGCCGGCCGCTTCGCGGTGCGCATCACGACCGAGTTCGGCGCGACCGCGACGTTGAACGTGATCGGACCGGGCGGCGCGTTCGGGGAGCTCGCGTTGCTGACGCCCGAAGCCCCGCGCAGCGCGACCGTCGCCGCGTTGGAGGAGGCGGAGACGCTGTCGATCCACCAGCTCGACTTCGACCGCCTGCGCCGGCGCCGTCCGCAGACCGACGCGCTGCTCGTCGGCGTGCTGGCGCAGCGCGTGCGCGAGCTGTCGGAGCAGCTCGTCGAGGCGCTGCACATCCCCGCCGACACACGCGTGCGGCGGCGGCTGCTCGACGTCGTCGGCGCCTACGGGTCGGCCGACGCCGGCGCCGTCGTGCCGCTCACGCAGGAGGAGCTGGCGTCGCTCGCCGGCACCTCGCGTGCGACGGTGAACAGAGTCTTGCGCGAGGAGCAGGCGCGGGGAACGCTGGAGCTCTCGCGCGGGTGCACGACGCTGCTCGACCCTGACGCGCTCGCGCGGCGGGCGCGCGGGTCGTTCGGCTGAGCCGAGCGCCGGCCTACGGCCGTCTCGCCGGCGCGAGGAAGCGCTTCCCGGCCGGCACCAGCACGGTCCGCTGGAGCGCGAACGAGCGCACCGCGACCAGGCCCTTCGAGACGACGACGAGCGTGCCGGCGCGGGGATGCGTGTCGCAGCGGTCGACCGTCGTCCAGCGCGTGCCGCGCACGGTCGCGGCGCCGTAGCGCCCGCGCGTTCTGATCCGCCCGCGGGCGCGCACCTTCAGTCTGCGGCCGTGCTTCGCCTTCGCGGCTGCCGTCGCCGGCGGCCCGCCAGCTGCGTGTGCCGTCTGCCCGTGCACCTGCGTGCGCGGCGACGCACCGCAGCCGAGCAGGGGTCCGGACAGGCTCAGCTCGCCCGGGCGCTGGCCGTGGTCGTAAGCGGGCGGCTGCTGCACGAGGAAGCGCCCGCCGGTCGCGATGCCCTTCGCGCGCTTGCCGCTCGGGCTGGTCGCGAAGAACACGACGACGCTGCCGTCCGAGACGTCGAGCTCGGACCCCATCGGCAGGTTGGCGATCGACTCCAGCGGGACGAACCTGTCGCTCCCCGCGAGCCGCACGAGCACCTTCCCGAGCCGCGGTCGCGCCACGACGCTCTTGCCGAGCACCGGCGGCGAGACGCCCAGCGGCGGCGTCGGGTTCAGCGAGTCGTCGACCGGAGGAACGCCCTGCACGACCGCGCGGACGCGGTGGTTGAAGGCGTCGGCGACGAGCAGGCGCCGGCCGTCCTGCGCGACCGCGCGCGGGTGCGAGAGCTGCGCGAGCTCGGGATCGCCGCCGTCGCCCGAGAAGCCGGCGACGCCGGTGCCGGAGAGCGTGCGGATCGTGCCGTCGACGCCGACGAGCCGCACGCGCTCACCGCTCGAGTCGGCGACCGCGATCGAGCCGTCGGCGAGCGCCGCGACGCCCTCGGGGGCGTTCAGCAGCGCCTTGCCCGCCGGGCCGCCGTCGCCGCCGGAGCCGGCCGGCCCGGCGCCCACGACCGTCGTGATCGTGCCGCCCGCCGTCACGCGGCGGATGCGGTTGTTGCCGGAGTCCGCGATCAGGAAGCCGCCACCCGCGAGCGGAGCGACGTCGCTCGGCGCGTTGAGCGCGGCTGACGCGGCCGGGCGCCGTCGCCGGTGAAGGCGGCCGGGCCTGTGCCGGCGACGGTCGTGATGATCCCGCTCGGCGAGACGCGGCGGATGCGGTTGTTGCCCGTGTCGGCGATCAGATAGCCGCCGCCAGGCAGCGCGGCGACGTTGGCCGGCTGGTTGAGCCGCGCGATCTGCGCGCCGTCGCCGTCGCCGCCGAAGCCCGGCTGGCCGTTGCCGGCGACGGTCGTGAGGATGCCGTTGACGACCGCGCGGATGCGGTTGTTGCCCGTGTCGGCGATCAGGAAGCCGCCACCGGCCACGGCGGCGACCGAGGAAACCCCGCGCGGCTGGTTCAGGCGCACCGCCGGGTCGGTCGGCGGCAGGCCGTCGCCGGCGAATCCTCCCGGCGCGCCGGCCGCCGGACCGGCGCCCGCGACCGTCTGGATCGTGCCGCTCGCGTCGACGCGGCGGATGCGGTGGTTCGAAGTGTCCGCGATCAGGTAGCCGCCACCCCCGTTCAGCGGGTCGAGCGGCGCGACGTCGGACGGACTCGTGAGCAACGCACTCGTTGCCGGACCGCCGTCGCCGGCGAAGCCACCGCTGCCGCTGCCGGCAACGGTCTGGATGCGCTCGCCGGGCGCGCCCTGCACGACTCCGGTCAGCGCGGCGGAGGGGAGCGCGAGCAGCGCGCACGTCGCGAGCAGGCGGAGGACGAGGGTGCGGTGAGATCGGAGCATCGCGTAGGACTCTCGCGCGTCGCGCGCGACGGCACTGTCGCAGAGTCGACGCACGGCATGTCGGATGCGCGACACTCCCGCGCATGCCGCGGCGCCCCCCAGCTCGCCTCGTGCGCGCGCTCGGCGTGGGACTCGTGGCCGCCGGCGTCGCGGGCGCGCTCGCGCTGGTCGACGGCGGCCCGGCAGAGCGGGTCGAGCAGTCGCTCGTGGACGCCCGCTTCTCGATGCGTGCCGCGCATCCGCTGCCGGACGTGGTCGTCGTGGCTATCGACCAGCCCACGTTCGGCCGTCTTCCGTACCGCTGGCCGTACCCGCGCTGGATCCACGCGCTCGCGATCCGCAGATTGCTGCGAGCGGGCGCGCGCACGATTGTCTACGACGTGCAGTTCTCCGAGTTGTCGAACCCGCGCGACGACCGCGACCTGCTGGACGCGGCGAGCGACCGGCGCGTGCTGCTGAGCACGACTGAGCTCGAGGCCGACGGCGCGCCGGCCGTCATCGGCCGCGAGCGCCTGCTGGCCGGCGGCGGACGCGTCGGCATGGCCCTGTTCCCAGTCGACAGCGACGGCGTCTGGCGGCGCGTCGAGGGCCGCGTCGCCGGGGTGCCTCAGCTCTCCGTGCTCGCGGCCGGCGGCGACCCGGCCGTACCGGCGCGGCCGATCGACTTCGCCGGCCCGGCGGGGACGGCGCGGCGCGTCTCGTTCTGGCGCGTGGCGTCGGGCCGCTTCGACCCGGCCCAGGTGCGGGATCGCGTCGTCGTCGTCGGTGCGACGGCGCCGGCGCTGCTCGACCTTCATCCCGTCCCGGTCGGCGGCGACCTGATGCCCGGCGCCGAGATCCACGCCAACGCGATTCAGACGGTCCTCGACGGCTACCCGCTCGGCGACGCTCCGGCATTCACCGCGATCCTGCTCGTGCTCGCCGCCGGTCTGTTCGCGCCGCTCGCGACGCTCGCGGGCTCGCCGAGCCGCGCGCTCGCGCAAGCGCTCGGCGCCGGCTTGCTCGGCACGCTCGCGCTGCTCGGTGGCGCGCAGCTCGCGTTCGACGCCGGCGCGATCGTCCCCGTTGCCGCACCGCTGCTCGCGCTCGCGCTCGGGACGCTCGGCGCCGTCGCGCTCACGTATCTCTTCGAGGTGCGCGCTCGCCGCCGGCTGCGCACGACGTTCGAGCGCTTCGTCTCGCCCGACGTCGCCGCCGAGCTGTTGCCCGCGGGCGACGAGCCAGCGCGCCTGGAGAGCCGGCGGCTGGAGGCGACCGTGCTCTTCTGCGACCTGCGCGGCTTCACGCGCCTCTCCGAGCAGCTGGAGGCCGAGCAGGTGATCGCCGTCCTCAACCGCTACCTCGACGCCGTCTCCGGCGCGGTCTTCGCACACGGCGGCACCGTCGTCTCCTACCAGGGCGACGGCGTGATGGCGGTCTTCGGCGCGCCGCTCCCGCGTGACGACCACGCGGTGTGCGCCCTCCAAGCCGGCCGCGCGATCCTCGACGACCGCTCTCCCTCGCTTCAACTCGTGGCTGCTGGAGCAGCGGCTGGCCGACGCGCCGCTCGAGGCGGGCCTCGGGCTCAACAGCGGTCACGTGATGTCGGGCCTCGTCGGCTCCGACCGGCGCGTCGAGTACGCCGCCGTCGGAGACGCGACGAACGTCGCCGCCCGGCTGCAGGCGCTCGGTCGCGACGCCGAAGGCCGTCTGTTCGTCTCCCAGACCACCCACGCACAGCTCGGCGCCGCAGCCGAGGGGCTGCGGCGCCATGGAGCCGTCGAGTTGAAGGGGCGCAGCGAGCCGGTGACCGTGTGGGTCGCCGACTGACCCTGCGAGCTACGCCGTTCTCGGGACGCAGATCACGTAGGCGCGCAGGAGCCGGTCGAAGCCGGTGTTGTTGAGGCCGGCGGCCTTCCAGCCGACCATGTTGTCCGTGCCACCCGCCGCCGGGACGGGCATCGAGGCGGTCAGCTGCGCGTCGAGCTCCGTGGGGTTGTCGGTGCCCGCGACGATCCAGGCGGCACCGCCGCCGATGCCCTTCTCGGACGCGGCGCAGCCGACTACGATCGAGTCGGTCGCGCCAGTTCTGACGTTGACCGAGGCGAGTCGAACTCGCACGCTGTTCGCGAGGAACGCCTCCGGGCCACGGCCCTGCAGCTGCTGGGCGTTCTGGGCGTTCTGCGCGTTGACCGCGTTCTGCGCGTTCGTGGCGGTGTCGGCGTTGGTCGCGTGGCCTGCCTCGGTCGCGCTCTGGGCCGTCTGCGCCGTCAGCGCCTGCTGGGCGACCGGCACCGGGCCGAGCTTCGACTCGTTGATCTGACCGCCGCCGAGCGCGTTGTTGACGACGCGGTTGGCGGGGATGCTGCGCTTCTGGATCTCTCTGCCGCTGATCGTCGCGGCTGCATAGCCGGTTCCGCCGAGCGCCGCGAACAAGGCGACGAGCGCGACGATCATGGAGGCCGACGGACGACGGATGCTGATGGTGGAACGCATGAGAACCCTCCGGTTCTTGGAGGCGAGCCCTGTGCTCGCCTGTTCGATGCGTCCAGCTTCCGCCAGCGCGGCTCCCGCTTCTGCTCACGCGGTGACGCGCGGAGTGTCAAGTGCGCGACACAGGAGATCCCTGCGCCGCTGCCGTAGCGCCGGCGGTTCCTTCTTGCGCTTGAGCACAGCAACGCTCTAGCTTCCGGTCCCCAACGAGAAGGAGGACGGGATGCCAGAAGCAGAAGGGGACAGCGAACCAGAAGGGCCGCCCCTTACCCGCGTCTGCCGGAAATGCTCGACGCAGACGGTGGGCAACAGTGCCTTCTGTCCAAACTGCGGGACACGCTTTGATCGGCGTCGGCATCTCGGAACCCGCGGTAAGCGGCTCGTCGCGACTGTGCTTCTCGTGCTCCTTGCGGGAGGGGTGACCACCGGAATCCTCGTGAAGCAGCACCACGACGATGTCGCTCGAAAGGAGCGGATCGCACAACAACGAGCCGCTGATGCTCGGGAAGCTGCTCAAGAGGCCGCTTTGAAGGCCGCTGCGGCTCGGCGCGCCCGCGAGCGGGCTGCCCACCGACTCGAAGTAGCGATTCGGAAATCCTTGGTGAAGTCACTCCAACGTTCCGTGACCAAGGACGCGATCGAAGCTGTCAACGACGGTCTTCTGGAAGGACCTATCCTCCGCACCGAATGCACGCCGGTGGGCGGCGGCAACATCGACGACACCGCCCAGCACACAGGCAACTTCGAATGCCTTGCTGTCAGCACCGTCAACGGCGACGGGACGATGTCCGGATACGGATACGCCGCAACCGTCAACTACGAGGACAGCAGCTACACGTGGCGCTTGGGCAACTAGCGCGTTCGACAGATCGCGGCGGCGCGACATCACGGAGCCAAGCAGCGACTGCGGGACAGGGATTCGAACCCCAATTTCTCGGTCCAGAGCCGAGCGTCTTGCCGTTAGACGATCCCGCAACGGATCGACGGATCAGGATAGAGGCTTCGTCGGGCGGGCGTTTCGCTGCCGCCAGTCGTGGGACGATGCTTGCAATGGACCAGCGCATCAGCCTCGTCACCCTCGGCGTGCGCGACCTCGCGCGCTCGCGCGCCTTCTACGAGGCGCTCGGCTGGCGCACCGGCGCCGCACCGGCGGACGACGTCGTCTTCTTCCAGGCCGGCGGCATGATCGTCGCCCTGTGGGACCGCGCGCGCCTCGCCGAGGACAGCGGGATCGCGCACGACCCCGGCGGCTGGGGCGGCATCACGCTCGCGTACAACTGCGCCTCGCCGGCGGAGGTGGACGCCGTGATCGCCGAGGCGGAGGCGGCCGGCGCGCAGATCCCGCGCCACGGTTCGGAAACCTTCTGGGGCGGCTACTCGGGCGTATTCGTCGACCCCGACGGTCATCCGTGGGAGGTCGCCCACAACCCCCACTGGACGATCCACCCGGACGGCACGGTCACGCTCTAAGGCCATCCCGGGGGCATCTCTAACTGCTCCTCAGCCCCAAGCGCGACCACGAGCGCGTCGCCCGCGCGCGCCGCGATCGTCAGCGGCATCTCGACGTCGGTCGTCGCGAACGCGACGCTCAGCACGCTGCGGCCCGGGAACGCCTCCGCCAACTCGCGGACCGCGCGCGCCTGGTGCTCGACGCCGCCGAGCGGAGCGGTGATCTCGGCCCGCACCGCGTCGACCTCGAACGGTGGCAGCGCCTTCACCTCCGGCAGCGGCAGCGGCGCGGCGGCGAGCCGGTCGACGTCGAGCTGCACGAGCTGCTCCCCCTCTCCCAGCAGCACCGGCCCGACGGCGGGGCACTCGACGACGAGCACCGGCAGCTCGGTGCCCTGGTCGAGCAGCAGCGTCGCCTCGAGCGCGCCGGCGGCGTGCACGAACGCACGCAGCGTCGCGGCGATCTGCGCGATCTGCTCGCGCGCCTCCTCGACCGAGTCCACGGCGACGCCTCGCGAACGCCCGGCGCTTACAGCGCCGACAGGTCGCTGTCGACGTCGCCCAGCGCAGCGACCGCATCGTCGCCGAGCGGCTCGCGCGAGGCGATCAGCCGCCGCGCGTGCGCCAGCTCCTCCGAGCGCCCGATCGACAGCGCGCCCTCCAGCCGCCCGTCGGCGAGGTACCAGACGCTGAACGAGCCCTCCCCCAGCGAGCCGCGCACGATCTCGCGGTCCCACGAGGCGGCCGGTCCGACGTACTCGAGCGACGCCCAGTCGGCGAGGTCCGAGAAGAAGTACGGCACGACCTCGTGCTCGACCTCCTGGCCGAGCATGTTCAGCGCGACCGTCTTGCCGTGGTTGAAGGCGACGTCCCAGTGCTCGATGCGGATGCGGCGGCCGTTCGGGCGGCTCTCGTAGGAGGCGATGTCCCCGGCCGCCCACACGTCGGACGCGCTCGTGCGCAGGCGTGCGTCGCACAGCACGCCGCCGCGCTCCTCGTCGAGCGTCAGGCCGGCGGCTCTCGCCAGCATCGTGTCCGGCATCACGCCGGCGCCGATCACGACGCAGTCGGCCTCCAGGCGCTTGCCGTTCTGCGTCACGACATGCGTGACGCGCCCGTCGGCGCCCTCGAAGCGCGCCAGCGCGTCCTCGCCGTGTACGGCAATCCCGTGCTCCTCCAGGCGGTCCTGGAGGAAGCGGCCCACAGTCGCGCCGAAGCCGCGCTCCAGCGTCACCGCCTCCTGCATCACGATCTGACACGTGGCGTGGTCGGTCGCCGTCAGCGACGCCGCGACCTCACAACCGATGTACGAGCCGCCGATCAGCACGACCTTCTTGCCGTCAGCGTCGGCGCGGATGTGATCGGCGTTGCCGAGCGCGCGCAGGTAGTGGATACCGTCCAGCTCAGCGCCCTCGACGTTCAGCCGCCGCACGTTCGCGCCGGTCGCGACAAGCGCGGTGTCGTAGGAGACGACCTCTCTGTTCGAGAGCGCGACTTCCCGGGCGGTCGTATCGAGCTTCGTCACGCTCGTCCTCGTCAACAGACCGATCCGGTTCTCCTCCCACCACTCGTTCGGGCGGAAGTACGTGTCGTCGCGCGACTCGTGGCCCTGCAGATAGCCCTTCGAGCACGGTGGGCGGTTGTAGGGCGGCTCGGGCTCGCGGCCGACGAGCAGGATCTCCCCCTCGCCGCCGGCCTCGCGCAGCCAGCGCGCGCAGTTCGCACTCGCGAGGCCGCCGCCGATCAGCAGGTGCGCGACATGACGATCCGCCATCGGAGAGCGTCCTACCCTGGACTAGCTGCCGGGACCCGCGCCGTTGCGCGTGAACTGCGGCGTGATCGCCGACTCGAGGCCCGGGTCGAGGATCAGCAGGACCTCGTCGCCGGCCTGGATGATGGTGTCGGACTTCGGCACGAAGCCGGCTCCGCCGCGCAGCACCGAGATGATCAGGCTGCCCTCGGGCAGCTCGACGTCGTCGACGCGCTGCCCGGCCGCGGGCGCGCCGTCGGCGACCTCCAGCTCGATGATCTCCAGCCGCTCGCCCTCCAGCGCGAGCAGCTGCACGAGCCCGTACTGCGGGACCTCGTGCTCGATCAGGCGCAGGATCAGGTCGGTCGCGGAGACCGCCGGGCGGATCCCGAGCAGCTTGAAGTGCTGCAGGTTGCGCGGGTTGTTGACGCGCGCGACGATCCGCTGGCAGAGGTACTTCTCCTTCGCGACCTGGCAGATCAGCATGTTGTCCTCGTCGTCGCCGGTGACGGCGATCACGAGGTCGGCGCGCTGGATGCCGGCGCGCTCGAGCACCCACAGCTCGGTCGCGTCGCCGTACTGGACGGCGTGCTCCAGCTCCTGCTCGACGATCAGGTAGCGGCGACGATCGGCCTCGATCAGGGTGACCTCGTGGTCCTTGCCGAGCAGCTCGCGCGCGAGGTTCCAGCCGACCTTCCCAGCACCGACGACGATCACGTACACGCGGCGGTCCCTCTCATGCGGGCGCCTCGGCGTCGCCGAGCGCGGCGCGCTCGACCATCTCGATCGCATGCTGCGTCGGACAGATCGTGTGCAGGCCCTGCTCGGCGTACCAGGCGGCGCGCGCCGGGTCGAGCACGCGCACGACGACGCGCGGGACGTCGAAGCGCCGCTGGGCGATCTGCGCGATCACGAGGTTCGTGTTGTCCCCGTTCGTCGAGGCGATGAACACATCGGCCTTCTCGATTCCGGCCTCCAGCAGCGCGTCGACCTCCAACGCGGTGCCGACGGTGAAGCGGCCGCCGGCGTCCTCCCAGCTGTCGGCGAGGTCCTTGTCGAGCTGCTCGTGCGAGAGCGGATCCTCGTCGAGCACGGAGACCTCGTGCCCCGCCTCGAGCGCCCGCTTGGCGACGGCGGACCCCACGCGGCCGGCTCCTACGACGAGGATGAACATGAGCGGGAGGTTATCGCGGCGCCTCGCCCTGTGGCTCGGCGGCCGGGGCGGTCAGGATCACCCGGCAGCTGGCCTTGCGCAGCACGTACTTCGTGACCTCGCCGACGTAGTTGTCGAGCGGGCCGCCGGACCCGCCGAACAGCGCGCCGCTGCGCACGAGCGAGGGTTCCTCGGCCGCCAGCACGATCGCCTCCACCCCGCGCCGTCTCGCCTCGCGCACGATCGCCTCGCCGGCGCGACGGGCGCGCACCATCGCCGTCTGCACGTGCACGCCTTCGTACTCCTCGCCGACAGCCTTCGCGCGCCGCAGCGCCTCCTGCGCGCGTCTGACCTGCGCCTCCGGCAGGCGCGCGTCGATCGGCAGCGACATCGGCACCTCGAAGACCCAGATCGCCTCGATCGTCGCACCCTCCTCCTCGAGCTCGTCGCGCACCTCGCCGGCGAGCCGGCCGGCCGTCTGCACGATGTCGTCGTCGAGCGGCTTGCCGAAGATCGGCACGAGCAGCGAGCCAAAGTCGGCGCGCTGCGGCTCCCCGCGCAGCGCGCGCTCGGGCACCGTCACGCGCCTCAGCAGCGGGTTGCCGTCAATGCGGCGATAGGCGACGTAGAGCGCGAGGCCGCCGAGCAGCCATGCAAGGCCGACGTAGCGCGCGCCCTCGTGCAGCACCAGCACCGTGACCCAGCCCGCGCCCGACAGCAGCGCCCCCACGACCGCCGGCAGCGGCAGCGCGCCGCCCTTGACGCGGAGCGAGAGCGGCACGGCGTACGGCCGCTCGCGCTCAGGCTCGCGGTAGCGCAGCCGGACGATCGAGCAGTGCGCGATCGTGAACGCGAGCATCGCGCCGAACGCGTAGATCCCCACGAGGAAGTCGATGTCCGCGGGGATCGTCAGCGCGGCGGCGAGGAGCGCGGCGAGCGCGATCAGCACGTACGGCGTGCCGCGCGTCGGATGCAGCCGTCCAAGCCCGCTGGGGATCTGGCGGTTCGTCGCCAGGCCGTAGGCGAGCCGCGAGATGCCGAGCATCGCGGAGTTCGCCGCCGCCAGCAATCCGATCACGGCAGTCGCCGCGACCGCCGCACGCAGCCCGTCGGCGAGCCAGTCCTGCGAGAACGCGTCGGCGACCGACAGCAGCGGAGCCTCGACGTCGCGCGTGCCGAACGCGTCCGCTCCGCCGTCGATCGGCAGCGCGCTCACGCCGACGACGGCGATCCCCACGTAGACGAGCAGGATCGTGCCGACGCCCGGGCCGACGAGGCGGTGCAGGCCGGCGCGGGTGGTCGACGTCTCGCCCGCGAGGCTCGCGGCGGCCTCCAGGCCGGTGAAGGCGATCGTCGCGATCGTCAGCGCGTAGATCGTGTCGTCCCACGCCGGCGAGCTGCCCAGCTCGATCGAGTCGACGATCGCCCCCGGGTCCAGCAGCAGCGCGAGCCCAAGCACGATCAGGAGCAGCTGCACGACGATGTCGGCAAGCGCGACGACCAGCCCGCGCCGCAGCTGACGCACGCTCACACCACGCACGTTGATCAGCGCGACCGCCGCGATCACGGCGATCGCGACCACGATCTCCAGCGCCCCGTGGCCGACAGGGTCGAAGTACTCCGCCAGGTAGTTCGTCGCCGTGAACGCGGTGACGGCGAGCAGGATCGCGTAGTCGAGCAGGATCGCCCAGCCGGCGACGAAGCTCACCAGCTCGTTGAACGCGTAGCGGGCGAACACCGACGAGCCGCCGCGCTCGCGGTGCAGCGCCGCGCCCTCGACGTACGTCATCGAGGCCAACGCGAAGAACACACCGGCGATCAGGAAGACGAGCGGGGTCAGCCCGAGCGCGCGCTGCGCGACGACGCCGAGCGCGAAGTACACCGAGCTGACGGACATCGTGTAGACGAGCCCGAACAGCGCGCGCGCGCTGAGCGTTCCCGGGTTCACGAGCTGCGCCCCTGACGCGCCTGCAGGTACAGCCGTGCCCCGCCGGCCGCGACGAACAGCACGCCGAGCACGATCCCGAGCGCGAGCCCGCCGCCGCCCGCGACCAGCGTGCGCACGACGAGCGCGACGCCGATCGCGATCATCGCAAGCGAGAGCACGCGCGTCGCGGAGCGGTGCAGCTGGCGCGGCGGCTCGGGCATCAGACGACCGCCGCCGGCTCGACCGGGGCCGCACGTCGGCCGCGGGCGGACTCGATGATCACCCGACAGGGTCGCTCGGCCAGCACCGTCTCGAGCGTGCGGCCGAAGATCGAGCCGCCGCCCGTCCGCGCAGGCAGCGGCATCACGATCGCGCGCGCGCCGATCTCGCGCGCCTCGTCGACGATCGCGCGCCCCGCCTGCCCGGCGCGCACCTTCTGCCAGTGGCCCGTCACGCGCCGGCCGCACTGGAGCTTCGCCTGCTCGATGATCTCCTGCGCACTCAGCTCCTGCTCCGGCAGCGCAGCGTTGATCGGGCTGGTCGCAGGCACCACGATCGTCACAAGCACGTGGATGCCGCGGCTGCGCCGCGCCGCCATCCGGCTCGCGGTGGCGAGCACGTCCAGCTCGAGCTCGCGCTCCTCGAACACGACGAGCACCGACTCGTACTCGGCCTCGTGATCGACGACCGGCTTCGGGACTGCCACGCGCGTCGTCGTCTGCAGGTCGAGCCCATGGCGCCGGCGATAGACGGCGTAAAGCGCGATCCCGACCGCCAGCCAGCTGGTGCCGGCGAGCGCCACGTCGAGGTGCAGCACGGTGACCGTGACCCACGCGATCCCGGTGCCAAGGCCGCCGGCGAGCGCGAACAGCGGCAGCGGGTGGCCGCCGACCCGCAGCGTTCCAGGACCGCGGTACGGGCGTTCTCGGTCCGGCTGCGCGATGCGCAGGCGCACGACCGCCGCGTGCGCGATCGTGAACGACAGCATCGCGCCGAACGCGTACATGTTGCCGAGGAACTCGGCCTGGCCGGGGATCATCGCCACGCAGGCGACGCCGGAGAAGATCAGGATCCCGAGCCACGGCGTACGGAAGCGCGGATGCAGCTGGCGCAGCCGGTCCGGCACCTGGCGGTGGATCCCCATCGAGTAGACGAGCCGCGAGACGCCGATGATGCCGGCGTTCGTCGCGATGAAGAGGATCGTCGCCGCCAGCAGGCCGACGTACAGCTCGCCGACGCCCTGCAGCGGTCCGAGGTCCATGCTTCTGACGATCCCCAGCACCGGGTCGCCGCTGAAGCCGCCTCTGTCCTCGGGCAGGCCGAGCAGCGTCTGGTAGTCGCCGTCGGCGTTCTGCGTCACCGGCAGGGCGCTGAGCGCGACCGCGGGCAGCAGCGCGTAGATCGCGAACACGGCGACCACGACGCGGTTGATGGCGCGCGGGATCGTCGTCGCCTCGTCTCTGGCCTCCTCGGCCATGTTCGAGATCGTCTCGATGCCGGTGTAGGCGATCATCGCGACGGGGATCGCGACGATGAAGTCGCCCCAGGTCGGCGCCACGCCCAGCTGGACGTTGTCGACGAGCGTCTCGGGCGAGAAGACGAGCACGAGCCCGAGCACGACCAGCAGCAGCTGCGTGGCGAAGTCGATGACGGCGAGCAGGATGTTGAGGCGCGCCGCCTCCTTGACGCCGACGACGTTGACGACCGCCAGCACGGCGACGACGCCGATCCCGAAGACGATGTCCCCCGGCGAGTGCCGCAACGGCTCCCAGAACAGCGAGCCGATGTAGTGCGGCACGAAGAAGGCCGAGATCGAGATCGTGATGACGTAGTTCAGCATCTGGCCCCAGCCGGCGAAGAAGGACCAGAACTCGTTGAAGGCGTGGCGCGCGAAGCTGCTCGATCCGCCCGCCTCCGGGTACATCGCGGTCGCCTCGGAGTAGGTGGCAGCGGTGAGGTAGAAGATGATCCCGGCGATCACGAACACGACCGGGGTGAGCCCGAGCGCGAAGCTCGCGACCAGCCCGAGCGCGTAGTAGATCGAGCTGCCGACGTTTCCGTAGGCGGTCGAGAAGAGGGCGTTGACCCCGAGCACCCGCTCGAGGCCGTGGAGACGTCGCTGAGCCATCGTGGCGTTCGGGACCGGATGCTAGATGCTCGGTCCGATCCTGCGACCAGCCGTCAGGGTTGGTCGGAGAACTCTGCCAAGCCGGCACGCTCGTCGTACGAGAGCGAGCGGTATCCGGCGGCTTCGACCGCCATGTGGATGTCCGGCAGCGGCTCGGCCAGCGGGAGGAACACCTTGTGCCCGCCAGCGCGGCGCAGCGACGCGAGCGCCGACGCAAGCTGCTCCCGCATCGGCATCGACTCCTCGCCGGTATACGGCGAGACGTTCTCCACGCCCGCGCGGGCGGCGAGGCGGTGCCCGAGCGTCGAGAGGATCAGCACCGGCTCGCCGTCGCGCGTGCGGTCCGCCACGAAGCGCTCCTCGACCGGTCGCGACAGCGTCCGGCTCGTCGTCTCCCTGAGACGCGCCATCTGCGACCACGGCGCCGGCGTCTGCGCGAGCGAGCAGACCAGCACGCCGAAGCCGACCAGGCACATCGCCTCGGCCGGGCTGGGCAACCGACCCCGACCGACGAGTCCCCTGATCGCGAGCGCGACCAGCAGCGTGAGACTCAAGGCCCACGCCGGGAACATGTTGATCAGCACCTCCGGGTGCGAGCGACCGACGTAGTAGGCACCCATGCCGATCCCGAACACGCCGCTCCACGCGAGCAGGCCCGTCAAGAGCCGGTCCTGCGCCCCGCCGAGCGCGCGGACGGTGGCCGTGGCGATCGCGGCGACGTAGGTCAGGTAGATGATCGTGCTGACGCCGACGAGCGGCTTGACGGGGAGCATCCCGAAGCCGGCCCCGGTGAAGAGGCGTGCGTAGTGCACGAGCAGCCCGAGATCCGGCAGCCCGCCGGTTCGCAGCAGCGCGAGGGTCGCGACGGCGGCGTACGCGACGAGCACGCCGGCGATCGCCTCGCCCGCCAGTCGCGCGAGCGCGCGGGACGTCAGCCGGTTGGTCCACAACAGCGCGGCCAGCGTCGCACCGAGCGCCGGGACGCCGAAGTCGGCGTTGTTGAGCATCACGAGGCCGCCCGCGGCGAACAGCGCGACGCGTCCACGCGGACGTGCACCGTCGAGATGGCGGGCGACCAGCAGCAGCAGGAACCACGGTCCCGCAAGTCGCAGGAGCGTCCCCGGCAACGTCACCACCGAGTAGCGGTGGACGGAGGTGCCCTCCATCATGAAGACGCTCGTCGCGAGCAGCGGCAGGAACAGCAGCAGCGCGGCGACGGCGTTGGCGAGGACTCGCCTGAGCACCGCGAAGATCGATGCGAGCCCGAGCGCGGTCAGCAGCGCGGTGAGGGTCATGAAGGCGCCGACGGAGTCACCCAGGGCCCACATCGCCGCTCCCAGCGCATATGGCCATAACGACGCGTACTGCGCGGCGAAGTCCACGAGCGGCGAGCGCCCGTCGAGCACGGCGTACGTCTCGTCGAGCGGGAACTTCAGGTGGTAGCGGGTCGGCGAGAGCGCGTGCGCGATGGTGCCTTCGAGCTCGATCGCCGGCAGCATGGTGATCGCCACCATCAGCGCCACCGCGCCCCACGCGAACGCGCGCCGGCGTGGCGCGTCGCGCAGCAACGAGCGTGCCCGCTCCACCGTCCGACGGTCGCGGACCGCCGCCGCGATCGCGACGGCGACAGCGCACGCGACCGTCAGCGTGGGAATCGTGAAGTAGACGGTCCGGAACGACGTGCCGGTGGAGGCGCCCGAGTAGGGGACTTCAAACGTCGCCTGACGCTGGAAGACGAGGCAGGCGACGAGGAACAGCGCGCCCGCGACCTGAACGCCCGCGATCCAGCGCCCGATCGGCGTCCCCACCCGCAGGCGACCGCGACCGAGCGCGATCGCGGCCGTCAGCAACAGCGGCGCGGCGACGAGCGGCAGGTAGCGGCCGTGCTCGGTCGGCTCGGGGCGCAGGTGGAGGGCGCCGGGCCACGGGGTGCCGGGAGAGTCGGGCAGAAGGCGCCCGAGCGCCGGGCCGAGCACCAGCATCGCGAGCACGGTGACGAGCGCGCACGGCACCAACGCGAGCCACGCGACCTCGGCCGCGGTCGCCGGGCGACGCGTGCGCGTCGAAGCACGCACGGCCAGCCGCTCCGCGACGAGCTCGCGGTCCCCCGATCCCATCTCCTCACTTTAACCCTTTGATATGCGCCGGTCGGCGGTACGCCTATGGGCTAACGAGGTGCCCGAGCACACTCGAGGCCGACCGCGGGTCGACGCCGTGCTCGCGCTCGTAGCGCCGCGCCGCCTGCTCGTCAGCGAGTGCGAGCACGAGCTCCTCGCGGCTGCTGCCGAAGCGACAGGCGGCGGTGTCCAGGGCCTCCAGGGCGCGGTCCTGCAGGAAGCCGGCGATCCCGCCTGTGTCCGGCAGCTCGCGGTCCTGGCAGGGATCCTGGATCGCGACCTGCGCGGGCGCGTCGCGCGCGTGCAGCGCGGCGTACGCGAGCGGCAAGCCGGCGGCGAGCGCGAGCGCCAGCGGCACGCCGACGGCGCCCGCGCGCGACAGTGTCCCTGCGCCTCTCGTGAGCGCAAGCGCCGCCGCCGCGAGCAGCGCAAGTCCGCCCGCGAGCATGAACGCGACGCGGAAGGCGTCCCCGACGGCGCTGACGAGCACGTCGTCGGCACGCCGGGCCAGCGCATCGTAGGTCGTGCGCTCCTCCCCCTCGTAGCCGCTTCCGTTGTCGGCGAGCGCCTGTCTGAGGCCCGCGCGGGGGCGCTCGGCCTCGACGCCACCCAGCAGCGCGGGTGCCAGCGTGAGCTTGTCCTGCGGCGGCAGCCTGGCGTCGAGCACGAGCGCGACGCCCTCCTCCTGCGCACGCTCGGTCACGACGTCGAGGCGGTGGGCGATCAGCGGCGCGAGCGCGACCAGCACGAGCGCGATGCCGACGTGGCGGACCGTCAGCAGCCGGGCCGCCTCATGCGCGGTGCGCTCGGGCAGCAGCTCGCCGGCGAACGCCGGCAGCGCCATCCCCATCCCGACGCCCGCGAGCGCCTGCGGCGCAAACGTCCAGGCGACCGAGGCACTCGGCAGCCACGCAAGCGCGAGCACGCCGCCGCCGACGAGCAGACAGCCGGCCGTCGCCCGCACACGCGGCGCCCCAGGTACCCGCGCGCCGAGCAGCGCGGCGAGCGGCAGGACGGTCACAGTGGCGGCGGCGGCAAGCGGCTCCACCGCCCACCCGGCGATCAGCAGAAGGACCAGGCCGAACAGCACAGCCGTGAGTGCGCCGGAGACGAGCGCCAGCGCAAGCGCATCAGGCAACAGCGTGCGCCGCAGCGGCCGATCGGGCGGGTGGCCGTGAGGATGCACGTGCGCCGCCCGATAGGGCGGTGTGCGCGCACCCGGAGCGGACAGGACCCGCCCGCCGAGCGGCTCGGGCTCCGCGAGCAGCGCGGCCAAGGCGCCGGCAGCCGCCAGCGGCACCTGCGCCACGAAGATCGCCCGCCAGTCGAACGCCTGCGTGAGCGCACCGCCGAGCGCCGGCCCTACGGCGCTGGCGAGCACCGCGGCGCCGAGCCAGTGCCGACGCCCCGCCTCCGTGCCGCCGCGGATCAGCTCGAACGTCGCGACGAGCGCGAACGCGCCCGCGGCGGCCTGGATCGCGCGCGCGACGAGCAGGACGGCCAGCGTGTCGGCGGCTGCGCAAAGCGCTGACGCGAGCGCGAAAACGGCAAATCCGAGCGCGCCGACCCGTGCCGGTCCCAGCCGCCGCATCGCCGGCTCGGCGAACGGCAGCGCGAGCGCCAGCACGCCGGTGTACACGGCGATCACCGCGGCGACGCCCTCGACCGTCGTGTCGAGCGTCCGCAGCAGCTCCGGCAGCGCCAGCGTCACGATCGACGCATCCGCCAGCACCAGCCCCGCTGCGACCGTCACGACCCAGCTACGCGAGCGCATCTGCGCATCTTCGCGCAGGCCGTCCGAACGCACGACGGGCGGCCCCAGGGACCGCCCGTCGTGGCACTGCTCAGCTGTGGCTGGCGCCTACGTGATCAGCGGGATGATCAGGAGCGCGACGATGTTCGCGACCTTGATCATCGGGTTGATCGCCGGGCCGGCGGTGTCCTTGTAGGGATCGCCGACCGTGTCGCCCGTGACCGACGCCTGGTGCGCGACGGAGCCCTTGCCGCCGAACGCGCCGTCCTCGATCAGCTTCTTCGCGTTGTCCCACGCGCCGCCACCGGCGGTCATCGAGACGGCCATGAAGAGGCCGACGACGATCACGCCGATCAGCAGGCCGCCGAGCGCCTCCGTCGAGATCAGGCCGACGATCAGCGTGACCACGATCGGGATCAGCGACGGGATGATCATCTCGCGCTGCGCGGATCTCGTGACGATGTCGACGCAGGTGCCGTACTCGGGCTCCTGGGTGCCGTCCATGATCCCCGGCCGCTCGCGGAACTGGCGACGGACCTCCTCGACGACGGCGCCGCCGGCGCGGCCGACGGCCTCCATCGAGAGGGCGGCGAACAGGTAGACCATCATGCCGCCGATCAGCAGGCCGATCAGCACGGCCGGGTCGTCGAGCACGAAGACGATCTGCTCGGCCGCCGGCAGCTCGGCGTTGACCTCGAGCTTGAAGGCCGCGAACAGCACGAGCGCGGCGAGCGCCGCTGAGCCGATCGCGTAGCCCTTCGTGACGGCCTTCGTCGTGTTGCCGACCGCGTCGAGCGGATCGGTCACGGCGCGCACCGACTCCGGCAGGTCCGCCATCTCGGCGATGCCGCCGGCGTTGTCGGTGATCGGTCCGAACGCGTCGAGCGCGACGATCAGGCCGGTCAGCGACAGCTGCGCCATCACCGCGACGCCGATGCCGTAGATGCCGGCGAGGTCGTTCGCCCACAGGATGCCCAGCGCGATCACGAGGGCCGGAGCGGCGGTCGCCTGGAAGCCCTGTGCGAGGCCCTGGATGATGTTCGTCGCGTGGCCGGTCTCCGACGCTTTGGCGGTCTTCTTGACCGGGCCGAAGCGCGTCGACGTGTAGTAGTCGGTGATCACGAAAAGCAGGGCAGTGACGCCGAGGCCGATCAGCGAGCAGATGTAGAAGTCGCCGACGCTCGGGGAGTCGCCGGGCGCGCCCGCGCTCGCGAGCGTCACGCCGTCCATCATCCAGTGCGTGATCGGGTAGAACGCGGCGGCGGCGAGAATGCCCGAGACGACCAGGCCCTGGTAGAGCGCGCGCTCGACCTTGCCGGCGGCGGAGCGCACGAAGAACGTGCCGATGATCGAGGCGATGATCGAGACCGCGCCGAGGATCAGCGGGTAGAGCGCGACGTTCGAGGCGTCGGCGGCGCCGAACGTCAGCACGCCGAGCAGCATCACGGCGACCGCCGTCACCGCATACGTCTCGAACAGGTCGGCCGCCATGCCGGCGCAGTCGCCGACGTTGTCGCCGACGTTGTCGGCGATCACCGCCGGGTTGCGCGGGTCGTCCTCGGGGATGCCGGCCTCGATCTTGCCGACGAGGTCGGCGCCGACGTCAGCACCCTTCGTGAAGATGCCGCCGCCGAGTCGGGCGAAGACGGAGATCAGCGAGCCGCCGAAGCCGAGGCCGATCAGCGCGTCGACCGCCTCCTTCGGCGTCTGGTCGACCCACGAGGTGAGGATCCCGTAGTAGGCCGCGACGCCCGTGAGCGCGAGGCCGACGACGAGCAGGCCGGTGACCGCGCCGCCGCGGAACGCGACGCTGAGCGCCTTCGGCACGCCCTCGCGCGCCGCCTCGGCGACGCGCGCGTTCGAGCGCACCGAGACGTTCATGCCGATGTAGCCCGCCGCCGCGGAGGACAGGCCACCGATCGCGAAGCCGATCGCGACGTAGATGTCCTGGATGAAGATGAGCGCGACGAACAGGACGACACCGACGACGGCGATCGTCGTGTACTGGCGGTTGAGGTACGCCCGCGCGCCCTCCTGCACCGCCGACGAGATCGAGACCATCTTCTCGTTGCCTGGTGAGAGCGCCAGCAGCGAGCGCACCGTCAGCGCGCCGTAGACCAGCGCGGCGGCCGCGCACACCAGCGCGACGACGACGCCGTGGTCACTGAGGAAGTCGGACAAGACGGGATCCTCCGGGGGGTTTCCGTTGAACATCCCGGCGCGCGTCGGAGCGCTCCGGCATGCTTCGGGGCCCTCGCCGCCGGCGACCACCGGCGGCCAGGGCCCCCATAAGAACCGCGCGAGTCTATCGAGGTCGGCGGCGAATCGAAGCCAGCCGGATATCAGCGGGCGACACGCTGCGGCGCGCTCGTGCGCGCCACCGGCTCGGGCCACGGCAGCGTCGCGAGCATCCGCTCCTCGCCGCACAGCGACCACAGCTCCTCGGCCAGGTGCGGCGCCATCGGCGCGAGCAGCCGTACGAGCTGCCGGGCGGCGAGCAGCAGAGCGGCCTCGTCGAGCGGGTCGAGCGAATCGGATCCCGGCCGCCCATCCTCATTCCCGGCCGCGAGCGCTCTGCGCTCGAACTCGCGCAGCTTGTCGGACAACGCGATGACGCCCTCGACGGCGTGCTTCATCTCTATGGCGTCGAGCGCGCGCGTCACGTTGCGGTGGGCCGTGTCGCACCACGTCACAAGCTTGCGCCGCGGCTTCGTTGAGCCGTCGACCCGCTCGCGCAGCTCGGGCTCGAGCTGCTCCCACCGGCGCATGCGCGGCGCCGCCCAGGCCCACAGCTGCTCGAGCCACTCGGCGCAGAACCTGATCGGCTCGTCGGTCCAGTGGAAGTCGTTCTTCGGCGCCGCCGCGTAGAGCATCGCGAGGCGCAGCACGTCGGCGCCGACCTGCTCGAGCATCGCCTTCAGCTCGACGGTGTTGCGCAGGTGCTTGCTCATCTTCTTCCCGTCGAAGCGGACGAGCCCGATCATGCGCTGGTTCGTGAACGGCTCGCCGTCCTCGATGTGCGTCAGCAGGCCGATGTCGCGCAGCATCTTCGTGAACGAGCGCTGGTCGAACACGAAGCCCGCGCCGTCGGTGCCGCGGATCACGTTCGTGACGGGCAGCCATCTCGCCGTCTGCGGGTGGTCGAACATCCGCTCGGCGCGGTCCGCGTACGGGACGCTGATCGACAGCCACGTCCAGAACGCGTCGACGTGGCAGTCGAGCGTGTCGGTCTCGCGTCTCGCCGGCCCGCCGCAGCGCGGGCAGTCGGTGTTGACGAACGCCGCGTCTTCGGCGAGCGGGCGCCCCGTGCCGTCGATCCTCAGGTCCTTCGGCAGCACGACCGGCAGCTGATCTCTCGGCACCGGCACGATCCCGCAGGCCGGGCAGTGGACGATCGGGATCGGCGCGCCCCAGCTGCGCTGGCGCCCGACCGAGAAGTCGGTGATCGCGTAGCGGCGCGCTGGTCGCCGCTCCACACCGGCCAGGTCCGTCGCCGCATCAATCGGCGGTGCCACGATCCCCGCCTTCTCGCCGACCGTCGCGTCGGTCGCGTCGGCCGCCGGTATCCCGAGCGAGGCGGTCGCCCCATGCCGCGCGTCGACGATCGGCGAGATGACCACCGGCAGCTCGCGATCGAGCCCCGCGACGTGGGCAGTCAGGCCGGTGTCGATCACGTCGACGGTGCCCGCGCGATCGCCGCTGCGCCAGCCCATCGATCTCATGTCGCGCAGCGCCTCGCTCTCCTGCAGCTGCCCCACCCAGTCGGCCAGCCGCGGATGGTTCGGCGAGACCGCCACGAACGCGGCCGCGCCGAGCGCCTCGGGCTCCGCGGCGAAGACGGTCGCCTGCGTGCCGGCCGGCGTCGTCGCGTCGAGCTCGACGCCCTCCACGCGCGCGAGCAGCGAGCGCTGCGCGCCCAGCGCGTTCAGGTCCCAGCCGGTGAGCGCGTCGAGGTTCTCGTCGTTCTCGGCCGCGTAGCGCGTGGCGCGGAAGAACCACTGCTCGAGCGGGATGAAGCGGATCGCGCTGTCGCAGCGCCAGCAGACGCCGCCGTCGGCCTGCGTCTGCGCGAGCACCGTCTGGCACGAGTCGCACCAGTGCACGTGCCGCTCCTGGCGGTAGATCAGGTCGTGCTCGAGCAGCAGCACGAAGAGGTGCTGCGTCCACTGGTAGTGCTGCTCCTCGCAGGTGACGAACGAGCGCTCCCAGTCGAACGAGAGACCGAGCGCCGAGAAGTCGCGGCGGAAGTTCTCGCAGCACTGCTCGACCCACTCCGCCGGCGTGATGCCGCGGCGGATCGCCTCCAGCTCGGACGGCAGCCCGAACGAGTCGAAGCCGGTCGTGAAGAGGATCTGGTCGCCCATCGCTCGCCGAAAGCGCACGAACGCGTCGGAGACCGAGTAGATGCGCGCATGGCCGAGATGCGCGTTGCCCGACGTGAACGGGCAGGACGGGAAGACGTAGCGGGACGGCCCCTCAGCGTCCTCGCCGGGCGTGGCGAACGTCCGTGCCTCGCGCCAGGCCGCCTGCCAGCGCTCGTCGAGCTCACGATGGGCCGGCAGCACGACTCCCCCAATTACTTACGGATCCGAAAATTGAGAACTTCAGTACGCCCGACGGGACTCGAACCCGTATCTCTGGCTTGAAAGGCCAGTACTCTCCAGGAAACTTGCGGTCTGGGACGCACGCAATCGCGTTGCCCGAAGGCAGCCGGACACCGGAAAAACACAAAGCTCCCCCGGCTTGATGTCTGGCGCGCGACAGCGCGTGCGGATCCCCCGATTGTTTCCTTTGACCGTTTGAGCTACGGGCGCATGCGGTCTTCGTGGCAACGATAGGCAGCCGCTTCGCGGCTTGTCAAGTCGTCCCGTGACGGTAAGCTGTTCCGACGCGTCGCCCAAGGGGATCGGCGATGCACCGGGGAAAAGGGGGACGGGGACGAGATGGTCTCGGCGTCGATCATCGAGTGCATCGGCGGCACGCCGCTGGTGCGGCTGCGGCGGCTGTTCAACCACGGCCCGCAGGTGTACGCGAAGCTGGAGCTGCTCAATCCGGGCGGCTCGGTCAAGGACCGTCCGGCGCGCTACATCATCGAACGCGGCCTGCGCGACGGCACGATCGCTCCCGGCGCGACGATCGTCGAGTCCTCGTCGGGCAACTTCGGGATCGCGCTCGCGATGGCGGCGCGCATCTACGAGCTCGACTTCATCTGCGTCGTCGATCCGAGAATCGCGCCGCTCAACCTGCGGATCCTCGAGCAGCTGGGCGCGCGCGTCGAGATGGTCGAGCGCCCCGACCCGTACGGCGGCTACCTGCATACGCGCCTGGAGCGCGTGAGGGAGCTGCTCGCGGAGATTCCGGGCGCCTACTGGATCGACCAGTACGCGAACGAGCTCAACGCGCAGTGCCACTACGACGGGATCGGCAGCGAGATCGTCGAGGCGCTCGGCACGGAGGAGCCGGTCGACGTGTTCGTCGCGGCCGTCAGCACGAGCGCGACGCTGATGGGCGCGGCGCGCCGTCTGCGCGACGCGTACGCGGGCGTCCAGGTCGTCGCCGTCGACGCGCAGGGCTCGGTGATCTTCGGCGGCCCGCCGAGCAGACGCAGCCTGCCCGGCATCGGCTCCAGCCGCACGCCGGAGCTGCTGTGCGAGCAGGAGGTCGACGAGGTGATCTACGTCGACGACTTCGACTCCGCGCGCGGCTGCCGCGAGCTGCTGCGCGGCGAGGGGATCCTCGCCGGCGGCTCGTCGGGCGCGGTGATCGCCGCGACGCAGCGCGTCGTCGCGACGCTGCCGGCGAGCGCGCGCGTCGTGACCGTGCTGCCCGATCGCGGCGAGCGCTACATGGACCTCGTCTACGACGACGCGTGGGTCGAGGCGCACCGGCCGGAGGTCCCGGACGTGCCGCCGGACCCGGCGCAGCCCGAGGCGGGCGGGATCCGGTCGAGCCGTCCCGCGCCCGTCGCGCTAACCCCTACGTCCTGAGGGAGCCATGACATCGACGCAGACCGAGCCCACCTCGGGGCCGGCCGAGCCAAGTGCCGGCGACATCCTCTACCTCACGCGGCGGGACGTGCGAACCGCGATGGGCGACTCGATCCGCGGCTACGTGGAGGCGCTGCGCAGAGCGCTCGCGCTGCACGCGGAGGGCAGAACGGCGCAGCCGCTCAAGCCCTACCTGCGCTGGCGCAGAGGCGGCCACATCGCCGACCGCATCATCGCGATGCCCGGCTACGTCGGCGGCGAGAACGCGATGGCCGGGATCAAGTGGATCGGCTCCAAGCACGACAACCCGAAGGCGCGGAGCATCCCGCGCGCGAGCGCCGTGATCGTGCTGAACGACCCGGAGACGCACTTCCCCGTCGCGATCATGGAGGGCGGCGAGATCAGCGGCATGCGCACCGCCGGCGTGACGGTGCTCGCCTGCGAGTACCTCGCGCGCTTAGGGTTCCAGTCGGTCGCGCTGGTCGGCTGCGGCTTCATCGGGCGGCTGCACGCGCTCGGGCTGCTGGAGTCGTTCCCGGCGCTTGAGCGGATCCACCTCTACGACCACGACCGGCGCGCGGCGAGGGCGCTCGCGCAGGAGCTGGAGCAGCTGGGCCGCGAGCCGTTGTCGGTCGTCGTCGCCGAGACGGCCGAGGAGGCGGTCCGCCGCGGGGAGGTCGTCGTGCCGTGCACGGTGACGGCGAGACCGTACATCGAGCTGGACTGGCTGATGCCGGGCGTGTTCGTCTCCAACATCTCGATCATGGACGTCAAGCCGGAGGTCTACGTCGGCGTCGACAAGCTGCTCGTCGACGACTGGGACCAGGCCAACCGCGAGAGAAAGACGATCAACCAGCTCGTGCTCGCCGGGCGGCTGCAGCAGTCGGACCTGCACGCCGAGCTGGGTGACGTGGTGCGCGGGATTAGGCCCGGCCGCGAGACGCCCGACGAGCGCATCCTGCTCAACCCGATGGGGATGGCGATCGAGGACGTCGCCTGCGCCGCCGCCGTCTACCGCACCGCGCGCGAGCACGGGACCGGGCAGTGGCTGACGCTCGCGTGAGCTCGGCGCTGGCCGCTCGCCTGCGCGAGCGCCACGGCGAGGTGTACGTGCTGATCGGCCCGCCGCGCACGGCCTCGACGGCGATCTCGCGCATCCTGTGGAACCACCCGGCGATCGGCTGGTACGCGCACGAGCCGTTCGAGCCGACGTGGTACGAGGGCGCCGACCTCGCGCGCGCCGAGGAGCTGCTGGAAGCGCCCCAGCCGGTGGCCGGGCTCGGCGGCCGCGGGAGGGGTCGTGCGCTGGTCGTCAAGGAGATGACGTTCCAGGTCGGCGATGCGTTCCCGCTGCTGGCCGAGCTGGCGACGCGCCCGCTCGCTTTCGTGATCCGCGACCCGCGCCTGACGATCGCCTCGCGCATGAAGGTGCTGCGCCGATCCGGCCGTCCGGAGCTGTTCCCGCTGCGCGAGTCGGGCTGGGAGGACCTCGCGCGCCAGCTGGCCCACGTTCGTCGGGAGGGGATCCCCCATGTGGTGGTGGACTCGAGCGACCTGCGGCGTGCTCCGGAGCAGCGCGCTCCGGCGCTGCTGGAGAGCCTCGGCCTGACGTTCACGCCGGACCTGCTCGCGTGGAAGTCGAGCGAGGCCACGGGCCTCAGCGCCGTCGCCGGCGCGGATGACCCGTTCTACCGACGCGTGCTCGACTCGCACGGCATCGAGGCCCCCAGCGAGCGCGTGCCCGACCTCGCCGAGCTCCCCGCGTCGCTCCGCGCCCACGTCACCGAGTGCGTAGCGCAGTACGAGGAGCTGCGCGGCTACTGACCCGGCACCCAGAGCCGGCCGGATCTCTGCGCGGGGCCGGCGCCCTCGGTCGGCTGCTCTCTCGCGGCCGCCGCCGCGGGCGGCGCCCCCGGAGCGTCGGAGCCCGGCTCGGCGGGCTCTGCGCCCACTGCTCTCACGTACGCCATCTGCAGCTGGCTCAGCGCATCCCGGATCGGTCTCGCCTGCTCGGCGCCGACCGCCTGCTCCACCAGCGGCAGCAGCGCCCGCACGGCTTCGATTCCCATCCGCGTCTGCGCAAGGTCCCGCTCCCCCTCGGACCCGGGGACCAATCCCGCGCGCAGCACGGCGACGTTCAGGATCGAGACCGTCGCCTCGGTGACGACCTGCTCGACGCGCACGCGCTTGAGCTCCTCCTCGAGCGCCGCGCGCATCTCCTCCTCGGTCGGCGGACGGCCGGTGGAACCGGTCCCGCCCGGCCCTTCCTGTGCGCTCATACGATCGCCTCCTGGGCGTAGGTCTCCCGCGTTTCCCGCACCGTGGCGGCGTACACGTCCTCGATCGACGCGCCCGCCTCGAGCAGCCGGCGCTGGCGCTGCGCGCCGTTGAGCTCCGGCAGCGCGACGTCGATGCCGAGCTCGCCGCGCACCGGGGCGGTCCAGCTGAGGAGCCGCTCCACCGCCTCCGCCGCGGGACGCTCCTCGGCGCGGTCGAGGTCGATCAGCCGACCGTCGAGGCCGTGGCGGATCGCCCGCCACACGTTCTCCTCCACCAGCCGCGGCGCCGGATCGACGAACGGCACGCCCTCGTCGACGTCGCGTGCCGCCTGCAGGACAGTGCCGACGATCAGCGCCGCGAGCGCCTCCGACTCCGCGGCGACGCTCTGCGCGTCGCAGATGCGCACCTCGACCGTGCCGAACGACAGGTGCGGGCGGATCGACCACCACACCTGCGTGTACTCGACGATCGAGCTCGTCTTCACGAGGAAGTCGAGGTAGTCCTTGAACGCCCGCCAGCTGCCGAACGCGTCCGGCACCCCGCAGCGCGGGAACGACTTCGTGAAGATCTGCGTGCGGGCGGTGTGCAGGCCCGAGTCGAGCCCGTCGACGAACGGTGAGTTCGCCGAGATCGCCAGCAGCAGCGGCAGCACCGGCCGCAGGCGGTCGCACACCCGCACGGCGCGATCTGCCCCGCGCACGCCGACGTGGACGTGCAGCGAGAAGGTGTTGTTGCGGCGTGCCACGTACTGCAGCCCGTCGACCACGCGGCGGTAGTGCTCGGTGTCGATGTTGGGCTGCTCGCGATAGTCGGCCCACGGATGCGTGCCGGTGGATCCGAGCGCGACGCCGTGGGCCGCGGCGAGGGCGAAGAGGCGGCGACGGTGGTCGCGCTGGGCGGCGACCGCGGACGGCAGGTCCTCCCCGCGCCCGGAGCGGATCTCGATCTCCGAGGAGATCAGCTCGCCGGCGAGCGAGGCGGCCAGCACGGGATCGCCCGCCTCGGCGGCGTCGCGCAGGTGCTCGAAGCACGGCGTCAGGTCGAGCGTCGCCGGGTCGAGCAGCGCGAACTCCTCCTCCAGCCCGACCGTGCCCTCGGCGGCGCCGGCGAACCGCTCGTACGCGTCGTCGAAGCTCACGTCAGATAGAAGTACAGCGCGTAGAGCAGATCGACCGCCGGGCTGGAGGTGTGGACGGTCACCTCCGGTGGGACCTGCAAGAGCGCCTCGGAGTAGTTGAAGATGATCTTCACCCCGGCGGCGACGAGATCGTCGGCGAGCGCCTGCGCAGCGGCCGTCGGGACGGCGAGCACGCCGACGACGATGTCCTCCTCTTCGACGATCTGCGCGAGCTCCCCCGTGTCCCGCACCATGTGCGGGCCGACCTGCTCGCCGATCTTCGCCGGGTCCTTGTCGAAGATCGCGACGACGCGGAAGCCATGGTCGGCGAAGATGTCCGAGGAGGCGATCGCACGGCCGAGGTGACCGGCGCCGAACAACGCGATGTTGTGCTGGCCGGCGGTGCGCAGGATCTTGCGGATCTGCGAGACGAGCGAGTCGACGTTGTAGCCGACGCCGCGCTTGCCGAACTTCCCAAATCCGGAGAGATCGCGACGGATCTGCGTCGAGTTGACGTGCGTGTAGTCCGACAGCTCCTGCGAGGAGATCGTCTCCTTGCCCATCTTCTTCGCCTGTGTGAGCACCTGCAGATAGCGCGAGAGGCGCGCGGCGACGCCGAGCGAGAGGCGATCGCCGACCTTGCCGAGCTCGGTCTCGGCATCGTGCTCGATCGTGGACGACATGCGCCCCCACTGTACCTCGCGCTCAGCCGGGCAGGCGGCGTCGCAGCTCCGCCTCGTCGACGAAGAAGTCGAACAGCTCCTCGCCGTCGAGAGCGATCACCGGAATCCGCTCCAAGTAGGCCTTGAAGAGCGCGTCGTCGCGCTCGATGTCGCGCTCCACGAGCGTGAACGGCAGGTCCCCCCGGATCCGCTGGAGCGCAACGCGCGCCTCGTCGCACAGGTGGCAGCCGGGGCGGCCGTAGAGGACGACCTCGGGCAGCGGCGCGTCAGAGGCCACGCTCACCCGTCGCGTAGGCGTCGAGCGCGGCGTACCGCGGGAACGGGAGCGCGGGCAGGTGACGGGCGGCGGAGGCGATCATCGCGGCGTTGTCCGTGCACAGCTGGATCGGCGGGATGTCGATCTCCACGCCGAGACCGCGCATCCGCTCGCGCAGCGGGCCGTTGGCGGCGACGCCGCCGCCGAGCGCGAGCCGCTCCACGCCCGTCCGCTCCAATGCCCGCTCGACCCGCCGCGCCAGCGTCTCGACGATCGCGCGCTGGTAGGAGGCGGCGAGATCGGCGCGGCAGCGCTGCGCTTCCTCTTCCCCCAGCTCTCTCAGCTTGTAGAGCAGCGCCGTCTTCAGTCCGGAGAACGAGAAGTCGAGGCCCGCGACCTGCTGCGCGGTCGGAAACGCGAACGCCTCCGGGTCGCCGTCCTCGGCGAGCCGCTCGAGCGCGGGGCCGCCTGGGTAGCCGAGCCCGAGCATGCGCGCACCCTTGTCGAACGCCTCCCCCGCCGCGTCGTCGTGCGTCGCGCCGAGCACCTCCCAGTCCGGCCCATGGTCCTCGACCCGCGCGAGCAGCGTATGACCGCCTGACGCGATCAGGATCAGGAACGGCGGCTGGAAGTCACTCGGCTGCAGGAACGAGGCGGCGACATGACCGTGCAGGTGGTCGACCGGGATCAGCGGCAGTCGGTGCGCCGCCGCCAGCGCCTTCGCCGTCGAGACGCCGACGAGCAACGCGCCGACGAGGCCCGGCCCCTGCGTCACCGCGATCGCGTCGAGCTCCGGCAGCGTGGTGCCGGCCTGCGCCAGAGCGTCGTCGACGACTGCGCCGATCAGCTCCAGGTGGTGGCGCGAGGCGACCTCTGGCACGACGCCGCCGTAGCGGTCGTGCACCCCTTGCGAGGAGATCACGTTCGAGCGGATCTCGCCGTCCGGCGTGACGACGGCGGCGCACGTGTCGTCGCAGCTCGTCTCGAGCGCGAGGATCACGCGGCGCCGCTGCCCACGTTCGGCACGTCGTCGAGGCGGCCGTTCAGCGTCGCGCGCGTGCGCCACATGATGAGCGCGTCCTCGCCGTTGTCCTGGTAATAGCGCGGCCGCGTGCCGGCCGAGCGGAAGCCGAAGCGCTCGTAGAGCGCGATCGCCGCACGGTTCGTCGGGCGCACCTCCAGCGTCAGCTGGGCGCTGCCGCTGCCGTCGTCGATCCGCTCCAGCAGCGCGTTCAGCAGTGCGGTCGCGATCCCCTCCCGGCGCAGCCGCGGGTCGACCGCGATGTTCATCAGGTGCCAGACGGTGTCGTAGCGCGAGCAGATCAGATGGCCGACGACCGTGCCGTCGCGCAGGGCGGCGAGACAGACGCCGGACGGCTTCGACAGCTCCAGCACGAACATCGCGAGCGACCACGGCGTCGGGAAGGCGCGCCGCTCGACCGCGATCACCTGCGGCAGGTCGGAGTACGAGAGGCGGCGGATCTCGAGCGTCGTCGGTCGCGATCTCACGATTGGTCGGGGCGCCGTGCGCGGAGCGCCAGCTCGGCGTCCGGCAGGCGCAGGTAGGCCGGAAGGACCGCATCGGAAGCCTCCGGTTCCATGCCCGCGGCGAGCCGGGCATGCACCGCCGCCTCGACGCGATGGGCTGCGGAATCGTCCGGCGGAACGACAGCTCCGGCCGCTTCCAACATAGTCCTGAACCTTACCGCCCCGTCTCCGACCGCCATGACGCCTGCGGGCAATGCCGCGGCCGCCTGCGCGAGCGCCCCGGGGGTGAGGGCGGCGGGTTGCAGCAGCGGCTCGTGTCTGGGATCGGATGCAGCTGCCACACCGGCCCACGCCGCGGCGAACGCCTCGCCCCGGCGTGCGTCGAGCACGGCGAGGACGGCGGACGCCTCGGCGGCGGGCTCCGCACCGGCCGCCAGGGAGCGCAGTGTCGAGACGCCGACGAGCGGCAGGCCGTGGGCGTGCGCGAGCGCGCGGGCGGTCGCGACGCCGATCCGCAAGCCGGTGAACGTGCCCGGCCCGACGCCGACGGCGATGCGGTCGAGCTGGGCGAAGCCGATCCCCGCCTCGTCGAGCAGCGCAAGCGCGAGCGCCAGCAGCTCGCTCACGTGCCCGGGGCGCTCGCCCGGCCTCGGCTCGTGGCGGCGCGTGAGCAACTTCTCATCGGCGAGCGCCAGCGCGACCGTCGTCGCGGGCGTGGCGGTGTCGAGCGCGAGCAGCTGCATCGCCCGCCATGGTCGCGCACGCGGGCGGTTGCGTGACGCGCCGGCACGTCCTGGCTCGTGGCACGTCGGCGGTCGGACGCCGTGCGAGCCGATGTCTGCAAAATGCGGACGCGCGCCGGCAGGTCGCGCGGCGTGACCTCCGACGCATCGCATAGGGTGCCGCCCCGATGACGGCGAGCCAGCCTCCGTCCGGCACGACGTCCAGCTCCCCCGTTCGTTCCGTCGCAGGCAGTCTCGCGGCGGTTCTGCTGGCGTTTGCCTGCCTGCTGATGACCGTGCCCGCGGTGGATGCCGCCGGCGGCGATCACGCCCGCGCGCACGCCGCCCGCTCCGACGACGGACGACCGCTCGCGCACGCCGCTCGCGGTTGCGCGCGAGCCAGCGGTCTGCTGCGCACGCGCAAGAGCGTGGTGCGCTCGCAGCGGCGCCTGCTGTGCCTGATGAACCGCGTGCGGGCGCGCTACGGCATGCGGCCGCTGCGCCGCAACCGGTGCCTGCACCGCGTCGCCGCGCGCCACGCGCACGACATGGTCAACCGCCGCTACTTCGCGCACACGACGCCGAACGGCTGGGACCCCGGCCGGCGGGCGCGCGCGTCCGGCTACGTGCCGCGCCGGGCGGCGTGGCTCGTCGGCGAGAACATCGCCTGGGGCGTCGCGGGCGCGGCGCGGCCGCGCTGGGTGGTGCGCGCCTGGATGCACAGCCCGTCACACCGCCACAACATCTTGAGCCGAAGCTTCCGCGACGTCGGCATCGGCGTGGCGCGCGGGGTGCCGGTGCGCGGCTTCAAGCGTGTCCCGCTGCGCGCGACGTTCAGCGTCTCGTTCGGCTTGCAGCGCGGGCGCACCCGCTGCGGCTGAGCGGCTCTAACTGAGCTCGATCGCGATCTCGCGCGCGTCGCCGCCGCGGTGCGCCAGCCGCACGCGTGCCGTGACCGGCCGGCCGACGGAGCCGTCCGCGACCTCCGGCCACTCGACGAACGCGACCCGCTCCGGCGTGACGTAGTCGGCCAGCAGCGCCGGGTCCTCGCCGCCGACGTCGGCCAGCCGGTAGAGATCGAGGTGCGAGACCGGCACGCGACCGTCGTAGCGCTGCCCGATCGTGAACGTCGGGCTCGTGACGCGGCCGTCCACGCCGAGCGCGCGGCAGGCACCGCGCACGAAGGTCGTCTTGCCCGTCCCGAGCTCGCCTGCGATCAGCACGACGTCGCCCGGCTCGAGCGCGACCGCAAGCCGCGCGGCGAGCGCCTCGGTCTCCGCCGGGCCGCTCGTGCGGTGAACGCCGGTCGGAGGCGGGGGCTGCTGGCGCATCGCCCGCGGACGGTAGCGTAGGCCGCGATGACCGACGCGCCCGGGATGCGGCAGGGCGGCGGGCGCACGACGCTGCGCGCCCGCGCGGACGCGCTGCGCTCCTCCGACGTCGGCAGAGCCAGCGGACTCGCCGCCGCGATGATCGCCAACAACGTCGTCGCGCTCGGCTCGACGGTCGTGTTCGCGCGGCTGCTGGACGACTACGGCTCGCTGGCGGCGCTCATCTCGTTCTACCTGATCCTGTCGGTCGTCGGGCAGGCGCTGCAGGTCGCGACCGCGCGCGACGCCGTGCTCGGGCAGCTCGGCGAGGGACCGGCGCTGATGGCGACGCTGCGCAGCTGGACGCGCTCGCTGCTGCTGCTGACGCTCGGCATCGGCGCGGTGTCGGTGCTGCTGCGCGCCCCGATCGCCGACGCGGTCGGCGTCGAGCAGGAGTGGGCGGCGGCGATCGGCCTGCCTGCCGGCGCGCTGTGGCTGTTGCTGTCACTGCTCCGCGGCGGCCTGCAGGGCACCGGCGACTACCGCGCGGTGGGGATCAGCCTCGTCGGCGAGCAGGGGGCGCGGCTCGTGCTCGGCGCCGCGCTGGCGGCGGCGGGACTGGGCGTGACCGGCGCATACCTCGGCACCCCGCTGTCGCTGCTTGCGATCGCGGTGTACTGCTGGATCGAGCTCGCGCGGCGGACGGCGAGCGTCGCCGACGGTGCCGGCGCGGCCGTGCCCGCCCGCCGCCTGCGCGACCACGTCGCGGGCGCGACGACGCCGATCGCCGGGCTCGTGGTCGTCGCGCTGCTGCAGAACATCGACATCATCGCCGGCAAGCACCGCTTCTCGACCGACATGGCGAGCTCCTACGGCGCGACTGCGGTTGCGGCGAAGGTGCTCGTATGGGTCGCGATGGGGGCCGGTTTCTACCTCGTGCCGGAGACCTCACGGCGCCATGCCGAGGGCGAGGACACGCGGCGCGTGCTGCTCAACGCGATCGGCATCGTGCTCGTGTGCGCGCTGCCGGTGCTGGCGATCTTCGCCTTCGGCGGCAGGCAGCTGCTGCAGGCGGCGTTCGGCGCGGACCGTCTGCTGGCCGTCGACGCGCTGCTGCCGCTCGGCGTCGCCTTCACGCTGCTGGCGCTGACCTACCTCGCGATCCAGTACTTGCTGGCGCTGCGCCGCACCGCGTTCCTGGCGCCACTCGGCGCGATCGCGCTGGCCGAGCCGGTGCTGCTGCTGACCGCCGCGCCCGACACGCCCGACGGCTTCGCGGCGATCGTGCTGGCGCTCCAGGCGCTCGCCGCGGTCGTCGCGCTGGTTCTCGCCTTCACTCGAACAGTCCCAGCTGGTCGGCGCTGACGGCCGGCTCCTCGGCGGGGGGCTCGGGTTCGAGCTCCGGCTCCGGGATCGGCTCGAGCTGCTCGATCGCCTCCGACTGCGGCGGCGGATCGAGCGCCAGCAGCTCCGGCAGCCGCGCGAAGTCGGTCCGTAGCGTCTCCAGCATCGACGGCGTATAGAGCGCCGCCGCCGGGTGGTAGATCGGATAGAGCCGCACGGCGCGGTGGCCGAGCACGTGCACCTCCGGCTGGCCGTGCAGGCGCGAGATGCCGGTCGGGTCGCCGCGCAGCAGCTTCGTCGAGAAGTTACCGAGCGTGCAGATCACGCGCGGCTCGATCAGGTCGACCTGCGTGTGCAGGTAGTCGCGGCAGGCCTCGATCTCCTGCGGGCGCGGGTCGCGGTTGCCGGGCGGGCGGCACTTGAGCACGTTCGCGATGAAGACGTCTCCGCGCTCCAGCCCGATCTCGGCGAGCAGCTTGTCGAGCAGTCTCCCGGCCTGGCCGACGAACGGCAGCCCCTGCTTGTCCTCGTTGGCGCCGGGCGCCTCGCCGACGAACATCAGGTCTGCGTCGGCGTTGCCGGCGCCGAAGACGACCGTCGTGCGCGTCTCGGCCAGCGCGCATCTCGTGCACGCGCTCGCCTCGAGGTAGACCTGCTTGAGCTGCTCCCGGCGTTCGGCGGTGTCCATCAGACCTGCGGATGGTATTCGGGCGCCGCGACGTCTACCATTTGCGCCGGCCGTCACCCGCTTCGGGGACGGACTTCCGCAGCACTCACCAAACCGCCACTCAGAACCGACCGGTATCTCCCATGTGGGAACTGGAACGGGAACCCGCCCTCCCAGCCCTCGCGCGCCTGCGCTGCGCGGTCGTCGGCGCGGGCCGACTCGGCCGCGCCGCTGTCGTCGGGCTGCGCGAAGCGGGCATCGAGGTCGACGGGCCGCTCGGGCGCGGCGCGCGATGTCCGGACGCTGACGTCGTCCTGCTGTGCGTCCCCGACAGCGAGATCGCGAACGCCGCCGCCGCAGTCGAGCGCGGGCGGGCGGGGTCCGGTTCCCCGCTCGTGGGGCACTGCTCCGGCGCCACGACGCTGGAGGTGCTGGCCCCGCACGAGGCGTTCTCGCTGCACCCGCTGATGACGGTCCCGGTCGACGGGCCGTCGCAGCTTGCCGGCGCCTCCGCCGCGATCGCCGGCAGCACGCCGCACGCCCGTGGCGTCGCGCATCAACTCGCGCTGCACCTCGGCCTCACGCCGATCGACGTCGCCGACGAGGACCGCGCCGCCTACCACGCTGCCGCCTCGATCGCCTCGAACTTCCTGGTCACGCTGCAGGCGGCCGCCGAGCGGCTCGCCGCGGACGCGGGCGTCGAGCGCGCTGCCCTCGTTCCGCTCGTGCGCGCAACGGTCGAGAACTGGGCCTCGCTCGGCCCCGAGCGCGCGCTGACCGGCCCGATCGCGCGCGGCGACGAGGAGACCGTGACCCGCCAGCGGCATGCGATCGCCGAGCGCACGCCGGACCTGCTCCCCCTCTTCGACGCGTTCGTCGAAGCGACGCGCGCGCTTGCTCGTCGCGGCGAGGAGGTCTCCGCATGAGAACGCTCCGCACGGTCGCGGAGCTGCGCGAGGAGCTCGGACGGGGGCGTGCGCCCGGCCGCACGATCGGCCTCGTCCCCACGATGGGCGCCTTCCACGCCGGGCACGTCTCGCTGATGGAGCGGGCGCGCACCGAGACAGACGTCGTCGTCGTCTCGCTGTTCGTGAACCCGGCCCAGTTCGGCCCGCGCGAGGATCTCACCGCCTACCCGCGCGACGAGGCGCGTGACGCCGAGATCGCCGCAGCTGCAGGGGTCGACGTGCTGTTCGCCCCGCCGGTGGAGGAGGTCTATCCCGACGGGTTCCAGACGACGGTGTCCGTCGGAGCGCTCGCGCAGCCGCTCGAAGGCGCTCAGCGGCCAGGTCACTTCGACGGCGTCGCGACCGTCGTGACGAAGCTGCTCAACATGGTTCGGCCAGACGTCGCCTACTTCGGCCAGAAGGACGCGCAGCAGGCGCTGATCGTGCGCCGCGTCGTGCGCGACCTCGACATCCCAGTGCGGATCGAGGTATGCCCGACCGTGCGGGAGGCCGACGGGCTCGCGATGTCGAGCCGCAACGCGTACCTCGCCCCGGCCGAGCGCGAGCGCGCGATCGCGCTGCGCTGCGCGCTCGACGCCGCCGAGCAGGCCGTCGCCGCCGGCGAGCGCGACGCGACCGCCGTCGCCACGGCCGCCCGCGGCGCGATGGAGCCCTTCGGCGTCGAGCCGGAGTACCTGGCGCTCGTCGCCGCCGACACGCTTGCCCCCGTCGATCGGATCGAGCAGGAGGTGCTCGTGGCGCTCGCCGCGCGCGTCGGCCCTGCGCGCCTGATCGACAACACGATCCTGTCAACCAACGGGAGACCCTGAACCGTGCTCCGCACGATGCTGAAATCGAAGATCCACCGCGCGACCGTCACCGACGCCGATCTGCACTACGTCGGCTCGATCACGGTCGATCCGGACCTGCTCGAGGCCGCTGACATCCTCGAGCACGAGCAGGTCGCCGTCGTCGACGTGAACAACGGCGCCCGCTTCGAGACGTACACGATCGCCGGGGAGCGCGGCTCCGGCGAGATGAAGGTCAACGGCGCCGCCGCCCGCCTCGTGCACCACGGCGACACGATCATCGTCATCTCCTACGCGCAATACACGCGCGAGGAGATGGAGCACTACGAGCCCACCGTCGTCCACGTCGACGCGCACAACCGCATCGTCACCGTCGACCGCGAGGTGGCGACCCTCCTCGGCTGAGGGCGCCAACCACCGCGGGAGAAAGGAATACCGCCATGTCCGCCTCGCCCGTCCCGACCCCCGTCGCCCCCGGCGCCCCGCCGGCCGAGCGACTCCCCGTATCGCTCCCCGAGCTGGCCGAGAAGAAGCGCCTCGGCGAGCCGATCGTGATGGTCACCGCCTACGACTACCCGTCCGCCCAGGTCGCCGAGGCGGCAGGCGTCGACATGGTCCTCGTCGGCGACTCCGGCGCGATGACCGTGCTCGGCTACCCCTCGACCGTGCCGGTGTCGGTCGAGGAGATGCTGATGCTGTGCGCCGCCACGCGCCGTGGCCTGCGCACCCCGCTGCTGGTCGGCGACCTGCCGTTCGGCTCCTACGAGGCCTCGAACGAGCAGGCGATCGCGACCGCGCAGCGGTTCGTCAAGGAGGGCGGCGCCGAGGCCGTCAAGCTCGAGGGCGGCGGCGTGATGGCCGAGCGCGCGCGGGCGATCGTCGCCTCCGGCGTGCCGGTGATGGGCCACGTCGGCCTGACGCCGCAGACGGCGACCCAGCTCGGCGGCTACCGCGCGCAGGGCCGCACGGCGGAGAGAGCGGCCGAGGTCGCGCGCGACGCGCTCGCGCTGCAGGAGGCCGGCTGCTTCGCGATCGTCTTCGAGGCGATCCCGGCAGCCGTCGCGCACGACCTGATGGAGCGGATCGAGATCCCCGTGATCGGGATCGGCGCCGGCGCCGCGACCGACGGCCAGGTGCTCGTGTTCCACGACCTGCTGGGGATCCGCGAAGGCGTCGGCGCGCGCTTCGTCAAGCGCTACGCCGACCTGCAGGCGGAGATGATCGCCGGCGTGCACGCGTTCGCCGAGGACGTCCGCACGCATCGCTATCCCGCGCCGGATCACACGTACTCGATCGATCCGGACGAGCTCGAGCGCTTCCGCCAGCTGCTCGGATAGACGGCGGTGGAACGGGTATCGGCGGGCTGAGAGCGGCCCGCCGATCGTCCGTCTACACTGCGCGCGGCTTTCACAACTCCTTCACGAACCGTTCACAGGAGGGCCGCGCCATGGCGCGCCTGTCACAGGTCTTCGTCCCCCGCGACCGCGAGTTCTTCGATCTGTTCGAGGAGGCCGGCGCCAACATCCTGCGTGCCGCCGATCTGCTCGATCGGATGCTGCGCAACTACCCGGACACGAAAGAGCTGGCGCGCGAGATCCTGCTGTGCGAGCAGGAGGGCGACCGCATCACGCACGACATCGTGAACCGCCTCAACCAGACGTTCGTGACGCCGATCGACCGCGAGGACATCCTCGAGCTCGCCTCCAACCTTGACGACATCGTCGACCTCACCGAGGAGGTCGCCGACTACCTCGGCCTCTACAAGGTCGAGGCGCCGATGGAGCAGGCACAGCGGCTCGCGCACATCCTGATGCAGGCGAGTCGCAAGATCGCCGAGGCGATGCCGCGAATGCGCGACTTCAAGGACATCTCGCACTACACCGTCGAGATCCACCGGCTCGAGAACGAGGGCGATCGCGTCGTGCGCGAGGCGATCGCGTCGCTGTTCGACAACGGCATCGACCCGATGGTCGTGATCCGCTGGAAGGACCTGTTCGAGCGCCTCGAGGAGGCGATCGATGCGACCGAGCGCGTCGCGAACACGCTCTCGGGCATCGTCATCAAGAACTCGTGAGCGCCGCGAGCCGCTGACATGGACGGGCCCGACCTGATCCTCGCGATCGTCGTCGCGACGGCGCTCGCGTTCGACTTCACCAACGGGTTCCATGACACCGCCAACGTCGTCGCGACGACGATCTCGACGCGCGCGCTGCCGCCGCGCGTGGCCGTCACGCTCGCGGCGATCCTCAACTTCGTGGGCGCGTTCCTTTCGCTCGCGGTCGCCGCGACAATCGCGAACGACATCGTCGACCAGGCGCTCGTGACGACGACGGTCATCTTCGCCGGCCTCGTGGGCGCAATCGTGTGGAACCTCGTGACGTGGTACTTCGGGCTGCCGTCGAGCAGCTCCCACGCGCTCGTCGGCGGCGTCGTCGGCGCGATGCTCGTGGCGAACGGCGCGGATGCGATCCACTTCGACGGGCTCGCCGGCAAGGTGCTCGTCCCGGCGCTGATCGCGCCGATCCTCGCGTTCGTGGTCGCCGGGATCGGGATCCTCGTCTGCTACCGCATCGTCGGGCGCCTCGCGCCCGGGCCGGTGAGCCGCGGCTATCGCCTCGGGCAGGTGCTCTCGGGCGGCATGCTCGCGCTCGCGCACGGCACGAACGACGCGCAGAAGACGATGGGCGTGATCACTCTCGCGTTGATCGCGAACGGCAACCTCGGCGCCGACGCCGAGGTCCCCTCGTGGGTCGTCGTCTCTGCCGCGACGGCGATCGCGCTGGGGACCTACCTCGGCGGCTGGCGCATCATCAAGACGATGGGCAGCCGCATCATCAAGATGGACCCGGCGCAGGGCTTCGCCGCACAGAGCTCCGGCTCGGCGGTGATCCTCGCCGCCACCCACTTCGGCTACCCACTCTCGACGACCCACACGATCTCCGGCGCGGTGATGGGCGCCGGCGCCGCCAAGCGGCTGTCGGCCGTGCGCTGGGGCGTCGCCGGCAACATCGTGCTGGCGTGGATCCTGACGCTGCCGGCGGCCGCGCTCGTCGGCGGGGTCGTCTACGGCGTCACGCACGTCTTCGGCGACGGCGCGGCTGGGCCCGTGATCGTCGCCGCGGCGGGGATCGCCTTCACCGTCTACGTGTTCGTGCGGCGTCTGCAGCAGGGCGCCGCGATCACGACGACCGCCGAGGGGACCAGCTGATGGCGACGCTTGCCACGAAGGTCGTCGACGTCGGCCAGCTCGCGCAGGTCGTCTACATCGCGCTGATCGCCGGCGTGGCGATCAGCCTCGCCTTCTCGCTGGTGATCCGCGGAGCCGTCCGCGCCGGGGAGCACCGCCGCGAGCGCCCCGTGCTGGCCGGCGCGCACGCGCTGCTTGCGGTCGTCGGGCTGCTCGTCGTGGTCGCCGCGGTCGTGGTCGGCGTCAGCGCGATGCTCAGCAAGTAGCGCCTCGCTGCCACGACGCAGCGCCTGAGCATCTCGGCACCACATGACGCAAGCGCAGGAGTAGCGTCAGCGACGAGCCGAAGCCACCGTCAGGAGAGGAGCCCTCGCCCATCCCGGAGGACCTTCACATCGACACGCGCATCCGCTTGGCCGAGCCTCCGCCCCCGGCGCACAACGTCGCGGCTCGCATGGCCCACTGGAGCGCCCACCATCGCAAGACGGCGATCTTCGGCTGGCTCGTGATCGTCCTCGCGGTCTTCATGGCAGGACAGTCGATCGGCACGAACCAGATCTCCGACGTCGACCAGTTCTCGGGGGAGTCCCACCGCGCCGAGCAGGCGCTCGACCGCGCCGGGATGCGGCCGTCCAGTGAGGTCGTCTTCGTGCGCAGCAGGGCGCTCACGGTGAGAGATCCGGGCTTCCGCCAGGCGGTGCAGGACGTCACCGCTCGCCTCGCGACGGTTGCGTACGTCCAGAACGTGACCTCGCCGCTGACCGGCAACGGCGACGTCTCGCCCGACGGTCACGCCGCGCTCGTCAACTTCGATATCGCCGGCGACTCGCTGGAGGCGAAGGACCGCGTCGACCCGACGCTCGCCGCTGTCGCGGCGGTCCAGGCCGACCACCCCGGCTTCGAGATCGAGCAGTTCGGCGACGCGAGCGCCGACAAGGCGATCGACGAGAGCATCGGCGACGACCTCAAGAAGGCGGGCGAGCTGTCGCTGCCGATCACGCTGATCATCCTCGTCGTCACCTTCGGCACGCTGGTGGCCGCCGGTGTTCCGCTGCTGATGGGGATCACCGCGGTGATCGGCGCGCTCGGCCTCGTGGCGATCACGAGCCACGCGCTGCCGATCGACAGCAACCTCTCGGCGGTGATCCTGCTGATCGGCCTCGCGGTCGGCGTCGACTACTCGCTCTTCTACCTGCGACGCGAGCGGGAGGAGCGCGCCGCCGGGCGCGACGAGCGCTCGGCGCTCGCGGCCGCCGCCGCGACCTCGGGACGAGCCGTGCTGATCTCCGGCATGACCGTGATCGTCGCGATGGCCGGCATGTTCATCAGCGGCGAGAAGACGTTCATCTCGTTCGCCGAGGGGACGATCATCGTCGTCGCGATCGCGATGTTCGCGTCGCTGACGCTCCTGCCCGCGCTGTTGAGCTGGCTCGGCGACAGAATCGAGAAGGGACGCATCCCCCTGCTGGGCCGCCGTCGGCACCCGGCGGGCGAGTCGCGCTTCTGGTCCGCGGTGACCGCACGCGTGATGCGCCACCCGGCGCTCGCGCTCGTGCTCGCGGGCGGCCTGCTCGTCGCGCTGGCGATCCCCGCGCTCGGGATGAGGACGGTCAACAGCGGCGTCGACGACCTGCCGCAGGACCTGCCCGTGATCGTCACGTACAACAAGGTCAAGGCGGTCTTCCCGAAAGAGGGCGTCACGACGACGGTGGTCGTCGAGGCCGACGACGTGCGCTCCGGCGCGGTGGCGAACGGCATCGCCAGACTGCAGGCGCAGGTCAGAGGCTCCGACTCGTTCCTGCCCGGCACCGCGGTCCTCTACAGCGACGACGGCACGGTGGCCAAGATCGACGTGCCGACGGTCGGCGACGGCTCCGATGCCGCATCCGTGAACGCGCTCGACGAGGTACGCGACGAGATCGTCCCGGCGACCGTCGGCGGAATCGACGGAGCGAGCGTCAACGTCACCGGCGACGCGGCGAGCTCGGTCGACTTCAACGACCAGCTCAGCAGCCGCCTGCCGCTGATCTTCGCGTTCGTGTTCAGCCTCGCGTTCCTGCTGATGCTGGTGACCTTCCGCTCGATCGTGATCCCGCTGAAGGCGATCGTGCTGAACCTGCTGTCGGTCGGCGCGGCGTACGGCGTGCTCGTGCTGATCTTCCAGGACGGCCGTGGCGAGTCGCTGCTCGACTTCAGCTCCAACGGCGGCGTCACGAACTGGCTGCCGCTGTTCCTGTTCGTCGTCCTGTTCGGGCTCTCGATGGACTACCACGTGTTCATCCTCTCCCGCGTGCGCGAGCTGCACGAGCGCGGCTTGTCGACTGAGGAGGCCGTCAGGCGGGGGATCTCGACGACGGCCGGGACCGTCACCAGCGCGGCGGTCGTGATGGTCGGCGTGTTCTCGGTCTTCGTGACGCTCAGCTTCATCGACTTCAAGGAGCTGGGGATCGGGCTGGCGGTCGCGGTCCTGATCGACGCGACGATCGTCCGCGGCGTGCTGCTGCCGGCGTCGATGAAGCTCCTCGGCGACTGGAACTGGTACCTGCCGCGCTGGCTCGAGTGGCTGCCGCGGGTGGGCTGGGAGCGCGACGTCGCTCCGGCGCGTAGACCGGACACGGCGCCGGCCGGCGCTTGAGCGTGGGCGGAGCGGCGTGGACGCGCAGGCGCCAACTCGCCGACTCTAGCGCGGGTTTGCGCGCATTTTGCGAACTTCCGGCGTGCCAGCGGGCATAAGCGCCTCGTGTCCACGCACACCCACACCAGGCGGCGGCCCGCGCCGAGCGCTGAGGAGGCATGGCTCGCCGTCCGGCGGCTTGCGCTGCTGGCGGCGGTCGCCTTGCTCGTCGCGCAGCTGGCGTCGGCGTTTGCCGGCATCGTCGTGAGCGTCGTCGGGCTCGCCGCGCTGGCGGCCTATGCCGCGGCGACGACCGACCGGCCCTGACGGCGGCTACACGGGCGCCGCGCCGTAGTCGATCGCCCGCAGCACGCGCGCGGGCACGCCGGCCGCGATCGTGCGCGGCGGGATGTCGGTCGTGACGACGCTGTTGGCCCCGATCACCGTGCGCTCGCCGATCGTCACGCCGCTCGTGACGACGACGTTCGCGCCGAGCCACGCGTTGTCGCCGATGCGCGTCGGGCCCTTGCTCGTGAAGCCCTGCCACGGCACGGGCGCGTCCGGGTCGTCGAAGCGGTGGTTGCCGTCGGTCACGAAGCAGCCGTTCGCGAGCATGCAGTGCGCGCCGATCTCGACCAGCTCGACCGCGGCGACCATCACGTTGCGGTTGAGGAACGTCCCTTCGCCGATGCGGATGCGACCCGGCGCCGGCGCGGTCAGCCACACGCCGGGCTCCAGCAGGACGTGCGGACCGATCTGCAAGCGTCCGTCGGCGAACGCCTCCAGCACGTTCCCCTCCAGCGGCCAGCGTGCGAACGCCTCGCGCTTGAGCAGCTCCCAGTGGATGCGGGCGCGGTTCCACGGCAGCGCGTTGCGCTCGTACCACCGCCACTTCTGCGCCCACAGGCGCGCCTGGCGAGCGCGGTCGGTCATCGGGCCGACACCGTACACCGCGCACGAGCGCGTTCGCGCGCATGCGAGCGGGTGGTCGCGGGCATAGGCCCGAGCATGTCCGTTCCGACGACGAGACCGTCGCGCAGCCCGTTCGTCGCGACCGCGATCGGCGTCGTCGTGCTGCTGCTCGCGGTGATCGTGCTGTCGATCTTCGTCAGCCCGCTCGCCGGCGGACTGCTGCTCGCGATCGGGCTCGTGCTGCTGATCGTCCACATCGCGATGCGGCCGGAGGGCCAGCTGCGCGACGCCGCGAGCGAAACGGTTCCGTCGAGCGCCCGCGTCGGCCGCAGACGCGTGCTCGTCGTCGCCGACGCGCCGCTGAGCGGCGAGGAGCCGGCCGCGCGCATCCGCGAGACGGCCGGCCAGGATCCGCAGCTCGACGTGGTCGCACCCGTGCTCGTCTCGCAGACGCACTTCGCGATGTCCGACCGCGACGCCGAGATGGCCGAGGCGCAGCAACGGCTCGAGACCTCGCTCGCATGGGCGCACGCGCACGGGTTCACCGCGACCGGCACGATCGGCAGCGACGATCCCGAGACCGCGATGGCGGACGCCCTGCGCCGCTCGGGCGCCGAGGCGATCCTGTTCGTGAGCCGCGGCGAGGACGAGCGCACGCGCCTCGAGGACCGCGCTTTGCGCCGCGCCGATGCTGAGCTCGCGATTCCTGTCGTGCATGTCGAGGTCTAGACGCCCTGCGTTTGAGCCGCCAGGTACGCCAGCGCGCGGCCTTGCTCCTGCTGGAGAGGCCATTCGAGCAGCCGTGCTGGCAGCCCGATCTGCTTGCGGGTTCCGCAGAAGCCTCTCCAGCAGGACAAGCCGCGCGCGGCTGACCAGCAGCGCCCGGGCTCCAGACGTGCCGCGCCCGGGACGCTGCTGGTCAGCCGGGCGCGCAATGTCCTCCGCGAGACCCCCCACCGGCTTGCACGGCATCTCGCCGTGGCAGCGCGGTCACACGAGAGGGTCTCGCGGGGGAGCATTGCGCGCCCCGGCGTACCCGGGCGGCTGACGAAGCAGCGCTACGCAGCCGCAGCAACCTTGCGGGACCTGCGGGCGGCAGGTCTGGGCACCGGCAACAGCGCGCGCAGGAAGTCACCCGTGGCCGAGTCCGGCGTCGCCGCGATCTCCTCCGGCGTGCCGACGCCCATGACCAGTCCGCCCTCGTCGCCGCCCTCGGGCCCCATGTCGACGAGGCGGTCGGCGGTCTTGATCACGTCGAGGTTGTGCTCGATCACGACCACCGAGTTGCCCTGCTCGACGAGCGTCTGCAGCACTTCGAGCAGCCGCTGGATGTCGGCGAAGTGCAGACCGGTCGTCGGCTCGTCGAGGATGTAGAGCGTTCTGCCCGTCGCGACCTTGCACAGCTCGGCCGCGAGCTTCACGCGCTGCGCCTCGCCGCCGGAGAGCGTCGTCGCCGGCTGGCCGAGCCGCATGTAGTCGAGCCCGACGTCGTGCAGCGTCTGGATGCGGCGGCGGATCTTCGGGATGTGCTCGAAGAAGCTGAGTGCCTCCTCGATCGGCATCTCCAGCACCTCGGAGATGTTCTTGCCCTTGAAGCGCACCTCGAGCGTCTCGCGGTTGTAGCGCTTGCCGTGGCACTGCTCGCACGGCACGTAGACGTCGGGCAGGAAGTGCATCTCGATCTTGATCTGCCCGTCGCCGCGGCAGACCTCGCAGCGGCCGCCCTTGACGTTGAAGGAGAAGCGGCCGGCCTTGTACCCGCGTGCTTTCGCCTCCGGCGTCTTGGAGAAGAGGTCGCGGATCTGGTCGAACAGGCCGATGTAGGTGGCCGGGTTCGAGCGCGGCGTGCGCCCGATCGGCGACTGGTCGACGGCGATGATCTTGTCGAGCTGGTCGAGCCCGGTGATGCGCCGGTGCGCGCCGGGACGCTGCTTCGCCCTGTGGAGCCGGTTCGCGACCGACTTGTAGAGCACCTCGTTGACGAGCGTCGACTTGCCCGAGCCGGACACGCCGGTCACGCAGCAGAAGACGCCGAGCGGCACGTCGACGTCGACGTCCTTGAGGTTGTGCTGCGTGGCGCCCTCGATCCGCACGTACCCGGACGGTCTGCGGCGTCTCGCCGGGACCTCGATGCTGCGGGCACCCGAGAGGAACTGCCCTGTCGCCGAGCTCTCCACCTGCTCCACCTCGGCAGCCGTGCCCTGCGCGACGACGTATCCGCCGTGCTCCCCCGCGCCCGGCCCCATGTCGATCAGATGGTCGGCGGCACGCATCGTGCCCTCGTCGTGCTCGACGACGAGGACCGTGTTGCCGAGGTCGCGCAGCCGCTCCAGCGTCCCGATCAGCTTCTCGTTGTCGCGCTGGTGCAGACCGATCGACGGCTCGTCGAGGATGTAGAGGACACCGACGAGTGACGAGCCGATCTGCGTCGCGAGCCGGATGCGCTGCGCCTCGCCGCCCGACAGCGTCGCCGCCGCGCGGTTCATCGACAGGTATCCGACGCCGACGTTGTCGAGGAACGCGAGCCGCTCCTCGATCTCGCGCAGCACGAGCCGCGCGATCCGCCGCTCCTGCTCGCTCAGCTGCAGGTCGCGGATCCATCCGAGCGCACGCTTCGCCGGCATCGCCACGTACTCGTGGATCCCGAGCCCGCCGACGAGCACTGCGCGCGACTCCGGCCGCAGCCGCGCCCCGCCGCACTCCGGGCACGGCACGACCGACATGTACTCCTCGATTCTCTCGCGCGCCCAGTCAGAGTCCGTCTCCTTGTAGCGCCGCTCGAGGTTCGTGACGATCCCTTCGAAGCCCGTCGTGTACGTGCGCTTGCGCCCGAAGCGATTGCGGTACTGGACGGTGACCTTGTCGCCGTTCGTGCCGTAGAGGAAGAAGTCGCGCTGCTCCTGCGGCAGGTCCTGCCAGGGCGTGTCGGGATCGACCGCGTAGCGTTCGGATATCGCCGAGGTGAGCTGCTCGTAGTAGTTCGACGCGCTTGCCGACCACGGCGCGATCGCGCCCTCGCCGATCGACAGCGTCGGGTCCGGCACGACCAGCTCCGGGTCGATCACCATCTGCGAGCCGAGCCCCGTGCAGCGCGGGCAGGCGCCGTGCGGTGCATTGAACGAGAAGATGCGCGGCTCGAGCTCCGGGAACGAGATCCCGCACTCGAGGCAGGCGAACTTCTCGCTGAAGGTGAGGACCCGCTGCTCGTCGACCAGCTCGATCTCGACGATCCCATCCGCGAGCGAGACGGCCGTCTCGATCGAGTCGGCGAGCCGCTTGCGCAATTCCGAGCGCATCACGAGCCGGTCGACCACGACCCCGATGTCATGTCTGTACTTCTTGTCGAGCACGATCTGCTCGTCGAGCCGGCGCAGCTCGCCGTCGACTCTCACGCGCGTGAAGCCCTCCGCGCGCAGCTCGTCGAGCTGTCTGCCGTACTCGCCCTTGCGCCCCCGCACGATCGGGGCGAGCACCATGAAGCGCGTGGCGTCGGCGAGGTCCATCACCTGGTCGATGATCTGCTCGGCCGACTGGCCGGCGATCGGTCTGCCGCATCTCGGGCAGTGCGGATGGCCGACGCGCGCCCACAGCAGGCGCAGGTAGTCGTAGATCTCGGTGACCGTGCCGACCGTCGAGCGCGGATTGCGCGAGGTCGTCTTCTGGTCGATCGAGATCGCCGGCGAGAGGCCGTCGATCGAATCGACGTCGGGCTTGTCCATCTGCCCGAGGAACTGGCGCGCGTAGGCCGACAGCGACTCGACGTAGCGGCGCTGCCCCTCGGCGTAGATCGTGTCGAACGCGAGCGACGACTTGCCCGAGCCGGACAGGCCGGTGATAACCACGAGCGCGTTGCGCGGCATCGCGACCGTGACGTCCTTGAGGTTGTGCTCGCGCGCCCCGGCGACGACGAGCTGATCGGCGGGCGACATCCGCATTGACTATAGGCGAGCGAACAGACGTTCCCCTCCGCTCGGACCGTCTCGCCCCCGTCGCTGACCGGCGCAGTCCGCAAACTGCGTGGAATAGGCTGCGCGGCGTGCAGCAGCTTGCCGACGACGTCTGGCACCTGTCCGGCTTCCCGCCGAACGGGATCAACGTGTACGTGATCGGCGACGTGCTGATCGACGCGGGCACGCGGCTTGACAAGGGCCGCATCCTCAAGCAGATCGAAGCGCGCGAGATCCGCGCGCACGCGCTCACGCACGCGCACCCCGACCACTACGGCGCGAGCCACGCGATCTGCGACCGGCTCGGCATCCCGATGTGGTGCGGCGCCGCCGACGCCGACGCCGTCGAGCACGGCAAGATGGTGTGGAAGGGCGGTCGCATGATCCCCGGCCCGCCGGCGCATCCGATCGCCAGGCGCCTGAGAGAGGGCGACGAAGTCGCCGGCTTCACCGTGCTGGAGACGCCCGGCCACTCCCCCGGGCACGTCTCATACTGGCGCGAGTCGGACCGCACGCTGCTGTGCGGGGACGTGATGTGGGGCTGGCACCCGTTCCTGCTGCGCGGCCCGATCCGCGAGCCGCTCGGGCTCGTGACGCCCGACCCCGCGCTCAACCGCCAGTCGGCCCGCCGCATCGCCGCGCTCGAGCCCGCACTCGTCTGCTTCGGCCACGGGCCGCCGCTGCGCGACCCCGCCAAGCTGGCGGCGGCGGTCGCGAAGCTGCCGCGCTGAGCAGCAGCCTGGCGACAGCTCGAAACGGAGCCGAGGGATCCCCTCGGTGGATTCCGTGCTCACAGACACGGGAGCAAGCGATACGCCGCAACGGAGGCCGGCTCGTCGGCCGGATCTCTTTTCTCCCATAATCGGGACTGTCATTTCGCATTCGCATGCTGCGATGCGCAATGCGCCAAAACATTCTTACGCTGTTTTTTTCGACACTTTCGGCTTCTTATGCTGATTTTTTCGGCATAATGGGCCGCATGGCCGCCACTACCAGAGCTTTCTCGCTTGCGGACCAGCCCGAGGTCTTCTTCTCGACGACGGCGACATCCCGCGCCATCCGCCGGCATCTCGCGGCCGGCGAGGTCCGGCGCATCCACGGTCGCCTCTACACGCGCAACCTGGCCGATCCGCTCGACGCGGTCGTGCGCCGCTCGCCGTGGCAGATCGCCGGCGGCTACTTCCCGGGCGCGGTGATCGTGGACCGCACGGCGTTCGAGCTGCGCCCCTCCGGCGAGGAGGGGTCGGTCTTCCTGTGCTCGCGCTCGCAGCGCGTCGTGCGCCTGCCGGGCCTCGTGCTCAACTGCCGGCGTGGCCCCGGACCCGCCGCCGACGATCGGCCGTTCATGGACACCGGGCTCTACCTCAGCTCCTCTGCGCGAAGCCTGCTCGACAACATGCGGCCGTCGCGGGCGCGGGGCGGCGTGCGGCGCACGCTCAGCCGGACGGAGATCGAAGAGCAACTCGAGCAGCTGCTCGTGCGTCAGGGCGGGAAGGCGCTGCGGCAAGCGCGCGAGGACGCCCGTCGCGTGGCCGAGGAGATCGGCGCGCAGGACGAGCAGCGCCGGCTGGACGCGCTCATCGGGACGCTGCTCGGCTCGCGTCCCGGGACGCTCGCCAGCGGCCGCGTGCGCGCCACGCGCGCCGGCGTCGGCTGGGACGAGCGGCGGCTGCCGCTGTTCGACGCTTTGCTCGCGGAGCTGCATCGCCACACGCCGGTCGACCGGCCAGAGCGCCCCGCGCACGCCGGCGCGCCGTTCGCCTTCTTCGAGGCGTACTTCTCCAACTTCATCGAGGGGACGGAGTTCCTCGTCGGCGAGGCGGAGGCGATCGTGTTCGGCGGCGCGATTCCGGCCGAGCGGCCGGCGGACGCCCATGACGTGCTGGGGACGTACGCGGTCGTCTCGGATGCGGCGCTGCGTATGGGGACGTCATCCGACCTCGAGTCGCTCGAAGCCATCCTCCGCACGATGCACGCGCGGATGCTCTCCGCCCGCCCCGACGCGTCGCCGGGCGAGTACAAGACGATCGCGAACCGCGCCGGCGAGACGATCTTCGTCGCGCCGCCGCTGATCCGCGGCACGCTCGCCGAGGGTTTGAAGCGCCAGCTCGCGCTGCCGCCCGGCTTCCCCCGGGCGGCCTTCGCAATGTTCCTGATCGCGGAGGTCCACCCGTTCGCCGACGGCAATGGGCGCGTCGCGCGGGCGGTGGCGAACGCCGAGCTGTCGGCGGCCGGCCAGCAGCGCCTGATCGTTCCGACGGTCTTCCGCGACGACTACCTCTACGCACTGCGGGCGCTGTCGCGGCAAGCCAACCCCACACCACTCGTCCGCGTCCTCGACCGCGCCCAGGAGCTCTGCGCCGAGATCGACTGGACCGATCTCGACCGCGCCGAGGCCCAGCTCACCCGCGTCCACGCGTTCGAGACGCCGGCTTCTGCCGAGGCAGCTGGTTTGATCATGCGGCTGCCGAGCGAGATCGGCGCGCGGCGGCCGCAGTCGGATCTTGACAACTGAGCGTTCGCACTCACCGGCGCCACCCGGCGCCGGCTCTGTTGAAGCCCGTTCAGCTTCTACCGCGCCGGGATCGACCGCTGTGTCACCGGCGCCTCAGACGTCGGCTCCGTTGAAGGCTCAGCAACCGCCGCTACACAGAGCTGGCAATGTTCGTCGCCGGCATCGTTCGTCGCCGGCGTCGTTCGGCGCCGGCTCCGTTGAAGCACCCGCACGACCACGACGACGCGTTATGCGTTCCGCGACCGGCTCCGTTGAAGCACCTGCTGGTCATGCTCGCTGAGCTTCGTGATGAGCGTCGCGGTCGCCAGGTGAATCGACCGAGCTAACAGGCTGGAAAGCGGACTCAGCGACCGGCGGGCAGCACGGCGACCGACGGGAAGCGGTCGTCGAAGCGGAGGGTGCCGAGGGGTGTGGGCGTGACTGGCGTCGGTGCGCCGTTCGCGGCGCGGAAGCGCAGCAGCGCGTAGGTCTTCGTGTGGATGCGCTGCGGCGGACCGAAGCCCGGCGCGCCGAGTGTGGTGCCGACGAGTGGTGGCAGCTCGGGTGCCTTGCCGGGGTCGGGCGAGCCGGCGACGGTGACGACGTCGACCTCGCGGACGGCGGCGCCCTGCGGGCCCATCGTGCGCAGGTCGCGGCGGTAGTAGCGCAGTGCGAGCTCCCCGTTTGCGGGTGTGATCACGAGCGCCCGCGGTGCATCGCTGGCGCCGAGCGCGTGTGCCAGGCCCTTCCAGTCCTGGCGCTGGTACTGCGCGTCGGCGGCGACGGTAATGACGATCGCGAGTGAGATCGCGCACAGGACCGCGACCAGCGCGGCTCCGAGGCGTGGCGCGTCAGACGCGGCGCAGCCGACCGCGAGCGCCGCCAGCAGCGGGATCAATGCCGGCAGCAGATTGCGCGTGTTGAGGTAGTCGGCGCCAGCGAGCGCCGCCAGCAGCGGCAGCGCGACACCGACGGCGCCGATCGCCGCCAGTAGGAGCGCGCGCTCGCGGGCCAGGCGGGGCGTGCGGCGCGCCAGCAGCCATGCGCCGCCGAGCACGAGCGCTGCTCCGAGCAGCCCGAACGGCAGCGCGAGCGGGCCGCGATAACCGAGCAGGAACTGCTTCGGCAGCTGCACAAGCCGCACCGCGAGCGACGTGCCGGCGATGTCGTAGGGGTTCCCCGACTGCGCGATCAGCAGCGGCAGCAGCGCAAGCCCGACAGCGGCAAGCGCCGCAACCACCGCGACGGCGTCGCGGCGGCGAGGATGCCGCCACAGCAGCCAGACTGCCTGCGGCGCGAGCACGAACGCGGTGAAGTAGTGCGTCGCGAGCGCGAGCGCCGCCGCGAGCGCCCAGGCGGCAAGGACGCGACCACGGCGGTCGTCGAGCGATCGCTGGAACAGGACCAGCGCGACGGCGCTCAGCAGCGTCGCGAGCGCGTAGCTCCGTGTCTCCTGCGAGAACCACACGAGCAGCGGGTTGACGGCGACGAGCGCCGCGACGGCGAGGCCGGCGCGCTCGGCAGCGACGCGCGCGACGCCGGCGGCCGCGCGCTGTCCGATCGCGTACGCCACCGGGACGGTCAGCAGGCCGGCGAGCGCGGAGAGCGAGCGCAGGCCCGCCTCGCCATCCCCGACCACGCGCGTCCAGCCCCACTCGAGCACATAGAAGAGCGGCGGGTTGCTCTCCCCGTCGGGCAGCCGCGACAGCATCTCCCCGAAGGGGCGACGCACGACGTCCCATGTCGCCGCCTCGTCGAACCAGATGCTCTGGCTGCCGAGCGTCGCGAAGCGCAGCAGCGCGGCCAGCACGACGATCGCGCCGAGCGCAAGCCAGGGCGTGGCGGCCGCCTCGCGCAGCGGCGGCCCTGCGGACTCACGGACGGTGGTCGGCACGCGGCGCACCGTAGCGCTCGGGCCGGGCGCGCCGCCCGTCGGGGTGCATCGCTACGGAAGCCGCACCGCGTCGTCCTCGCGCACGACGAGCCCATCGCGCTCCAGGCCGGCGAGCGCTCGCTCCAGCCGCTCGGGCGCGAACCCGCCCGGCAAGTCCTCGTCGGCGGCAAGCGCGGCGACGATCCGCCCGCGCACGTAGCGGTCAGTGTCCTCGAAGCGCACGCGCTCGCCAGAGCGGCGCGCGGTCGGCGTGATTTCCGGCCGGCCGCGCGAGCGGCATGACGTCGCCGGGCACGCCTCGCACGCCGGCGCACGCGCCGTGCAGACGGTCGCGCCGAGCTCCATCAGCGCCTGGTTCCAATCGGCGGCCCGGCCGTCCGGAAGGATCGCCTCAGCCCGTCGCGACAGCTCGGGCGGACGGCGCCGACGGCGATCCAACCGCTCGATCACGCGCTGCACGTTCGTATCGACCGCCGCCGCCTGCGCGCCGAACGCGAACGACCCGACGGCGGCCGCCGTGTACGGCCCGACGCCCGGCAGCGCCAGCAAGCCCTCGACCGTGTGCGGCCAGCCGTCGCTCGCGACGACCGCGCACGCCGCCTGCAGCGCCAGCGCCCGCCGGTTGTAGCCGAGCCCGCTCCACTGCCGCAGCACCTCGGCAGCCGGCGCCTGCGCCAACGCCCGCTCGGTCGGGAACCGCTCCAGCCACGCCTCGTAGTACGGCACCACCCGCGCGACCTGCGTCTGCTGCAGCATCACCTCGGAGACGAGGATCCGATACGGATCGCTCGTCCGTCGCCACGGCAGATCCCGCCGCACTGCGGAGTACCACGCGAGGATCCCTTCCGTGTCGGGATGCGGCGCCACTTCGCGCCGCAGGCTACGACGCCGGCGGGACGGGCACGCCGCCCCGCCGCTCCTCCGCCAGCGCGATGTCCAGCTCCCGCCGCAGCGACTTGATCTCGTCACGCAGCTTCGCGGCGTACTCGAAGCGCAGCTCCTCGGCGGCCGCGAGCATCTCCTCCTCGCACTCGACGATCGCCTTCTCGATCTCGGCCGGCGGCATCGTTCTGCCGGCGTCGATCTTCGTGCGGCGTCTGCGGCCCTTCGGCACCTTCGACTCGGCCTGCAGGAACTCGGCGATGTCGGAGATTCCCTTCACGATCGACTCCGGCGTGATGCCGTGCTCCTTGTTGTAGGCGACCTGGATCGCGCGGCGGCGATCGGTCTCGTCGAGCGCGGCACGCATCGCGCGCGTCTCCTTGTCGGCGTACATCAGCACCGTGCCGCCGACGTTGCGCGCCGCGCGGCCGATCGTCTGGATCAGCGACGTCTCCCCGCGCAGGAAGCCCTCCTTGTCGGCGTCGAGGATCGCCACGAGCGAGACCTCTGGCAGGTCGAGTCCCTCGCGCAGCAGGTTCACGCCGACGAGCACGTCGTAGTCACCGAGGCGCAGCTCGCGGATGATCTGGATGCGCTCGAGCGTGTCAACCTCGGAGTGCAGGTAGCGGACCTTGAAGCCGTACTCGAGCAGGTAGCCGGTCAGGTCCTCGGACATCTTCTTCGTCAGCGTCGTCACGAGCGTGCGCTCGTCTCTGTCCACCCGCTGGCGGATCTCGTTCATCAGGTCGTCGATCTGGTTTCTCGTCTCGCGCACGTCGATCGCCGGGTCGACGATCCCGGTCGGGCGGACGATCTGCTCGACGATCCGCGGCGAGTGCGTGCGCTCCCACTCGCCCGGCGTGGCGCTCACGAGCACGAGCTGCGGCGTGATTCTGAGGAACTCGTCGAATCTCTGCGGGCGGTTGCCGAGCGCGCTCGGCAGGCGAAAGCCGTACTCGACGAGCGTCTGCTTGCGCGAGCGGTCGCCCTCGTACATGCCGCCGAGCTGCGGGATCGTCTGGTGCGACTCGTCGACGAAGCAGACGAAGTCCTCGGGGAAGTAGTCGATCAGGCAGTACGGGCGCTCGCCGTCTCTGCGCCCATCGAGGATCTGCGAGTAGTTCTCGATCCCCGAGCAGAAGCCCATCTCGCGCAGCATCTCCATGTCGTACTGCGTGCGCTGGCGCAGGCGGTGCGACTCGAGCAGCTTGCCCTGTCTCTCCAGCTCGGCGCAGCGCTCGTTCAGCTCGCGCCCGATCTCGGCGACGGCGCGCTCGATGTGGCCCTCCTCGACGTTGTAGTGCGTCGCGGGCCAGATGCCGACGTGCTCGACCTCCTCCTCGAGGACCTCGCCCGTCAGCGGGTCGAAGTGCTGCAGCTCCTCGACCTCGTCGCCGAAGAGCGTGGCGCGGTAGGCCGACTCCGCGTACTGCGGGAAGATCTCCAGCGTCTCGCCGCGCACGCGGAAGTTGCCGCGCTGGAGGATGTCGTTGCGCGTGTACTGGATCGAGACGAGCTTCTTCAGCAGCTCGTCGCGGTCGACGACGTCGCCGCGCTTGAGGATCACCACGTTGCGGTCGTACGTCTCTGGCGAGCCGAGACCGTAGATGCTCGACACGGACGCCACGACGATCACGTCGCGCCGCGCGAACAGCGCCGCGGTGGCGGCGTGGCGCAGGCGCTCGATCTCCTGGTTGATCGCCGAGTCCTTCTCGATGTAGAGGTCGCGGCTCGGGACGTACGCCTCCGGCTGGTAGTAGTCGTAGTAGGAGACGAAGTACTCGACCGCGTTGCTGGGGAAGTACGTGCGGAACTCGTTGCAGAGCTGCGCGGCGAGCGTCTTGTTGTGCGCGATCACGAGCGCCGGCCGCTGGACCGCCTCGATCGTGGCGGCCATCGTCATCGTCTTGCCGGTGCCGGTCGCGCCGAGCAGCGTCATCGCGCGCTCGCCGGCCTCGATCCCCTCGGCCAGCGAGGCGATCGCCTGCGGCTGGTCGGCGGTCGGCGCGTAGGTGGCGTCGAGCTGGAATCTGCGCATTCCGAGCGAGAGTAGCGACGATTGCGGCCGCGCCATGGCCGCGATGCGCGGAAGGCCAGCGGCTCGGCCGGCATCCTCGATGGTGACGGCATCGAAGACGGAGGTCCCCCATGACCAGGCGCATCCCTGCGCTCGCCGTCGCCCTCGCACTGCTCACAGCGCCAGCGATCGCCGGCTGCGGCTCGGGCTCGAGCTCCGGGCACGCCTCCACCTCCAGCGGTACCGGCACGACCCAGCCGACACGCGCTGCGATCGTGCAGACGGCCAGTGCCGGCGGCCTCGGCACGATCCTCGTCGATGGGCAGGGTCGCACGATCTACCTGTTCCAGAGAGACACCGGACCGAAGAGCACGTGCAGCGGTGGGTGCATCGCCGCCTGGCCCGCCGTTACGACGCACGGCGCGCCCCAGGCGACCGGCGGCGTATCGGCCGGGATGCTCGGCGTCACGAAACGCAGCGACGGGACCATGCAAGTGACCTACGCCGGCCACCCGCTCTACCGCTACGCGAGCGACGCCTCGGCGGGCGAGACGAACGGCCAGGGCCTGACCGCGTTCGGGGCCCCGTGGTACGTGCTGGGCACGAACGGCAGCGCAATCACGACGCAGGCGGCCGGCGGAGACGGCTCGGGCGGCGGAGGTAGGAGCGGGTACGGCTACTGACGCGCCAACCAGCGCATCTCGTCACATACAACCTGTACGTTTGAGCGCTCACACACACCTGACGTGCGGGAGGCGACTCATGGCGGACTTCACGGTCAAGCGGATCGACGAGATGGAGGGCGCGTACGGCGGAGCGTTCAAGCGCGCCCGCGCCGAGCTGGGCGTCACCTCGTTCGGCATGGCGATCATCGACATGCCACCGAACTTCGAGCACTACCCGACGCACGACCACGCCAGAGACGGGCAGGAGGAGGTCTTCCTGACGCTCAAGGGCGGCGGCGAGATCGACATCGCGGGCGAGCGCTTCCCGCTCGACGCCGACCACGTCGTGCGCGTCGCCGCCGGCACCGACCGCAAGGTCCTCCCCGGCCCCGACGGGATCCGCGTGCTCGTGCTCGGCGCGAAGCCGGGCGCGCTCTACGAGGCGCCCGCCGGCTCGCAGCTCGGCGCGCCGGACCCGGTCGCGATCCAGCAGCCGCAGTAGCGCTCAGCGGATCCGTCTCGCGAGCGCGCGCGAAATCACGCGCGCTCGCCTGCCGCTACCGCAGGCCCAGCTCGGCCGGATACGTCCTGCGGTACTCGCGCCGCGCGTCGAGCACCCGCTCGACGTACGCCCGCGTCTCGGGGAACGGGATCGCGGCGACTTCGAGCCGCTCGCCGCGTTCGCGAGCGGCGGCGACCCATCTGTCGACGTTCCCCATGCCGCCGTTGTACGCGGCGAGCGCGAGCAGCTCGTCGCCCTCGTAGCGGTCGAGCAGATAGCGCAGGTACCAGCTGCCGTAGGCGATGTTGATCTCCGGCGTCGAGAGGTCCTCGGTCGTGAAGGCGGTGCCGCCCGATCTCTCGGCGATGAAGTGCGCGGTCGACGGCAGCAGCTGCATCAGCCCGAGCGCGCCGGCCGAGGAGGTCGAGTCGCTGAACTTCGACTCGGCGTAGATGACGCCCGCGATCAGCGACGGGTCGAGGCGCTTCTCGAGCGCCTGCCGGCGGATCGCGCCTTCGTGGCGCAGCGGCAGTGCAGTCAGGTCGTGCACCGCGCTCGTGAAGAGCGGCTGCAACAGCAGCGCGCCGAAGCTGACGACCCCAAGCAGGCCGAGCAGCAGGAGCGCCTGCCGGCGCCGCCGCGCCGCGCGCGCCTGCTTGGCGCGCCGCCGTGCGACCTGCAGCTGCGCTGTCCGCGGGCTCATCGGCTCAGCTTTGCAAGCACCTCAGACAGCCGCTGCTCGAGCTGCTCCACTGTGCCGTCGTTGATGACGGCGTACGTCGCGCGGGAGGCCTTCTCGTCCTGCGAGAGCTGGCGCGAGGTGCGCTCGGCGATGGCAGCGTGTCCACGCGCGCCGGCGCGCTCCTCGCGCAGTTCCTCCGGCGCGACGATCGCGATCGTCGCGTCGTAGGCGGACTCCATGCCGGCCTCGAACAGCAGCGGCGTCTCGACGACCGCCGCAGGCGGCGGCGGCTCCTGCGCGAGCGCGCGCTCGCGGAACTCCATGACCTTCGCCCCGACGCGCGGCCACAGCTCACCCTCCAACCATGCCCGTTCCTCGGGCGCCGCGAACACGTGCGTCGCGATCGCCGCGCGGTCGACGAGGCCGCCGGGCGCCACCTCCTGCCCCCAGCGCGCGACGACGAGGTCGCGCACCTCGTCGTCGGCGTACAGCTCGTGGACGACCGCGTCGGTCGACAGCGTCGCGGCGCCGAGCCGCGCAAGCGCCGCGAGTGCCGTCGACTTGCCGGCAGCGATGCCGCCGGTGAGTCCGACGAACGGAACGCGGTGCTCGCGGGTGCTGCTCAGACGATCAGGCCTGCGGGGTCGGGTCCTCGGCGGGCGCCTCGGCATCGCCTTCGGCCTCCGCCTCGGCCTGCGGCTCCTCGGCGTCCGGGGCCACCTCGCCCTCGGCGTCCGGGGCCACGTCGCCCTCGGCGGCGATCTCGGCGGCCTGCGGCTCCTCGGCGTCCGGGGCCACGTCGCCCTCGGCGGCGATCTCGGCGGCCTGCGGCTCCTCGGCGTCCGGGGCCACGTCGCTCTCGGCGGCGGCCTCAGCGGCGTGCGGCTCCTCGACCGCGGGCGCGACCTCGGTGTCGGCGTCGTTCTCCGCCGCCGACTCCGCGGGCATGCCCGCCACGGCCTCGCCACCGGCCTCCGCCTGCGGCTCCTCGGCGGCAGCGCCGTCACCGGCGAACACGTCCTCCGAGAGTCCCAGCTCGGGCACGTCCTCCAAGGCCGCCCCCTCGCCGCCGACCTCGCCCTCCGGCTGGCGCATCGGCAGCACCTGGCCCTCGACGCGCTTGATCGAGAGCGACAGGCGGCGGCGCTCGGAGTCGATCTCGAGGATCTTGACCTTCACCTCGTCGCCCGGCTGGATGATCTCGCGCGGGTTCTCGACATGGTGCTGGGCCAGCTCGGAGATGTGCACCAGGCCCTCGACGCCGTCGAGGATCTCGACGAACGCTCCGAACGTGACGACCTTCGTGACCTTGCCCTCCAGCTCGTCGCCGACGTTGTAGGTGTCGACGACGCGCTGCCACGGGTCCTCCTGCGTCTGCTTGAGGCCCAGGGAGATGCGCTGGCGGTCGCGGTCGATGTCGAGCACCTTCACGTTGACCGTGTCGCCGATCGAGAGGATCTCGCTCGGGTGGTTCACGTGCGACCACGACAGCTCGGAGATGTGGATCAGGCCGTCGATGCCGTCGAGGTCGACGAACGCGCCGAAGTCGACGATGTTCGAGATCGTGCCGTCGACGATCATGCCGGGCTGCAGGCGGTCGAGGATCCGCTCGCGGTCCTCCCTACGCTGCTCCTCCAGCACCGCGCGGCGCGACAGCACGACGTTGTTGCGCGAGCGGTTGAGCTCGATCACTCTGCACTCGATCGTCTGGCTCAAATACTCATCCAAGTTCGGCACGCGCCGGATGTCGACGAGCGAGGCGGGCAGGAAGCCGCGCACGCCGAGGTCGATGATCAGGCCGCCCTTGACGACCTCGATGACGGTCCCGTCGACCGGCTCGCCCGACTCGGCGGCCGCTTCGATGCGGCGCCACGCCTTCTCGAAGCGCGCGCGCTTCTTCGACAGGATCAGGCGGCCGTCCTGGTCCTCCTTCGTGAGGACGAGCGCGTCGACCTCCTCCCCCATCTCGACCTCGTCCTTGGGGTCGACGGACTTGCGGATCGACAGCTCGTTCGCGGGGATGACGCCCTCGGACTTGTAGCCGATGTCGACGAGGACCTCGTCCTTGTCGATGCGAACCACCTTGCCGGTGACGACGTCGCCCTCCTCGAATGGCTGAAGCGTCGCGTCGTAGTTGGGGACGATCTTGCCGTCGATCTCGAGCAGCAGGCCGTCGCTGCCCTCGACGATCTTGGCGTCGGTCGGGAGGTCGGTCGAAGTTGACATGTGGGTACCGGTCGGGGACATGGAAGTCAGCCGAAAGAGGTTAGCGGAGCTTGGGAAGCCACTGCCGCCCTCCCGTGCCGCCGCCTCGCCGTACAATCCGCCCTTCCCCATGCCGATGCGAGCGACGAAGCGCGGCGCGGAGCGGACCCCGCTCAACCGCGACGCCGACGTGTTGATCTGCGGCGCCTCCTTTGCGGGGCTTGCGACCGCGCGGGAGCTGGCCGGAGCCGGCGCCCGCGTGCTGATCGTCGACCGCTACGAGATCGGCGAGAAGCAGACCTCGGCCTGTGGCATCCCCACGGCGTGGCTGGAGAACATGGGGCTGATGGGCGCCCACCAGCAGACGTTCCCCGAGCTGGTGATGCACACGCCGCTCGTCACCGCCCGCTACAGACTGCCGTGGACCTTCTCCACGTTCGACTACCGCACGCTGTGCGCGCTGCTGCGCGAGCAGGGCGCCGACGCCGAGTTCGACATCGCGAAGGTCGAGGGGCGAACCGGCCAGGTGGTCCACACCGATCGCGGCGACCTGACGGCGCCGCTGATCGTCGACGGGCTCGGCTGGCGGCGGATCCTGGGCCACGGCGACAACGTGCAACCGCCGGACGCGCTGCTGTCGCGCGGGCTGGAGGTGCACCCGGGCGGCGCGGGCGACGATCTGGAGGTCTGGATCGACCGCGGCTATGTGCCGGCCGGTTACGGCTGGTCGTTCCCGGCCGACGGCGAGGTGCGCGTCGGCGTCGGCTCGTTCGACCCGCGCTTCCATGTGAAGGAGCCGACCGTGCGGTTGGCGGAGGACCTCTCGCGCGATCCGGTGAGATTCCAGGGCAACTGGATCCCCCACAAGCTGCGCCCGGCGACCGACGACGGGATCTTCATGGTCGGCGACTCGGCCGGCCACTGCCTGCCGCTGACCGCCGAGGGGATCCGCACGGCGCTGTACTTCGGGCTGGCGTGCGGGCGCGAGCTGCGCGCCGTGGTCGAGGGCCGCCAGTCGCGCGAGCAGGCGCTGGCGAAGTACCACGCGTTCAGCGCGAGCCACCAGCTTCCGTTCGACTCGATGCTGCGGGTGCAGAGACTGATTCCGCGCATCTGGCCGCGCACCCTGGCCGTCGGGCTGCGCGCGATGACCGCCCAGCGCTTCGTCGACTGGTCGTTCGGTCACTACCTCAACGTCGCCCACCCGTCGTTCGCCCTCGACGGGCCGCACGGCGGGCGGTTCGCACCAGCGCCCAGCGCAGCGAGCGGTCAGCCGCTCGCCGTCGCGGCCTGACGACGCAGCACGCGGCCGATGCGTGCGGCGGCGTCGGCGGGCCGGTGCACGACGTCTGCATGCGTGAAGCGCAAGACGGTCCAGCCCGCCGCCTGCAGGTTGTTCGCGCGCGTGCGATCGCGCTGAAACGCCTGGCGCGTACGGTGCGCATCCCATCCGTCAAGCTCCACCGCGAGTCGCGCTGCCGGCCAGACGGCGTCGACTTCCATGCCCTCCATCCAGGCGTTCGCGGACGGCCGCGGCAACCGGTGTGCGTCGAGCAGCGCCAAGAACCGGTCCTCCAGGACTGAGCGCGTCACCGTGGTTCCGGTCCTCGCCAGTTCGGCGAGCGCCCCGCGAATCGCCGAATGCGCATGACCGTTCCGGCCTCGGAGCCGCGCCAACGCCTCCTCGATCGCCCGCACGTCGAGGCGATACGAGCGCTCCGCCTCCTCGATTGCCTTACGCAACGCCGGAGCCGGCACGACCGCCGCGAGGTCGACCAGGGGCGCGCGACCGTTGTGACGGGAATCGCGTCGACTACGGTCACATCGCGCTCGCTCAACGCTCGTACCCGGTGGATCTGCACGCCGGCTACCCTCCGCTGCGCCGCGAGGCTGACGTCGACCGTCGATCGATCCGACCGCCGCAGCTCGTGCAGCGCGGCCGCCTCTCGATGGCTCAGCACCGCACCGGGCCCCGCGGCCAGCACCGCCGCGAGCCAATGACCTTCGCGTCGCAGTCGCCGATGGCCAACGGCGTAGACGCCGCGGTGGAGGGGTTGCAGGCGGCGGCTCTCGAGCCGCCGCTGCACGATCAGCCGCGTCAGTCCCGCATCGAGGAGCTGCCTGCGAGCCACCACCCCGTGCTGGTCTTCCGCCAGCGAAGCGATCACCCGATCCGCGTTGACGCGTACATCGCTGTGATGCACTCGTTCACGCGGCTCGGGCATGCCGGTGACGTTGGCAGCGTGCCAGCGGCGTTAGGACCCGGATTCGTCACGAAACGCCGACGTCGCGCCAGCGACGGTGGCGCTTGTCGAGGCGCGTGGAGGCCTCGGCGAGGGTGATCTCCGCCAAGGCCGCCGAGAGCGCCGCCCCTACGCGCTCGACGAACGCCTCAGGCTGCTCGTGCGCCGGCTGGGGCTCCGGGATCAGCGTGTCGGCGATGCCGGTGGCGAGCAGTTGCCAGGACGCGCCGCCCTGGGTGGTGGCCAGCTCGGCCGCGTGCTCGACGTCGCGGTAGAGGATCGCCGAGGCGCCCTCGGGCGCTATCACGCCGAGCGAGGCGTGCTCGGCGGCGAGGACGCGGTCGGCGTTCAGCAGCGCAAGCGCACCGCCGGAGCCGCCCTCCCCGAGCAAGAGCGCCACCGTCGGGACCGGCAGCGCGGCCATGTCGGCGAGGCAGCCGGCGATCTCGCCGGCGAGCCCGCCGCGCTCGGCCTCCTCGCTCAGCTCCGCGCCCGGCGTGTCGACGACGGTGACGAGCGGCAGCGACAGCTCGGCGGCGAGCGCCATCGCGCGGCGGGCCTTGCGGTAGCCGGACGGGTTCATCACCGCCGGCGTCCCGTCGCCGCGGCGGCGCTGCGCGACGACGACCGCGGGGAAGCCGGCGACGCAGGCGAGTGCGGCGAAGCAGGCGGGATCGTCGGGATGGCCGTCGCGTGCGCCGCGCAGGACGGTGACGTCCGTGGCGATCGCGTCGAGCACCGCGCCGGCGCCCGGGCGGCGGCGGTTGCGGACGTGCCGGATCGAAGCCCAGGCGTCGCGGCGCGCGGCACCGGCCTGGTCGCCGGGCACCAAGGTGGTTGGGTGGGCATCGAGGGGACCGGAATCGGCGGGGTCGGCGCCACCTGGCGCGGGCGGCTCGGCCGGCGCCGGGCGCGCAGCGGCCCGTGCCCCCTCCCCCTCGCTGCCCCCAGCGACGGCCAGGACGGCAGCCACGTGCGAGCGGAGCTCATCCGGGGCGACCACCGCATCTACGAGCCCCTGCGCGAGCAGCGTCTCGCTCCGCTGCACGCGCGGGGACAGCGGACGGCCGGTGAGCAGCTCGACGACGCGCGGGCCGGCGAAGCCGGCGGTCGCTCCCGGCAGCGCGAAGGTGACGGAGCCGAGCGAGCCCCACGAGGCGAGCACGCCGCCCATCGTCGGGTTCGTCAAGCACACCACGTACGGCAGGCCGGCGGCACGCAGGCGACCGGCCTCGGCCGCGAGCTTCGCCATCCCGACGACGGCGAGCGTCCCCTCCTGCATGCGCGAGCCACCGGAGGCCGGCAGCGCGACGAGCGGCAGCCGTTGCTCCAGCGCCCGCTCGAACGCGCGCGCGACGCGCTCGGCCGTCGCGACCCCGATCGAGCCGCCGAGGAAGCCGAACTCGCCCGCGACGACGACGAACGGCCGGCCTTCCAGCGTGGCCCGACCGGTCAGCACCGCCTCGCCGAGGCCGGTCGCCTCCCGTGCGGCCAGGAGTCGCTCTGAGTACGGCTTCGTGTCGTGGAACGAGAGCGGGTCGTCGGAGACGACGTCGGCGTCCCACTGCTCGAAGCTGCCGTCGTCGGCGACCAGGGCGACCCGCTCGGCGGCGCTCGCGGGTGCGGTCTGCGTTCCGTGCGGCACGCGCGGATCGTAGACTGGCGCCGCCGCATGCCCTCCGCTTCCCACTTCGCCGACCGCCTGCTCGCCCACGTCGACGCGACCAGAAGCCACCTCGTGGTCGGTCTCGACCCCGACCTGCGGGAGCTGCCGGACGAGCTGCTGGACGGCGTCGAGGACCTCACGGGTGCGGCAGACGCGGTCGCGGCGTTCGCGACGGCGGTGATCGACGGCGTCGCCGAGCTGGTGCCGGCGGTGAAGCCGCAATCGGCCTTCTTCGAGGCGCTCGGATCGGCCGGCGTCGCGGCGCTGGAGCAGGTCGAGGCGCATGCGCGCGCCGCCGGCCTGCTGGTGATCGAGGATGCCAAGCGCGGCGACATCGGCAACACGATGGCCGCGTACGCCGCCGCCGCGCTCGGCCGCGTGCGGATCCGCGACGACGTCGAGCTGCCCGTGCACGACGCCGACGCGGTCACCGTCAGCCCGTACCTCGGCGCCGAGTCGCTCGCGCCGATGATCGACGTCGCGCGCCGCTTCCGGAAGGGCGTGTTCGTGCTCGTGCGCACGAGCAACCCCGGCTCAGCTGAGGTGCAGGACGGGGTGCACGAGCGCGTGGCGGAGATGGTGCGACGCCTGGGCAGCGACGGCGTCGGCGCACAGGGCTACTCCGACGTGGGCGCAGTCACGGGCCTCACGTACCCCGAGGATGCGCCGGCGCTGCGGGCGCTGATGCCGGACCAGATCTTCCTAGTGCCCGGCCTCGGGGCACAAGGCGGTCGTCCGGAGGACTTCGCCCTCTTCCTCGACGAACACGGCCTTGGTGCCGTCGCGGCGGCTTCGCGGAGCATCGCGGGTGCGTGGCGCAGACGCGCACGAGGCGAGCCGCCGGCGACGGCGGTGCGCGAGGCCGCCCGGCAGGCAGCACGCGACACGAACGCTGCATTGCAGCAAGCGCTCGTGACCGCGGACAGGTGGCGCTGGTAGCGCGTCAGGGCTGCTCAGACGGCGGCGGCTCGACGCTCGGCGGCAGGTCGAGCCGCGCCGGCGCCTCGTCGGGTCTCTCAGGCGGCTCGGGCAGATCCACCCCGGGCGGCATCTCCACGCGAACGGCTTGGCGGTAGTCCCACCACTCGCGCAGCGCGATCTGAATCGAGGCGGCGAACGGGATCGCCAGCAGCGCGCCGACGATGCCGAACAGCGTCGCGCCGAACAGGACGGACACGAGCACCGCGAAGGCGTGCACCTCGACCGCGCGCTTCTGGATCTGCGGCTGGATGATCGTGTTCTCGACCTGCTGGTAGATCACGGCCCAGATCGCCCACACGATCGTCGCGACGGGGAAGTTGTGGAAGACCGTCACGAGCCCCACGAGCACGGCCGCGATCGTCGCGCCGACAAGCGGGATCAGGTCGAACAGCGCCACGACGACCGCAAGCGGCGCCGCGAACGGCACGCCGAGGATCGTCAGCACGATGAACGTCGTGACGCCCGCGATCGTCGCCTGCAGCAGCGCGCCGCCGACGTAGTTGCCGACCGCGATGGTGATCCGGTCGAGCGCGCGCCGGATTCGCACCTTGTGCTCCGGCCGCGCCTGCGAGAGGCCCCAGTCGATCCATCGCCGCCCGCTCGCGACCATGAAGATCGACAGGATCAGGATGTTGATCGCCGCGAACAGCGAGGAGACGATCGTGCCGCCGACACTCGAGAGCGTCGACGCGGCGTCGTCGAGGTGCGTCGGGAGCTCTCTCGCGCGCTCCTCGAGCTGGTCGAAGATGTTGTACTCGCGGTCGATGTCGCGCAGCGTCTCGTTGTTGTTGATCCACTCCTGCGTGTCCCTGACGTACTGCGGGGCGTTCTGGGCGAGGTCCGTCGCCTCGCGCACGAGCGGCGGCACGACGATCGCGCCGACGCCGATCGGGATCAGGATCAGGCCGAGGTAGGCGAGCGCGATCGCGATCCCGCGCGGCATGTGCTGGCTGAGCGCGTTGACCGGTCCGGAGAGGGCGACCGCGATGAACGTCGCCAGGACGAGCCAGCTGAGCGGCTGACGCAGCCGGTAAGCGAGGTAGAGCGCTGCCAGCACGAGCAGCACGATCGACACGACGCGAAGGACCGCGCGCGCCGTCGGCTCCGGGCGCGCGGGAGCCTCCAGGCGCAGCGGCGCGCGCTGCTCGGACGGAGAGCCCGGCGAGGCGCTCACTTCGCCTCCAGCCAGTTGGGGCCGATGCCGGCGTCGACGGCGAGCGGCGGGTCGAGCTCGAGCGCGCCGACCATCGCCGGCACGGCGAGCTCCTGCGCGCGTGGCAGCTCGTCCCGCGGGCCCTCGAACAGCAGCTCGTCGTGGATCTGCAGCACGAGTCTCGTCGCGAGGCCGGCGTCGCGCAGCGCCGCGTCGGCCCGCACCATCGCGACCTTCATCACGTCGGCGGCCGTCCCCTGGATGACGGTGTTGACGGCGAGCCGCTCGCCGAGCTGGCGCACCTGCCGGTTGCGCGCGCGCAGCTCGGGGATCTGGCGGCGGCGGCCCATCAGCGTCGTCACGTACCCGTTCTCCGTCGCCTGCTCGATCGTGGTCGCGATGAACGCCTTGACCGCCGGAAAGCCTTCCAGGTAGCGGTCGATGAACTCCTGCGCCTCCTCGCGCGGGATTCCGAGCCGGTCGGACAGGCCGAACGCAGACAGTCCGTAGACGATCCCGTAGTTGACCATCTTCGCCTTCGAGCGCGAGCCGGCATCCAGCTCCTCTGGTGCGACTCTGAGGATCGTGGAGGCCGTGGCGGTGTGTACGTCCTCGCCTCTGCGGAAGATCTCCTTCAGCACCTCCTCGCCGGCGATGTGCGCGAGGATCCGCAGCTCGACCTGCGAGTAGTCGATCGACAGCAGGGCGTTACCGGCCGCGGCGACGAAGCACGCGCGGATCTCGCGCCCGAGCGACGTGCGGATCGGGATGTTCTGCAGGTTCGGGTCGTTCGAGGACAGGCGACCCGTCGCCGCGACGACCTGGCTGAACGTCGTGTGGATGCGGTCATGTGCGTCGGCGTACGCGGGCAGCGCCGCGAGGTAGGTCGACTCGAGCTTCGTCAGCTCGCGCCAGCGCTCGATCTTCTCGATCACCGGGTGCTCGTGGCGGATCGCCTGGAGCACGCGCGCGTCGGTCGAGTAGCCGGTCTTGCCGCGTCTCTTTCTGGACAGCGCGAGCTTGACGAACAGCACCTCGGCGAGCTGCTGCGGCGAGCCGATCATGAACTCGGTCCCGCACTGGTCCCAGATCTCGCGTTCGAGCGCCGCGACCTCGTCGTTCACGCGCCTGCGGATCGCCGCGAGCCGCTCCTTGTCGAGCTTCAGCCCGACCCGCTCCAGCTCGCGCAGCACGTGCACGAGCGGCAGCTCGACCTCGTGCAGCAGCACGTCGAGGCCGCGCTCCTCGACCTGCGGGCGCTGCGCCGCCGCGAGCGCGTGCACGAGCATCGCCTCGCGCGCGGCGGCGTCCTCGACGGCGGCGTCGACGCCGATGCCGCGCTCCTCGCACAGCTCGTCCAGCGAGTACGCGCGGCGCGCGGGGTCGAGCAGGTAGGCGGCGATCAGCGTGTCGAACGCGAGTCGTGCCGGCACCGTCCCGAGCGCCTTCGCGTCGTGTGCGAGCGCCGGCCGATCGCCGATCGCGCCCGCCAGCTCGTCGGGCGCGCCGCACTCGCCGGCGAGCACCTCCGCGCCGCCGGCATAGGCGCCGAAGCGCCACGCCTCGCTCGCGCCGAACAGCGCGTCTTCGGGCTTCTCCGGCGGGCGCGCGGCGAGCGCGACCTCGTCGTCGGTCGGTGCCAGCGCGGCGACGTCGGCCGGCGCGCCGGCGTCGCGCACGCGGGCCGTCACCCGGTGATCGGCCTCCGGCCGTGGAGCGGCCTCGGCGTCGTCGGTCCCGAGCGCCTCCTCCAGCCGCCGCAGCGGGTCGCGCAGCTCGTACTCGCGGAAGACCTCGCGCAGGCGCGAGCGGTCGGGCTCCGCGGCGGCGAAGCTCGCGACGTCGATCTGCACGTCGAGGTCGCGTGTCATCGTCGCGAGCTGCTTCGAGATGCGCGCATCCTCGGCGTGGTTCAGCAGGTTCTCGCGCCGCTTGGCCGCTCTGATCTCGTGCGCGTGCGCGAGCACCTCCTCCAGCGAGCCGTGCTCCTGCAGCAGCTGGGCGGCGGTCTTGTCGCCGATGCCGGGGACGCCCGGGATGTTGTCCGACGTGTCGCCCTTCAGCCCGATGAAGTCGGGCACCAGCTCGGGCGGGATGCCATACCGGTCGATCACGCCCTGATGGTCGTAGACCTTCGTGTCGGTGATGCCGCGCGAGGTCGTCATGATCCGCACGCGGTCGCCGTCGACGAGCTGGTAGGCGTCCCGATCGCCGGTCACGACCATCACCGGGATCCCCGCCGCCTTCGCGCGCTCGGCAAGCGTGGCGATCACGTCGTCGGCCTCGCAGCCCTCGACCGACACGTTCGCGTAGCCGAACGCCTCCACGAGCGGCCCGAGGGCGGGCCACTGAGCTTTCAGCAGGTCGGGCCGCGAGCTGCGCTGCGCCTTGTAGTCCGCGTAGATCTCCTTGCGGCCCGAGTGGCCGGCGTCCCACGCGACGATCGTCGCTCTCGGCCCGTACTCGGTGAGGATCTTCACGAGCATCGAGGCGAAGCCGAAGATCGCGTTCGTCGGCACGCCGGTCGAGGTCGCGATCGACTCGGGCAGCGCGAAGAAGGCGCGATAGGCGAGCGAGTTCCCGTCGATCAGGAACAGCTCGTCGTGACCGGCGCCGTCGGTGCTCACGGCGTGGAACTCTACGAAGCCTCGCGGCGTGGCCCGGAGTCGCGTTAGTCGTCAGCCGTAATTTCCACGATGCGGAAAGCGGAGATCGCCTGGCGGCAATTATACTGCGCTCTCACCGTCCAATTCCGACGAAGGATCGCATCATGGCCACCACCCCGAGCGCGCAGTTCAGCCTCACGATCCGCGTCGAGATCGCGGACCGGCCCGGGATGCTCGGCCGCGTAGCGAGCGCGATCGGCGAGGCCGGCGGCACGATCGGCGCGGTCGACCTCGTCGCGATCGAGGGCGGCCGGACTGTGCGCGACATCACCGCGCTGTGCGCAGAACAGGACACGTGGGGCCGCATCACCGGCGCGATCGAAGCGCTCGACGGCGTGCGCGTGCTCGACACCGTCGACCGCACGTTCCAGGTGCACCTCGGCGGCAAGATCGAGCAGCACAACAAGCTGCCGCTCAAGACGCGCGACGACCTCTCGATGGCGTACACGCCCGGCGTCGCGCGCGTCTGCCAGGCGATCCATGAGGACGCCGACAAGGCCTTCCAGTACACGATCAAGCGCAACACGGTCGCCGTCGTCTCCGACGGCACGGCCGTGCTCGGGCTCGGCGACATCGGGCCGGCCGCGGCGATGCCGGTGATGGAGGGCAAGGCGGTCCTGTTCAAGGAGTTCGCCGGCGTCGACGCGTTCCCGATCTGCCTCGACACGAAGGATCCCGACGAGATCGTCTCGATCGTCAAGGCGATGGCGCCGACGTTCGGCGGCATCAACCTCGAGGACATCTCCGCCCCACGCTGCTTCGAGATCGAGGACCGCCTGATCGAGCAGCTCGACATCCCCGTCTTCCACGACGACCAGCACGGCACGGCGGTCGTCGTGCTCGCCGCGCTGCTGAACGCCGCCAAGCTGACCGACCGCCGCATCGCCGACCTGCGCGTGCTCGTCGTCGGGCTCGGCGCGGCCGGCGTCGCCGTCACGAAGATCCTCAGAAGCGCCGGCGTCACCGAGGTGATCGGCTGCGACTCGCGGGGCGCCGTCCACACCGAGCGCGCCGACTACCTCGACGGCTCGATGAACGGCGTCAAGCGCTGGTACGCCGAGCACACGAACCCGGAGCGGCTCGACGGCGGCCCCGGCGACGTGATCGATGGGATGGACCTCTTCATCGGCCTCTCCGGCGCCCGCGTGATGCCACCCGAGGCGCTGGGCCGCATGCGGCCGGACCCGATCGTGTTCGCGATGGCGAACCCGAACCCCGAGGTCACGCCCGAGGAGGCGGCGCCGTACGTGCGCATCATGGCGACGGGGCGCTCCGACTACCCGAACCAGATCAACAACGTGCTCGCGTTCCCCGGCATCTTCCGCGGCGCACTCGACGTGCGCTCGAACGCGATCACGGAGGAGATGAAGGTCGCCGCCGCACAGGCGATCGCCGACTGCGTGCCGGCCGAGGAGCTGCGCGAGGACTACATCGTGCCGTCCGTCTTCAACCGCGACGTGGCGCCGGCGGTTGCGGCGGCGGTCGCCGCGCAGGCGCGCGAGGGCGGCCTCGCGCACGCCCACAACGAGCTCGGCTACGCGCCGGCGGACGAGCTGCACGTCGGCGCGGCCTGACGCTCAGCGCCCCGATCGGGTAGGAATCGCCCATGCGGGTGACGTTGACCGGCGCGACGGGGCTGATCGGCACGCGGATCGTCGCCGCGCTCGCGCGGCGCGGCGACGAGGTGACGGTCCTCTCGCGCGATCCGCGGCGGGCCCGCGAGCGGCTCGGCTCGGGCATCGAGGCGGTCGCGTGGGACCCGCTCGGCGAGCCGGCGCCGACGGCCGCGCTCGCCGGCCGCGACGGCGTCATCCACCTCGCCGGCGAGCCGGTCGCGCAGCGCTGGAGCGCTGCCGCGAAGGAGCGCATCCGCACGAGTCGCGAGGTCGGGACGGCCAACCTCGTCGCCGGCCTGCGCAGCGCCGACCCGCGCCCGCGTGCGCTCGTGTCGGCGTCCGCGGTCGGCTACTACGGCGCGCGCGGCGACGACGAGGTGCCCGAGTCGACGCCGCCCGGCGACGGGTTCCTTGCAGAGGTGTGCGTCCTGTGGGAGCGCGCGGCACAGGCGGCGGGCGAGCTGGGCATGCGCGTCGCGCTCGTGCGCACGGGGATCGTGCTCGACGCCGAGGGCGGCGCGCTGGCGAAGATGCTGCCGCCGTTCCGCGCCGGCGTCGGCGGTCCGGTGGCGGGAGGGGGCCAGTGGATGCCCTGGATCCACGTCGACGACCTCGTCGGCCTCTATCTGGCCGCCCTCGGCCGGGACGACTGGAACGGTCCGCTGAACGGCAGCGCGCCGCGGCCGGTGACGAACCGGGACTTCTCGAAGGCGCTCGGGCGCGCGCTGCACCGACCGGCGGTCGCGCCCGTTCCGGCGCTCGCGCTGCGCGCGCTCTACGGCGAGATGGCCGAAATTGTCACGACCGGCCAGCGCGCCGTGCCGCAGCGCGCACTCGCGCTCGGCCATGCATACGCGCACCCGGATCTCGACGACGCCCTGCGCTCAGCGCTCGGCTGACGTGTCGCCGCCGCCGCGCAGCGACCCGGCAAAGCGCAGCCTGCCGCCGACGACGCGGTAGGCGCCCCAGTCGTCGAGCGAGGTGTCGCCCGCCGCATCGACCACGTACGGCCCGAGCACGCCGGCGCGCGGCGCCGTCTCGAAGTAGGCGCTCACGACCGCGTGGCGCGTGACCAGCCCGTCGGCGGACCGCGCCGCGGCGCGTCGGATCGCCGCGAGCACGCTGCGCATCGCCTCGTAGCCGTAGCGCGCCTCGGGCGCCGGGGCGTGCCCATAGCGGTGTGCGAACGCGCGCGCGAAGCGCCACTCGGCGGACGTGTCGTCGCCCTCTGCCAGCAGCGGTCGCGTCACGCGCGCGACGGCGGCGGCTGGGCCTAAGCCGGCGACGAACGTCGGGTCTGCAAGGCTCGCCGGCGCGTACAGCCGCAGGTCCGGCGCGGCGGCGTGCAGCTCGCGCCAAAGCCGAGCGGCGGCGGGTCGCGTTCCAGTCGCGTCGAGCGCCGCCTCCGGCCGCGCCTCCCGCACACGGGCGATCGCGTCGTCGTGACGCGTCACATGCACGTCGATCTCCTCGCGCGCGACGACCGCGATCCCGGCGGCGCGCGCCTTCGCGCGCAGGTTCGTCGCCAGCGCACGCCCGCTCGGGTCCTCGTCGGTGAGGATCGCCAGGCGCTCGACGCCGTTGCGCCGCATGTCGGTCAGCAGCGCGTCCGCCTGGCTGCGATCGGACGGGATGACGCGCGCGAACGTGCGGCCCACGTCGCGCAGCTTCGGGTAGTAGCGCTCCGGGGAGCCGGGGATCGCGAGGCTTCTCGCCGTGTACCCCATCGCCGTGTCGAGCGGGCTGACCTGCAGGACGCCGGCCTCGTTGAGGAGCGGGATCGAGATCGCCGACGTCCCGGTCGCGAGCTCGCCGAGGTAGGCGATCGTGGGTGGGCTGTTCGCCGCGCGCTGTGCGTTCTGCGAGATCTGCGCAGGGTCGGAGCGTCCGGCGTCCGGCGTGGACGCGTCGAGTGCGACGAGCCGCACGTGGTAGCGGCCGACCCGGCCACCGTCGTGCGCGAGCGCCAGCCGCTCGGCGGCGAGCACGTCCGCCGCGACCGCTCGCAGCGGCCCGCGCTGCGGCACCGAGCTCCAGACAGTCAGCTGCGAGCCGCGCAGCTGCGGCTGCGGCTCATCGCCGCCCCCACAGCCGCTCAGCGCCAGCGCGCCGAGCGCAAGCGTCAGCGCAAATCGGAGCGGGGCGCGACCGGACACCGGCGCGGATTGTAGGAGGGCGCCCGCATCCAGGCGGAAGCGATCCGCCAATCGTCGGGGACGACGGCTGGGCGGCGCGCCGACGGGCTAGTCTGCCGGGGGATGCGCGTCGGGATCCTTACCGCGGGCGGCGACTGCCCGGGCTTGAACGCGGTCATCCGCGCGGCGGCGCGCCGACTGCTGCTTCACGGTCACCAGCCGGTCGGCCTGCGGCGCGGCTACCGCGGCCTCGCCGAGCGCGATCACGTCACGCTCGACCAGAGGGGCGTCTCCGGGATCCTCCCGCTCGGCGGCACGATCCTCTCGACCTCGAACTACAACCCGTTCCGCGAGCCCGACGGGCTCGACAAGGTACGCGAGGCGCAGGCGACCGACCCGCTCGACGCGGTCATCGCGATCGGCGGCGAGCACACGATGATGATCACGCGCCGCCTGTCGGAAGAGCTGGCGCTGCCGGTGATCGGCGTGCCGAAGACGATCGACAACGACGTCGTCGGCACCGACTACACGTTCGGCTTCGACACCGCTGTCCAGACCGTCACCTCCGCGCTCGACCGGCTGCACACGACCGCGCAGTCGCACAACCGCGTGATGGTCGTCGAGGTGATGGGCCGCAACACCGGCTGGATCGCCGTCTTCGCCGGGATCGCCGGCGGTGCCGACGGGATCGTGATCCCCGAGCTGGAGCTGACGGTCGAGGAGATCGCGGCGGCCATCCAGCGCCGCCACGAGCGCGGCAAGGACTTCTCGATCATCGTCGTGGCGGAGGGCGCGGAGCTCGCGTTCGAGTCGGGCGAGCGGCGCGAGATCCGCGCCTCCGACGAGGTCGACGGCTACGGCTATCCGCGCCTCGGGGGCGTCGGCACCGCGCTGGCGGCCGAGATCGAGGCGCGCACCGGCTACGAGACGCGCGTCACGACGCTCGGGCACGTCCAGCGCGGCGGCACCCCGACGGCGACCGATCGCGTGCTCGCCACGCAGTACGGCACCCACGCTGCCGACCTCGTGATGGCCGGCGAGACGGGCCGCATGGTCGCGCTGCGGGGCGCGCAGATGACGAGCATCCCGCTCGAAGAGGTCGAAGGGATCAAGACCGTCGACCTGCGCTACCTCGAGATCGCCCGGACCTTCTTCGGCTGAGGGCACGTAGACCTCGGTCTCCGCACCCTCAGGGCGCGGTCGGCGATCACTACCAGCCGCCGTTGGCCCCGGCGTTGCGGCTGCCGGCGCCGGGGAGGAACTTCCCGAGCGACTTGATCGTGCCGGCTACCAGCAGGATCACGAGCGTGATCATGAAGCCGTCGAAGCCCTTGACGCCGATCGCCCACAGGACGACCCAGAGGCAGAAGGCGAACGTGGTGACGAGTGCGAGGCCCATAGCGCGCGGGAGATTAGCGAATGGGCTCCGCAGAAGGCGTCGCGAGTGCGTCTGCCATCGCCGCCACCAGGTCGCGCACCGCGGCGGCCGGATCCTCGGCCTCGCCGGCGGCGCGCACGAGGCGGCTGCCGACGATCACGCCGGCTGCCCCCGCGTCGGCGGCGGCAGCAGCCTGCGCCGGCGTGCCGATGCCGAAGCCGACCGCGACCGGCACGTCCGTCGCGTCGGCCGTACGGCCCAGGAACTCCTCCAGGCCGGCCTCGAGCTGCCCACGCTCGCCCGTCGTGCCGACGAGCGAGACGGCGTAGACGAAGCCGCGCGCCAGCTCACCGATCCGCATGAGGCGTTCGGGCGGCGTCGTCGGCGCGACGAGCGGCACCAGCGCGATGCCCTCGGCGTCGCAGGCGGCGCGCAGCTCCGGCGCCTCCTCGAGCGGGAGGTCGGGCACGATCAGGCCGCTGACGTCGTGGTCGCGCAGGGCGGTGGCGAACGCTTCGAAGCCGCGTGCGTAGACGATGTTCGCGTAGGCCATCAGCACGACCGGGAAGCGCGGCGCGAGCGCCCCGCCGAGCTCGAGAATCTGGTTCACCGTCGCTCCGCTGCGCAGCGCCTCGACGCCGGCCGCGTGGATCACCGGTCCGTCGGCGAGCGGGTCGGAGAACGGTACGCCCAGCTCGACGAGGTCCGCGCCGCCGTCGGCGTACGCCTCGCCGATCGCGCGCGACGTCGCCATGTCGGGGAAGCCGCCCATCAGGTAGGGCATCAGCGCCGCGCGCTTGGGGGCACCGCCGCCGGTGGCCGCGAACGCCTCGGCGATGCGGTCGACTCCTGAACCGGTCACGACGCGGCGCGGGCGGGGTCGGAGAGCGGGGCGCCTGGGACCGAGGCGTCGGGGCCGGCAGCGATGGGCGCAGGACCGTCGCTCGCCGGGCGCTCGCCCTCCAGGCGCCGGATCACCTCGGCGAGGTCCTTGTCGCCGCGCCCGGAGAGGCACACGAGGTCGAGCTCGGAGCCGCCGTTCGCGAGCGTCCAGGCGATCGCGTGGGAGGACTCGAGCGCCGGGATGATCCCCTCCAGCCGCGCCAGCCTCTGCAGGGCAGCGAGCGCGTCGGCGTCGGTGACCGCCTCGTAGCGCGCACGGCCGGTGTCGCGCAGCCACGCGTGCTCCGGTCCGACGCCCGGGTAGTCGAGGCCGGCCGAGATCGAGTGCGCCTCGAGGATCTGGCCGTCGGCGTTCTGCATCACCGCCGAATAGGCGCCGTGCAGGATGCCCGGACGCTCGCCGACCGTCAGCGGCGCGCCGTGACGGCCCGTCTCGATGCCCTCCCCCGCCGCCTCGACGCCGATCAGCTCGACGTCGTCGTCCATGAACGGCGTGAAGATGCCGATCGCGTTCGAGCCGCCGCCCACGCACGCGATCACGCGCTGCGGCAGCCGCCCCTCGCGCTCCAGCACCTGCGCGCGCGCCTCCTCGCCGATCACGCGCTGCAGGTCGCGCACGAGCGCCGGATACGGCGCGGGCCCGGCCGCCGTGCCGAGGATGTAGTGCGTCGTCGCGACGTTCGTGACCCAGTCGCGGATCGCCGCCGAGCATGCCTCCTTGAGCGTCCGCGTGCCGGCCTCGACCGGCTCGACCGTCGCGCCCAGCAGCCCCATCCGCTCGACGTTCGGCTTCTGGCGGCGCATGTCCTCGGTGCCCATGTAGATGACGCACTCGAGGTCGAGCAGCGCGCACGCGGTCGCCGTCGCGACGCCGTGCTGGCCGGCGCCCGTCTCGGCGATGATGCGCGGCTTGCCCATCCGCTTCGCCAGCAGCGCCTGGCCGATCGCGTTGTTGATCTTGTGCGCGCCGGTGTGGTTGAGATCCTCGCGCTTGAGGTACACCGTGTGGCCGACCGCCTCGCTCAGCCGCTCGGCGAGGTAGAGCGGCGTCGGGCGCCCAACGTAGTCGCGCAGCAGCTCGTCGAGACGCGTCATGAACGCCGGATCGCGCTTGGCGGCGAGCCACGCCGCCTCCAGCTCCGCGAGCGCGGGCATCAGCGTCTCGGGAACGTACTGGCCGCCGTAGGGCCCGTAGCGGTGCTCCAGGCCGGCGCTCATGCAGCCTGCCCCGGAGCGTCCGCGCGCGCCCGCACCGCCTGCGCGAACGCCGCCATCTTCGCGTGGTCCTTGACGCCTGGCTCGGCCTCCACCCCGCTCGCGACGTCGACCGCGAACGGCCGCACGGCCGCGATCGCCTCGCCGACGTTCGCCGCCGTGAGGCCGCCGCTGAGGATCAGCGGCCGGTCGCGCGGATGCTCGCCGACAAGCTCCCACGCGAACGTGACGCCCGTGCCGCCCTGCTGGCCGGGCACGTGCGCGTCGAGCAGGTGGAAGTCCGTCTGGAACACGCGCAGCTCGCGGATGTCGGATCGTCCCGCGACGCGCGCCGCCTTGATCGTCTTGGCGCCCGTGCGACGCGCGGCCTCGGCGCAGTAGACGGGACCCTCGTCGCCGTGGAACTGCAGCAGCGTCAGGCCGAACGCGTCGGCGGCCTCGGCGACCGCGTCGAGCTGCTCGTTGACGAACACGCCGGCGACCTCGGTGCGGCGGTGCAGCGCAGCCCCGATCGCCTCGGCGTCGGCGCGCGAGCAACGGCGCGCCGAGCCGGGCCAGAAGATCATCCCGATCGCCCAGGCGCCCAACTCCGCCGCGTGCTCTGCGTCCGCGAGCCGCGTGATGCCGCAGAACTTGATGTTGGGCGCGTCGGACACGCCCTCATCGTAGATGGCGGCCGCGAGGGACCCATCCCTCCTACGGAGAGCGCGTCTGCGAGGGCGCGACTCTGGGCGCGGTGCCGAGCGTGACGCTCAGGTGCTCCCCGTCGCCGCTGCGCAGGATCCCGAGCCGCACGCGATCCCCCGGTCTGCGCCTGGCGATCTCGGCCGTGAGATCGCTCATCGAGTCGATCGTGCGTCCGTCGAACGACTGGATCACGTCGCCGCCGAGCATGATGCGGGCGCCGTTGACCTGGCTCTCGATGGTGCCGCCACGCAAGCCGGCCTTCGCCGCCGGCCCGTCGGCCGTGACCGTCTGCACCAGCACCCCTCTCTCGACCTTCAGCTGCAGGTCGTCGAGCGACGCGTCGATCGTCGCGCCGGTGATGCCGAGGAAGGCGTGCACGACCGAGCCGGTCCGCTTGAGCTGCGGCAGCAGCTTCTTCGCCGTGTTGATCGGGACGGCGAAGCCGATCCCGACGTTGCCGCTGCCGGTGCCGCCGGTGACGATCTGCGAGTTGATGCCGATCACGCGCCCGGCCGCGTCGAGCAGCGGGCCGCCCGAGTTGCCTGGGTTGATCGGCGCGTCCGTCTGGATCACGTGCTGGATCGCGAAGCCGTTCGGCGCGGTGATCTGGCGCTGGAGCGCGGAGACGACGCCCGTCGTGAGCGTGCGGTCGAGCCCGAACGGGTTGCCGATCGCGAGCACCGGGTCGCCGACCTGAGCGGTGCTCGAGTCGCCGAGCTCCAGCGGCGCGAGCTTGAGGCCGTCCGTGTCGATCTTGAGCAGCGCGAGATCGTTCGTGGCGTCGGTCCCGAGCACGCTCGCCTCGACCACGCGGTTGTCGTCGAAGCCGACCTCGACCGTGGTCGCATCCTCGACGACGTGGTAGTTCGTGAGGATGTGGCCCTCGGCGTCGATCACGAAGCCGGTGCCGGCCGCCTCGCCCTGTTCGAGCCCGAACGGCGAGCTGTCGCTGCTCGATCTCAGCTCGGCGCGCACGTGCACGACGCCGGGCGCGTCGCGCTCGTAGATGTCATGCGCGGTGAGGCCGCGCTGGGCCGCCCCGGTCGAGCTCGCACCCTCGCTCGACGGGCTCGCGACGGGCGCCTGCTGCACGACCGTCGTCGTCGTGCCGTCGCCGCCCACGTCGAGCGCGAGCAGCGCGACGGCGACGACGGCGCCGCCGATCAGCGCGGCGATGAACGGTGAGTTGACGATCCTCCGCATACGGCTTCAGCGAGTCTGTCCCGCGGCGCTCAATCCGAGCTAAACCGCGTCCTCGCTCTGTCCGGTGAGCGCGCGGCAGGCTGCTTCGACGTCGGGAGCACGCATCAGCGCCTCCCCCACCAGCACCGCGTCGACCCCGACGCGCTCCAGCTCGTCCAGCTGCTCACGCGTCGCGATGCCGGACTCGGACACGACCGTCTTGCCGGCCGGGACGTCCGTCAGCAGCTCGAACGTGCGCGCGACGTCGACCGTGAAATCGGTCAGGTCGCGGTTGTTGATGCCGATCAGGTCGGCGTCGAGCTCGAGCGCGACCTCCAGCTCGCGCGCGTCGTGCACCTCGACCAGCACGTCGAGGTCGAGCGCGAGCGCGTCGGCGTGCAGGCGCTGCAGCTCGCGCGGCTCGAGCGCCGCGACGATCAGCAGGATCGCGTCGGCGCCGACGGCCGCCGACTCGAACAGCTGGTAGTGGTCGACGACGAAGTCCTTGCGCAGGATCGGCAGGCGCGTCGCCGCGCGCGCCTCGCGCAGGTCGTCGAGCGAGCCGCCGAAGTGCGGTCCCTCCGTGAGGATCGACAGCGCGGCCGCGCCGGCGCGCTCGTACGCGCAGACGATCTCCGCGACGGTCGCGCCCTCGCGGATCGCGCCGGCGGAGGGCGAGCGCCGCTTGTGCTCCGCGATCACGCTCACGCCCGGATGGACGAGCGCCTCGGCGAACGGGCGATCCTCCCCGCGCGTGGTCACCTGCAGCTCCAGCGTCGCCAGCGGGACGGCCTCGCGGCGCTGATCCACCTCGCGGCGGGTCGCGTCAACGATGCGCTCGAGCGTGTTCATGCGGAAGAGGCCTCCCTCGCGGCTTTCGTCGTGAAGCTGATGTACTGCTCGAGCACGGCCGCGGCCGCGGCCGCGTCGATCGCCGCCTCGGCGGCGCGCACGCCCGCCTCCAGCGTGCCGGCACGCCCGCCTGCGTAAACCGCCGCGCCCGCGTTCAGCACTGCCACGTCGCGCGGGGCGCCGCGCTCGCCGGCGAGGATCCGCCTGCAGATCTCGGCGTTGACCTCGGGCGTGCCGCCGTTCAGCTCCTCTGGGCGGGCAGCGTCGAGCCCGACGTCGGCGGCGTCGACGACGAAGCGCTCGATCGCGCCGTCGCGCACCTCCACGACGGCGCTCGGCGCGCACGTGGACAGCTCGTCGAGCCCATCGTCACTGCAGACGACGAGCACGTGCTTGGCGCCGAGCTGCTCAAACGCACCGGCGATCGCGTCGAGGTAGCGGCGGTCGGCGACGCCGGTCAGCTGGCGCGTGACCCCGGCCGGGTTCGTCAGCGGCCCGAGGAAGTTGAAGATCGTGCGCACGGCCAGCTGCTTGCGCACCGGGATCACGTAGCGCGTGGCGGCATGGTGCGTCGGCGCGAACATGAAGCCGAAGCCCACCTCGTCGACGCAGCGGCCGACCTGGTCGGGCGACAGGTCGATGCGCGCGCCGAGTGCCTCCAGCACGTCGGCAGCGCCGGACAAGCCCGTCGCCGAGCGGTTCCCGTGCTTGGCGACCGTGCAGCCGGCGCCCGCGGCGATCAGCGCCGCGGTCGTCGAGACGTTGAACGTCTGGCGCCCGCCGCCCGTGCCGACGACGTCGAGCAGATCGTCGTGCGTGCGACTGACCTCCACGTGCGTCGCCAGCTCGCGCATCGTGCGCGCGAGGCCGGCGATCTCGTCGACGGTCTCGCCCTTCGTGCGCAGCGCGATCAGGAACGCGGCGATCTGCGCCTCGGTCGCATTGCCCGCCATGATCTCGGCAAGCACCTCGGCGGCCTCGTCGGCGCTGATGTCTTCGCCGCTTGCGAGCGCGTCGATCGAGCGTGTGATGACGTCGCGGTCCGGTTCCGTCATGTCAGGCGATCCCTCCGACCGCCGCGCGCGCGCCGGCGTCGAGGAAGCTGCGCAGCATCGTCATCCCGTCTGGCGTCAGGACAGACTCCGGATGGAACTGGATCCCTTCGGCCGGCAGCGTCCGATGGCGGATCGCCTGGATCACGCCGCCTCCGCGCGCCGAGATCTCGAAGTCGGGCGGCAGCGTCGCGTCCTCCGCGACGAGCGAGTGGTAGCGGCCTACGGTCAGCGGGCTCGGCAGCCGCTCGAAGATCGTGCGTCCGTCGTGCTCGATCTCGCAGATCTTGCCGTGGACCGGCGCATGGCGCACCACACGCCCGCCGAACGCCTGCGCCATCGCCTGGTGGCCGAGGCAGACGCCGAGCGTCGGGATCCCCGCCTCGGGGAACGCGCGCACCGCCTCCAGCGAGATGCCCGACTCGTCGGGCGTGCACGGCCCGGGCGAGACGACGACGGCGTGGTAGCCGCGCAGCAGCAGATCCGGGACGGTCGCGTGGTCGTTGCGCACGACCTCGACGTCGGCACCCAGCTCGCCCAGGTACTGGACGAGGTTGTAGGTGAACGAGTCGTAGTTGTCGAGGACGAGGACCTTCATGGCCAGTCAGGCTGCGCCACCGCCAGCTCGATCGCCTGCTTCACGGCGCGCGACTTCGCCTCCGACTCGCGCAGCTCGTAATCGGGGCGTGCGTCCGCGACGGTCCCGCCGCCCGCCTGCACGTGCGCGACGCCGTCCTTCACCACGACCGTTCGGATGTGGATGCACGTGTCGAGATCGCCGGTGTAGGACAGGTAGCCGATCGCGCCTCCGTAGCCACCGCGCTTGACGGACTCGAGCTCGTCGATGATCTCCATCGCGCGGACCTTCGGCGCACCGGAAAGCGTACCCGCGGGCAGGATCGAGCGCAGCGCATCGAGTGGCCCGACGCCCTGCCGCAGACGCCCCGAGACGCGCGAGACGATGTGCATGACGTGGCTGTAGGACTCGATCTCCATGTACGCGTCCACCTTGACCGAGGCGTACTCGCTCACGCGCCCGACGTCGTTGCGCCCGAGATCGACGAGCATCACGTGCTCGGCGCGCTCCTTCTCGTCGGCGAGCAGCTCCTCGGCGATGCGTCTGTCCTCCTCGGCGCTCGCGCCGCGCGGGCGCGTTCCGGCGATCGGGCGCGTCTCGATGCGGCCGTCGCGCACGGTCACGAGCGGCTCGGGCGAGGCGCCGGCGATCTCGAAGTCGCCGAAGTCGAGGAAGTACATGTAGGGGCTCGGGTTGACGGCGCGCAGGCCGCGGTAGATCGAGAACGCCTCGACCGGCGCCTGCGCCGACCAGCGCTGGCTCGGGACGACCTGGTACGCGTCGCCGGCGTGGATGTACTCGACGATCCGCTGCACCATCCCCTCGAACTGCTCGGGCGGCATGTTGCTGGTCCAGATGGGCGCCTGGCGGCCGGAATCGGTCCCCCCCGCCCGGCCGGCGCCTCGTGCGGCTGCGGAACCGGCCCGGCGAGCCGGCGGCGCACGTCGGCGATCGCCTCCACCGCGTCCGCGTAGGCGCGTTCGAGGTCCTGGCCGTCGTCCGCGTAGACGTTCGCGAGGATCGTCAGCTCGCGTCCGAGGTGGTCGAACGCGACGAGCACGTCGGTCAGCATCAGCGCGAGGTCCGGCAGGCCGACCGGGTCCGGGTTCGGGTCGCCGAGCGGCTCGACCGTACGCACGAGGTCGTAGCCGAACATGCCGACGGCGCCGCCGGAGAACGGCGGCAGGCCGGGCAGCGGCGCCTGGCGGTAGCGCTGCGCCTCGCGCGCGGCGAGCGCGTAGGGGTCCCCCGGATCGCCGAGCGACCAGCGCAGCACGCTGCGCGGGCGGAAGCCGATGAACGACCAGCGCCCGACGCGCCCCTGCTCAGCTGACTCCAACAGGAACGCCGGACCGTCGCCACGCAGCTTGAGGAAGGCGGAGATCGGCGTCTCGCAGTCCTCCACGAACGTGTGGCGCAGCGGGATCAGGTTGCAATCGCGCGCCAGTGCGCGCACCTCGTCGAGCGACGGCGTGACGTGCACGGCCGGTGCGGGAGGGGCTGTCGGTGCCATCGCTCTAGCGGCTGCGCTCGTCCAGCACGCGCTCGGCGTCGGCGAAGCTGAGCCCGCGGCTGCGCAGGAGGACAGCGAGGTGGTAGAGCACGTCGGCAGCCTCGTTCGCGACCCGCTCGTCACTCTCCTCGCGCACGGCGCGCACGACCTCCTCGGCCTCCTCCTCGACCTTCGCACCGACGAGCCGCGGGTCGGCGAGCAGCTTGGCGGTGTAGGACGCGCTCGCGTCCACGGCGTGCGCGCGCTGCTCGATCGTGCGCTCGAGCGCCGGCAGCGTCTCGTAGGGGGCGGCGGGTGTCAGGTCGCCGGTGAAGAAGCACGTCCGCTCGCCGGTGTGGCAGGCCGGACCAGCCGGCTCGACCAGCGCGAGCAGCGCGTCGCCGTCGCAGTCGACCCGCAGGCCCTTCAGCTTCTGCACGTTCCCGCTCGTGGCGCCCTTGTGCCACAGCTCGTCGCGCGAGCGGCTCCAGTAGTGCACTTCGCCGGTCGCACGCGTGCGCGCGAGCGCCTCTCTGTTCATGTAGGCGAGCGTGAGCACCTCCCCCGTCCGCCAGTCCTGCGCGATGCACGGGACGAGGCCGCGGTCGTCGAACGCGATGGCGGAGTCGTCCATGAGTCGGGAGATTGTAGGCGCGCTGATCGCAGCGCGCGCGCCGCGCGGGGCGGGCGGGTGGCTACCAGCCGCGCCAGTCGTGCCCGAGCCGCACCGGTAGCTCTTCGGTGTCGAGCGGCAGCCGGTACTTGTCGGGGTTCGCATGGTCGTACGGGATCGTGGGGAAGTTGACGACCTGCACGTCGACCTCGCCGACATTGCGTTCGGCGTGCCAGACCCCGCGCGGGATCGTCAGCAGCCGCCGGCGATGCGCCGAGAGGAACAGGCGCGACTCCTGCCCGGCGGTCGCCGCGTCCTCGCGCGCGTCGTAGAACGCCAGCTCCAGCTCGCCGTTGAGGAACGCGTAGCGGTCCTCGTGCTCGCGGTGGATCCCCCACCCCTTCGCCAGGCCTGGCCGGATCGTGAACATGTACGCGAACACGAGCGGGTCGGGGTTGACGCCCCAGCGCAGGTCGTACAGCTCGCAGACCGTGCCGCGTTCGTCGACGTGGGTGACGAGGTCGCGCACGACCATCCCCTCTGGCAGCGAGTCGACCCGCTCGCCTTCGGCCGTCACCGTCTCCGTGTCGCGCAGGACCGGCATGCGCTGGCATCCTACGCGCACCGTGCCGGCCACCTTCACAGTTGCCGTCCCGACGCACGACCGGCGCGAGACCGTCGTGCTGGCGGTCCGGTCCGCGCTCGCGCAGACGCGGGCGCCCGAGCAGGTGATCGTGCTGTGCGACGGGTGCAAGGACGGCACCGCCGACGCGCTGCGCGCGCTCGGCGACCCGCGCGTGGAGGTGCTCGAGCTGGAGAAGGCGCCCGGCTACGGCTACGAGCACCGCAACCGCTCGCTCGAACAGGCGCGCGGCGAGGCGATCGTGTGGCTCGCCGACGACGACCTGCTGCTGCCCGACCACCTCGAGCGGCTCGGGGAGCTGTGGGACAGCGGCCGCTACGACCTCGTGCACGGCAGCAGCGTCATCATCCACCCCGATGACACGCTCGAGTGGCTCGGCACCGACTGGAGCGTTCCGGCGCACCGTGAGGAGCTCGCGCTGCGCAACAGGAACCCGATGGCCTCGATCGCGTTGCGTGTGGAGCTGGCGCGGGCGATCGGCGGCTGGAACGCACGCGTGGCGCGCGCTGCCGACTGGGACTTGTGGAAGCGGGCGTTCGCGGCCGGCGCACGCAGCGCCTTCTCGCTCGAACCGACGCATCTGCACTTCCGCGCGAGCGGACGCGAGCAGGCGTGGCCGCTGCGCGTGCGGCAGAACAGCGCCTGGCTGGCGCGGCTCGAGGACCCGGAGCAGCTGCGCGACGTGCGAATCGCGCTGCGCCGCGCACACGGCGAGCAGACGGCGCGCGTGCGCGCGGTCGAGCGCCGGGCCGACGAGCTGCACCGCGCGGTCGACGGCTTGCACGCGGAGGTCGCCGCGCGCGACGCGCGGGTCGCGCAGCTGGAGGCGCAGCTGGCCGCCGTCGAGGTCGAGTCCGCGCGGCGCGGCGAGACGCTCGCGCAAATCGAAGCCGGTGGCTGGTGGCGGCTGCGCAGACGGCTGCTGCCGCTGATGCGCCTGGCCGGCCGTGCGCGCTGACGGGGCGCTCAGGCAGTCGCGGGCGGCCAGCGCCAGCAGCGAAGCGCGACCGGGCCGCGCGCGACGGCCAGTGCGGCAGCGGCCGGCGGCGCCAGGTCGAGGTCGACGACCCAGGAAACCGGGCCGCTCGGTGATGCCCCGGCGCCGCCGATCCCCGTCCCGCGGCACTTGAGCACCGCCTCCCAGCGCACCCACGCCTGCAGGAACGCTCGCTCGCGTTTGCGTGGGTCTGCGATCGCCGCGATGTGATCCGCCTCGGCTGCGGTCAGCACGCGCCTGGCGATCGCGACGTGGTCGACTGCGCGGCGCGGCAGCTCCACGTCCACGCCGATCTCGCGTCCGCATGCGACCGCGATCAGCGCCAGCTCTCCCGAGTGCGAGAGGTTGAAGCGCAGCTCGCCCGCGCGCCCGCCCTCGTCCGCCGTCAACCGCGGCTTCCCGTGCGGTCCCGCGGCAAAGCGGAGCGCGCGCGGGTCGGCGTCCACGTAGGCGGCCAGCAGCCGCCGCAGCGCGGTGCGCGCGGCGGTCCAGCGGCGACGGTCTTCATCGCGCACGAAGCGGGCGGCGCGCGTGCGCTCCCGCGCGTCGAGGACGGCGTCGGACTGGTCCCCGTCCAGCGCGACGAGCCACACGTCAACCGTGTCGGCGTCGACCTGTGGCCGCGCCGAGCCGCTCTGCCAGTGGAGCTGCGTCATCGCGCGGACGCTAGCGTGCGGTCGATGGTCTCGCCGGCCGCAGCCCCGACGCGCGTCCCTCCGCGCGTGCTGGCGGCGATCCTGTTCGGAACCGTCCTCAACCCGATCAACTCGTCGATGATCGCGATCGCGCTCGTCGCGATCCGCGACGACTTCGACGTGAGCATCGTGTCGCTGTCGTGGCTGATCTCCAGCTTCTACCTCGTCGCGGCGGTCGGGCAGTCGGTGCTGGGGCGGCTCGTCGACCAGTTCGGACCGCGGCGCCTGCAGTGCCTCGGCTTCGTGCTGATCGCGGTCGCCGGCGTGCTCGGGCCACTGGCGCCGAGCTTCGGCTGGCTGATCGCGGCGCGACTGCTGCTCGCGGTCGGCACGTCGGCCGGCTTCCCCGCCGGCCTCGCGCTGCTGCGCAACGCCTCCGGCGGCCGGGCGCCGGAGCCGTCGACGCTCGCCGCGATCACGATCGCCGGCTCCTCCAGCGCCGCGCTCGGCCCGGTGCTCGGCGGCGCGCTCGTCGCGCTGGCCGGGTGGCAGGCGATCTTCCTCGTGAACGTGGCGGTCGCCCTGGTGGCGCTGCCGCTGTCGCTGCGCTGGCTGCCGCGCGACCCGCAGCACGCCGGCGGCGTCGACCTCGCGCTCGTGCGACGGCTCGTCGACCTGCCGGGGATCGTCGCGTTCACGGCGATGCTCGCGAGCCTGCTCGCGCTCATCCTTTCGCTCGCGGGCACCGACAACGCGCAGTGGTGGCTCGCGCCGGTCGCGCTGCTCGGCGGCCTGGCGCTCGTCGTCAACGACCGGCGGCGTGAGGACCCGTTCCTCGACGTGCGCATGCTCGCGGCCAACCGCCGGCTGGTCGGCGTGTGCATGCAGTACCTGCTCGTGAACGTCGTCGCCTTCGGCGTCTTCTTTGTGCTGCCGCTGTGGCTGGAGGCGGTGCGCGGCTTCAGCTCGGGCACGGCCGGGCTGCTCGTCGCCCCGCTGGCCGGGATCGCGATCGTCGGCACGCCGATCGCGGCTGGAATCGTCGCGCGAGCGGGCGTGCGCCCGGCGTTAGTGACGGGCGCCTGCGCGATGGTGGCGGGAACGCTCCTGCTGCTGACGCTGTCCGCCGACGCGCCGGTATGGGCGATCGTGCCGATCGCCGTGGTGCTCGGGATCCCGATCGGCTTCAACAACCTGGGACTCCAGTCGGCGCTCTACGCCGCGAGCGACCCCGCGCGCCAGGGCGCCGCGGCCGGCATCTTCCAGACCTCTCGCTTCATCGGCGCCGTGCTTGCGACCTCACTGCTCGGCATCGTCTTCGCCGACGGCGTCGATGACGCCGGCTTGCACGAGATGGCGGCGATCCTCGCCGGCGTGAGCACGTTGGTGCTGCTGGCGAGCCTGCGGCGCGGCCGACGGGCCGCCCCGCGCTGAGCGCCGCCGCTACTCGATCCCGAGCCGGTCGAGCAGGCGGTCGTCGGAGCGCCAGGCGCGGCGGACGCGGACGGCGAGGTCGAGGTGGACGCGCGTGCCGAGCTCGCGCTCGAGCTCCTTGCGAGCCGCCGTGCCGATCGCCTTTATCATGCCGCCGCCGGCGCCGATCAGGATCCCCTTCTGCGAATCCGCCTCGACCCACATGACCGCGCGCACCGCGATCAGATCGCCCCGCCGCTCCTCGATCTCCTCCACCTCGACCTCGACCGCGTGCGGCACCTCCTGGCGGGTGCGGCGCAGCACCTGCTCGCGCACCAGCTCGGCGAGCATGACCTCCTCGGCCTGGTCCGAGCGCTCGTCGGCCGGGAAGAAGAACGGCCCCTCCGGCAGCAGCGAGCCGAGATGGCCCACGAGCGCTGTCAGCCCCTCACCCGTGCGCGCGGAGATCGGGAAGAAGTCGTCGCCGACGCCGAGCTCGGCGGCCGCCTGCAGCGTCGCCGCGATCTCCGCGCGGGAGCAGCGGTCGACCTTGTTGACGGCGACCACGACCGGTGTTCTCGCATCCGCGAGCAGGCTCGCGATGAAGCGGTCGCCGGGGCCGATCCCCTGGACCGCGTTGACGATCAGCAGCGCAGCGTCGGCGTCTGCCAGCTCGCTCTCCACCCGCCGCTGCATGCGCGCCGTGAGCGCGTCGCGCGGGCGCTGCACGCCCGGAAGGTCGACGAGCACCAGCTGCGAGTCGTCCGTCGTGGCGACGCCGCGGATCGCGCGGCGCGTCGTCTGCGGCTTGTCGGAGACGATCGCGACCTTGCGCCCGACGATCGCGTTGACGAGCGTGGACTTGCCGACGTTCGGCCGGCCCGCGAGCGCGACGAAGCCGCTGCGCGTCGTGGATCGGGGGTTCCCGGTGTCGCTCACTCCTGCACCCAGCGCAGCAGCTCGGCCTGCAGCGCGAGCATCTCGCCGTCGTCGACCTCGTGGTCCATCCCGGCGAGGTGGAGCGCGCCGTGCACGACCGCCTCGCTGAGGTCCTCGGTGCACGGCGGGCAGATCACGACGTCGCCGAGCTCGCGCGGCGCGCCGTTCGACTCGGCTCCCGCCCGCCCGCCCCCGCCGCCGTCCACCCCGTCGATCGGGAACGACAGCACGTCGGTGGGCGCGTCCTTGCCGCGGTGGTCGCGGTTCAGCGTCTGGATCGTCTGCTCGTCGACGAACGCGACGGCGACGTGCCCGTCCTCGATCCCCGCGGAGGAGAACGCGAGGATGCACAGCTCCTCGACGTCGAGCGCGGTCAGCTCGTCGATCACCCCGTCGTCGAGGCCGATCACCTCTACTTCGATCATGCCTCTTGGTTCCCCGCGCGCGGCCGGCCTACGCCCGCCGACGGTCCGCGGGGCGCAGCTCGGGCGCGAGGCTCTGCTGGTGGTCGGCGTAGGCGGCGACGATCCGCTGCACGAGCTTGTGGCGCACGACGTCCTCGCCGCCGAAGCGGATGAACTCGATGCCCTCGACCTGGTCGAGCACCTCGGCCACCGCCACCAGGCCGGACTGCTGGTCGGCCGGCAGGTCTATCTGTGTGACGTCGCCGGTGACGACCATCTTCGAGTTGAAGCCCAGGCGCGTGAGGAACATCTTCATCTGCTCGGGGCTCGTGTTCTGTGCCTCGTCGAGGATGATGAAGCTGTCGTTGAGCGTGCGCCCGCGCATGAACGCGAGCGGCGCGACCTCGATCACGCCACGGTCGAGATAGGTCGAGACGCGCTCGGGATCGATCATGTCGTGCAGCGCGTCGAACAGCGGCCGCAGGTACGGGTCGACCTTCGCCATCAGGTCCCCTGGCAGGAAGCCGAGCCGCTCGCCCGCCTCGACGGCCGGACGCGTGAGGATGATGCGGTTGATCTCGCGGCGGGAGAGCGCGGCCGCGGCCATCGCGACCGCGAGGAACGTCTTGCCCGTGCCGGCGGGCCCGATCCCGAACGTGATCGTGTTGCGGCGGATCGAGTCCACGTAGCGCTTCTGGTTGACGGTCTTCGGCGCGACCTTCGTCGAGCGGTGGCGCCACACGACGTCCTCGAGGATCCGGCCCGGCGACTCGTGCTGGTCGAGCGCGCCCTGCACCGCCTCGATCGTGCCGGGGGCGATCTCGTGGCCCTGCGCGATCAGCTCGCTCAGCTCGCGCACGACCTGGATGCCGGACTCCACCGCGGCGTCGTCGCCCTCGAGCGTGAGCACGTTCCCGCGCAGGAACACGTCGCAGTCGAGATGGCCCTCCAACGTCCGCAGGACGGCGTCCTGCGTCCCCGCCAGCTCGGCGGCAACCGCGTTGTCGAGCTCGACCTGGCGTCTCACCGGCTGTTGAGTGCCCCCTGCACGCGCGCGGAAACCCGCTTGCCGTCGGCGCGGCCGGCGACCGTCGCCATCGCCGCCTTCATCACCTGGCCCATGTCCTTGGGCGAGCTCGCGCCGGTCTCAGCGATCGCCGCGAGGACGATCGCGTCGAGCTCCGCGTCCGACAGCTCTCTGGGCAGGTAGGCGGCGATCAGCTCAGCCTCGCCCTCCTCCTGCGCGGCCAGCTCGCCGCGACCGCCGTCGCGGAACTGGGTGGCCGCGTCAAGGCGGCGCTTGCGCTCGCGGCGCAGCACGGCGACCTCGTCCCCGGTGCCTTCCTTGGCGTCCTTCTGCAACTCCGAGAGGATCATTCGCAGCGCACCGACGCGATCCTTCTCGCCCGCCTTCATCGCAGCGGTGAGATCGGTCTTCAACTTGTCTGCGACGGTCACGTACGCTCAAGGATAGCCGCGTCGCGGTCGGCTACGCCGCCGTCCGCCGCCGTCGGGTGGTGCTCCAGCACGGGCGGATGCCCGAGCTGGCCGAGCTCCGAGGTGTCGCGGCTGCGGAAGAGCAGCGCGACCGTCCAGTCGACGACGAGGCGCGCCTTGCGCTTCGAGCCCGGCATGTTCGCGAGGTGGTAGGTGCGCGCCAGGAACCACGCCGGGAAGCCGCGCCACTTGATCCCCATCGTGCTCGCGACCGCCTGATGCCGGCCCATGTCGACGAACACGCCGAGCGTTCTGTACGTGAACGGCTTGACGCTGCCGCCGGCGCCGAGCTCGGCGGCGACGTTGCGGGCCACGCGGCGGCCCTGACGGATCGCGTGCTGAGCGGTCGGCGGCGAGGGCTGACCCTTGCGCGCCGGGTCGGGCACGGCGGCGGCGTCGCCGATCGCCCACACGTTGGGATGGCCGTTGACGCGCATCGTCTGGTCGACGTCGATGCGGCCCGTCTCGGTGAGTGGCAGCCCGAGTCTGCCGACGACCGGGTGCGGCTTGACCCCGGCGGTCCAGACGACGGTGCGGGTCGCGATTCGCTCGCCGCCCCTGAGCGTGACATGGCGCTCGCCGACCTCCTCGATCGTCGTGTTCGTGCGGATCTCGATCCCCCGCCCGCGCAGCTCGCGCTCGGCGAAGGCGGCGAGGTCGGGCGCGACCTCGGGCATCACGCGCTCCTTCGCCTCGACCAGGATCCAGCGCATCCCCTGCACGCGACAGCGCGGGTAGAGGTCGATCACGTCGGACATGAAGTCCTGCAGCTCGGCGAGCCCCTCCAGTCCCGCGTAGCCGGCGCCGACGAACACGAACGTGAGGTACTCGGCGCGTGTCTCGGCGTCGTGCACGGTCTCGGCGACCTCCATCAGCGAGACGACGCGGTTGCGCAGCGCGATCGCCTCCGACAGCGTCTTGAAGCCGATCGCGTGCTCGACGAGGCCGGGAATCGGCAGCGTGCGCGAGGTCGACCCGAGCGCGACGATCAGCTGGTCATAGTGCAGCTGGTGCCGGCGGCCGTCGAGCGAGTCGACCGCGACGCAGTTCTTCTCCGGCTCGGCGCCGCCGACGCGCCCGAGCCACAGGTCGGTCGTCTCCAGCTGCTCGCGCAGCGGCACGACGACGTGCCGCGGCTCCAGCGTCCCGGCGGCCGCGCCCGGCAGCAGCGGCGTGTAGAGCAGGAAGTTGACGTCGGAGACGAGCGTGACACGCGCGCTGTGCGGCGGCAGCACCTTCTCCAGCGTGCGCGCGGCGTAGTAGCCGCCGAAGCCGCCACCGGCGATGACGATGTCCCAGGCCATGTGACGAGCCTATGCCCGCCGGGCCGAAGAGACCAACCGCACAAACGTGTCACAAAATCAGCGACAGCGCCGCCCACTCGCCGCGCTCGCGGCGGGCGCGCTCGCGGAGGCCATGGGCGGCGAAGGCGGCAGCGATCTCGTCGGCCTCGTGGGTCAGCAGGCCGGAGGCGATCAGGGCGCGTGGCGGCTCGTCGAGGCGCGCGGCGTAGTCGAGCAGCAGCGGCCGCAGCAGGTTCGCGAGGACCGTCGGTGCGCTCGGGATCGGGTCGCTGCGCAGGTCGCAGCGAGCGACCTCCAACACGACGTCGTTGACGGCCGCGTTGTCACGCGTCGCCTCGACGGAGAGCGGGTCGAAGTCGACGGCTGCCACGGGCTCGAAGCCGAGCTTGGCGGCGGCGATCGCGAGCACGCCGGAGCCGCAGCCGAGATCGAGCAGCGGGCCGCGGTCGGCACCCGCCGCGGGCGCGGTGCCCACCAGCTCGAGCAGCAGTTCCAGACACAGTCGCGTCGTCGCGTGCGCGCCCGTGCCGAACGCCTGCGCCGGATCGATCACCAGCTCGACGGCAGCGCCGATCGGCGTCTCCCACGGTGGCCGCACCGCGAGCCGTGGGCCGTCGTCGCCGTCGAGCACGAGCGGGCGATGGAATTCCTGCCAGCGCTCGGACCAGTCGTCCGGCAGCTCGCTCGTCGTGACCTCGATCAACGCGCCGCCAACGGCTGCTTCGAGGTCCGGCAGCAGCGGCAGCTCGCCCGGCGGGCCGTACACGGCGTACTCGACGCCTCCCTCACCGAGATCGACCTCCTCCACCCCGCCCGGCGCCAGCTCCAGCAGCTCCGCCAGCGCCACCTCCGCATGCGCGCGATCGACGCGCAGGGCGAGGCGGATCATCCGCCGGGGCCGTGGACGACGAGACCGAGGCGGCGGGCGAGCTTGGCCTGCCCGCTGTCGCGTGTGTGCAGCACGGTGTCCGTCGCGGCGGCCGTCGCAACGATCAGCAGGTCGGCGGCGTCCTGGCTGCGCCCCTCGTCACGAGCCACGGCAAGGGCGCGTCCATATTGCTCTGCGACGTCGTCGTCGACCGGGATCGAAGCGAACGCTGAGCGGACGAGACGGAGCCGCGTTGAGCGTCGCTCGCGTTCTGCGGCGTGATCGGCGCGCAGCACTCCGGCACACAGCTCGCCGAGTGTGATGACGGAGATCGCCCCCTCGTCCGGGAACAGGACATCGCCATCAGCCGCCGCGATCACGACCGACGTGTCGAGCAGCGCACCGTTCACTCCTCGGCCCGCGGATCGTCGGCCGATCGTTGAAAGGCGCGCAGATCCGCCAGATCGGCAGCCCAGCTCTCCTCGTCCACCGGGGACTCGCGGAAGATCCTGAGCAACGTCTCACGGTCGACGTAGCGTCTCGGTCTCGGCGTCTCCTCGAGCGGCACGACCTTCGCCACAGGTCGCCCGCGCACCGTCACCGTGAACTCGGTGCCGGCCTCGGCCTCCCGCAGGATCGCTGCGACGTCGTTGCGCAGCTCGCGCTGGGGGATCGTGCGGTGGCGCATACTGCTACGAAGCGTAGCAGTCGAAGCTCAGCCGCCAAGCGCGCGCTTCAGCTTGGAGAAGACGCCCTCGTCGGAGCGGAGGTTCTCGTCCGTGAGCGTGCCGGCGAGGCGCCGCAGCAGCTCGCGCTGTTCGTCCGTCAGCCGACGCGGGATGACGACGTTGACGACGACGCGCAGGTCGCCGTGGCGCCCGCGGCGCAGCGCCGGCATGCCCTTCCCGCGCAGCGTGAGCGTGTCGTGCGGCTGCGTGCCGGGCGGGATCTCCAGCTCGATCGGCTCGTCCAACGTCGGCACCTCGAGCGTCGTCCCAAGGGCGGCGAGCGGCGCCGGCACGTCGACGACGGTCACGAGGTCGTCGCCGTCGCGCACGAAGCGCTCGTCCTCGGCGACGCGAACCAGCACGTACAGATCGCCGGGCGGCCCGCCCTGCTCGCCCGCGTGCCCGCGGCCCGCCAGCCGGATCCGCTGCCCGTCGGCGATGCCGACGGGGACGTCCACCGACAGCGCGAGCCGCTCGACGCGCCGGCCGCGCCCCTGGCACGTACCGCACGGCTGGCGCGGCACGCGCCCGTCGCCGCCGCAGGCGTCGCAGACGGTCGCGCGCACGACCTGGCCGAACGGCGTGCGCGTCACGGCGCGCAGCTGGCCGGCGCCGCCACAGCGCTCGCATGTCTCGATCGGCGTGCCGGGCTTCGCCCCGTTGCCGTGGCACACGTCGCAGCGCACGACCGCGTCGTAGGCGACCTCGACCGCACGCCCGGTCGCGGCCTCGGCGAGCGAGATCGCCGCGGTCACCGCGACGTCGCCGCCCTGGGCCGGCCCGGCGCGACCGCCGCCGAAGAAGTCCGCCCCTCCGCCGCCGAAGAACGCGTCGAAGATGTCGGCGAACGAGCCGAAGCCGGTCGGCTGGTAGCCGCCGCTGCGCAGCCCCTCGGCGCCGTAGCGGTCGTACGTCGCGCGGCGCTCCGGGTCGGACAGGACCTCGTACGCCTCGGCGGCGGCCTTGAACTTCTCCTCCGCCTCGGGGTCGTGGCCGTTGACGTCCGGATGCAGCTCACGCGCGAGCCGGCGGAAGGCCTTCTTGACCTCCGCCTCGCTCGCGTCGCGTGGGACGCCCAGGCGCTCGTAGTAGTCGGCGGACAGCGGCCCGGCGCTCACGGCTCGTAGACCTCCTCGACGAAGCGCGAGAGCTCAAGCGCCGCCGCGCGCACCGAGGCGATCGCGCGCCCGTAGTCCATCCGCAGCGGCCCGATCACAGAGACGGTCCCGAGGTTGCGAGTGGGCAGGCCATAGCCGGCCGCCACGAGCGCGAGCGAGCGCAGCGCGGGCGCCTCGTTCTCGCTGCCGATGCGCACGTAGACGTCGCGCTGGTCGAGCGCGGAGCGCAGCACGCCGAGCAGCGACACGCGCCGCTCCAGCATCTCCATCACCGCGTTGAGCTGCTGCTGGTCCTCGAAGCGGTAGCTGCTGACGAGCCGCGCGGTGCCGTCGACGTACAGCGACTCCTCGACCGTCTCCGTCAGCTCCCGGAAGGCGGGCGCCACCGCCGCCAGGAAGCCTCGCTCGCGGGGACCGAGCGACGGGTCGTCGAGCCGCTGGTGCAGCAGGCGCGCGCCGAGCCCGAGCCCGACGAGCCGCTCGTTGAGGTAGCTGCCGCCCCAGTCGGCGAGGCCGGGGTCGACCGCCTGGTCGAACGCCAGCATGCGCTTCGTCACGCCGCCGGTGGAGGTGATCACGACGACCATCAGCACCTGCGGCTGCAGCAACAGCACCTCGACGTGGCGGATCGTCGCCGTCTCGATCGGCGGCGCGGAGACGAGCGCGAGGAGGTTCGTCACCTGCGAGAGCGTTTCGGTCGTGACGCGCATCGCCTCGTCGACCTCGCGGCGCACGAGCGAGAGCGCGAGCGGGCGTTCGGCGGCGACCGCTCCGGCGCGCTCCGGCAGTTGGTCGACGTACCAGCGGTAGCCGGCATCCGTCGGCACGCGCCCGGCGGAGGTGTGCGGGTGCGCCAGCAGGCCGTGCTCCTCGAGCATCGCGAGCTCGTTGCGAATCGTCGACGGCCCCCACTCCAGCTCGGCATCGGTCGCGAGCGCCTTCGAGCCGACGGGCTGCCCGACCTCGAGGTAGTCCTCGACGACCTTGCGGAGGATCAGCTCCTGGCGCGGCGTCAGCATGCAGGGGAGTTTAGGCCGGCAGCGGGCGCCGCCGGCTCACGCGCGCAGCACGACGAGGCCGGCCGCCAGCAGCACGAGCGCGAACCACAGCGCGCGCAGCGCGCCCTCGAGCGGGACGAGCAGCCGCGCGGCGCTCAGCTCGATCACGCTCCCGTCGCTCAGCCGCTGCTCGCCCGTGACCGACACGGTTCGCCGCCGCAGCTCGCGCACCGGCGTGCTGAGCCGCCGCTGCACGAAGCTCAGCATCGCGCAGGCGGCCGCGACCAGCAGGCCCGGCCACTCGAACCGCAGCGCACACACCCAGAAGCCGGTCAGCGCCGGGAGCGCGCCCCACGCGAGCACGAACGTCCAGTCGTTGTGGAAGCGCCCGCCGAGCAGCTCGAGGTCATAGGCGAGCACGAGGAACGCACCGAGCAGCACGAACGGGACGAGCGTCGCGCTGACCGTGATCGCCCCGGCGACGCCGATCGCGCAGGCGCCGCCGAGCCCCAGCGCGCCGAGCACGATCAGCGCCCGATCCGACAGGCGCGTTCTCAAGGGACGGCCGTGCAGCTCGTCGAGCGCGTGCGCCGCGATCCCGACCGCGAGGAAGAAGGCGCCGAGCGCCCAGCCGAGCCGGCTGAGGTCGAAGCTCGACGCGGCTGCCGCGCCGAGCGCCACGTAGGAGAGGTGCCACGCGGTGTACGGCGGGTGCAGCAGCGCGACGAGGTCGCGCGTCACGCCTACCCCGCGCGGGGCATAGAAGGCGGGCCGCTCCGCCCGCGTCGTCACAGCTCCTCGCCCAGCCGTCGTCGTGCCGTCATCACCACGCCCGCTCCGAAGCTCATCCGCCGCACGCGCACGTCCGTCAGCCCCGCGCGCTCCCACAGCGCGACGAGCGCCGGCAACGGGTAGCGCGCAGAGAAGTCCTCGATGCTCGGACCCAGGAAGCGGCCCACCTCCTGCCAGTCGCGCGAGATCAGGCGGCCGAGCAGCGGCATGACGACACGCGTGTACATGCGCCACAGCACTCGCAGCACGCGTCGCGACGGCACGCCGAACTCGACCATCCCGACCGTCCCGCCCGGCTTGACGACCCGCGCCAGCTCGCGCAGCGCCGCGGCCGGGTCCTCGACGTAGCGCAGCAGGTACGTGAACGTGAGCGCGTCGAACGAGCGGTCGGCGAATGGCAGCGCCTCGGCCTCCCCCAGCACCGGCTCGACCGACGCCGCCAGGGCCGGATCGGCGGCGAGCCGCCGCTGCAGCCCGCCGAGCATCTCGCGGCTCTGGTCGAGCGCGACGACGCGGCAGCCGGTGCGCGTGTTCAGCGCGGCGGCGACCATCCCGGTGCCCGTCGCGACGTCGAGCACGCGGTCACGCGAGCCGACCGGGATCGAGCGCGCCAGCGCGGCCCGCCAGCGCGGGTCCTGTCCGAAGCTGAGCGCGGCGCCGGCGCGGTCGTAGGCGCGCGGGAGACCGGCGAACAGCTCGAGCGCATGCGCCTTGCGCGGGAAGGCCATCGCAAGACAGCCTCCCCGTCCCACCTGGAAATCAGTCCAGCGCGATCTCCGCGACCGCGTTGCGGATGATGCGCGTCTCGCCCTGACGCGCCTCGGCGGCGACGGTCGCGACGCCGTCCTCGACCGCCGTCACGCTGCTCGCGACGAGGACCTCCTGCTCGAGCACGCCCATCCCGCGGAACTGGACGGAGAGCGCCTTGAGCCTGCCCGGCCCGCCGGCCGCCTCCGTCTGCGCGCGGGCGACCTGCGCCATCGACCACAGGCCGTGCAGGATCCGCCCCGGCAACCCGACCGACCTGGCGAACTCCTCGTCGATGTGGATCGGGTTGAAGTCGCCCGAGGCGCCCGCGTAGCGGACGGTCAGGAAGCGATCGGGCGTGACCTTCAGCTCCGGCAGCGCGGCGCCGGCCTCGTAGCTCGCAGTCATCGTCAGACCCCCCGAACGATCATCTTCCAGATCCCGGTGCAGACCGTCGCACCGCCGGCATCCTGCGTCACGACCTCGAAGTCGTAGAAGCCCATGCCGCCCTTCTCCTCGATGTTGGAGACGCGCGCCCGCGTGGTCAGCTCCTCCCCCGCGACGACGACGCGCTCCCAGCGGAAGTCCTGGCCGCTGTGGACCATCATCGCGAAGTTGATCCCGACCTCGGGGTCGAAGATCCCCGGCGTGACCGCCGGCGACTGGTAGACGACCGCGAACATCGGCGGCGCGACGACATCGTCGAAGCCGGCGGCCCGCGCGGCGGCCGGATCGAGGTGCAGCGGGTTCGTCTCGCCCACCGCCGAGGCGTACTCCTTGACCTTCTCGCGGCCGACCGCGTACGTGACCGGCGGGTACTCCTTCCCGACGGCGGATGTGTTCACTGACATGGCGCGGCAGTCAATCAGAGGATCACGGGCACCGCGCCACCGTCGACCGACCAGGCCGCGCCGACGACGTCGCTGGCGCGCTCGGAGCAGAGGAACACGATCACCGAGGCGATCTCCTGCGGCTCGGCGAAGCGCCCGAGCGGGACTCTGGCGGCCGCGGCCGCCATCGCGGCTCTGCGGTCCTCGGCGTTGCCGGCCGCGACGTCCTGATCGGCGAGGCCGCCCTTCCCGCTCCACAGCTCGCTCGCGGTCAGGCCCGGAGCGACCGCGTTGACGAGCACGCCCCTCGCCACCCACGCGTCCGCGTAGGCGCGCGAGAGCGACAGCTGCGCCGCCTTCGTGACCGAGTAGGCGGCGTTGCGCAGCGACGGGCGCTTGCCGGACGTCGAGACGACGTTGACGATGCGTCCCCCGCCCTGGGTCGCCATCCGCGGCGCGGCGGCGCGCATCAGCCGCTCGGGGCCGCGCACGTTGAGCTGCCACTGCTGCTCCCAGTCGTCCTCGGTCAGCCCGTCGAGCGGCGTGACGGACGAGGTGCCGGCGTTGTTGACGAGCACGTCGATCCCGCCGAGCCGCTCGACGCAAGCGGCGACGATCCGCTCGCCCGCGTCCGGCTTCGTCACGTCGGCTTGCAGGATCTCGGCGTCGCGCGGGGCCGCCTCGGCGAGCCCGTCGCGGTCGCGCCCGACCAGCAGCACGCGCGCGCCCTCGGCCGCGAGCAGCTCGGCCGAGCGCGGCGCTCACGGCTCGTAGACCTCCTCGACGAAGCGCGAGAGCTCAAGCGCCGCTGCGCGCACCGAGGCGATCGCGCGCCCGTAGTCCATCCGCAGCGGCCCGATCACCGAGACGGTCCCGAGGTTGCGCGTGGGCAGGCCATAGCCGGCCGCCACGAGCGCGAGCGAGCGCAGCGCGGGCGCCTCGTTCTCGCTGCCGATGCGCACGTAGACGTCGCGCTGGTCGAGCGCGGAGCGCAGCACGCCGAGCAGCGACACGCGCCGCTCCAGCATCTCCATCACCGCGTTGAGCTGCTGCTGGTCCTCGAAGCGGTAGCTGCTGACGAGCCGCGCGGTGCCGTCGACGTACAGCGACTCCTCGACCGTCTCCGTCAGCTCCCGGAAGGCGGGCGCCACCGCCGCCAGGAAGCCTCGCTCGCGGGGACCGAGCACGGGTCGTCGAGCCGCTGGTGCAGCAGGCGCGCGCCGAGCCCGAGCCCGACGAGCCGTCGATGAGGTAGCTGCCGCCCCAGTCGGCGAGGCCGGGGTCGACCGCCTGGTCGAACGCCAGCATGCGCTTCGTCACGCCGCCGGTGGAGGTGATCACGACGACCATCAGCACCTGCGGCTGCAGCAACAGCACCTCGACGTGGCGGATCGTCGCCGTCTCGATCGGCGGCGCGGAGACGAGCGCGAGGAGGTTCGTCACCTGCGAGAGCGTTTCGGTCGTGACGCGCATCGCCTCGTCGACCTCGCGGCGCACGAGCGAGAGCGCGAGCGGGCGTTCGGCGGCGACCGCTCCGGCGCGCTCCGGCAGTTGGTCGACGTACCAGCGGTAGCCGGCATCCGTCGGCACGCGCCCGGCGGAGGTGTGCGGGTGCGCCAGCAGGCCGTGCTCCTCGAGCATCGCGAGCTCGTTGCGAATCGTCGACGGCCCCCACTCCAGCTCGGCATCGGTCGCGAGCGCCTTCGAGCCGACGGGCTGCCCGACCTCGAGGTAGTCCTCGACGACCTTGCGGAGGATCAGCTCCTGGCGCGGCGTCAGCATGCAGGGGAGTTTAGGCCGGCAGCGGGCGCCGCCGGCTCACGCGCGCAGCACGACGAGGCCGGCCGCCAGCAGCACGAGCGCGAACCACAGCGCGCGCAGCGCGCCCTCGAGCGGGACGAGCAGCCGCGCGGCGCTCAGCTCGATCACGCTCCCGTCGCTCAGCCGCTGCTCGCCCGTGACCGACACGGTTCGCCGCCGCAGCTCGCGCACCGGCGTGCTGAGCCGCCGCTGCACGAAGCTCAGCATCGCGCAGGCGGCCGCGACCAGCAGGCCCGGCCACTCGAACCGCAGCGCACACACCCAGAAGCCGGTCAGCGCCGGGAGCGCGCCCCACGCGAGCACGAACGTCCAGTCGTTGTGGAAGCGCCCGCCGAGCAGCTCGAGGTCATAGGCGAGCACGAGGAACGCACCGAGCAGCACGAACGGGACGAGCGTCGCGCTGACCGTGATCGCCCCGGCGACGCCGATCGCGCAGGCGCCGCCGAGCCCCAGCGCGCCGAGCACGATCAGCGCCCGATCCGACAGGCGCGTTCTCAAGGGACGGCCGTGCAGCTCGTCGAGCGCGTGCGCCGCGATCCCGACCGCGAGGAAGAAGGCGCCGAGCGCCCAGCCGAGCCGGCTGAGGTCGAAGCTCGACGCGGCTGCCGCGCCGAGCGCCACGTAGGAGAGGTGCCACGCGGTGTACGGCGGGTGCAGCAGCGCGACGAGGTCGCGCGTCACGCCTACCCCGCGCGGGGCATAGAAGGCGGGCCGCTCCGCCCGCGTCGTCACAGCTCCTCGCCCAGCCGTCGTCGTGCCGTCATCACCACGCCCGCTCCGAAGCTCATCCGCCGCACGCGCACGTCCGTCAGCCCCGCGCGCTCCCACAGCGCGACGAGCGCCGGCAACGGGTAGCGCGCAGAGAAGTCCTCGATGCTCGGGCCCAGGAAGCGGCCCACCTCCTGCCAGTCGCGCGAGATCAGGCGGCCGAGCAGCGGCATGACGACACGCGTGTACATGCGCCACAGCACTCGCAGCACGCGTCGCGACGGCACGCCGAACTCGACCATCCCGACCGTCCCGCCCGGCTTGACGACCCGCGCCAGCTCGCGCAGCGCCGCGGCCGGGTCCTCGACGTAGCGCAGCAGGTACGTGAACGTGAGCGCGTCGAACGAGCGGTCGGCGAATGGCAGCGCCTCGGCCTCCCCCAGCACCGGCTCGACCGACGCCGCCAGGGCCGGATCGGCGGCGAGCCGCCGCTGCAGCCCGCCGAGCATCTCGCGGCTCTGGTCGAGCGCGACGACGCGGCAGCCGGTGCGCGTGTTCAGCGCGGCGGCGACCATCCCGGTGCCCGTCGCGACGTCGAGCACGCGGTCACGCGAGCCGACCGGGATCGAGCGCGCCAGCGCGGCCCGCCAGCGCGGGTCCTGTCCGAAGCTGAGCGCGGCGCCGGCGCGGTCGTAGGCGCGCGGGAGACCGGCGAACAGCTCGAGCGCATGCGCCTTGCGCGGGAAGGCCATCGCAAGACAGCCTCCCCGTCCCACCTGGAAATCAGTCCAGCGCGATCTCCGCGACCGCGTTGCGGATGATGCGCGTCTCGCCCTGACGCGCCTCGGCGGCGACGGTCGCGACGCCGTCCTCGACCGCCGTCACGCTGCTCGCGACGAGGACCTCCTGCTCGAGCACGCCCATCCCGCGGAACTGGACGGAGAGCGCCTTGAGCCTGCCCGGCCCGCCGGCCGCCTCCGTCTGCGCGCGGGCGACCTGCGCCATCGACCACAGGCCGTGCAGGATCCGCCCCGGCAACCCGACCGACCTGGCGAACTCCTCGTCGATGTGGATCGGGTTGAAGTCGCCCGAGGCGCCCGCGTAGCGGACGGTCAGGAAGCGATCGGGCGTGACCTTCAGCTCCGGCAGCGCGGCGCCGGCCTCGTAGCTCGCAGTCATCGTCAGACCCCCCGAACGATCATCTTCCAGATCCCGGTGCAGACCGTCGCACCGCCGGCATCCTGCGTCACGACCTCGAAGTCGTAGAAGCCCATGCCGCCCTTCTCCTCGATGTTGGAGACGCGCGCCCGCGTGGTCAGCTCCTCCCCCGCGACGACGACGCGCTCCCAGCGGAAGTCCTGGCCGCTGTGGACCATCATCGCGAAGTTGATCCCGACCTCGGGGTCGAAGATCCCCGGCGTGACCGCCGGCGACTGGTAGACGACCGCGAACATCGGCGGCGCGACGACGTCGTCGAAGCCGGCGGCCCGCGCGGCGGCCGGATCGAGGTGCAGCGGGTTCGTCTCGCCCACCGCCGAGGCGTACTCCTTGACCTTCTCGCGGCCGACCGCGTACGTGACCGGCGGGTACTCCTTCCCGACGGCGGATGTGTTCACTGGCATGGCGCGGCAGTCAATCAGAGGATCACGGGCACCGCGCCACCGTCGACCGACCAGGCCGCGCCGACGACGTCGCTGGCGCGCTCGGAGCAGAGGAACACGATCACCGAGGCGATCTCCTGCGGCTCGGCGAAGCGCCCGAGCGGGACTCTGGCGGCCGCGGCCGCCATCGCGGCTCTGCGGTCCTCGGCGTTGCCGGCCGCGACGTCCTGATCGGCGAGGCCGCCCTTCCCGCTCCACAGCTCGCTCGCGGTCAGGCCCGGAGCGACCGCGTTGACGAGCACGCCCCTCGCCACCCACGCGTCCGCGTAGGCGCGCGAGAGCGACAGCTGCGCCGCCTTCGTGACCGAGTAGGCGGCGTTGCGCAGCGACGGGCGCTTGCCGGACGTCGAGACGACGTTGACGATGCGTCCCCCGCCCTGGGTCGCCATCCGCGGCGCGGCGGCGCGCATCAGCCGCTCGGGGCCGCGCACGTTGAGCTGCCACTGCTGCTCCCAGTCGTCCTCGGTCAGCCCGTCGAGCGGCGTGACGGACGAGGTGCCGGCGTTGTTGACGAGCACGTCGATCCCGCCGAGCCGCTCGACGCAAGCGGCGACGATCCGCTCGCCCGCGTCCGGCTTCGTCACGTCGGCTTGCAGGATCTCGGCGTCGCGCGGGGCCGCCTCGGCGAGCCCGTCGCGGTCGCGCCCGACCAGCAGCACGCGCGCGCCCTCGGCCGCGAGCAGCTCGGCCGTCGCGCGGCCGATGCCGCGCGAGCCGCCGGTCACCACGCAGCGCTTGCCGTTCAGCCCGAGGTCCATCGTTACTTCGCGTCGCCCAGCTCGAGCACGGCGAGGAACGCCTCCTGCGGGACCTCGATGCGGCCGACCTGCTTCATCCGCTTCTTGCCTTCCTTCTGCTTCTCGAGCAGCTTGCGCTTGCGCGAGATGTCGCCGCCGTAGCACTTGGCGATCACGTCCTTGCGGTACGCCTTGACCGTCTCGCGCGCGACCACGCGCGAGCCGATCGCCGCCTGGATCGGCACGTCGAACTGCTGGCGCGGGATCTTCTCGCGCAGCTTCTCGGCGAGGGAGCGACCGACCAGGTAGCGCCTTCGCGCGGTGCACGACCATCGACAGCGCGTCGACCGGGTCGCCGGACAGCAGCACGTCGAGCTTCACGAGGTCGGATGGCCTCAGGCCGATCAGCTCGTAGTCCAGCGACGCGTAGCCCTTCGTGCGCGACTTGAGCTGGTCGAAGAAGTCGAGCACGATCTCCGCCAGCGGCAGCTCGTACGCCAGCTGCACGCGATCCGCGCGTCAGGTAGTGCATGCCGGCGTGCGTGCCGCGCTTCTCCTGGCACAGCTCCATGATCGTGCCGACGTACTCCTTCGGCGTGAGGATCGATGCGCGGATGTAGGGCTCGCGCACCTCGCGGATCTTCGCACGGGTCGGGCATGTCGGACGGGTTGTGGACCGGCACGATCCTCGCCGTTCGTCCAGCTCGACCTCGAACTCGACCGACGGCATCGTCGTGAGCAGCTCGAGGTCGTACTCGCGCTCGAGGCGCTCGCGCACGATGTCCATGTGCAGCAGGCCGAGGAAGCCGCAGCGGAAGCCGAAGCCGAGCGCATCGGAGGTCTCCGGCTCCCACGACAGCGCGGCGTCGTTGAGCACGAGCTTCTCCAGCGCGTCGCGCAGGTCCGGGTAGTCGTCGGAGTCGATCGGGAAGAGCCCGCAGAAGACCATCGGCTTGACGTCGCGATAGCCGGGCAGCGCCTCACGTCGCCGGGTTGCTCTTGGTCGTGAGCGTGTCGCCGACGCGCAGTCTGGTGACGTCCTTGATGCCGGTGATCACGTAGCCGACCTCGCCCGGCCCCAGCTGCGTCCACCGGCGTCATGCGCGGGTTGAAGAAGCCGATGTCGTCGATGTCGGCCTCCGTCCCGGCCGCCATCGCCTTGATCGCCTCGCCCTTCGTGAAGGTGCCGTCGACGACGCGCACGTAGGCGATCACGCCGCGGTACTGGTCGAACTCGGAGTCGAAGATGAGCGCGCGCGGTGGCGCGTCCGGGTCGCCGCTCGGCGGCGGGACCGTCTGCACGAGCTTGTCGAGCACCTCAACCACGCCGTCGCCCGTCTTCGCGCTGATGCGCAGGACCTCGTCGGCCGGCTCGCCCAGCAGCTCGGCGACCTCACCGGCGACCCGCTCGGGCTCCGCGCCCGGCAGGTCGATCTTGTTGAGGCAGGGGATCAGCTCCAGCCCCGAGTCGACCGCGAGGTAGGTGTTCGCGAGCGTCTGCGCCTCGACGCCCTGCGAGGCGTCGACGACGAGCAGCGCGCCCTCGCAGGCGGCGAGCGAGCGGCTGACCTCATAGGTGAAGTCGACGTGGCCGGGTGTGTCGATCAGGTGCAGCTGGTAGGTCTCGCCGTCGGAGCGTCGAACAGGACGCGCACCGCCTGCGCCTTGATCGTGATCCCGCGCTCGCGCTCCAGGTCCATCGAGTCGAGCAGCTGCGCTCTCATGTCGCGCATCTCGACCGTCTTGGTCAGCTCCAGGATGCGATCCGCCAGCGTCGACTTCCCGTGGTCGATGTGGGCGATGATCGAGAAGTTGCGGATGTGCTGCTGGTCGGCCATGGGCGGGTACAGGGTAGATGGACGCGATGCCGGCGGCGTTCGTGACGGCGGCGGCTACCCGGACCGCTTGAAGCGCCCGACGACCAGGGCGCGGATCTGGCGCGCCTCGTCGATCCCCAGCGCGAGGACCGCGGTGACGTAGACGGCGACGCCGGCGGCGAGCGCGGCGCCAACTGAGACGATCTGTGCGAGCAGCGCGCGGCCGAGCAGATCGTCGAGCGCCCACCAGACGCCGTAGGAGACGAGCCCCAGCAGTGCGGAGGCCGCCGTCATCTGGAGCGCCGCTGTCAGGGTGCGCCGTCCTTCGAGGCTGCCGTGCAGCAGCGGACGCAGCGTGCGCGCCTGACCGAGCGTCATCGCCAAGTTGCCGGCGACGGTGCCGATCACGATGCCTCCGATGCCGAAGGGTCTGTACAGCGCGACGCTGACGAGCGCGTTGACGAGCAGGCTCAGCCCGGCCATCGCAGTCGGCTGCCACGGCTTCTGCAGCGAGAAGAACGAGCGCGTCAGCAGCAGGTTGATCCCGGACAGCGGCAGGCTGAACGAGAACCAGAAGAGCGCGGTCGAGACCAGCTCGGTCGACTCGGCGTCGAACGCGCCGCGCTCGTAGACGAGCCGGGTGATCGGCGTTGCCAGCACGATCGTGAAGGCCGCCGCGGGGATCAGCAGCAGCGCGATCTGGCGCACGCCGCTCGCCATCGTGCGGCGCAGGCCGTCGAGGTCGCGCCGCGCGGCGAAGCGGGAGAGCGTCGGGAACAGGACGGTCGCGAGCGCGACGCTGAACATCCCCTGCGGCAGCATGTAGATGCGGAACGCGGCGTCGATCGCGCGCGGCGCCTCCTCGCTCACGAGCGAGCCGAGCACCGAGTTGACCAGCAGGCTGAAGTTGATCGCGCCGAGCCCGATCGTCACGGGCAGCATCAGCCGGAAGACGCGCTTCACGCGTGGGTCGCGCCAGTCGAACGCCCACTCGAAGTGGAAGCCGACGCGCGGCAGCATCGGCAGCGCCATCAGCAACTGAACGGCCGTGCCGGCGAGCACGCCGATCGCGTACGCGTACATCTCGTCCGGCCCGTCGAACAGCGGCTTGATCGCCACGAGCACGACGATGATCACGATGTTCCACACGAGCGGCGCGATCGCAGGAATCGCGAAGTGCTCGTGGCTGTTGAGGATCCCGACGACCAGCCCGTTTACACCGAGCAGCACCACGATCGGGAACAGCACCTGGCTCAGGCCGACGGTGAGGTCGATCAGCTGCTGGTCGAACGAGTCGCCGACGAACAGCGGCATCAGCCAGCCGGCGGCGAGGATGAACAGCGCGGTGATCGCGCCGAGCGCGGCGACGATGATCAGCAGCAGCGTCGACGCCAGCCGCGCCGCGTCGCGCTTGCGGCCGTGCTCGAGCTGCTCCATGAAGACCGGCACGAACGCCGCGCTGAGCGCCGCGTCGGCGAACAGGCTGCGCACGAGATTCGGGATCTGGAACGCGAGCGTGAACGCCGAGAACGGGCCTGACGTGCCGAAGTAACTGGAGGCGATCACCTCGCGGCCCAGCCCGGCGATGCGCGACAGTCCCGTGGCGATCGAGAAGATCGCGGTGTTGCGCGCGAGCCGCCGCGTGCGACGCGTCGGCTCGGCGGGCGGATCGCCTGTCGGCTCGGCGGGGGACTCGACCGTCACGAGCGCGCTATAGTACGGCGCGCCGCGGCCCTGTCCGCGGCCTCGCTACGTCATGGCCAACATTCACTCGCAGAAGAAGCGCATTCTCCGCGCGGAGCGTGAGCGGCTCGAGAACCGCCGCTACACCTCGAAGGTCAAGACCCTCTTCCGGCGCCTCGAGGCGGCGGTCTCCGAGGGCGGCGACGCCGCGGACGCCGAGCCCGCCCACCGCGAGCTGGTCAAGACGATCGACAAGGCCGTCAAGCGCGGCGCGCTCCACAAGAACACCGGCTCGCGCAAGAAGTCACGCGCGGCCCGCACGCTCGCCTCGCGCGAAGTAGAGGCGCGCCGTAGGCGGATGTCGGCGCCAGCTCGCGGAGCTCGCGCTCCCGCACCGGGACGCAGCCTGCGTGGCGTACTTCGTACGCGAGCAGGCGAGGACGATGCCTGACGGGATGCCGGCGCCCTAGCCCGCGACCGTCACGCGAGCGGCCTCCGCCGCCGACGTGAGTCCCGCGCGGATCTGCTCGAGCGCGTCGTCGCGAGGCGCATGCCCTCGGTGACCGCGGTCGCGGCGATCCTGGTTGCGGCGTCGCGCGCGAGCACGTGGTCGCGGATCGCGTCGGTCATTGTCATGACCTCGAAGATGCCGACGCGCCCGCGGTAGCCGCTGCCGCTGCAGTTGCCACAGCCGACGGCGTCGTACGCCTGCACGTCGCCGGTCGCGTGGAAGCCGTTCGCATGCAGCACCTCGGCGCTCAACGTCACCGGTCTGCGGCAGCGCTCGCACAGCCGCCGCGCGAGCCGCTGCGCGACGACGCAGTCGATCGCGGACGCGACGAGAAACGGCTCGATCCCCATCTCGACGAGGCGGGTGATCGCCGTCGGCGCGTCGTTCGTGTGCAGCGTCGAGAGCACGAGGTGGCCCGTCAGGGCCGACTCGACCGCGATCTGCGCCGTCTCGCGGTCGCGGATCTCGCCGACGAGCATCACGTCGGGGTCGGCGCGCATCATCGAGCGCAGACCGGTCGCGAACGTGACGCCGGCCTTCACGTTGACCTGCATCTGCTTGACGCCGGCGACGCGGTACTCGACCGGGTCCTCGAGCGTGAGGATCGAGCGCTCCCCGGTGTTGAGCGTCTGCAGCGCGGCGTAGAGCGAGGTCGTCTTGCCTGAGCCGGTCGGCCCGGTCACGAGCACGGCGCCGTACGGCCGGGCGATCGCCGCCTCGAACCGCTCGCGCTCGGACCCGAGCATGCCGAGATCGTCGAGCGTCACGGTTCCGGCGCCGCGGTCGAGGATGCGCATCACCACCGACTCGCCGTCGACCAGCGGCAGCGTCACGACGCGCACGTCCACGCGCCGGCCGCCGATCGAGAACGGGAGGCGGCCGTCCTGCGGAATGCGCCGCTCGGAGATGTCGAGGTCGGCCATGATCTTGATGCGCGAGATGACGTGCGGGGCCATCCGCGCGGGGATCGACATCGCGTCCGACAGGACGCCGTCGATGCGGTATTGGCCGCGCAGCTCGCCGCCGTGCGGCGCGATGTGCACGTCGGACGCGCCGCGCTCGACCGCCTGCCCGATGATCGAGTGGACGAGCTTGACGACCGGCGCCTCCTCGACGACCTCGCCGAGATCCGCCGTCTCGGACGACTCGTCCTCCGCCGCGGTGTCGGCGACGGCCCGCTCGGCGGCCTCGCCGAAGCGGTCGAGCTTGGCGGTCAGCTCGCGCACGTCACCGGCGGACGCGATCGCCGGCTGCACCTCGCAGCCGGTGAGCAGTGCGATGTCGTCGACCGCGAGGACGTTCGCGGGGTCGGACATCGCGACGAGCAGCGTGGTGTGCGCCTCGTCGAGATAGCCGATCGGGACGGCGCCGTGGCGGCGCGCGACGCTCGGGTCGAGCATGTTCGCCGCGCCCATGTCGACGGGATAGCGGGCAAGATCGACGTGGAAGAAGCCCAGGCGGCGGGCGAGCGCCTGCGCCAGCTGGTCCAGCGTGATCGTGCCGTCATCCACGAGCACCTGCCCGGTCGGACGGCCGCTCTCGCGGGCCTTGCCGATCGCGTCGTGAACAGCCTCGCGGCTGGCAAAGCCGAGCTCGACGATCAGCTCGCCGATGAGCAGGTGCGAGCGCCCGCGCGCGGGCGGCGGGGTCAGTCCGGCAGGAAGGGTCTCCACGCTCACGGAAGCGTTATCGGCAGGTGCGCCGGATTCCGCAAGCCCGGGCGTCAGCCGCCGGTCAGCCCGCGATGGGTGGAGGAGGCGATCGCCGCGACTGCGAGGGTGTCCTCGCCGAGGCCGCCGCGCATGCCGCCGCGCGACGCCAGCTCGACGTCCGCGATCGTCGCGAGCGCCCCGCGCAGGCCCGCGACGTCGGTGCGCTGTACGTCCGCGACGAAGCGCTCAGCGACCTTCGGCGGCATCCGCAGCCCGCGACGCACCTGCGCGGCCGACTCGCCGGCGGCGAGCCGTGTGGCGACGTCGAGCGCCTCGCGCAGGCGCCGCACGATCCAGTACAGCAGGCCGCCGAGATTCTCCCCCTGCGCGCGCAGCTCGTAGTAGGTGCGGGTGGCCGCGGCGCCGTCGCGCGCGACGAGCGCGTCGGCGAGCGTCCAGCTCTTGCGCTCGGCGGAGCTGCAGATCAGCTCCTCGACCTGCTCCGCGTCGAGCCTAAGGGGCGCGCTGCGATCCGCGCCGAGCTCGAGCGCGACCTTCTCGAGCTCGCGCAGGATTCGCTGCTGGCGCTCGCCGACGATCCGCACGACGACTCTCGCGGCCGCCGGGTGCAGGTCCAGGCCCAGCGTCGCCGCCTGCGCGGCTGCCCACTTGGGGAGGTCCCACGGCTTGACGCTCTGCTCCGCGCTGACGTCGCCGCCGGCCTTGCGGACCGCCTCGGCGAGCCCGTCGGGGACCTTCGTGCGGCCCTCCTCGCGGCCGAAGAAGACGACGGTCGTCTCAGGGTCGAGCGCCTCGAGCGCCGGCACGACGAGCGCCACCTCGGCAGCCTTCCAGCGCTCGACGCCGTCGACGATCACGAAGCGGCGGCCGATCGCGAACGTCATCGCCGAGAGCGCGGCCGCGACCGCCTCCGCGCTTGCCGCCTCGCCCTCGAACAGCTCCAACCCCTGGGCGCCGCTCGCGGCCTCGGCGACCGCCCGCAGTCTCGCGCGTCGCTCCGCGATCCGCCCATGGTCGTCGCCGTGGATCAGGTAGGCGGGCTTGAAGGCGGGCACGGGGTTGCGAGTGTATTTCGCGCCTCGGCCGGCTGGTACGCCCTAGGGTGCGAACTTGCTCTGCCTGGCGATGAAACACTCGCCGCAGAGCAAGTTCGCACCCGGGCTACGTCGGCGTGGTCACAGGTCGACGCTCGCGTGTGGGAGGCTGGCGGCGATGTGCGCAATCGCGCCGACGTACGCCAGCAGGTAGGCGTTCAGTGCGTTCAGGGGCGTTGCGAATGCTGGGCTGAGCTGACCTAGCGCCGCGGCGAGCATCCCGAGCCATGTGATCGGCGCGATCGCCGGGGCGGCGAGCAGGTTCGCGGGAATCCCGACGAGCGACAGCTCGCGAAAGTGCAGCGCGAGCAGCGGCGCGGTGCCGAGCGTCGCCGCCGTGGTCATCGCCGCGGCGTCGGCGAGCGGCGCGGGAACGCGACGGGCGGTGAGGGCGCGACGGGCGGGCGGCGCCAGCAGCGCGATCGCGACGACCGCGGCGAAGCTGAGCTGCCAGCCCGGATCGCCGCTCGCGCGCGGGTTGGAGGCGAGCGTGACGGCGGCGGCGAGCAGCACCGCGTACCAGCGCGAGGCGGGGCGCCCGGCAAGCGCGGCGACGGTCGTGGCCGCTCCCATGACGCCCGCGCGCTGGATCGACGGTCCTCCACCGGCGAGCGGGACGTAGAGGGCGATCAGCACGAGCGCCCCGATCAGGCGGCCACGCAGGCCGAGGCCGGCGGCTGCCAGCAGCGGCAGCCCGAGCGCGAGCAACAGCGCGACGTTCTGTCCGCTCGCGGCCAACACGTGCGCGAGCGAGGCGACGCGAAACTCCTCACGCGTGCGCTCGTCGAGCGCCTCGTCCTGGCCGAGCGTCATGCCGCGCAGGAGCGCGGCCTGCGGTAGTGCGAGCCCGCTGCTCAACGCCCGCTCGGCGCGCCCGCGGATGCGGTCGATCCCGCCCATCGCCCCGCCGCGGCGCAGCGGCGTCGCGGCAGCTGCGTCAAGCGAGATCGCGGCGTGCGCGCCACGGCGCGCATAGTGCTGCTCGAACGGACCGAGCGCCCGCAGGCGTCCGCGCACGTCGACGAGCGCGCCGGTCGGCGCCGGCGGCCAGGGAACGTCCTGGCCGATCCGCAGCATCACGCGCTCGCCCTCGCCGGCCTGCAAACGCGCGAGCGCGGTGTGCCCGAAGCGGACCGGCCGCGGCTGCTCGAGCAGCGCGACGCGTGCTGTGACGGTCGTGCCGAAGTGCGGTGGCAGCCGCGTGCGGTCGAGCGCGTGCAGCCGCGCCTGTGCGCCGAGCGCGCCGACGAGCGCTGCGGTGGCGACGAACAGGGCGAGCGGCGGACGACCGGCGAGCGCGGCCACGGTGAGCGCGAGCAGCAGGATCGCGGAGGGCGCCGCGAGCGGACCGGCGAGCAGGCCCGCGACGAGCGCTGCGAGCGCGAGATGGCGCGGGTGCGCGCGCAGGGTGTCGACGCCGCGGTGCGCGAGCGCCGGCGCACGTCGGGCTGCTGCCCGAGCGCGCGCTGCAGGCGCGCCGTGCCCGCTCACTGCCCGAGCTGGGCGCGGATCGCGGCGAGCTTCGCCTCGCCGATGCCGCTCACCTCGTCGAGCTCGTCGACTGAGGCGAAGCCGCCATGCTGCTCGCGGTAGGCGACGATGTTCGCGGCGATCGCCGGGCCGACGCCGTCGAGCTGCTCGAGCTCCTGCTCCGTCGCGGTGTTGAGGTCGAGCGCCAACGGTCCGTCGGCGGGCGTCGTCTCGCCCGTCGCGGCAGTCGCCGGTCCGGCGCCGGGCCGCATCGTCGCGCCGCGCTCCGGCACGACCACCTCTCCCCCGTCCACGACTCTCGCCGCGAGGTTCACGCCGATCCGATCGGCGCGCGCGGTCAGCCCGCCCGCGCGCCGGACCGCGTCGTACGCGCGCGCTCCGGCCACGAGCCGGTAGACGCCAGGCCGGCGCACCGCCCCCTTGACGTCGACGACGAGCCGGCCGGCCGGCGCCGCGGGCGCGGCGCCGAGGCCGTCGGGCGCGCCGGCCGTGGTCGTGGTCGCGAAGGCCGGCGGCTCCGTCGCCCGCGTGGCGCCGTCGCCACTGCGCAGGAAGCGTGCGCCGATCAGCAGAACGGCGACCGCGAGCGCGGCGTAGATCGCGAGCTGCGGCCTGGTGGGCGTGACCGGCACAGGCGCAACGCTATGGACGCCGTCATCACATCTCACGCGCAGTTCGCAAAGAAACCACGGAGCCGGTGCGTGCGCGGGCGGCGCTCAGGGGCGCGACCTCGCCGAGGCGAGCGCGGCGAGGTCCTTCCGGAGCGCAAGCTCGTGCGCGTCGACTCGCTCGCGCGCCTGCGCGTAGGCCGTGCGGCGCGTCGCGCGCGCCGCCGTCGCGAGCGCGGCGTAGGCCCGACCGGTCTGCTCCAGCCGGTCGACGAGACGCGCCAGATCGCCCGGAGCGCCGACCGTCCCGGTCCTCCCGGCGCCTTCGGTGGCGCGCGCGTACGCAGCGGCCAGGCGGTCCGCCGCTGCGGCCTGCCGCCGCCCCGTCGCCGCGACCGCCAGCGCACGGCGCTCTCTCGCGCGCGCCCGGTCGAGGTCCTCCACGACGCGCGCAAGCTCGCGCCGTGCCGCAACGTCGCCGCCGAGTGCCGCGGCGGGACCCTCCTGGAGGCGCAACGTCGTGAGGGCGGCGGAGCACCGCTCGCGCAGCGAGGCGGGCGTTTCGGACGACCCGAGGCAGGCGGCGACGATCGGACCGTCGCCGTCCTCGAGCACGTACACGTCGGCGACGCTCTCGGCGTCGACCGCGACGTCCCGGTAGCGCCACGCGTCGTGGTCGCCCAGACGCGCGGGCTCGGGCACGGCGTCCGCGAGCTGCGAGAGGAGCGGCGCGGCCGCGCGCGTGACCACGAGCGCCGTCGCGCTCGACCGCCCGGGCGGGTGGGCGACGAGCGCCGGGGCGCCGATCGCCGACGGGCTCCCGCCGGCCCCGTCGCGCAGCCAGCCTCGCGGCGCCTCGATGCTCACGCCGGCACCGGCGAGGGTCATCGCCGCCGGAGGGGCGGGCGCCGTGGTCGCCGACCCGGCGACAGTGCCGATCGCCGCCGCGACGAGCACCGCGGCGGTCGGGATCGCGATGCCGATGCGGTGACGTTCCGGCCTCGTCCGTCGACGCGCGGGCGCCGCACGGGCGCCTCGGGCGCGCGGCGCGCGCGCGCCGCTGTGCGACACGTGAACCCCGATCGCGTCGCCGAGCGCCGCGACGAGCGCCGCCGGAGTCCCGTACCGCTCGGACGGGCTCTGGGCAAGGCCGCGGCGCAGCACCGGCTCGAGCCGCGCAGGCAGCGCCGTCGCCACAGGGCCGAAGCCGCCCGGCTCGCCGTCAGGACTCGCCCCGACCGGCCGCGGCCCTTGGATCGCGGCCGAGACGATCGACGCCAGCGCGTAGGTCATGCTCCCCGCGGTCGGAGAGCCCCCGCCCGGGCGCGCGGCGCGGACGCCCCGCACTCGGTCGGCGATCGCAGCGGCGCGCTCCGGCGCGACGTGGTCGAGATCGACGCACGCGTGTGCGATCTTGCCACCGGGCAGCCCGACGTCGGCGAGCAGCCGCGCCCGCTCGCCGACGAGCACGATGTCCGCGGGACTGACGTCGACGGGCGGCACGCCGGCGCGGTCGAGCGCGGCGAGCGCGCCGGTCACATCCGCGCACATCGCGACCGCCGCCTCGGGCGCCATCGGCTCGCGGGCGATCCGTCGCGCAAGCGACTCGGCGTCCGCGCAGGCAAAGCTGAAGCGCGGCCAGACGTCGAGCGCGATCTCCTCGATCGGGACCAGCCGCGCGTCGACGACGTAGACCAGCTGGCGGGCCGCCAGCTCGAGCGTGTGCCATTCCATCAACGTCAGCAGACCCGGGTAGAGCCGCAGCAGCGCCTCGCCGCCATCGTCGTCGTCTGCGAGCCACAGCCCCGCCTCGCCGCGCGCCGCCAGCAGCTCGCGCAGCTGGCGCGTGCCGAAGCGATGGCCGATCGCGCTGCGCGCGCTGCCGGACGGCTGCTTGTCGACGCGGTCCAGCACGATCAGCCGGAGTCGTCGAAGGTGAGGGGCTGCTTCGCCGGCGTGGGCGGCTTGGGCGCCGGAGCGGGGGCTGGCTCCGGGGCGGCCGCGGGCGTGGGGGCCGGCGCCTCCTGTACCGGGGCGGCTGGCAGCGGATCTCCGACGACCGGCTCGGGCTCGGCGGCCTCGGGCCGCGGTGGCGGCACGATCAGCGCCGGCAGCGGGCTGACGCGGCGGAGGTCGCCGATCGGATGGGGCTCGAGCCGGATCGCCGTCGGCGACGCGGGCGGCGGCGCAGGGTCCGCCGGCCCGTCGTGGGCGAGCGCATAGGCGCCGCCGAACACGGCGCAGGCGAGCACTGCGCACGTCGCGACGGTCGCGCGGCTCAGACGCTCGGGCATCGGCTTCCGCGGGTCGCCCCCGGCACGAGGCACTGGTCGACACGCCGAGGCGCCTTGCCGCGCACGATCGTGAAGCGCGTGTACTTCCCGATCCGATCGGCGCGCCAGACCCGCACCACGATCACGGTGCCGCTGCGGTACGCGCGCGCGAGGCGTCTGAAGCCGATGACGGCGCGTCTGCCCACCGTCCCGGAAGCCCGCAGGACGCGGCATCTCCGCGAGGACGGTCTCCGTCTGCTGCAGGCCGGACTCACCGTGACCCGCACGAGCGCGCCGTGCGGGGCACGGACCGAGAGCAGTCTGATGCGCGCTCCGGTCGGGGTCAGCGTGCCCGAGATCCGCACCAGCGGGAACGGGCTCAGCAGCCGTGGCTCGGAGGGCGTGGGCGTCACCGGGGGCGCGGCAGGCGGCGTGGGATCCGGTCTCGGGCTCTGCGAGACGGTGCCGACCGTGAACGCGCGCGTGTCGCTCGCCTGGTTTCCCGCTCCGTCGGTCGCCTGCACGCGGAAGACGTAAGCGCCGTCGGCCAGCGGCGCGACCGCGGCGTGCGTCGTGGCGCTCGCGCAGGACCCGTACGCCGGTGCTCCCTGGTCGATCGAGCACTCCACCGTCGCGCCCGCCTCCACCGAGAAGCCGAACAGCGGCGTGCTGTCGCTCGTCGTCCCGGACGGACCGAAGCCGATCGACAGCGTCGGCGGCACGGTGTCGACCGTGAACGTGCGCAAGACGATCGCCTGGTTGCCTACCACATCGGACGCCCGCACGTGGAAGACGTATCTCCCGTCGGGCAGCGTCGTGCCGACGACGTGCATCGTCGCGCTGGTGCACGGGCCGTACGTCGGCGTTCCCTGGTCGAGCGAGCACTCGACCGTCGTCCCCGCCTCAGCCGTGAACCCGAACGACGGCGTAGCGTCGTTCGTAGGCCCCGCCGGACCGAAGTCGACCGACAACGACGGCGCCGCGCTGTCGACCGTGACGACCTGCGAGGCGACCGCCTGGTTTCCCGCCGCATCCGTCGCTCGCACCCGGAAGGTGTATCTCCCGTCGGGCAACGGCGCGGCCGGCGCATGCGTCGTCGCGCTGGCGCACGGGCCGTACGCGGACGTCCCCTGCTCGACCGAGCACTCGAGCGTCGCCCCCGGCTCGGCCGTGAACCCGAACGACGGCGTAGCGTCGTTCGTGGCCGCCGGGCCGGAGTGGATCGACAGCGACGGCGGCGTCGCGTCGATCGTGAACGCGCGCGAGGCACTCGCCTGGTTCCCCGCCGCATCCGTAGCACGCACCCGGAAGACGTAGTCGCCGTCGGGGAGCGTCGTTCTGATGAGGTGCGTCGTCGCGCTGGTGCACGGGCCGTACGCGGACGTCCCCTGATCGAGCGAGCACTCGAGCGTCGCCCCCGGCTCGGCCGTGAACCCGAACGACGGCGTGCCATCACTCGTAAGCCCCGCCGGACCAGAGTCGATCGACAACGACGGCGGCGTCGCGTCGATCGTGAACGCGCGCGAGGCACTCGCCTGGTTCCCCGCCGCATCCGTAGCACGCACCCGGAAGGTGTATCTCCCGTCGGGCAGCGGCGCGGCCGGCGCATGCGTCGTCGCGCTGGCGCACGGGCCGTACGCGGACGTCCCCTGCTCGACCGAGCACTCGAGCGTCGCCCCCGGCTCGGCCGTGAACCCGAACGACGGCGTGCCATCACTCGTAAGCCCCGCCGGACCAGAGTCGATCGACAACGACGGCGGCGTCGCGTCGATCGTGAACGCGCGCGAGGCACTCGCCTGGTTCCCCACTCCGTCGGTCGCCCGCACCCGGAGGACGTACAACCCATCGGAAAGCGGCGTGGCGATGACGTGTCTCGTCGCGCTGGTGCAGGGCCCGTAGGCGGGCGTCCCCTGATCGACCGAGCACTCGAGCGTCGCCCCCGGCTCGGCCGTGAACCCGAACGACGGCGTAGCGTCACTCGTGAGCCCCGCCGGACCGGAGTCGACCGACAACGACGGCACCGCAGTGTCCACCGAGAAGGCCTGCGAGGCGACCGCCATGTTCCCAGCCGCGTCCGTCGCCCGCACCCGGAAGGAGTACGACCCGTCCCCCAACGGCGCGCCCACCACATGCGAGGCCGTGCTGGTGCACGAGCCGTACGCCGGCGTTCCCTGATCGATGGAGCACGCGACCGTCGCGCCGGGCTCAGCGGTGAACCCGAACGACGGCGTGGCTTCATTCGTCGGCCCCGCAGGACCGGAGTCGATCGACAACGACGGCGGCGCAGTGTCCACCGAGAACGACCGCGTCATGACCGCCTCGTTCCCTGCCGCGTCCGTCGCCCGCACCCGGAAGGCATACGCCCCATCCGCCAACGGCGCCGCCACCTCGTGCGAGGTCGCCGTCGTGCAGGGCCCATGCGCCGGCGTCCCCTGATCCACCGAGCACTCGATCGTCGTCCCCGCCTCAGCCGTGAACCCGAACGACGGCGTGGCATCGTTCGTCGGCCCAGACGGACCGGAGTCGATCGACGACGACGGTGGCGCAGTGTCCACCGAGAACGACCGCGACTCCTCGGTTTGCTCCTGCTGGTCGTCAGTGGCCCGGACCCGGAAGACGTACGACCCGTCGGCGAGCAGCGCCGTCACGGTGTGCGACGTCGCCGTCGTGCACGGCTCGAACGCCGGCGTCCCCTGATCCACCGAGCACTCGACGGCTGCGCCAAGCTCGGCGGTGAACCCGAACGACGGCGTGGCGTCGTTCGTCGGCCCGGACGGACCGGAGTCGATCGACAACGACGGCGCAGCCCATGCCACTGCGGCGATCGCCGCGATGAGCCCGAGCGTCAGCGCTCCGGCGACGACCGCGCGCACGTGGGCCGTCGAGCTGCGGGGCACCTGGCGCGTCGATCGCACTGAGCGACTCTACCGCAGGTTGCGGGCTCAAACCCGCGCACAAACCTGCAATCCGGAGAGACGCTCCTGACTGTGGTCAGCGCACGACGAGGTTCACGAGCTTGCCCGGCACGACGATCGCCTTGAGCACCTCGTGGCCGTCGACGTGCGCCTGCACGTTCGGCTGCGCGCGAGCAAGCGCCTCGAGCGCCTCGCGCGAGGCCGACGCGGGCGCCGGCACGCGATCGCGCACCTTGCCGTTGACCTGGCAGACGAGCTCGAACGTGTCTGACTCCAGCAGCGCCGGATCGACGGAGGGCCATGCCTGCTCCCACACGCGCACGCCCGTCAGCAGTTCATAGACCTCGCTCGCGACGTGCGGCGCGAACGGGAACACGAGCGAGGCAGCCGTCGCGACCGCGAAGCGCTGCGCCTCCGCAGCAGCCGAATCGCGGTGGCGGTAGACCTCGTTGATCAGCTCCATCACCGCGGCGATCGCGGTGTTGAAGGCGAAGCGGCCCGCCATGTCGTTCGTGACCTTGTCGATCGCCCAGTGCGCCTTGCGCACAAGCGTCAGGTCGGCGTCCGCGAGCCCGGTGACGCCGGGCTGATCGGCCCCGACGGCGGCGGGCGGGACCGAGTCTGCCAGCTCCACACCCACGCGCCACAGGCGCGCGAGGAAGCGGTGGACGCCCTCGACGCCCTCGTCAGACCAGTCGGCGTCCTGGTCGGGCGGCCCGATGAAGAGGATGTAGCAGCGCGCCGTGTCGGCGCCGTATCGGTCGATGTACGTCGCCGGGCTGATCACGTTGCCCTTCGACTTGGACATCTTCGCGCCGTCGCGCGTGATCATCCCCTGCGTGAAGAGCGCCTGGAACGGCTCCTGCGCGTCGAGCAGCTCCAAGTCGGCGAACGCCTTCGTGAAGAAGCGCGCGTACAGCAGGTGCAGGATCGCGTGCTCGACGCCGCCGATGTACTGGTCGACGGGCATCCACTCGGCGAGCGCTCTGCGGTCCCACGGCGCCGCGTCGTTGTTCGCGTCGCAGTAGCGCAGGAAGTACCAGGAGGAGTCGACGAACGTGTCGAGCGTGTCGGTGTCGCGCTTGGCGGCGCCGCCGCACGACGGGCAGTCGACGTTGACCCACTCCTCGACCGCGGCGAGCGGGGACTTGCCTCTCGGCTTGTAGTCGGTCACGTCGGGCAGCTCGACTGGCAGCTCATCCTCCGATACGGGCACGATGCCGCAGCTCGGACAGTGGATCACCGGGATCGGGCAGCCCCAATAGCGCTGGCGCGAGACGAGCCAGTCGCGCAGGCGATAGTTGACGGAGGCGTGGCCCTTGCCCTCGCGGTCGAGCCAGGCGACGATCGCCTCCAGCGCCTCGCGGTTGTGCATCCCATCGAAGTCGGGATGACTGCTCACGAGCGTGCCGTCGCCGGTGTACGGCAGTTCGCCGCCCTCCGGGTCCTCGATCACGCGCTTGACCGGCAGCCCGTACGCCTGCGCAAACGCGAAGTCGCGCTCGTCGTGCGCGGGCACGGCCATGATCGCGCCGGTGCCGTACTCCATCAGCACGTAGTCCGCGACGTACATCGGGATCTGCTCGCCGTTGACGGGGTTCGTGACGGTGCGGCCGAGCGCGACGCCGGTCTTCGGCTTGTCGACGTCGCCGCGCTCCTCGTTGGACTCGGTCAGTGCGTGGTTGACGTAGTCGTGGACGGCCTGCTCTCTGTCAGTCCCCTCGACCAGCTTGAGCACATCCGGGTGCTCTGGCGCCATCACGAAGAAGGTCGCGCCGAACAACGTGTCGGGGCGCGTCGTGAAGACCGGGTAGTCGATCCCCAGCTCCGCGCAGCGGAACGTGACCTCGGCGCCCTCCGAGCGACCGATCCAGTTGCGCTGCATCGTCTTGACGTGCTCGGGCCAGTCGATCGTGGCGAGGTCGTCGAGCAGGCGGTCGGCGTAGTCGGTGATGCGGAAGAACCACTGCTCCAGCTGGCGCGCCTCCACTGTGGCTCCGCAACGCTCGCACGTTCCCTCAGCCGTGACCTGCTCGTTGGCAAGCACCGTCTGATCGTTCGGACACCACTTGACGGCGGCATCCTTGCGATAGGCCAGCCCCCGCTCGTGGAGCTTCAGGAAGAGCCACTGCGTCCAGCGGTAGTAGCGCGGCTCGTGCGTGCCGAACTCGCGCGTCCAGTCGATCGAGATGCCCCACTGGCGGAACTGGCGCTGGAACGACTCGATCGAGCTCGCGGTCGAGTCGCGCGGGTGCTCGCCCGTTCTGATCGCGTGGTTCTCCGCCGGCAGGCCGAACGCGTCGTAGCCCATCGGGTGCAGCACGCGACGGCCGATGCGACGGTTGAAGTGCGCGACCGCGTCGCCGAGCGAGTAGTTCTTCAAGTGGCCCATGTGCGGCTCGCCGCTCGGGTAGGGCAGCATCTCCAAGACGTAGTAGGCGTCGCGCCCGTCCGGGTCGTTGGAGACCTCCCAGGTGCGCTCGCGCGCCCATGTCTCCTGCCACTTGGGCTCGATCGCCTTCGGGTCGTAGCGCAACTCGCTCATCGGGCTGGGAAGGCTACCGTGGAGGGATGCGACGTCTGCTGCTCCTCGTGGGCGCGGTCGTGCTCGTCGACACGATGTTCTTCTCGGCGATCACGCCGCTGCTTCCTACCTATGCCGAGCGCTTCGACCTGTCGAAGGTCGGCGCCGGGATCCTCGCCGGCTCCTACGCCGCGGGCACCGTGCTCGGGACGTTTCCGAGCGGCTGGCTCGCGACGCGCGCGGGGTCGCGCCGGACGCTGCTGATCGGCCTGACGCTGATGGCCTCCTCGAGCGTGGCGTTCGCGTTCGGCGACAGCATCGTCGTGCTCGACGCGACGCGGTTCGTGGACGGGATCGGTGGAGCGTGCGCGTGGGCCGGCGGGATGGGCTGGCTGGTGTCGACGACGCCGCCCGAGCAGCGCGGCACGACGATCGGTGCGGCGATGAGCGCCGCGCTGGCAGGCGTGCTGCTGGGACCGGTGCTCGGCGCGATCGCTCAGGGCGTGGGACCGGAGGTGCCGTTCACCGTCGTCGGCGTGTTCGCGGCGCTGCTGGCGCTGGTGGCGCTGCGGATGCCCGCGCCGCCGGTCGTCTCCGCTGTCGCGGAGCGCCCATATGCGACCGCGTTTCGCGACGCGCGCGTGCGCATGGGCGCGTGGCTCGTGCTCGTGCCGGCGCTCGTGTTCGGGACGGTGGAGGTGCTCGGGCCCTTGGCATTGGACCGCCTCGGCGCCAGCGGGCTCGCAATCGGCGCGACGTTCCTCGTGGCTGCGGGCGTCGAGGGCGTGGCTCAGGTGTTCGCGGGCCGGGCGACGGATCGGGTGGGGCGCGGCGCACCGATCCGCTTCGGGTTGACCGGGACGCTGGCGTTCTTGCTGATCGTGACGGTGCCTGACGCGGCGTGGCTGCTGGCGGTGGTCGTCGTCGTCGGGTGCGTGTTGACTGGGATCGTCAACACGCCGGCGATGACGCTGCTGTCGGATGGGGTCGACAGCGCCGGGCTCGAGCACGGGCTCGGCTTCGCGATCGTGAACCTCGTGTGGGGCGGCGGCCAGGTGATCGGTGCAGTCGCCGGCGCGGCGCTGGCGGGCGCGACGAGCGATGCCGTGCCGTACATGGTGCTGGCCGTGGCGTGTGCCGGGACGCTCGTGGCGCTGCGCGGGCAAGCGCGGCAGCTCGCGCCGGCGCCGGTCCGCGAGGCGGCGTGAGCACCGTCGTCCCGCGGCTGTCGGTCCGCCGCAACACCGTCCTGTTGTCGGCCTCGCTGGCGGCGAACTCGGCGATGATGCAGCTGTCGGCGGCGGTCGCGTCGCTGACGCTCGTGCTCGTGCTCGACGTCGAGGGGCTGCTCGGGCTCGGGCCGGCGATCGTGCTGGCATGCGGCGCGGCCGCGGCGGTCCCGGCCGGCCGCCTGATGGACCGGGTGGGACGCGTGCCCGTGCTCGCCGGCGGCTTCGCGGTGGGCGCGACCGGCTGCGGCCTGGCGGCGCTTGGCAGTGCCGTCGGCTCCGCGCCGCTCGTGCTGCTCGGGCTCGCGTGCGTCGGGACCGCGAACGCGGCCGCGCTGCTCGCGCGGACCGCAGCCGGCGACATGTATCCGCCGGAGCGGCGGGCACGCGGAATCGCGTTCGTGCTGTTCGGCAGCGTGTTCGGCGCGATCCTCGGACCGGCCGTGTTCAGCCCGATGCTGAGCGGACGGCACGAGCTCGACGGGGATGCGCTTGCGCCGCTGTGGCTCGCGGCCGGCGGGATCGTGCTCGTCGGGCTGCTGCTGGTGGCGTGCGTGCGGCCCGACCCACGCCGGATCGCGGAGCTGCTGGCGCGAGATGCGAGTGTGGGTGACAGCGATCGGGGCAGCGCGGGCGTCGATGAGCCGCTCGAGGCCGAGCGCGATGCGATGTCCGCGCGTCCTGCGGCGCCGCTGCGCGAGTTGCTGGGCCGCCCCGGCGTCCTCCCCGCCCTGATCGCCGCGCAGGCGAGCTTCGCGGTGATGGTGGGCGTGATGACGCTGACCGGCGCCGTCGTGGTCGACCACCAGCACCACGAGGCGCATCACGTCTTCCCGATCATCGCCGCGCACGTGGTGGGGATGTACGGGCTCGTGATCGTCGTCGGCGACCTGATCGACCGCATCGGCCGCACGCCTGCGCTGGCCGGCGGGCTCGCCGTGATGGCGGCATCGGTCATCGGCCTGCTGTGGGTCCAGAGCGTCGCCGCGACGGCGATCGTGCTGTTCGGCCTCGGCATCGGCTGGAACTTCTCGTTCGTCGCGGCGACCGCGGCGCTCGCCGACTCGACCGAGCCGTGGGAGCGCGGCAAGCTGCTCGGCTTCAACGACCTGCTCGCGGGCGCGACCGGCGCGGGCCTCGCGCTGATCGGAGGCGTCGCCCTGACCGGGCTCGGCATCGCTGCGCTCGCGACCGGCGCCGCCGTGCTCGTGCTCGCCCCGGCGGCGTGGATCGTGCGCGACGCGCGCATCCCAGCCGCCGAGGGAGCGGTACACTGAGGGCCGCCTGGGGCTATAGCTCAGTTGGGAGAGCGTCGCGCTGGCAGCGCGAAGGTCGCCGGTTCGAGCCCGGCTAGCTCCATCGGACGGAAGCCCCGCTGGTGCGGGGCTTCTGGTGTTTCGGGGGCGTTCGCGGTATTGCTGGTAGCTGGTGGGAGTACCAGCGGGGAGTACCAAACGAAGCGCTATCTGCCGCTGACCGGAAGACTGCGAACGCGCGTGTGCAGCGTCCCGTTCGGCGCTGTTGCCATGTACATCGCCCAGGTTCCACCTGCACCGGTCGCGATGCGCAGGTCGCCGGGACCGATCGAGGCACCGCTGTGGAGCATGATGGGCGACAGCGAACCGGCGTCGACGCGGACAGCGAACACACGCTCCTTGAACGGGAATCGACCACGCTGCGGGATGTCCTCGACCCAAATCGCCCAGATATGCCCGCCAGCCGGTGCGATCGCACCCTGTGCGTAACCCGACGTCGTATTCAGCGGACCGTCTGCTGCCAGGCGCCAAGCGCCCGTCGATCCGCGTCGACTGAAGACCGAAAACCGCCACGGCGTCACGTTTGCCTCGTTGACGGCGAGCCATGTCTGACCGTCGGCCGTGATCGGTCCTGACGTTGTCGGCCCGACGGTCCGGCCGTCGAGCGACGTTCCGCTCTGTCGCCACTGCCCGCGTCGAAAGGCGTAGACCCGTCGTGCAGGAGGTCTGGAGCCGGTCTCCTCGATCACAAGTTGGGGAAGCGCCGCCGCGTCGTCCGAAGCACCGAGTTGGGCGATCCCGGACGAGGAAGCAAGTCGACCACCGAGGCGGTGCCAACGTTCCGCGTCCCAGCGGTAGATCTCGTGCAGAGTCCGACGGGAGCGCTTGGCAGCCGAATCTGCGCGCGGCGACACGAGCGCCAGCAGCGAGTCGTGGTGCTGAACGAGCTGGATAAGTTGGCTTCTTGACACCGGCGACTCTGCTGCGATGTCGCGCCAGGAGGTTCCTTCGAGGCAGAAGACCGCAGACGGACGCGAGCGACTGCCGGTTCCCAACCCAGCGCATGGACGGCCATCGAGGGCGACAGCAGTGGCGGGGAGCGTGGTGTCCACCGCTCGATCGATCGGTGGAAGAGAACGCCACCCGCCATTGGATCTCATCTCGTAGGCCCGCGCACCGATGGCTCCCTTTCGCGTGTCGCGTCCCACGACGACTGCCCACAGATGATCGCCGTCGCCGGCGATGTCAGCGTTCATAGCCTCCTCGAACGCCGTCGTCGGGCTGTCCCCCCTGGCGGCCGCGCTATCGCCGCATCCGGTGAGGAGCGCTCCGACGACGATCAGTGGGATTGCTCCAAACAGGACACGCACAACTGTCTGGATGATTACAGAGGTGCCGGCGCCACGATGGGCGCCGGTAGCCAAGCCAACTTCAATTTCGGTACCGCGAGGTCGCTCGGTCGGTCCAGTTGTATGCGCCCATATGCGGCCCCTCGTTGCATATCCCGGTCGGCCCCGGATACCAATATGACTGGCCATTTATTCCGTCTGATATGTGCCCACTGTGGCCACCCATGCGGTATGAACTCGCCGCGTTGTCATACACATACGGTTCAAGGTCGCCCCAGAACTGCCGCGAGAACATATTGACGTTCCAGCCTCCATATTCCCCGTGCTCCCAGAGGACGAGCGGTCTCCCGTCGTTCGCAGAGCAGACGAGCGCAGCACGCGCGCGAGGTGCCTTGCGCGACCCGCGCGCGCGTGAAGCGCTGGCTTCCGGCGCAACCCCCTTCGCAGCGAGTGCCTCGTTCTGGGTGTCGAAGCATGTGGTTCCGCTGATCTCCTGGTTGCACGCAAGCGCGTGTTCCGCCGCGTACCGAGGCGTGACGTCCCGCCCTTGGTACGTAAACGTGTCTCCCATCCCAACGCTCGGCGTCGATGCCGGCGCATGAACCTCTCCCGCAGCGATACTCGCCGACGAGCATCCGATAACAAGTGCGAGCGCACCGAGGCAGCTCGCGAGACGTCGATAACGCATTGTTCCCCTGCTTGTGTTCTCGCCGCAGTCCTCGCGAACGAGCCGATAACCGATTAGACCGCAGGCAGTCGGCGGCGTGCGTAAGTTGGACCGCTATAGCGGTCACGTCAGCTCATGACGCGCCTCGCAGGAAGCGACGAGAATGCCGTTCCGCCTCCGCCAACAGCTCTGAGGGCTTCAACCCAAGCGCACTTGCGATAGAACTGACCGTGCTGAGCGTTGGATTGCTCTGGCCTTGCTCAAGCTCGCTCAGGTGCTGTCGTCGCAATCCGGCTTGTCCCGCCAGGTCTCTCTGCGTCAGATGCCTGCGTGCACGAAGAAGCCGAAGGGCGTGCCCGAGGCCGTCCGAAGTAAGCACGTCGGGTAGATGCTGCGTACTCGCCACGGACGCGGGCCGTCTGCCGCTCATGCAGCGCTCCGACCGACAGCCTGCCGCGCTGCTTCTGCAGCCAACAGCACGGCGACGAGTGTCTTCGCTGCGGCGTCTTCGTCCCCAGCGCTCTCGCGCTCACGCGTCTGAATGCCTGACGTTCGCCGCCGTCGGAGGTCACGGCGTGAGGCTCAGGGGCGGGACGTCGCGTAGAGCGTTCGGTTCTGGTCGATCCCGATCAGCAGAGCGTTTCCCTCGCTCAGCACGGTGAGCCAGGCAGAATTGAACGGTGCGATCGTCGAAGGGGATCCGACCTCCCCGCCGCCGGGAGCGCGCGTTGTCATGCGTGCCTGGTGCTCCGTCGGGGATGGAGAGCGCGACCATATGGCCAGCGCTCGCCCAGAGGATTCAAGTGCAACGGAGGGTGGATCCGGAATCACGCAGTCGTCGAGCAGGCCAGGTCGCGGTTGATTGCCAGCTCTCCACGCGGCGCTTAGCAATACGAATGGGGCCCCGCATTGGGACGGGGTCGACGGGTCGGGCGTCACCATCAGCGCCAGTACCTCGCCGTGTCCGTTGAGGCTCACGGTGAACTGACCGACACCTCCGGGCAAGTCAGCCACACTCGTGAGTGGGCCGTTTGCAGCGCGCGTGCGGATCGACCAGGTTGGGTCCCGCTCGTAGCTATCCCTGTCTCCTCGGATTCGTCGCCACCAGACGGCTGTCGCACCATCGTCCTGGACCTGAACTGTCGGCATTGCGGCCTGCTCGACCGGTGCCGAGAGCGGTGCCGGAGCACCGATCCGCTCTCGGGCGTCGATGTCGGCACCGACGACTTGTACGCGACCACTGGGCAGGCGTTGGACCCAGGCAGCGAGCCCACCGGCATCGCCGCTCGCAGCGGTCGCCGAATGCGCGCTGAGACGCGGGTTCGACAAGACCCTGACGGCGCCGAACCGTGCCGCTCCGCGTGCGAGCCGCGAGCTTCGCACGAGACCCTTGCGTACACCGCTCCAGAGCACCAGCGTGTCGTCGAGCGGCCCAACCTGGAGCGAGAGCCGGGCAGGCGTCCCGCCGACAGGCCCGAGCGTCTGCGGCGCTGAGAAGGTGCCGCGGGCACCTGTGATCGACGCGCGCACGATCTCACGGCTGCAGTTTCCATCGCGTGTGCGGGTGCAGAGCTCCCACGCGAGTACGAACCCCTTCGAGCGTGCGCCGATCGCGATCAGAGCGACACCCTTGGAACGTCCCAGGTCACTCGACGGCGAGAACCGGTCAGCATTGGCGCGCCGCATCGAAGCGTGCAGATGCCGCTCTGGCCCCGTCCACATCACGAGCCCGTTGCCGCGCGGCGACAGGGACGCGACCGCACCATCGGACAGGTAACTCGCGGAGGCTCGCCCAAGACTCTGCACCGGACCGAACTCACCACCCGGACGGCGCGCAACGACCCGGACCTCTCCACCTGCCGTCCAAGCGACGACCGCAGCCCCCGTGCGATTCGTCGCCAATCCGGCTGGACCCTTCCCGCTAGGGAACCCGTGGAACCTCAGATCCCGGCCACCGTCAAATCGTCGAAGAACCCTGAACTGCTGGCCTGACGCGCGCTCGAGTATCTGGAGCTCGGAGCGATCGGAGCCGCTCCGGACTGCTGCCACGACGATCACCGAGCCGTCCCCGAACTGCGCGACGGACAGCGCAGGCACCTCCTCGCCCGGCGCAGTCAACGTCTCTACGGACGCAAACGCCGCCTCCGAACCTCCGCCGATGGAAACGAGGACAAACGCAACTGCAATGGCCAGTCGGGATCGGATCACGGAACAGACAACGAGGCCGTATCCACAAGGTTGCGGTTTGCGCGACGCCAAGTTCTCTCCATAGAGAAACCGCTCCCCTGTAGAGAGGTCGTTTCAGGGTGGCTTGCGGTACGGGGACCGCGCATGACGGTCCGGTTTCCGACCTGCGGCCTGCTTCGGACCTTGAGGGCCGTCCAGTGGGCCGGCGGTGATCTGTCGAAGGTCGCGGCGGCTACGTCGCGGCCGTCCAAGCGCGATCGGGATGGTTTTCGTAGTACACTATCCGGCGTGAAGATCCATGGGTCGGCACGCAAGCACGGCGTTGCCGACGAGGACATCCTTCACGCCATCGACCATGCGCTCGTCATCGAGGACATCGGCGAGGATCCCGACCGCTGGCTCGTGCTCGGCCCGGACCGCGCAACCAACATGCTCGAGGTGGTCGTGCTGACCACCGCGGAGGGCACTCAGCTGGCGATCCATGCAATGAGCATGCGCCCGACCTACGAACGGCTGTTGCGACCATGAGTAAGAAGACCTATGGACATACCACGTCCGGTCGGCCGATCACCGACGCAGACGTCCAGCGACTTGCCGACGAGGCCGAGCGCGGCTACGACGTCGACGCGGTGATCGCGCGCCGCAACAAGCGCGGGCGCCCAGCGCTCGGCTCGGCGCCCGCCAGCGTCGAGTCGGTGCGACTCGACCCCGAGCTGCGCGACCAGCTCGCCTCCCGCGCCCAAGCCGACGGAACAACCCCCTCAGAGGTCATCCGCCAAGCACTGCGGAACTACCTGCACGCCGCCTGAGCCGCCGCCTCCCGTGGTCCCGGATCTCGACCTAGCAGTGATCCGCCGCTACTGCGAGCACCGGATACCGCCGGATGCGCGCGACCAGGTTCGCATCGAGGCCCAGGTGAGGCAGAACACCGTGACGATCACCGAACGGCGCGCGCCGTGGCGCGACAATTCCGACGGCTGGAGCGAGCCGCAACGTCCGAGCAGCGGACTGGGTGCTCACGTCAGGTCGACTCGTCATCGCCTACGACCATCCCGACCACGCCGACGTGACAACTGCACGCATCATCACGCTCTGGCGCCAGCGCTAGCCTTCTCCTCATGCACATCGACGGCCACTACGATCCCGACGCGGACATCGCCTGGCTGCGCTTCGAGGGCTACGACCCCGAGACCGTCGTCGGCGAGCAGACCGACAACGGCCTGCGAGAGATCGACCCCGCCAGCGGACGCGTCGTCGGCCTGGAGTACTGGCACGCCAGCACAACCCTCCCGCGTGAGCTGCTGACGCTGCTCCCGCCGCCGGGCGTCGCTGCAGCAGCCTGATCCCGCGTCAGCGCAGGTCGAGCGACTCGTCAATGAGCGCGGCGCGGTTTGCGCAACGCCAAGTTCTCTCCACTCGCAAACGCCTTCCTTCGTAGAAAGGTCGTTTCGGAGCGGTTTGCGGTACAAGCGCGGCAACGCACGGGCCCTTGGGAGCGAGGTAGCAGAACTGCTACCCTAGGCTCATGCCCACGATTCCCCAGAAGGAGCTTCGAAACAACATCGGCGAGGTCCTGCGCCGCGCCGAGGCCGGCGAGGAGTTCACGATCACGGTCTCCGGCCGACCAGCCGCACACCTGGGGCCACCTGCCCCGCAACAGTGGGTCACCGGCCCACGGCTGCGTGCCGTCTGGGCGACCCCGGCGCCCGAGACACTCGCCCAGGATCTCGAGCGGCTCCCCGGCGACCTGATCGACCCCTTCTCCTAGCGGTGCAAATCGTGCTCGATACGTCCGTGCTGATCGCCGAGGACGGGCCGGACGATCTCGAGTGCGCGATAAGCGCGGCATCGCTGGCCGAGCTGCACTTCGGCGTCCTCGTCGCACGGGACGCGGACGAGCGCGCCCGGCGAGCACAGCGCCTCGGCATCGTTGAGGCAACGTTCCATCCGCTCCCCCTCGACGCCGCCGTCGCCCGCGAGTGGGGACGCTTGGCGGCAGCAGTCGCTTCCCGTGGGGCCCGGCCGCGCCGCCGCGCCGTGGATCTCGTGATCGCCGCGACAGCCAACGCCCATCGCGTACCGCTATTGACGCACAACGCCAAGGACTTCCAAGTCATCGCCGACCTCGTCGAGGTTCGCGCGCTTTAGCAGCGCGGCGGCCGACGCGGCAGCACGCGTCACGCCAGCGACAAGCGACGCGTCACGATCGTTTGGTTTGCGCGACGCCAAGTTCTCTCCACTCAACCTCGCGACGTGCACGCGCGAGCGTCTCTGGCGTCGTCGTCTGAGCGCGGTAAGGCCTGCTAGTATTACCGTATGCGCGTCACGCAGAAGGGACAGGTCACCATCCCGCTCGACGTCCGACAAGCGCTCGGCATCCAAACGGGAACCGACGTTGCATTCGAGCTGGACAAGCGTGGAGCACGGCTGGTCGTGGAGCCCGCGCGAGCGGCTCGCGAAATCGCGCGCATGCGCGGTGCCGGCGACGTTGCGATGACGACCGACGAGATTCTCGCGCTCACGCGCAAGTGAAGCGCGCCGGCACGATCGTCGACAGCAGCGTTCTGCTCGACGTCTTCACCGAAGACCCGCGCTGGCTCGCGTGGTCCGAGGAACAACTCGTCAGCGCGGCGCAACGAGGCACGCTCATCCTCAACGCCGTCGTGCTGGCCGAGATAGCACCGCGGTTCACACGCATCGAGAGCTTGCGAGCTGCATTGCCCTCGATCGCCACTGTGGAGGACATCCCCGGCGAAGCTGCGTTCCTCGCCGGCCACGCGCACGCGAACTACCGACGCGCTGGCGGTGCACGTCAAGCGGTGCTTCCCGACTTCCTCATCGGCGCCCATGCTGCCGTCACCGGCCGGCCGCTGCTCACGCGCGATCCCCGGCGCGTTGCGACCTACATACCGGGGACCACAGTCATCAGCCCGAACTGACGCTCGCCAGATCAACAGGAGCCGCCATGACCACACGGTTTGCGCGACGCCAAGTTCTCGCCATCGAGAGCGGCAGCACCTCGCGCCCGATGCAAATTGCGTGCTGTGTATGGCCAGCACCGTCCGGGGGCCGCCCCCGCCCGCACCTGTCGAGGGTTCAGCTGAGCTGCTCGGCCAGTCCGATGATGATGCCCTCAGGGCCACGCAGGAAGCAGAGCCGGTAGATGTCCTCGTACTGCGCGATCTCGCCGACGAGTTCGGCACCATGGCTGCGCAGGCGGGCAACGACGTCGTCGATGTCGTCGACAGCGAACATGATGCGGCGTATGCCCAGCGTGTTCGCCGGCGCGATCTCCGGCTCGGCTCTGACCGCCGGCGGCGTGTGGAACTTCGTCAGCTCAACTCGGCCGTGGCCGTCCGGGGTCCGCATCATGGCGATGTCGGCACGGACGTCGTTGAGCCCGACGGTGCTGTCAACCCAAGGCCCCTCGACCTGCGTCTCGCCTTCCAACTCCATGCCGAGCTCGACGAAGAACGCTTTGGCAGCCTCGAGGTCGTCGACGACGATGAGAACGTTGTCCATCCGCTGAAGCGTCATATCGTGGTCTCCTGGTGTCGTGGGCCGCGCATGTCGTGGCCCTTCACCTGTGAGCGGAGCCGGTCAGAGCTTCTCGACATGGAAGCACTCATCTTGCTAGAAGCCGCTGGGCGGAGCGGCTCGCGCCGCGCTCTCCCGCATCAAGACGCTGCGAGACGCGCTCCCGTCGATGGCCGTGCTGGAGAGACCCCGACCGAAGCCGCGTCCTTGGCAGGTCACGCGCATGCCGCCACGGTCGCGCCGGTGGCTCCCCTCGACGTCGAGCATGTCGTGATCGAGCAACATGCACATCGACGGCCACTACGACCCCGACGCCGACATCGCCTGGCTGCGCTTCGAGGGCTATGACCCCGAGACCGTCGTCGGCGAGGAGACCGCCGCAGGCCTGCGAGAGATCGATCCCTCCACCGGACGCATCGTCGGCCGACGACAACGGTGGCGCTGCCCTACGCCATGCCCTGCACTCAAGGCATGCGCAAGACGAGCGTCTATCTCGATGATCAACAGGCCGAGCACCTCGCGACCCTGGCGCGTGAGGCTGGCCGTCCGCAGGCGGAGATCCTGCGCGAGGCGATCACTGCATATCGGCTGCCGTCGTCCCGCGACCGGAGCTTTGCACTGGCCGCGGGCTTCCGGCGCGTCGATGGCGACACGCGTCCGATCTCCGAGATCCCCGAGCAGGAACTGCTCGAGGGCTTCGGCGCTTGACGCTCCTCATCGACACCGCCCCGCTCGTCGCACTCGCCGACGCCGGCGAACCGCGCCGCGACGCGATCCTCGCGACGATCCAGGACGAACCTGGATCACTCGTCATCCCGGCACCAGCGACCGCTGAGATCGACTACCTCCTCGGGCAGCGGCTCGGTGACTCAGCCCGACGCGCCTTCCTCGCAGACCTCGCCGCCGGACGCTTCACCGTCGCTTCCCTCGAACGCGATGACTACACGACCGTTGCGGACCTCGACGCCGCTACGCCGACCTAAGACTCGGTCTCGCCGACTGCGCCCTCGTCGTGCTCGCCCACCGCCACGAGACGACACGCATCCTCACCTTCGACGAGCGCCGCTTCCGCACCGTCACTCCACTCAGCGGCGGAAGCTTCACGCTGCTGGAAGCCCACCCTCGCCGGTGATCTCCAGCGGGGTGCGCGCGCCAGCAAGCAACTCGTCGATCAACGCGTCAGGCAGCTCCCGTCGGTCGCTCGAACCGAGCGGCTCCTCGCTATCGGCACGGTCGTCGATGACCGGCATCTTCTCGTGGTGAACGGTCATGGGACTCCTCTCCGCGAGCCGCCCGCCGGTGCTGGCCCCGCGCACACCTCCGCGTTCCGGCGCGCCCGGCTCAGGTGCGTGGCTGGGTCTGCTGCACGGCCCAGCCGTTGCCGTCGGGATCGCTGAAGAAGACGAACGAGCCCCACGGGTAGTCCTGGATCTCGCTCGCCTCCACGCCGGCCGAGACGAGCTGCTCGCGCGCCGCCTCGATGTCGGTCACGACAACCTGCAGCCCCTGCACCGAACCCGGCTCCGCCGGCGTCACCCCTCTGCCGATCGCGATCGAGCAGGCCGAGCCGGGCGGAGTCAGCTGGACGAAGCGGACCTGCTCGCTGACGGTGTGGTCATGGTCGGCATTGAAGCCGACCTTCTCCGTGTAGAAGCGCTTTGCCCGGTCAACATCCGAGACGGGAACTGCGATCAGCTCCAGCTTCATGTCCATGCTGCGACCCTTTCGCTTCGTTGGTAGCTCAGACATCGTCGCGCAGATCTCCGTGTCATGCCCTCGCGGAGGTGATGGACGCGGCAGGTCCGCACGATCGTCCCCGCCCCTCGCGATGAGCCATGACGCAGGAGCACTCGCCTCGGCTCGGGTCGAGGTCGCGGCCGTGCGCGACGATCCGGTGGTCGGCTGAGGAGCTTGGCGACACGTTTGGCGCACTCCGAACATGCCGCTCGCAGGCCGAGTGCTCGAACGCGCCACCAGGGCTCGCTGAAGGCACTACCCGCTCCAACGTCGCCGGCGCTAGGGTCATGGACACCGCGATGTCCCTTCCCGTCCTGCTCGTCATCGACGAAGACCCGGACGCCCTCGGAGACGTCGAGGCTCAGCTCGTCCAGCGCTACGGCCACGACTACCGGGTCGAGGGCGCAAAGTCGGAGGAGGCGCTTCGACGGCTCACGGAGCTCGCCGACGCCGGTGTCGAAGTGGCGCTCGTGCTGGCGGCTGAGTCGCTCGGGGGCGCTGCGGGCGGTGGACTGCTCGAGCGAACGCGCCAGCTCCATCCGCACGCGAAGCGCGGGCTGATGGTTGCGGGGGGCGCCCTGGCAGACCCGCCGACCGCCCAGGCGATCCTCGACTCGATCGCGATGGGCCGCATCGACTACTACGTCCCGATGCCGGCCGGTTCGCCGGACGAGGTGTTCCACCACACGATCTCGGCCTTCCTGCTCGAGTGGGCGACGGAGCAGCGCAAGGTTCCGCAGACGGTGCACATCGTCGGCGAGGAGTGGTCGGGACGGGCCTACGAGCTGCGGGAGACGTTCGAGCGCTGCGCGGCTCCGCACACCTTCTGCCTGGCCGACTCACAGATGGGGCGCGAGCTCCTCGCGAAGGCAGGCCCCGACGCGAAGCTCCCGCTCATGGTCCTGCCCGACGGGCGGGCGCTGAGCGACCCGTCGAACGCCGAGATCGCCGAGGCTGCCGGCACCCCGGCCGACTTCGACGAGCGCGACTTCGACGTCGTGATCGTCGGAGCGGGGCCCGCAGGCCTGTCGGCAGCGGTCTACGGCGCCTCCGAGGGGCTGCGGACGCTCGTCGTCGACGAAGGCGGCATCGGGGGGCAGGCCCGGTCCAGCTCGCTGATCCGCAACTACCTCGGCTTTCCACGCGGCGTGAGCGGGCATCGGCTGGCTGAGCAGGCATACGAGCAGGCCTCCGTCTTCGGCGCCACCTTCGTGTTCATGCATCGGGTGTCTGCGCTCGATCGCTCGGACGAGCAGTTCGTCCTCACGCTCGCGGACGGCCGCCGCGTCGGCGCCGCGGTGGTGATCCTCTCCACCGGCGCCAGCTATCGCCGCCTGGAGGTCCCGTCGCTCGAGACGTTGAACGGTGCCGGCGTCTTCTACGGCGGCCCGGCCTCGGAGGCCCACGCACTCAGCGGGAAGGACGTCTTCATCGCCGGTGGCGGGAACTCGGCGGGGCAGGCTGCCTTGCACCTTGCGCGCTATGCGCGCCGCGTCACCCTCGTCGTGCGCGGCCCGTCGCTCGCGGCCGGGATGTCCCACTACCTCACGCAGGAGATCCAGGCGACGCCGAGCGTCGACGTGCGCACCGACACGACGGTCGTCGGCGGGGGCGGCGACGGCCGTCTGCAGGAGCTCGTGCTCCGCGACGCGACGACCGGCTCCGAGGAAGCCGTCGTCGCCGATGCGCTCTTCGTGCTGATCGGGGCGCGCCCGCACACCGACTGGCTGCCGCAGGAGATCGCGCGCGATCGCCACGGGTTCCTCTACACCGGCGAGGACGTCCCGAACGATCGCGGATGGCCGCTCGAGCGCCGGCCGTTGGCGCTCGAGACGAGCATGCCGCGAGTGCTCGCGGCGGGAGACGTTCGGCACGGCTCCGTGAAGCGCGTGGCGTCAGCCGTCGGCGAGGGGTCCGTCGCGGTGCAGCTCGTCCACGCCCTCTTCGCCGGCGAGCCGGCGCTCACGAGGCGGCGTCCGACCGCTGCTCTGGTGGCGAGCCGCGATGCTCGTTTGAGCTGAGGCGCGTCGCCCACCGCGGCTATCGTCCTCCCCCATGCGGCGGGTCCGGCGCACCTCAGGGTCCACCTGCGCGTGCGCGCTCATGCGCTGCTCAGCCGCCGCACCAGCTCGCCGGCGCTCGCGACGAGCAGGGCAACCGCGAGCGACAGCGCGATCGCCTTCCACTCCTCGTCGCGGAAGGTCGTGCCGCCGACGTACATGGGAAACGTCCCCCGGACCTCACGGGATGCGCACGTAGACCGTTATTGAACAGCGCGCCCCCTTGCGGGCTCGGTTACAATACCCGCGTGCTACCCCAATGGTCCGAACCTGATACAGCTACCATTCTCATCGTTGACGACGATGAGGGTGTGACCCAGACGTTCGCTCGAATGCTTCGGCTCGAGGGTTACGCACGTGCGGACGGCGATGAACGCGGAGATCGGACTGCGCGAGGCCGACGCGAGCCACCCCGACGCGATCATCCTCGACCTGCGGATGCCGCTGGTCGACGGCCTCGGGTTCCTGCGCCGGCTGCGCGAGCACGAAGGCCATCGCGCTCACGCCGGTCGCCATCGTCACCGGCGACTATTTCCTGGACGACAGGTGTCCGTCCGAGCTGCGCGAGCTCGGCGCCGAGCTGAGGTTCAAGCCGCTGTGGCTGGAGGATCTCGTCGGCCTCGCCCGCAACCTCCTCAAGGTGACCCACTGATCGAGTCGGGTTCGCGATTCCTGAGCGCCTGCCGCCGCCAGCCGGTCGACGCCACGCCGGTCTGGTTCATGCGCCAGGCGGGCCGCTACATGGGCGAATACCGGGCGCTGCGCGAGCGCTATTCGCTCCTCGATCTGTGCCGGACGCCCGACCTCGCCACCGAGGTGACGCTGCAGCCGATCCGCCGAATCGAGGTCGACGCCGCGATCCTCTTCTCCGATCTGCTGCTGCCGCTCGAGCCGATGGGCATCCGCTTCGATTTCATCAAGGGCGAGGGGCCGGCGATCGAGAATCCGATGCGACGGCAGGCGATATCGACCGCGCTGCGCCGGTTCGAGCCGCGCGAGGCGCTGGCGCACGTGCTCGAAGCGATCCGGCAGATCAAGCGCGAGCTCGCCGGGCGCGTGCCGCTGATCGGTTTCGCCGGCGCGCCGTTCACGCTGGCGTCCTACGCGATCGAAGGCGGGCACTCGACCAACTTCGCGCAGACCAAGGCGTTGATGTACGGCGCACCCGCCGCCTGGCACCGCCTCTGCGACTCTGCTCGCCGAGATCGTGGCCGACTACCTCGTCGCGCAGATCGAGGCGGGCGTCGACGCCGTGCAGGTGTTCGACTCGTGGGTCGGCGCGCTGAACGCCGCGCGACTACCGCGAGTTCATCCTGCCCCACACGCGCCGGATCTTCGAACGCGCTGCGCGCCGTACCCCGTGCCGACGATCCATTTCGGCGTCGGCACCGGCGCGATTCTCGGCGAGCTGCGCGAGGCGGGCGGCGACGTCATCGGCGCCGACTGGCGGATTCCGCTCGACGAGGCCTGGGACGCGCATCGGCCGCGACCGCGCCATCCAGGGCAACCTCGATCCCACGGTGCTGCTGGCGCCGCTCGATCGCGATCCTCGCGGCGACCGACGACGTCCTGGCCCGCGCCGGCGGGCGGCCCGGCCAATCTTCAATCTGGGGCACGGGATCCTGCCCATGACGCCGGTCGAGCACGTCCAGGCGCTCGCGCGGTACGTGCACCAGCAGACCAGACGTGAGAAGAGTTCAAGGTCAAGTTCAGGTCGAAAGTAGCGTCAGTGCAAGTGCAAGTGGACGTCATCGACTGCTCCACCTGACTTCGACCCACTGACTTGCACTTGACCTGACTTCATGCAGACCGGTGTCCTGCTGATGGCCCACGGCACGCCGTCGTCGCTGGACGACATGCCGGAGTATCTTCGGCTCGTGCGCGGGGGACGGCCGCCGTCCGCCGAACTCGTCGCCGAGATGCGGCACAACTACCAGGCGATCGGCGGCCGCTCGCCGCTCACCGAGATGACGCTGGCGCAGGCCGAGGCCTTGCGCGCGCGGCTCGGTCCCGACGTCCCGGTCGCGGTCGGCATGCGCAACTGGCACCCGTTCATCAAGGACGCGCTCGCCGAGCTCGCCGCGGCCGGCGTCGACCGGATCATCGGCATCCCGCTGGCCCCGCAGTTCTCGACCCTGAGCGTGCAGAAGTACATCGACGCCGCGCCGCGCGGCGCTGCCGGCGGGCATCGCAGTTCGAGCGCGGTGCGCTCGTTTCGCGACGCATCCGTTGCTGCGTGCAGGCATTCGCCGAGCGCCTGCTCGACGCGCAGCCGCAGGCCGACGAGGAGATCGTGTTCACCGCCCACAGTCTGCCGGTCCGCGTCCTCGAGGGCGGCGACCCGTACGCCGACGAAGTGGCGGCGACGGCGCGCGGGGTGGCGGCCCGAGCCGGTGTGGCCGAGTACTCCGTCGCCTACCAGAGTGCCGGCCGGACACCGGAGCCGTGGGTGGGGCCCGACCTCAGCGACCTGATCGTCGAGCGTGCGCGAACAGGCGCGTCGACCAGTTCCTCGCCGTGCCGATCGGGTTCGTGTGCGACCATACCGAGATTCTCTTCGACATCGACGTGCAGGCCGCGGCCGCGGCCCGCTCGTGCGGGGCCACGCTGCGGCGCACCGAATCGCTGAACACCTCGCCGACCTTCATCGCCATGCTCGAGGATCTGGTGCGCGCGGCCCGATGAGCCGCGACCCGACGGCAGGCCGATGCGATTGTGATTGGCGGCGGCATCGCCGGACTCTCGGTCGCCTACGAGCTGCAGCGGCAGAACATCCCCTTCGTGGTCCTCGAGCGCAGCGGTCGCGCCGGAGGAGTGGTCCTGAGCGAGGAGATCGACGGCTACACCATCGACGCCGGCCCGGATGCGCTCCTGGTCCAGAAGCCGGACGCGATCAAGCTCTGTGAAGAGCTCGGTCTCGGCGCCGAACTGGTGCCGACCCTGCCGCCGCGCCTCGCCTACGTCCAGCGCGGCCCGCGGCTGCATCCGCTGCCGGCCGCCGCTGTTCTCGGCATTCCGACGCGAGTCGGTCCGTTTCTCGCGACGAAGTTGTTCTCCTGGCCGGGCAAGGCCCGGATGGCGGCGGAGCTGTTCGTGCCGGCGCGCCGGGACGGCGTCGACGAGTCGATCGGCCGGCTTCATGACGCGGCGATTCGGCGCGGAAGCGACAACCTACCTTGCCGAACCGCTCCTGGCCGGGATCCATGCCGGCGACGTCGGCCGTTTGTCGGTGCGGTCGCTGTTTCCGCGCTTCGTCGAAATCGAAGCCACGCACGGCAGTCTTCTGCGCCAGTTCCGCAGCCAGCCACGCCCGGTCCCGTGTCGGCCGACGGCGCGTTTCGATCGCTGCCCGGGGGGCTGAGTCAGATGGTGCGCGCGCTCACCGCCGTGCTCGGACCGAACGCCATCCGTCTCGACACCCCGGTGCGCCGGGTGGTTGCCGGCGGCCCGGCTCCCTTTACGGTCGACACCGGGGATCGCACGCCGCTGACGTCCCGCGCCGTCGTGTTCGCCACGCCCGCGTTCACGACCGGAGCGCTCGTGCACGAGATCGACGCCGACCTTGCTCGACTCTGCGGGGAAATTCCGTACGCATCGACCGCCACCGTCGTGCTGGCATTTCGACGGGAGGACATCGGTGCCCGGCTGAATGGCTCGGGGTTCGTCGTGCCGCGCGTCGAGCAGACCGGCATCCTGGCGGCGTCGTGGCTGTCGTCGAAGTGGCCGCACCGGGCGCCTGCCGATCGCGTCCTGATGCGGACGTTCGTGGGCGGGGCGCGGGATCCGCATGCCCTGGACCGTCCGGACAACCAGCTCGATCGATCTGTCGCTGGCAGCGCTGACCCCGCTCCTCCGAATCACCGGCCGGCCGCTCCTGACGCGCGTGTATCGCTGGGAGCGCGCCAGCGCGCAGCACGAAGTCGGCCACGGGAGCGCGCCTGGAGGCGATCGAGCGATCGCTGGCGCGCCGGCCGGGACTGTTTGTGACCGGCAGCGGTTTCCGCGGCGTCGGGATACCCGATTGCGTGAAAGACGGCCGCGCGACTGCGCGACAAGTGGCGCGATATCTGGGCGCCTCGGGCCCGGGCAACGCAGTCCGCGGCCAGATGTAGGACCGGAACTTCAGGCCGGTGGGCGCCCGGCCTGCTCACGACATCGGCGCCGCGCTTCTGCGCCACGCCGGCGGGGATCATCATGATGAATCGACTTCCGCGCGCGTTGTCCTGTCTGGTGTTCGTGCTGATCCCGCTCGCCGCTTCCGCACAAGCCCCGCGGCCGGCGGCAACGATCCCGCCGCACGTGGTCACGCTGTTGGCCGAGATCAAGGCCGCGGACGCCGACCTGCTCGCGGTATCCGAAGAGGACGGCCGATTCCTTCGCGTCCTGGCGGTCACCAGCGGCGCCCGCCACGCGCTCGAGATTGGCGGCGCCAGCGGCTACAGCGCGATCTGGATCGGCCTTGGCGCTGCGCGAGACCGGCGGCCGTCTCACCACCATCGAGTTCGATCCGAAGCGCGCCGAGGCTGCGGCGGACAACATCCGCCGCGCCGGCCTGGCCGACATCGTGACGGTGGTCCCCGGCGACGCGTTCAGGGAGATTCCCGAAGCTCGCCGGCGACTTCGACTTCGTGTTCCTCGACGCCTGGAAGCGGGACTACAAGCGGTTTCTCGAGCTGGTGTTCCCACGGCTTCCGCCGCGCGGCCTGTTTCTCGCGCACAACGTCGTCAACAAGGAGACCGAAATGCGTGACTTCCTCGCCGCGATTCGAGGACAATCCTGCGCTGGTTGACGACGATCGTCAAGCCGTCGGGCGAAGGAATGTCGGTCTCGGTGAAAGTCAAACGGTAGTGATGGTCCGCTCATGACCTCGCATGCGTCAGGTCCATATCATCGGCGTGCCCCTGGATCTTGGCGGCGGCCGCCGCGGCGTCGACATGGGCCCGTCGGCGTTTCGCATTGCCGGGCTCGGCGAGCGACTCGCGGCGCTGGGCTGCCCGTGGTCGACAGGGCGATCTGCCGACGCCGATTCCCGAAACGCAGGAACGGCGCGACGAGCGCAAGAAATACATCCACGACATCGCCAAGGTGTGCGAGCGCTGTATCAGACGTCGCTGCTGTCGCTCGAGCGAGGGCGCGCTGCCGCTCGTGCTCGGCGGCGATCACAGCCTCGCCGCCGGTTCGGTGGCGGCGGCGGCCGAATGGGCGAGGACAGACAGGCGCTGCCGATCGGCCTGCTCTGGATCGACGCGCACGGCGACATGAACACGCCGGCCACCACGCCGAGCGGCAACGTCCACGGGATGCCGCTGGCCGCGTTGCTCGGCCCGGAACCGTCGGAGCTGGCGCAGATCGGCGGCTGGTCACCCAAGGTGCTGGCCGGCCACACCGTCCTGATCGGCATCCGCAACCTGGACGAGCGGGAGAAGGCGGCGGTCCGCGAGCGGGCGTGCACGTGTTCACGATGAAGGACATCGATCGGCACGGCATCGCGTCGATCGCCGAGCAGGCCGTGAGGCTGGCCGGCGACCGGAACCGCCGGCATTCACGTCTCGTTCGATCTCGATGCGTGCGATCCGATGATCGCGCCAGGCGTGGGCACGCCGGTCAAGGGCGGGCTCAACTATCGCGAGGCGCACATGCTGATGGAGATCGTGGCCGACTCCGGGCTGCTGACGTCGCTGGACATGGTCGAGGTCAACCCGATCCTGGACATCCAGAACACGACGGCCCAGCTCGCCACGGAGCTGGCGCTGTCGGCGCTGGGGATGAAAATCTTGTGAGGGCGTGAACGGGAGGCACGGCGTCAGCCGATCGGCGCGCGTCGATCAGTGCGCCTGTCTCGCTTCGCCGAGCATGTCTTCGAGCGTCTCGACCAGCAGCACCAGCGAATACGGTTTTTCGATCAGGCGTGTGCGCGGTCGCTTCTGTTCCAGCTCCGCCGACTCGGATGGCACGCCGGAGAAGATCAGCACCGGGATCTCCAGCGGGCACGGCTGCGACGACGTCACGTCCGGATCCGCGACGGAGCCGCAGGTCGATGACGGCTGCGGTGAGCGAGTATTTCTTCAGCGCCGCCAGTCCTTCGTCGGCGGTCTCTGCCGTCAGCACCTTGAAACCGTGCATTTCGAGAAACTTGACCAGGGGACGGCGAACCGACAGGTCATCCTCAACGACCAGCACCTGGCGAGCGTCATCCTTGTCCATAATAGGGGGCGGTTCGGTTGCACGCGCGTTCGCGCTGGAGACCGGGTCAGTATATAGCGTGAAAGGTGGGAGCGTATGCGTAATGTGCGTATCGCGACGTTGGCGGCGGTCGGCATCGTCGTCATCGTCGGCGCGGCGGCAGTGGTCGAGACGCGCCAGGCACGGCAGCGCGCCAGTCCGCATGAATCGGTCAGCGCCACGGTCGACGGCAGCGAGATGACGATTGTCTACGGACGGCCGTACATGCGCGGGCGGACGATCTTCGGCCGCCTGGTCCCGTGGGATCGGGTCTGGTGCCCGGGGGCGGACGAAGCCACGACCCTCGACAGCACCCGCCCGTTGCGTCTCGGCAACCTGATGGTCCCGCCCGGCCCGCATACGATCTGGATCCTGCCGACGCCCGAACGCTGGACGCTGGTCGTCAGCAAGGAATCGAGCGGCTTCCACACCAACTACAATTCGTCCGCCGATCTCGGCCGCATCGAGATGCTGAAGCGCAGCGTGACCGATCCGGTCGAACAATTGACGTTCGCCATCGTGAAGAACCCGACCGGGACCGGCGGCGCGATCACGATGACCTGGGAGACGACGGAAGTCTCGGTGCCCTTCACGGTAGAATGATCGGCTGGCGAGACCGGGTAGCTCAGTGGTAGAGCAGCGCACTTTTAATGCGCGGGCCGCGGGTTCGATCCCCGCCCCGGTCAGTTCCACGGAAGCCGTTCCCTTCCGTGACTTACGACCAAACGCGGCGATTCACTCTCAGTGGCTCGTTTTCGGCGATTGTCCCCGAAATTGTCCCTGTCATCGCCTGAAGCTTGCGCGACGCGTCGGCGAGATCTTCTTCGCTCGTGATGTCGTAGCGATCGAACACGTTGCGGGTCTTGTGCCCCGTGATCTTCATCGCGACGGTTTCCGTCACGCCGGCGCGATTCAGATTGCGGACAGCGGTCCGTCGGAAGTCGTGCGGGATGCGTCCTGGGCACCCCGCCGCCGTGCACGCCTGGTCCCACTTCATGTAGAAGCTCTTGATGGCCTGTCCGCCGCCTCGGCAGAACACGAGCGGCGTGATGATGCCCGCGGCGCGAGCGCCTCATGTCGCGTCCAGAGCGCCTCGACAGCGTCGCGCACCTCGAGCAGTTCGGCATACTGGAAAGTCCGCCCGTCGCGATTCTTCGTGGTGCCCGGGTCCAGCCGGATCACGCCGGCGTGCGGTCAATCTGGCGCCATTCAAGCGGCAGCACCTCGCTCGCCATGCGCCAGCCGGTGTAGTACGCGAGGGTCACCGCGGCATCAAGCGGCGCCTTCAGCCGTCGGCGCACGGCCTCGAACTGGTCGCGCTCGAAGAACCCCTTCCGGACGTTGTCTTCCTTCAGCATGGGGATGTAGGGCCGCTGCAACACCTTCCCCGCCTGCATCGCGAGCGTGAACATCCGTTTCAGGTTGGCGAGTTCGAGGTTGATGGAGGCGTTCGCGGCGCCTGCCTCCTGACGGTGCGCGACATACGCGCGCACGTCTGCCGTGCCGATGGTCGCGAGTCGACGTCCCCGGAACCACGGCGATCAGGGTCAGCTCGACGCGTTGATTGATCGACTCACAGCGTTTCCTGTCCTCTCGATCCGCCTCACGGTGATCCGGTAGATCTCGGCCTCGAACCCCCGCAGCGTGCAGACCGGTCGCTCTTGATCCGGCTCACGGTGATGGCGCAGATCCAGCCGCCGGCGGGCGACGTGCAGTCTCGGTGCGCGTGGGCCGTCGAGACGGGAAGCCGTCGCGTCCGCGCGTGCCACACCGTTCGACTACCGCAGCTCCCTGGCAGGGGTTTGGCGACATGCCGACGAATCGCCGTCCCGCTCTACCGAAGACGTGGCTCAAATCCGTTGGGGAAACAGGTCACCTCGAAGGAATACGTGGTCACTCCTCCTCCGATGAGCAGAGCCAGGGATACTCAGCGGAGCGCGGCGACGTCGCATTTCGCCCCATCGCTGAACACGATCCAGTTCGTGCCGCTGCGTCCCTCCCAGCGCAACACCGCATCATCGCGCGTCACGCGTTCATAGCGAATTTCGTTTCGATCAGGGTCTTGCTGTCGAGATTCCCGGTACAGGTCCTTATCGATCCGGTTCACGGTGACTCGGTAGGTCTCGGCGTAGACTGACCCGACAGTGCAGGTGATTAAGCCAAGCGCGACGATCAGCTTGATGGAGACCTTTGCGCGAGCCGATGCGTGTGCGGGACCGGGTGACACGTCACGAGTCCTACAATTCAAGCCTTCACATACCGCAATTCGATTGGCAACCGTCATCAGTTATCCTGCGCGCGTTCCTGGCTAGACTGACGTGCAATACAGCACGACGAAATCAGAGCAAAGAATCCACCAGCGCGGCAACACGTCATGAGCTGCACCGTGCGGCCATCTCGGCGCAGATCCGATCGGGCACGTCTCGCGGAACAGTTCGCTGCTCTCGGCTCAAGTCGCTAAACCTGAACCGCAGCTGGAAGCGCCACCTTTGGACCCGCCGCGCCAGTCAAGTGGTCATTTCTTCAGCGCGACGTTATTGAGGGCTTCCGGCCCCTCGCATGCGGCGACGTGGGACCGTACAGCGCCTGCGCGCGGTGTTCGGCGCCGGCCTGGGCGCCAATTGATGCCAGAAGGAATCACGGTGTGCCAAACATGACACGTACGTGATCGAGGCATGCGCTAGCATGATGTTTGTGGTGCCAGAGTTCCAGCGGACTTTACATCTTCGACCATACCTCTCTGGCGTGACGGTCGAGTTAACCGTCCGTGCTCAGTCACAAATTCCTTGGGCCGATGTCGATATCTGCGGAGTCTGTGTGAGTGAAGGCCGTGGAATCAGCGCGAGTCGCGCGGCCGTCTTTCACGCAATCGGGCACTTACGTTTGTGCTGATCAGCCGTTCCTGAACGTAACCGGGATCGCACTCATCGCCTTCGTTTGTTGATGTTGCCGGTGGTGCGTCCTTGCACGCTCACTGCGTGTGAGCCCATGAAAAGCCGGCTGTACCACCCAAGTCGAATCGTTACCAGCAACTCGTCAGGAGTGAAGATCGTGAAAACCATGACTCGTAATATCGTGCTGACGTTGGGTGTCTTCGTGGTTGGCGTGACCGCCGCCCACGCCCAGTCAGTGTTGCCGGACACCACCCACACGACCACACTCACGGCCACTGTCAGCGAACAAGCGACGGTGACCGTACCGCGGGTGTCGCATTCACGGTCACCAACGTCGCTGGAACCACGCGCCGCGAGCGCTGCGTCGGTCACCGTCAGCAGCATCGTGCTGGCGACCGCGACCAAGCAGCTGAAGGTCTCGCTGCAGGCTAACGCGGCGACGTTTACCCCGCCCATTGCCCTCGCTACCACATGGTCAGCGGGCGACGTGACCTGGAACGCCGGGGCCTGGACGAGCGCGACTCCTGCCGCCGGCACATTGAGACAGTGCGGCGTACAACACCGTGGCGACGTGCACGGCGGATACGGCCGGCTGTTCGACGACGGCCCTCGTATTCACGCTGGCCGCGAAGGCCACCGTCAAGCGCGCCGGCAACCATACGCTGATCGTGACGTGGAAGTTCGAAAGCATCGGTACCTAGTCATGTGCTTCGTGAGCCGATCGGAATGCTGCGAGACAGGAGCGGTGCAATGGTAACCATCAAGATGGCCCTGACCACCGTGCTGTTGTTGGCCGCTGCGGCGGCTGGCGCGCAAACGCCCGTGACGCTGCCCGACTCGACCCGCACCACGACGCTCAGCGCGAGCGTGAGCGAGCAGGCTACGATCACCGTGCCGGCGGCGGTGGCGTTCAGTGTCACCAACGTCACCGCTCAGACGACGGCAACCGACGCGAGCATCAGCCTGGCGAACATCGTGCTCGCCACAGCGACCAAGCAGGTCAAGATCTCGCTGATGGCGAATGCGGGCTCGTTTACGCCCTCGGTGGGCGGCGCCACGACCTGGTCGGCGACCGATGTGTCGTGGACGACCCCGAATGGAGGGGGCGGCTCATGGGTCAATGGTGTCCGTGTCAACGGGACATTGAGCAGTAGCGTGTTTGGCGAGGTGGCGACGTGTACGGCCGACGCGGCCTCGTGTTCGACGACCGGACTGTCGTTCAAGCTGGCCGCGAAGCCCACCGTGCAGCGGTCCGGCGGTCACACGCTGAGTGTGACCTGGAAAGTCGAGAGCATCGGGACGTAAACCGCACGCGAAACCCGCATGGCGCCTGATACGGCCTTTGGTGATGACGAGGACGGAGAGCGGCCGCGAGGCCAGGGAGGCCATTCTCGCAGGCGCCCCGGTCAACCTGGTGGTCGACGAGCACGATGGTCATACGGACATCGTGGGCCATCACCTCGCTGGCAATCGGCCTCATCCTTCCCATTCCGACACGCGCCTCGGCGCAAACGACGGTGATCCTCCCCGACACCAGTCAGACGACGTCGGTGGCGGCCAATGTCAGCGAGCAGGCGCGTGTGACGGTGCCGTCCGCCATCACCTTCACCGTGACCAATATTGGGGCGACCACAGCGGCCAGCGCGGCGACCATCACCCTCGATCAAATCGTCCTGGGAACGGCCACCAAGCAACTCAGGCTGTCGGTGCAGGCGAATGCCGCGTCGTTCACGCCCCCGGTGGCCGGCGCCACGACATGGTCGGCGAGCGACGTCATCTGGAACACCGCGGCCTGGACGAACGCGACCGGCTCGTCGGGCACCCTGAGCAGCGGGTCGTACACCGAGGTCGCCACCTGCCAGGCCGATGCCGTCTCCTGCTCAACCACGGCGCTCGTGTTCACACTCGCATCGCGCACCACGGTGCAACGGTCGGGCACCCATACGCTGGTCGTGACGTGGAAGGTCGAGAGCATCGGCTCGTAGGGCGACGCGCCGGGAGGACCAGTTGATGGTGATGCTTGCCGTGTGCCTGTGGCTGCTGGCGACACACGCCGTCGCCCTGGCGACCCAAACGCCGGCCGTGCCGCCACCGGCCAGCCGCCGGCCGCCGCCCCGGCCGACCAGCCAGAGGCACTCTCGTTTCAGGCCACGCTCGATTCCATCAAGATCAACGCCCAGCAGGCTCAGGTCGTCACACGCCAATTCAAACTGACGCTGGATCGCAACGCAGCGCGCAACCCATTTCAAAGCGCGCGTTGAAGACTGGTGGCGCAGCGAGGATGGCAAGCAGTCCTTCTACGATGCACCGGGCACGCTCCAGCGCTCGTGCGCCAAGTGGGTGTCACTCAATCCCGTCGAGTCGAACGTCCAGCCGGGCGATACGCTGGTCATTCGGATTACGGTGACGCTCCCAATCGAGCTGCAGGCCGGCGGCTTCTGGTGCGCGCTCACGGTCGACGAAGTGCCCGATCCGCTGGCGACGCCAGAGGGCGTCGGCGTGCGCTTTATCGCGTCGGTCTCGACCGGCATTTTCGTCAACGTCGAGCCCATTGACCGGCGCGCGACGATTGTCGAGATGAAGGTCGGATCGAGCGAGCGCCGTAGTGCAGGTCCGGAACGACGGCAATACGCCGCTCGGCATTGAGGGGCGGGTTGAGTTCTTTGCCCCGGGCGCCTCGGCGCCGATGGCCAGCAGCACCCTCGCGCGCTCGACGCTCCTGACCGAGCCGTCGCGCCACGGAGTGGTCACGACCGATCCTTCCTCCGGCCGCCGAGCTGCCCTCGGGCCACTATCGCGTCAGGGTCGTCCTCGATTTCGGCGCCGATCATTACATCGGCGCAGAGCGTGAGGTCGATATTGTGCGCGAGGCCCCGGCCGAGGTTCCCCATCCGTAAGGACCTGACGGCGGTCGCCTTGCTCTGTGGCCTGGGTTGGGCCGGAGTGGCTGCGGCCGCCATGCCGCAAGGGGCACCGGATGCGATCACGGTACCAGCTGGCTCACCGTCCGCGCAAGACGGGCTCCGCACATTCATCCTCGCGAAACCGCCCGCGTTGATCGATCAAGAACGCCACACCGAGAGCGTGCCACGCGCGCCGTTGCGGCTGCCGACGGCTTACGAGAGTGTGCGGACGACGGTGGGGTTGGGCTATGTGCAAGGCGCGGACTGGGCCAGCGAGATGCTGGCGGGGGGCGCGTTCAACGGGGTGCAACTGCAAGCCAACGCGCTCATCACCAAGGGCAGCTCGGGCGTCCTGTTCGACAATGGATCGATTTCGCTGTTCGATCCCGATCGGCAGTGGCGCGTCGAGGGGGGCGACGTCTTCTCCGCGCTGCGTGGTGTGAGTCGCGGGGCACGCGTCTCCTGGCCGTCCCGCGGCGGTCGGCATCCGGCCGCTGCCTTCTACGGACCGAGGCCGGGCACACCGAATCGGCCGACAGTCGTCTCGTACCGCGATCAGATCATGGTGGGCGAGCAGACCGTGCTCGATGCAGAAGTGGCGTCCGACAAATCGTACCTGGTCAGAAGCCGGCTCGCCACCCCGCGTTATGACGTCGACGTGTCGTACCGGTCGAACCGGCGCCCGGTGCCGGGCCGCGACGCGAGTGTCTTCGCCAGTGTGACGATGTGGCGCGGCGTCAGACGTGAGCGCAGGACTGTTCCGCTCGCTTCAGGCGAGCGATCGCCATGACGCACACACAGTGTCGTTACGGCGCCGTTGTCTCGGTTTGTCAGTCTGACGCTGGAACGGGCCGTCGCGGCCTCGAACGGCAGTTCGAGCGCGACCTCGGCCGCGATGGCCACCATCGGCGCCGGACCGCTGACCTGTTCCATCGCTACCAGTATGGCGAGTACGACCTGGTTGGCCCGGGGCTCTCGGACTCGATCGCGCGTCAGCAGACCCAGTCGATGGCCGAGTTACGCGCCGCACGGGCGGCTGCATGTGACGTTGCAGCTGGCAACCGAGGCCACCGAGACCGGTCGGCTTCAGTCCTGGGAAGAGCTGCAGACGACCGCGCGGCTGACAACGATCGACGACGCTGCGAGTGTCGACCGCGGTGCCGGACCTCCGCAACGCCCAGCGATTCCGCGCCCACTTCAGACAGGAATTGCCGGCGCACTTCGCGGTGCTGGCCGAATATGGCCGATTGTCAACGTTTCAGGTGGTGTCCTATGAGCTTGAATCGGCCGCGATTCAAGATCATGCTCTACAAGACGGTGGGCGTGCGGACGCCGGCGCGAGGCGCCGAGGTCCGCGGCCGGGTCCTCGATCCGGCCGGCCGCCCCGTGTCGGGGCACGCGTCAAGCTCGGGTCCTACACGACAGACACCGACCGGAACGGCGCCTATCAGTTTCGCACAGTTCCTCAGGGTGAGTACGAGCTGAGCCTCGATCCGGAATTGCTGCCCGCCGATTACGCGTGGGATGGCCGCCGGCTGCCGTTAGTCCTGCACTGGTCCTCTCGGATTCACGCCGACCTGCTGGTGGCGCCGCTGAACGCGCTTCATGGGCGCGTCTACTGCGATCGGAACGGCAATGATCGCTTCGATCCGGGCGAGGCCGTGACAGGCGCCGTCGTGCATCTCGACGGTCGCGTCACGGCGACCGACCAGCACGGTGCCTACAGCTTCTACAATCTCCCGCCCGGCCCGTATGCGCCCCGTCTCGATCGGGAGAAGTTGCCGGCGGAGTTCGAGGCCACGGGCGCGGTCGAACTCGCGGTCGACCTCGGCGACACAGGTCCGGTCACGGGCGCCGATTTCCGAGTGACCGCGAAGATGAAGCCCATCATCTTTCAGGAGCCCCGGCAGTGAATGCGCGGGCCGGGACACGACGTGCGCGAATGTGGTCGATCCGGCATCTCGCCTTGACCGCAGCCTTGCTGATGGGGGGGATCAATCTCACGGCGCAGGGAACGGTGCGGATCGCCGTGCCAGCGAGCGTCTCGTTCCAGGTCCTCGACGTCAGCGTCGTCCACGGTGGCGGGCACGAACCCGAGCTGCGATCTCGTTCGATAACGCGGCGCTGCCTGCTCGGACAGGTTCTTCGCATCAGCGTGAAGGCGGACGGCAATTTCACGCCGCCCAGCGGTTCGGCGATTCCTGCGTCGAAGATGTCCTGGAGCACGTCGAACGTCGCGAACGGCGTGGGGGTGAATGGCGTCTTGAGCGCCGACGGCGTACGGCCAGGTGTTCCAGTGGCAGGTCGGCGCGACGGCCGGAGGTGTCGACCTGAACTGGACCCTGGCAGCGCCTGGGGGCCCGCTGCGCGCCGGAAATCATCAGGTGGTGCTTCGATGGAAGCTCGAGGCCGTCCTTCCGTAACCGCACGGCGTCCCCACTCGCGTCTTGTTCTCCATACAGTTCTTGACACATTGTCGCGCTCGGTGAGTAGGCCGTCTACATTTCCACATCGTCAATCTACGGAAAGCCTCGGCGGATTGGTTGAGAGTGACCGCGCACGGAAACTCAGATCCCTGTTGCGCCACCTGTTTAGGCCGTCTTCCGTGAAACGACACTCTCCTCTCGAACGCGCCGCCACCTGGGCCCCGGCAGCCGCAGACGTCGAGCGTTTCTGGACGATCCAGAAGGACGAAGACAGCAGTCCAGAGCGAGCGGCGAGATCACGGCGAGTGGGGTGTCGAGCTCCGGGTCATACGCGAGTCGGAGTTTCTGTACGGGCGACGGTGGCCGACGCGGCGCTCGCGATCGCGGAAGCTGACGAGCGAAGGCGCAGTGCCTTGCGCGAGGGGAATGCTAATCCGGTGAGCCGCACCGTGCGCCAGTTCCGGCGCAGAATCCCGATCTGGAAGCCCCCTGCCACTCTGACGGGTCCGCTCGGATGCGCGTCGGTCGACCGTGTGAACGGCGTGGCGCTGGCCTGACGCTCGGAAGGGAAATTGACCTGCACGAACGCTTATGTATCATTCCTTCACTAATGCAATTACTTCCGTCTCAGATGAATCGAATATGTGAAGGTCGTCGACACGAGCGCCTTCCGCAATGCTGTCGCGGCCATTGGTGTTCGCGCCGCGAAGTTCCGTCAGAAGGATTGCGGAACTATAGGAGAGCGAACAGCATGTCAGACCGGCTGCGCTTCTGAACACCCGCTCCTGTGCCGATCAGGACACGTCACGCCGAGGGCTTGTGCGCATGATAGCCAGGTGGCTGCTTACGCGCCGGAGCGAGGGAGAGGGGTGCAGGATGACAGCGTCACACTCGGTCAACCGGTTTCGGCGGTTTCCGTATACGGCCGCCACGCTCGCGCTGGCCGTCGTCGTGACATCGGCCGCGGTGCTAGGGCACATCAACGTGTTCGAATTGTCTCGCATCAATCTCATTGGCATCGAGGGAACGGAGAGCGCCGGCGTGCTCATTACCGTCCTTTTGGTCATTCCAGCGTTCTTCATCGATCGCATCAACCGCCAGCACGGCAACGAGACCGAGCGTGTGATATTTGCGTTGGCCGTAGCGCGCGTTGCTGTGTGGGAGTGGGATCTGAAATCCGATGCGGTAACCTGGTCCCATACCACTGAGGTCGGACTGAATTTGGAGGACGCGCCGACGAGCGGGCGTGCGTTTCTTGCGCGCGTCCATCCTGACGATCGGGCTGGACTCGGGGCGGCAACCGGTCGCTCGATGCATGATGGGATACATCTGAAGATGGAGTATCGGGTCCTCTCCGCCGATGGCGTCCCGCGATGGATGGAGGCGCACGTCCGCACCGCCTATGACGAGCACAGAAAGCCCGTACAACTGGTTGGGGTGAACATCGATATCGACGACCGTAAAACGCTCGAATCTCAGTTGCAACAGGCTTACCACCAGGCCGAACGATTGAGAGTTCTACGAACGACGACGATTAACAACAATCTGAACCAACTGCAACTGCTTCGTCTGGAAGTGAACGACCAGGTGTCGAACGCGACCCTAACCCATTTCGACAGCATCATCCAGGACACAGTCGCGCAGTTGACGGCGCTAGGCAAAAAAAGGCGCTTCGCCGATTTGATTGCACCGATCCCAGCAGTCTGATGTGACGAAGGGCCGGCGATGTCAAGCCAGGAGACGAGCGTCGCCATTCCATGTCAAAGGGTCGTGATGGCCCCGGAGCAAAAGTGGATTGGTCGAGCACCGTCGCCACCGGCACCTCCGTGACCGGGATCGAGCATGATGCGGTCGTAGTAGATCAGGGCCTCGGCTAACAACCCAACGTCGATAGGTGTCCGGTCACGCCTGAGCAGCGGCGACTCATAAGCCCAGCATTGTAAGGGAACAATCGCGGTCGTGTGGTCGTTCGGCACGAGCCTGTAGTATCACCTTGAAAGGGCCGCCGCAGGAACCGTCTTCGACGGTCGGCTTCAGCGATGTGGGGAGCCGTCTTGGCGTTGCAATGGTCGCGCGACCAAGGCGAACGGGATCGGTCCGCCGATCGAACGGGACATGGTCGCGCAGGTTCGTGATGGATCAGGATCAGCCGATCACGCCGGTCCAAGAGCGGGCGATGGCGCGGATGCTGCGGCGGTCGCCGGAGATCGTCAGGGACCTGATTCAGGACGCGCGGGTGACGTTTGCGAAGCGGGCGCCGCGCTACGTCGACATCCATCTGCGCGCGACCGAGAAGGCTCTGGCGAGCGGGACGGCGACGGGCTGGAGACGGCGCTCCGGGCTAGCAGTGGGCGATCGAGCGGATCGCGCAGGACGGCGCGCGCGTCATCGATCCACCGAACGCGGCGGCGAGCAGCGCGCCGCGGATCGTCATCGGCGTCGAGGTCGGCGGGATCAAGCGACCCGTGACCGAGATCCTTGCCGCCGGCCGAGCCGGAGAACACCTGACCCTGGAGCCAGTCGACTGCCACGCCGGCGAAGGCGACCGGCACTCCGGCGAATGACGGAGACCGCCGGGAGGCGCTGTACTCCATTTGGCCGTGGTCTGCGGCTCGCGCGGTTGAGCTTTGCCGTCGATTAATCTTATCGCTCTTTTACGTTCGTCTTCCTCGGCCGGCGGCATACTGCCCGGCGGTGGCAAGGCTGGTCCGTCAGCATCCGCCTGCAAAGCGTCCGGCCTACAAACGTGTCAGGCCGCTCACCTGTCGTACGTGTGGAAACGACGACGTCGATGTACGTGACGTCGGCGCGCCCGACCCGGAGCGACAATGGATGGTGTGCCGCGCGTGCGGCCACACGCGGAGCATTACGAAACGAGCGCCTGAGCAGCAGCATCGGCATCAGGATTCTCTGTCCGACATCAAACTCCAACAGCCATCGGACCCCGAGGTCCGAGCGAGCGCCGGACCGATTATCGACATGCTTCAACAACTGGTGCTTCTCCGGCCGGAGATGATCATACGCCTCGAAGAAATCATGACCGGAGTGCTGGCAAGTCATCGAACGCGCGTCGTGACACAAGCCGTAACGCAGATGTGGGCGCACCAGGATTCACTCGGCTCGAATGGTCGGTGACCGTCATTAGCCGGGCCACCCCGTGACGCAGACGGCACATCGCCAAATCGCACGGTGATCAGGTGTGGGAATCGGCAGCAGGACGCCGCGAGGGGGCCCGGCGACGGTCTACGAATCGGCCTTGATGCGGGGCCGAGATTCTGGACGGCGGCGCCGCCAATGAAAGCGACGGGGGCCGGGTAGCCTCGCACCACCGCCATGTCGCCAGCGTCGACGACAGCGTAGGTCAGCCGTGGTCAGCAATCGATCCGAATCCGGCCGCACCCGCTGCACGATTCCTGCAAGCCCTTACAGCAGCGAAGATTACGAGATTCTCCAGGCCAGGTCCGTGTCCGTGACTACCCTGCCGGTCGTGTCTGCCACATTTTCAATGGTGGCGGGACCCCAGCACCTGAACGCTCGTTAGGACCTGCACAGATTTGTACCATGTTTCTGTTTTTGCGCGGAACCAACGAGCGCATCCTTGGAGACGTGGATCGCACCGGCGCCACATCGCGCAGTCAGCCCACCGACGGCGACATCGTCGTGATGACGGTCGCGAGTCATTACCACGTTGGCCGGGTGCAGCTCCAAGGGAAACCCTGGGTCTCCATCGAGGCGATGGATAGCAGTCCGACGCGCTGACGCTCGCCTGTGGGATCATCACGGGATCGCAGCGCGTGTTCCTGTACGGCCGCGGCTCGTTGCCGGAACACGTCGAGATCGACTGCGCGAACCGTATTGGGGCCACCGCTAGAGCGTTTTCCGATTCGGTGTAGTACCAAAAGTCCGGAATCTCGCCGAAATCTGGACGATCCCCTCGGAGTTGGCGCTACGTGCAACTGAGAACTGCTCTAGATTCATCTGATTCCCTGGCGGCGTCAGCGTGGGACTCCTCGCACGCCAGTGGGCGTCGGGAGTCGGTTTTGTAAGGTTCCAGACCGATCGAAATAGTTGTCCCGCATAACATCGTGGTTCCCATGCCTCCGGCAAACAACGTCGGTCCACCGTGCCCGACCTGTCACTCCATTGAGACCGAACGCCTGCCGTTCACCAGTGACGCCGCGAAGGCGCCGGCCTACGCGTGTCTGGAGTGCGGGCGCGTCTGGCAGTCCACGCTTGCGTCTGGCGAGAATGAAACTCCTCATCGAATCCCTCGAAGCCGAGTGCTCGCAAAGCGCCGAACAGCGTGACACGTTCCTGAAGCTGAAGCGGAAATGGACGCGGCTCGGCACTCGCTCACGTCCGCCAAGTCGTAGAGCATCAGACTGGTTGATCGGATTGCCCATCTCAGCGCGGGTGCCGTGCAGGAACGCACCGTTGCTCGTGACACGGCCTGAACGCCGCGTGTACGGTCGCGGGCGGAAGTCTGCCGTGGTCGTCCGCCCGCTCTGTATTTGGCGACGGCGTCGAGTGTCGGATGTTCCCGCTTTGCTGCGGTGCCGGCGGTGCCAGACCGAACCACGAACAATGGCCCGACAGTGACCTATCGGTCGCGTGGGATCCCTCAACTGCTGAGGTGGCGGTCTCATGTCCTTTGACAAAACGGGGCCGGTCGAGCCGGCGACATCGTAGCGCGGAGCTGCCTTGCGAGATACTCGTCAGCCAGTTGCGCGCGTGTCACTGTCCCTGAAATTGTCCCTACGATGGGGACAATCGTCGTAGTTCACAGCACGCCTCGTGATTCTGACCGACACGATTCGCCCAATGAATACGCGGATCATTGGCGTTTTCGCGAATTACGAAATCGTGTTCGATCAACTTTTAATGCGCGGGCCGCGGGTTCGATCCCCGCCCCGGTCACCAGGATTTACTGAGAAATCTTGATTCCTTCGCGTCAGCTTCGCGGCCGATTGAGCCAATTGACACCAGGTCTACACCAACGACAAGGCGCATCTGGCGGAGGCACTCCAGCGCGAGGTTTCGCACGGTACCGCGTTAGAAAGGAGCCTGGCCCCTGAATCGCCCGCGCAAAAGGTCGAGCGGTCCCCGGCTCAGAGGGTCCAGCAGACGATCGGCGTTGGGAGGTAACCGGATGTCGCCGTTCCCGAACAGATCACGATGATGTCCATCGACGATTCGGGTCAACAGCGTCAATTGGAGGCCGGAAGGCTCGCGACGAGGTTTCCGTCCTGAGTGGTCGCGAGCTGGCGAGAATGCGGCGCAGCCCGCGCCAGATCCACGCAGACGTTTATCGCGACTTTGCCGACGCCAACAAACTGCCTTCAATCCACAGGGCCGCGACGAAGGGGGTGGGTCCGAGATGCCAGCACGAGCGCTTCACGTTGAGATAACACCGTACGTCACCCGCGCCCCAATAGCTTTCGCCGCACTTCAGACCAGGGCACCGCGGAGTCCGGGTCTGCCAGGTGTTCCGCCCATCGGCGATCGAGCTCGGCCCCTTGCTCTTCGTTGAGCCCGAGTTCTCCCTCACGCTCCGAGTCGGAAAGGCTCTCCCAGAGCGCCATCGCAAGTTCAGCCCGATCGCCGGCCGGAAGCTTCAGGAGCTGGGACAACGTGCTGGATTCCATGCCGTGATCCTCTCACGCGAAGTCTCGTGTCGCAACCGGATCGGTCAGCACATCGGGAGTCGCGCGCAGTCCCGTGCGTGCGAAGAGATTGCCTGTGGACCGTGGCCGAGCTGTGGAAAACGCACAACACGCGTTTTCCACGAGCTCGTTGGACGGCGAACAGAAGGAGCCTGACCCCTGAATCGCCCGCGCAAAAGGTCGAGCGGTCCCTGGCTCAGAGGGTCCAGCAGACGATCGGCGCTGGGAGGTAACCGGATGTCGCGATTCCCGAACGGATCACGATGATGTCCCTCGACGATTCGAGTCAACAGCGTCAATTGGAGTCCGGAAGGCCCGCGACTGTCAGCGCTCACCTGAAACCGCGTAAATCTGGACGACCGTCGTCGTAGCGGTCTTGTCGTCGTGTTCTTCGTCTTCTTCTCAACCAACGACACGGGCTGTGGACGCTCGTGGGAAACCCGCGTTCTGTGCGGGTTTTCCAAGGAGCTGTGGGCGCGTTCTGTGCGTCCATAGCTCCGGCAGCGTCCACAGCCGGCCGCGAGTTGGGCCAGACGGTGGAGGTCGCGTACGCTGCGCACTGCGGCGAATGAGGTGAGGGCCTGGAGCTGAACCCTCCAGACCCTCGGTGACCGCCTCGATGCTCCGACGAACCGAGACAGTCGTCTCTCTTGTGCCACGGTTTGGTCGCCGTGTCCAGTCGGTGCGCGATGCCGCTCCGACGTCGTGGACACGCCGCTTCGCCAGAAGACCTGCCGGCGGTGCAACCGCCTCTTCGCGATCTGCGCGTCGTGTGATCGTGGCCACGCCTATTGCTCGGCCGCGTGTCGTACGGCCGCTCGGCACGCCTCGATCCGCGCCGCGCGCCGGCGCCATCGGCCCAGTCCGGAAGGCCGCCTCGATCATCGGGATCACCAACGCGCGTATCGCGCCCGCGTGAGGGATCAGACTTCCCGCCCCGCGGCACCGCCCGTCACACTGCCCGCCGACACGTCGACGGATGGATCGCCGACCGCGCCCCTGGTGGGCGCGTTGCGCTGTATGGTCTGCGGCCGCGAAAGCGCGTGGCTCCTTCCACCGCCCTGGCGCCTCCGTCGCGTGTCCCCGGAGGCGCGCCATGATCACGCCCGAGCAGCACGCCGAGATTCGCCGCCTGTATTTCGGCGAACACTGGAAGGTCGGCACCATCGCCGCGGCCCTCGGCGTCCACTATGACACCGTGCGCGGCGCTCGGCGGTTACGCGTGTTGGGTGCTGCTCAAAGACGAGGGTAGATCGCTGTTTGAACCTCAGGAACCCTCTTAAAGAGGCGGCAAGTCGACCGTCCCTACCGGCGTCCAGGGCCCACAGCGAAAGACTCGTTTGATCGCCATCGCGCCGCCACGCACGAATCCGAAACGTTGAATGACGGCTTCCCCGTAATGACTGCAGCTGACCGTAAAACGGCACTGCACGCCCATGCGAGCGTAGAGCGGCGATAGCGTGGCTTGATAACCGTGAATGGCGCCGACGGCGGCGCGCGTGGTCAGTTGATCCGATGGCGCCCGCCGAAGATCGAGCGCGATCGCGATCATCACGATCGCGATCGCCGCCCACAGACGTCTCTTCATCGCTTGGCGCGACTAATTTACAGCTTGTTGGCGAACTCGCTGACGCCGGGAATGATCAGGCGCTGGCCGTTGATGCCCTTGACGATACACATCACGTGGAGGATGAGCTCGCCCAGCATCAGTAGCGGGGTGAACAGCGCCGCGATGCACCCGAAGATGCCCAGCGGGCCGAGGATGATGCTGATGATGATCCAGATGAAGATTTCGGCGACCATCAACACGAGGCCATGTTTGGCGTGCCACTGCACTTCCTTGTCGTCTTTCTCCGTCAGCAGGGGCACCAGCGCCAGCAGCCACAGGTACGACAACACGATCATGACGTTGCGATTGCTCGAGGGCACGCTTCCAGGCGTCGCATCTGCCATCTAGATCTCCTTGCCGTCGCGCCGGAGGCGCGACCGAACAATAACGGGGGACGCAGGAGTTTACCAATTTCACGTGCATGGTAAGCTGAATTTCTTATGGCACCCGACGCGGTCCTGGCTGCGCTGAAGGCGGTTGTCGATCCCGACCTGCACGCAGACATCGTGTCGCTCAAGTTCGTCAAGGATGTGACGATCGACGGGCGATCGCGTCGTCGTTGGCGATCGAGTCGGCCAACCCGTCGCCGCGCAAACGAGCCACGCTTGCGGAGCAGGCGAGGGCGGCGGCGCTGACGGTGCCGGGTGTCTCGCAGGTCGACGTCGAAAGCCGCTTCGTCGTGAAATCGGTGTCGGCGCCGGAACATGGCAAGCCGCCGCTGCCCGGCGTCAAGAATGTGATCGCGGTCGGCGCCGGCAAGGGCGGCGTCGGCAAGACCACCGTTGCGGTCAACCTTGCGGTGGCGCTAGCCAAGAGCGGCGCGCGCGTGGGCGTGCTCGACGGCGACATCTACGGGCCCAATGTGCCGATCATGTTCGGCCTGCAGGCGCAGCTCGAGTCCGACGGCCGGCGCATCCGGCCGGCCGAGAAATACGGCATCCAGGTGGTGTCGATGGGCTTCCTCACCCAGGAGGAGGCGCCGGTGATCTGGCGCGGCCCGATGTTGCACAGCGCCATTCAGCAGTTCTGCCGCGACGTGGCGTGGAAGGATCTCGATTATCTGGTCGTCGACATGCCGCCGGGCACCGGTGATGTGGCCTTGTCGCTCAGTCAGACCGTGCCGGCGGCCGGCGCAATCGTGGTGACGACCCCGCAACAGGTGTCGCTCAGCGACAGCCGGCGCGCGGTGCGCATGTATCAGAAGCTCAATATTCCGACGCTGGGGCTCGTCGAGAACATGAGTTTCTATGAATGCACCAACTGCCATCACGAAGCGCAGATCTTCGGTCACGGCGGCGGCGAGCTGATCGCCGGACAGCTCAACGTGCCGTTCCTCGGACGCTTGCCGCTGTATGAACCGATTCGCGTCGGCAGCGATCGCGGCATTCCGCTGGTGATTGCCGAACCCGATTCGGTGGGAACCCAGGCGTTCATGGACGTGGCTGAATCCGTGATGTCGCAGCTCGCCGTGGCCGCGCACAAGAACGCGATCGCCAACAAGGGCAAGATTCCTCTCATTCAGGTCAAGTAGTGCCAACGCCCGCCAGCGCTTCCGCCTGGAAGATGCTCGGCGTGGTGTCGCTGGCGCAATTTCTCGGCATGACGCTCTGGTTCTCCGCAACCGCGATCACGCCACGGCTGATTGCCGAGTACGACATTGCGCCGAATCACGCCGCATGGCTCACCATGGCCGTCCAAGCCGGCTTCGTGGCCGGCACGTTGATCAGCGCTGTCGCCAATCTTGCCGACGTGCTCAACGCCCGCGTCCTGATGTTCCTCGGATCGGTGATCGGCGCGCTGACCAACGCCGCCGTGTTGGTCGCGCCCGGAGGCGGCACCGTGATCGCTTTACGCTTCCTGACCGGCGCGTCGCTGGCCCTCGTCTATCCCCCCGCCATGAAGATCGCGGCCGGATGGTTCCGTGACGGCCGCGGGCTCGCGCTTGGCATGCTGATCGGCGCGCTGACGCTCGGCAAGGCGTTTCCTCACCTCCTCACCGCGCTGTTCGGCGTCGAGTGGCGGCAACCCATGCTGCTGGTATCGGCGCTGGCGATCGTCGGCGGCACACTCGTGCTCGTCATCGTCCGCGATGGTCCCTACGTCGCCGCGACCGCGCCGTTCGACCCGCACGCGATCAGAAAGGTGCTGTCGAGCCGGGGTGCGCGATTAGCAACGCTCGGCTATCTCGGCCACATGTGGGAGCTGTACGCGATGTGGACCTGGGTGGCGGTGTTTGCAGCCGCCAGCTTTGCGGCATCCGGCATGGCCGACTCCGGCAGCCGCGGGATCGGTCGCCGCGTTTCTGGCTATTGGCAGCGGAGCCATCGGCTGTGTGTTGGCCGGTTACGTGGCCGATCGCGCCGGCAAGGCGCGTGTGGCGATGTGGGCGATGATCGCCAGCGCCGCGGCGGCCGCGCTCACGCTCGTGGTCTTCGGGCGATCGCCCATCCTGCTGTACGCGCTGATCATGTTCTGGGGATTTGCTGTCGTCGCCGACTCGGCACAGTTCTCGGCGCTCGTCAGCGAGCACGCGCCGCGCGATCACGTCGGCACCGCGCTCACGCTGCAAACCTGTGTGGGCTTTCTGCTGACGATGGTCACGATCGAAGCGCTGCCGCGCGTGGCTGCGGCAAGCAGCTGGCAGTTTGCGTCATTGCTGCTCGTACCTGGGCCGTTGCTGGGCGCCTACGCGATGCACCGGCTACGCCGGTAAATAACGAACTGACAAATGACAAATAATTGAGAAGCGGATGCAGATTCCATTCAGCAAGCGCAAACTCTGCCAACGGTCTCGACGTCATCGTTCATGAAGACCATCAGCTGCCGATGGTGGCCGTCAACGTCTGGTATCACGTCGGATCGAAGAACGAACAGCCTGGCCGCACCGGCTTCGCGCACTTGTTCGAGCACTTGATGTTCGAAGGCTCCGAGCATCACGACCACGGCTATTTTCCGCCGCTCCAGCGCGCCGGTGGTTTGCTCAACGGATCGACGAATGCCGATCGCACCAATTACTGGGAAGTGGTGCCAACCGGCGCGATCGACCTCGCGTTGTGGATGGAAAGCGATCGCATGGGTTACCTGTTGCCGGCGCTGACCGATCGCAAATTCAACAACCAGCGCGACGTGGTGTTGAACGAGCGCCGTCAGAATTACGAGAACCGGCCATACGGCCTGGCCGGCATCGCATTGTCGGCAGCGATGTATGCTCCCGATCATCCGTATCACTGGCCGACCATTGGCTCGGCCGACGATCTTCGAGCCGCATCGATCGACGACGTCCGGGATTTTTTCAAGACCTATTACCACCCTGGCAATGCATCGCTCTCACTGGCCGGCGACTCGAAACCGATCAGGCGTTTGAACTGGCCGAGAAATATTTCGGCGATCTCGCGCCGGGTCCGACCGTGCAGCGCGTGGCGGCGCAGGCGCGCACTCGAAGACAGCGCCACGCTGCTCCTCGAAGATCGCGTGGAGCTGCCGCGGCTTTATCTGAGCTGGCATTCGCCGGCGATGTTTGCGGCCGACGATGCCGAGCTCGATATTGCGGCGGATGTGCTCGCGCACGGCAAGACGTCGCGGCTCTACAAGACGCTGGTCTACGAGCGGCGCGTGGCCACCGATGTGTCGGCCTATCAGCAGTCGCGTGAAATCGGCGGCATGTTCCAGATGGCCTGCACCGCCGCGGCCGGCATTCAGCTCGCCGAGCTCGAAACGCGCGGTGCGTGCCGCCATTGGGCAGCTGGCCGTCGCCGGCGTGACCGACGACGAGCTGGAACGCGGACTCGCGCAAACCGAAGCGCAATTCATCTACCGCCTGCAGACCATCGGCGGCTTCGGCGGCAAGTCGGATCAGCTGAACGCCTACAACACGTTCGCCGGCGATCCCGGCTATTTCGATCGCGATCGCCAGCGATACATCAACGTGACGAGCAAAGGCGTGGCGGCGGCAGTGGGGACAATGGCTCGTCAAGGCGCCGTCGGTGTCGTTGAGCGTCGTGCCGCGCGGCCGGCGCGAGCTGGCGTTGCCCGGCGCCGTCGAGGTGCGGGTCTCGTGAGCGCCGTCGATCGCAGCCGGCTCCCGGTTCCCGTCGCCGATCGCGCCTTTCACTTTCCGCGCATCGTCAAGCGGGTCCTGCCGAACGGCCTCGAGCTGAGGGCGGTGACGCACCGATCGGTGCCGGTCGCGGCGATCGTGCTGCTGGTGCCCGGCGGATCGTCGGTCGATCCGGCGATGCGCACGGCCTCGTCTCGATGACCGCCGGGTTGATCGACGAAGGCAGCCGCGGCCAGTCGGCGCTCGAGATCGCGGATCGCGTGGCGCGCATCGGCGGCGAGCTCGATCTCGACGTCGGCATGGACGCGGTGGTCGTCGGCCTGACCACGCTCGATCGATTTCTCGACACCGGCCTGGCGCTGGTTCACGAGATCGTGACCGAGCCGAACCTGGCCAACGACGACTTCAATCGCATTCGCAACCTGCGGCTCGAGCGGCTGCGGCAGATGAAGGATCACGCCGGCGCGATGGCCGATCGCGCGTTCGCGCGCGTGTTATACGGCGGCCACCCGTACGGCCACCTGTCGCTCGGCTCGGAAGCGGCGTTGAACGCGATGACCGTTGACGCCGCCAAGGCGCTGCATGCCGCGATGTTCACGCCGGCCGGCGCCACGCTGATCGTCGTCGGCGATCGGCCCGAAGACGAGCTGCTGGACGCGGCCGCGGCCGTGTTCGGATCGTGGCGGCCTGCGACATCGGCGATGGCGATCGATCGCGACGCGGCGCTGGCGCCGCCGCCCGCGGCGCCGGAAGTGAAGCTGGCGGTCATCTCGCGGCCCGGCGCGGCGCAGTCGGAATTGCGGATCGGTCATGCCTGCGCGCCGCGCTCGACGCCGGACTATCACGTGCTGCTGATCCTCAACACCATCCTCGGCGGCGACTTCGTCAGCCGGCTGAATCTCAACCTGCGCGAGCAAAAGGGATTCACCTACGGCGTGCGCACGGGGTTCAATCTGCGTCGCGGCATCGGCCCGTTCGTGATGCAGACCAGCGTCGGCACCGACGTGACGGGTCCGGCCTGCAAGAGGCGTGGCGCGAGATTCGCGACATTGCCACCGCGCGCCCGGCGACCGATCAGGAAGTGGCGCAGGCGTTCGCGTCGGTGAGCAAAGGCTATCCGCGCGGGCTTTGAAACGGCGGGACAGGTTGCACGTTCTGTCGCACAACTTGCGTTGCACGGATTGCCCGATTCATATTTCGAAGAGTTCGTGCCCAAATTGTCGCAAGTCACCGCGAGCGACGTCACGGCTGCGGCACGGCGATATCTCGATCCAGCGAAAAAATGACCACGGTGATCGTCGGCGATTTGGATAAGATTGCCGGCTTCACTCCCAGCATTGGGCCTCGGGCCCGCATCGGGTGTTGACGATCGACTGCTAAGTCTTGCGACGTCACTGTTCCCTGGCTTACGGTTGGTTGATGAAGGCGGTCCGATTCCACGCGCACGGCGGGCCCGACGTCCTCCGCTACGAAGACGCCCCCGATCCGATTCCCGGCACCGGCGATGCGCTGGTGCGCGTGCGCGCGTGCGCGCTCAATCATCTCGATCTGTGGCAGCGCCGCGGCATGGAGCGCGTGCCAGATTCCGTTTCCCCACATCTCCGGCGCCGACGTCGCCGGCGAGGTGATCTCGTCGCCGAACGGCGAGTTCGCGCCGGGCCGCCGCGTGATGCTGCAGCCCGGAATCTCGTGCGGCCGCTGCGTGGCGTGCCTCGACGGCCGCGACAACGAGTGCGCGAAGTACGACGTGCTCGGCTATCGCAGCGACGGCGGCTACGCGGAGATCGTCAAGGTGCCGGTGCAGAACCTGATCGCCGATTCCGGATGCGATCGGCTTTGTCGAGGCCGCGGCGTTTCCGCTCGCGTTCCTCACCGCGTGGCACATGCTGATCACGCGCGCGAGGCTGCGCGCCGGCGAAGACGTGCTGGTGCTCGGCGCCGGCAGCGGCGTCGGGCAGGCGGCGATTCAGATCGCGTGGCGCCACGGCGCGCGCGTGTTTGCCACCGCGGGCACCGACGAGAAGCTCGCGCGCGCGCGGCAGCTCGGCGCGTACGAAGTCGATCAACCACACCACCCAGGATTTGCCCGCGAAGATCCGGGAGTTCACCAACGGCCGCGGCGTCGACGTGGTGGTCGAGCACGTCGGCACCGCGACGTGGGATCGCAGCCTGAAGAGCCTGGCGCGCGGCGGGCGGCTGGTGACGTGCGGCGCCACCACCGGCCACGACGCGCAGATCGACTTGCGCGTGCTGTTCGCGCGGCAGATCTCGTTGCTGGGCTCGTACATGGGCCGCAAGGGCGAGCTGCTGCGCGCGGCGCAGTTTTTTTTTGCCGGCGAGCTGCGGCCGGTCGTGGACCGGACCTTCCCGCTCGCCGAGGCCGCCGAGGCGCACCGCCGCCTCGAAGCGCGCGAGCAGTTCGGCAAGCTCGTCCTCGTCGTCTGAAACATACGCCGCAGCTCCGGCCGTCCAATCGATCGATTGCGGGCGCTCGCCCGCGCGAGCTGCCTGCCGTAGCTCGCGGAGGCGAGCGAAGGCGGGTATGATCCCTGCGAGTCACCATCCATGGATGTTCCGCGACAACGCCGGGCTTCGGGTTTCGGCGGCCGGCTGTTCAGCCTCGTCGGCATCGTCGGCCTGTTTGCGGCGGTGATCGCCGGCGCCACGGTGTGGCTGCTGCTGACCGACCCGGTGACGGTGGCCGAATCGATGGATTCCGGCGAGGTGTCGCCGCTGGTGCAATCGCTCGCCGGATCGATCTACGACGCGCTCGGTCCGACTGCTTCGTTATCTCTAGTCAAACCTGCGTCGCCAAGAAACTTCCCGAGATACCAGCCATCGAGATATTTGAACGGTGCGACGCCGGTCGAGTAGTGCCCGCACGGCAGCACGCTCGACCTGCAGTGGATAGCCGCGGCGCTTCGGATCTCGTTGATCAACTGCAGCGACAGATCGACCGGAAACGTCAGGTCGTACTTCGCGTAGACCATCAGCGTCTGCTTGTCGTGCAGCCGATCGAGGAACGACCACGGACTGATCGGGCGCCACAGATCGCGCAGCTGATCGAGGTCGACGTGGCCGTCGAGCCCCTGCGCGCACGTGCTCGGTGGACAGGCCGCGCCACACCACGTCGCCGAAGTACGGCGAGACGTGATTGAGCGCCTGCGCCCGCACCAGCGGCTCGTGGCACGTCGGTGAGAAACGACAGGCACGAGCCGAGGCTCGTGCCGAGCAGGCCGAGCCGCTCGTAGCCCTGATCGCGCAGCCACCACAACGCCAGCCGCACGTCGCGCACCGCCTGCCGGCAGACTTGCAGCGTGCGCACGATGTTCGAGCTGACGATGTAGTCGGCGCGCGTCAGCTCGGGCGGCATGCGCGCATCGTGATAGGGCAGGCTGATGCGCAGCGACGCGATGCCGAGCCGCGACAGGATCTTGCACAGGCCGACGTGGCCGTCGGCGTCGGAGTTCCACTGCGCAAGCACGACCACGGCGCGGCGCGGCGCAGCCGGGCTTCGGCTTGCGAATCGGATTCGCCGGGAAAGTAGCGCGCGACCACGGTGTTGTTTTCCGGGTGCGGCGTCGTGAAGCCGCTGGGAAACGTCAGCATGCCTTCTTCGCCGCGCGCGCGCATCGTGTCGGGGGCCTTCGTGAAGGTGTAGCGCGTCGGCTCGGGCGTGAAGAACGCGTCGGTGTCCTTCATGACGCGCTCGACCCAGGCCGAGACCATCGACGAACCTAAGGTTCGTCGCCGCTGACCCGTTGTCGAGCGTCGCCACTGACCCGTTCCGGATGCGTGGCCGATCGTCGATCCAGTCCTCGCCCCACTCGAACGGTCGGACTCTGCGTTCGTGCTGGCTGATGGCGGCGAGCTCCTGCTCCCAGCGATGGAAGTACTTACGAATCACTCACGACGCTCCGCTGATCACCTTTTCGACCGCGAGCGCCGCTTGCACCAGCGCCGGCGTGCGGCCTTTGTGGCCGACGAGCTGGAGGCCGACCGGCAGACCTGCCGGCGTCGTGCCGCACGGCAGCGAGATCGCCGGATGTCCCGAGACGTTGAACGGTTGCGTGCAACGCAGCATCAGCGTGCGCACCGCTTCATGGCCCGCCCTTGACCGGCATGGTTGCCGCGCCGATCGGCGGCGCCGGAATCGACAGCGCCGGGCAGACCAGCGCGTCGATGCCGTGCAGCGCGCGGTCGACTTCCTTGGCGATGATCGCCTTGCCGCGCAGCGCGCGGATGTAGTCCTCGGCCAGGACGTAGCGCGCCATCTCGAGTCGCACGCGGACGTTCGGCGTGTAGTCCTGCGGCCGCGACTCGAGCGTGCGCGCGTGGTATTCCGCCGCATCCGCGAACACGAGGTGCAGATAGACGGTCGGCGATGTCGTTCGCGTGCGGCAACGTGACTTCGCTGATCGCCGCGCCCTTGCTGCGCAGCACCTCGATGGTCGCGAGCATCGTTCGTTCGACGTCGGCGTCGAGGCGATCGAACAAATATCCCGTCGGCATCCCGAAGCGCAGACCCTTCAACGACGCGGTTTCGGGCAGCGCATTGACGCGCGCGGGCGGCCGGCAGCATGGCGTTGTAGAGCAGCCACGCGTCGGCGACCGAAGCGGCCAGCGGCCCCACATGATCGAGCTGGCGGCTGAGCGGGACCACGCCGGTGGCGGAGATCTGCCCCCACTCCGGCTTCAGTCCCACGACGCCGCACGCGGCGGCGGGAATGCGGATCGATCCGCCGGTATCGGTTCCGACCGTGCCGAGCGACATGCCCGTCGCCACGGCGATCGCCGAACCGCCGCTCGAACCTCCAGGCGATCGAGTGGGATCGTGGGGATTTCTCGCCGGGCCGAAGCCCGAATCTTCCGAGGTCGTGCCGAACGCGAACTCATGAAGGTTGGTCTTGCCGACGAACACCGCGCCGGCCTCGCGCAGACGGCGTGTCACCGGCGCGTCGGACGACGCCATGTGATCCTTGCGCACGAGCGACCCGGCCGTCGTGGGCGTGCCTTTGCAGTCGATCAGATCCTTGAGCGAGAGCGGAATGCCGTGCAGCGGTCCGAGGTAGCGGCCGCCGGCGATTTCTTTGTCAGCCTCGCGCGCGCGCGCCAACGCCTCATCGGCGGTGACGGTGATGAACGCATTCAGCTTCGGATTGAGCTCCGCGATCGTCGCCAGGCAATTCTCGGTGATCTTCTCGGACGTGATCTTCCGCGCCGCGATCTTCGGCGCGAGCTCAGCGATGGTCATCATCGCGTGCGTCTTTCAGATCCGTGATCGGCCCGATCGTTCCAATCCGCCGCCCGCAACTGTTCGGTCGCCTTGGCCAGGCCTTCGAGGGCGGGAATCAGATCCGGCAGGCCCCGTTTCTCGGCGTCGGCCTTCGCCAGCGCCAGCCACTCAGCTACTGTCATGCGCGTTTCACCGAAACCGAGACACCGTCGCCCACCTGCAGGAACGACGTGTAAAGCCGTGCATCGGACGCGACGCGCTTCGAGAAGCTGACGATCGCGGCCGTATCCTCATCACTGTACTTCTTCTCGCGGACGTAGCCGGGAATAACTTCCGCATTCCACAGGATATTGTCCGCCACCAACAGGCCGCCTGGCCGCAGCAGCTCGATCAGCCGGTCGAGCATCGGTTCATACAACTTCTTGTCGCTGTCCTGGAAGATCAAGTCGAAGGGCCCCGCGACCTTATGAAGAAAGCGTGTGGCGTCGCCGACGATCACACTCACGCGATCGGCATATCCGGCGGCCGCGAAATGGTCGCGGGCGCGCGCCGCGCGGGCAGCGTCGTATTCCATCGTGATCAGCGATCCGTTGGCGGGTAACGCGGTAGCCATCCACAACGTTGAATATCCGATGCAGGTGCCGATCTCCAGGATACGTGTGGCGCCGCATCCGCGTGCGAGTGTGTGCAGCAGCGCGCCGGTATCGGGATACACGAGGGGCAACCCCTCGGCGCGCCCTTCGCGATCGATCAGCGGCAGCCGTTCGTGCGGCTCGCGTCGCAGCGCGGCCAGGTAGTCGACGACGGGTTGTGGCGTGATGTTCCCCACAGGTAAACCCCGATTTTATCTGAAGGCCTATAAGATATTGCGGTGAGGCACACCAAGATCGTCGCGACGCTGGGCCCCGCGTCGCGCGACCCGCAAGTGCTCGATGCCTTGATCGCCGTCGGGCGTCGACATCTTCCGTCTGAATTTCTCGCACGGCACGCAAACCGATCACGCGGCGCTGTTTCACCAGGTGCGCGAAGCCGCGAAGCGCGCCGATCGGCATGTCGCCATCCTGCAGGATCTGAGCGGTCCGAAGATTCGCACTGGCCGGCTCGAAGGCGGGCGCCCGATCTCATTGAAGAGGGGCGATTCGTTGACGGTGGCGATCGGCGACGACGTTGGACGGCCCGGACGCGTCTACACCACCTACGGCGAGCTCGCGCAAAAGGTGACGAAAGGCCATCACCTGCTGCTTGGACGATGGCAAGGTGGAGCTGCTCGTCGAGTCGGCGACGCCGGCCGAGATTCACACGCGCGTGCTCGATGGCGGCGAGCTCGGCGAGCACAAGGGCATCAACGCCCCGCAGGTGCCGCTGCGCTCCGACATGACCGAGAAGGATCGCCGTGACTTGTCGTTTGGCCTGGCGCTCGGCGTGGACCTGATCGCGCTCAGCTTCGTCCAGTCTGCTGAGGACATCACGCGCGTCAAAGCACTGCTGGTGTCGGAGGGCCGTCCGAAGGTGCCGTTGGTCGCCAAGTTGGAGCGGCCGGAGGCAATCGATCGGCTCGACGAGATTCTGGCTGCCGCCGATGCGGTGATGGTGGCCCGCGGCGACCTCGGCCTCGAGATTCCGCTCGAGCGGGTGCCGCGCGTGCAGAAGGAGATTTTGCGCAAGGCGCGCGCGCCGCGGCGTGCCGGTGATCGTTGCCACCCAGGTGCTCGAGTCGATGCGCACCGAACCACGGCCGACGCGCGCGGAAGCCAGCGACGCCGCCGGTGCTGTTGATGGCGGCGCCGATGCAATCATGTTATCTGGCGAAACGGCGACGGGCTTTTATCCGGTGCGCTCGGTGGAAGTGCTCGACGCGATCATCCGCGATGCCGAGACGATCCCAGTCCCCGTCGACCGTCGCCGCGCGGGCGAGGGCCTGGTCGGCCACGCGGTCGCACTGTGCGAAGCCGCGGTCTCCCTATCGGCACGGTCAGGGGCGCACGCGATCGTCGCGGTCACGCGGCAAGGCAACACCCCGAAGCGGCTGTCGGCGATTCGCCCGCAGGCCGACATCGTTGCGGCCACCGATGACCCCGAAGTCGCGCGGCGGTTGAGCATCTACCACGGTGTGCTCCCGGTGGTTTGCGATCTCGAGGGCGATATCGAACAGGTGATTACGCGCGTCGTCGAATCGGCGGTGCAGCGAACGAACGCGCCGGAGAACGCGACGATGGTCGTGGTCAACGCGTCGGCCGACCTGGATCGCGGCGCGTCGAACTTCGTCAGGATCCGGCGCGCATAGTCCAAGGTTCCTGGGTTCCTGGGTTCCTGGGTTCCTGGGGTTCACTGCAGCGAACTTCAGGAACGTCCGGAACTGAGGAACCGTCAGGAACGACGGCGCGCGGACCAGTAGAAGAACATCCCGATCCCGATCAGGATCGCTGTCTGGCCGATCAGATTGACTTCGTAGTTCAGGACGTTCTCCGTACCCGGCGGCGGCATGAAGACGAGCGCCATAGCCACGACCGTGGCGAAGATGCCGCAACCCGCGATCATCCACGCACCGGCGATGCCACCCGGCAACGTGACCGTGTTTTCGTCAACCGGCATGTCGGCGTCCATCGATCGCAAACGGATGAACGCGGCGAACAGATAGAGATACGGCAGGAAGTAGATCAGGATGGTGAGGTTCACCATGATGTCGTAAGCCTCTTGCACGGTGGTCTGACCGCCGCCTACCGACAGGAACACGCTCACCAGGAACAATGCCGTCGTCGCGACCGCCTGCACGATCAGCGCGACGTGCGGCGTGCGGTACTTGTCGTGAAGACTCGCAAACGCCGCCGGCATCGCCACGTCCACACCCGCGGCAAAGGGCACGCGCGCGGCGCCCGCGATCCACGAGCTCGTCCCGCCAATCGATCCGACGACGAGGAGAAACGCGATGAATGCGCCGATGCCTGCAAATCCGAGGCGGCTGGTGACGAGCTCGACCGCGTCGGCGATCCCGCTGCGCTCCGCCAGTTCGCTGGCTGGCACGGCGACGAGGATCGATGCGGAGCTCAGGATGTAAATCGCAGTGATCGCGATACCCGACAGCACAATGCTGCGTGGAATGGTTTTGCGCGGGTGGTAGACCTCCTGGCCGACCATCGACGAGATCTCGAAACCGGAAAACGCAAAGCACAACGACGACCACAAGCTCATCGAGTCCCAGACGTTGTCGCGCGGCAACAACGCCGCTGGAGCGAACGACGTGGCGCTGCCAAGCGATGCGAAGGCGATCGCGCCGCAGCCGATCAGGATCGCCGCCGGAATCCACGTCGCGACGCTGCCCACGTGCTGCAGCCACTTGCCGGCGGAGAAACCGAAGATGTTCAGAAACGTCGTCGCCCAGAGGAAGCCCAACACGAACACGACCGAGTACATGCGGCTGTCGGCCATCGACTCCGACGCGCCGAACGGGATCAACGCGTTCGCGGCGGCAAACAACAACAGCGCTGGAAAGTAGAAGAGGTTGTTGACCCACATGCACCAGCCGCACACGAAGCCGTGCACTGGTCCAAAAGCCCGCCGCGCCCAAGCGTAGATGCCGCCTTGTTGCGGATGCCGGCTTGACAGTTCGGCGAGCACAGCGGCGAGTGGCACGAAGAAGAGCAGGCAGGCGAGGATCCACAGCGTCACGGCCGGAGCGCCAATGCGCGCGCTGCGTGAGATCCACCGCAGCCCGACGATGGCGACGATGTTCATCGCCACGACGTCCCAGAGTGTGAGGGACGTGATGAGGCCGGTAACTTTCTTAGTCATCCCTGCGAGTGCGGAGTGCCTCGCGGTCCATGAACTCCTTGAGCGCTTGCAGCGCGCCTTCCCAGCCGCGGCCCATGATCTGAGAAGTATCGCTGCCACCGCGGGTCGTCGCCTTCGCCGCTCTGCCGCACCGTCAACATCGTCTGCCGTCCGTTGCCATGCGGCCGCGCCTGCACGTCGAGCGCCATCGGACCGATCGGATCGCCGTCGGGAGGCTGCCAGAACACTTCGGCGAGAACGAATGCGGCATTCGGCGCGGTAGTCGACGATGGTGCCGTGAAAGGCGCCGCCCAGCCGGCCGAGCACTTCATCTTTGAACTCCGTCGACTGCCCACTCGATCGCATACATGCCGAGCGGGCGCGGCACCGTGAACACGCGCGTCACCTGCCACCAGTTCTTCAGGTCGGCATCGTTGAAGAACGCCGCCATCACCCGCGCCGGCGGCGCCTGGATCAACTGCGTGCGACGTGACGTCGAGGACCATCGGTATCCGCCCGCCGGAGCGGCAAGCATCAGGGCTAGGTGTAGACGAGGTATTCTGCTCTAACTTCCTCGAACGGTTTGCTCTCGCGTTCCCACACCGGCACTAATTCTTCGGCGCGTGTCCCGGCATCGATGGCCAGGCGAAACGCCGGCGATCCGGCCAGGATGTCGATCGGTTCCTTGTCGTGCTCGTATTCGTACGGCGGCTGGCGCCAGGCGAAGTCCTTCGGATCTGGCGGCCCGCATCTGCGTCGATCAGCGCCACGCCGGTCTGCACCGGTCTGAACGTCTTGCGATCGAGCACGTGAATCTGGCAGCCGCCGCACGTCTTCTTCGCGTGCTTCTGGAACGTCGGCTCGAACACCGCGGGGCGGAAATGCACGCCCGGCAACTTGCGCGCGTTCATCGTCTCGGCGAACTGTTCCGCCTCCACCCACGGGCGCGCCGACCAGCTCGAACGGCCGCGTCGTGCCGCGCGCTTCCGACGCTTGGTGCCTTCGAACAGCACCGTGCCCGGATAGACGATCGCGCTGTCGAGCGTCGGAATGTTCGGCGACGGCATCACGAAGGGCAGGCCGGTCTGCGTCGAAGTACATCGACGCGCGACCAGCCCTGCATCTCGACGACCTCGAGCGGGCGCCGATCTCGAAGTGCTCGTTGAAGAAGCGCGCCAGCTCGCCGATCGTCATGCCGTGGCGCATCGGGATCGGGAACTGCCCGACGAACGACTCGTTGCCTGGCACGAGCATCGGCCCCTCGACGTCGACGCCGCCGATCGGATTCGGCCGGTCGCACACGATGACGGCGACGCCGTGCTTGCGCGCACGCGCGCAGGCAGTTGGCCATCGTGTAGATGTAGGTGTAGATGCGCGCGCCGATGTCCTGCAGGTCGATCACCATCACGTCGACGTGGCGCAGCATGTCGGCGGTCGGCTCGCGCGTTTCGCTGTAGAGCGAGAACACCGGCACCTTGCGCCGGCAGTCGTTGCGCGTGCGGCGTCTCGATCATGTTGTCCTGCACGTCGGATCGGAAGCCGTGCTGCGGACCGAAAATCGCGCCGAGCGTGACGTCGGGTGACGCCATCAGGGCATCGACGATGTGCGTGAAGTGGGCGTCGACCGAGGCCGGGTTGCTGACGATGCCGACGCGGCGGCCCTTCAGCTTGCCGGAAGCCAACAGTCGGGACGAGCCCAGCGTCACAGCCACACGGGAATTATAGGTGTATGAAAGCACTCTCCACGCAATCGGCGGATCGTAAACGTCACAACGTCCGGATACTGTTAGCGCATGAGCACGCTCTACTACGCACAGATCGACGACAGCCCGGTGGGCCCGTTGCTGCTGGCCGGAGACCAGGACGCGTTGCACGTGCTTGCGTTCGGCGTGGGTTCACGCCCGCGCGAGATCGACGCCGCCTGGCAACCGGATGTAAAGGGTGTGCTCGGACCTATTCGCAAGGAGCTGGATCGGTACTTCGCCGGCCGCTTGAAGAAGTTCTCGACTCCCGTGGCATTCAAGGGGACGCCATTTCAAAACGCGGTGTGGCGCGAGCTGACGCGCATCCCCTACGGCGAGACGGTCAGCTATCTGGAGCTCGCGAAACGCATCAAGAACCCGAAAGCCGTTCGCGCCGTCGGCATGGCCAACGGCGCCAACCCCATCGCGATCATCGTGCCGTGTCATCGCGTGATCGGTTCGAACGGATCCCTGACCGGATTCGGCGGCGGATTGCCCACCAAACGCGCCCTATTGGACCTGGAAAAAGGGCAACGCACCTTGTTGTAGTTAACGCCTCCGTCAATGCGGTTGGGCTAGACTGCGCGGATGCGACACAGTCTCCCGTCGCACGTTTTTCAAGGCCGGCGGCGCCGCGCTCGGCGCGCTGCCGCTGGTCCGGTCGATCGACTCGCTCGCGCAAGTCACCAACCCCGTCTTCCGCCACGGCGTCGCCAGCGGCGATCCGCTGGCCGACCGCGTCATTCTTTGGACGCGGGTGACGCCGCGCGGCGACGGCGTCCCCAACGCGTGTCATGGGAAGTGTCGCGCGAACCGAATTTCGCGCAACATGGTGGCGCGTGGCGAGGTCGAGACGGGCGCGGCGCGCGACTTTACTGTGAAGCTGGATGCGCGCGGGCTCGAGCCGGCAACCACCTATTACTACCGTTTCCAGTCAGCGGGCGAGCAGTCGCCGATCGGGCGCACGCAAGACGCTGCCGCGTGAGGACGTCGCGCGCGTGCGACTCGGCGTGGTGTCGTGCTCGAACCTTCCGCAGGGCTACTTCAACGCCTACGCGTGCCTCGCGAATCGCCTCGATCTGGATGCCATCCTGCATCTCGGCGACTATTTATATGAGTACGCCAACGAGCAGTATGGCGATGGCATCGAAGTCCGGCCGCGCGCCGCTTCCCGATCGAGAAATGCGTGGCGCTTGCAGGACTATCGCGAGCGGCACGCGCAATACAAGGCCGATCCCGATTCACAGGAGATCCACCGCCAGCATCCGTTCATCGTGACGTGGGACGATCACGAGTTCACGAACAACACCTGGAGCGGCGGCGCGCAGAATCACAATCCCGATCTCGGCGAGGGCGAGTGGACGCGCGGCGTGCCGCCGCGCGTGCAGGCGTACTTCGAATGGATGCCGATTCGCGAGGACGCGCCGACGCTGCAGGGCGCGCATCTATCGCAGGCTTCCGTTTCGGCAACCTCGCCACGCTGTTCATGCTCGACACGCGGATGATCGGCCGCGATCGGCAGGTGCTGCGCGAAGAAACCGCGTTGATCGAAGATCCGAAACGGCAGCTGCTCGGCGCCGAGCAGGAAGGCTGGCTGGCGCGAACAATTCGTCGACGTCGGTGCGCAACAAATCCACGTGGACCGTGCTCGGCCAGCAGGTGATGTTCGCGCCGCAGACGCCGACCGGCGCAGCCGCGCGGCAACGCGGATTCGTGGGACGGCTATCGCGGCGCGCGCGGCCGCGTGTTCGACATGATCGAGCGCGCGAAGGTCGACAACCTCGCGGTGCTCACCGGCGACGTGCACAGCTCGTGGGCCTTCGATTTGCCGCGCGATCCGTTCAAGGGTTACGACAAGGCGACCGGCAAAGGATCGATCGGCGTCGAGTTCGCCGGCACATCGGTAACCTCACCGAGCAACGTCGGCGCGCGACGGCCAGAAGCAGCTGGACGATCTCAGGGCGGCACGGCCGCATCTGCATTACGTGGACGGCCGTTACCGGGGCTATTACGTCGTCGATCTGACGCGCCAGCGGCTGCAGGCGGACTACTACGCCGTCGGCGACCATCGCCGAGCGCAGCACCAAGGAACAGTTCGAGAAGGGATTCATAACGGAAGCTGGCAAGAACCATCTCGTCGCGGCATCGACGCCCGCGTGATTCGAGGCTCGCGCTCCGCTCAGGGGCCGCTGATCCCGCCGTAGCCCGCGGAGTGACGTGCCGGGCGTAGGCGGACCGATATAATTCATGGGCAACCATGAATCGGACGGATACGTCGGACCCGAACTATTACCACCGCGTCGTCGACTGCCAGTGGGCGTGTCCGGCGCACACCAACGTCCCGGAGTACATCCGGCTGATCGCGCAGGGCCGGTTCACCGACGCGTACATGCTCAACCGCGAGTCGAACGTCTTCCCGGGCATCCTCGGGCGCACCTGCGACCGGCCGTGCGAGCCGGCGTGCCGGCGCGGGCGCGTCGACGGCAAGCCGGTCGCGATCTGCCGGCTGAAGCGCGTCGCCGCCGATCATCGCGGACGACGTCACGCGATCTCCTGCCGACGGCGCCGGCGGCAGAAGAACGGCAAGAAGGTCGCGCTCATCGGCGCGGGCCCGGCGTCGCTCACGGTCGCCAACGACCTGATGCCGCTCGGCTACCAGGTCACGATCTTCGAGAAGCTGCCGCGGCCGGGCGGCCTGATGCGCATCAACATCCCCGCGTTCCGCCTGCCCGAAGCAGGTGCTCGACGAGGAGATCGGCTACATCGTCGACATGGGCGTCGACGTGCGCTACAACACGCCCGTCGACAGCCTGAAGGCGCTGCTCGACCGAAGGAGTTCGACGCGGTCTTCGTCGGCAGCGGCGCGCCGAAGGGCAAGGAGCTCGAGATTCCCCGGCCGCCACGACACCGATCAGATCTTCATCGGCATCGAGTGGCTCGAGTCGATCCACTTCGGCCACATCGACTCGGTCGGCAAGCGCGTGCTGATCATCGGCGTCGGCAACACCGCGATGGACTGCTGCCGCTCGGCGAAGCGGCTCGGCGGGACGGACGTCAAGGTGATCGCGCGCAAGACGCGCAAGTACTTCAAGGCGTCGCCGTGGGAGCTCGAGGACGCCGAGGAGGAGCAGGTCGAGATCCTCGAGAACCTGTCAGCCGGTCCGCTTCGTCATCGAGAACGGCAAGCTGACCGGCATGGAGTTCGACAAGTTCACGTCGACGCGAAGACGACGGCAAGCTGAAGCAGGAGGTCGATCGGCCGCGTCGATCATCCCGTGCGACACGGTCGTCCTGGCGATCGGCCAGGAGAACGCGTTCCCGTGGATCGAGCGCGACATCGGCATCGAGTTCGACAAGTGGGACATGCCGGTCGTCGACAAGACGACGTTCATGTCGACGCGGCCGGGCGTGTTCTTCGGCGGCGACGCGGCGTTCGGTCCGGAGAACATCATCTGGGCGGTGGAGCACGGCCACCAGGCGGCGATCTCGATCCACAACTACTGCCAGGGCATGCCGGTCACCGAGCGGCCGCCGCACGGCATGAAGCTCGACGAGCACGAAGATGGGGCTGCACGAGTGGGCCTACAGCAACGACTACGACCCGGTCGCAGCGCGCAGAAGATGAAGCACGTCGATCTGGCGGAGCGCTTCGCGAAGCATGACGATCGAAGTGGAGAAGGGCTTCACCGCGGAGCAGACGCGCGCGAGGTCGAGCGCTGCCTCAACTGCGACGTGCAGACGCACTTCACCGACTCGCTGTGCATCGAGTGCGACGCGTGCATCGACATCTGCCCGGTCGATTGCCTGACGATCACGCCGAACGGCGAGCGAGGCCGACGCTGCGCGAGCGCGCTGCACGGCGCCGGCGCATCAACCCGGATCAGCCGCTGTTCGCGTTCGGGCCGCTGAAGCAGACCGGCCGCGTCATGGTCAAGGACGAGAACGTCTGCCTGCACTGCGGCCTGTGCGCCGAGCGCTGCCCGACCGCCGCGTGGGACATGCGGAAGTTCGTGCTCAGATCTCCGCTACGCCGGGCGACGTGCAGCCGCTGATCGCGGTCCGATGCGACGCAGCGCCGAGTCTGGTCGAGCCGACTAGCAGTCGAATGCACATGGATCGCGTCAACGACTTCGCCTTCAAGATCGCCACCGTCAACGGCACCGGCTCGGCGTCAGCGCCAACGGCCTGCTCATGCAGGCCATCTTCCGCATGGGCGTGCCGGTGACCGGGCAAGAACGTGTTCCCGTCGAACATCCAGGGCCTGCCGACCTGGTACGAGATCCGCGTCAACAAGGACGGCTACACCGCGCGCACGCCGCACTTCGATCTGATGGTGGCGCTGAACGCCGCGACCTACGCCAAGGACGTCGCCGAGGTGCGGTCGGGCGGCTGGCTGCTGTACGACTCGTCCTGGCCGCTCGACGACGAGCTGAAGCGGCCCGACGTCACCTACCTCGGCATGCCGCTCGCCGAGATGTGCAACGCGCACTTCAAGGGCGTGCGCGAGCGCATCCTGATGAAGAACATCGCCTACGCCGGCGCGCTGGCGGCGCTGCTCGACATCGACACGACGATCGTCGCGCGACGCTGCTCGAAGGAGAAGTTCGGCGCGAAGAAGGCGCTGATGGACTCGAACCAGAAGGCGATCGAGCTCGGCTACGACTACGCGAAGGCGCACTTCGACTGCCCGCTGCCGATCCGGCTCGAGAAGATGGACGCGACGAAGGACTGCGATCCTGATCGACGGCAACACCGCGGCGGCGCTCGGCTGCCGTGTACGCCGGCGCGACGGTCGGCGCCTGGTATCCGATCACGCCGGCGACGTCGCTGATGGAGGCGTTCAAGGGCTTCTGCAAGAAGTACCGGCGCGATCCGGAGACGAAGAAGAACGGTTTGCGATCCTGCAGGCGGAGGACGAGCTGGCCGCGATCGGCATGGTGATCGGCGCGTCTGGGCCGGCGCGCGCGCGTTCACGCCGACCGCGGGCCCGGGCATCTCGCTGATGAACGAGTTCATCGGGCTGGCGTACTACGCCGAGATCCCGGCGGTGATCTTCGACGTGCAGCGCACCGGTCCGTCGACCGGCATGCCGACGCGCACGCAGCAGGGCGACCTGATGATGTGCGCCTACGCGTCGCACGGCGACACGCAGCACATCTGCCTGTATCCCGGCCGATCCGCGCGAGGCGTTCGAGATGGCGGTCGAAGGCGTTCGACCTCGCCGAGCGCTTCCAGACGCCGGTGTTCGTGCTGTCAGCGACCTCGACATCGGCATGAACGACTGGATGGTGCCCGAAGCTGCACGTGGGACGACAGCTACCGGCCGGATCGCGGCAAGGTGCTGACGGCCGAGGAGCTCGAGCAGGTCGAAGAACGTTCTATCGCTATCTCGACGTCGACGGCGACGGCATCCCGTAGCGCACGCTGCCGGGCGTGCATCCGAAGGGCGCGTACTTCACGCGCGGCTCGGGCCACAACAAGTTCGGCGGCTACACCGAGGACGCCGACGAGTACCAGGAAGTGATGGACCGCCTCGCGCGCAAGATCCAGGGCGCGACGCGCGCGGTGCCGGCGCCGATCATCAAGCACGACGCCGGGCGCGAAGATCGGGCTCGTCACCGTCGGCGGCTGCCACGCCGCCTGCGTCGAGGCGCTGGATCTGCTCGCCAAGGACGGCATCGCGCTCGACTACATGCGCGTCCGCGGCTTCCCGTTCGGCGACGAGGTGCGGCAGTTCCTCGAGTCGCACGAGGTCAACTTCGTCGTCGAGCAGAACCGCGACGCGCAGCTGCGCAGCCTGCTGATGCTCGAGACCGGCGTGCCGATCGAGAAGCTCGAGTCGGTGCGCTACTACGGCGGCTTCCCGATGAGCGCGCACCACGTGATCAGCGGCGTGAAGGCGAAGCTGGAGAAGGCGGCATGACCTACATCGCCAAACCGAAGGTGCACCATCCCGTCGCTGCAGACGAACGCGATCGGGCTGACCCGGCGCGACTACGAGGGCGCGATGACCACGCTGTGCGCCGGCTGCGGCCACGACTCGATCACCGCCGCGATCATCCAGGCGTTCTGGGAGCTGTCGATTCCGCCGCACACGGTGGCCAAGCTGTCGGGCATCGGCTGCTCGTCGAAGACGCCGGCCTATTTCCTGCGCGAGGCGCACGGCTTCAACTGCGTGCACGGCCGCATGCCGGCGCTCGCGACCGGCGCCAACGCCGCCAACCGCGACCTGATCTACATCGGCGTGTCGGGCGACGGCGACTCGCTGTCGATCGGCCTCGGCCAGCTGTGCCACGCGATCCGCCGCAACGTGAACATGCTCTACGTGCTCGAGAACAACGGCGTCTACGGCCTGACCAAGGGGCAGTTCTCGGCGTCGGCCGATCTCGGCTCGACCAGCAAGAAGGGCGAGGCCGAACACGATGGAGGCCGATCGACGGCGTGCTGCTGGCGCTGACGCTCGGCGCGACGTTCGTCGCGCGCAGCTTCTCCGGCGACAAGGAGCAGCTGGTGCCGATCCTCAAGGCCGGCCTCGCGCACAGCGGCTTCGCGTTCGTCGACGTGATCTCGCCGTGCGTGACGTTCAACGATCACGAGGGCTCGACCAAGAGCTACGCGCTACACGCGCGAGCACGACGGTCGAGGTGGTGCAGGCGGACTTCGTGCCGCTGCGCGACGCGATCGACGACCGACTACGCCGAGGGCACGCGTGCAGAACGTGACGCTGCACGACGGCAGCTCGGTCAAGCTGCGCAAGGTGGCCGAGGACTACGACCCGACCGATCGCGACGCCGCTTACGCGGCGATCCGCGATCATCAGCGCAAGGGCGAGGTCATGACCGGCCTGCTCTATCTGTCACCGGATTCGAAGGACGTGCACGATCAGAACGACACGATCGACGCGCCGCTCTACGGCCTGCCGCACGAACAGCTCTGCCCGGGTAACGACGCCCTGCAGAAGCTGATGTCTCAGTATCGGTAGCAATCAGCAATCAGCAACCAGCAACCAGCAATCAGCAATCAGCAATCCGAGCCGATGAGCCGATAGCTGATTGCTGGCTGCGCATTGCTATTTCGTCTCGCCGAAAATCACGTTCACATACGCCGTGACCGTTTCGACCGGCGTGGCCGTAAAGCCGGTGTATTTCGCCGGAATCGTCCACTCCTTTGCGACTTGCTCCGCGCTCTTGCCGGCCTTCTTGCCTGCCTGCACATGAGCGACGAAATCGCGCAACGAAGTCGGCGAACGCGCGCCATGTCGGCGGGCGTGGTGTTGCGCGGCGTGTGGCCGTTGATGATGGTGTCGATGTTCGGCACGCCCTTCACGGCTTTGCGGATCGTGTTGGCGTATTCCACGCCGGAGCCGCCGTTGTTCTTGTCCATGATCGGCAGGCCATTTCTGGCGTAGGCATCGCCGAGTGCATGACGCGGTGCGCCGGGAAGGCGACGAACGCATCACCGCCGGTATGCGCCGGGCCGAAGTAGTAGAGATCGACACGGTCCGCGCCTGAACCCAGCGTCAGCTTGTCGGTGAAGGTGCGCTTCGGAATGCCCTTTCCCGGGATTGTCCTTGAACACATTCGGCGATCGGTGTCGAAGCCAACGACGTGGTTCGGCGACGCAATATTCTTCGCGTTGTTGGCGTGCGCGACGATCTCGGCGGTGGCGGGCATGGCGACGTTGCCGCTGACGTGATCGAAGTGCAGGTGCGTGTTGATGACCGTGGTGACCGGCTTATCGGTGAGCGTCTTGATCTTGTCGAGCAGCGGCTGGCCCCAACCCGGGTTCTTGGTGTCGACAATCGTCACGCCCTTGGCCTGACGAACACCGCCGTGTTACCGCCGCCGCCGCGCAACACGAACAGGTTGTCTTTCACTTTCTCGACGGTGATGTTGTCGACCGATGGCTGCGGCTGTGGCTGCTGCGCCGCGTTGATGGCAATCGACACGGTGCCGATCGCGACGAGTGCTCCCAGGATGGTTACGCGCTTCACGGGTTGATCCTTTCGCGCGGCGCCTTGTCGGCCGCGGACACCAAGAATGCTAGAAAACGGGCGATCCGTTCAAGCCCGGGAGTGGAGATGACGTCGAGCACCTCGCCGGTGGTGTGATACAGCGGCGGCGCCTGCATCACGCTGATCTTGGCCACGCTCAATCCGGCCCATCCGCCGGTTTCCCCGCTCTGAAACGTCGATCGCTCGGAGATGAAATTGACGCCGAATCGCGCCGGTCCCGAATCGATCAGCTCCTGCAGGAACGGCGAATTGTTGGTCACGCCGACGGCGATGGGCGCCTCACCCGAATCGGCAACTGCCTCGCGATACCCGTCGGGCGATGTGGTGCGGGCGGGAGAGAAGTTCCGCTGCGCGACGTGCTCGATGTTGATGAGCATCACCGCATTTTTCGCGAGCTCCGGATTTGCGGCGAGCGAGGCTGCGCGGTCCGTTGATGCCGGGCGTGTGATGACCGGCGCTGGCGACGAAGACCAGCGTGCGTTGCGGGCGATTCTCGGGCTTCGCGAAGTGGCGCGCGAGCGCAATCAGTACGGCGAGTCCGTCGCCGTTATCGCCGGCGCCGTCGAACCAGCCATCGACATGCGCGTTCAGCACGATGGCTTCGGCGCTGCTGCCGGGAATCACGCCGACGCCGTTGGTCGGCCTTCAAGCCGCGGAACATCTGTGTTTGCAGCTCGATGCGTGCCTTGACTTCGACGGCGGCCCGCGCCGCGCGGTCGAGCACCTGTTCCAGGAACCAGCCGTCGCGGCCGCCAATGTTGAAGCAGGGATTACCGCAGTCGCTGAAATCGCGCGACAGCTCGTTGCCGGGCAGCCGAATCAGGTTGAACACGCCGATCGCGCCGCGCTTGACGAGATCTTCCGCGCGCGAATCGACGGCGCCCCGCTCGAACAACATGTGCCCCTGCGGGACGATTAACTGCACGGCGATCTTGCCTTTGACATCGATGTGCTGCAGTACCGCCGGGCTGGCCGTGCCGACGTAGATGAGCGGTGCGGTCAGCGTGCCGCCTGGAATATTCGAAGGCCCGACCGGCAGCGCGGATTCGAGGACGACGTCATGCGAGCCTGCGCCGAATGCGGGATCGCCGACGAGCGTGACACGCCACGACAGCGGCAACCACAGCGACGACTTCTGATCCTGTTCGATCGATGGACGACGAACGTCGGCGATGCCGGCCTTGCGGAATTGATCGAGTGCCCAATCAACGGTCTTGTCGCTGGACGGGAAGCCCGCGACGCGACCCCACATCTGGCCGTTGCCGATTTCTTTCGACGCTCGTGATTCGCGCGCGAAGCCGACGATGGTCTCGACGTCGCGTTTGATGGTGGCGCCGTTCAACTCACTGGCCGCGCCCGGTTCAGTGGGTCGAGGTGGCCGCGCGCCCAACTTTTACCGCGACTGTTATGGCGGCGGGTGGCGGCAGTGCGAGACCAAACCACGCCGCGCTGCCAATACTGGTTTGATGATCGGGCTGCGCCGAAGCGGCAGTCCGCACAGACCAGCACTGCCGAGACCAGGATCAGACGCACGCGGCGAATTCTAGCCCACCGAACCATTTGCCGCTTTGGCTAGTCGTTTGATGGCTGCAACCGTCACGGCAAGCGGGAGTTCGGCGCCCTCTACGGATGTGGTGCCGATGGAGCTCGTCAATCCGCTCGTCCCAGAGGTGGAATAGTCGCTTTTCTGCAAGCGCCGAGTCGCTTCACCGTGGTACAGAAGGAGGTTGGCAACGCTGAATAAGCGTGGAGGAGGTTCTCGATGGCGGTGAAGGCAATTCCGGAAGGCTACCATTCGCTCACGCCGTACCTGGTGTGCAAGGACGCGGCGAAGGCGATCGACTTTTATACCAAGGCGTTCGGCGCGCAGGAGTTCGTGCGCATGCCGGGCCCGCACGGCCGCATCATGCACGCCGAAGTCAAGATCGGCGACTCGATGCTGATGTTGTCTGACGAGAATCCCGATCGCGGCGCCGTGGCGCCCAGCGGCACGGCGGGCCGATCGGCCTCGTTGATGTTGTACACCACGGACGTCGACACGGTGTTCAAGCGCGCCATCGATCTCGGCGCGACCAGCATCGAGACGCCGACCGACATGTTCTGGGGCGACCGCATGGGCAACTTGAAGGATCCCTTCGGCCATCAATGGGCGATCGCCACGCACAAAGAAGACGTCTCGCCGGAGGAAATGGAAAAGCGCATGCAGGCGATCGGCACGTAGCAGTTCAAAGTTCAAAGTTCAAAGTTCAAAGTTCAAAGAAGGCGGTTGCCATTCGCACGAATGGCGCCGCCTGCTCGCCGAAGATCGGGTCCGTGCCCGCCGTTGGGCACGACCCACAGCGCGCTGTTCGGGATGCCGCGCAGCAATTCGACCGCCAGCTCCACCGGATAGAACGGGTCGCGATCGCCGTGCACGATCAGCGTGCGCGCGGTGATGCGCGACAGCGACTCGGCGGTGAAGTTCATGTCCTCGCGATCGTCGGCGAACTCGCGCGTGTGCCGCCACAGCGCGCGGATCTGATCGTCGCCACGATGATGGCGGCGATCGCATCTCCGTCCAATCCGCAGGCGATCGGCTGTCCTCGGTGAAGGTCCGCATGATCAGCCGCGCTTGATCCGGGAAGCGCGGCGTGCCGCTGACGTGGATCATCGCCGCCGATCCTCGACGGCTGTTGGGTGGCCATGTGGAGGAGCGTGTTGGCGCCTGCGCTCATGCCGATCGCGTTGACGCGATCGATGCCGAGCCGATCCAGCAGCGCAAAGATGTCGCGTGCGACGTCGGCAAATTTGAACACCGGCGAGGGATTGCTCGACCGGCCGTGGCCGCGCAAGTCCGGCGCGATGACACGATAGCCGTCGAGCGGCGACGTGAAGACGTGTTGCCAATCGTCGCCGCTGCCGGTGAATCCGTGAAGCAGCAGCAGCGGCCGCTGCCGCTGTCACGATAGAAAAGCTGCAGCCGTTGACGTCGACGGAGTGACATGCGCGATGATGCAGCCGCTCAAAGAAACAGGCTGGTTTGGCCAGTGACTGCGGCATCCAGCCGATTATTCACGTCCTTGACTCTCAGGCCCTCGACCGGATCGACGCGCATCGCCCGCAGCGCCGGCGGTACGCAGGCAATCAGCGCGGCGATCAACAGTAGCGCGCTCGCGGTGATCAATGCGGCGGCGTCGCTGGTGGTCACGCCGAAGACGACCCGAGCCAGCGCGCTTTCGCCGAGACGAGATCGACCAGGCCGACGGCGAGGCCGGCCACGACCAGCACGGCGCTCTGCCCAATCGACCAGCGCGCCCACCGATGACGGCTTCGCGCCCAGCGTGAGGCGGATGGCGAGCTCGCGCGTGCGCAGCGCGACCGACCACGAGAACAGCCCATAGACGCCGAGCGCCGCCAGCAGCGCCGCCAGGCCGCCGAAGAACAACAGGATCGTCATCAGCAATCGCGCTTCCGCCGTCTTCGCGGCGAACCGCTCGCCCCAGGTTTGCGTCACGCTCATCGGCACGTTGGGCACCACCTTGCGCAGCGCGTTGCGGATCGCGGTTTGCGCCGATGCTGCGATCGGTCGCCTTCACGGCGATGAACACTTCCGAGAACGGGAACTGTCGCGTCGTGAAATAGATCGCCGGCTCCACCGCTTGACCGAGCGGCACGTTGCGGACATCCTTGACGACGCCGATCGACTTCGTACGGCATGCCCTCAGCCGGCGGCCGATAGTTCGGCGGCGATTTCAAGTTGCGTGCCGAGCGGGCCGATGCCCGTCGCCCACGTGCGCAATGATCTGTCCGACGGGATCGCCGTCCGATAAGATACCGTCTCGCGAACGATTCGTTGACGATCACGACGCCCGGCGAATCCTGGTTGTCGAACGCCGTGAACCCGCGGCCCGCGCACGATCGTCGGCGCCCATCGCCTCGAAGTAGCCCTCGCTGACGCTGTGCATACTGCGCCTGCGGCAGATCCTCCGCGCGCGGCCGGACGCGGCTGGCCTTCGATCAGGAACGGATTGCGCCAGCCGACTTCGAGCGGCAGGAAGTTCGCTTCGCCGGCTGCGGTCACGCCGGGCTGCTGCCGGATCTCTTCGAGGATGCGCGAGTGCACGTCGGCAACAGGCACCCAGACCGTTTCGATCGTGCCGCCGCGCGCCGGCGCGCCGACCGCCGACGGCGACAACTGCACGGTCGAGATCGTCACGTCGTCGGCATTGACGCCGGTCGGCGTCTCCATCATCCGGCTGACGGTGCGCACCAGCAGCGCCGAGCTGACCAGCAGCGCGCACGCCATCGCGACTTCGGCCGCGACCAGCACCGAGTAGACGCGGCGCGCGCCCTTCGAGCTGCCGCGCTCGCCGGCTTTGAGGTCGGTGGTGAATTGCGTGCGCAACAACAGCAGCGCCGGCACCAGGCCGAAGATGATCGTCGTCACGCCGACCACGCCGAGGCACGAGTCCGAGCGCGCGGAAGTTCGACGCCGGCTTCCTCGAGGCGAGGGATCTCCACCGGCGTGAGGTTGATGATCAGCGGCAGCGCCGCCAGCGTCGCGAGCACGCCGACCACTGCGCCGGCGACCGACAGCACGAGGCTCTCGGCCATCAATTGCGTGACCAGCTGGCGCGGCGCGGCGCCGAGCGCCACGCGCACCGCAATTTCCTTTTCGCGCGACAGCGCGCGCGTCAGCAACAGCGTCGCCACGTTCAGACACGCCGATGATCAGCAGCAGCGCGACGGCTCCGAACAGCACCATCAGCGCCGGCCGGTAATAGCCAAGCTCTTCATCGAGCAGCGGAATCAGCCGCGCGTTCCAGCCCTTGTTGGTGCGGCGAATTCTCTCGTGCGAGCCGCAGACCCAGCGCATCGACCGCGCTTTGCGCCTGATCGAACGTCGTGCCCGGCGCCAGTCGCGCGACCGCTTCCATGAAATGTGCGGCGCGGCTGTGCTGCGTGAAGTCCCACCGCACCCGCTGCCAGATATCCACATCGTCCGGGATAATGCAACTTCGGCGGCATCACGCCGACGACCGTGTACGGCGTGTCGTTGAACGACAGTTGCTTGCCGATGATCGAAGGGTCGCGCGCCATACCGCTGCGCCACAGGCGATCGCTGATCACGCAGATCAATTCGTTGGTGACGAAAATCGGCCCGCCCTGAGGAAAGCCGGCGCCGATCTGCGGCTTCACGCCGAGCACTTCGAACAGGTTGCCGCTGACTTCGATGGTGTTGACGCGCATCGGATCGGTGCTCGGATCGACGAGGTTGATGCCGGGGCGCCACCACGCCGGCCGCGTCCTTGAACACCGGCAGCGCGCGATAGTCCATGAAGTTCACCGGCGAGATCGGATCGTGCGCCAGACCCTTCTCCGGATTGGTGTCCCACAACGTGACCAGTCGTCTGGACTCGCATAGGGCAGCGGCCGCAGCACGACGGAGTCCACAATCGTGAATACCGTGGTGGCGGCGCCGGTGCCAAGGCCGAGCACGAGCACTGTCACGAGTGCGAATGTTGGATGCTGACGGAACTGACGCAACGCAAGCTTGATCGCACTCACCACGTTCAGGCTCCTTCCACCGGACGATTGCGCCACGAGATCGGCGCGAGCGGCTTGCATCCGATCGGGATGCTTCGCTGCGTGCCGTTGCAACAACGAGAACGCGGATTCTTCGAGCGCGGCGAGCGTCGCGCCGGCGCGCTTCGTGTGCGCGTGGCGCCCTCGTCGAGCGCCGCGGTGTAGAGGTCTTCGAGATACGCGATCAGCTCATCGACCGTGGCGTCCGGCAAGCACCACACCAGACTTCGCGACGTGCCGATCGATCTCGGATCGAAAATCGACGGATGACTTCATCACCAAATCACCAAATCACCAGATGTCTAAGCGGGTTTGACGCCGGCCACTTGCGACAGCGCGGCAATAAAACGGCTCCAGTCCTCCCGCTGCGACGCCAGCATCGCGCGGCCGCCTTCGGTGATGCGGTAGTAGCGGCGCCGGCGTTGCCCGGCCTTCTCGACCCACCGCCCTTTGATCAGTGCCGCGCTCTTCGAGCCGATAGAGCGTGGCGTAGAGAGACGCCATCGTGAACTGGACGGCGCCGCTGGAACGCAGCTCGATCTGGCGTCCGATTTCATAGCCGTGGTGATCGGCTTCGTCGATCAAGCGCGAGGATGAAGAGATCGGCGCTGCCTTTCTTCGCGGCATCGATGTGCGGACCGGTCAAGCAGCAGTTTTGTCATATATAGGCAAACTGAATATCACCTTTGACGAAGCGATTTTTCAAAAAGGTTGGGAGCCTGTCGAGACAGCGCTTCGCGTCGAGCCGTGTCCGTTCAATGCGAACACTCCGATTCCGGCGAGGGACGTATTCGTCATCACCCGCGCGAGATCAGGCCTGTTTTCGCGGGTACGCGGCTTGCTCTATGGCCTGGTCATGATCAGCGATCTGCGATTCGCCTGGCGCGCGCTCTGGAAGAGTCCGACGACGACACTCGGCGCAATGCTCGCGCTGGCGCTCGGCATCGGCGCCACGACGACGATGTTTGGGCTGCTGAATGCGGTGGCGTTCCGCCCGTTGCCGTATCCGGAACCGGAGCGCCTCGTCGAGCTCTGGGGCAACGTCGAACGGCAGACCGTCGAGCGGCGCGGCACGTCCATTCCCGACTATCTCGATTGGCGCGCGAAGAGCCGATCGTTCGACTTGATGTCCGCGTGGTCGCAGGTCGTTTCATCCGATACGGCGAGCGGCGCGCCCGAAAGGCTCAGCGGCGAAGGCGTAGCGGGCGACTACTTCCAGGTGCTCGGCGTGGAGCCGTTGCTCGGGCGCACGCTGACCGCGGCAGACGATGCGGGCAACGCGCCGCTCGTTGCGGTGATCGGCGAGCGGCTGTGGGAGCGCGCCTTCGGCCGCAACGCCGGACGCGATCGGTCGATCGATTCAGCTCAACAACCAGGTCTTCACCATCGTCGGCGTCGCGCCGGCGGCATTTACGGGCCGGTCGGACGCCAGCGAGGTCTGGGTCTCGATGATCGCGTCGACGCCGCCGGAACGCGCGCGCCGCAGCGCGGCAGCCGCGGATTCCCTGCGCTCGCGCGGCTCGCACCCGGCGTGTCTCTCGCCGCGGCGCAAGCGGATGTCACCACCGTGGCGAAACAACTCGAGCAGGCTTATCCGCAGACCAACGAAAAGCGCGGCGTCGAAGTATCGCCGCTGGCCAACGAAGTGTTCGGGCAGATTCGTCCGGCGATTTCGCTGCTGTTCGGCGCCGTGGCGTTCGTGCTCGTGATCGCGTGTGCGAGCGTCGCCAGCCTGCTGCTCGCGCGAACCGAATCGCGGCGTCGGGAATTCTCGTTACGCCGCGCCATCGGCGCCGACGAAGTGCGGCTGGTGCGATTGATGCTGTCTGAAAGCGCGTGGGTCGTAGTGCTGGGCGGCACGGCGGGGATTCTGTTGGCGTTGTGGGCCGGCGATGCGCTGCTTGCGCTCAGCCCGGTGCAGCTGCCGAGTTTCGCGGCGCCCGGCGTCGACTGGCGCACGCTGGCGTTCGTGCTGGCGCTCGGCGTGTTGATCACGATCGTGATTGGCCTGTCGCCGCTCCGATCAATGGGCAAGCATTCGCTCGCGCAAGATCTGCGCGAAGGCGCGGTCGAAGCGAGCGGTGGCGGTGGCGGCCGCACGTTGCAGGTGATCGTCGCGGGTCAGGTGGCGGTGACGGTCACGCTGCTGGTCGGCGCGGCGCTGTTCGGGCGCAGCTTTGCGGCGCTCGCGCGGTTCGATCCGGGCTTCGAAGCGGACGGTGTGCTGAGCATGCGCGTCCAGCTGCCGGTGGTGGCCGGCGCGCAGGCGCGCCAGCACGCCGCAAGCGCAGCGATGCGGGCGCGCCGGCGCTGGCGCTGCTGGAAGATCTGCGCGGACTTCCCGGTGTCACGCAGGCCGCGCTCACGTCGTCGGTACCGCTCGGTCAACGCCAGCGCGATTTTCTATTCCGCCGAAGGCATGGGCGAGGTTGACGCGACGAATCGGCCGCGCGCCTTCGTGCATCGCGTCTCGCCGGGCTACGTCGAGACGATGGGGCTGCGGCTGGTCGAGGGGCGCGCCTTTGGCCCAACTGATCTGGGCGTCGACACAATAGCAACGTCATGGTCACTGCGGCGCTGGCGCAGCGGTTCTGGCCCGGGCAAAGCGCGATCGGCCGCCGCATCAAGGGCGGCGGGCTGACCAGCCAGAATCCGTGGCTGGACGATCGTCGGCGTCCTGCGGGACGCCAACCTGCGCGGCATTCCGCAGAATCCGACGCGCGACCCCGACATCTTCCTGCCGTTCAACGGCAGTGCGCGCTCGTTTGCGGTGTTGCTGAAGACGACCGCCGATCCGTCGTCGCTCGGCCGGCCCGCCTACGACGTCGATGAGCCGCCGCGAGCCGGCGCTGGCCGTGTTCAACGTGCAGGACGCTGAAGACGCTCGTCGAGCAGCAGCTTTCCGCGAGCCGGTTCCTGACGTGGCTGACCGGCGTGTTTGCCGGCACCGCGCTGACGCTCGCGATCATCGGCATCTATGGATTGCTCGCCTATTGGGTGGGCCAGCGCACGCGTGAGATCGGCGTGCGCGCTGCGCTGGGCGCCGGACGCGGCCAGTTGATGGCCTGGTTGTCGGTCAGGGCGTCACGCTGGCGATCATCGGAGTGGTCGCCGGAGGCGTGGCCGCAGCGGCCTTGGACGGTTCGTCGAGACGCAGCTGTATTCGGTGCGGCGCTCGACGTCGTCTCGTTTGCGGCCACGGCCGGCGTGATGATTGGCACCGCGTTCATCGCCAGCCTGGTGCCTGCGTTCCGCGCGCTGCGTGTCGATCCGATCAACGCGCTGCGCGGGGAATAGGGTCTGACCCCCACAGCGTAAGCCAGCGAGCTGCCGATCAGGCCGAGAGGGTCAGACTTCGAAGAATCTTTGATCTGCTCTCGCTTCGCGGCGGCATCGCTCTGCGCCCAACTCGATCAGATGCCGCACGTAATCCGGCTGGAACATCACCAGGCTCAGCATGTCGTTCGAGCGCGTTTCCTTGGTGCCGAGGCCGCGGGTCAGGAATCGGAACGCCTTCGGCATGTCCGCTTCATAGTGATTGGCGAGCCGGCCAAGATCTTCCGAGGGCCGCAGCACGAGCAACTGGATCGGCCGCAGCCCCATGCGTTTCTCCTCGGGGTGCGATTCGATGAGCGTGTTCAGCATGCGCAACTGCAACGCATCGTCTTCGAGCTGATCGAGAAAGATCGCATTGAATAACACGCCCGCCACTTGCGCGGGCGGCGGATAACCGACGATCATCGGCCGATCGGCTTCCTCGCGCGTCCGCGCGTACCGCGTCGTCACGGCAAGAATGCGCGTGGCGCCCAGATGGATTGCCGGAGACAGCGGTGCGGTCAGGCGAATGCCGCCGTCGCCAAACCACGCGCCATCGACCTCGATGGCGGGGAAGAAAAACGGCAGCGCCGCCGAGGCCATCACGTGATCGACGCGCAAGTGACACATCGAGCTCTTGCGCTGCGGGCGCTCCCATGAGGGCATGACGCAGTCTTCGCGCGTCTGCACCCACGTGATTGACTGGCCGGTGGTGTAGCTCGACGCCGTCAACGCAAACGCTCTCAGCCAGCCCGCCCGCAGGCTGGTGTTAATCCCCTCGATCGCGCCGTCCGCGCCCGCGTGCAGCTCGCGCGCGAGCGATTCTTGCAGCGGCCTGGTATCAACCATGCTCTTCGCGGGCCTGAGCGGCGACTTGCCGCCGGAGACCAATCGGCCGCCCCAGCGTAACGCGCGCCACCACAAATCGTGATCGACGCGGAAGACCTGGTCGATGCGGAGGTTGCTCCACATCTCGGCCAGCTCGTCGAGCTTCTGTACGAATGGCTCCTGCCGCGCGGCAAGGAAAGCCGCGTTGATGGCGCCGGCCGAGACGCCGGTGAGGATTTCAGGAATGGCCGTCGGGAAATTCGCGCGCCAGATACTGCAGCACGCCGACCTGATAGGCGCCTCGGGCGCCGCCACCACTCAACACGAGGCCTAAACCTCTTGGATTGGTCAGCGGCTGCACAACCAAATGCTAACCCATGGCGCCTTATTGCCTGGCACGAGACACGTGGCGCGAAGCACCTGTTCCTGCCAACGGTTGCGCAAGGGTTCTCGTCAAACGCGGCATGACGGATTTGCTGCGCGATCTAAGACAGGGCTTCACGTTGTTACTCCGCGCACCAGGACTCGCGATCACCGCGATCCTGACGCTGCCGTTAGGCATCGGCGCGACCACGGCATTGTTTACGGTCGTGAACGCGGTGCTGCTGGAGCCGTTGCCGTTCCCGCAGTCGAACAGATTGATCCAGGTGTGGCGCAGTGAGCTGCCCGCGCTCACCATGGGTCAGCCTGATATCCCCGATCCGATCGTGTTCGCCAGCTCTGCGGTCGGCCTGGCGGCGATTGCGCTGGGCGGGGTACCTCATCCCCGCCGCGCGTGCGTCGCGCGTGGAGCCGGTGGTGGCGCTGCGCAGCGAATGAGGGATGATTGGGGTCAGACCCCGAAAATCGCCCTCACGTGGGGATGATTAGGGCCGCACCGGATAGAGTGAACACCAAACATCGTGGCACGAAGCCTCGTGAAGCAAGCATGGTCCGTAGGTCGATCTCCCATTGAAATTGGTGCGGTCCTAATCATCCCCGGGCGAGGGCGATTTTCGGGGTCTGACCCCAATCATCCCTGGCGGAACGAACAATCCGTTCCGATCCATCGAAATTATCGACGGAACGCAGAATGGCAGGCTCACGTCTCCATATTTCAGGAGGCGTGAGAACGACATGTCAGCGCTGTGATTGTCACCACCACCCCGAGCATCGAGGGCAAGAAGATCAGCGAGATACCGCGGCATCGTCACCGGCGAGGCGATCATGGGCGCGAACATTTTCAAGGATGTGTTTGCCGGCATCCGCGACATCGTCGGCGGCCGTTCGGCGACTTACGAGCGCGAGCTGCAGGCGAGCGCGTGAGATCGCGATGGAGGAGATCAAGGCAGCCGCGGCTGAGATGGGCGCCAACGCCGTCGTGGCCGATCGACATCGACTACGAGACCGTCGGCGGCCAACGGCAGCATGCTGATGGTGACCGTCAGCGGCACCGCGGTCGTGATTGCGTAGGGCGGGTCTTAGGCGCGCCTCTACAGAGTGCGGGCGCTGCGTTTCAGGAACGAACCGGCGCCCGCTTTGCCGGTGAACTGTCCCGCCCTCGATGATCACCTTCCCGCGCGAGAGGACGGTTTCGGTGACGCCCGTCACCTGACCGTCCTTCATACGGGTTGTAGTCCACCTTCATGTGATGCGTCTTCGCCGACAGCGTCGTCTTTTTCTCCGGATCGAAGATGACGATGTCGGCGTCGGAGCCGGGTGCGATGGTGCCTTTCTTCGGGAACATGCCGAAGATCTTCGCGGGTGACGTCGAGGTCAGCTCGACGAAGCGATTCATCGAGATCTTTCCGGTGCGCACACCGCCGTCGTAGACGAGACTCATGCGCGTCTCGACGCCCGGCGCGCCGTTGGGGATCTTCGAGAAGTCGCCGTCGCCGAGATGTTTCTCCTTCATGCAGAAGGGACAATGATCGGTCGCGATCGCCTGCAGATCGTTGAACGCGAGCCCGCGCCACAGGCGGTCCTGCGTCGACTTCTGCCGCAGCGGCGGGCTCATCACGTACTTCGATCCCTCGAAGCCCGGCTCCTCGTAGTTGTCGTACGACAGGAACAGATACTGGGGGCACGTTTCCGCGAATGCCGGCAGGCCGCGATCGCGCGCCTCGGTCACCATCTCGAGCGCTTCGGCGGCCGAGAGGTGGACGATGTAGACGGGCACGTCGGCGATCTCGGCGAGCGCGATGGCGCGGTGCGTGGCTTCGCCTTCCGCGCGCGCCGGCCGCGTCAGCGCGTGATACTTCGGCGCCGTCTTGTCCTTGCGCGAGCGCTTCTTTCACCAGCACATCGATGACGCCGCCGTTTTCGGCGTGCATGCAGATCGTGCCGCCGTTCTTGCCCGTGCGGCGCATGGCCCGGAAGATGCTGCGCATCGTCGAGCATGAACACGCCCGGGTAGGCCATGAACAGCTTGAAGGACGTGACGCCCTGGTTGACCATCGCGTCCATCTCGGTCTCAACCTGATCCGAGAGGTCCGTGATGATCATGTGGAAGCCGTAGTCGATCGCGGCTTTGCCTTGCGCCTTCTGCATCCACGTTTCCCACGCGTGATGCAGCGTCTGCCCCTTGTACTGAATCGCGAAGTCGACGATCGTGGTGGTGCCGCCGAAAGCCGCGGCGATGGTGCCGGACTCGAAGTCGTCCGCTGACGTGGTGCCGCCGAACGGCATGTCCATGTGGGTGTGGACGTCGATGCCGCCAGGGAGAACGAACTTGCCCTTGGCGTCGATCACGCGATCGGCATGTCATCGCCGAGCGCCGTCCCGATGGTCGTGATCTTTTCGCCGTCGATGAACACGTCGCCCACGTATTGATCGGTTGCGGTGACGATCGTCCCGCTTTTAATCAGAATGCTCATGACGGTGCCAAATATACCTCTCGAGGTCCAGAAGTTCCAACGCGTTCCGAAGTTCCGGCGTCGTTGTGAGCCGTTGCACGGGTTCCGGCATTCCTGGTACGGCGAACTGAAGTTCGCCCCTACGAATGAGGGATGTATGCAGCTAGCCAAACTGTCGTGTTTCCTCTGGGGCCATCACGTCGACAACCACGTATTCAAGGCGTCGTGCCACCACGACCGGCAGTGCCGGTGCGGCCGGCATTACCTGGCCGAAGATCGCTCGATCACCCGCGTGCGTCACACGCTGTCGTGTTTTCTCGGCAAGCATGACTACGAGAAGCTCGCCGACCGCGACGGCTGCCATGAATACGTCTGCACGCAGTGCGGCCACCCGCTGCTGTTCGATGCGGAGCACGACCCATATCGGCTCGTCCACCACCTTCAAGAAGAAAGTGCGCTACCTGTGCGGATTGTTCGGCCATCGCGTTCGGCACGTGACGACGCGAGACGGCTATGAGGAGTTCGCGTGTTTCTGCGGGCACTCGTTCCTCAAGGAGATCTACCAACCGAAGGGCCGGACTTCGCCCGATCCGCCATCATTCGTCATCCCGCGATTTGCGTGATTTCTGGCCACTTCATCCAGTTCCTGACCCGGCGCGGCGGCTTTGCTGAATATGTCTGTATCAATTGCGGCCATCCGTTCTGTTTTGCCGATCAGCGCCCGCGAAGGTCTACGGCGGGCAAGCAGGGCGTCAGGACCTCAAGCCCCTATAATCCGGCCCATGAAGCCGGACATCTCGGTCACGTTCACGGGACTGAAGTTCACCAACCCGTTCCTGCTGTCTTCGGCGCCGCCCACCGAGTCGGACAGCAACATCATGCGCGCGTTCGAGGCCGGGCTGGGGTGGCGTCGTCACCAAGACGATCGGCCTGCATCCGGTCACGAACGTCGCCGGGCCGAAAACCAAGTTCCTGCGCTCGACGCTCGACGGCCAGCTGTCGATGCAGAAGCGGCCCGACACGGCGCTGCACTCGTCGTGGAACTGGGAGCTGATCTCCGACAAGCCGCTCGACTGGTGGATTCCGAAGATCGCCGGCATCAAGAAGGCGTATCCCGATCGGATGCTGATCGCGTCGATCATGGCGGGCTCGGGCAGCGACAAGGAGCTCGCGGCACTGGCAGACGCTCGCGAAGGCGTGCCAGGACGCAAGGCGCCGATGCGTTCGAGCTGAACCTGTCGTGCCCGCACATGGATCGCAAGGACATGGGCTCGAACATCGGCAAGGATCAGGCGCAGGTGTCGATCGTCACCGAAGTCGTGAAGGAAGTGGCGAAGGTGCCGGTCTGGGCCAAGCTCACGCCGTCGACGACCGACATCGTCGAAGAGGCGACGCGGCGCGTTCCGCGGCGGCGCCGACGCGATCGTGTCGTCGAACACCTTCCCGTCGCTGCCGCTGATCGATCCGGAGACGCTCGACTTCGAGATGAACGTCGACGGCCTGGTGTCGAGCGGCGGCCTCGGCGGTCCGGCGATCCTGCCGCAGTCGCTCGCGAAGATGTCGCAGCTGACGCAAGGCGTTTCCCGACAACGCATTCTCGGGCATCGGCGGCATCAGCACGTTCGCGCACGCGCTCAACTACATCCTGCTCGGCTGCGGCACGGTGCAGGTGTGCACGGCGGCGATGCTCGATCGCGCGATCGGCCCGACCGTGATCAAGAACCTGATCGAGGGCATGCAGCGAGTTCATGGAGAAGCGCGGCTACGCGTCGCTCGAGGATTTCCGCGGCCTGCGCCGCGGCAACGTCGTCGTCGCACTCGCAGATCCGCCGGCCCGAAGGCAAGGAATACCACGGCGGCCACGACGCCGAAGGGTATGCCAGCTGACAGGCCAACGCCCGACGAGCGCAGGGTCGCCTCGACACAGCGATTTCGTCGAACTGACCGAGGACGTTTCGTCGCAGCCCGCTCTGGAATCCCGATCTCGCGCCGACGCACGCTGGCGCAGCCGCACCTGGTCCACTTATCACATCGCCGCGCTCTGGATCGGCATGAGCGTGGTCATCACCACCTACACGCTCGCGTCGGGCCTGATGCAGCAGGGCATGACCTGGTGGCAGGCGCTCGTCACGATCCTGCTCGGCAACGCCATCGTGCTGATTCCGATGATCCTCAACGCGCACGCCGGCACGAAGTACGGCGTGTCGTTTCCGGTGTTGTGCCGCGCCGCGTTCGGCGTGCAAGGGCGCCAACGTGCCGGCGATCCTGCGCGCGATCGTCGCGTGCGGCTGGTTCGGCATCCAGACCTGGATCGGCGCGCTCGCGCTGCAGGCGCTGCTGACCGCGGCGTGGCCGGGATGGGCGAGCGTGCCGGGCAGCGATCTGGATCTCGTTCGCGATCTTCTGGCTCGTGCAGGTCGCGATCATCATTCGCGGTCTCGAGGGCATCAAGATGCTCGAGAGCTGGTCGGCGCCGCTGCTGCTCGGCGGCGGCGCGCTGCTGCTGTGGTGGGCGATCGACAACGGCGGCGGCCTCGGCCACATCCTCTCCGAAGTCGCCGAAGCTGCAGCAGGGCAGCACGCCGTTCTGGACGCTGTTTCCCGCGGCGCTGACCGCGAACGTCGGCTACTGGGCGACGCTGAGCCTGAACATTCCCGACTTCACGCGCTACGCGCAGAGCCAGCGCTCGCAGGCGCTCGGCCAGGCGCTCGGGCTGCCGGCGACGATGACGGCGTTTGCGTTCCTCGGCGTGGCGGTGACGAGCGCCACGATCGTGATCTTCGGCGAGGCGATCTGGGATCCGGTGGTGCTGATCGCGCGCATCGGCAGCCCGCTGGTCGATGATCTTCGGCGCGCTGGTGATCCTGGCGGCGCAGATCACGACGAACATGGCGGCCAACGTGGTGTCGCCGGCGAACGATTTCTCGAGCCTCGCGCCGAAGACGATCAGCTACGTCACCGGCGGCCTGATCACCGCGGCGCTCGGCATCGTGATGATGCCGTGGAAGCTCTACGCCGACGCCGCGGCCTACATCTTCACGTGGCTGATCGGCTATTCGAGCCTGATGGGCGCGGTCGGCGGCATCCTGATCGCCGACTACTGGATCCTGCGCAGGCGTGAGCTGTCGCTGCCGGATCTGTTCAAGGTCGACGGCCGCTACAGCTACGGCGGCGGCATCAACTGGCAGCGCGATGATCGCGCTGGTCGCTGGCGATCCTGCCGGTGGTCCCGGGTTTCGTCCGCGCGGCGATGACGCCGGGCGGCGCGGTGCCGAACCCGACGTTCTTCGATCACCTCTACACCTACGCGTGGTTCGTCACGTTTGCGCTTGAGTGCGGCGATCTATCTGGCTGCTGATGCGCGCGCCCGTCTTAACACGAAGGACACGCAGTGTGCACGAAGCGAACCTTTAGTGTTCTGTCGATGATCCTTAGATAAGATGTCCGTGTCATGAACACCGGCTCGTACGTCAACGGCAAGTGGTATCAACCCGCGTCCAGCAAGATCAGCAAGAACATCAATCCCGCCGACACCAGCGACGTGATCGCCGAGTATCCGCTCGCGACCGCGGCGGACGTGCGGCTGGCGATCGATGCCGCCGTGGCGGCGTTTCCGGCGTGGAAGAAGACGCCCGGGCCCGAGCGCGGCCGCGTGTTGTGGCGCGCCGCCGACATCGCCCGCCGCCGCGTCGACGAGATCGCCCGCACGCTGACCCGCGAGGAAGGCAAGATCCTGAAGGAGGCGCGCGGCGAAGTGCTGAAGGGCATCTCGCTGCTCGAGTACTACGCCGGCGAAGGCTTCCGCATGCACGGCAAGACGCTGCCGTCCGAGTCGCGCGACACCTTCACCTACACGATCCGCCAGCCGCTCGGCGTGGTCGGGCTGATCGCGCCGTGGAATTTTCCGTGGGCGATCCCGGTGTGGAAGAGCGCGCCGGCGATCGTCGCCGGCAACAGCGTCGTCTTCAAGCCGGCCGAGCTGACGCCGGCGACGTCGGTCCTGCTCGCCGAGATCTACGAAGAAGCCGGGCTGCCGCCCGGCGTGTTCAACATGCTGGTCGGATCGGGCTCGCGAGGTCGGCGAGGCGATGGTCGAACGCACCCGGAGCTGCGCGCGATCTCGTTTACCGGCTCGAACAAGATCGGCGGCGCGCTGTACGTCAAGGCGGCCCAGCGCGGCGCCAAGGTCACCTGCGAGATGGGCGGCAAGAACGCCGTGATCGTGATGCCCGATGCCGATCTCGACAAGGCCGCGACCGCGATTCACGGCGGCGCGTTCGGATCGACCGGGCAGCGCTGCACCGCCACCTCGCGCGTGATCGCGCATCCCGACATCAAGAACGCGCTGGTCGATCGCCTGGTCGCGGCGGCCGAAGAAGATTCGAAGCTCGGGCCCCGGACTGGACGACGCGATCCGACATGGGCCCGTCGGTCGACGAGAGGCAGTGGCAGACGGTGATGGATTACATCGGCGTCGGCAAGGGCGAAGGCGCGCGGCTGCTCACCGGCGGCACGCGGCCCGAGGCGCTGCAGCCAGGGCTATTTTGTCGAGCCGACGATCTTCGACGGCGTCTCGCCGTCGATGCGCATCTTCAAGGAAGAGATCTTCGGCCCGGTGCTGTCGGTCGCCACGGCGTCGTCGCTCGACGAAGCGCTGCGATTCGCCAACGGCGTCGAGTACGGCCTGACGACGTCGATCTTCACGTCGGACATCACGTCGGTGATGAGGTTCATCGACGAGGTCGAGACCGGCATGGTGCACGTCAACGAGCCGACCGTCGGTGGCGAAGCGCAGTTGCCGTTCGGCGGCACCAAGTCGACCGGCGTCGGCGAGCGCGAGATGGCGGAAGAGGGCCTGAACTTCTTCACCGAGCTCAAGACCGTGTTCATCAACTACTCGGGCAGCGCCGAACGCTCACTGACGCGATAATAGTGGTGTGAAGCGTTCGGGCGTCGCGGATCTGCCACTGCATGGCGGTCGTGTGCCGCAGTGGCTGGCGACGCGCATGACGACGCTCGGCACGGCGATCGCCGAGAGCGTCATCCATCATTACGGCCACTCGGCGCTCCTGCGCGGCTCAGTGATCCGTTCTGGTTTCAGGCGCTGGGTAGCGTGATGGGGATGGACTGGCACTCGTCGGGCATCACCACGTCGGTGATGGGGGCCCTCAAGCGCGGCTTGAATCCGCGCGCGCACGAGCTCGGCATCTACATCTGCGGCGGCCGTGGCCGCCATTCGCGCAACACGCCGGACGAACTGCGCGCGATCGCGCATCGCACCGGCCTTGACGGCGATGCGCTCGTGCGCACGAGCCGGCTGGCCGCGAAGCGTCGACAACAACGCCATCGCCGATGGTTTCCAGATCTACCTGCACGGCTTCTTCCTGACCACAGACGGCGAGTGGTCGATCGTTCAGCAAGGCATGAACGAGCGAGTCGCGGCTGGCGCGCCGCTATCACTGGCATTCGGCCGACGGTGAGGGACTTCACCTGCGAGCCGCATACCGCGATCGTTGGCGCAGCAGGCCGGCGTCCGATCCAGAACCTCGTCGACGAGCGAGCCAGGCCGGCGCAAGACGCGCTGCTGACGATCGCCGCCGACAGCCCGCAGCGCACTCTGTCGGAGGTGATGAGGATGCGGCTGCCGTCGCATCACGACGTGCGCGCGAAGGATGTGGACCTGAAACGGCTTGGCGCAGTGCTGGCGGTCTCGCACGAGCAGAAGCTTCGCGACTTCGCTTCGCTGTTGCTGGTGGAGAATCTGGGACCCCGGACGCTGCAGTCGCTCGCGCTGATCGCGGAAGTGATCCATGGCACCCCGACGCGGTTCAACGACCCGGCGCGGTTCGCATTCGCCCACGGCGGCAAGGACTCGCACCCATTCCCGGTGCCGCTCAAGACTTACGACGAATCAATCTCGGTCCTGCGCCGCAGCCTCGACGCCGCCAAAGTCGGCAACACCGACAAGATGGACGGTATGAAGCGGCTCGACAAGTTCGTGCGCGCCATCGAGAAGCGCTGTTCACCAGAAGCCGACTTCGATGCCGTGATGGCGCACGAACATGCGATCTCAAAGTCGCTGGATGGCCGTACCGTGTTTGACCCTTCGACTCGCGATGACGCTCCTACGGCGCGGCATCGCTCGCTCAGGGCAAGCGACAAGCAGCTTTCACTGTTCGACTAGTCACTTCGGATCGACCGGCGTCGGAATCTCGTACCAGATCTCGATCGTGTAGCCGTCGGGATCTTCGGCAAACAAATACGGCTCGCCGGGAACGAACTCGCCGGTGTCGGTGATTGTGCCGCCGGCGTTCTTCACGGCCTTGCGGGCCGCCTCGATGTCTTTTTCTTTCGTCAATCGGAAACCAAAATGCAACACGCCGCCGGCCTTGCCGGCCTTCTTGGCGTCCTTCTCGAACACGAGCACGTCACGCGAGCCCGGCGTCTGCATCTGCAGAAACCCCGCGTCGCGATACACCACGACGGCGCCAAGGATCGCCGCATAAAATGCCTGCGTGCGGTCGAGATCGCGGACCGCGACCGCCACGTGCGTGAGGCCGTAGGTTCTGACCACGGCTCATCTTAAACAAACCCGCCGCCGCCTTTTTTCGTCAAACGGTCTGGTATGCCAAATTTTCGTCTTGCGGTCCGCACTCTATTCAAGTCGCCGTTCGTCACCCTGGTCGCGATTCTGTCGCTGGCGCTCGGCATTGGCGCCAATTCGGCGATCTTCTCGCTGTTCGACCAGATGCTGCTGCGGCCGCTGCCGGTGCCGAAGCCCGAGCGAGCTGGTGAATCTCGGCGCGCCCGGGCCCGAAGCCGGGATCGCAGTCGTGCGGCCAGGCGGGCGACTGCGACGAGGTCTTCAGCTACCCGATGTTCCGCGACCTCGAGCGCGTGCAGACCAGCTTCACGGGCATCGCGGCGCATCGCAACTTCGGCGCCAGCCTCGGCTACAAGGGCAGATCGCTGAGCGGCGAGGGCTTGCTGGTGTCGGGCAGCTATTTCCCGGTGCTGGGGCTGCAGCCCGGCGCTCGGCCGGCTGCTCACGCCCGACGACGACAAGACCATCGGCGGTCACTTCGTCGTGGTGCTGAGCCACGACTACTGGCGACGCGGTTCGAGCTGAACCCGGCAGTCCTCAACGAGACGCTGATCGTCAACGGCCAGGCGATGACCATCGTCGGCGTCGCGCCGCGCGGCTTCGACGGCACGACGCTCGGCCAGACGCCCGCATGTGTTCGTGCCGATCACGATGCGCGGCCTGATGTCGCCCGGCTTCAACGGCTTCGAGAACCGCCGCAGCTACTGGGCGTATCTGTTCGCGCGGCTCAAGCCGGGCGTGTCGATCGAGCAGGCGCACGGTCGCGATCAACGGCCCCTATCGCGCCATCATCAACGACGTCGAGGCGCCGCTGCAGAAGGGCATGAGCGAGCAGACGATGGCCCGCTTCAAGGCCAAGCAGATCACGTCGAAGCCGGGCGCATCGCGGCCAGAGCAGCTTTCGACGACGAAGCCCGCGCGCCGCTGACGATTCTGCTCGTCGTCACCGGCACCGTGCTGCTGATCGCGTGCGCGAACATCGCCAACCTGCTGCTGGTGCGCGGCGCCGGCCGCTCCGCGGAGATGGCGGTGCGGCTGTCGATCGGCGCCAACCGCCGGCAGTTGATCACGCAGCTGCTGACCGAGTCGATCGTGCTGGCGGCGTTCGGCGGCGTCGCCGGGCTGTTCGTCGCGAAGTGGACGCTCGACCTGATCGCGTCGCTCATGCCCGCCGAAGACGCGCGGCATCGATCGCGTTCACGCTGAGCCCGACGATGCTGATCTGTTCGCCGGCGGCGCGGCGATCGGCACGGGCATTGCTCTTCGGCTTGTTCCCGGCGCTGCACAGCACGCGGCCCGATCTCGCCGCGACGCTGAAGAACCAGGCCGGCCAGCCGGGCGGCGCGCAAGGCGGCGCGCCGCTTCCGCACCACGCTCGCCACGGTGCAGATCGCGATGTCGATGGCGCTGCTGGTGCCGGCCGGGCTTGTTCGCCAAGAGCCTGCTTCAACGTCAGCCGCGTCGATCTCGGGCTGAAGACCGATCACATGGTGATCTTCGGCATCTCGCCCGAGCTCAACGGCTACAACACCGAGCGCACGCGGCAGCTGTTCGAGCGCATCGAAGACGAGCTGGCGGCGCTGCCCGGCGTGACCGGCGTGGCGGCGGCGATGGTGCCCGTGCTCGCCGGCGACAACTGGGGCAACAGCCTGGTCGTGGAAGGCTTCGAGGCCGGTCCCGATACCAACACCAACGCGTCGTTCAACGGCGTCGGTCCCGGCTATTTCCGGACGATGGGCATTCCGCTGATGTCAGGCCGCGAGTTCACGCGCGCGGATGCGTTCGGCGCGCCGAAGGTCGGCGATCGTCAACCAGGCGTTCGCGAAGAAGTTCAACCTCGGGCGACAACGCGGTCGGCAAGCGCATTGGCGCTCGGCGGGCCGCAACGCGAAGCTCGATATCGAGATCGTCGGCCTGGTGCAGGACGCCAAGTACAGCGAGGTGAAGCGCGCGGTGCCGCCGCAGTTCTTCCTGCCGTACCGGCAGGAAGAGCGTCTCGGGCTTCGGCTACTTCTACGTCCGCACGTCGACGCCGCCCGAGCAGATGCTGCGCACGATCCCGGCCGTCGTCGCGCAAGCTCGATGCGAACCTGCCGGTGGGCGACATCAAGACGATGGACGCAGCAGATCAAGGAGAACGTGTCGGAGGATCGCATCATCAGCACGCTGTCGCTCGGCTTCGCGCTGCTGGCGACGGTGCTGGCGGCGATCGGCCTTTACGGCGTGCTCGCTTACACGGTGGCGCAGCGCACGCGCGAGTTCGGCCTGCGCATGGCGCTCGGCGCCGACGGCGGCACGGTGCGCGGCATGGTGATGAAGCAGGTGGCTGAGGATGGCGATGATCGGCGGCGTGATCGGGCTGGTCGTCGCGATTGGCGTCGGCCGGCTTGCGCAGTCGATGCTGTTCGAGATGCAGGGCCACGATCCGGTGGTGCTCACCGCGTCGACCATCGCGTTGGCCATCGTCGCTCTCGGCGCGGGATTCATTCCCGCTTTGCGCGCGTCGAAGATCGATCCGATGAACGCGTTGCGTTACGAATGATTTAGAACTTGGGAAATTCCGAATTTCCGAATTTCCGAAATTCCAAATCAGAGAAACCTATGCATGACGTAGGCGTCGACATAGCCCAGGCGGCTGTGTCGAAACGCTTTCGGCAACGTGCCGACGATCTCGAAGCCGAGCTTCTTCCATAACGCCACGCCGGCCGTGTTGGTGCTGACCACGAAATTGAATTGCATCGCGTGGTAACCGGCCTTGCGCGCCTCGTCCAGGCAGTGCTCGCCCATCGCCCGGCCGGCGCCGCGGCCGTGCGCGGACGGATCGACCATGAACGACGCGTTCGCGACGTGCGAGCCCAACCCGATGCGGTTGGGAATCATCTTGTACATCCCGATCACGTGGCCGTCCTCTTCGATCACCCACGAGGCGATGCCCGGAGCGAGAAAGTAGTCGACCGCGTCGCTCGCGCGGGGTGTCCGGCGGAAACGTGTAAGTGTCCCCGCCGGCCACAACGGCGTGGAAGATGCGCCAAATCGCGTCGGCGTCGGTGGTCGTCGCGGGCCGGATGGTCACTGCTGCTTCGGCTTCTCGATGGTGGTGACGGTGAACTGCCGGAACTTGTTGTAAGTGGCGCGGCCGTCGATGCGCGATTCGTTGACGCGCACGCGGTACAGCTCTCGCATCTCGGCCGGCAGCAGCAATGTGAACCCCGGCGCCGTGCCATAGGCGACCTGAATAGTGGCGACGAGAAGCGGGCTGTCTTCGCTCGTGAACTCCGTCTGCAGGATGCGGCCGGTGGTGCTGTCGACCCAGATTTCTCCATGCGAGGGAATGTCCTTGCCGCCGGCGCCGCGCACCAGCGTCGGCGTCCCGGTCTCGGTGAAGCCGAGGCGCCATACATGCTCCGCTCGCGCCAGCGGTTCAAAGCGGCGGCTGTTATTGGCCACGAGGCGTTCGACCTGGATATTGTGGTGTTGTGCGGCTTCGAAAAACAGCATCGCCAGAATCGGCATGTTGATCGTTCGCTGCACCGGACCGATGTTGTGGCGCGAGCTTTCCTGCTGGATGGTCTCGGCCTGCGCGCGGGCGTCGGCCGTCGGTGTGACGAACAATTTGTAGAGGCGCTGATCACGATCGCGCACAGGCTTCCGATCGACTTCGAACACGTCGCGGAATTGGAGCCAGTGATCCTCGTCGGGCAGCTTGACGAGGAGCAGGTCCGAACGAAGCTCGCGGAATTGGCGCGACTGCCGTCCGCCACGCGAGACGTTGACGGCGTTCTGCCGGTAATGCTCTTCAGCGACGACCCCGACCAGCCGTTGCCGGTAGTCGCTGACGTAGCTGGCGATGCGCGCCAGCACGGTGGACATCGACGTCTCTTGCGCCCGCATGTCGGCACACAGGAGCGCCATCCCGATCAGTGCAGCCGCGGCTCCCCTCACGGCCCCAAACTATAATCAGATCCGGATGGAAAAGATCATCGTCACGGCGAAGTTCCACACCGGCCACCGCCAGCTTGGCTACCCGGGCAAGTGCAAATTCGTCCACGGCCACACCTGGCAGGGCAAGGTGGTGGTGGCGGCCGAGGAATTTCCCCGCGACGATCTCGACATGTCGCTCGAGTTCGGCGACATCAAGAACGTGATGCGCTTCATGGATCACAAGATGCTGGTCACCGAGCAGGATCAGACCTTCCTGGATCAGGGCCTGTTCGAGCCCGAAGGCGTGGTGATGCTGAAGGGCAATGGGCCGAGCGTCGAGAACGTCGCCGCTTACGTGTTCGACGGTGTCGTGAACGTGATCAGGAAGCAGTATCCGGGCCGCGGGGTCCGTTACACCATCGAAGTGACGATCCAGGAAACCGAGAACAACATCTTCGTCATCGAGAAAACCTGCACCGTCTAGATCTAGAATTTGACCGTCGCCGTCAGCGACGCCGAGCGGCCGGGCGCAGACACCGTGCGCACGTCCTGGCTGGCGAAGAACTCCTCGTTCAGCAGATTCCGCGCCTGGACGCGCAGCTCGAGCGGCCGCGCCACGCGATAGCCCGCGGCAGCGTCGACCATCGTGTAGCCGGGCACGGCCCGCTCGGTCGGGCCGAAGTGATCGTCGTCCGAGAAATACGACGGCGCGCAGCTGGCCGAATGCGCGCTCGCCAAACTGCTTTCGCAGCACGGCCGTGAGGTTGATCGGCGAGATGTCGTCGAGATAGGCGTTGTCGTCGAGCGCGCGTCCTTCGGCGACCTGCGTGGCGATGTCGAGCGTGATCGCGCCGGGGAAGCGTGGCCTGCGCTTCGACCTCGAAGCCGCGCACGCGAGCCGTGCCGCGGTTGCGGAAGAAGAAGAAGTCGGTCTGCGTCGAAAAGCGTTCGATCAAGATCGTGAATCTCGTAGTGGTAATAGAACGCGGCCAGGCGGAACGCCGGCGCCAGGTAGCGCACGCCGAAGTCCATCTGCACGCTGGTTTCAGGATTCAGATCGGGGTTGCCGGTGATGAAGCCGCGGCCCGTGGGACCGCGATAGTAGCGATCCGACAGCACCGGATCGCGAAAGCCGCGCGCGATCTGCGCCGGTCACGCTGAAGCCTTTGAAGCTGCCGACCGTTGCCGACGCGTAGCCTGAGCCGGCGCCGTTGCCAGTCGACCGGTCGCCAAAGTAGCCGCCCGAATTCTTGGTGGTGACGTAATCACCGCGAATGCCGCCGCTGACGACCAGCATCGGGCACGACCGCGGTCTCGATCGACTGCGTAGAGCCGGCGTCGGTGCGTCGCGCCGTGTCGACCGACACATTCGGGCCGCGTGCTGATGATCTCGCCGGCAAGGTTATACGTGATCAGATCGTCGATGGCGTTGAGGCCATAGCGGCCGTTGACGTCGACGCCGGCCTCGAATCGCGAACGGCCAAACAGTTTCTCCGCGAAGCCGCGCACGTGAAAGTCGTTGGCCGAGACGTCGGCCCGCTCGACGCTGCGGCCCGGTCGTCGCCGTCGCGAACCGATCCTGGTCGGTCACCTGATCGTAGGTGCCGACGAACCCGGTGAGCCCGATGCGGCTCAAGCCCGCGACGGCTTCGGCTTCATAGCCGGCCGTGAATCGATGCGAGTTCTCTTCGGGGTAATAGAAGCGAACGGTCCGCGAGTTGTTGCGCGGTCGCTCGATGTCGCGCCCAAAGTCGCTCTGCCAGCCGGCGCTGAGCTCGCCTTCGCCGAGTTTCTGCTGCACACGCGAACGAGGAACCCGCCGTCGCTGATAGCCGGAGTTGAAGACCTCACCCGCAGGGCTGCCCCAATCGTCGGCATCGCGCGTGTGGGCGGCGAAGATCACGCCGCCTTGCAGACAGTCCCTTGGACAGCTCGATGGCCGCACGCCTTTCCGGAATGCCGGCGCCGACCGTGCCGCTGAATTGAAATGCGAGCGGCGATCTGGCGACCACGCGGCGCGTCCGCACCGAAATGACGCCGCCGAACGCGTCGGAGCCATACGCGACCGAGCCTGGACCGCGCGCCACGTCGACGCCCTCGATTAACGACGGATCGAGATAAGTGGCGCTCGGGCCGACCCGGCGCTCTGAGCTGACGCGCGCGCCGTCGATCAGGATCAACGTGCGGCCGCGCGCGAGGCCGCGAATCGCCGGCACCGCCGCCTGTCCTTCTGATACCTGATTGACGCCGGCCACGTTCTCGATCGCCTGCATCAGGTTCGACGGTTGACGGACCGCAACGTCGCGGCCACTGAGGCTGGTCGTGCCGGACCCTGGCGTTGATTCAATGCTTGGCGCCGATCCCGATCACCGTGACCGATTCGCTCACCAGCGACGTGATCGTCACCAACAGTTCCTGCGTGGGATCGAGCGTTTCGATGAGCACCGGTTTGCGCATAGTTGCCGTTGGCGTCGATCACGAAAATCTCGAACGGCGCCGGCGGATCCGGTTTCCACTCGAAGCGGCCGTCGCCGATCGGTGATCGCTTCGCCGGTGCGACCGAGGATCGAAACCGTCGCTTTGGCCACCGGCCGCCCTTGCGCATCGACCACGCGTCCCTTGAACGCGAAGGCAGGGAGGGGGAATGCAAGACAGATCAGCGAGTACAAATGTCGGGATGCGCATCTAGCCGAAGATACGAAGTTGAGTGAGCTACTACCAGCGGTCGTAGCGGGACGCGGCGGTCAGCGTCCGAGGGCGACGAGCGTCTCGACGACGGCGAATACGCGTTCGAGCCAGGCAGGCGAAGTCGCAATCACGGTCATCGCCGCGGCGATCACCGCCATCGCCAGCGGCGGTCATGAGACGCGACGGACGAGATCCCGATTCGGCGGCCAGTAACCGGCGCACACGGCGCGGCAGGTCATCGCGATCGACGAACGGGCTGATCGTCGCTGCGCGCGGCCACACCGGCTGCGGCGTAAGCCGCGCGATCTTCAGGAGCAGCGCCGCCAGGTCGGCTCGCGCGCCCACATCGCCGCACGTCGCCACGTCGTCAGCCGCATCCTCGGCGGCATCGTGCCAGGCCGTCGCGATCTCGCGATGGACGCGCGTCCAGCGCAGCGCGTCTGGGGCGCGAGGCCATCAGCCAGCGTTTCAGATTGTCGCGCGCATGCAGATGGCCGCGCTCGTGCGCCACGATCGCTGCAAGCTCGTCGATGAGTGCACACGTCGATGACCGCGCGCGCGGCGATCAGTTTCGGCGCGAACACACCGACGAGCGCGACGATCGGCGCCGGCGAATCGATCGCATAGGCCGGAACACCGGCCGGCGGATTGACATCGAGCGGCGTGCCCGAGCGCAGCCAGGCGCGCGTCACGGAAGCGGTGCGAACCAGACTCACGGCCGCAAGAATCAGCGCGATCCCGAGTTGTGTGGCGCCGATGAGCGCCAGCATGGCCAGCGCCGGGCCCACTTCCTCAGACGCGTGCTCAGGCTCGAAAATCGCGAATGCCGGCACCACGATCACTAACGTGACGGTCAACGCTGCGGCCGCCGGCATCGCGCGCAACCACACGAGCCTCGCGCGCGCGTGCGGCCGGCGTGAGCTGCGCAAATCGAATTCGGCCCAACCGCCACGCCAGCGACAAGCAGCGCCGACGAGATGATGTTGAGCGCCGCGAAGGCGCGCGAGCGCGACGATGACGATCAGCAGCGGCTGGTTCATCGCCGCCACCATTCCTTCAATTCTTCGCGCCGCGCCCGCACCAGCGCTTCGAGCTCGTCGAGCAGCGCCTCGTCACGCTCGCCGACCGTGTCGACGAACATCGACATGATCGGCCGGATCGCCGACGCTGTCGTCCGGGAAGCAAGCGTCGTGAACGTCGAGCCCGCCAGCTCGCGACATCAGCTGATCGTGCGAAGCCTCGGGCGAGTAGTAAAACGCGCGGCCGCTCTTTGATCGCGCGAGCAGCGTGCCCTTACGAAACAGGCGATCGAGCGTCGTCATCAACGTCGTGTAGGCCACGCCGGGAAAGTCGCGGCTGCAGGTCGCGCACGCAGGCGGCGCGGCCGCGCGCCCACAGCGCCTCGAGCACGCGGATCTCGAGCGGCCCGAAGACCGCTTCGAGATGCGCCGAGCTGCGCTTCCCGTTCATGACCAACGGCCAATTATATGATCGATCGAGCCTCGATGCAGTCGAGCCGGCCGGCGAGCCGTATTTGCGCTGTTTTACGTCTCCGGCATCGCTGGTCTCATCTACCAGGTGTTGTGGCTGCGGCGGTTGTCGCTGGTGTTCGGCGTGACGGTCTACGCCGCCAGCACCGTGCTGGCGGCGTTCATGGCCGGACTCGCCATCGGCAGCGCGTTGTCGGGCCGCGTTCTGCGCCGGGGCATGTCGCCGCTGGCGGCATTCGGCGTCGCCGAAATCCTTGTCGGCGTCACCGGGTTGTTGTCGCCGTTTCTGCTCGACGCCGCATCGTTGCTGTATGCCGCGTTGCACGGCACCGCGCCGGATTCGTTGACCGTGCTGACGGTGGCGCGCCTCGTGTCGTCGTTCGCGATCCTCGCGTGCCGACGGCGATGATGGGCATCACGCTGCCGCTATTGAGCGCCGCCGTTTCCGCGACCGGGCAAGGCCGACGGCACGAGCATCAGCCTGCTGTACGCGATCAACACGCTGGGCGCGATGACCGGCACGCTCCTGAGCCGGCTCATCCTGATTCCCGCGATCGGAATCCAGACGATCGTTTCTGCTGGCGGCGAGCCTGAATGTCGCTCGTCGGTGTGATCGCGATGATGCTCGCCCGTGGCGTCGATTTCAGATCGCGGAATTCGGACTTCAGATCGATTGCGGATGGCGGATCGGCAGATCCGCGATCGGCGATTGATCCGCAATCCGCGATCCGCGATCCGCAGTCGGCAGCGTTGGCGATCGTCGTTGTGGTGTCAGGCTTTGCATCGTTGGGATTGGAGATTGTCTGGTTTCGGTTGATGCTGCAATTCGTCATCGCGACCACGGAGGCCTTCACCGCGATGCTGGCGACGGTGCTGGGCGGCATTGCGATCGGCGGGCTGATCGCAGCATGGATCTCTGCGGTCGCCTCGCGATCATGTCCGCCGCGCTCGGTATCGTGCAGGCGCTTACCGGTGTGGCCGCGTCGGCAGCATGACGTTTCTCTTATGGACCGTGGAGCACGGGTGGAAAACCATGGGCCTCTGGCCGGCGGTGCTTATCGCGATCCTGCCGCCGTCGATCTTCATGGGCATCGGTTTTCCACTGGCGCTCGGCATTGCCGGCAGGAGGCCGGTTGACGATCGCCAAGCGGATGTGGCGCGCCGGGTCGGCGCGATGTATTCGCTGAACGTCGCCGGCGCGATTGCCGGATCGCTGCTTGCCGGGTTCGTGCTGTTGCCGCGCCTGGGCAGCGTCAACGCGTTGATCGGCGCTTGCGGCGTTGTTTGTCGCATCAGGCCTGTGGTTATCGCGTCGCAGCCGACGCCGCTGGATCGCCGCGCGATCGCTGTCGTCGCGGCGTTCGTCGTGGCTGGCTCGCGACTTCCCGGATCCTTTCAAAGTCGCGATCGATCGCCGCTACGGCGATCAGCTGCTCGAGTTCTGGCGTCACGAGGGCGCGCAAACCGCGGTCAGCGTCCGCGCCTCGCAGTTCCAGCACGTGCTGTATCTCGACGGCCTGCATCAGGCCAACGATCAGCCTGAGATGGTGCGGCTGCATCGCGCGATCGGCCATCTGCCGATGGTGCTGCACGGCAATCCGAAAGAGGTGCTCGTGGTCGGCATGGGCGGCGGCGCCACGCCCGGCGCGGTGTCAGCCAGTATCCCGACGCGCGCGTGCAGATCGTCGAACTCGCCGAAGGTGTCCGGCAGGCCGCGCAGTTTTTCACGCACGTCAACTACGACCTGCTGACGCAGCCCAACGTCACCGTGCGCATCGACGATGGCCGCAATTTTCTGGCGTTGACCGATCGCCGTTTCGACGTCATCACCGCAGACATCATTCAGCCCGGCCACGCCGGCGCCGGCCATGTCTACTCGCGCGAGTACTTTACGCTCGTGCGCGAATGCTCTGAAAGACGATGGCGTGGTGCTGCAGTGGATCGGCCATCGGCCGCGCGTCGAATACACGTTGATCATGCGGACGTTTCTCGAGGTGTTTCCCGATGCGACGCTGTGGTACGACGCCAACTTCATGGTCGGCACAAAGCATCCGTTGCGCATCGATCCGCAGCGCGATCGATCGGCTGCGCGCAGCACCCGATGACGCGCGAGGCGCTCGATGCGGTCGGGCTGACCGGATTTGAAGCGTTGCGCAGTTGGTACACGGGCAGGCTGCAGAGGAGATGCGCGCGTTGGTCGGGCGACGGCCCGGTTCTCACCGACGATCGCCCGCTGGTTGAATATCATCACTGGCTACCGCGGCCGGAAGAGCAACCCCCACTCGACTTGTCGTCGCTCAAGGGACGATCTGTCAGCGACATGTGCCATTGACACCGTGTTCCTCGATGCGGGTGGCGTGCTGTGCCACCCGTCGTGGACGCGCGTCGCCGATGCGCTGGTGCGTCACGGCGCTACCGTCACCGCCGCGGCGCTGGCCGCGGCCGAACAGAAGGCCACCTACGACATCGACAAGGCGTCCGTGATCGGCGCGACCGACGATCGCGCGCGCGGCTGGCTGTACTTCAACCTCGTGCTGCATCACGCCGGCGTCAAGCAGAAGCGCGGCACCGATGCGGCGCTCGTCGAGCTGCGCGAATACCACCGCCACGACAATCTCTGGGAGCACGTCGAACCCGATGTCGCGCCGGCGCTGGCGGCGCTTGCAAGAGCCGCGGGCTGAAGCTGGTGGTGGTGTCGAACGCGAACGGCCGGCTGCGCCACTTGTTCGATCGCGTCGATCTCACCAAGTGGTTCGATCACGTCCTCGATTCGCACGAGTGGGGCGTCGAGAAACCGGATCCGCGGCTCTTCACAGCTGGCGCTCGAGCAAGTCGCGCGCCGACGCGTCGCACACGGTCCACGTCGGCGATCTCTATCACGTCGACGTGATGGGCGCGCGCCAGGCCGGCCTGCGCGAAGGCGTGCTGTTCGATATGGCGGGTCTTTACGACGGCGTCGATTGCCCGCGCGTGGCGCTCGCTCGCGGCGCTGGTCGAGTGGATCGACAACGCCGAGCGGAAACCAGACGCGGAACCGCGTGCCCTGACGCTCCTTCGACGTGACGCGCAACGCGGCGCGGTGGCTGCGCACGATGCCGCGCACCGCGGCCATGCCGAGACCGCGGCCGGTGATCCTTCGTCGAATAGAACGGATCGAACATGCGCGCCAGCGTGTGGTCGCTCATGCCGATGCCGTTGTCGACGACGTCGATGAACACGTAGTGGCCCGGCTCGATGTCGATCGCCAAAGGTCATCTGCTTCAGCGTCGACTCGATCGAGCGTTTCGCTCGCCGGTCTCGACCGTGATCACGCCGTGATCGTCGACGGCTTCCGCGGCGTTGACGATCAGGTTGAGCACGACCTGGCGGATCTGCGTCGGATCGGTTTCCACCAGCGGCAGCGGTCCGGGGCTGTGGTAGGTCAGCGTGCAGTGCCGCGCCACCGACGCCGCCGAGCAGGTCGACCATCTCCTTGACCAGCGCATCGAGATCGACCTGCTCGGCGACGACCCGCCCGCCGCCGGAGTAGGCGAGCATCTTCGACACCAGATCGGCGGCGCGTTGCGCGCCGATCACGATCGCTTCGGCGGCGCGCGCTGTGCTCCGATTCCGGCGGCGACATGGATCGCCAGCAGATCGGCGTTGCCGAGAATGCCGGTCAGCAGGTTGTTGAAGTCGTGCGCGACGCCGCCGGCGAGCACCATCAGGCTCTCGCTCTTCTGTTGTTCCTGCACGCGGCGCTCGAACGCGTAGCGCTCGGCTTCGTTGCGGCGGCGGTTGGAGATGTCGTGGACGATCACCAGCCAGCCGACGAAGCGCCGCTGCGAATCGCGCACCGCCGACACCTTCACCTCGAAATAGCGCGGGCCCGGTTCGACCTTGACGATCGCCGGCTGGCCTTCGGCGAGCGGGCGATCTTCGGCGACCGCTTCGTTCCACCACGACACCACTTCTTCGACCGGGCGGCCGAGGCTGCGCCGTCGCAGCCCGGTGTAGCGCTCGGCCGCCGCATTCAGATCGACGATGCGCCGCTGCGCGTCGAGCACGAGCACGCCGTCGTCCATGCTGTCGACGACCATGTCGCGCGCCACGGGCACGAGGCCGAACAGGCGATGGCGATAGATGCCCCACGTGAAGCACGCGCCCGATACGGTGAATGCGATCGGCGTGGGATCGAGGCCGTCACCGGCAGCAGCGCGCGTGAGATACAGCAGGTTGCCGGCCCACGGCACGATCGCGCCGGCGATGATCAGCGCGGTCTGCCGGCGATACGGCGGCGGGAACCGGCGCAGGCCGCGCACCAGCGTCAGCGGTCCCGATCAGGACGAGGAAATAGCTGTAGACGGCGTGCACCCAGTACCACGGTCCGCCGCGATAGACGAGCCGGGTGCCGCGCGGCGTCGGCACTTCGTCGATCGCCGACCAGTAGAAGATAATGCTGCTCGTTGGTGAGCGACGAGCACGAGCGTCGACGACCGGCACGATCCACACGACCAGCGCGCAGCAGCCGATCGCCGGCCGGCCACGCGACGCGGCTGTAATCGCGTCGCGAACAGCAGCCACAGCACGCCGATCGGCGCGACGCCGAGGTACTGGAACTTCGCGATGAGGACGCGCGCCTCGCGAGTCGTCGACCAGCGTGTGCATCGCGCTCGTGAAGCTCCACAGCGCGACGGCGAGCATCATCCAGCCGAACGCCGCGCCGCCGGGCACGCCGCGGCGCGTGCGCGCGATGACCGCCGCCCAGATCGAAAGCGCCGTCGACGCGAACAGCGCGGCCGCGTGCACGGTTGTTGGCCAGAACACGTGAGCCTCCATTATCAACGCGCAATGCGTCGCGCCGTTGCGCCGTAGCGCACGACGAAGCCTGAGAGGCGGGCGCGTGCTGAGCTAAGTTGCGTGGAATTCTGGTAGACTCGAAGGTGCTGTAGGGGAAGGCCGCCCAGGGCGGCCTTCGGTGTTTCAGGGCCTTGGGTCAGCGTCAGTCCTCAGGTAGTCCCAGTTTCATCCGCCTTCAGCGAGACGAGGAGCAGACGATGGGTCGGAAGTTGTACGTGGGAAATCTTCCCTACAGCGCGGCGGAGCAGGATCTTCAGGAATTGTTCGAGCGGGTCGGTCCGGTCGAATCGGTCACGGTGATGCGCGACATGGCCACCGGCCGCGCGCGCGGCTTCGGCTTCGTCGAGATGGCGACCGATGAAGGCGCGCAGAAGGCGATCACCGAGCTGCATGAATCACAGCTTGGCGGCCGCACGCTGACGGTGAACGAAGCGCGTCCGAAAGAAGCCGCGCGGTCCCGGCGGCGGTGGCGGCTTCGGCGGCGGCCGCGGCGGCGGTGGCGGCTTCGGCGGCAACCGCGGCGGCGGCGGTGGCGGCGGCGGACGCCGGGAGCCCCGCTGGTAATCGCAGGTTCACGCTGAATGGCCACACGAGGACCACTCGGAAGAGGAAAACGCGAACGCGAGCGGGCGCGGGCTGAGAAGCAGAAGCAGAAGGTCGGTGCGCCGCGAAGAAACCAAACAGCGGCGCAACGAGACGTCGCCCGCGAGACCCGGACGTCGATCCGGACATCGCCGGCATCGTCCCGGGCCGCAACCGAATCCGTGGCTTGACGATCTAGACGAACGAGCCCGCGGAAGAAGAAGACAAGAACGAATAACGAATGAACGAAATACAAAAGCGGAGGGTGCCATCGACGGCAGCCTCCCTTTTTCGGTTGTCCGTTGATTCGTCGTTCGTTATTTCAGCTTCGCGCCGGCGAGCTGCGCCACCGCGCCGAGCGTCGTCTGCGCCGCGTTCAGTCCCAGCCGAAAATCCTTGTCGGAGAACGTCGCGAAGACGTCGATCGGCTGATGCCACGTCGGGTTCCAGCCGGCGCCGGTGTGCATGCCCGCGCTCGTTCTCGCGCAGGCTGATCGCCGGGACGATGTCCATGAACGGCGTCGAGTCGGTGTTGGTCATGTGCGGGCCGACCGCGGCCGGATAGTCGGTCGCGTACTTCTCGTTGGCGTCGCGGAAGAAGAACGCCAGCTTCATCGCCTCGTCGGCGCGCTTGGCCGTGGACTGGAACTCGATGTTGACGTCGGCCTCGGGCCGCTGCTCGGGATTCCAGGTGCCGTCGGCGCGCGGCATGCCGTGATCCCACATCATCATGTCGTGCTGGATCATCGCCGAGCCACTTCGGCTCGGGATAGCGGCCCGAGCCCGGCGGGTTCTCCTTGCCCTGCAGCGTCGCGCGCTGCTCGACGTAGGCGCGCGCGCCGTTCAGCCCGGTCTCTTCGTTGTTCCACAGCGCGAAGCGGATCGTGCGCTCGGTCTGCACGTCCGGCATGCTGAAGATGCGCGCCAGCTCCATCACCAGCGCCGTGCCCGATCCGTTGTCGTTCGCGGCCTCGCCCCAGCCGTGTCCGTCCATGTGCGCGCCGACGATGTACATCTCGTCGGGGCGCGTGGTGCCGACCTTGGTGCAGTAGACCTGCTCGCGCGGCGCCGGGCGTGGTCGGCTCGCGATTGAGCTCGCGCAGCTTCTCGTCCGGCTGCGCGTTCGGATCGTTGTTGACGCCGGTCCGCCGCGTGATGCCGCGATAGCGCGAGCCGCCCGGTCCGGACCGCACTTCGCCGCTCGCAATCGCCGGATTCGGCGGCTTTCTGCCCGCCGCCGCCGCCGCCGCCGCCGCCGCCGGTCGGCGGCGCCGGGTTGTACTCGTACTTCAAGCGCTCGGTCGGGCAGCCGTAGCTCTTGAGCTGCGCTTCGATCCAGTCGACGGCCTTGCGGTTGCGCTCGGTGCCCTGCCGGCGATCGCCGAACTGGGTGAGGCCTTTGACGTGGCCTTGTATTTCTCGAGGTCGAGCCGGCCGACCAGCGTCTTGATCTGCGGGTCGCGGCTGGGCCGCCGCATTTTGTGTTGCTGGGCCTGAAGAGTGGCTGGCTGCAACGATGGCCAATAAGCAGACGGTGGCGGATTTCATGGGCGAAAGTTTGACATCGGCGGCCCCTTCTCTAGCAAAGTCCATAATACCTCGTCTGCCCCTGATGCGCATCCATCTCATCAATCCAAGTGACGTTTCGTTTGGCGTCGCGGTTATCACGCCCCGTTGGCTCTACGTGCTCGCGGCGGCGACGCCCGCGCAGTACGGCGACCCGCACATCGTCGACGAAACCCTCGAGCAGCTCGACTTCGACACGTATCGGCGCCGGCGACGTGGTCGGCATCGGCATCCATACGCTGAACGCGCTTGCGCGGCTACGAAGTCGGCCGCGCGGCGCGCGCGCGCGGCGCGTACGTGGTCTACGGCGGCATTCACGCCACGCTGTATCCCGGACGAGGCGTTCGAGCACGGCGGCGCGCACGCCGTCGTCAAGGGCGACGGCGATCGCATGTGGGCCGCGGTCATCTGACGACTGCGTCGCCGGCAAGCCGCAGCGCGTGTACGAAGGCGGCAGGATCGAAGGCGGCACGATGATCTCGGCCCGCTGGGATCTGCTGCCGCGCGGCCGCTACATGATGGCGTCGGTGCAGACGGTGCGCGGCTGCCCGAAGCATTGCTCGTTCTGCTCGGTGTGGCGTACCGACGGCCAGAAGCCGCGCGTGCGCGTCGTGGACGCGGTGATCGAGGAGATGGTCGAGCTGCGGCGGCTCGGGTTCCGCTTCATCGCGCTGGCCGACGACAACTTCTATCCGGTCACGCTCGACGATCTGCGCATGGCCGATCGCCGCGTCGACAAGAGCACCTGCAAGCGGCTGAAGGCGATTCGCGACGAGCGGTTCGAGCTGATGGAGCGGATGTCGAAGCTGCCGTCCGACATGAACTTCTTCACGCAGATCACGATGGAAGCGGCCGAGGATCCGGAATACCTCAACGCGATGCGCAAGGCGCGCATTCGCGGCGCGCTGGTCGGCATCGAATCGGTCACGCCGGAGGGGTTGAAGGACGTCTACAAGGATTTCAACCTGGCCGGCGACGCGCTGGCCGAGCGCCTGCAGGCATTCCAGAAGCACGGCGTGCACGTGCTCGGCTCGTTCATCTTCGGCCTGCCGAGCGACAAGCCGGCGACGTTCGACGCCACGGCGGCGCTCGCGCAGCAGGCGCGGCGTGACGCTGCGCGCAGTTCGTGATGCTGACGCCGTTTCCCGGCACGCTCGATTTCGAGAAGTGGGAAGCCTCGGTTGGCGACGACGTGCAGAAGGTCGGACGGCATCCCGGTCACGCGCCACTGGCTGATTCCGCAAGCACCGGCGGCCGAAGGTCTATACGCCGCACCCGTTGATGTCGCCCGACGAAATCCGCAGCCGCACGCAGGGCGTCTGGGATCAGTTCTACGCGTTGCCGCACGTCTGGCAGCGCGCCGATTGCGTGAAGTCGATGAAGTCGCGGCTGGCGTTCGTGCTGATCTCGAAGCTGTATCGCCAGATGTACGCCAACACCGGCATCTCGACCGACAGCGCCCGCCACTCGCGCGCG
>CAVYOK010000023.1:0-26266 GCA_963770165.1 uncultured Actinomycetes bacterium
GGTGGCAAGCTTGTCCTTCAGGGTCTGCATGGGCCCGTTGTTCTCCAATTCCTGCCCCGATTCTAAGCGTGGGCAGATGTCCGGCAAGCCCAATCCGGCGAGCCCACTTGGCGCTGCCCGAATCCCATCAATAGGATCGCCCTCATGCCGCTCATCGCCCGCACCCTCGACGAAGCGCTCGCGCCCGTCGCCGACGGCTGCGTGCTGGCGGTCCCGCGCGAAGCTCCGGCGTCGCCATGGCGGCGACGCGCGCGCTGATCCGGCGCGGCGTGAAGCGGCTCACGCTGGTGGCGCTGCCGACCTCGAGCCTGCAGGCCGACCTGCTGATCGGCGCGGGCTGCGTGGAGACGCTCGAGACCTCCGCGGTCAGCCTCGGCGAATTCGGCGCGGCGCCGCGCTTCACCGCCGCGATCACCGCCGGCGCGCTGCGCATCAAGGACGCCACCTGCCCGGCCATGCATGCGGCGCTGCAGGCCGCCGAGAAGGGCGTGCCGTTCATGCCGCTGCGCGGGCTGATCGGCTCCGACGTGCTCAAATCGTCCGACTGGAGGGTCATCGACAACCCGTTCGGCAAGACGACCCGATCGTGCTGCTGCCCGCCATCGGGCCCGATGTCGCGCTGTTCCACGCGCCGATGGCCGATCGCGACGGCAACGTCTGGATCGGCCGCCAGCGCGAGCTCGCGACGATGGCGCATGCCGCGGAGAAGACCGTGGTGACGGTGGAGAAATCCACGACGGCAATCTGCTCGACGATCCGCGCCTCGCCGCCGGCGCGCTCCCCGGCTTCTATGTCGAAGCGGTCGCGGTGCGCCGAAGCGGCGCCTGGCCGCTGCCGCTGCCCGACCACTACCCGGGACGCGGCGCATCTTGCCGATATGCGCGGCTCGCGGCGACCGCCGAGGGCTTCGGCGCTACCTCGACCAGCACGTGCATGGCGACGCGCCGCGTAGATCGTGCGTCACACCTCACAGTCTCCCGCCTTGCCGGGGAGGACGACGAGCGAGCGCGCTGGGAGGGCGCTGTGCCACTGGCCAGCCGTGGATACGCCGAGATAAGCCCGCAGCGGGTGAGTGACGGAGGGATTCGCGCGTGACGTCTCAATCAGAATTTCCGCCACGAGGAGCTGCTCGCCCGGTCGATCGCCGATCTGATCGGCGACGTGCGCCACGTCGCGGTCGGCAACGCCTCGCCGATCCCGGCGACGGCCGCGCTGCTCGCGCGCGCGCGCGGCAACGGCCGGCCCTACGTGTCGCTGCTCGGCAGCCGCAGGCACACCTTCTTCACCGACGGCGGGCGCGAGCTGTTCGACTGCGCCGGCCAGGGCCGCATCGACGTGTTCTTCCTCTCGGGCGGCCAGATCGACGGCGAGGGCAACATCAACCTCGTCAGCATCGGCGAGCATGACAAGCCGAACGTGCGCTTCCCCGGCTCGTTCGGCTCGGCCTATCTCTATTACGTCGTGCCGAAGGTGATCCTGTTCCGCACCGAGCATTCCCGGCGCACGCTGGTGCCGAAGGTGACTTCATCAGCGCGCCGGGCGCCAGCGCCGAAACGTGTATCGCACCGGCGGGCCGATCGCGCTGATCACCAACCGCTGCCTGTTCGCGTTCGACGAGGCGCGCCGCCGCTTCCGCCTCGCAGAGCGTGCATCCCGGCCACACGTCGCCGAGGTGATCGTCAACACCGGCTTCGATTTCGACCGCCCGGCCGATGTGCCGGGGACGCCCGCGCCGTCAGCCGAGACGCTGCGGCTGATGCGCAGGTGGTCGCGCCGGAACTGGCCGAAGTCTATCCGCAATTCGCCGCGAAGGTGTTCGGGATGCGGCACTGCTCATCGGCCTGACGATGACGCGACATGTTGCAGCGTGCGTCCGGCATGGTCTTTATGGCGCCCCGGCCTCACGACATTCCAAGGGAAGGAATGCCGTGAAGCAAGTCGAAGCGCAGTGATCGGCACCGGCTGGTGCGGCGGCATCCGCGCCGAAACGCTGTCGCGCTCGGCGCTGGTCGACAAGCTGCACATCTGCGAGATCCGGCCGGACCGGCTGGCCGAGGTGAAGGCGCTGACCAAGCCCGCGACCGCGACGCTCGACTACCAGGACATCGTCAAGAACGAGAACATCTCGGTCGTCTACATCTCCACCACGCCGGAGAACAACCACTACCCGATCGCGCGCGACTGCCTGCGCGCCGGCAAGCATGTGCTGCTGGAGAAGCCGATCGCGATGGAGCTGTGGGAGGCCGACGAGCTGATCACGCTCGCCCGGCGCAACAACGTGAAATTCACCATCGGCTATTCGCAGCGGTTCAACACCAAGATCGCCTACGCCAAGAAGAAGATCGACGACGGCACGCTCGGCAAGGTGGTCTCGGTGCTGGTGAGCCGCCACATCTCCCGCAGCCTCGGCAAGAAGATCGGCAAGCGCGTGCAGCTCTCGCCGGTGGTGATGGAATCGACGCACGATCTCGACTTCGTGTTCTGGCTGCTCGAGCCGGCCAAGCCGGTGCGCGTCTATTCGCAGGGCGCCTACGGCTACATGCAGCCGATCAACGGCTCCTACGACATCATGTGGACGATCGTCACCATGGACAACGGCATGGTGGTGATGATCGGCGGCGGCTGGAACCTGCCGCCGAGCTATCCGAACTACTGCTCGACCTGGATCGAGATCACCGGCACCGAAGGCGCGCTGATCCTCGACGACACCGCGCGCGACAACTGGCTCAACACGATGACGGGCGGCCAGCAGTTCCCGATGTCGACCATGCCGGGCGAGCAGGTCGATCACGTGTTCGCCGGCCGGATGGGGCCGGAGACGATCCACTTCCTCGAAGCCTGCATCCGCAACACGCCGGTGATGGTCACGCCGGAAAGCGCGCGCGCGGTGATGGAGACCTACACCGCCGCCGACCTCTCGGCCGAGCGCAACGAGCCGGTCGACCTGCCGCTGACCAACGAGACGATCGCGGCGGTCGCCGATTTCAAGGCGAAATTCGGACGCGACGTGGCGGTGAATGCATGAGAACGCAGGCCAAGGACATCGGGCTTGCGATCATCGGCGCCGGCCGCGTCGGGCTGTTCCGCGGCGAGGTCGCGGCCCGCCATCCGGCGGTGAAATGGATCGGCCTCGCCGAGAAGAACCCGAACCGCGCCGGCGAGGTCGCGCCGAGGATCGGCGCCGACTTCGTCACGCAGAGCCACGTCGAGCTGCTCAAGCGGCCGGAGGTCACCGCCGCGATCATCGCGACCGACGAGCACCTGCACGTCGATCCGATCATGGCCGCGGTCGAGCGCGGCATGCCGATGCTGATCGAGAAGCCGCTCGCGACCGACCTCGCGCAATCCGCCAAGGTGCTGAAGGCGATCAAGGACGCCAAGATCGACGCGGTGGTCGGCTACACCCAGCGCTTCCGGCGCAAATGGCTCGCCGCCAAGGAGAAGGTGCGCAGCAACGCGCTCGGCGACGTGACGCTCGTCACCTCGCGCGCGTTCATGAACCGGCTGGTCGCGATCGACAACTACAAGCGCACCGACGATCCGAAAACGATCTCGCCGATGGTGATCTCGGGCACGCACGCGCTCGACATGTGCATGTGGTACCTGGAGAAGAAGACGCCGGTCGAGTGCTACGCGCGCTCGATCGACAAGGTGCTGGGCCCGCTCTACCAGGGCATCGACGCCACCGCCGGCATGATCATGTTGAGCGACGGCAGCGTCTATCATCTCAACATCTCCTGGGCGCTGCCGGTGACCTGGCCGGGCGCGGTCTATTCGCTCGAGGTCGGCATCGTCGGCACCGACGGCGTGCTGACCATCGACGACACCCATCGCGACATGGTGCTCGCGGTGTCAGCAAGCCGCAGGCGGAAGGCTACGCGCCGGACAAGACGCGGCTGGTCGATTTCCTCGGCAGCTATCCGCCCGGCGACATGGCGCTCGGCGAATTGCGCGGGCCGATGGCGGAGGAGACCGTATCCTGGCTCAACCGCGTGGCGCTCGGGCTGCCGACGCAGGCGGCGACCGTCGAGGAGGCGCACAACCGGCTGATGCTGACCAAGGCGCTCGACCTTTCGGCCAAGCGCAAGCAGCCGGTGAAGCTGCCGCTCGATCCGGAGGAGGAACGAAGGGCGGCGTGAGTGGCGGCGCGCCTCACCGGAATTTAACTTGCTCGCCGAGTTCAATTTTTGCCGCAATCGCGGCATCAAAGTGCGTTCTTTGGAGATTTGCCGCATGAAACGCCTCCTGCAAACGACATTTGTCATTGCGACCTGTGCAGCATCCCTCACCGCAAATGCGACCGGACTCGCAACCTGTAACTCGGGGCCGGAAAGCGGTTGGCAATCGCAGGATGCGCTCAAGAAGCGACTGACCGATCAAGGCTGGCAAATCCGACGGATCAAGATCGACGGCGGGTGCTACGAGGTCTACGCGGTGACTGACAAAGGTCAGCGCGTGGAATCATACTTCCATCCGGTGACATTCGAGCACGTGCTGACCAGCACGCGCTGATGGGCATGGGCCGACCTGCCGCAGCCGACCTGGTGGTTTGGGATCCGGTTGTCAGGATTATCCATTGGAGCATGGTGGCTGCCGTATCGGTTGCTTGGTTTGTCACCGAGGGGCGCATCCACGACACGGCAGGTTATGTTCTGCTTGCGTTGATCGCGTTTCGTATAGTCTGGGGCTTTGTCGGTCCGGAGAATGCCCGCTTTTCAAGCTTTGTCCGGAGGCCCAGTTCGGTTTTTCAATACGCCGTACAGATTTATGCCGGCCGAGAGACCGTTCCATCGGCCACAACCCCTTGGGCGGCTGGATGATCGGCGCGCTGCTTGCAACCGGACTGGCGGTATCGCTCTCCGGGTGGCTCTACACCACCGACGCGTTTTGGGGAATCGCCTGGGTTGAACAGCTACACGTCCTCCTCGCATATCTTTTGCTCGCGCTGGCAGCGATCCATGTGGTCGGCGTGGTTTTCACAAGCGTCCGGCAACGCGAGAATTTGGTCGCTGCGATGCTTCATGGCAGAAAACGAGCTCTGGAGGACGGAAACGTCGAAGGATCGTCTTGACCATGCGAACCAGCCTTGTTGTCTTGACCGCCGGCCTGACCGTTGCGGCGACCGCCTTCGGGCCGATCGTCACCACGCGCGCCCAGCAACCGCCCGCCATCGCCACCAAGCCCTACGTGCCGTCGCTCGCCGACCTCATGCTGGTGGTGCAGCTCCGGCACGCCAAGCTATGGCTTGCCGGTGACGCCTCGAACTGGGAGCTCGCGAATTTCGCGATCCATGAGATGGAGGAAGGGCTGGAGGACATGGCCAGGCTGCACCCGGCCTACAAGGACGTGCCGGTCGGCAAGATGATGGAGGACACCGTCAAGGCTCCGATCGAGGAGGTCGAGAAGGCGATCAAGGCGCGCAACCGCGCGGCCTTCACCAAAGCCTTCGACCAGCTGACCGACGCCTGCAACGCCTGTCATCAGGCGTCGAACCATGCTTTCATCGTCATCCGGCGGCCGGCGGGATCTCCGTTCCCCAACCAGTCGTTTGCGCCGGCCCGCCGGTAAAATGCCACAGCGCCGTCGCCACGCGGCCATGCTGCGGGCTTTCGGGAGGACATGCATGAACCGGTTGCTGCTGGCCACGGCCTCGCTCGCCTGCTCGCCCTGCTCGCCCTGCTCGCCGCTCCGGCGAGCGCCCAGGACGACGCCGCCGCCTTCTACCGCGGCAAGACCCTGCGGCTCGTCGTCGGCATCGGCGTCGGCTCGGGCTACGAATCAATGCGCGGCTGCTGGCGCGGCACATGTCGAAGCACATCCCCGGCAATCCCATCATCATCGTGCAGAACCAGCCCGGCGCCGGCTCGCTGACGATGACCAACCAGCTCTATTCCGGTGGCCCGTTCGACGGCACCGTGTTCGGCGCCACCTTCAACGGCCTGCCGACCGCACCGCTGCTGCAGCCGACCGGCGTGCGCTTCGAGGCGACCAAGATCAACTGGATCGGCAGCACCAATCGCGAGACCCAGGCGACCTACGTCTGGCACAACGTGCCGATCAAGACCCTGGACGAGTCAAGGCCACCGAGGTGGTGGTCGGCGCGCAGGCCCCGGGCTCGACGCAGTTCGACTATCCGATGCTGTCGAACGCGCTGTTCGGCACCAAGTTCAAGGTCATCACCGGCTACGAGGCCACGCCGAAGATCAATCTCGCCATCGAACGCGGCGAGGTGCACGGCACCTGGGCCAATTGGTCCACGGTCAAGGCGATCAGCGGCGAGTGGCTGACCGAGAAGAAGATCAAATCTTCGTGCAATGGGCACTCAAGAAGCACCGCGAGCTTCCGGACGTGCCGCTGGTGCTCGAGTACGCCAAGACGCCGGAGCAGAAACAGGCGCTCAGCTTGCGCTCGGCCGCCTCGAATACGGCCGGCCGTTCCTGATGCCGCCGAACGTTCCGGCCGACCGCGTCAGCGCGATGCGGCGCGCGTTCGACGCCACCATGAAAGACCCGGGGTTCCTGGCCGAGGCGGAGAAGCTCAAGATCGAGGTCGATCCGCTGAGCGGCGAAGAAGTCGCAAAGCTGGTCGAGCACCCAGGGGGTGACGGGTCGATAGGCCGTTTCGCAGCGGCCACAATACAGGCATGAACGAACCCCCAGACAGCGCCGCGCGGCGAACGCCACCCTCCATCAGCGTGACCGGCACGGGCCGCGTGTGGGTCACGCCCGACCTCGCCGACCTTCGGCTGGGCGTCGCGATCACCGCCCGGACCGTGGCGGAGGCGCGCGCGGCGAACGCGAGCGCCATGGAGGCCGTCCTGGCGAGCCTGGGGGCGGCCGGGGTCGCCGATCGCGACATCCAGACGTCGAGCCTGGTCCTCAGCCCGGTCTACGACTACTCGAAGAACACCCAGCCGCCGCCGCTGGTCGGCTACAGCCACGCCAACGTGGTCGAGGCGACGATCCGTGACCTGGGCCAGATCGCGGCGGCGGTCGACGGCGCCCTCGCGGCCGGCGCCACGAGCCTGGACGGGCTGACGTTCCGCGTGGACGACCCATACGAGGCCGAGCGGGCAGCCCGCGTTGCGGCCGTCGAGGACGCGCGGGCGAAGGCGGAGACCCTGGCGACTGCGGCGGGCGTCGCGATCGCCGGCGTCGTCGAGATCACCGAGGTGGTGCCCCACGGCCCAATCCCCTTCCCCATGCAGCGCAAGGCGGCGCTCATGGCCGAGGATGCCGCCACGCCCATCGAGGGCGGCCAGAACGAGATCGTCGTCAGCGTCGCGGTCACCTACCGTATCGGCTGATCGCGCGGGCGGCCTGACCGATCCGATGCCGCCTCAAGGACAGCGGCCCGACCTGCTCAGCGGCCGCAGGCCCCCGTCACTGCGGCGCGCGGGTCACGGTGGCACCTTCGCGGGCGCGGCGGTATCCGGCAGTTCCCTTACCCGCCGGCGCGGCGCCGGCGCTCGAGCTTGTGGTTAAAGGATCCCTCGCTCCGCGAACGCGGCCTCGGCCAGGGCGGCCTCGCCGGCACCGTACCGGTCGTCCACCTGGTCGACGATGCGCTGGGCGAGGGCCGGCATGGTCGTGCCGGTCCAGCCGATCTGGGCCCACAGGATCGCGGTGTCGGCGTGGTTGGCACCGATCGCGGTCCGCAGGTTCCACAGCGCGTGCGACCAGATCTGGCCGTCGCGATGGACCGCGCCGGTGATGTCGACCGGGTACCTGAGGTCGCGGTCGAGGCGGCGCAGGCAATGGACCGGGCCCGGCGTGTACGACGTCGCGTCCCAGTCCATGATGCAGGCCGGGTCGCTGGTCGGGCCGGCCGCCCACTCGCCGACGGTCGCCGCCCAGTAGTCGCCGAAGCCCTCGCTGATGCCGCCCGCCTCGACGGTCGCGAAGAACGTCGGTGACGCGCTGAAGTGGATCTGGTGGCCCAGCTCGTGGAGGATCACCTCGGCGTCCTCGGCGTCATCGACGCCGCCCTTGCCGAAGCGCATCTCGTCCCTGGGATGGTCCGTCGCGAACGAGTTGTCGACGCCCCACTGGTTGATCCGGACGCGCTGCTGGTCGCCGTTGATGGCCGGCCAGCCGGCGTTCACGCCGAAGCCCAGGCCGCGCGTGTACAGCTGCGACTTGGTGACCCAGTAGTAGGCCATGACCTGCTCGAAGCGGTCGTCGCTGCGGGTGTAGTTCCAGGTGCAGTCGGTCTCGTACGCCTCGTCGCCGGTCGCGCTGACGACGACCGCCCACGTGCCGCGGAGGTAGCCGCTGCCGTCGAGGCCGACGAGGGGCACGGTCACCCGCTCGCTGTTCAGGGCCGGGTAGTCGCGGTCCTTGCGGTCGGTCAGGTCCTGGTTGCCGGAGCTGACGACCGGGTTCGGGTTGAAGACCTTGCCCGTGCCCGACGTGCAGCCTGTCGGCTGCTTGGCGCTCGCAGCCACGGGCGCGACGAGCGCCAGGGCGGCGACGAGCATGGTGACGACGACGCGACGGGGCACGGAACGGGGCGTGAATCGACGCACGAGACGGCGCATGGGGCTCCTCCAAGCACACCAGGGTCGGGGGGCACGGTACGCCTGCCCCGGAACGCGGTCAACATCCGGCCGCGAGGCGTTGCCGACCCGCACCACCTTTGGGGGTCGCGCGCGGCAACGCTCGGGCGGTGCCGCTGCCGCGGACGCCGCCGGTGGGAGCGATACTGCGAGGCGCCGCGCTCCCCGACGGCGCCTGACCGGAGGCCGCGCATGCCCGACCAGCCCCGCCGCACCGTCGACGATTACGTCGCCGCCATCGCGGTCCCGCTCCGCGACGTCGCAACCGAGCTGCGGGCGGGCCGTGCGCGCCGCGGCGCCGGATGCCGCGGAGTCGGTCAAGTGGGGACAGCCCGTCTACGAGTCGAATGGGCCCTTCGCGGCGCTGAAGGCGTATCCCCGCTGGGTCACGCTGACGTTCTGGCGAGGCGCGGCGCTGCCGGATCCGTCGGGCCTGCTCGCGGGCGACGGCGACCGCATGAAGCACGCTCGGTTCGCGAGCGTCGACGAGGTCCGCGCGGCGCCGATCGCGGCGCTGGTCGCGGCGGCCGTGGAGCTGAACCGAACCTGGGCGACCCGACGAAGCGCGGGTGACGAGCGCGAAGGAGCGCGGCTAGTCCGCGTCCTCCTCGCGCGCGCCCTGGTGGACGGCCCCGACGTTCTTCGCGTTCACGCCGACGTCGAAGCCGCCGGCCCCGGTCCCGCGGGAGTCGGTGTCCTGGGCGCCCTCCGGCAGGTGCGGCTCCTCCGGTCTGGGCCGAGCGGGCCGCCCATGCGCGGTGGCTGGTCGGTGCCGGCGCCCCGGGTGTCGCGCGCTCGCGGGCCACGCTCGTCGCCCTGCTCCGGCCGGGCGCCTCCTTCCAGGTCTTCCGCGACGCGGTCGCTCGCCTCGCCGATCCCGGCGAGCCCGCCCTGGGTGTTGGTGCCGGCGGGAGGCGTGCCGGGCTCGTCGTGCTCGTCGTCCTTCGCGTCGCGGGCAGTCTCCTCGCCGCGCGAGCCGGGCTCCCGCGACTGGTCGCCGCCCTGGCGCGAGCGCCAACCCTCGTCCTTTCGCTCAGCCTGGTCCTGGTCGCCGCCGCCGACGCTCGTGTGGCCGTATCGCGTGTCGTTCATGCCACGACCGTACTCGGGGCCGGTGACACGACCGAAACGCCCGACGGTGGGCGGCGTCGCAGCCGCGCGACGAACCCGCCCCGAAGTGCCACCATGCCCGCCAGGAGGTCGCGATGAAGGGCGATCGGGTGGAGGCCGTGGTCGACACGGGCCAGGGCGTGCAGACGTTCGAGATCGTCGCCACGCGCGCCGGTCGGCGCATCGAGGTGACGACGTCGCGCGGCGTGGTCGAGGTGACCGAGGTGACCCGTGGCGGCACGCCCGTCCGGACCGGCCGGTTCATGGCCAACCGCCTGATCGCGCTGGTCGAGCATCCGGCCCAGGAGCGCGACGACTCCCGCGTCGAGGTGACGAGCCGCCGCCGGATCGGGACCGGGACGAAGGCGCCTTCGAGCTAGCCCGCGCTCGGGCTCGGTTCAGGGCTCGACCCCAGCCGCGTCGACTACCCGCCCAGCGCCGCCAGGAGATCGCGCGCGGCCTGCTGTGCCGCGGCGGCGATGGCCGCCTGGTCGCCGTCCTTGGCGATCGTGGCCCACAGCGAGGCGCCGTTTGCGTACACCGCGATGTCGGGATCCCGCACCGAGGCCGGCGTCGTCAGCCTGCCACGCCGCCTCGCCGATGCCCTCGACCGCGGTCTCCTCGGTCATCCCGACCCCGCCGACCTCCTCGTCCCACAGCTCGGCGCAGGGTCTTCGGCGTGAAGACGGCGAACGGCGTGCCGGAGCGCGTGCGCGGCCGGCCGACGTCGGCGACGAAGTTGCCGGGCCCGGGGATCGCCTCGACGCCTCCCTTCCGCAGCGCCTCGCGCACGCGGCGGTCGCGCGCCAGCGCGTACGGGGTCGCGTCGCTTGCCCAGTAGACGGCACGGGCGCCGGTGGCCTCGGCGAGTGCCGGCAGCTCGCGCGCCGCGTCGCCGCGGCGGACGACGAGGCCGCTGCCGCGCTCGCGCAGCGCCCCGGCCAACTCGCGCAGACAGTCGAGCATGAAGGCGGTGCGCGGAGCGGACGCGAAGCGCCCGTGCAGCAGCACGGGATCCAGCACGAAGGCGGGGAGCACGCGCTCGTTCGCCGCGAGCGCGGCGACGAGCGGCGGATGGTCGTGGACGCGCAGGTCGCGTCGCAGCCAGACGATCGCGGTGGTCATCGCTGGCGCAATACGTTCGCGGTTCGCGATCGGTTGCCGCGCGCCGACACCTTGGCGCCGCGCCGCCGCATGGAACCGGCCGGCGTTGCCAACCCGGCATAGACTTGCCGCATGCCGGGCGGCCCGCTCCGCGACTTCCCCCTCTTCCCGCTCGGGATCGTGGCGCTGCCCGGCGAGGTGGTCCCGCTGCACGTCTTCGAGGAGCGCTACAAGACGATGATCGAGCGCTGCCTTGCCGACGAGAGCGAGTTCGGGATCGTGTGGCTGTCCGACGACGGCTTGCGCGAGGTCGGTTGCGCGTGCGAGATCACCGAGGTCGTCGAGCGCGACGACGAGGGTCGCCTGAACCTCCTCACGCGCGGCACGCGTCCCTTCCGACTGCTGGAGCGGGAGGACCACCTGCCGTATCCGGCGGGCGAGGTCGAGTTCCTGGCCGATCGCGAGGAGGCGGCCGACGGCTCACTCGCCGCGCTCGCACGCGAGACGTATGCGGAGCTTGTGCAGCGCGCGACCGACAATCGGCCAGAGCCGCTCGAGCTGGCGAAGATGAGCGCGTACGACATGGCGGCGACCGTCGACTTCGGGCTGGACGCGAAGCAGGGCCTGCTCGACATGCGCTCGGAGAACGCGCGCCTGCGGCTCGTCACGCGGCTCTTCCGCGCCGCGATGAAGCGGATGGAGTTCGTCTCGCACGCGCAGGCGCGAGCGCGCTCGAACGGCAAGGTGCGGTTCGGCTGACGGCGCGCGCCGCATGCGGCCGGCTGGCGCCGGTACGGCTCCGGCGACGATCCAGAGGCCGCGCACGGCGGCGCCGTCGCCGGCGACTGGGAGGGCGAGGGCCCGGCGGCGAACGAGGCCGTCAGTAGGGTGGCGCCCAACCCCTCGGCCGACGCGACGGCCGGCCGAGGGTGGCACCTGCGCCGGGACGGACGCGCTGCAGCACGTGGCATCGCACGACGACTCGTTCGCCCTGTACCGCAGAAGCGGCCCACGGGCTCACGTCTTGCCTCCGGACACGATCGCGGCGAGCTCATGCCCCGGATCGACGCCGAAGCTCGCGGCATGACCGATGGCCGTGCCGGACGACGCCGCCATCCGTTCAAGCTGGTCGCCGGAGGGATGAACCTCCTCGACGATTCGCGGTGGGGAGCCGGGTGCGCGAAACGCGCCCACGCGGCCGCCGGGAAGGGGGCCGAGATGGTCGGTCGCGAGCTTGAGCGCCTCGACGACGGAATGCTGCACGCGTGCCCGTCTGGCGTCGAGCCGCAGACTGGACGCCGGCGCGAGCTCGCCCCACGCGGCGTCACCATCTGTGATCGGCCGAGGCTGTGCCTCCTGGCCGACGGTGGTGCGGAGGGCGCGCGCGGCAGCCGTCAGGCAACGGGTCACGAGGGTGAGCTCGTCGACCCCGCCGGCATAGCGCATCCGCTGGCGCAGCACCTCGCCCGCGCACTCCGGCACCACCTCGGTGATCGCCGTCACGAACGCGTCGAGCGCCTGTGAATCCCCACACGGCTGTGGGAACGGCGGCGCGACGTCTTGCACCGAAGCTGCCGCTTCCCGAAGCTCGGCATGCTTGCGCAGTTCGTTCCAGATGTCGCGCGCGATCGTCACGGCCATACGGCTCGTGGGGGCGTACACGACAAGCGCCAGCTCAGGTCCTCGCATCACGCTCGGAGCGACGCGCGCGTCCATCAGGACGTGCTCGTGGCGACTCACGAGCGCGGCTGCCGCAGCGGCGATGCGCGAAGCCTCCGCGGGATCCACCGCCAAGTACACCGAGAACCCCTCGGCGCGCGACAGATACAGGTCGTCGAAGTACGCCCGCAGCGCGTCCTGCGCATGCGGGGTGCTCACGATCGTGGCGCTCCCAGCGGACGCGCGACCATACTGGCTGATCGTGCAGAGTTCCTGCGCAGCGAGCGCACGGCCGGCCCTCAGCACCTCGTCGTCGGCCACCGCGAGACGGCTCGCCAGCTCGGCGATCGGCACATCGCCTCCGCTGGCGACCACTGCGACCAGCAGCTGTCGCATGAGCGTCGCCGAGTCCATGACGCCTCGTCGCGTCGGCGCATCCTCGTCACTCACCTGTCTGAGCGCGGTGTAGATGGTCTGACGCGAGCAACCCGCCATCCGCTCCATCTCCGACACGGACAAGCCGACGGCCTTCCCGAGACGCACCGCCTCGACCAGTCGGGGGGCCGTGCGCTCGGCGCGCACAACGACGAGCTCGCGGCGCGCGACCTCCTGCGCCAGATCCCGGCCGGAGAGGCCCCGCGCGGTCCCAGAGCGAGCGGTGTGTTCGAACATGGCGACGGATCCTAGCAATCGCATGCCCTGTGTCCAAGACTTGGACGGTACCTGTCTTCAGCGCGCGAGCCCGCAGACGTCGCGCGCGACCGCGCGCGCGAAGACGATCACCGGTGCGAGCTCGGGTCTACGGCCGGCGTCGACGTCGCTGAACGTGACGGTGCCGTCCTGCGTGCGCAGGCGGTAGCGCAGCAGCGAGCCGCGCGGTGCGGGCAGCGTGAGGTCGTCCTGCGCCTCGTCCGCGAGGTCTCTCGCGAATCTGCGCGCGTCGAGCAGCCGTCTCGGCGGCAGCTGCCGCGCCTCCCCGCCGTTGCAGCGCACGGTCCCACCGTCGTTCACGAGCAGCGTCAGTCTCGCCCCCGGCAACGAGCCGGTGCGCTGCAACACGAACAGATCCGGATAGTCGGCGCCGCAGCCGACGAGCGCAAGCGCACCGGCCAGCGCCGCGAGCCCAGCCGCGCAGCGCCTCACGCCGCCACCGCCGCGCCGCCCCGCCGCGGATCGCCGCCCCCGGACAACGCGCCGGACCGCCGATCGCGCTCGACCGCCTGCACGCCGCCGAAGAACAGGTTCAGCGCGCGGAAGCGCGCGATGCCGTGGCCGTCCGCCTCCAGCGTGGAGACGTCGACGCCCGGCTCGGCGTAGACGACGCCGTCCTCGAAGTGGATCCGCGGCGCGCGCACCGCCTCCCCGGCGCGCATCCCGCGGTCGACCACGGCGACGATCGTCTGCAGGATCGCCGAACGGATCCGGTTCGAGCCGGCGCTGCCGAGCACGAGCTCGGGAACGCCCTCGCGCAGCACCGCGGTCGGCGCCATCATGCTCGGCATCCGCCGACCGGGCGGGAATCTGTGGAAGCCGAGCGGGTTCAGGTCGTGCTCGCCGAGCATGTTGTTGAGGTGGATGCCCGTGCCCGGCACGACGATCCCCGCCCCCTCGCCGTTCGAGCACGTGACGCTGCACGCACCGCCGGCGCCGTCGATCACCGCGACGTGCGTCGTCGAGCCGAGCCGGCCGGCGAGGAAGCGCTCAGCGAAGCCGGACTCGTCGAGCCCGTCGAGGAACGCGGGCGTGCGCTCTCTCTGCGACGCGTCCATCGCCGCGACGAGGTCGTGCAGCGACGGCGGGCCGTCGGCGCGGTCGAGCAGCGCGAGCGCAAGCGCGATCAGCGTCCCGCCCGCCGACGGCGGCGGGTTCGTCAGCACGTCGCGGCCGCGGTAGCGCGCGCGCACCGGCGTGCGCGGGATCGTCTCGTAGGCCGCGAGGTCGGCGCGCGTCAGCAAGCCGCCCTGCTCCGCCATCAGCTCCGCGACCAGGGACGCCACGTCGCCCTCGTAGAACGGCCGCGCGCCCTCCGCCGCGAGCCGCTCGATCGCGTCCGCCAGCGCCGGCTGCCGGACCCGCTCGCCCGCGAGCAGGACCGGCCCCTCCGGTGCGTAGATCGCGCGCACCTCGGGCGTCAGCGTGACGATCCCTTCCAGGATCTCGACGACGTAGGCCTGCTGCTCGTTGAGCGGCACGCCGTCGCGCGCCAGCGCGGCCGCCGGCGCGGCCAGCTCCGGCAAGGGGATCCGCCCGAAGCGCTCAGCCGCCGTGCAGACGCCGTGCGCCATCCCGTACGTCCCGACCGACGCCGCGCCGACGTTGAACAGCTGCACCGCGTCGCCGAAGTTGACGTCGACCGGCACCAGCTCGGCACGCCGCGAATGGTCGGCGCCGCGCCCCGGCACCTCGATGAAGAAGTCGAGCAGGACGGGCTCGCGCTCGGAGCCTCGCCACAGCGCCTCGTCGTCCCCCGGAACGACCAGCATGTAGCCGCCTGCGCCGAGCCCGGTCAACAGCGGCTCGGCCGCGAACGACGCGAGCATGGCGCCGAGCGCCGCGTCGACCGCGTTGCCGCCGGCGCGCAGCACGTCCGCGCCGGCCTCCGCGCTGAGGGGATGGCCGGCTGCGACGACGCCTCTGCTCCCGGCCGCACGCTCGGTCACGGCCGGAGCATAGGTGGCGGGGGCGGTGGGCGGGAATCCTCAGCGGCGCGGCAGGAACTCGGGCACGTCCAGCTCCTGCGAGGAGCGCGCGCCTGCGCGCGCCGGCTCGCCCACGCGCGAGACGCGCGGCTCGCCCGCCGGCTCGCGCAGCTCCGTGCGGATGCCGGCGGCGCCGAGCTCGTCGCGCGCGGCACGGCGTGCGCGTTGCTCGCCATAGCCGGTCGCGACGACGGTGACCCACACCTGGTCGTCGAGCTTCTCGTCGACCATCGCGCCGAAGATGATGTTCGCGTCCGGGTGGGCCGCCTCGGAGACCGCCTTCGCGGCCTCGTTGACTTCCCACAGCGACAGGTTGGTGCCGCCGGTGATCGAGAGCAAGATCGAGCGGGCGCCCTCCATCGACGTCTCCAGCAGCGGCGAGGCGACAGCCTGCTCAGCCGCATCGATCGCGCGCCGCTCGCCGACGCCCATGCCGATCCCGAGCAGCGCGCTGCCGGCGTCGGACATGATCGTGCGCACGTCGGCGAAGTCGAGGTTGATCAGCCCCGGCAGCGTGACGAGATCCGAGATGCCCTGCACGCCCTGGCGCAGCACGTCGTCGGCGACGCGGAAGGCGTCGACCATCGACGTGCCCCTGTCGAGCACGCTCAGCAGCCGATCGTTCGGCACGACGATCAGCGTGTCGACCTCGTCGGCGAGCGCCTGCACGCCGTCGTCGGCCTGCGAGCGCCGGCGCGAGCCCTCGAAGCCGAACGGCCTCGTCACGATGCCCACGGTCAGCGCGCCGACTTCCCGCGCGATGCGCGCGACGACGGGCGCCGCGCCCGTGCCGGTGCCGCCGCCGGCGCCGGCCGTGATGAAGATCATGTCGGAGCCCTTGAGCAGCGACTTGATGCGGTCGTACTCCTCCATCGCCGCGCGGCGGCCGATCGAGGGGTCGGAGCCGGAGCCGAGCCCGCGCGTGAGCGACTCGCCGATCGAGAGCGTCAGGTGGGCGCCCGACTGCTGCAGCGACTGCTGGTCGGTGTTGATCGCGAGGAACTCGACGCCCGCGACCTCCGCCTCGATCATGCGGTTGAGGGCGTTGACGCCGCCGCCGCCGACGCCGACGACGCGCAGCACCGGGCCGTGCTGGCCCGCGCGGCGAACGCTCTCGTCGCGTGTGTAGTCAGCGCGGGGCATGACGCGCGGCGCCTCCATCATGTTCTCCGGGATGTCGGAGGAGAAGGCGGCGCGCAGCCGGTCCTGCGGCGAGGGCGGCGCGATCTCGGGCTCGGTCTCGGCCGACACGGTCGACGCGAGCAGCGACGGGTGCGGCGCAGCGGGCGCCTGGGGCGCCGCCGCCTGCTCGGCGGCAGCCGCGTCGTCGGCAGCAGCCTCCGTCGCGTCCGCCGCGTCCTCCTCGGTTCTCCGGAAGAGGGCCGCCAAAGGACCTTCCCGCATGCTTGCGCGTCTACTTGCCGCCATTGCCGAGGACCTCCTTCGCGAGCGCCCGATAGGAATGGGCCGCGATGCCGTCCGGGTCGTACTTGAGCACCGACATGCCCTTCACGGGCGCCTCGGCGAAGCGGACCGTCTTCTTGATCCGCGACGCGAACACGCGGTCCCCGAAGTTCTCCTCGAGGATCTCGATCGCCTCCTTGGCGTGCAGCGTCCGCGTGTCGAAGAGCGTGGGCAGGATGCCCTCGATCTCGACGTTGGGGTTGAGGTTCTCGCGGATCATCGAGAGCGTGTTCTGGAGCTGGATGAGGCCCCGCATCGACAGATACTCGCATTGGACGGGGACGATCACCTTGTGCGCCGCCGTGAGCGCGTTGATCGTGAGCAGCCCGAGGCTCGGCGGCGTGTCGATGAAGATGAAGTCGTAGTCCTCCTCGATCGCTCTGAACGCCTTCTGCAGCGAGCGCTCGCGGCCGATCTGCGCGGCCATCGCGATCTCGGCGCCGGCGAGGTCGATCGAGGAGCAGGCGACGTCGATCTCGCGCTTGCGGATCGCCTCGCGGATCGACGTGTGGTGCACGAGCACGTCGTACATCGAGATCTCGACGGTATCGGGGTCGATCCCCTGCGACATCGTCAGGTTGCCCTGCGGGTCCATGTCGCAGCACAAGACGCGATGGCCCTCTTCCGCGAAGGCCACGGCGAGATTCAGCGTGGTGGTGGTCTTGGCGACGCCGCCCTTCTGGTTGGCGAACGCGATGACCTTGGCCGTGGAGCTCACAGCAGCCGTCTCCGATGCGGTCGGGAAACCATACGCGCCTCTATTCGCAGCGCTGATCGGGATTCCTCCTGTTGGTGGACGGCTAGATTCCCCGCCCCGTGCCCGCTCTCGCCGACAAGCGCCTCGTGTTCGTCACCGGGAAGGGCGGCGTCGGCAAGTCGACGGTCGCGATCGCGCTCGGGATCGCCGCCGCGCGCCGCGGGCTGCGCACGATCGTCGCCGAGCTGAGCGGGCAGGCGCGCGCGGCGGAGACGTTTGGGATCGCCCCGCCGTCCGGCGAGGAGGTGCGGCTTGCTGAGCGCCTCCACGCGGTCTCGGTCGACATGGAGCAGGCGATGGAGGAGTACCTGCACGAGCGCGCGGGCCGCCTCGGCGACCTGCTCGCCGCCTCGCGCGCGTTCCACGCGTTCGCGCACGCGGTGCCCGGCATGCGCGAGCTGCTGAGCATCGGCAAGGTGTGGGAGCTGGCGCAGGACAGACGGCGCGTCGCCGGCACGCAGCCGTACGACCTCGTGGTCGTCGACGCGCCCGCGACCGGGCACGCGCTCGGCGCCCTGCGGACGCCCGCGACGTTCGCCGAGATCGCGCGCGTCGGCCCGATCGCCCACCAGGGCAGCACGATCGACGCGACGTTGCGCGATCCGGCGCAGACGGCCGTGGTGGCGGTCGCGCTGCCGGAGGAGATGCCGGTGACGGAGACGCTCGCGCTGCGGCGCGGGCTGCGCGAGGCGATCGGCCAGGAGCCGGCCGCGGTCGTCGTGAACGCGTGCCTGCCGCAACGGCTCGGGCCGCGGCAGACGCGCACGGTCGCCGAGGCGCTGAAGCCGACGCGGGACCGCGTCGCGCACGCGGCGCTGCGCGCGACGCTGTCTCAGCAGGCGCGCGCGAGCGCCCAGCGCGAGCAGGTCGCGCGGCTGACGGAGGGGCTTGGCGGGACGAACGCTTCCCCGGGTGAGGTGCCGACGACGCTCGAGCTGCCCTACGTGTTCGCGCAGACACTCGGCGTCGACGCGCTCGACGGCCTCGCGGACCGGCTGGAGACGCTCCTGTGAGCGCCGGTGTCGCGGCCTGGCTGGAGGATGCGCGCGTTTGCGTCGTCGGCGGCTCGGGCGGCGTCGGCAAGACGACGACGTCGGCCGCGCTCGCCGCCGGGATGGCCGCGCGCGGGCTGAAGGTGGCGGTGGTGACGATCGACCCGGCGCAGCGGCTCGCGACCGCGCTCGGGCTCGACGAGCTCGACAACGAGCCGCAGCGCATCGAGCCGGAGCGCTTCGCCGCCGCCGGCCTGCCGCTCGGCGAGGGCGAGCTGTGGGCGATGACGCTCGACCCGAAGCGCACGTTCGACGACCTCATCGCCCGACTCTCCCCCGACGCCGAGACACGCGAGCGGATCCTCGCGAACCGCGTCTACCGCGAGCTGTCGGATGCGATCGCCGGCTCGCAGGAGTTCACCGCGATCGCGAAGCTGCACGAGCTTGCGCAGGAGGGCCGCTGGGACCTGCTCGTGCTCGACACGCCGCCGAGCCGCAACGCGCTCGACTTCCTCGACGCACCCGACCGCCTGCGCGCCTTCTTCGAGGGGCGCGCGCTGCAGACGCTGCTGCGCGGCGGCGGCGCCGGGATGCGGCTGCTCGGCCGCGGCAGCGGGCTCGTGCTCGGGCTGCTCAGACGCGTCACCGGCGCCGAGCTGCTGAGCGACCTGTCCGACTTCTTCCGCCTGCTCGGCGGGCTGCTCGGGGGGTTCCGCGAACGCGCCGCGCAGGTCGAGGCGCTGCTGCGCGCCCCCGGCACGACGTTCCTGCTCGTCACCTCGCCGGAGCGCGAGCCGATCGACGAGGCGCTCTTCTTCCAGCGCCGCCTGCGCGACGCCGGCATGGCACTGGGCGGCGCGGTGGTCAACCGCGTGCACGTCGACGAGCTCGGCGGCGAGGACGGCGCGCTCGCCGACCTGCCGGCCCGGCTCGAGCGGGCGGCCGGCCTCTCCCCCGCGCTCGCGAAGCAGGTCGCCGCCGCGTTCGCCGACGAGCATGCGCTCGCGCGCCGCGACGCCGCGAACGTCGCGCACCTGCGCGCACGCCTGGACGCGCGCGTCCCGCTGCTGCACGTCCCGCTGCTCGACGGCGACGTGCACGATGTCGACGGCCTCGTGCGGTTGCACGCGCACCTGTTCGCCGACGGCTGACCGTTTGCTCCGCGCGGCGCGGCGTGGGATGCTCGCCCTTGTGCCGGCCGCCGTGCCCGTCACACCCGCCGATCGTGCAGCCCGCGGCAAGGACGCCCGCGACGCTGTACCGCGCTCGTCGCACGGCGCCTGGGAGCCTGCGGCCGACCGTCCCGACCCGATCGCGCTGCTGGAGGCGCAAGCGGCGAGCCGCGTCCCCGAGCTCGTGCCGATCCGTTACGGGCGCATGTCCGTCTCGCCGTTCGCGTTCTTCCGCGGCGCCGCCGCGATCATGGCGGCGGATCTCGCGCCGACGCCCACGTCGGGGATTCGCGTCCAGCTGTGCGGCGACGCCCACCTGTCGAACTTCGGCGGCTTCGCCTCGCCCGACCGCGCGCTCGTGTTCGACCTCAACGACTTCGACGAGACGCTGCCCGGCCCGTGGGAGTGGGACCTCAAGCGGCTCGTCGCGAGCGTCGCGGTGGCGGCGCGCGATGCGGGCCTGCCGCGGCGCGAGCGGCGTGCGCTCGCACGCGGCACCACGAGCGGCTACCGCGAGGCGATGCGCGCGCTCTCGCAGTGGCGCACGCTCGATGTCTGGTACGCCCGCATCGACGAGCAAGAGCTGGCGCGGCAGGTGCGGGCGCTGAGTGGCGCCGACGCGCTCGCGCGCTTCGAGCGCGGCACCACGAAAGCGAAGCGCAAGGACAGCACGCGCGCGTTCGCGAAGCTCGCTCAGCGTGTCGACGGAGCGCCGCGGATCGCCGCCGACCCGCCGCTGATCGTGCCGCTGCGCGACATGCTGGAGCCTGAGCAGGCGGCCGACTTCGAGGCGGAGATCGCACGCTTGATCGCCGCCTATCGCGCGACGCTGCCAGCCGACCGGCGCGTGCTGCTCGACCGCTTCCGCATCGCCGACATGGCGCACAAGGTCGTCGGCGTCGGCAGCGTCGGCACGCGCGCGTGGATCCTGCTGATGCTCGGCCGCGACGACGAGGACCCGCTGTTCCTGCAGTGCAAGGAGGCGCAGGCCTCAGTGCTGGCGCCGCACACACACGCCAGCCGCTTCTCGAACCAGGGGCGGCGCGTCGTCGAGGGCCAGCGGCTGATGCAGGCCGCAAGCGACATCTTCCTCGGCTGGATTCGCGCAAGAGGGCTCGATGGGCGCCAGCGCGACTTCTACGTGCGCCAGCTGTGGGACTGGAAGGTCTCGGCGGACGTCGCGGCGATGGAGCCGGACGCGCTCGCCGCCTACGGGCGCCTGTGCGGCGCGACGCTCGCGCGCGCCCACGCGCGCTGCGGCGACGCCGTCGCGATCGCCGCCTACCTCGGCTCCGGCGACGCCGCCGACCGCGCGCTGGCGGACTTCGCCGAGGCCTACGCCGACCAGAACGAGCGCGACCACGCCGCACTGCTCACCGCGATCGACGCCGGGCGCGTCGAGGCGCAGACCGGCGTCTGACGCCACGGCGCGGCGTACCCTGGGCGCGCATGGACTTCGCGGCAGAGGGACTGCTGGACGGGCTCGAGGACGAGCACGCGCGAGCGGAGCGGGTCGCGCTGCTCGAAGAGCTGCTGACGGACGGAGTTCCGCTGGAGGAGCTGAAGGCGGCGGTCGCGGAGGACCGGCTCGTGTTCCTGCGCGTCGAGCGCACGCTCGGAGCCGCCCGCTACACGCCGCGCGAGGTCGCCGAGCTGACGGGCATCGACGCGGACGAGGGCATGCGCTACCGGCAGGCGCTCGGCCTGCCGCGCCCCGCGCTCGACGAGCGCGTGCTGACCGACCGCGACGTCGAGGCGCTGCGGCTGCTGCAGAGCTTCAAGGCCGCCGGCCTGCCGGACGAGGGGCTGATGGAGGTCACGCGCGTGCTCGGCGAGAGCCTCTCGCGCATCGCTGCGACGGTTCGCCTGTTCCTGCGCGACGCGCTGCTGGCGCCCGACGTCGGCGAGCACGAGCTGAGCGCGCGCTACGCCGCCGTCAACGAGCACATGGGCCCGCAGCTCGCCGAGATCATGCAGCGGATCTTCGAGCTCCACCTGCAGGACCAGCTGCGCAACGACGCGATCGGCCGCTCGGAGGTCGCGCACGGACGCATCCCCGGCGCGACCGAAGTGACGGTCGCGTTCGCCGACCTCGTCGGCTTCACGAAGCTCGGCGAGCAGATCCCTGCAGAGGAGCTGGGCGCGATCGCGCGGCGGCTGCTGGAGCTGGCGTCGGAGGCGGCCCACCCGCCGGTGCGGATCGTGAAGACGATCGGCGACGCGGTGATGCTCGTCTCGCCCGATGCCGGCGCGCTGCTCGACGTCGCGCTCGAGCTGGTGGCGCTGACCGACGCGGAGGGCGAGGAGTTCCCGCGCCTGCGCGCCGGCCTGGCGACAGGTCCGGCGCTCCACCGCGCCGGCGACTGGTACGGCAGCCCGGTGAACCTCGCGAGCCGCGTCACGTCGATCGCACGGCCCGGCAGCGTCGTCGCCACGCAGACGACGCGCGACGCTACGAACGAGGCGGCCGAGGCGGTCGGCGACGACGCGCGCTGGCGCTGGTCCGCCCTGTCTCCGCGACGCATCAAGGGCGTCGACGGGAGCGTGCCGCTCTACCGCGCGCGACCGGTAGCGGCCCCGCTCACAGCCGAATGACGTGCTCGGCACGGATCCCGCGCGTCACCCCGCGCAGGTCCACGAGCGTCGGGACCCCCTCGACCACCTGGGCCCAGTCGATGCCCGGATGCGCGGTCACGACGACCGCCATGTCCGCTCCCTGCAGCACGTCCGGAAACGGCTCGGAGCGCAGCCCGAAGCTCGTCAGCTCGGGCACGTAGGCGTCGTGGTAGGCCACGTCGGCGCCGAGCTCCTGCAGCAGCGCGACGATCTTCAGCGCCGGCGACTCGCGCACGTCGCCGACACCTCGCTTGTAGCTCACGCCGAGCAGCGCGACGCGCGCGCCGTTCACCGACTTGCGCGCGTCGTTGAGCGCCCGCACGATCCGCTCCACGCAGTGATACGGCATCTGCTGGTTGACCTTCCCGGCCAGCTCGATGAACTCGGTCGTGAGATCGAACTCGCGAGCGCGCCACGACAGGTAGAACGGATCGACCGGCAGGCAGTGGCCGCCCATGCCCGGGCCGGGATCGAAGCGCATGAAGCCGTACGGCTTCGTCGCGGCGGCCTCGACGACCTCCCAGATGTCGATCTGCATCCGGTCCGCCAGCATCGCCAGCTCGTTCACGAGCGCGATGTTCACCGAGCGGAAGATGTTCTCCAGCAGCTTCGCCATCTCGGCGGCCTCGGGACTCGCGACCCGCACGACGTGGTCGCAGAGGCGCTCGTACAGCGCGACGGCCTTGTCGCCGCATGCCTCCGTCAGGCCGCCGACGAGCTTGGGCGTCGTGCGCAGCGTGAAGTCGGTGCGGCCCGGGTCGACGCGCTCGGGCGAGAACGCGAGGTGGAAGTCGCGGCCGGCGGCCAGGCCGGACTCCTCGAGCAGCGGGAGCAGCTGCTCGCGCGTCGTGCCGGGATACGTCGTCGACTCGAGCACGACCAGCTGCCCGGCCGTCAGCACCGTTCCGAGACGCTGCGCGGCGTCGATCAGCGGACCGAGATCGGGCTCGCGGTTCGGGGTCAACGGGGTCGGAACGGCGATCAGCACCGCCTCGCAGCCGGCCAGCTCGACGTAGCGCGAGGTGGGTGTCAGCCGGCCGCGCACCGCCGCGAGCCGGTCGGAGGCGATGTCCTCCACGTACGAGCGGCCGGCCGCGATCGCCTCGAGCTTGCGTTGGTCGACGTCGAGGCAGACGACGTCGACGCCTTCCTCTGCGAGCGCGACTGCCAGCGGGAGCCCGACATAGCCGAGGCCGATGATCCCGACGCTCATGCGCCGGCAGTCTAGGGACGTCCGCGTTTGTCGGAGCTAGATGCCTACCGGCACGGCCGCCGACTCGGCCAGCAGCTCGTCGGCAAGCGTGCGCAGGTCGGAGTCGAGGTGGCCGCACAGCACGTCGCGCAGCAGCGCGCGCAGATGTCCGGCCAGCTGCTCCGCGAGCAGGTCCGCCCCTGGCTCGCCCTGCGCGTGACCGGCGACGATCGCGCGCTCCAGCATGACCGCGCGCGCCGTCCGCTCGGCGAGCGCTGCGCGCTCGGCCGGCAGCGCGCACAGCGCCGCGAGCCGCTGCGCGAGGCGGCCGCTCTCCGACCCCTCAGGCTCCAGCAGGGCGCGCAGCGCGAGCAGGTCGTCGGTGAGCGCCTCGAACGGCGTGCAGCGCTCGCGCGCCAGCTCGTAGCGACGCAGCGCCCACGCGACCTCGCCGGCGCGCGGCGTGCGGCGCGCGACGAGGTTGCAGAAGGCGCGCAGCTCGTCCTCCTGCGCGGCGGCCGGAGGGCGCGCGAGCGCATGGCGCGAGTGCGCGCGGGCGCCGTCCCGAGCGGCGCGACATGCCACGCCCCACCGTCGACGCGCGCCCACGCGAGCGGACCGAGCGCGAACGGCCCGGCCTCGAACAGCCGCAGCGCGCTCAGCAGGCGGCGGAAGCGCGTCCGCGCGGTCGTGACCGGCGGTCCGGCGATGCGCTCGCCCTCGACCGTCAGCACCGCCAGCACCGCGCCCTGCTCGACCTCCCCCGGCGTCGACCAGACGGCCTCGGGCGGCACGTCCGACAGCGCCTCGCCGCGCGCAAGCGAGAGGCCCTCGCCGAGCGCGACCTCGTCGGACTCGAGCTCGAGCCCGAGCAGCGGCGCGATCACGGTCGCGACCTGACGGCCGTCGTAGAGCGTCGCCTCCAGCTCCGCGTAGGCGGTCGCGAACGCCTCCGGCTGATGGCCGAACGCGCTCGTCTCCGCGAACACGGCCGACAGGAACGAGCGCAGCACGGCGTCGGCGCGCTCGCGGCCGTCGGGCGGGATGCGCGGCTCGCCGCGGCGACGCAGGTACGCGTCGATGCCGTCGATCGCGGCGAGCGCGCGTGCCGCCGGCAGGTAGCTCGGCAGCCGGTCGAGCGTCCCCATCCGCGCGCGGATGAAGTCGGCCGTCTGCGGGCGGTAGCAGTAGAAGGCGGCGCCGCGCGGGCGGGTGGGCGGGACGGCTCCTCGACGACCTCGAACGGGACCTCCGCGCCGTTCGCGGTGTCGTGCGCGAGCTGCAGGCCGGCGTCCTCGGCGAACGCCTCGAGCAGGCTGTGCAGCATGCGGTTGCGCATGCCCGGCGGTTTCGCTCCGCGCGCGGGCGATCCTGCTCGGCGCAGGACGCGTTGCAGAGCGCGGGTCAGGCGACGGCGGCAGCCGGCTCGACCGAGATCTCGGTCGCCGGTGCGCAGCTGCCGTCGGCGTTCAGCCAGCGGCGGCCGTAGGTGCGCATGTCTTCGATGATCGGGACGAGCGCGCGGCCCTTCTCCGTCAGCGCGTACTCGACGCGCGGCGGCACCTCCGGATACGTGCGCCGCTCGACGATCCCCTCCTCCTCGAGCGCGCGCAGGCGCAGCGAGAGCGTGCGCGGGCTGATGCCCCGCAGCGAGCGCTCGAGCTCGCAGAAGCGCGAGCGGCCGTCGGCGAGGTCGCGGATGATCAGCAGCGTCCACTTGCCGCAGACGACCTCAGCGGTGCGGCAGACGGGGCAGTCGTCGTTCGGGGAAGCCATGCACTCCCTATCGTAGCGCAAGACTTTCCAAAGTGAAGTGAGGGCCGCGGGTCTAGCCGAAGCCGGGCGGCGCCGTCGAGGGCGCCGGCCCGCTTGGCGGGGCCGGCGCGGGCGGTGGAGGAGCGGGCGGCGACGGCGCCGCGGGCCGCTCGGCCGCGACCACCACCGGCTCGCGCGGGGGCGTCGGCTCCGGCTCCCGGTCAGGCCCCCGCCGACGTCCTCCATCGAGGTCGCGCGGCGCCCCTCGGCCGCGACCAGCAGCTTGAAGTCGTGCGGGCTCGTGGCGGCCTTCATCGCGTCCTCCATCGAGACGCGCCCCGCCTGCACATGGTGGAGCAGCGCCTGGTCGAACGTCTGCATCCCGTAGAACGAGCCCTCGGCGATCACCTCGCGCAGGCGCCCGGTCTGCTCGGGGTCGAGGATCATGTCCTTCGCGCGCCCGGTCATCCGCAGGATCTCGCAGACGGCGACGCGCGCGCGGCGGTCGGGCGTCGGCACGAGCCGCTGGGAGATGATCCCCTTGAGCGTGCCGGCAAGCATCGCGCGCGCCTGCTGCTGCTGGTGCGGCGGGAAGAAGTCGACGATGCGGTTTACCGTCTCCGGCGCGTCGATCGTGTGCAGCGTCGAGAGCACAAGGTGCCCGGTCTCGGCTGCTGACAGCGCCGTGTGGACGGTCTCCTCGTCGCGCATCTCGCCGATCAGGATCACGTCGGGGTCCTGGCGCAGCACGCGCCGCAGCGCACGCCCGAACGAGGCGGTGTCGGAGCCGACCTCGCGCTGGTTGAGGATCGAGCGCTTGTCGGGGTGCAGGAACTCGATCGGATCCTCGATCGTGACGACGTGCTCGGCGCGCGTTCTGTTGATGTGGTCGATGATCGCGGCGAGCGTCGTCGACTTGCCCGAGCCGGTCGTGCCGGTCAGCAGGATGATCCCGCGCTTCTCCTCGGCGAGCTCGGAGATGACCGGCGGCAGGCCGAGCTCGTCGACCGTCTTGATCTTCGTCGGGATCGCGCGCATCACGAGCGAGATCGTGCCGCGCTGACGGAACGCGTTGACACGGAAGCGGCCGAGCCCCGACACGCCATGCGCGAAGTCGGCCTCGCCGTCGTTTGCGAACTCGGCGCGGTGCTCATCGGTCGGCAGGATCTGGTCGAGGACGCGCTCGGTG
>CAVYOK010000024.1:0-226725 GCA_963770165.1 uncultured Actinomycetes bacterium
AGGCGGAGGACGCCGCCGAGGCGCCCGCAGCCTGAGCACACACCGGGCTATCTGCCGGCGTTGTCGGAGACGTATCTCGAGACCGCGTCGATCTCCTCCGGCGAGAGGTCGCCGCCGAACGCGGGCATTCCGCCGCCGCCGTTCTCGACCTGGCTGCGCACGGTCGCGAAGTCCGGCTGGAGATCGTCGAGGTTCGGACCCACGCCGCCGTTCGAGCCCGCCGCCGCGAGCACGTGGCAGCCGCCGCAGTCGGCGGAGTCGAATACCTGTGCCCCGTCCGGGCCGCCGGCCGGCGTCGTTCTGGCCGACTGCGTCTGGGTCTGGGTCTGCGCGGGCGGTGCTGCGCTCGTCGTGCCCGCGCCGCCGCCGTTGTCGTCGCCATCGCCGCCGCAACCCGCGAGCGCAGCCGCGACGAGCACGACGGGAAGCACATGGATCGGTCTCATGTCACGGCACCGCCTTCCGCATCGGGTCCAGGGTCGAGCACGCCACCAGGTTCGCCGTACAGCCTGCCAGACCTTTGCCCAGCGGGGACCACGATCATGCGTTCACCGCCGACAGCAGCCACAGCCCGAGGGAGGTGAAGCCGACCATCACCGTCAGCATCCAGTACTGCGAGCGGACGGCCGCCCGGCGATTGCCCGCGAAGACGGCGAGCGCGCGGTCGTGCGCCAGCACGAGCCCGGCGACATGGCCGGCGACGAGGGCTCCCACCTGCACGTACCAGACCGCCGTCGGCGAGATCAGCGTGTAGTCCACCTGCGTGTTCGCCGTCCCGAACACGTTCGCGCCGGTGCCGAGCGGGTCGGAGGCCAGGTAGATGAGCGCCTGTCCCTGGAAGACGACCAGCGAGAAATAGTGCGCGATCGCGTAGGCGAAGGCGATCGGCGCGAGCGTGTGCACGAACGCGCGCGCCAGCTCGCGCACGCCGCGGCGCGGGTCGAGCGTGCGCATGCCGCGGATCCCCAGCTCGTAGAAGCCGGCGACGACCGCGATCGCGAATGCCAGCCCGACCGTCGCCGCCAGCTCGCCCGCAAGCGTGAGCGAGGCGCCGAGGTCGACGAAGCGATCCTGCAGGCGCGGCGCGACGTCGACCCACAGAACGCCGTTGGAGGCGCCGTCGAACGTCGTCGATCCGATCAGGACGACGAGCACGGCGACCGTCCCCGCCAGCGGCTCCAAGCGCGGCAGTCCGGACAGCAGCGGCCGCACGCACAGCTCGCGCCCGCGCGTCTCCCAGATCGAGATGCGCGAGCAGAGGTTGAACCAGACGCCGAACGCGTCGGCGCGCTCGCTCCACGTGCGCTCGCCGAACACGCTCATGCCGACGACCTGCACGAAGCCGTAGACGAGCGCGAGCACGCCGAGCGTCGCCGGCACGTCGCGGTCGACGTAGGCGAGCTCGAGCCACGCGAACGCGGCGAGGCCGAGCGCCGCCGGCCAGCGTCCGAGCCACGCGGGGTAGACGATCGGCTCGGCGTCGAGACGCGGGGAGATCCGCCGCGCGGCGGTCGAGATCCAGCGATACAGGGCTCGCCACGGGCTGAACAGCGCGAACACGTCGCCGACCACGATGCTGAGCAGCGGGATCCCGACCCAGAAGGCGACGTAGATCGCCGTCGGCGCGAGGTTCGCGGTCGGGACCTCCGTCCCGGCCAAGGCGGCGTAGACGACGACGCCGTAGAGCGCGACGCCGACCAGCCCGCAGACGGTGCGAAGCCCCCGCGGGATCGTCGCGACGCGCCGCAGCCGCGGCTCCTGCAGGCGCGGTCTCGGCCACAGCACCCCGAGCGCGACGAACGAGGCGATCAGCACGATCGCCGCCGCCCACGCGAACATCCACGCGGGGATCGGCAGGTCGGCGCTGCCGGCGAGGCCGTGCGCCTGCGCGGCCGCCGGGGCAAGCGCTCCCACGGCCAGCAGCGCGACCGCCAGCAGCGCGGCGCGGCGCGTCATGGCGCGCCCACGTCGCGCGCGCGTCGCCTGCGCACGAGCACGACGGCTCCCGCCGCCAGCAGTGCGAGCACGACGAGCGAGACGACCGCCGCGGTCGGGAACGAGGAGCCGGCGCCCGACTCGCCCACCCACGTGAGCGTGCCGGCGATGTCGGCGGCCTGCCCGGCGACGAGCAGCGGGACGCGCCAGTCCTTCACCTCCGTCTCCTGCGCGGTGTCGGTCACCTGCGGCGGGATTCCCTCGCCCTCGTACCCGATGCGCGGATCGTGCCACTGGAGACGACCGGTTCTGTCGAGCGTCGACCACGCGATCCGGTGGTCGTCGTCGGCCGGCGCTCCTCTCGGGTCGGCGTGCTCCTCGCCAGGCGCATGCTCCTGGCCACCGTGCGCGAGCAACGGTCCGATGTCGACGCTGGCGTACAGGCGCGGCGCGCGCGCGGACTCCTCGTCGCCGTGGTCGTCGGTCGCCAGCGCGGAGTCGCCGTTGACCTGGACGGTGCCGTCGGCGAGCAGGCGTGCGTAGGGCTCGCCGTCCTCGTCGAGCACGACCACCGTCGCGCCGCTTCTGTTGACGAGCAGCAGCGCGTCGTCGTGGTCGAGCACGCGGGCGGTGAGCCCCTCGGTCGGCGGGACGATCTCGGTGACGACCGAGCGGTAGCGCGCGTCGCCCTCATGGGCGGCGGCAGGAACGGCGGCCGACGACGCGAGCAGCACGAACAGGACTGCTGACAGGACCGCCTTGCGAATGCGGGGCATCGGACTCCTCTGAGGATCGATCGGGTGTCGCAGCGCTCATGCGCGGACACGCGGTCGAGTCCCGGAGCGCTACGCGGATGGTGCGGGTGCGGCGCCCGCACGCGGCGGCGCTCGGCCGGCGGCGGCGCGCGCGAGCGGCGCCGGCAGCCGCGGCTCCGGAGCGAGCGGACGCAGCATGCGCGCCGCGGCGCGCGCGGCCGCGCGCAGTCGCAGCCGCAGCGGCGCAAGCTCCGACAGCGTCTCCTCGACGGCGGTCCCGACGCGCAACGCGACCGTCAGCGCGCCGCCGACGACGAGCGCCGCCGGCAGCGCCCACCAGCCGCCGCCGCCGAGCACCGCCGCGAGCCCGGCGGCATGCCCGCCGGCGAACCAACCCTCCAGCAGCTCCTGCCCGGCGAAGATCGCCCACAGCCCGGCGCTGGCGAGCAGCCACACGCGCACGCCGATCATGCGCGGCGCGCGACGGGCAGGATCGCCACTGGAGCCGCCGGCCGCCCAGCGCTGCACGAGCCCACCGAGCGAGGCGCCGAGCGCGAGCGCTGCGAGCAACACGATCCACGGCGCGCTCGAGGACAGGTAGGCGTGCCCCTGCTCCGCGAGCGCACGCGGCGCGTCGGCGCCGTACGCCAGCTCGTAGCGCAGCTGGTGCACGAGCAGCGCTGCCGCCGGCATCAGCGCCGCGCCGCGCAGCGCCGGCGGCAGCGCGGCGAGCAGACGGCGGCGGAGGGGAACCGGCGGCATCGCGGCGCAGGTTAGCGCCGCCGCGCACCTGCCGGCGCTACGCGACCGGCACGCCCTGCCTCGCTTCCCTGGCTCTCGCGCGCATCCTCTTCACGCGCGCGTGCGGGTCGAGCTCGACCTTGCGCAGGCGGATGTAGCCGGGCGTGGCTTCAACGCACTCGTCCTCGCGCACGAACTCGAGCGCCTCGTCAAGCGTGGGTGGCGACGGCGGCGTCAAGCGCTCCAGCTCGTCCGCCGTCGAGCTGCGGATGTTCGTGAGGTGCTTCTCGCGCACGATGTTGACCTCGAGGTCCTCGGGCCGGTTGTGCTCGCCCACGATCATGCCGTTGTAGACCTCGGTGCCGGCGGCGACGAACAGCGTGCCGCGGTCCTGCAGGCCCGTGAGCGCGAAGGTCGTCACCTTGCCCGGGCGGTCGGCGATCAGCGAGCCGGTCGGGCGCAGCCGCAGCGCGCCCTGCCACGGCTCGTAGCCGTCGAAGACATGGTGCAGGATCCCCGTGCCGCGCGTCTCCGTCAGGAACTCGGTGCGGAAGCCGATCAGCCCGCGCGCCGGCACGCGGTATTCCATCCGCACCCAGCCGGTCCCGTGATTGACCATCTCGCCCATGCGGCCTTTGCGCGACGCGAGCAGCTGCGTGACGACGCCGACATGCTCGTCGGGGATGTCGATCGTCATGTGCTCCATCGGCTCGTGCAGCGCGCCGTCGATCTCTCTCGTCACGACCTGCGGCTTGCCGACCGTCAGCTCGAAGCCCTCGCGCCGCATCAGCTCCACGAGCACCGCCAGCTGCAGCTCGCCGCGGCCCTGCACCTCCCACGTGTCGGGGCGCTCGGTCGGCAGCACGCGCAGCGAGACGTTGCCGACCAGCTCCGCGTCGAGACGGTTCTTCAGCAGCCGCGCAGTCACCTTCGTGCCTCTCTCCTGACCGGCGAGCGGCGAGGTGTTGATGCCGATCGTGACCGACAGCGACGGGTCGTCGACGTGGATCACCGGCAGTGGGCGCGGGTCCTCCGGATCGGCGAGCGTCTCGCCGATCGTCACGTCGGAGAGGCCGGCTATCGCGATGATCTCGCCGGGGCCCGCCTCCGCCGCCTCGACGCGCTCCAAGGCGTCGGTGACGAACAGCTCGGTCACCTTCACGCGCTCGATCGAGCCGTCGGTGCGGCACCAGGCGACCTGCTGGCCGCGTCTCAGCACGCCGTGGCGCACGCGGCACAGCGCGATGCGGCCGAGGTACGGCGAGGCGTCGAGGTTCGTCACGAGTGCCTGCAGCGGGTGCTCCGGATCGTGCTGCGGCGCCGGGATGCGCTCGACGATCAGGTCGAGCAGCGGCCTGAGGCTCTCCCCGTCGACCGGGTCGTCGGGGTCGAAGTCGACCGATGCCCAGCCGGCCTTCGCGTTCGTGTAGACGATCGGGAACTCGATCTGCGACTCGTCCGCGTCGAGGTCGAGGAACAGCTCATAGACCTCGTCGATCACCTCGGCGATGCGCGCGTCGGAGCGGTCGACCTTGTTGATCACGAGGACCACCGGCAGCCGCGCCTGCAGCGTCTTGCGCAGCACGAAGCGCGTCTGCGGCAGCGGACCCTCGCTCGCGTCGACGAGCAGCAGCACGCCGTCGACCATCGTCAGCCCGCGCTCGACCTCGCCGCCGAAGTCGGCGTGGCCCGGCGTGTCGATGATGTTGATCTTCGTGTCGCCGTACTGGACCGCGGTGTTCTTCGCGAGGATCGTGATGCCCTTCTCACGCTCGAGGTCCATCGAGTCCATCACGCGGTCGGCGACCTCCTGGTTCGCACGGAATGCACCGGATTGGCGCAGGAGCCCGTCGACCAGCGTGGTCTTGCCGTGGTCGACGTGGGCGACGATCGCGATGTTGCGCAGCTCGCTGCGGGCGGCGGTGGGCACTCGGCCACTGTAGGGAAGAAGACGTCGAGACAGCTCTCTTCTGCCCACACGAATGCGAAGATCGCCGCCAAGAACACTCATGGGAGGCACCACATGACAGCTCGACTGCGACTCCCCCTCGCAGGCACCCTCGCCGCAGCCGCGGCGCTCGCAGTGCCCGCCGCCGCGCCGGCGCTCGTGCAGGTCGACCAAGGGATCGCGGGCGCGCGGCTCGGGAACACGGTCGCGCAGGTCCACGCCGCGCTCGGAAGCCCGCGGAGAGTCGCGAAGGGCAGCAACGACTTCGGCAGATTCCGCCAGGAGACGTACGCCGGCGGGATCGTCGTCTTCTACCAGGGCGCGAGAACGGTGACCTCGGTGGTGACGACGGGCGTCGGCGACCGCACCGCGAAGGGGATCGGCGTCGGCTCGAGCGAGGCGGCGGTGAGAGCGAACGTTCCCGGCGTGAGATGCACGACGACGGCCGGCAGCCGCTCGTGCCACACGCATTCGTTCAGACCGGGCAGACGCGTGACCGACTTCTTCATCAGAAGAGGGAAGGTCGCGCGCGTGACCGTCGGGTTCGTGATCGACTGAACGCCGGCGCGCCGGCTTTCACCTCTTTTCAGGTATCGACAACGCTACCCCAGATAAACAATTTAATATACTGAACGTTCGGTCTCGACCTCTTAACGATCCGTCTCGCCGTGTGCCTAGACTCGGCGCGTGGAGTACCTGAAGGTCCGCGAGGCGGCGAGCCGCCTGCACGTCAGTCCGAGCACGCTGCGTGCCTGGGAGCAGCGCTTCGGCTTCCCACGGCCGGGGCGCTCCCCGGGCGGACACCGCCTCTACAGGCTCGCCGACATCGTGGCGCTGCGCGACGCGCTGGAGCAGGGCCTGTCGATCTCCTCGGCGATCTCGCGCGTGCGACAGGGCCACACGGTCGACGCGGAGGCGCTCGCCGGACCCTTGTGCGCGATCGACCCCGACCGCGCGGCGACGATGGTCGAGGCGGCGCTCGCGTTGCGCTCGCTCGAACGCACGGTCGAGGAGGTCCTGCTGGCAGCGCTCGCACACGTCCACCGCCGCCATGGGCCGGGCAGCGTGGAGTGGGCGTTCGCCGCCTCGTGGGTCGAGGAGTGGATCCGCTGGGCGCGCCGGCTCGCGCTGCACCCGTCGCGCCCGTTGCGCGTGCTCGTCGGCGACGCGAACCGCGGGGAGCTGACGCTCGACGCAGTGCACGCGCACGCGCTTCAGCTCTTCTGCACGCGTGCGGGCGCATGCGTCCTCATGCTCCCGGTGGAAGCCATGAAAGGCGTCGCGGGTGCGGTCGCGCGGTTCGCGCCGGACGTGATCGTGGTGACGGCGAGTGCGGGCGACGGCGCCGCGGGCGAACGCTGGATCGCCGTCGCACGGCCCGCCGCCGGCGGAGCGCCCGTCGCGCTCTACCTGCGCGACCCGGCTGTGACGTCGACGATCCAGGGCGTGCGGCGTCTCGGCTCCTCGCCGCTCGCGGCACAGCAGGAGCTGCTGCGGATCGCGCGCGCCACGCCGGCCTTGCGCGCCGGCTGACGCGCGCACGGCCTCGCTGAACGGCACCGTCGGTCGCGCGCGCATCGGCCTCATGCGAGACGCGGATGTCGCGCGAGGCCGACGCATCTGCCCGTCCCCCCGGATCGCACCGTCAAGCGGTGCGTGCTGTCGCGGGGCGGCGACGGCAGATTGTTTGAGCGATCGCGACCAGCCGGCTCTGCTGTGCGCGGCGCCGGGCTTCCGCCACGGACTCCCGGCCCGGCGCCGCCTCATTCGCCGATCTCGATCCCTGGAGGATCCGCCGTGTCCGAAGCGCAAGCGCTCGCGGTCGCCCCCGACGCCGTTCCGGTCGCCCCCTCCCGCGAGGCCGCGTTCTCCGCCGGCCCGCAGACGGACCAGCTCAGCGTCGCCGTCGTCGGACTCGGCTACGTCGGGCTGCCGACGCTGCTGGCGCTGCATGGCGCGGGCTGCGAGTCAATCGGGATCGACATCAGCGAGCGACGCCTGCAGGCGATCCGCGCGGGCGACGTCGACCTCCCACCCAGCGACGTCGCGCGCCTGGGCGCGGCGCTCGACCACGAGCGGCTGCGCCTCAGCTCGATCCCGGCGGCGGTCGCGGCAGCCGACGCGGCGATCGTGTGCGTGCCGACCCCGGTCGACGCGCAGCGCAGGCCGGATCCACATGCCCTGCACGCCGCCTGCGCGAGCGTCGTCGAGCACGCCCGCCCCGGCCAGACGCTCGTGCTGACCTCCACGACCTTCGTCGGCTCGACGCGCGAGCTGCTCGTCGAGCCGCTCGCGGCGCGCGGGCTGGCGGCCGGGCGCGACGTGGCGGTCGCGTTCGCGCCGGAGCGGATCCTGCCCGGCGACCCCACGGTCGACCAGCATGCGGTCCCGCGCGTGCTCGGCGGCGCGACGCCCGACTGCGCCCGCCGTGCAGCCGCGCTGCTCGCCCCGACGACCGCGCTGATTCACGAGGTCTCCTCGCTGGAGGCGGCCGAGCTGACGAAGCTCTACGAGAACACGTTCCGCGCGGTCAACCTCTCGTTCGCGAACGAGATGGCCGGCGTGTGCGCCCATCTCGGCGTCGACCCGGTCGAGATCGTCGACGCCGCCGCGACCAAGCCGTACGGCTTCCTCGCCCACTACCCCGGTCCGGGCGTCGGCGGGCACTGCATCCCGGTCGACCCGTACTACCTGCTCGAGCCGCTGCGCGCGGCCGGCGTCGAGGCGCCGATCGCGGCGCAGGCGATGGCGGGGATCGTCTCGCGGCCCGGCGTCGTCGCCGAACGCGCGCTCGCGTTGCTGCGCGTGCGCGGCATCGCGCCTCGAGACGCGCGCGTCGTGATCGTCGGGATCGCGTACAAGGCGGGCGTCGCCGACGCACGCGAGTCGCCCGGCCTGCAGATCGCCGAGCTGCTCGAGTGGGCGGGAGCGCAAGTGGCCTATCACGACTCGCGCGTGCCGTCCGTGCGCACGGCCGCCGGCACCGAGCTGCGCTCGCTCGAACGCCCGACCGCGGCCGACGCCGACCTCGCGATCGTGACGGCGCTGCAGCCGGAGGCCGAGCTCTGCTGGCTCGCCGGGGTCCCGGCGGTGCTGGACGCGACGTACCGGCTGACGCTCGACGCCCCGCTGCACCGTGTCTGATGCCCACGCTCGCCGACCATGCGATGCGCGTCGCCGCCGCGTTCTACCTCGTCGCGCTGCTCGCGCTCGCGATCGCCTACCACGGCCTGTGGTTCGATCCGGCCGCCGGCGACACGCTGTTCATGGTCTACGGCGCAGTCGTCGTGAGCTACATCACGAGCCGCTTCCTGCTCTCGCTGCCATACCGGCCACCGCGCGACGTGGGCCATGAGCCGCGCGTGGCGATCGTGATGCCGGCCTTCAACGAGGAGGGCGTGATCGCGCACTCGCTGCGCTCGCTGCTCGCGCTCGACTACCCCGCCGAGCAGCTCGAGCTGGTCGCGGTCAACGACGGCTCGACCGACCAGACGCTCGCGCGGATGGCGGCGGTCGCCGCCGAGGAGCCGCGCGTGCGCGTGATCGACCTCGGCGTCAACTGCGGCAAGCGCGCCGCGATGGCGGTCGGCATGCGCGCGACCGACGCCGAGATCCTCGCGTTCGTCGACTCCGACAGCTCGCTCGAGCCGGACGCGCTGCGCCGCCTCGTGCAGGGCTTCGCCGACGAGCGCGTCGGCGCGATCTGCGGTCACGCCGACGTCGCCAACCCGCATGACGGCTGGCTCGCGCGCATGCAGGTCGTGCGCTACTTCGTCGCGTTCCGCGTCGTGAAGGCCGCCGAGTCGGTCTTCGGCTGCGTCACCTGCTGCTCGGGCTGCTTCTCCGCCTACCGGCGCGCCGCGATCGTGCCGCACCTCGAGGCGTGGGAGCACCAGACGTTCCTCGGGTCGCCGGCGACGTTCGGCGATGACCGTGCGCTGACGAACCGCGTGCTGCGCGACTGGAAGGTGCTGTACGCCGCCGACGCGGTCTCGCATACGGCGGTGCCGACGACGTTGCGCCAGTTCCTGCGCCAGCAGCTGCGCTGGAAGCGCTCGTGGACGCGCGAGTCGCTGATCCTGATGCGCTTCGTGTGGCGCAAGCATCCGCTCGCCGCGGGGCAGGCGTACGCGGGCGTGCTGATCTCGCTCGCGGCGCCGATCGTCGCGGTCCGCGCGCTCGTCTGGCTGCCGCTCGCCGGCCACACCGGCTTCCCGGTCGTCTACGTCGTCGGCATCTACGCGATGGCGCTCGCGTACGGGCTCTACTACGTCGTGCGCCGACCGCGCTACGACCCCGGCTGGATCTACGGCGTGGTGTTCTGCTTCTTCTACCTCGCCTTCCTGCTGTGGCAGACCTACTGGGCGATCGTCACGGCGCGCAGCTCGTCGTGGGGCACGCGGCCGGCGACCGCGACCGGCCGCGCGCAGCCGCAGCCGTCGGCCAACGAGGCGGGCACATGAGGTGGTTGCGTCGCGCGGCCGGCTTCGCGCTCGTGCCGCTCTCGCTCGTGCCGCTGATCGCCGCGGCGCCGCTCGTGGTCCCGTCCGCCGAGCGGCGGATCGCCGAGCTGCGCGGCGACCCGCCGCTAGGCGACCCCGTCCTCCCCCGCCAACCACCGACTCACGAAGGGATCCAACGCTCATGTGCGGCATCGTCGGATACGTCGGACAGCGCCCCTGCCTCGAGCTGCTGCTCGGCGGGCTCGAGCGACTCGAGTACCGCGGCTACGACTCCGCGGGCATCGCGGTGCTCGACGGCAGCAACACGGCCCCCGGCACGGTGCGCGTGCGCTCCGTCGGCGGGATCGCGCAATTGCGCGACGCGGTCGAGCTCCACCCGCAGGTCGAGACGCTGCGCGTCTCGACCACCGGCATCGGCCACACCCGCTGGGCGACGCACGGGCGCGTCAGCGAGGGCAACGCCCACCCGCTGACGGACGACCGCCAGCGCGTGCAGATCGTGCTCAACGGGATCGTCGAGAACCACGACCAGCTGCGCGCGCGGTTGGAGGCCGGCGGCGCGACCTTCGCCTCCGACACCGACGCCGAGGTCGTCGCGCACCTCGTCGGGCGTGCGCTCGACGACGGCCGCGGCCTCGCCGAGGCGGTGCGGGTCTCGCTGCGACGCCTGCACGGGCACTTCGCGTTCGTCGCGGCGACGCCGGGCGAGCCGGGCACGCTCGTCGGCACACGCCGCGCCTGCCCGCTCGTGATCGGGCACGGCGACGGCGAGCGCTTCCTCGGCTCTGCCCTCGTCGGGCTGCCGGGCGAGCTGGCCGGCGCGCACGCGATCGAGGACGACGAGGTCGTCGTGCTCAACGCCGCCTCTATGGTCGTGCTCGACGCGCGCGGCACCGCGATTCGCCCCCGTCCGCTCCAGCTCGCCGAGCAGCGCGGCGCCGTCGACCTCCGCGGTCACGAGTCGTTCATGCTCGCCGAGATCGAGGAGCAGCCGCGCGCGCTGCGGCGCACGCTGCGCGCCGCCCCGCGCGGACCGGGCCTCGACGAGCTGCCGTGGACGCAGCTCGCCGCAGCGCGCCGCCTGACGATCGTCGCCTGCGGCACGAGCTACCACGCGGGCCTCGTCGGACGACTGCTGCTGGAGCGCTGGGCGGGGCTGCGCGTCGAGGTCGACATCGCGTCCGAGTGGCGCTACCGCGAGCCAGACGTGTCCCGCGGCGACCTCGTGCTGGGCATCACGCAGTCGGGCGAGACGGCCGACACGATCGGGGCGCTGCGGGCCGCGCGCGAGCGCGGAGCGCAGATCCTCACGCTCACGAACGTCGCCGGATCTCAGGCGACGCGCGAGGCGTCGGCCGTGCTGCTGACCGACGCCGGCACCGAGGTCGGCGTCGCCGCGACGAAGACCTTCTCGACGCAGGTGCTGATGCTGGCCGCGCTCGCGCGCCGGCTCGGCGCCGCGCGCGGCGTGCTCGGCGACGTCCAAGCCGAGCGGCTCCACGACGAGCTGCAGCGCCTGCCTGCCGTCGTCGAGGCGGCGCGAGGCGCCTCGGAGGAACCGATCGCGCGGGCGGCGGAGCGCTGGGGGGCGGAGCCGTTCTTCCTGTTTCTCGGCCGCCATGCCGGATTGCCCGTGGCGTTGGAGGGGGCACTGAAGCTGAAGGAGATCGCCTACGTGCCGTCGGACGCGTACGCGGCCGGGGAGATGAAGCACGGCCCGATCGCGTTGCTGAGCGAGGGGACGCCGGTCGTCGTCGTCGCGACGCAGTCACCGGTGCTCGACAAGCTGTGCTCGAACGTCGCCGAGGTGCGAGCGCGCGGCGCGCACGTGCTCGCGGTCGCGACCGAGGGCGCGGCCGGCGCGATCGCCGACGCCGCGGACGAGCTGGTGCTCGTGCCGGCGACCGACCCGCTGCTGTCGCCGATCCCCGCGGTCGTGCCGCTGCAGCTGCTTGCGCATGCGATCGCACGCGCGCGTGGGCTCGACCCGGATCGGCCGCGGAACCTCGCGAAGACGGTGACGGTCGAATGAGGCGCTCACTGCTGCTCGTCGTCGTCGCGCTCGCCGCCCTTCCCGCCGCGGCGGACGCGCAGCGCACCCGCTGCACCGCGCCGACGAGACTGTCGTTCTCGCGGCCGCTCGGCAGAACCGTCGGCACGCTGCGCTGGCAGGCCAGCTCGCCCGTGCGCGTGCTGCGCAACGGTCGCGTCGTCGGCCAGACCGCGCGACGCGCGATGCGCGTGCGCGTGCGCCTCGGCCGCACCTACCGCTTCGCGGTCGTGCCGCTCGCCGCGCGCCGCTGCGCCGCGCGCAAGCAGGTGCGCGTGCGCTACCGCCTCCCCGGCGCGCCGCACGGGCTGACCGCGCGCCTCCGCGCCGACGGCCTGCGACTCGCATGGGCGCGCGGGCGGCGCGGCGACGGCACGCTCGCCGGCTATCGGGTGCTGCGCGACGCCGCGGTGCTCGGCCAGACGAGACGCACGCGCTGGACGGCGAGAGCGGTCGCCGGCCGCAGCCATCGCTTCACGGTCGTCGCGGTCGACACGCGCGGCCGCACGAGCCGACCCAGCAATGCCGTCACGGCCGCGACCGACCTCGCCGCCCCAGGCGCCCCGCGCGGCGTCCAGGCGCTCGCCGTCTCCGAATCGGAGATCGGCGTCTCGTGGCAGGCGAGTCGCTTCGCCGCCGCCTACCGCGTGTTGCGCGACGGCGTCGTCGTCAAGCAGGTGCGGGGCACGTCGCACGTGATCGGCAACCTCGCGCCGAGCATGGACTACCGGATCCAGGTCGTCTCGGTCGACGCGCTGGGCCGCACGAGCGCCCCGTCCGCGGCCGTCACGGCGCGCACGCAGGACCCGGTCCCGACGAGCGGCCACGCGCACGCGTACCTGCTCGCCACGACCGACCACAGCTTCGCCGACTTCCGCGCCCACTACCGCCAGATGGCGGCCGTCTACCCGACCTACTACGACTGCCGCTCGAGCGACCTCGCGCTGATCGGTCAGGACGACCCGCTCGTGACGCGCTGGGGACAGGCACGCAGAGTGCTCGTGATGCCGCGCATCAACTGCCAGGGGACGACGAAGGTGCACCGCATCCTGACCGACGCGGCGCTGCGCGAGCGCTGGCTCGGCCAGCTCGCGACGCTGGCCGCCCAACACAGCTACGACGGGCTCTCGCTCGACTTCGAGGCCGGACCGGCGAGCGATCGCGAGGCGATGAGCACGTTCGTCGAGGCGCTCGCCGCGCGCCTGCACGCGGACGGCCGCAAGCTGACGGTCGCGGTCTCCGCGAAGACGAGAGACAGCCTCACGCATCCGCGCTCGGGCATCTTCGACTACCCCCGCCTGGCGCGCGCGGCCGACTGGCTGTTCGTGATGGCGTGGGGCCTGCACTGGTCCACCTCCGCCCCCGGGCCGCAGGACGACGCGACGTGGGCGATGGGCATCGCCGACTACGTCGCCTCGCTGCCGCAGCCACACCACTTCGTGTACGGCACGAACCTGTATGCGATGGACTGGCCGGACGGCGGCGGGCCGGCGCACGAGGGGACCGCCTACCAGTACGGCGAGCTGATGCCGCTGCTGGCCTCGTACGGCGCCACGGGTGTGCTCGACCCGGTCGCCGACAACCTCCACGCGACGTACGTCGACGGCGCCGGCTCGGCGCACGAGGTGTGGTACCCGGACGCCACCACGACCGGCCGCCGAGTCGGATTGGCGAAGAGCCGCGGCTTCGGCGGCATCGGCTTCTGGCGGCTCGGCCTGGAGGACCAGCGCGTATGGGACGACCCGCGGCTGGCGCCGGGGGCAGCGTGGTGAGCGCCGTGCGCCCGGAGTTGCAGCAAATGTGTCGGTCACACCTGCGCAAAGGTCCACAGAATCGGCTCTCGCCCTGCTCGCGACGTCGGTGTGCGGACCCGACTGCCCTAGGTTTTCGGCATGGCCTCCCCGGCCCACAGCCTCGCCCCGGACCCCGAGCGCCTGGCGGCGTTCGAGCCGCGCCAGCTGGCCGCGCTCGTGGCGGTCGCGCAGACCAGCTCGTTCCGCCTGGCGGGCGAGCGCCTCGGCTACGTGCAGTCGGCCGTCAGTCGCCAGATCGCCGCGCTCGAGGAGGCCTCGGGCGCGCGGCTCGTCGAGCGCGCTCCCGGCGCCGCCGAGATCGCGCTGACGCCCGCCGGTGAGCTGCTCGTGCGCCATGCGGAGGCGCTGCTCGCGCGCCAGACCGCGGCGCGCGCCGACCTCGCGCGGCTCGCCGCCGGCGAGACCGGCGCCGTCCGCGTCGGCGTGCCGCAGGGCGTCGGGCCGCGGCTGCTGCGGCGGGTGCTGAAGGCCCATCGCGAGCGCCGACCCGACACGCGCGTGACCGCGAGCGAGTTCGCGACCGACGCGCCGCTGTTCGAGCTCGTCGAGCAAGGTCGCCTCGACCTCGCGCTGGCGGCGCTGCCACTCGCATCTGGACCGTTCGAGCATCGCTCGCTCGTGCGCGTGCGCTGGGTGCTGGCGACGCCCGCGCGCTGGTCGCTCGCGCGCCGCGGCGACGCGGTCGCGCTCGCGGAGCTGGCGGAGCGCCCGCTCGTCGCACGCCACGGCGAGCGCGCCGGCCCGCCGCTGGAGGCACAGCTGCAGGCGGCCGGCCACGAGCCGAACGTCGTCTTCCGCACCGACCTCGACGACACCGTCCGCTCGCTCGTGGCGGACGGCGTCGGCGCCGGCCTGCTGCCGAGCTATGGCGTCGCCGCCGACGATCCGGCGATCGCCACGCACTCGCTCGACACCGTCTCGCTCGCGCAGCCGATCGCGCTCTTCTGGCATCGCGAGCGGATGCTGTCCCCTGCGGCGGCCGCTCTACGCGAGACGGCGGGGGAGCTGTTTGGTCGCGCCGAGGCCGCTCAGGCCGCGCGCCCGTAGCGCTCGGCGGCGCGGGCACGCGCCTTCGCCACCTCGACCTCGCGGTCCTTCGGCGGGGCGCTCGTCGTCAGCTCGTCGAGCAGGCGGCGCGAGATCTCCGCGACCTCCTCGACCGCGCGCTCGAACGCCGCGGCGTTCGACTGCGACGGTCTCGTGAAGCCGGAGATCTTGCGGACGTACTGCAGCGCGGCCGCCTGCACCTCGTCCTCGGACGCCGGCGGCTCGAAGTTGTAGAGCGTTCTGATGTTTCGGCACATGCCAGCGATGTTACGCCGGCACCGCCTCGGCGGCCGGCACGCCGGTCAGCGCGCGCGAGAACGCGATCGCCTCGTCCTCGAGCGGCCCGCGGCGCATCATGTGGATGTCGCGCGGATAGTTCTGGTACATCCGCCACGGCGGCCGATCGCCCTGCTTCGGCAGCTGGTCGATCGAGCGCAGCACGTAGCCCGATCTGAGATCGATGAATGGGTGGCGCGGCTGCGACGGATCCGGCGCGAGCGGGACGACTCTGTCGTAGCCGCGCACGTCCATGTGGTTGAGCATGCGGCAGACGTACTCCGCGCACAGGTCGCCCTTGAGCGTCCACGAGGCATTCGTGTAGCCGAGCGTGATCGCCATGTTCGGGACGCCGCTGAACATCATGCCCTTGTAGCCGACCGTCTGCGAGACGTCGACCGCGTCCCCGTCGACGGTCAGCGACATGCCGCCCAGCATCAGCAGGTTGAGGCCGGTCGCGGTGACGACGATGTCCGCTTCGAGCTCCTCGCCGGAGGCGAGCTTCACGCCCTGCTCGGTGAACGTCTCGATGCGGTCGGTCACGACCGACGCCTTGCCCTCCCTCAGCGCCTTGAAGAGGTCGCCGTCGCGGACGATGCAGACGCGCTCGTCCCACGGGTCGTAGCGCGGTCTGAAGTGGGTGTCGATGTCGAAGCCGGGCGGCAGCTGGCGCTCCAGACCCCGCCGGACCATGCTCTTGACGAGCTGCGGGCGCCGTCGGCTGAGCTCGTAGAAGAGCGCTCCCATCAGCACGTTCTTCCAGCGCACGAGCGAGTAGGCGCGTCTGGCGGGCAGCAGCTTGTGCGCGAGGTCGGAGATCGCGTCGTGCCCGGGCAGCGCGATCACGTAGCTCGGCGAGCGCTGCAGCATCGTCACGTGGGCGGCCTGCTCCGCGATCGCCGGCACGAGCGTGACGGCGGTCGCGCCGCTGCCGATCACGACGACGCGCTTGCCGGCGTAGTCGAGCTGCTCCGGCCAGTGCTGGGGGTGAATCAGCTGTCCTCTGAAGCGCTCGGTGCCCTCGAAGCGCGGCAGGTAGCCCTCGTCGTAGCGGTAGTAGCCGGTGCAGCCGAACAGGAACTTGCTCGTCAGCTGGAACGTCTCGCCCGTGTCGGTGCGCTCGACGTCGACGGTCCAGCGCGCATCCTCAGAGGACCAGCTCGCGCCGAGCGCTCTGTGGCGGTAGCGGATCGCGCCGTCGACGCCGTACTTGCGCGCCGTCTCGCGCACGTAGCTGCGAATCATCGAGCCGTCCGCGATCGCCTGGTGCTCGGGCCACGGGTTGAAGGGGTAGCCGAGCGTGAACATGTCCGTGTCGGAGCGGATGCCTGGATACCGGAAGAGGTCCCAGGTGCCGCCGCTCGCCTCGCGCGCCTCCAGCACGGCGAAGCTCTTGCCGGGGCATTCGGTCGCGATGCGGCAGGCGGCGCCGATGCCGGAGAGGCCGGCGCCGACGATCAGGACGTCGACGTGCTCGGTGGAGGGCATGACTTGAACAATAGTCAAACTGCGGTCGGGGCGCGCCGGCCCTCGGCGTCCGCGACATGCTCGACGATCGCGTCCACCAGCAGCGGCCACAGCCGCTCCGGAAGCCCGTGGCCCATGTCGGGCACGAGCATCAGCCGCGCACCGGGGATCGCGCGCGCCGTCGCCTTGCCGCCGGACGCGGGGATCAGCGGATCCTGCTCGCCGTGGATCACCAGCGTCGGCGCGGCGATCCCGCCCAGCGCCCTCGTGCGGTTGCCCGAGGCGAGGATCGCCGCCAGCTGACGAGCCGTGCCGCGCGGGTCCGGGTCGCGGTCGAACGCCGCGCCGACCAGCGCGCGTCCCTCGGGCGTGTCGAGCGAGTCGCCGGGCGCGCCGATCGCGGTCAGCATCCCGAGCATCTGCTCGACGGCGGCGACGCGATCGCGCGGCGCCGGCTTCAGCAGCAGCGGGTAGACGCGTGGTCGCGGCTGGCCCACGCGCCGACTGCCGGTCGTCGACATGATCGAGATGAGCGAGCGAGCCCATCTCGGCCGCGTGGCCGCGATCGTCTGGGCGATCATGCCGCCCATCGAGACGCCGACGAGGTGGGCGGAGTCGAGCCCGAGGGCGTCGAGCAGGCCGACCGTGTCGCGCGCCATGTCGTCGAGCGTGTACTGGTCGGGACCGAAGCGGCGCGTCAGCAGACGCGACGGGGTCGGCGGCGGGCTCGTCATGTGCGTGGAGCGACCACGGTCGCGGTTGTCGAAGCGCACGACGTAGTGGCCACGCTCGACCAGCTGCGCGATCAGCGGCAACGGCCAGTGGACCATCTGCATGCCGAGGCCCATCACGAGCAGCAGCGGCGGGTCGGTGGGATCGCCGAACGTCTCGCAGCACAGCTCGATCCCGCGGCCGACGTCGACGAGGCGCTCGCCCTCGTTGGAGGCGATCGTCTGCGTCCAGGCAGTCGCGTCGCTCATCGCCTGAGACGATAGCCGCGCGATGGCCGCCTCCCCTACGGTTCGCTCGATCGAGACGCCGCACGGCCCCGCCCGCGTGGAGGTGCATCGGGTCGCGAGCGCGCGCGCCGCGCTCGTGCTTGGCCACGGCGCCGGCGGCGGGGTCGCAGCGCCCGCCCTGCTCGCAGCGACCGAGGCGGCCCTGGCCGAGCGCGTGCGCGTCGTGCTCGTCGAGCAGCCGTATCGGGTCGCCGGTCGGCGCTCGCCGCCGCCGCCGAGAACGCTCGACGCGGCCTGGGTCGCGGTCGTGCGGCAGCTTCGCCGCGGGCCGCTGCGCGGGCTCCCGCTGCTCGTCGGCGGGCGCTCCTCGGGGGCGCGGGTCGCCTGCCGCACGGAGGTGGACCTCGGCGCCGCCGGTGTCCTGTGCCTCGCGTTCCCGTTGCAACCGCCGGCACGGACCGGTGCCGAGGCGCGCCCGAGCCGGCTGCCGGAGCTGGACGCCGTCGAGGCGCCGGTGCTCGTCGTGCAGGGTGAGAACGACCGCTTCGGCGTGCCACCCGCCGCGCCCGGTCGCGACGTCGTCGTAGTGCGCGGCGATCACAGCCTGCGGAGCGATGCGGCCGCGCTGCGCGAGGCCGTGCAGAGGTGGCTTGCAGAGATCCCCGCGCGATGACCGACGGCTTCGATCTCCGACGCTTCGTCGACGCCCAGGACGCCGACGGGACATACGACAGCGCACTCGCCGAGCTGCGCGCCGGACGCAAGCGTTCGCACTGGATGTGGTTCGTCTTCCCGCAGCTCGCCGGCCTTGGCCGCAGCGCAACGGCGCAGCGCTACGCGATCGAGTCGTTGGACGAGGCGCGTGCCTACCTCGCGCATCCGCTGCTCGGGGCGCGACTGCGCGAGTCTGCCCAGGCGCTCCTCGCCGCACCCACCGGCCTCACCGCTCGCAGCATCCTCGGCGACGTCGACGCCCTCAAGCTCCGCTCCTCGATGACGCTGTTCATGCGCGCTGCGCCCGACGAGCGACTGTTCGCCGAGGTCCTGGAGCGCTTCTACGACGGCGTCGCGGACGACGCGACTAAGCGCCTGCTGAGGTCTTCAAGCGAAACCAGATAGGCGCTGTAGATCAGCACCAATGCGTCGTGAACACTCAGGGCACGATGCGATTCCACGATTTCATCGCCGAGCTGAAGTTCTTCGTCCGGCACGGGCCGAACGAATGCCTCGGGGGGCCGGGCAGATCGCATGGCGCTGCTGGCCGAGCAAGCGAGCTGAGTGGTTCCTCTGGAACGGCGAAGTCGCCGAGAGCGCGCCTGTGCTGCGCCAGGCCGTCGCAGAGTTCGAGGCCGACGGCTCGGCGAACGCGGCCGCCGCCGAGGACGTAGCGCGCTGTACTGTCTGAGGCGCACCAGGGCGCGCGCATCACGCGCAGCCGGTCGTGGTCGGCACTAGCGACGTTCTATGCGCTGTCGTCGGGCGAGATGACGCTCGGCGCGACAGCCAACCTCAAAGCCATGGGTATGCATGTGCCGCTGGGCCCTCCCCGCGACTGGAGCTTTGGTGCCTCGCACATCGAGGTCATCGGCCGCGATCATCGCGCCCCCGCCAGCGTCGGGATGATCGCGATTCGCCACGCGATCTCGATCGCGAAGCACGTCGCAAATCTCCAGGGCAACCTTGCCTTGACGCTCGACCCAGCGGATGTGAAGACACAAGAGAGTCGACGAGCTGAAGCGCCTGACCGAACGAGCGGCGGCCGGGCGCGTCGTCTATCTGCCGCCACGGCCCGTACTACGGGCCGATCGTTCACGGCTAACTGCGCTCGCCGCGAACGAACGGAGGCGGAGTGGTCTCGGCCCTCCGCCTCAGCTTCGCAGTGCGCGACGCTCGCCTCGACGAGCTGCGTGCCGCGGGCTGAGCGCCGCCCCAAGCTTCGCCGCTGCGCCACGGTCGGCCTTTCGGAGTGTGATCAAGAGCGCCATACGAGTCGCCGCTGTTCAGAGTATCGACCATCACGACCGTCCTCAAGGCGCCGCGCTCAAGGAGCGAAACCGCATGCTCGGGAACGACCCGCTCTCAGCCCTGGCATGAGCGGACCCGCGATCCAGATTCGCCCGTTCGCAATCTGCGCCTGACGCCCTACCGGGACGACCACCGCGCCGCTGCCGCCAGCGCCGCGACGAGGTCACCGATGATCCGAGGCGCCGTTGGGTGACCCGAGGGTACCCCGCGGGAGCGCGGCGGTCGAGACCGCGAGAGAAACCGGCGGCTACCAGCCAACGGAGTCGTGCCGGAATGAACGTGGATATCGTGTCGAAATCACGGGGTGTGATCCGCTGCTGACGGGGATCGCGCCGATGAACTGCGGGTTATCCAGCCGAAGAGGCCATCCTCACGTCGGTTGCCGGAACTGCTTGTTCCCTGCTTGTTCCCTTTGGGTCTCTGCGAGTCCTGGATTTGAATCGGCGACCGCATTGAGTCCAGGCCACCGACGGCAGTGGCCGCATCCGCGAGGTATGCCTTTCATTTCGGGTATTTCGAGTACAGTGCTAGACTCCGGCGCATGACTGGACTACTCGCTGGCACCTGTGACCGCGAGGTCGCGCCAGAGGAAACGTCGACATGGCGCGCGAAGCACTAGTGCGTGGAGTGGCGTTGCCGACGACGCCTTCATCGAGGTCGAGATCAAAGCCTCGCGCGGGACGAGAGCCGTGTTTCCGGTCGGCTTCCTGCGCCGCTACCTCGCCGCGCAGCGGTGCCGGGCCGCCGGGTGCTGGTCTTCGACTCGCCGAGCGGTCTCGTCGGAGCTCCGGCCTCGATGGTCGGCGTCTCGCGTCCCATCTCAACGAGCTGCTCGACGTGGAGGCAATCCCTACCCCGGTGTCGGTGAACAAGCCGATCCGCGTCGACGACGACAAGACCGAGAGCGGCGCAAAGCGTCGGGCGACATCGCGAGATCATGGACGGCCAGAACAAGCAGCCAGGGCTGGGTCGAGGACCCCGCCGATGGCGCTGCTCAGCGGCGCGTCGACGCCTCCGCCTCACGTCGGTCCGTCCGCGGCCTGCTGTGTGGATCGCTCACGCAGACGGCTCGCTCCTTCTGGCCGGAGCGGATTCTCGAAGAGACGCAGAACAACCTCCTCGAAGGGGGAGTGATCGCGGCTGAGCAGTGGGACCGACTCCGCACAGCCGATGGTCCGCGCCTTCCCCGACGCAATGGTCGAGCAGGTCGCGGTCTACGCGCTCGAAGATCAGATGCCGAACGCCGAGAAGGACCGCCATGTCCTCGCGGCGGCGGTCGTCGCCGGCGCGGACCTCGTAGCACGAGCAACGGCCGGCATTCTGCCGGTGGACCTTGCACAGGTCGGCAAGCGCAGCATCACCCCGGACGGCTCGCTCTGCGAGCTGCTGCGTCGGCGCCGAGCATCGTGCGCGAGGCCCTTGAGCTGCAGGCCGCCCACATGCGAACGCCGCGGACGTGGACGGTGCCCGAGCTGCTCGCTCTGCTCGCCGGCCGTGGACACGCGGACGCGCAAGCGCCCGAATTCGCAGCCGCTGCAGCGATAGCCCTCGGCGTCGAGCCCGCAGCTCCCCCACGCACATCCTGAACACCCGGCGGGGACGGACGCCATCAGCCGAAGGCCCCGTCTCGCAAGCTGGGCGAGAACCGCCAGCACTTCATCTCCTCTGCCGGTCTCGAGCGCTCGGCCGGCCTCGCATGGCCGAGGAGGCGGTCCGGATTGAAGATCCAGCGGGCCGAGCAGCTCGAACGGCGCAGCATCGATCAGCGGGCCATGTCTGCCGACGAACTCGGCCGCCCGCGCCGAGATCTGCGCCATGAGCGCCGCCACCTGCACGGCTTGCTGGACGTAGATCGCCGTGAGCTTAGCCGGTCTGAACGCTTCGGTGTCCGCTGGCTCGCCCGCGTCGCGCAGCACTTCCACCCAAGCCGCGTGAGCCCGTAGACCCACTCCGGTGCGCCCATTGTGCGCCCCACGCGCGGCCGGAGCTTGTCCAGCAACCCGATGTCGTGCAGCAGCTTGAGCCGCTCGCGCACAGCGCTCCCGTACGGCCCAGAGGATCGCCGCGAGCTGCTCGTGCTCACGTGCCGAAGCGTGACGAACCAGCTGCCGAGATCGCGATCCGTGACCGAGCACGCCGGCGGGCATTCAGGCCGTCTGCCCCACGGGATGCGCATCACGCCGAGGTCGACGCCGGCGTCACCGAGCTTGCGTGCGAGATCATCGTCGATCACGCCTCACCTGCTCGTTCTTGTTCCCTCGGCCGATACTCGACGTATGGTGCGACACCGGCTCGGGTCCGACAGTGTCGATCTGCAGGTGTTTCCTGCGTCTTCCCCGCATCGGGGCGCCGGGATTTGAACCCGGGACCTCTTGCTCCCAAAGCAAGCGCGCTACCAGGCTGCGCCACGCCCCGCTCGGGCGAGTATACGGGCGGCCGGACGGTGCACCCGGCGGACTCCTGCCCGCGCAGGAGCAGCTTCCCATAGGCTCGCCGCCCATGAGCACCATGCGCATCACGCACATCGGCGGGCCTACCGCCCTCATCGAGGTCGGCGGCTGGCGGATCCTCACCGACCCGACGTTCGACGCGGCCGGCCGCAGATACAGCTTCGGCTGGGGCACCTTCTCGCGCAAGCTCGCCGGCCCCGCCATCCAACCCACCGACCTTGGCCAGATCGACGCGGTCCTGCTCAGCCACGACCACCACGACGACAATCTCGATCCCGCCGGCCGTGCACTGCTGCCATCCGCGGGCACGGTCGTCACGACGAAGAGCGGCGCGAAGCGGCTGACGGCGGACGGCGCCCACAACGCACAGGGCCTCGTGCCCTGGGCAAGCACGCGCCTCGAGGCGCTCGGCAAGACGCCGATCGAGGTCACCGCCACCCCCTGCCGCCACGGCCCGCCGCTCTCCCGCCCGATCGTCGGCGACGTGATCGGCTTCGGCCTGACCTGGGACGGTCAGCAGCACGGCGCCGTCTGGATCAGCGGCGACACCGTCCTCTACGACGGCGTCCGCGAGGTCCCGAACCGCCTCGACGTCGGCACGGCCATCCTGCACCTCGGCGGCGTCCGCTTCCCGGTCTCCGGCCCGTTCCACTACACGATGACCGCGAAGGACGCGATTGAGCTCACGCGCCTCTCCCGGCCACACACCGTGGTGCCGATCCATTACGAGGGCTGGAAGCACTTCCGCGAGGGACGCGACGCGATCGAGCGCGCGCTGGCCGCCGCGCCGTCCGAGGTCAAAAACCGCTTCCGCTGGATCCCGCTCGGCGAGCCCGTCGAGCTGGATGCGTGAGGCGCGCGACCGCAGTACGCACCGAAAGCGCCTGACGACACCTACGTCGTCCGCGATACGACGCCCGTCCCACTGGGTCCCAAGCCGGCCAAGCGCATCGCTACGATGGGCGCGCCCACGCACGAGCACACCGACGCAGCACCAGAACCTCGGAGCACGGAAACACGATGATGAAGGCGATCGCGCGACGCACCGGCAGGTTCACCCACGAGATCGACGTGCGGGAACACCGGATCCAGGCTGACGAGGCGCACGACGCCGGCGGCGACGACGAGGCACCGAATCCGCAGGAGCTGCTCGCGGCGAGCCTCGCCTCCTGCACGGCGATCACGGTGGAGATGTACGCCAAGCGCAAGGGCTGGGACATCGGCAGAGTCGAGGTCGAGGCCGAGTACACGCCCGCCGAGCGCGGCGCGCCCACCCGCTTCAAGCTGCTGCTGCGCCTCCCGAGAAACCTCACGAGCGAGCAGGTCGAGCGCCTCTCGGTGATCGCGGCCAAGTGCCCGATCCACCGCACGCTCGACGGCGAGGTCATGTTCGACGAGCGCATCGAGCTGGTCGGCTGAGGCCGGCCGGGACGGCCGCGGGCGCGTGACGAGCATCCGCGAGGAGCTGCGCACACGTCTTGCCGTCACGGCGCACGAGCCGTCGCCCACGCGCCTGCGCGGCGAGACCGAGGCGGCCGTGCTCGTCCCGCTCTACGTCCGCGACGAGGAGCTGCACGCCGTCTTCACGAAGCGCCGCGAGGATCTGCGCCGCCACCCCGGCGAGATCTCGTTCCCGGGCGGGCGCCGCGATCACCCCGACGAGGAGCTGGCCACGACCGCCCTGCGCGAGGCGGAGGAGGAGATCGGCCTCTCGCCCGACGAGGTCGAGCTGCTCGGGACGCTGGCACCGGTCAGCACGTTCGTGACCGGCTACCTGATCTATCCCCACGTCGGGTTGATCGACCCGATCCCGTGGCGGCCGAGCCCGAACGAGGTGGAGCTCGTGCTGGAGCTGTCGCTGCAGGCGCTGCTCGCGGGCTACGCGAAGCGCCCGATCACGCGCCGCGGCTTCACGTTCGAAGCGGACACCTACGTCGTCGACGACCACCTCATCTGGGGCGCCACGGCCCGCATCCTCGGCGACCTGCTCGAACGGCTGGGGCCGTTCGCCGAGCAGCCGTGGCGCAGCAGCCCCAGAGCTTGAGGCGCGTTACGCGCCCTTCTCGATCGGCACGCCCACGAGGCTGCCCCACTCGGTCCACGAGCCGTCGTAGTTTCTGACGTCCTGCTCGCCGAGCAGCTCGTGCAGCACGAACCAGGTGTGCGCTGAGCGCTCGCCGATGCGGCAGTAGGCGATGATCGGGTCGCCGCTCAGCACGCCCTTGCCGCCGTAGAGCTCGCGCAGCTCGTCGGCCGACTTGAACGTCCCGTCCTCGCGCACCGCCTGCGCCCATGGGATCGACGCCGCGCCGGGGATGTGACCGCCGCGCTGGGCGCCCTCCTGCTCGTAGCCGGTCATCGCGATCAGCTCGCCGCTGTACTCCTGCGGCGAGCGCACGTCGACGAGCTTGCGGCCGCCGTCGAGCGCCTTCAGGACCTCGTCGCGCTTGGCGCGGATCGCGTCGTCCCCGGCCTGCGCGTTGAACGTCGCGGCGGCGTAGGACGGCACGTCGGTCGTGGTCGGGCGGCCTTCGGCGATCCAGCGCTCGCGCGGGCCGTTGAGCAGCTTGACGTCGTCGTGCCCGTAGTACTTCAGGTACCAGTAGGTGTAGGCGGCGAACCAGTTGTTGCGGTCGCCGTAGAGCACGATCAGGTGGTCGTCCGCGATGCCGTGCTCGCCGAACAGCCGGCCGAACGACTCGGGCCCGAGGAAGTCGCGCTTGACCTGGTCCTGCAGGTCTTGCTTCCAGTCGAACCCGATCGCTCCCGGGATGTGTGCCTCGGCGTAGAGCGCCGGGTTCTCGTCGACCTCGACGATCCGGATCCCGTCGTCATCCAGGTGCTCCTGCAGCCACTCCGGCTCCACCAGCACGTCCTTCGCATATTCAGCCATGGGGGAACCTCCCGAAATTTCGATCGGCTTTTGGCTGTTTACGCAGTCGAGTGTAGCGCCGGCGATCAGACCCGCTCGAACGCGAGCAGCTCCTCGACCGCAACCAGTGCGGCGGCGAGCCACGCCCCGTGGCCGGCCGGGTCCGCATCGAGCAGCGCGTGCGGGATCTCCGAGTAGCCGCAGGCGGCGCGCACCGTCTCTCCCCCCGCCGCGAGCAGGGCCGGATCGACGCTCCCCGCCGCCTCGTACAGGAGCCCGCGCACGGTCGTGTCGAGCGTGCGCTCGAGCAGCATTCTGAGCCGCGAGCCGTGCAGCGCCGCGACCTGCTCGGCCGGTCCGCTCGCCGAGCCCATCAACCAGCAGAGGATCGTCACGTCCGCGAGCGCGTAGCTGATCGTCGCGATGCGGTCGGGGTCGCCGATCCACACCTCCGCCCCAGCCGCTTCGATCGCCGCGCGCCGCTCCTCCGTGCGCGTCGTCCCCCGCACCGCGTGTCCCTCCGCGCGCAGCGCACGCGCGAGCGCCTGCCCGCGACACCCGCACCCGAGGATCAAGACCCGCGCCACGGGCGGCAGGGTGTCACATCATGCCGCGGCGCATGTCCTCGTCTTCGAGCAGGCCGTCGACGGTCAGCTCCGGCTCGCCGCGGGCGCGCCGACGCACGTTGGCGGCCTCCAGCAGCTGCTCGAGGTCCTCCGCTTCGCGGACCGCCTGCGTGCGGTCGTGCTCGTGCCCGGTCTTCCAGCCGAGCTGCTCCGAGCCGCCCCCCGGCGTGTTGAGGATGCCAATGACGATGAAGGCGGCGAGCGCAAGCGCGATGGATCCGAGGACGATCGCGAGAAACGCGTCCATCGTCCGAGTCTAGGCGGCGCCGCAACTCAAATCGCCACCCGGTGTTCAAGCAGGCGAAGAAACCCCTGCCGGCCGGCATGCGGCGGCACTCGGAGGGAGCCGCCGAGGGGCATTCCACAACCCCATGCCAGCACTGGAGGCTCGCTTGCGTCCCCGCATCGCCATGCTCATCGCCGTCCTCGCCGCAGCGCTCGCGCTGCCGGCGACGACGTCTGCGCACAGATCCCACCACCATGGGCATCCCGTGCGGATCGCCGCGACGGTCTCGCTCGACCAGCCGTCCGGCACCCTTACGACAGCGACGCCGATCGCGTTCACGGGCAGCGTCTCGCCCGCGAACGCCGGCCACCGCATCCTGCTCCAGCGCCAGACGAGCCTCGCCGGCGACCGCTGGATCGCGGTCGACGGCGGCTTCGTGCGCGCCGACGGCAGCTACACGATCGTCCACCGCTTCCGCGTTCCCGGCGACCGCACGCTGCGCACGCTGCTGCTGCCGAACCGCCGCACGCTGCGCAGCCCATCCTCGCCGATCTCGATCACCGTCCAGCAGCTGCAGGTCGCGGGCTTCACGATCGGCTCGAGCAGTCAGCCGATCGACTTCGGCGGCAGCGTCACGATCTCCGGCACGCTCGACGGCGGCCCGATCACGTCGGTGACGCTGTTCGCGCGCGACGAGTGGCGTGGGCGCCTGCGCCCGATCGCGACCGGCACGACCGACGCGAACGGCGCCTATGCGTTCACGCAGTCGCCGCCGCGCAACACCGTCTACCAGGTGCGCGTCACGAGCGACCCGCACCGCCGCACCGCGCGGCTGTTCCAGGGCGTGCGCGACGTCGTCTCGATCGCCGCGAGCGCGAGCACTGTCACCGTCGGCGACGTCGTCACGTTCAGCGGGACGGTGCAGCCGAGCAAGGTCGGTCATGTGATCTTCCTGCAGCGACTCGACGGCGGCATCTGGCGCACCGTCGCCGTCACGCGTGTCGGCACCGGATCGGCATACGCGATCGCGTTCACGCTGGCGACAGCCGGCACCGCGCAGTACCGCACCCTCGTCCCCGGCGGCCCGATCAACCAACGGGGCGTCTCGTCGGCCGTGCAGGTCACGGCGAACCCATCCACGTGAGCCGGGCTCCGTACACCGCGCTCGCGACCGTGACCTAGTCCCAGCACGGCGCTCCGCGGCCGGCCGGCACGCCGGCCGCGGACGACGGCCCGCCGGCTCCCGGCCGCAAAGCCCCCGCGGTCGGGAGTCGTGGCGGACGGGCGAGCCGCATCAACCGGCGAAGCGCCGCGGCGCGCGAGATAGCGTGCGGGCCATGGACTTCGACCTCACCGACGAGCAGCGACTGATCCGCGACACCGCGCGCGAGTTCACCGACGCGGAGATCGTCCCGCGCGCCCGCGACAACGACCGCAACGCCCACTTCGACACCGAGCTGGTGGCGAAGATGGCGGCGCAGGGCTACCTCGGCGCGATCGTGCCGCGCGAGTACGGCGGCGCCGGCCTCGACTACATCACCTACGGGCTCGTCGTCGAGCAGATCGGTCGCGGCTGCTCGTCGATGCGCACGGTCATCTCCGTGCAGACCTCGCTCGTCTGCTCGGCGATCCTCAAGTGGGGCACGGAGGAGCAGAAGCAGACCTACCTGCCGAAGCTGACCTCCGGCGAGTGGCTCGGCTGCTTCGGCCTGACCGAGCCCGACACCGGCTCGGATGCCGCCAATCAGAAGACGCGCGCGAAGAAGGTCGACGGCGGCTGGTCGATCTCCGGCGCGAAGATGTTCATCTCGCAGGGCTGCCACGCGCAGCTCGCGTTGATCTTCGCCCAGACCGATCCGGAGCTCGGCTACCGCGGGCTCGCCTGCTTCCTCGTCGACACGAGCGCGCCCGGCTTCACCGCGCAGCCGATCCACCACAAGCTCGGGCTGCGCGGCTCCGACACGGCCGAGCTGGCGCTGGACGAGGTCACGGTGCCCGAGGAGGCGATGCTCGGCGGGATCGGCGACGGCTTCAAGGTCGCGATGAGCGCGTTGGACTCCGGCCGCTACTCGGTCTCGTGCGGCTGCGTCGGCGTGATGCAGGGATGCATCGACGCGTCGGTCTCCTACGCGAGAGAGCGCGAGCAGTTCGGCAAGCCGATCGCCTCCTTCCAGCTCGTGCAGGCGATGATCGCGGACATGGTCGTCGACATGGAGGCCGCCCGCGGGCTCGCCTGGCGCGCCGGGGTGCTCAAGGATCAGGGCAAGCCGTCCACCACCGAGACGTCGATCGCGAAGCTGTTCGCGACCGAGGCGGCGGTGCGCACCGCCAACACCGCGATCCAGCTCCACGGCGGCTCGGGGTACGTCGACGACCACCCGGTCGAGCGATACTTCCGCGACGTGCGCGTCACCACCCTGTACGAGGGCACCTCGCAGATCCAGAAGCTGATCATCGGCCGCGCGGCGACGGGGATCAACGCGCTGACGTGAGCGGCAGCGTCCCCCAGGTCGTCGGCGTGGTGGGCGCCGGCACGATGGGCGGCGGGATCGCCCAGCTGGCGGTGCTCGCGGGCGCGCGAACGCTGCTGCATGACCCCGACCACGCCGCGCTCGGCCGCGGCGTCGAGATGCTGCACGCGAACCTCGCGAAGGGCGCCGAGCGCGGGCGCTGGAGCGCCACGGAGGCCAAGGCTGCCGGCGCGCGGCTGGAGCCCGTCGCCGAGCTCACCGCCTTGGCGCCTTGCGAGCTCGTCATCGAGGCCGCGCCCGAGCGGATCGAGCTCAAGCGCGAGCTGTTCAGCCGGCTGTCGGAGATCGTCGCGCCCGACTGCGTGCTCGCCAGCAACACCTCCTCGATCCCGATCACGGCGATCGCCGGCGCGGTCACGCGTACCTCGGAACGTGTCGTCGGCATGCACTTCTTCAATCCCGCGCCGCTGATGAGACTGCTGGAGGTCGTCGCCGGCGAGGACTCGTCCGAGGAGGCGCTCGCCGCCGCCCGCGCGCTCGGCGAGGCGATGGGCAAGGTCGTGATCGACGCGGCCGACGGCCCCGGCTTCCTCGTCAACCGCGCGAACCGCCCGTTCGGGCTGGAGGCGCTGCGGCTGGTGACCGAGCGGATCGCGAGCGTCGAGCAGGTCGACCGCATCGCGCGCCTCGGCGGCGGCTTCCGCATGGGGCCGTTCGAGCTGATGGACCTCGTCGGCGTCGACGTCGGCTTCGACGTCTCGAAGTCGTTCCACGAGCTGTCGTTCGGCGAGCCGCGCTGGCGGCCCTCGCCGCTGAGCGCGCGGATGGTCGCCGCCGGACGCATCGGCCGCAAGTCGGGGCGCGGCTTCTACGACTACCGCGACGGGCCGCACCGGCCCGACGACCCGCCGACCCCGGAGGCCGAGCTGCCGCGAGCGCCGGGGGGACCGGTCGTCGTGATCGCCGGCGAGATCCCGCTCGCGCAGTCGCTGCTGGAATGTGCCGAGGACGCCGGCTGGGACGCGCGCACCCCCGCGGAGGCAGACGGCGAGGTGCCGTTTCTGATCCTCGACTGCGGCGCCACCGAGGACGACCCGCCACTGCAGGGCGGCCCCCAGGCGATCTGCCTGCACGCCGGGTCGCTCGCGGCACTGGATCCGGGCGGCGCGGGAGTCGGCTTCCACGCGCTGCCGCCGCTCGAGCCCGGCGGGCTCGTCGAGCTGACGCGCGGTCAGGACTCGCTCGACGCTGCCGCGAGCGCCGCCGAGCGCTTCTTCGCGACGCTCGGGCTGCACACCGAGTGGGTCGGCGACGCACCGGGGCTCGTGCTCGGGCGGATCGCCTGCCAGCTCGTCAACGAGGCGGCGTTCGCGGTCGGCGAGGGCGTCGGCTCGCCCGCGGACCTCGACGCCGGCATGGTCCACGGGTTGAACCACCCACGCGGCCCCTTGAGCTGGGGCGACGCGATCGGGCTCGACCACGTCCTGTCCGTGCTTGACGCGCTCGCCGACGAGTACCGGGAGGAGCGCTACCGCGCCGCGCCGCTGCTGCGACGGCTCGTGCTGTCCGGCCGGCTCGGGCAGGCGACCGGCGAGGGATTCTTCACCTACGACCCCGACGAGGAGAGCGACTGATGCACGCCGTCACGTTCCAGGCGCCCGGCGAGGTCGCCGTCGAGCAGGTCGCCGACCCGGTGCTGAGCGCCCCCGACGACGCGATCGTGCGCGTCGAGGCGAGCGGCATCTGCGGCTCCGACCTGCACATCTACCACGGGCGCGTTCCGGTCGGGAAGGGCTTCACGATCGGCCACGAGTTCGTCGGCACCGTCACCGATGCGGGCGACGCGGTCGAGCGCGTGGCGGTCGGCGACCGCGTGCTCGGCACGTTCGTCACGGCCTGCGCCACCTGCACGCCGTGCATCCGCGGCGACTACCACCGCTGCTCGCACGGCCGCACGTTCGGCCATGGCCCGAACCTCGGCGACCTGCAGGGCGCCCAAGCCGAGCAGCTGCTCGTCCCGCACGCGAACCTGACACTGCGCCGCGTGCCGGAGGGCATGTCGACCGACGTCGCGCTGTTCGCCGGCGACGTGATGGGAACCGGCTACCACGCGATCGCGCACGCAGGCGTGAAGGCGGGCGACACGGTCGCGGTGCTCGGGCTCGGCCCGGTCGGCCTGTGCGCGATCCAGGCCGCCCGCGCCTCCGGCGCTGCGCAGATCTACGCGATCGACACGGTCGCCGACCGCCTCGCGATGGCCGAGCGCTTCGGCGCGACGCCCTTGCACCTGACCGAGGACGACCCGAAGAAGGCAGTGCGCGCCGCGACCGGCGGCGGCGTCGACGTGACGGTCGACGCCGTCGGCGACCCGGGCCCGCTCGCGCTCGCGATCAGCCTCACGCGCGACGCCGGCGTCGTGTCGGGGATCGGCGCCTACGCCGGCAAGGGCGAGGTGCCGCTCGGGCTCGCCTGGCTCAAGGGCCTGCAGCTGCGGCTCGGGCTCGCGAACGTGATCGCCCACGTCGACCGCGTGCTCGCGCTCATGCAGGCCGGCATTCTCGACCCCGCCCCCCTCGTCACCCACCACATGAAGCTCGCCGACGCCCCCGAGGCCTACCGCATCTACGACGCCCGCGAGGCGCTGAAGATCGTGCTGACGCCGTGAGCATGTGCCGCGCCCGACGCCTGCTCGTCCCGCTCGCCGCCTGCGCGCTCGCGCTCACGCTCGGCCTGACGGCGGCGCCCGCCATCGCAGCCCCCGCCGATCCCGCCCCGCTGCTGCTGCGCCTGCCCGACCTCGGGCCGGGCTACGTGGTCGGCCGTGCCGACCGCTCATGCACGACGCTGCGGTCGTCGAGTCCGGGCATTCGGCGCGCCTTCGGGCCTGGGACCTACCGCGGCTGCTGGCTGCCGTTCTGGCAAGTGTGGACGGCACCAGGCACATCGCCAGGCCCGGGAGGTGTCCAGACCCTCGCCTTCGCGTTCGAAAGTCCGGCGGGGCCGACGATCGCTCTCTCGCGTCCCCGCGCCCTCCCCGCGCCCTACCTCGACCGCAGATACCTGCGCATCGTCGAGCCCGCCCCGCAGATCGGCGATCAAGCGGTGCTCATGCGCATCGACAGAACCATCCTCGGCCTCCCCTACTCGGTCGGCTTCGTGGCGTGGCGCTCGGGCTCGGTGCTCGGCATGGTCGTCGCGGCCAGCCTCACCCGGGGCGACGCGAACGCTCGGGCCGCCGTACGCCTCGCAACCCTCCAGCAGGCGCGAATCGCGAATCCGACGCCGCTGCGCCCACCGGTCAACGACGACCGCCTTGTGCCGCTCGACGACCCGACGCTCGGGGCGCCCGTCATGTGGCTGGGCGAGCGGCTGCCGGGCCAGGGCCGCTTCCCGGCGTTGGACCTGCGCGGGACCGGCCTTGGCTGGAACCATCGGCCACTCGTGCGGCTGATCTACGGCACCCCGCGTTTCTCCAACGCCGCGAAGGTGGATCTGTGGCGGCCGCACACCCTCCGCCGCGACCTCCGTCGGCCACCGCGCCCCTACCAGTGCCAGCGCCGTTTCGACGTCGACGTTCCCGGCGCGCACGCCTGGATCAGTGCCACCTATCTGCGCGAGCCCCGGCGCGCGAGCGGTCGCTGTCCGCACGGCGGGGCGTCCCTCACGGCGGTTGCCTTCTTCGACGACGTCGCGGTCACGATCGATGCGAACGGCTGCTGCCACTCGGTCGCGGCCCCGTACAACTCGCGCGCGGGTCTGCATACCCTGCTGCGCGCGCTCCGTCCACGCGAGCCGGAAGCAGCAGCGCTGTCGTGAACGGGCTTCGCCGCCTCGCCCTGCCCGCGCTCGCCGCCGCGCTGCTGGCGGCAGCGCCGGTCGGCGGCGCAGCAGCCGTCCGTCCGCCGGCGCCCGACACGCTCACCCTGCGCCTGGTCGACATCGGCCGCGGCTATGCATTTGGCGAGTATCCGGGATGCGGCGTGATCGCAGGCGAGGGCGCGACGCAGGCGTTGACGCAGATCTACGTCGAGCATCGCCACACCGGATGCTCCAGTGAGTTCACCGAGCTGTGGGCGCCTGCCGACGCGGGCTCGCGCCCGCGCTCGATCACCAGCGCCGCATACCGGTTTCGCGACACAGCCGGACCTACGGCCGAGCTTCAGCATGCGCGCGACGTGATCGCGTATGTCACCGGTCTGAGGCAGGCGTCGCTCACGCCACTGCCCACACCCGCGCTCGGCGACGAGGCCGTCGCCTTCGAGACCGACGACGCGCTCGTGCTGGGGCACCCCCACCAGCCTGGCGCAGTGGTGCTGTGGCGCTCGGATCGCGTGTTGGCGCTCGTGCTCGCCGCCGACTTGCACGCCGACGTGGTGGCTGAGGCGACGCGCCTCGCGAGCGTCCAACAGCAGCGGATCGAGCATCCGACGCCCCTCGCTCCGGCCGACAACGACGACGTCGAGGTCCGGCTTGACGACCCCGGTCTCGACCTGAAGGTGCCGTGGCTCGGACGCCACCTCCGCCCCGGCGGCAGGCTGCCGGCGCTGACGCTCATGCTCGCGGGCGGGGCGCCGTCCGAGCTCGGCGACGTTCGACTCGAGTACGGACCGGTCTCGCTCTACATCTGGCGGCGACCGCGGTGGCGCCGCTTCGCAAAGGTCCCATTCGTACGTCTTGGCTGGCACGAGCGCTGCGTGAGAGCGACCCGCATTCCAGTCAAAGGCGGCGTCGCGGTCATCTACGCGGGACACGAGCGCCGCCAAGCGCGCTGCGGACGCCCGCCTGACCGCTTCTTCGCGCACGTCTTCCTACGCGACGTGATGGTGTCCGTCAACCCGATGATCTGCATCAGATGCCGTGAATGGGACGGTTCGTACGACCACGACCCGTACGACTCGATGGCCGGCATGCGGGCGGTCGTCCGTGCGCTCCGTCTGCGCGAGCCGAGAGCCTTGACGCCATGAGCCGCCGAGTCGCCGCACCGCTGCTCGCAATCGCGGCCACGCTGCTCGCCACGGCACCTGTCGGCGCCGCCGCGCCAGCGCTCGACCCAGCCGAGCTGACGTTGCGCCTGCCCGACGTCGGGCCGGGCTACTCGACCTACGGCCCGTGCGAACGCTGGCCGCATGCCCACCAGTTCTCGCCCCGCTCGCTCCAGCGACTGGCAGCAAGATTCGGCCGCAGAGGCTGCCGGATCCGCTTCGACCAGGCGTGGCAGAGGCACGATCCCACGCGTCCTGAAGGGATCGAGAGCGACGCGTTCATCTTCGACTCGGCAGCAGGTCCGGACGCGGCGATGCGGCGGAGCCGAGCGCTGGTCACGCTCGCGATCGGCGCCGACCGCGGCGAGGTCACAGCAGTCGCTGCCGCGAGCGCGGTCGGCGACGAGACGCGCGTGTTCCAGACCGATACGTACGAGGGCCCGGGCTTCGCAGTCATGTGGCGCAGCGGATCCGTGCTCGCGCTCGTGCACGCGATCGGCAGCCCGAGCGCCGTCACCCAGCAGACGACCTTGCAGCTGGCGGCCACCCAGCAGGCTCGGATCACAGCGCCCACGCCGCTGCTTCCCTCCGACATGGACGCCCTCGAGGTCTCGCTGGACGATCCGAGCCTGAGCCTTCCCGTGCAGTGGCTGGGCCGGAAGCTTCCGGCTCGGAGCGGACATCCGGCGCTCTCCCTCGTCGTCGCCAGTGGGCCGAACCTCAGCGCCTCGGAGCCGCGCGTGACGCTGCAGTACGGACGCCAACGCCCGTTCGGCACGGAAGTCAACGTCGAGCTTGGCCTGTGGGAGCCGAGAGCCGCGCGCCGGCGCCTGCTCCATGCCGCAGAGCTGCGCCGCTTCTGCTTCCGCCGCTATGACGGCGGCCTCGAGGGCGCCGAGGCGACGATCTTCGGCTCCTACGAGCCGCCGCGCAGACGCTGCGGGCAGGGACCGCCAGAGGTGTGGGTCGCGCTCGCGTTCTTCAGAGGCGTGGCGGTGACAATCGACGCAAGCATTTGCACACTGTGCCGCCCGGGCCGGATCAGCTATGACTCGCTTACCGGACTCCGCACGCTCCTGCGCGACCTGCGCCCACGCGAGCCCAGCAACGCAGCGCCGCCGCCCGCCGGCTAGCGCCCGCGCCCGCCCAGCGCCGCCGGCAGCGCCTTCAGCGCCGACAGCCGCGCGCGCGGCTTCAACCGCCCGCGCATGATCGCGTGGCCGGGATTGACCCGCCCGCTGGCGACGTCGAGCCAGTCGTCCCAGTCCGTACGCAGCGTCACGTCGGGCCGCTCCGCGTCGCCGCGCTCGACCGTCGGGCCGCCCGGCTGCAGCCGCAGCACCCACGGCTCGACGTCGCCGAAGGCGAACTGGACCGTCAGGCGCGTGCCGTTCGTCTGCGGCAGCTGGCGCCGCACTGTGTCCATCACGAGCTCGATCGAGGCGGCGTCCTTGGGCGCGGAGGCCTGCTTCTCCCCCAGCAGCCCGGCCTGCGTCAGCAGCGGCCCGCGCGTGGCGGTCTCGCGCGGCGTAAGGTCGGCCGGGACGATCGGCGGCCCCGGCAGATCCTCCATCGGCATGCCGGCGCTGCGCAGCTTCGTCTGCAGCGACGTGACGCCTTCCTCGCCGATGTCCTCGAGCGTGAAGCCGAACACCTCGGTGTAGTTGCGGTCCCAGCCCGGCGGCTGCAGCACGGCAGCTCCCCAGGGCGTGACCTCGCGCAACGTGTCGGCGACGGCGCGGCGGCAGCGCTCGTCCCCCGACGCGACGTCCGCGAGCAGCTTCACGCCGAAGGCGATGTGCCGCTGCTCGTCGCGCGCGATCTGCGTCATCCCCTCGCGGAACGCCGGCATCAGGTTGCGGGTCTCCAGATAAGACGTGATGAAGTGCTGGCCCGGCTGCGCGAGCGTCGCCTCGATCACCATGTGGTAGAGCGTCACCGCCGCCGAGAGCTTCGCCGGCGAGCGGTCCTTCCGCAGCTCGTCCGCCATCGTGTCAAGGCGGTCGAAGATCTTGTTGAAGCCCCACGTCAGCTCCGGCTTGATCGCACGCAGCCCGCTCGCCATCGTGCCGTCGCCGATCCCGCAGACCTCGTGCATGAAGCGCTTGAAGAAGACGGCGTGGCGCGCCTCGTCGACCTGCTGCGTCGTGAGGAAATACTTCTGCTCCTCCAGCGGTGCGGCGTCGATGTACGGCGAGAGGTTGTCCGCGACGGCGTCCTCGCCCCAGAAGAACAGCGCGTAGTTCCACAGCGCCGCCTTGCGCTCGAAGTCCGTCAGCTCCTCGCGCCACTGGCGCGCGTCCTCGCTGAAGTCGAGCCCCATCGCACTCCAGTTGCCCTGCTCCCAGCGCGCGTAGAGGTCCTCGTAGGAGATCAGGTCCGCGGGCCGCGAGCCCGACGCCGTTTGAACATCGTTCAAGCTCATGGCGAGTACGATAGACAGCGCTTTGAACGGAAGTCAAGACACACTCGCGGCTCCAGCCGCCGACCGGCGTGCGGAGCTGCTCGCGATCGGTCGCCAACTGTTCGCCAAGCACGCATACGACGAACTCTCGATCGACGACGTCGCGGCCGCCGCCGGCGTCGCGAAGGGCCTTCTCTACTACTACTTCAGAAGCAAGCGCGGCTTCTACCTCGCGACGATCCGCGCGGAGGCCGACGAGCTGCTGGAGCTCGCACAGCCCGACCCGGCGCTGCCCCCGGCCGAGCGCCTGCGCCGCACGCTCGACGCCTACCTCGCGTTCGTCGACGAGGCGTCCGACCGCTTCCGTGCCTTGTACCTCGCCGGGCTCGGCTCCGACCCGGAGGTGCGCGCGATCCGCGACCGCGACCGCGCGGAGTTCCTGCGCCTGATCGCCGAGGGCGTCGCGCACCAGGCCGAGCCCTCGCCCGCGCTGCGCACCGCGCTCGAGGGCTGGCTGTCCTTCATCGAGGGCGTCAGCCTCGACTGGCTCGACCACCGCGACCTGTCCGCCCGGCAGCTGCGCGAGCTGCTCGTCGCGGCGCTCGCCGGCTCGCTGCAGGCCGCGCTCGCCGTCGACCCGACGCTCGAGATCGACTTCGGCGTCCTCTGACCGGCCGCCCTACGCCATGCCTCGCGGCGGCTCCCAGGCGGTCAAACGCGGGACCCAGCGCGGGACGTGCGCCCGATAGCGGGCGTAGTCGTCGCCGAAGCGCCGCAGCAAGCCTCGCTCCTCGACGAGCGGCAGATACAGCGCGTTCGCCAGCAGGAACAAGCAAGCCCACGCCAGCAGCGCCGGCGAGCCGAGCACGGCCGCCTCGCCGAGCAGAATCGCGACCACGCCGCTGATCATCGGGTTGCGGACGCGGCGGTACGGGCCGCGCACGACGAGTCGCGCGGTCGGATCCCACGGCGCCAGCGTCCCGCGGCCGACGCGCACGAGCAGCGTGACGGTGTGCGCGACGAGCAGCAGTCCCAGCCCGATCAGTCCGGCGCCGAGCAGCACCACGAGCCACCCGAGCGCGGCAGGCAGCCCCCAGCCCACGTCCACGCCGCTCCCCCACACGAGCGCCGCGGGCACGACCAGCGTCCCCATCCCCGGCAGCAGCGCGATCGCACGCAGCTGTCGCCAGGGCCCCATCGTCCGGCCGGCCTACGCCTCGATCGTCTCCGACGCCGGCCGCGCCGTCACGTCCGGCGGCGTGTCGCGCAGGTACCACTCGGCGTCGAGCGCGGCCTTGCAGCCGGAGCCGGCGGCGGTGACCGCCTGGCGGTAGGTGTGGTCCACGAGGTCGCCGGCGGCGAACACGCCGGCGAGCGACGTGCGTGTCGAGTGGCCGAGCGTCTTCACGTAGCTGTTCTCGTCGAGCTCGAGCTGCCCGGTGAACAGCTCCGACTGCGGGACGTGCCCGATCGCGACGAAGGCCCCGGTCGCGGGCACGTCGCGCAGCTCGCCTGTCTGCGGGTGGCGCGCACGCACCGCCGCGAGCGCGCCGTTCTCGCCCGCGACGAACTCCTCCGGCACGTACGGCGTGAGGAACTCGATGTTCTCGACCGCTCTCGCGCGGTCGAGCATGATCGGCGAGGCGCGGAACTCGTCGCGGCGGTGGATCACGTGGACTCTCGCGGCGAACTTCGCGAGGAAGATCGCCTCCTCCATCGCCGAGTCGCCGCCGCCGACGATGACCGTGTCGTGCTCCTTGAAGAATGCGGCATCGCAGGTCGCGCAGTACGACACCCCACGACCGGACAGCACCTCCTCGCCGGGGATGCCGAGCTTCTTGTGCTGAGCGCCGGTCGCGAGCACGACGGCCTTCGCGCGGTGCATCTCGTCGCCGATCCAGACGGTCTGCACGCCGCCGTCGCCGAGCTCGACTCTCGTCGCATCGTCGGTGATGAAGCGCGTGCCGAAGCGCTCGGCCTGGTCGCGCAGGTCCTGCATCATCTCCGGCCCCATGATCCCTCTGGGGTAGCCGGGGAAGTTCTCGACGTCGGTCGTCTGCTGGAGCAGGCCGCCCCACGCGAAGCCCTCGATCACGAGCGGATTGAGGTTCGCGCGCGCGGTGTAGAGCGCGGCCGTGTAGCCGGCCGGGCCGCTCCCGATGATGATCACGTCCTCGACGTCAGCCATTCCCGCTCCGTTTCCAATACTTCACAAAGTATAGCGCCCTGCCCGGCGTCACGCCGGCGAGAACCGGTGCCGCCACACCTGAACGCGCCGCCGCAGCTGGAAGTAGGCGATCACGCCCGGCAGCGTCGGCAGCCAGAACGCGAACAGACGATACGAGAGCACCGCCAAGACCGCCGTCCCCGCCGGGATCCCGAACGCCGCCAACGCGCCGATCATGCCGCCGTCCACGCCGCCGATGCCGCCGGGGATCGGCAGCAGGTTCGCGAGCATGCCAACGAAGAAGGCCTGCACGAGCACGGCGAGCGGCGGCGACTCCCCGAACGCGCGGAACGACGCCCACAGGATCGCGATGTTGAACCCCCACCACGCGATCGACCCGACCATCGCGAGGTCTGGATGGATCACCTTGCGCAACGCGTAGCGGATGCCGCCACGCATCGACGCGGGCCCGAGCGCGAAGCGTCGCAGCCAGCGCGCGAGCCGCGGCCGCCGCGGCGCCATCCGCTCGATCCGCCGCTCGAAGTCCTCCGGCACGAGCGCCAGCGCGCCGAACAGCAGGATCACGATCCCGCTGACGATCGCCGGCACGACGGTCAGCCCGAACGGTGCCTTGCCCGGCAGGATCCCAGCGCGCAGGCCGACCCCGAACACGAGCATCGCGGCCACGTAGATGCCGTAGAGGACGACGAGGAACGCGATCATCCGCTCGGCCACCTCGCGCCGCTCCATGCCCGAGCGTCGCAGCGCCCACGCCGTCAGCGCGACCCCGCCGGCGCCGCCCGCCGCGAACAGGCGCGTCGCCGCGAGGCTCGCCATCGTGATCAGGTAGCTGTCGCGGTGACTCAGCGGCGAGCCGGGCGGCACGTGGATCGCGTGGAAGAGCGCGACGTAGCTGGCGATCGAGAGCACCCAGAAGGCGAACGCCGCCGCCAACCAGGCGCGGTCGCCGTCGGAGACACGCGCGTAGGCGTCGCGCACGCCGCCGATCTGCGGCAGCACGAAGTACAGGAACGCGATCGACGCGAGCACGAAGACGGCGAACAGGATCACGCGGCGCCGCGTCAGCGCGACGCGCGGCATCTCCTCCTCGTCGGCGTAGCCGCCTCCCGCCCCTGACGACGGCTCGACGAGCGGCGCCGTCGAGGACTCCTGGAGCCGGGCCCGTGCAGCGCGCTCGACGGCGTCCTCAGCCATCAGGGATGCGCCCGCACCTCGATCGCCTGCACGACGCGCGCGGCGCGCTCGAGCGGTGGCCCGAGCACCGGCGCGAGCGCGCGCACGCCCTCGGTCAGCGCAAGCCCGGCGAGCAGGTCGACGACGTAGTGCTCGCCCAGGTACACGAGCGCGAGCCCGAGCGTGAGCGCGTACGTCCAGCCGAGCGCGCCCTCGACCGGACCCGACTCGGCGAGCAGGTGCGCGGCGTTCACGGACGTGGCGAAATGCAGGGAGGGCATGGCGGCGAGGGGATTGCCTCCCAGCACAGAGTAGAGCGGCCCCCAGCGGTGCTTCCAGAACTGCTCGCCGTACTCGACCATCATGCGCCGCACGGGGGGCGTGCGGTGGTCGCCGAGGCGGCCTTTCTCGGCGGCGTACCACGGCGGCGCGGTCGGCAGCAGGTGGTAGACGACCGCGCCGAGGTCGAAGACGGCGTACGTCGTCGCGGCGGCGCGACCGAAGCGCTCGCGCTCGCGGATCAGCACATACGCGGTCGCCGCGTGCGGGACCGCGAACCACACCCAGTGCGTCCACACGAGCACCTTCTCCACGGCACGCATCTCCCCCGGCGGCCGCAGCAGCCGCTGGAGCCGCAGCGTCGGCGGCACGCCGAGCCCGAGCACGCGGTCGATCTGCACCGGGTAGTCGATCCTCACGCGTTGCCGGAGCGCCTCGGGGTCGTCGTTCGGCAGCTCGTACGCCGCCAAGTAGGCCCACATCTGCAGGGCGCACGCGGCCGCGTCGCGCGCGCGCGTGCGCGGCAGGGCGATGCAGATCGCGACCGGTGCGGCCGCGGCGGTGGCGAGCACCGCCGGCTTGCTCAGGCGCGTCCTGCGACGCACGAGCGGTGCGGCGACGCCGGCGGCGACGACGGCCCACGCCACGGCTCGGATGGCCTTGGACTTCCGCAAAGCGCGGGCAGTATATGAGGGGCGTCTCATGCTGGCCGGCGCATAGGCGTGCGCGCGGACCTAGCATCGCCCCCATGAGCGACTACGAGCTGCTGCACGCCTACGAGACCGTGAACCTCCAGCGCGCCGGCGGCGCGGCGCGCATCGAGCTGAACCGACCGGAGAAGATGAACGCGTGGGAGGCGACGCTCACGCGCGACCTGAAGGCCGCCTTCGCGCGCGTGGCCGAGGAGGACGAGCTGCGTGCGGTGCTGCTGACAGGCGCCGGTCGCGGCTTCTGCTCGGGCGCCGACCTGTCCGCCGGCTTCGACCTGACGCCGGACGGCAAGCCGGACCTGCAGACCTCGCTGCACGAGCGCTACCACCCGGTCATCACGACGATCCGAGAGCTGCCGAAGCCGGTCGTCGCGGCGGTGAACGGCGGTGCGGTCGGCGTCGGCTGCTCGCTCGCGCTCGCATGTGACCTCCTGCTCGCGGCCGAGTCCGCGTACTTCCTGCTCGCGTTCGTGAACATCGGGCTCGTGCCCGACGGCGGCTCGTCCGCCTTCATCCCGGCGCGCGTCGGGCTCACGCGCGCGCTCGAGATGGCGATGCTCGGCGAGCGCATCCACGGCCCGCAGGCGCTCGAGTGGGGACTCGTGAACGCAGTCCACCCGGACGACGAGCTGCAGGCCGCGGCGGATGCGCTGGTCGCGCGCCTCGCCGCCGGTCCGACGCTGTCCTATGCCGGCGCCAAGCGGCAGCTCAACGCGTGGGCGTACGCCAATCTGCAGCCGCAGCTTGAGCTCGAGGCGGCGATCCAGCAGGAGCAGGCGGTCACGCAGGACTTCGTCGAGGGCGTCACCGCCTTCCTGCAGAAGCGCCCCGCGGCGTTCCAGGGGCGGTGACCTCACTCCGCCGCTGCATGAGTAGAATCCGCGCCGCCTTGCGACCTGAATCCTCCTTCCGCCGCCGCCTTGTCGCGGCCCTGCTGCTCGCGGCGACCGGCTCGCTCGTCTTCGCCAGCGGCGCGTTCGCCGACTTCCTCACCCCTGAATCGGGTGGATCGCCGAACGCCGACGAGATCGACTCGCTCTACAAGATCATCCTCTACATCGCGATCGTCGTGTTCGTGGTCGTCGAGGGTGCGCTGCTCTACTCGCTGATCAAGTTCCGCGCCAAGAAGGGCCGCGTCGCGGCCCAGATCCACGGCAACACGCGCCTGGAGATCTCCTGGACCGTCGGCGCCGCGCTGATCCTCGTCGTGCTCTCGGCCGTCACCTTCGCGAAGCTCGGCTCGATCCAGGATCCGCCGAACAGCGGAGCCGACGGCCTCCAGCTCGCCGACGGCGTGCTGACCGCCTCGGTCGACGAGCCGACGCCGCCGAACGGCAAGAAGCTCACCATCTGCGTGACCGGCCGCCAGTACATCTGGCGCTACACGTACGGCGCGAACTGCAAGTCCAACGCGTTCGGCCTGCCCTACTCCTACCAGGAGATGGTCGTGCCCTCGAACACGACGGTCGTGCTCGACATCCAGGCGACCGACGTCATCCACTCCTGGTGGATCCCCAAGCTCGGCGGCAAGTTCGACGCCTTCCCGGGCTACCGCAACTTCACGTGGTTCAAGGCGCCCCATCCCGGCGAGCTCTACAAGGGCCAGTGCGCCGAGCTGTGCGGTCGCAACCACGCCGACATGACAGCGCGCGTGAGAGTCGTCTCGCCCGGCGAGTACGAGACGTGGCTCGCCGACCAGAGACAAGCGATCGACGATGCCAACAGAGAGGTCGTCGAGCTGCGCAGACAGCTCACCGACGACGGCGTCCTGTAGCGCGCCCTCCTTTCTAACGAGCAGAAAAGGAACCCGAACCGATCATGGCCACCACCGCCCCAGCACTGAAGCCAGTGCCCCAGGTGATCGCCCACGAGGTCAAGGCCGAGCCCACGCGCGCGCGGTGGACCGAGTGGTTCACCACGACCGACCACAAGAAGATCGGGATCCTCTACATCGTCACGACGTTCGCCTTCTTCCTGATCGGCGGCGTCGAGGCGCTGCTGATGCGGCTGCAGCTGGGCGTGCCGAACAACAACCTGCTCACGCCCGAGGCCTACAACGAGCTGTTCACGCTGCACGGGACGACGATGATCTTCCTGTTCGTCGTGCCGATGATGGCGGGATTTGCCAATTACTTCTTGCCGCTGATGATCGGGGCGCGCGACATGGCGTTTCCGCGCCTCAACGCGCTCTCCTACTGGCTCCTGCTGTTCGGCGGCATCGTCTTCTACTCGTCGCTCTTCTGGCAGCCGCCGGAGGCCGGGTGGTTCTCCTACACACCGCTCTCGAACGAGCTCTACACGCCGAGCGGCGGCCAGGACGCGTGGATCTACCTGATCCACATCACCGGCATCTCGTCGCTCATCGGCGCGATCAACTTCTACGCGACGATCGTGAACATGCGCGCGCCCGGCATGGGCTGGGGCCGCCTGCCGCTGTTCGTGTGGGCGATCCTGATCTACGCGCTGCTGCTGATCCTCGCCCTGCCGGTGATCGCGGGCGCTGTCACGATGCTGTTGACGGACCGCAACTTCGGCACGCACTTCTTCGACCCGACCGAGGGCGGCTCGCCCGTCCTGTGGCAGCACCTCTTCTGGTTCTTCGGGCACCCCGAGGTCTACATCATGATCCTGCCGGGCTTCGGGATCATCTCGGAGGTCCTGCCGGTGTTCGCGCGCAAGCCGATCTTCGGCTACAAGGCGATCGCCGCCTCGACGGTCGTGATCGCCTTCCTGGCGGCGCTCGTGTGGGCGCACCACATGTTCGCCGTGCCGGTGCCGACCGTCGTGCTCGGCTTCTTCATGCTCTCGTCGTTCCTGATCGCGGTGCCGACCGGGGTGAAGATCTTCAACTGGATCGCGACGCTGTGGCGCGGCACGATCGAGTTCACGACGCCGCTCTACTTCGCCGTCGGCTTCATCTCGATCTTCGTCGTCGGCGGCATCACCGGCATCTTCCTCGCCGTCTTCCCCGTCGACTGGCAGCTGACCGACACGTACTTCGTCGTCGCGCACTTCCACTACGTGCTGATGGGCGGCGCCGTCTTCACGATCTTCTGCGGCCTCTACTACTGGTACCCGAAGATGACGGGCCGGATGCTGAGCGAGCCGCTCGGCAAGGCCTCCTTCTGGCTCATGTTCGTCGGCTTCAACCTGACGTTCCTCGTCCAGCACGCGGCCGGCCTCTCGGGCATGCCGCGGCGCGTGTACCAGTACCCGGCCGACGCCGGCCTGACGGCCTACAACCAGATCTCGACGGTCGGCTCGTTCGTGCTCGGCTTCGGGATCCTGCTGTCGGTGATCAACTTCGTGCGCAGCTACAAGCGCGGCGCGGTCGCCGGGCCCGACCCGTGGAAGGGCAACACGCTCGAGTGGTTCACCACCTCGCCGCCGCCGGTCAACAACTTCGACGTGGTGCCGCGGATCCGCTCGGTCGAGCCGATGAAGGACATCCGCCGCCAGGTCGAGCGTCAGTCCGGCATCCCGCACAGCGAAACCGAGGGTCAGCCCGTCACGTTCGCGTGACGGCGCCGACCCGGTTCGCACGGACCATGACGGCCCGACTCACCCGCGTCACGCGCTAGGCTGCCCGCTGGTCGTGGAAGCGTCTCGCCTCACCTCCCCCGCCACCGCGGTCGTCGCACGTCCGAGCGTGCGCCAGCTGGTCGCAGACTACGTCACGCTGACGAAGCCGCGCGTCCAGCTGCTGCTGCTGCTCACGACCGTCGCGACGATGGAGGTCGCCGGCAGCCCCTCGCTCGGGTTGATCCTGCTGACGCTGCTCGGCGGCGCGCTGTCGGCCGGCGGCGCGGGTGCCGTCAACCACTGGTACGACCGCGACATCGACGTGCAGATGGCGCGCACCGCCACGCGGCCGATCCCGGCCGGGCGCATCTCGCCGCGCGCGGCGCTGACGTTCGGGATCGTGCTCGGCGCGCTGTCGTTCGTCGAGCTGAGCCTCACGGTGAACGTGCTCGCGGCGAGCCTCGCGCTGTCCGGCTTCCTCGGCTACGTGTTCGTCTACACGCTGTGGCTCAAGCGCTCGACGCCGCAGAACATCGTGATCGGCGGCGCCGCCGGCGCGGTTCCCCCGCTCGTCGGCTGGGCGGCCGTCACCGGCGGGCTCGACGGCTCCGCGCTCTACCTGTTCGCGATCGTCTTCTACTGGACTCCGCCCCACTTCTGGGCGCTGTCCCTGCTGATGAAGGACGAGTACGCGAAGGTGAACGTGCCGATGCTGCCGGTCGTGCGCGGCGAAGAGGAGACGCGCCGCCAGATCACGCTCTACAGCGTCCTGCTCGTCGCGATCACGTTCCTGCCGTTCGCCGGCCGCCTGTTCGACGGTCTCTACGCGGCCGCCGCCGGGGTGCTCGGCGGGGTGTTCCTGTGGCTGGCGGTGCGGCTGCAGCGCAGCCCGGATCGCCGCGCCGCCCTGCGCCTGTACCTCTACTCGCTGCTCTACCTCGCGCTGCTGTTCGCCGCGATGGTGGCGGACGTCAAGCTCTAGCCGCCACGCCAGCCCGCCCCCGACCGCGATAGGATTCGCCCCCCTCATGGATCGTCGCCTCGCACGCAAGAACATCCGCTCGGCGCTGATCGCCACGGCGGTCTGCGTCTTCATGTTCGGCGCCTCGTTCCTGGCCGCCGCGATCTACATCTCCTAACCCATGGTGAACCCCGACCAGACTCCGCCGCCCGTCGGCGAGGAGATCCACCTTCCCGGTCCGAGCCTGCTGCCGATCCTCAACGCAGCCGGCCTCACGCTCGCGATCGTCGGCATCACGCTCGGCTGGGTGCTGGTCGTCGTCGGCGGGATCCTGTTCGTCGTGACGGCGTGGAAGTGGATCGCGTCGACGCGGCGCGACATCCAGGCGCTGCCGCCGGAGCACCACCCTCACTGAGGGCGGGCTATCCGCTCGCAGACGCGCTAAGCGGGACCGCGCACACCGCGCCGTCCTCCGTCCAGCAGCGCACCACGTCGCGCATCGAGAGGACGCCGGCGATCTCGCCGCCCTCGACGACGATCAGGTGGCGGAAGCCGCCGCGCACCATCTCGCAGGCGGCCTGCTCGAGCGACCAGTCGGGCGCCGCGAACACGAGCTCGCTCGTGAGGTGCTCGCCGACCCGCTCGACGTCCGGATCCAACCCTCTCCCGATCGCCGCCAGCACGTCGCGTTCGGTGATGAGCCCGGGTCCGGGCTGATCGCCGTCGAGCACGATCGCGGAGCCGACGCGCCGCTCGGACATCAAGCGCGCAGCCTCGCGCAGCGTGTGCCCCGGACCGACCGTCAGAGAGGTCGCGCTCATCGCCTCGCGCACGTGCATCGTCAGCCCTCCGCTTCGCTTTGCAACGATTGCCTCAAGCATAGTCCACCGAGCGCCCCCACGTGCGGCCAGCGGACCACGGTCAGCGCGCGGACCGGAGCCGTTTCCCAAAGCGCGCCGGTGCGCCAGGTTGCAGCTTTCCTGCGCCCGAGCGAACCAAACCTGCCGTCTGTACGTATCTGCTGCACATGTCGCAACGACCCGGAACCGTCCGCCACCGCACGCAGCTCTACACGGAGGCCATCCGGATCGTCGAGGCCGAGTACGCCTCGGACCTCGAGCTCGACGACATTGCCCGCCGTGTCGCCAGCTCCCGCCGCCAGCTGCAGCGCGCCTACGCCGAGATCGGCCACACCACCTTTCGCGAGCACCTCACACGTGTGCGCATGGAGCGCGCCGCCGGCCTGCTCGCGAACGGCTCGCTGACCGTGCGCGAGGTCGCCCGCCGTGTCGGCTATCGCCAGCCGGCGCAGTTCGCGAAGACATTCCGCCGCCACCTCGGCGCGGTGCCGTCGGCCTACCGCACACGCATGCGCGAGCGCGGCGCGGCGATGCAGCGAGCAGCGTAGGCCCGCCGAACGCAGGCGCGCCAGCAGGCGCTCCGGTCCGCTGAGCGGGACCCGGTTTGCGGTTCGTCCCGTCGCTCCCTTAGGATCCGCGCCGGAGAGTTGTTGAGGGTGCTCGCGACAGGACTCAGCGGTGCGTAGGCACCCGATTATCCAGATGGTCGTCATCGGCGCGATCGCCTCCGCGATCGGCATCGTCTTGGCGCTCTGGATCAACTGGTTCCCGGCCGACGCCGCGAAGCAGGGCAAGCCGATCGACACGCTCTACGACGTGTTGATGATCGTCTCGATCCCGATCTTCGTGCTGGTCGTGACGGTGATCCTCTACTCCGTGTGGGCCTTCCGCATGCGGCCCGGTCAGGAACACGAGGACGGGCCGCCGATCCACGGCCACACCCGTCTCGAGGTCTTCTGGACCGCGATCCCGGCGATCCTGCTCGTCTCGCTCTGCAGCTACGCGTACGCCGTGCTCGACGACATCGAGACGAAGCACGACGACGAGCTGGTCGTGAAGGTCCAGGCGGAGCAGTTCGCATGGACGTTCAGCTATCCGCAGGAGAGCGGCAGACCGGTCGTCTCGACCCAGCTCTACCTGCCGAAGGACCAGCCAGTGCGCTTCGACATCCAGAGCAGAGACGTCCTGCACGACTTCTGGGTGCCGGCGTTCCGCGTGAAGATCGACGCCGTTCCGGGCATCACGACGAGACTGCGCGTGACGCCCACGAAGCTCGGCTCCTACCCGGTCGTCTGCGCCGAGCTGTGCGGGCTCGGCCACTCGGTCATGCGCTCGACCGCGCACGTGGTGACACCGGCCGCGTTCGACAGATGGCTCGCCGACAAGCAGGCGCCCGCACCGGCGGCCGGCGGCGGCGAGACGAGACAGCTCTCGCAGCAGGAGCTGATCGCGCTCGGCAGAGAGACGTTCGTCGGCGACGGCGGCTGCGGCGCCTGCCACACGCTCGCCGACGCGGGCACGACCGCCGAGACGGGCCCCGACCTCGACAGAGTGCTCGCGGGACAGGGCGAAGAGCAGATCCGCACCGACATCGTCGACCCGAACGCGGACATCGCCTCCGGCTACGCGGCGAACATCATGCCCTCGACCTTCGTGCAGACGCTCTCGAGTCAGCAACTGGACGGGCTCGTCGCGTACTTGGCTACCGTGTCGAAGTGATGGAGGATCGGTAGAGAGATGACCGCCAAGCTCCGTGCCCCCGGCTGGTATCGCGCAGGCCTGTTCACCCTGATCGGCATCGCGTTCGCCTATCTGCTCGTCGGGGTCGTGCGGAGCGCGATGAGCTACCCGAACGCGTGGGACGACGGCAACGCGATCGCGATCGTCGCGATGCTCGGGGCGCCGCTCTTCTTCCTCGTCGGGCTCGGCTGCTTCGACTACTGGTTCTACTGGGTCTCCGGGCGCCCGACGCGCGCCGAGGACCACTCCTCGCACGGCGCGACGAGCTGGAAGGACTACTTCCGCGTCAACACCGATCACAAGGTGATCGGGATCCAGTACGTCTGCACGTCGTTCTTCTTCCTGTTCGTCGGCGGCCTGCTCGCGATGCTGATGCGCGCCGAGCTCGCGCAGCCGGGCATGCAGTTCGTCAGCACCCAGCAGTTCAACGGGCTGTTCTCGGTCCACGCCGCGCTGCTGATCTTCCTGTTCGTGATCCCGGTCTTCGCCGGCCTGGCGAACTTCGTGATCCCGCTGATGATCGGCGCGCCGGACATGGCGTTCCCGCGCCTGAACGCGCTGTCGTTCTGGATGCTGCCGCTCGCCGGGCTGCTGATGATCGGCAGCTTCGTCGCGCCGGGCGGCTCGTTCGCGACCGGCTGGACCGCCTACGCCCCGCTCTCGACCGAGGTGCCGATCGGGCAGATGTTCTTCACGATCGGCGTGCAGTTCGCGGGCGCGTCGTCGATCGCGACCGCGCTGAACTTCCTGGTCACGATCATCACGATGCGCGCGCCGGGCATGAGCTTCTTCCGCATGCCGCTGCTCGTATGGGCGAACTTCTCGACATCCCTGCTGGTCGTGATCGCGACGCCGTTCATCGCGGCCTCGCAGTTCATGGTCCTGCTCGACTACGCCCTCGGCTTCAACTTCTTCGACGCGTTCGTCGGCCGCGGCAAGGACGGGAGCGTGCTGATGTACCAGCACGTCTTCTGGTTCTACTCCCACCCGGCCGTCTACATCATGATGCTGCCGGGCTTCGGGATCATCAGCGAGATCATCTCGGTGAAGGCGCGCAAGCCGATCTTCGGCTATCGCATGATGGCGTTCTCGCTGATCGCGATCGTCGTGCTCGGCTTCACCGTGTGGGCGCACCACATGTTCGTCTCGGGCATGCAGAACTGGATCCGCATCCCGATGATGATCACCACCGCGATCATCGCCGTGCCGACCGGCATCAAGATCTTCTCGTGGCTCGCCACGCTGTGGCGCGGCGTGCTGCACCTCGACACGCCGATGCTGTTCGCCCTCGGCTTCCTGACGACCTTCACGCTCGGCGGCATCAGCGGCGTGATGCTGGCGATGATCCCGCTGACGATCCACGTGTCGGACACGTACTTCATCGTCGCCCACATCCACTACGTGCTGTTCGGCGGCTCGCTCTTCACGATCTTCGCCGGCGTCTACTACTGGTTCCCGAAGATGACGGGCCGGATGTACGACGAGCGGCTCGGCAAGCTGCACTTCTGGGCGACGTTCGTGTTCTTCAACCTGACGTTCGCGCCGATGCACGTGATCGGCGTGCAGGGAATGCCGCGCCGCGTCGCCGACTACGCGGAGCAGTTCGCGGCCATGAACCTCGCGATCACGATCATGAGCTTCCTGCTCGGGCTGAGCATGATGGTGTTCCTCTACAACATGGTGGTGAGCTGGCGCCTCGGGCCGCGCGCCTCCGCCAACCCGTGGCGCGCGCTGACGCTGGAGTGGCAGGTCTCCTCGCCGCCGCCGATCTTCAACTTCGACGCGGTGCCGACGGTGGTGGGCGGTCCGTACGAGTACGGGATCCCCGGCGCTGTCCACGGCATCTTCCAGTCGCCGGCGGAGGCAAAGCCGACGCCGGCCGGCAGCGTCGCGACGTCACCGACCACGGAGTGAGGTGAAGCGCATGGCCAACGTCCTCGTCGTCGCGAACGACACCCACGGCGGATACAGCCTGATCGAGGCGATCCGGGAGCGCAACGAGCAGGGCGATGCGAGCTTCGTCGTGATCGCGCCGCAGAACAAGCCTCAGTCCGGCCTCGTGATCTACGACGAGGCGGTGCGCGACGCCGCGAGACACCGCGTCGAGGCCACGCTCTCCGCGCTGCGCGGGCTCGGGATCGAGGCGCGCGGCGACGTGATGGACCCGGACCCCTTCAGTGCGACGCTCGACGCCGTGCGCGAGTACGGGATCGACGAGATCATCATCTCCACCCATCCGGAGACGCGCTCGGGCTGGCTGCGGCGTGACCTGATCGAGCGCGTGCAGGACGCGACCGATCTGCCCGTCCAGCACGTCGTCGTCGACCTCGACAAGGACCGCGCCGAGGCGACGCAGACGCTCGTGGTCGCCAACAAGACGGCCGGCGGCGAGCCGTTGGTCGAGGAGCTCAAGCGCCGAGCCGCCGACGGGCCGCACCGCTTCACGGTGATCGTCCCGCAGGCCGGCGGCGAGGGCCACCACACGGCAGAGGCCCGCGAGCGCCTGAAGGGGCTGCTCGACCGCCTGCACAGCGACGGCATCCCGGCGACCGGCGGCATCGGGGACCCCGACCCGTACACCGCGGTGATGAACGCGCTGCAGTTCTACCGCGTGGACGAGATCGTCATATCGACGCTGCCGAAGATGCGCTCGCGCTGGCTCAGGGGCGACCTCGTCGAGCGCGTCAAGCGCGCGACCGCCTGCCCGGTCGAGCACGTCGTCGTCGACCTCGGCGACGCGGACGCCGCCGAGAGCGGAGCGAAGGCCGCCTGATGGAGGCATCCGCGGCATCCCTGCACGCTGGTGCCGGCGCTCACGTCGAGCACGAGCACCACGGCCCGCCCGAGGCGCACCGCAGCTCGCGCGTCGAGCCCCAGCTGCTCGGGATGCTGCTGTTCATCATCTCCGAGGTGATGGTCTTCGGGGCCTTCTTCACGGCCTACTTCTTCATCCGGGTCGTGGACGGGAACCCCTGGCCGGCCGAGGGCACCGAGTTGCCGAAGCTGATCGCCGGCTTCAACACCGCGGTCCTGCTCGCCTCCTCGGTGACGATCCACTGGGCGCTCGAGGGCGTCAAGCGCGGCAACCGCTTCGCGTTCAAGGCCGGGATGCTGTCGACGTTCTTCCTCGGCGCGACGTTCCTGTTCGTGCAGATCAACGAGTACGTGCATGTCGGCTTCGCGCCCTACGACAGCGCGCAGGCATCGGTCTTCTACGGCCTCACGGGCTTGCACGGGGCGCACGTGTTCATCGGCCTGTGCCTGCTTGCGTTCGTGAACGTCCGCGCCTTCCGCGGCCACTTCTCGCCCGAGCAGCACCGCGGCGTCGAGGTGCCGGGCATCTACTGGCACTTCGTCGACGTCATGTGGGTGGTCGTCTACACGACGGTCTACCTGCTGTAGCAACCGGTTCCCGCCCACCCGCCCCCATGCTGAACCCGTTGCGATCGGAGCAGGAGGCGTTTCGCTTCCTGCTCTACGTCGCGGCGATCGTGCTCGCGATCACCGCCGTCGTGCTGGTCGTGCGCGCGCTGACGTGAGCACCGCATCGGAGCCGCTCACGCGGGACGATTAGCGCCGTGCAGGTCGTCGCGTTCGACCCCGTCCTCGTGCTCCTGCTGCTGCTCGCGAGCGGCCTCTACGTGCGCGCGCTGCGCGTCCTCACCCGCCGCCGGCTGCACGTCTCGCGCTGGCAGCAGGCGGCCTGGTGGACCGGAATCGCCGTGCTGGCAGTCGGTCTGCTCGGGCCGCCCGACGCCTACGACGACCAGCTGCTGAGCGCGCACATGGCGCAGCACCTGCTGATCGGCGACATCGCGGCGCCCTTCCTGCTGCTCGGGATGCGCTCGCCGCTGCTGCTGTTCTACCTCCCCCGCTCCGCACTCGTGCTGCTCGCTCGCCGTCGCTGGCTGCGTGGCGCGTTCGCGGCCGTGCGGCGTCCGCTCGTCGCGCTGCCGGTCTACGTCGTGACGGTGTACGTCTGGCACTGGTCGCCGCTGTTCGAAGGGGCGCTGGAGCAGCCGCTGCTGCATGTGCTCCAGCACGAGGCGTTCCTGGTTGCGAACCTGCTGCTGTGGTGGCCGGTCATCGAGCCGCAGCGACGCCGCATGGGCGGGCAGCTGTGGAAGATCGGCTACATCTTCGCCGCGCGCATGTCGACGATGTTCCTCGGCATGATGTTCGTGTTCGCCAGAGGCATCCTCTACGCGGACGCCTACGGTCGCGGGATGCGCGAGGGGATCTCGCCGCGTGCCGACCAGCAGACCGCCGGCGGCCTGATGATGACGCTCGACGTCGTCATGATGGTGCTCGCCGTCTGCTGGTTCTTCTGGCTCGCCTCGCGCGAGCACGACGCGACGGGAGCGCCGGCGCAGTCGACGCGCGAGCGCGCCGCTATCTGACCGTCAGCGCGCCCTCCATGCCACCCTCGCGGTGGCCGGGCACGGAGCAGAAGAACGTGTATCTGCCGGGTCTCAGGTCGAGCGAGACGCTGGAGACGCCGCCGTTGGAGACGACCTCGCCCTTGCCGAGCTCTCTGCCGCTCGCATCCTCGAGCGCGATGTCGTGCGGCGTGCCGGAAGCGTTTCTCGAGTCGATCTCGAGCGCGCCGGCCGGCGCCGTCGCGCTGCTGACCGCGTAGGCGAGCTGGCCATTGGGGTCGGCATCGATCTCGAGTCTGCCGCCCTGCGCCGCCGCAGCTCTCTGCGAGACGGCTCTGACGGCGGTCGCGAGCGCGCCGGTGTCCTCGCCCGGCTTCGCGGCCGCGTCCGCCACGTAGGCGGCGACGTCGGTCGCGCTCTGGCCGGTGACGAGCTTCGCGGGCATCTCGCTGGAGCGGCTCGGGTAGAGGATCTGCTCCCTCACGACGCCTCTGACCACGCTGCGCTCGAAGCCGTCTCTGAGCGACTGCGTGAAGGCGGCGTCCAGGTCGGGGCCGACGGTGCCTCTGGTGCCGGCGCGCGCGAGCGCGTGACAGGCGCCGCATCTCTCCACGAACAGCTGCTTGCCGTGCACGAGGTCGGCGCGATCGCCCTTGACGTCGCTTCCGCAACCGACCATCGCGACCGCGGCAATCGCCATGATCGCGGCGATCGCCGCACCTCTCCTCAGAAGCCCGAACATCGTGCGGCGACGATGCTATCCGGAACGGCGGCGGTTGCGCCAGTGCCTACCGCGAGAGCTGCTCGCCAACCCCGTTCCCGCCCACCCGTTCGCGCCCATTCGCGTCGGCGCTGTCCTGCGCCGCCGCGATCACCCCGCGCGCGACGCCCTCCCACGACCAGCGCTCGCGCACCGTCGCGACGAGCGCCGCGCGCACGTCGTCGCGCAGCGCGGCAGGCGCAGCGAGCCATGCGCTGATGCGCTCGGCGATCGAGCGGACTGGATCGGCCTCCACGCCGAACGCCAACCACGACCGCGCCGGCTCGGGGACCGCCTGCGCGAGTGCGTCGGAGACCTCGGCCAGCCCCGAGTGCTGCGCGCAGACGGGCAGGGCGCCGCACGCCGCGCCCTCCGCGGCCACCATCCCGAACGCCTCCGGAAACGTGCTCGGGACGACGAGCGCCTCGCACGCGGGCAGCAGGTCGACGAGCTCGTCGTGGTCGAGGCGCCCCGTCAAGACCACGCGCTCGCGCAGGCCGGCGGCGGCCGCGAAGTACGCTTCGCGCTCGGAACCGGCCAGCGAGGCGAGGAACGTCCCCAGGAGTCTCAGCGGCGCGGTCGGTCCCCTCTCCGCGCCGCGCCCCGCGGCGACCAGCGCGTCGAGCGCCGCGAGGTCGCCGTCGGCAAGGGCGTCGCGCATCCGCTCGACGGCACCCCGATAGGCGCCGAAGCCGACGATGACGAGGCGAGCGCGTGGCTCGCGCGCGAGCACGAGCGGCCAGGCAGCGAGCAACAGATCGATGCCCTTCGAGACGATCAGCTTGCCGACGAACGCGACGAGCCGGTCCTCACCACGCGCGACGAGCGCTTCGAGCGCGGCTGCCGCCGCCCCGATATCGCGCGCGAACGCCGAGCGCTCGCCCTCTTCCCCGCTCGCCGTCTGCCCCGCGGCCGCCTCGGCTGCGAGCCGGCGCGCGAGCGCCCGCACGCCCGCGCGCGCCCGCGACGGCGTCCGCGGTGTGAAGCGCGCGATGTCGACGCCCGGCGGGCCGAGCCGGATCCGCTCGCGCAGCGCCGGGTCGCCGAGCGTCGCGACGAGCCGGTCGGCGATGTGTCCGGAGCCGACGAGCAGCCCGCGGGCGGGCGCGACTCCCGCGCGCGACGGCGGCACGAAGCGCTCGGGGTGCGGCGCGACCGTGTACTCGATGTCGCTCCCATGCACCTTGACGGCATACGGGATGCCGGGACCGAGCGCGCGGGCGAGGATCAACGGACCCATCACGAGGTGGTTCGCGAGCGCGACGTCCGGCCGCGCCCGAGCGGCGACCTCGCGCACCGCGCGCACGTTCGCGTCGACGTAGGCGTCGATCTCCGCGTCCGTGCAGTCCGGATAGGGCCGCGCCTCGATCCCCTCGTAACGGTCGGCCACGTAGACCGGCAGCAGGCCGTCGAGCGCCGGCCGGTAGACGGTGCAGCGCACGGGCTCGCGCACCACGCGCACGGCGAGCGACCCGCCATCCCAGTCGCCGACCGCGTCGACGAACGGCAGCTCCTCGGGCGCGCGGTCCTGGCAGAGCAGGTGCACCTCGTGACCGAGCCGGACGAGCGCTGCCGCAAGGTTCGCGTTGTAGACGTTCGAGCCGGTGCCGTGCAGCAGATAGCCGTGAAAGATCAACACGCGCATGGCGGGCAAGCGTAGGGAGGTTTGGCGAAACCCGCGTGAGCGGCGTGGCGCGGCGCTTCCCGGAGCCGCGTTGGTAGCATCCCCGCGCGTGAGGACCCACCAGCGCTACCGCATGCGGACCCCGTCTACGGGCCGGGAGGTCATCATCGAGGCCGAGTCCGGCCGCACCTACGTCGACCGCGAGACGGGCGAGCCACTCCAGGTCGTCGCGACGCTGGTGCCGCTCGCTCCGACCCCCTCCGAGCTGCCCTGGGCCGTCGAGAACCTGCGCCTGTGCAACTGGTGCGACCAGTTCGCGCAGAAGGACCTCAACGACTGCCCGAACTGCGGTCGCCGCATGGCACCGATCGGCAACTAGGCCTCACCGCCTCCGTGCCTCGCCGCACGCACCCGCTGCTGTTGACCACGGCCCTCGCGGTCGGTCTGCTGCTGGCGCTCGGCGTCGCCGCGTGCGGCGGCGGCTCGCAGTCCGCCGAGACGCTCGAGACGCCGCCGCTGACGGTCGGCACGGGCGCGACGCTGCCGAGCACGACCGCGTCGACGACGACCAACGCCACGACGACGTCCACGACCGCGAGCCCCGAAACGGGCGGTGCGAGCAACACGGGCAGCGATACCGGCGGCGCCGTCGACACGGGCGGCGACACGACCGGCGCGGACACCGGCGGTGACACGGGAGGCGACACCGGCGGCGGCACCGCTCCCGACACCGGCGGCGGTGGCACGACGACGCCGACCCCGCCCGCGAACCCGGGGGGCGCCGCGCCGAACCTGCAAAGCTTCTGCGACGAGAACGAGGGCGCCTGCTGAGGCGCCTTGGCGACGGGGCGCGGCCGTCAGCCGGCGCGCCCCGCCTCCTTGGTCATCTCGTCGTTCTTCTGTCGTCAGCCGGCTCTCTCGGCGCGACGGGCGTCGAGATGAGCGTCGCCGAGTAGGTCACGCGAGCCGTCTGATAGAGGCACTTGTACTGCGTGGAGTTGCCGAGCGTCGTCTGCGCGGTTTGTATCGCGAGGTTGTTGCATTCGCCCGCGCGGCTGGCACGCCAGCCGTTCTCCTGGGGCAGGTTGACCGCCAGCACCGGCGCCCACGTCGGCACCGTCAGCGCGATCAGGTCGCCCTTGCGCGCCGGCAGCGTCGCCTTCAGCGGGAACTGCACCGTCGTGCCGAAGAACGGCTGGATCTTGAAGATCCCGGTCGTCGCGACGACCTCGTAGCTGCGCTTCGGTCTGGGCTGCTCGCGCAGCACTGTCAGCTGCACGCGCGACGTGCCGCCGTAGGTCGAGTTGAAGAAGTGGATCTGTCTGTCGTTGAGCGCGCCGAGCTGGAGCGTGAACGCGACGATCCGCCCGCTTCTGGGAACGGTCGTCGGGTATCTGAGCGCCCCGGTGCGCACCTGCATCGCCGTCGTGCGCGTCACGACGAAGCAGTTGTCCGGGCAGCTGACGGTCGCGGCGTCGTTCGCCACGCCGAGCTCGTACGTCTTGGCCGAGGCCGTGGAGGCGGCGGCGCCGAGCAGGCAGACGGCCAGGGCGACGCCGAGGGGGATGCGCTTCATGTCCCCATTCAACACGAGTCACGGGCGGAAAGATCGCCCGCACCGCGGCGCGCGGGCGCCGACTCAGAGTCTCAAGACGTTGACGGCCTTCGGGCCCTTGTCGCCCTGCTCCTCCTCGTACGTGACCTTCGCACCCTCGGCGAGCGAACGGTAGCCGTCGCCCGAGATGCCGCTGTAGTGGACGAAGAGGTCGCGACCGCCGTCATCCGGCGTGATGAAGCCGAAGCCCTTGTCGTCGCTGAACCACTTCACTGTTCCCGTCGCCATTTCGTCCCCCGCGGAGCAAGCTGCCGACCCGGCGGGCCGGCGGGGTTTCCACCGAGCGATGCTCGATCTGTCGGGGGAAAGCTAACAGGAACTGGTGCGTCGGCTGCAAGTTTGGGGTGCCGAAGCCGGCCATGTGGGCGGCAGAGGCGGGCCCCCTGGCGTTATCCGCGCAGGAGCCCGCCGGTGGCGGCGATCTCCTCCATGTCGCCCGGCGCGGGCACCCACGGCAGCTCGAGCGGGTCGTCGACATAGCGCGGGACGACGTGCATGTGGAAGTGGAACACGGTCTGCCACGCGGCCTGGCCGCACGAGTTGATGAGGTTGACGCCGTCCGCGCCCAGGCGCGCTCTCATGCGACTCGCGAGGCGTTGCGCGGCGAGCGCGACCGCCTGCAGATCGTCGGCGGAGATCTCGTGCAGGTCTCTCGCGTGCGCGCGCGGGATCACAAGCGCGTGACCGCGCGTCGCCGGGTTGATGTCCATGAATGCGAGCGTGCGCGCATCCTCGTCGACGACCGTAGCGGGCACGTCGCCGGCGACGATCTTGCAGAACAGGCAGTCCTCGGAACCGGTGAGCACGCCGCGAGCATATCGGTAGCCTGCGGACGGCCGTGGCCGACCGCACTCACCTGCGCCAGGCGATCGCGCACCTCGCCGCGATCGACCGCCCCTCGGCCTCGCCGGGCGAGCACGAGGCCGCACAGTGGATCGCCGCGCAGCTGGCCGAGTTCGGCTGCGGCGTGCAGGTCGAGCAGGAGCGCGCTCACGGCGGCTACTGGTTCCCGCTCGGCGTACCGAACGCGCTTGCCGGCGCCGCAGGCCTGCTCGCGCGACGGGGCGGGCGGCGCGGCCGCGCGCTCGCGAGCGCCGTCGGCGCGTTCGCCGCGGCCGCGATCTGGGACGACGTCGGCGGCGGCGCGCTGTGGTTCCGTCGGCGCTTCCTGCCGAGCCGGCCGACCTGGAACGTCGTCGCGGAGACGGGCGATCCAAGCGCCGACCGCACGCTCGTGTTCGTCGCCCATCACGACGCCGCCCACTGGGGTCTGCTGTTCCACCCCGGCGTCCTGCCGCTCGTCGACCGCCTCTTCCCCGGCGTGCTGCAGCGCACGAACACCTCGCCGCCGCTGATGGCGCCCGTGATCGCCGGCCCGCTGCTGATCGCGCTCGGCGCGCTCGCCGGCCGCCGCCGACCGCTCACGGCTGGCACGGTGCTCGCGCTCGGCTCAGCCGCGACGTTCGCCGAGATCGGCGCCCGCGACGCGGTGCCCGGCGCGAACGACAACCTCACGGGCGTCGCGACGCTGATCGGGCTCGCGACCGAGCTGGCCGAGCAGCCGCTCGAGGGCCTGCGGGTGCTGCTCGTCTCGACCGGCTCTGAGGAGGGCTTCATGGAGGGCATGCAGGCGTTCGCCCGCCGCCACTTCGCCGGCTTGGCGCCCGAGCGCACGCATGTGGTGTGCGTCGACACGGTCGGCTCGCCGCAGCTGACGCTGATCGAGGGCGAGGGGATGCTGCGGATGCGCGAGTACCCGGACGACTTCAAGACGTTCGTGAGCGACTGCGCGCGGGAGAGCGGTGTCGCGCTCGGTCGCGGACTGCGCTTGCGCAACGCGACCGACGGGCTGATCGCGCTGCGCGCGGGCTACCCGACCGTCGCGATCGGATCGGTGACCGAGCTCAAGGTGCCGTCGAACTACCACTGGCCGACGGACACGGCCGAGAACGTGGACCACGACCGCGTCAGCGACGCGGTCACGCTCTGCACCGCGATCGCGCGGCGGCTCGCCGGGACCTACGCGTCGGCCACGTCCGGCCCGAGCAGCGTGCGCGCGTAGGCGACCGCCTGCTCGCGCGTCGCGACCTCGCCGGCGTAGGTAGCCTCCTCCAGCTCGGCGAGCATCGCGCCGAGCTGAGGGCCGCGCGCGATCCCAAGGGCGTCGGCCAGCTCGTCGCCGCGCACGAGCGGCGTCGGCGGGCCGTGATCACGCCACGCGAGCGCGGGGTCGATCAGCTCGCGCGCCAGCTGCAGGTGCTTCGCGATCGCCGCATCCGCTCTGCGGCCGCGCGTCGCGAGGCGGTCGGCGACGGACAGCAGCGTGACGTCCATCTCGACGGGCTCGCACGCCTTCAGGAAGCGATACACGACGCGCTGCGGCAGCGGGCGCTCTCTGACGAGGAAGCCGAGCCGCAGGTGGTGGCGCGTGAGCGCGGCGACGTGCGCCCGCAACCGCTCGCTCGCGTGCAGACGCGCGAGGATCTCGCGCGTGAGCTCGGCGCCCTGGGCATCGTGGTGCCAGAACGAGATGCGCCCCTCGTCGCTGACGGCGCGCGTCTGCGGCTTGGCGATGTCGTGGAAGAGGGCTCCGAAGCGCAGCGCGTCGCCGCGCGTCAGCCCGTCGGCGAGCGGCTCGGCCAGCAGCGCGGCGACGGCGGCACCGTGCTCGGCGCCGAAGACCGCGACGGGGTCGCGCTGCAGCGCGACCGCCTCGGCCAGCACCGCAAGTGTGTGACGGTAGACGTCGAGGTGGTGGTACGGGCTCTGCTCGACACCGGCAAGGGCTGCCAGCTCCGGCAGCACGACGTCGACCGCCCCGACGCGCTCCATCAGCTCGATCCCGGCAAGCGGATCGGGCGACGCGACGATCCGTTTGAGCTCGGCGAAGACGCGCTCGGCGGCGACCTGGGCGAGCGCGGCCGCGTGGCGCGCGGCGGCGTCGATCGTCGCCGGCTCGACGACGAGCGCCAGCTCGCAGGCGAAGCGCGGGAGCCGCAGCACGCGCAGGGGATCGGCCGCGAACGCCGCCGGGGACACCATCCGCAGCCGCCGCTCCGCCAGGTCCTCTCGCCCGCCGGTCGGGTCGACCGCCTCGCCGCCGTCCAACGGCTCGGCGATCGCGTTGATGGTGAAGTCGCGCTGCGCGAGGTCGTGCTCGATCGTCTCGCCCAGCAGCGGCGAGAGGTCGGCCTGCCAGGCGCCGCCGCGTGCCACGACGCGCCACGCGCCGAAGTCCTCGGACAGCGGGAAGACCGCCGCGCGTGCAGCCCGCGCGAGCGTCCGCGCCGCCTGCTCCACGTCCCCCTCGACCGCGACATCGAGATCGGCCGGCTGCGCTCGCCGGCCGAGCAGCCGGTCGCGTACCGCGCCGCCGACGAGCCATGCCGGCCTGCCGGCCAGCGCCCTCCGCGCGATCGCGAGCGGGTCGTCGCTCATGCTGGGGGTGCCGGAGCCGGGCACGTGGCCGGCGGAGGTGGGTCCCCCTTCCGACCTGCGCGGCGCCATCGCTACTCCGCGGAGACGAGCGCCTCGAGCACGTCGAGGCGCGTGACGACGCCGACGAGCCGGCCGTGCTCCACGACGGGCAGGCGGTTGTGGCGGTGCTCGGCGATCAGCCGCGCGGCCTCGTGCAGGTCCGTGTCGGGCGCGACCGTGATCGGGTCGCGCGTCATCATGTCGTCGACCGTCGCCGCGATCGCCTTTCTGAGGCGTTCCTCGAAGCGCTTGACGGGGCCGAGGAAGATCGTCCCGCCGAACAGGTCGATGTGCAGCGGCAGGCGCAGGTCCTCCTCCTCATCGCGCAGCACGAGGTCGGACTCGGTGACGATTCCGATGCAGCGGCCGCCGCCGTTGACGACCGGGACGCCGGGCAGCTCGTGCTCGCGCAGCGTGCGCAGCAAGGCCTCGACCGTGTCCTCGGGCATCACGGTCACCGGGTCGCGCTCCATGATGTCGGCGACGGTCGGCATGCGCCGGAGAGCCTAGCGGGTGCCGGAGACGGCCGATATTGCCGTCGGAGGGGGTCCTGCGGGGTCAGTCGTCGCGGCGGGCATACGGCAGCATCGCGATCACGTCGCGCGCCATCGCGCCCTCGACGCCGACGCGCGCCCCGACGAGCCGCCCGGCGCGGCGGTGCAGCTCGACGCCGGCGCAGGCGGCGCGGAACGGCTCGACGCCCCGCGCCAGCAGTGCGCCGATCACGCCCGACAGGACGTCCCCCGTCCCAGCCGTCGCGAGCGCCGGCGCGTCGCCGCGGCTGACGGCCACGCGTCCGTTGTGGGGCGGGCGGGTCGGCTCCACGACGAGCGTGTCGTCGCCCTTCAACACGACGATCGCGTCCGCACGCGCGGCCGCGTCGCGGGCGCAGGCGAGCCGTCGCGCGCGCACCGTGTCGCCGTCCACGCCGAGCAGCCGTGCGAGCTCGCCGCCGTGGGGGGTCAGGACGGTCGGCGCACTGCGCCCCGCAAGCCGCTGCAGCGCGGCGCCCGTCGCATGGGCGTTCAGCCCGTCGGCGTCCACCAGCAGCGGCAGCGGCGCGTGCAGCGCCAGCTCGCGCGCGAACGCCGCGGCGCCTTCGCTGCGACCGAGCCCGGGTCCCAGCACGAGCGCGTCGGCGCGCTCGCAGCGCACGAGCGCCTGCTCGGCCGCCATCGGAGAGAGCGCGCCGCCGCTGTCGGTGAGCGGCACGCTCATCACCTCGGCGTCGCGCAGCTCGAACACGAGGTTCAGCGACGACGGCACGAGTGCGGTGACGTAGCCGGCGCCGGTGCGTGCCGCCGCCTCGGCGGCCATCGACGGCGCACCCGTGAGCCCGAGCGACCCCCCACAGACGAGCACGCTGCCGCCGTCGAACTTCGTCGCCTGCACGTCGCGCCGCGGCAGGCCGGCGAGCACCGTGTCGCCGATCAGCCCGATCGCCGCAGCGCCCTCCGCGGGCCAGTCGTCATCCGGGATGCCGATCTCGACGACCGTCACGTCGCCGGCGTGCTGCTTGCCGGGCGCGATCCACAGCCCCGGCTTGCCGGCATGGAACGTCGCCGTCGCGACGGCGCGCACGGCAGCTCCGGCGACCTCGCCCGTGGAGCCGTCGACGCCGCTCGGCACGTCGCACGCGACGACCGGGATGCCACGCTCCGCCGCGGCCGCGATCGTCTCGACCGCGTCGAGCGCTTCGCCGCGCGGCGCGCCGCTCGAGCCCGTCCCCAGCACTGCGTCGACGATCCCGGCGACCTCCATCAACGAGCCGGGGTTGAACAGCCGCGGCGGCGCGCCCGGCAGCCGCTCGCAGCTCGCGCGCGCGTCGCCGCGCAGCTCGCGGCCGGGACCGCCGACCAGCTGCACGTCGACTTCGCGGCCGGCCTCGCGCAGCCGCCGCGCTGCCACGAAGCCGTCGCCGCCGTTGTTCCCGTGACCGCACACGACCGCGATCACGCCATCGGGCAGCCGCTTCGCCGCGAGCTCCGCGAGCCCGCTGCCCGCGCACTCCATCAGCTCCAGGCTTGGCACGTGGCGCTGCTCGATCGCCCACGCGTCGAGCGCGCGCTGGGCGGCAGCGTCGGGCAGCGGCTCCAACCAGGCGGGCAGACCCGTCATCCCGGCGACGCTACTCGACGGTGACGGTCTTCGCGAGGTTGCGCGGCTGGTCGACGTTGAGGCCGCGCAGACGGGCGATGTGGTAGGCCAGCAGCTGCAGCGGCACGACCGCCAGCAGCGGCGCGAGCATCCAGTCGGTCGCGGGGATCGCGATCGCCTGCTCGGCGTGCGCGGCGATCTCGTCGTTGCCCTCGCTCACGATCGCGATCACGTGCGCGCCGCGCACGCGCACCTCCTGCATGTTGGAGACGACCTTGTCGAGCACCGGCGAGTCGGTCGCGACGCACACGACCGGCGTCTGCTCGTCGAGCAGCGCGATCGGGCCATGCTTCATCTCGCCGGCGGCGTAGGCGTCGGTCGCGATGTAGGAGATCTCCTTCAGCTTCAGCGCGCCCTCCAGCGCAACCGGCAGGCCGACGTGGCGGCCGAGGTAGAGGAAGAAGTCGGAGGCGTGGTGCGCCCGCGCGATCGCCTCGATCTGCTCGCCGTCGCGCTCCAACAGCGCGGCGAAATGGTGCGGCAGATGCTTGAGCGCGCTCACGAGCTCGGTGAGGCGCGCCGGCGGCAGCGTCTCGCGCAACTCGGCGAGCCGCAGCGCGAGCAGGTACATCGCCGCGACCTGGCTGACGAACGTCTTCGTGGCGGCGACGCCGATCTCCAGGCCCGCGCGCGTGAACAGGACGCCGTCCGCGTCGCGCGTGATCTGCGAGCCCATCATGTTCGTGATCCCGAGCACGGTCGCCCCGCGCGAGCGCGCGAGCCGCATCGCCGCGAGCGTGTCGGCCGTCTCGCCCGACTGCGAGATGCCGATCACGAGGTCGCCTCTGCCGACGACCGGGTTGCGATAGCGGTACTCGGACGCGATGTCCATCTCGACCGGCACGCGCGCCCACTCCTCGATCGCGTAGCGGCCGATCAGGCCCGCGTGGTAGGAGGTGCCGCAGGCGACCACGACGATGCGGCGCACGTCGCGAAGGAACGCGTCGTCGATCGTGCCGAGGTCGCCGAGGTCCACGCCATCGCCGCGCGCGGTGCGGTCCGCGACGGTCTCGGCGACTGCATCGGCCTGCTCGTGGATCTCCTTCAGCATGAACGTCTCGTAGCCGCCCTTCTCGGCGGTCTCGGCGTCCCAGTCGATCTCGACGATCGCGCGCTCGACCGGCGTCCCGTCCGCCGTCGTGAAGTCGACGCCGCCCGGGCGCATCACGACGATCTCGCCGTCCTCGATGTACTGCACGCGCCTCGTGCTCGCGAGGAACGCGGGCACCGCCGAGGCGAGGAAGTGCTCGTCCTCGCCGCGTCCGACGACGAGCGGGCACTCGCGCCGCGCGCCGACGAGCACGCCGGGCTCCGCGACCGTCATCGCGACGAACGCGAAGTGGCCCACCAGCTCACCGTAGGCGGCGCGCACAGCCGCCGACAGGTCACCGTCGTAGTGCTTCGCGATCAGATGCGCGATCACCTCGGCGTCCGTCTCCGACGAGAAGCGCGCGCCCGCCGCCTCGAGTCTGCGCTGCAGCGAGACGTAGTTCTCGACGATCCCGTTGACGACGACGTGGACGCGGTCCTCGTCGTCCGTGTGCGGGTGCGCGTTGCGCTCGCTGACGCGGCCATGCGTGGCCCAGCGCGTGTGGCCGATGCCAGCTCCCGGCTCGGCAAGCGCGACGCTCGTCTGCTGCGGCGCCCCGGCGGCCGCCGGCTGCGCGTCGAGCGCCGTGCGCAGCGCCTGCAGGTTTCCGACTGCGCGCACGGAGTCGACGCCGCCGCCGTTCAGGACGGAGATGCCGGCGCTGTCGTAGCCGCGATATTCGAGCTTCTCGAGTCCGGCGAGCAGCTGCTCGCGGACGGGACGGGCGCCGACGTAGCCGACGATGCCGCACATGGGGACCTCCGTGGGGACGGAAAAGAGCCTAGTACACGCGGCGCGGCGTGCACACTGCCCTATGGAGCCAGTTCTACGGCGGCCGCCTGCGCCCTCTCGACGAGGCGGCCGCAGACCTCCTCGGCCTCCTCGGCACTCGGCGCCTCGACCATCACGCGCAGCAGCGGCTCGGTGCCTGAGGCGCGCACGAGCACGCGCCCGCGCCCGGCCAGCGCGTCCTGTTCGCGCTCCACCGCCGCGGCCATCTCCTCGCAGGCGGCCGCCCGCTCGACCGCGGCGCGGTCCGGCAGGCGCACGTTGACGAGCGTCTGCGGCAGCTTCTCCATCGCGTGGCGCTCGGCGAGGTCGCCGTCCTGCAGGGCCTCGAGCGTCAGCAGCGCGCTCGCGATCCCGTCGCCGGAGGGTGCGAAGCCGAGCTCGATGATGTGGCCGGACTGCTCGCCGCCGAGCGCCCAGCCGCGCTCGCGCAGCGCTTCGAGCACGTAGCGGTCGCCGACCGCGGTCGTCGCGACCTCGATGCCGGCGGCCGCCATCGCCGTGTGGAAGCCGTAGTTCGTCATCACCGTCACGGCGACGCCGTTGCCCAGCAGCCGGCGGGCGTCGCGCAGGTGCAGCGCCGCGAGCGCGATCAGCTCGTCGCCGTCGACGACCGTGCCGGTGCGATCGACCGCCAGCACGCGGTCGCCGTCGCCGTCGAACGCGAAGCCGGCGTCGTGACCGCCCGCGCGGACCGCCTCCGCGAGCTCGTCGATGTGCGTCGAGCCGCAGCCATCGTTGATGTTGCGCCCGTCGGGCGCGTCCGCCAGCACGTCGACGTGCGCGCCGAGGCGCCGGAAGATCTCGGGCGCGGCGCGATGGGTCGCGCCGTTGGCGCAGTCGAGCAGGATGCGGCGGCCGTGCAGGTCGAGCGCGTCGAAGCGCACGTGCAGCTCGCGCAGGTAGTCCTCGTGCGTGCCGTGCAGCTGCAGGACACCACCCGGCTCGGCGGGGCGGACGGGATCGGGATCGTCGAGCAGCGCCTCGATCTCCTCCTCGACCGCGTCGGAGAGCTTGTCGCCGTCGGCGCCGAAGAACTTCACGCCGTTGTCGCGCCAAGGGTTGTGCGAGGCGCTCAGCACGACGCCGAGGTCGAAGCCGTAGCGGCGGATCAGCAGCGGCGCGGCCGGCGTCGGCAGCACGCCACCGAGCAGCGCGACGCCGCCGGCCGCGGCGATCCCGGCGGCGACAGCCGCTTCGAGCATCTCGCCGGACGCGCGCGTGTCGCGGATCACAAGCACGCGTGGGCGGGCAGACGGGCGGGACGGGTCCGTCGCGCCCGCCGCTCCGATGCGGGCGGTCGCGGCGCGACCGAGCGCGAGCGTGAGCTCCGCCGTCAGGAACTCGCCCGCGACGCCGCGGACGCCGTCGGTGCCAAACAACCGCCGGGTCACGGAGGAAGAAGCTAGCGCTTCGAGAACTGCGGCCGCTTGCGGGCCTTCTTGAGGCCGGCCTTCTTGCGCTCCTTCGCGCGTGCGTCGCGCGTGAGGAAGCCGCGGCGCTTGAGCTCGCCGCGCAGGTTCGGGTCGGCCTCCAGCAGCGCGCGCGAGATGCCGTGGCGCAGCGCGCCGGCCTGCGCCGAGACACCGCCGCCGTGCAGCTTCGCGACCACGTCCATGCGCGCCTCGTAGCCGACCGTCTCGAGCGGCTGGCGGATGTTGCGCTGCAGCGTGGGACGCGGGAAGAACGCCTCGAGCGTCTTGCCGTTGATGACGTAGTCGCCGTTGCCGGGCTTGAGCGTCACGCGTGCGACGGCCGTCTTGCGCTTGCCGGTCGCCGTGTAGCGGGCGCCAGTCGCGAGCGAGATCGCCGCGTCGGCGATCGGCTGGACGTCGGGCTCCTCGTCGCCCTCCGCGGCGGAGGCGACGGGCTCGTGGTCCTCGTCGTACTCCGAGACGCCCTCGCCGAGCGCGAGGCCGCCCTCGGGCACGATGTCCGGGACGAGGTCGGCGCCCGGGATCTCCGGCTTGACGCGCGGCTTCTCCTCGATCAGCTCCACGGCGTCCGCCGCGGCCTCAGGCTCGGCGGCCGGCGCCTCGGCAGCTGGCTGCTCGGCCTCGGCGGTCGGCTGCTCGGCCTCGGCGGTCGGCTGCTCGGCCTCCGCGACAGGCTCCTCAGCCGGCGTGTCCGCCGGCTCCTCGGCCGGCGCCTGCGCCTCGGCGGCGGGCTCCGGCGCGTCGCTCGCGGCCTCGGCGGCGGGCGCCTCCTCGGCGGCGACGGGCTCCTCGGCGGGCGCGTCGGTCTCCGGGGTGCGCTGCTCGTCCTCAGGCTGCTCGACGTCGGTCACGAGGCGATCTCCATGGGTTGCGGCTGCTGGGCTGCGTGCGGATGCTCCGGGCCGGCGTACACCTTCAGCTTGGTGAGCTGTCTGCGCGCGAGGCGGTTGCGCGGGAGCATCCCCTTGACCGCGAGCCGGATGACCTCTTCGGGGCGGCGGTCGAGCATCTCCTCGAGCGTGCGCGAGCGCAGGCCGCCCGGGTAGCCGGAGTGGCGGTAGTAGCGCTTGTCGGCGCGCTTGTTGCCCGAGACCGAGATCTTCTCGGCGTTGACGACGACGACGAAGTCGCCGGTGTCGACGTGGGGCGTGTACGTGGGCTTGTTCTTCCCGCGGAGCGCGTCGGCGATCTGGGTCGCGAGACGGCCGAGCGTGAGCCCGTTCGCATCGACGAGCAGCCAGTTGCGCTCGCGGTCGGCAGGAGTGGCGACGTAGGTCTTCATGGCATGAGAGAAGCCACGCCTCACTTGGCGCGGCGGTCGCCCATGATAGGGAAATCGCGCGGGACGTGGCGACTCCGTGCTCGCCGTGTCCGTCCGAGGGCCATGGTTATACTGCCGCGCGTTCCATAAGCCAACGCCGAGTCCCTCTGTGTCAGAGGGAGCGGGGAACCCAATGGTGGCGACGTTGCCGCGTCGTCATCCGGGGGCGAATCCGAGCACTGCCGCTCGGTAGCGCGGACCTTTCAAGCGCGAGCCCGTCAGCTAACCCCGTAGGCCGCGAAGAAAGGGCATCGCACCACGATGCTGCGCGGAATGCGGGGCCGTCCCGCGACGACGACGATTTGTGCCGCCGCCATCCTCGGTCTGAGCGCAGCGACCGCAGCCGCGGGCACCGGCGGCGCGGGCCTCACCCAGCCGACGCTACAGCGCACTGCGAGCGCGCCGGTACAGACCGGGCCGGTCCTTTCCCCCGTCGCCTCGATCCCGCAGCTGGCGGCGGGCGTCACCTTCCGCAGAGTCTCCAAGCGCGCCGTGAGCGCCGCGACGCTGAGCTACGTCTCGCATGCGCGCGGCCCGCTGCAGGTGCGCGTCGACGTCGTGCGCCTCGCCGACGGCTACTCCGTCTTCACCGACGAACGCACCGTCGAGCCCGAAGCGACGCAGAAGGTCGGCTGGAACGGGCGCGCGAGCGGCGGCCTCGCGCTCGACGGCCGCTACCAGCTGCGGATCGCGCTCGCCGGTGCCGGCGCCTCCAGCACCACGGACGCCCCCGCGGGCGGCGGCGCCTCACCGGAGGCGGCCGCGCCGCCACCCGGATCGACGAGCGTGAAGACCTTCACCTTCGTCGGCGCCGTCTTCCCCGTGCGCGGCCCGCACGACTACGGCGAGGGCGCGGCCGCGTTCGGCGCCGGCCGCGGTGGCCGCTCGCACCAGGGTCAGGACGTCATGGCCGACTGCGGCACGCCGCTCGTGGCGGCGCGCGGGGGCGTCGTGACCATGCGCGCCCGCCACGCGCTCGCCGGCAACTATCTGGTGATCCAGGACCCGGTGACCGGGCAAAGCCACATGTACGCGCACCTGCGCGAGCCGGCGAGCGTCAGGAGAGGTCAGCGCGTAGAGACCGGCCAGCCGATCGGCGTCGTCGGCGACACCGGCGACGCGAGCGCCTGTCACCTCCACTTCGAGCTGTGGACCTCGCCCGGCTGGTACCGCGGCGGTGCCCCGCTCGACCCCCTCCCCGCGCTGCGGGCGTGGGACGCGCTCAGCTGACGCCGCACCGCTCATCGTCACGCGAGCGCGTAGCCTGCCGGGCATGTCCCTGCTCGCGATTCTCGGCTTGATCGTGCTCGGCGTGGCGCTCGTCGTGCTGACCGTCTCGGTACTGCACCCGGAGGGCCGCCGGCGGCCAGGCGGCTACCTCGACGGGAACGAGCCTCGCCCGCGCGACAGCGCGGGGCCTACCGAGCGCGAGTAGGCGCCGACTACTCCCACTCGATCGTTCCGGGCGGCTTGGAAGTGATGTCCAAGACCACGCGGTTGACCTCGCGGATCTCGTTGATCATGCGCGAGGCGATCTGCTCGAGCAGGTCGTACGGCAAGCGCGCCCAGTCGGCCGTCATCGCGTCGTCGCTCGTGACCGCGCGGATCACGACGACGTAGCCGTACGTGCGCTCGTCGCCCTGCACGCCGACCGTGCGTACGTCCGGCAGGACGCAGAACGACTGCCACAGCTCGCGGTAGAGCCCTGCTCTGCGGATCTCGTCCTGCAAAATCGCGTCGGCGTCGCGCAGCGTGTCGAGCCGCTCCTTCGTCGCCTCGCCGCCGACCACTCGGATCGCGAGGCCCGGGCCGGGAAACGGCTGGCGCCACACGAGCCGCTCGGGCAGGCCCAGCTCGGCGCCGACGGCGCGCACCTCGTCCTTGAACAGCGCGCGCAGCGGCTCGACCAGCTCGAACTCGAGGTCCTCGGGCAGCCCGCCGACGTTGTGGTGCGACTTGATCGTGGCGGCGCCGGTGCCGCCGCCGGACTCGATCACGTCGGAGTAGAGCGTCCCCTGCACGAGGAAGCGCGCGCCACCCCCACCGGCGGAGGCGAGCTTCGCAGCCTCCTCCTCGAAGACGCGGATGAACTCCTCGCCGATCGCCTTGCGCTTCGCCTCCGGCTCGGTGATGCCCTTCAGCTTCGTCAGGAACCGGTCTTCCGCGTCGACGGCCACCAACGGCACGTGGAAGTGGTCGCGGAAGGCGGACACGACCTGGTCGCCCTCGTTCTTGCGCATCAGCCCGTGATCGACGAACACGCACGTGAGCTGGTCGCCGATCGCGCGGTGCACGAGCAGTGCCGCCACCGACGAGTCGACGCCGCCCGAGAGCCCGCAGATGACCCGTCCGTCGCCGACCTGCGCGCGAATGCGCGCGATCTGGTCCTCGATCACCGAGCCCGCGCTCCATGTGCGCCGGCAGTCGCAGATGTCCGCCAGGAAGCGCGTGAGGATCTCCTGCCCGTAGGGCGTGTGGACGACCTCGGGGTGGAACTGGATGCCGTAGACACCGCGCTCGACGGACTCCAACGCCGCGACCGGCGACTCGCTCGAGGAGGCGAGCGCGGTGAAGCCGGGCGGCGGCGCGAAGACGGTGTCGCGGTGGGACATCCAGCACGTCTGCTCGGACGGCAGCCCGGCGAGCAGCCGCCCGGGCTCCGTCACCGTCAGCTGCGAGCGGCCGAACTCGCCCACCTCCGCGCCCTGCACCTCGCCGCCGAGCTCGCGCGTGAGCAGCTGCATGCCGTAGCAGATGCCGAGCACCGGGATCCCGAGCTCGAGCAGCGCCGGGTCGAGTCTCGGCGCATCCGGCGCGTAGACGGATGCGGGTCCGCCGGAGAGGATCAGCCCGCGCGGCCTGCGGCGGGCGACCTCGGCGGCGCCGACGTGGTGCGGCAGCAGCTCCGAGAAGACGCCGCACTCGCGCACGCGGCGCGCGATCAGCTGCGAGTACTGCCCGCCGTAGTCGAGGACCACGACCTCTTCGGTGGCGACGACTGGGCGAGACGGGTCCGCGGCGGATGCTGCTCCAGGCTCGGCCGCTCGCGCCGCGGAGGTCGCGGTCGGGAGGTCCGTGGCGAGCCCTTTAGTCGTTGACAAGCGCGACAGCTCGTCCGTTGGAGCCCATGCCGACCTGCTGGTCGCGCTGGAGGTGCTTGCCCTCCGTCTGCAGCGCGGGGGCGACCATCAGCTCGGCGCGGTTGAATTCGGCGATGTCGCGGTAGCCGCAGGTCGCCATCGAGGTCTTCAGCGCGCCCATCAGGTTGAACATGCCGTCGTTCTCGCGCGCGGGACCAAGGATGATCTCCTCCAGCGAGGCGTTCTGCTGCGTCTTGACGCGCGTGCCACGCGGGAGCGTCGGATGGAACGTCGCCATGCCCCAGTTGTAGCCGCGGCCGGGCGCCTCGTAGGCGCGCGCGAGCGCGGAGCCGAGCATCACCGCGTCGGCGCCGCAAGCGATCGCCTTCGCGATGTCGCCGCCGTTCTTCATGCCGCCGTCGGCGATCACGCGCACGTAGTCGCCCGTCTCGAGCATGTGCTGCGAGCGCGCCGCCGCTACGTCGGCGATCGCCGTCGCCTGCGGGACGCCGATGCCGAGCACGCCGCGCGTCGTGCAGATCGCGCCGGGGCCGACGCCGACGAGCACGCCGGCCGCGCCGGTGCGCATCAGATGCAGACCCGTGTGGTAGGAGGCGCAGCCGCCGACGATCACCGGCACCGGGATCTCGCGGATGAACTCCTTGAGGTTGAGAGGCTCGGCGACCGTCGAGACATGCTCGGCGGACACGACCGTTCCCTGGATCACGAGGATGTCGAGCCCGGCCTCAAGGGCAGTCTCGTAGTGCTCGCGCACCCGCTGGGGCGTGAGCGATGCCGCGACGACGACGCCCTGCTGCTTGATCTCGCGGATGCGCTGGGCGATCAGCTCCGGCTTGACCGGCTCGCGGTAGATCTCCTGCATCTCGCGCGTCGCCTCGTCGCGCTCGAGCGAGGCGATCCGCTCGAGCTGGGAGTCGACGTCCTCGTAGCGGCAGAAGATGCCCTCGAGGTTGAGCACCGCGAGCCCGCCGAGTCTGCCGATGATGCCCGCCGTCTCCGGCGAGACGACGCCGTCGAGCGCAGCGCCGAGCACCGGCAGCTCGAAGCGATACGGGCCGAGGGTCCAGGAGATGTCGACGTCTTCGGGGTCGCGCGTGCGCCGCGAGGGAACGATCGCGACGTCGTCGAAGCCGTAGGCGCGACGGGCCTTCTTACCGCGGCCGATCTCTATCTCCATGTGTGCTTCACCCTAAGGGTCGAGGCGGACGAAGGGCGCCCGCCGGGCGGACGGGCCAGGGCAGCTGCTGTGGCGGGGGCGGCGACCACCGACTGCGTTCGATACTAGCGCAGGATCGCGGCGGAGCGGGCGCCGGGCAGGGCCGCTCATGCCGCCGCGCGGCGCGTCAAGAGACCTCGGCCGGCAGCGCCAGCGGCACCGCCTCGACCGTCGGCAGCAGCCGCTCGACGGCCTGCGGGTCGATCACCCCGGCGCCGAAGTGCTGCGTCGACTCGGCGCCGCAGGCGACGCCGAAGCGCAGGCACTGCTCGGGCGTCCCACCGTCGTAGCGCGCGGCCACGTAGCCGGCGAGGAACGCGTCGCCGGAGCCGACGCCGGCGCGCGCCTCCTGCTCGGCGACGCGCACGCGGAACAGCTGCGGGCCGGTCTCCCCCGCCACGTGCGCGTAGCAGCCGTCCGGCACCGTCATGATCGCCTCGCGCGCGCCCAACTCGACCACCTCGGTGATCCCGAGCGCACGCTCGTCCTCGTCGTTGAACTCGTGCCCGACGAGCTCCTCCGCCTCGCCGACGTTCGGCGAGACGACCTCCGGCTCGGCGCGCACCGCGTGGCGCAGCGGCTCGCCGTCGGTGTCGACGACCGTCGTCACGCCAAGCTTCTTCAGCTCCCTGATCAGCCCGCCGTACACGTCCGGCTCGACGTCGCGCGGAAGGCTTCCGGCGAAGACGCACAGCTTCGCGCCCTTCGCCAGGTAGAGCAGCTTGTCGCGGAACAGCTCCATCTCGCTCTCGGTGATCGCCGGGCCGCGCTCGTTGATCTCCGTCTGCACTCCGGTCGTCGGGTCGAGCACTGCGGTGTTCGTGCGCGATTCCTCGCCGATGCGGACGAAGTCGGTCAGCACCGACTCGGCGGTGAGCGCGTCGACGATGCGGGTCCCGGTCGAGCCGCCGGCGAAGCCGGTCGCGATCACCGGCCGGCCGAGCAGCTTGATCGCACGCGCCACGTTGACGCCCTTGCCGCCGGGCATCGTCGCCTGCGCGACCGAGCGGTGGCGGCGGCCGATGCGGAAGTTCGGCACCTCGAGCGTCTTGTCGATCGCCGTGTTGAGGGTGACGGTGATGATCATGCCGTTTCCATGTCCGCCCGCCGGCGCTCCCGGCGCCGCGCACCGCGCGCCCGTACGAGCAGAGCACCCGCACCTCCGAGCAGCACGACGACGGCTATCAGGCTACCGGGACCGTCGAGCACCCGCCGTGCCTGCTCCAGCAGCCCCACCTCCGGCACCCGCTCGCGCGTGACGAGCGGGATCCGCGCGATCGCGCGCCCGTTCGCGCGCACCGTCGCGCTGCCGACGACGGCACGCGGCGGCAGCGGGCCTTCGAGCTCGCTCGGCACGTCGATCACGAGCCGGACGCGCGCGTCGCGTCGCAGCAGCTCGCGCGCATCGCGCACCGCCACGACGGCGACGTGCTCGTCCGGACGGTGCTTCACGGCCGGGCGCGCGTAGACGGCGCCGCGTCTGACCGGCGTCGCGACGCGGAAGCTCGCGAACGCCCATCTCAGCAGCGCGAGCGCGTCGGCGTCGCGCGCGCTCTCGGACGGATCGCCGAGCACCGCGGCGACGAACGACGTGTCGCGCTGGGTGCCCGACGCCACCAGGATGTAGCCGGCCGCGTACGTGTGGCCGGTCTTGACGCCGTCGACCCACGGCACGCGCTGCACCAGCGCGTTGCGGTTGACGACCGTGCGGACACGGTCGCCGCTGCGCAGGACGGCGCTGCGCAGGTCCATCGTCCGGCGCAGGAACGGCTCCTCGCGCACCGCGATCGCGAGCCGCACGAGGTCCGCGGCGGTGGAGTAGTTGCCGGGGTCGTCGAGCCCGATCGGCGTCGTGAAGCGGGTGTGCGCCAGGCCGATCCGCCGCGCGCGCTCGTTCATGCGCGCCACGAACGCCACTCGCGAGCCGGCCACGCAGACCGCCAGCGTGGCGGCCGCGTCGTTCGCGCTCGGCAGCAGGACCGCACGCAGCAGGTCACGCACGCGCATGCGCTCCCCGGCGCGCAGGCCGATCTGCGTCTCGAGCGGTCCGGCGGCATACGGCGGCGCGGCGCAGACGCGGTCGAGGCTGACAGCCGAGACCGCGACGAGCGCGGTCATCATCTTCGTCGTGCTGGCGATGAGCCGCCGCTGCCCGGCCGCGCGGCCGAACACGGGCCGGCCGGTCGAGCTCTCGAACACGGCGGCGGACGGTGCGGCGAGCGACGGCGGCGTCGCTGGTACGGCGGCCGCCGCGCGGGACGCGGCGACGGCCACGCAGACGCACAGCAGGGCAGCGGCCAGCGTCAGCGGCAGAAGGCGGCGCGCGGCAAGCGCGCGAAGCGAGATCACGGGGACAGCTTCAGGCGCTGGCCCGTCTGCAGCGCGTTCGGATCGACGTCCGGGTTCAGGCGCTGTATCTCGTCGAGCGAGACGCCCGTCTTGTCGGCGATCACCGTCAGCGTGTCGCCGACCTTCACGACGTACGCCCGCGGCGCGGCCCGTCTGGTCTGTCTGGCCGGCTGGGTGACGACCGTGCGGGTGGCCGACGGCGTGCTGCTCGGCGCGTTGGACCTCGATGCCTGCACCACCACGACGACGGCGACGGCGGCCGCGAGCAGCGCGAGCGGCGCCGCCAGGCGTGCGGGGTTCCGGTCTGCCATCCCGCGCCGATGTTATCTGCGCGCTCGGCGCCCTACGACAGGTCCCGTCACCGCAGAGGGCGGCGACGGGACCGGCCGAAGGCACGGCACGCGGCGCGCGCGTCATGGACGCGCGGGCGAACGGCGTGCTAGCCCTTGACGGCCTTCTTGAGGCCCGAGCCCGGCGTGAAGCGCGGGACGCGGGAGGCGGCGATCTGGATCTTCTCGCCAGTGCTGGGGTTGCGACCCTCGCGCGCGCTGCGCTCGGCGACGTGGAACTTCCCGAAGCCGGAGAACGTCACCTCGCTGCCACGCTTCAGCGCGTCCTCGATCGTCTGGAGGACCGCGTCGACGGCATCGCCTGCATCCTTCTTGCTGAGCCCGCTGTTCGCGGAAACCTGGTCGACGAACTCGGATTTCGTCACGTCTTCCTCCTTCGAGGTGTTCGGGGGATGGCCGAAGCTAACAACCCTCGCGGACGGGAACAACGCCGAATCTCCCGTCGTTACGGGGAATCTCGTGTTTCCGGCTCGTCGGCGAGCGCCGCGGCGAGGCGCGCGAGGTCGTGCTCGAGCAGCGGCAGCAGCGCGAAATCCCCTGCAAGGACGGCCAAACTGCCGCCGTCGGCGGTGCGCGCCGTGAGCAGCGGAGCGTCCGTCGCGACCGGTGCCGAGCCGCTCGACAGCAGTCTGCGCGCGCGGTCAGCGAGCTGCCGGTCGCCCGCCAGGCATCGGCCGTCCGGGCCTAGCACGACCGCCGCGCGCACGTCGACCGACAGCTCCTGCAAGTAGGTGAGCGCGAGCGCGGGCGTCAGCGGAGCCGTCATGCCGGCAGGCGAGAATACGCGAGTGCCGCTCCCACGCATCGCCTGGCTCGTGACCGTCGGCGCCTGTCTGATCGGCGCCGTGCTGCTGCTCGCGAGCGGCTACGTCGGCTACGCCGGCGTCGTGTTCGCCGTGGCGTGCTCGGCGGCGATCAACCTCCGCTGACGCCGTCGGCGCGCGTCCACTCCATGCCCGGGCGCACGCGATCGGCCGGCTCGAGATGGATCAGCACGTCGGCCCCGCGCAGTCGCGCGGCGATCGCGTCCTGGATCGCATGCGCGATCTGATGCGCCTGCTCGAGCGACGTGCCGGCTTCAAACTGCAGATGCAGGTCGATGTAGCGGCGCGCGCCCGCTCGCCGCGTGCGCAACTGGTGGTAGCCGACGACGCCGCGGTCGCCGAACGCGACGACCTCGGCGTGGATCGCGGCGCGCTCCTCCTCCGGCAGCGCCTCGTCGACGAGCACTCGCGAGGACCCCAGCAGCAGTCGCACGCCTGCGCGCACGATCGCGCCGGCGACGAGCAGCGCGACGACCGGGTCGAGCCACTCGGCACCGGTCAGCTGCACGAGCGCGAGGCCGGCGAGCACCGCGAGCGACGTGTAGGCGTCGGTGCGCAGGTGGGCGGCGTCGCCCTCGAGCGCCGGCGACGCGGTCGCGTGCGCGGTGCGGGCGATGAAGGCGGACACGAGCAGGTTCGCGACCGCCGAGAGCGCGACGACCGCGATGCCGAAGCCGAGGTGATCGACCGTCCCGCCGCGGATCAGGCGCCGCAGCGACTCGAACACGATCACGCCCGAGCCGACGAGGATCAGCATCCCCTCGATCGCCGCCGCGAGGTTCTCGATCTTCTCGTGGCCGTAGCGGTGCGACTCGTCGGCCGGCTCGCCCGCCTTGCGCACGGAGAAGTAGGCGATGACCGACGCGATCAGGTCGATGCCGGAATGAACCGCCTCGGTGATGATCGCCACCGAGCCGGTCACCACCCCGGCGACCAGCTTCAGCAGGATCAGCGTGGCGTTCGAGGCGATCGACAGCGCCGCCGCGCGCCGCTTGCGCGGCGTGTCCCGCTCGTGGGCCGCGGCGGCGGTCATCGCCTCAACCCGGCAGCCAGGCGAGCAGCGCGCGCACAGCGCGGCCACGGTGACTGATCGCGTCCTTCTGGGTGTCGCTCAGCTCGGCCATCGTGCGGTCGGGCACCCCGTCATCCGGCAGGAACGCCGGGTCGTACCCGAAGCCGCGCTCGCCGCGCGGGATCGCCGCGAGCGTGCCGGTGCAGCGCTCCTCGAAGACGTGCTCCGCGCCGCTCGTCGGGTCGACGTAGGCGAGCGCGCAGACGTACGCGAGCGGACTGCCGGCAGGCGCCTCACGCATCAGCTTGTCGAGGTTCTCCCGGTCGGTCGCGTGCTCGCCCGCGTAGCGCGCCGAGCGAATCCCCGGCCGGCCGCCGAGCGCGGCCGCCTCGATCCCCGAGTCGTCGGCGATCGCCGCGCGCCCGGTGGCGGCCGCTGCCGCACGTGCCTTGCCGAGCGCGTTCGCGGCGAAGGTCGTGCCGTCCTCGGGCGGCAGCTCGACGTCGTCGGGCAGCGGCTCGATGGACACCGATCCCGGCCCTTCCGCCAGCCGCGCGAACTCGCGCAGCTTGTGGGCGTTGCGCGTCGCCAGCAGCAGTCGCACGGTCAGATGGCGACCATCTAGGCGGCCGCGACCGCCGCGTCCTGGAGCTCGCGCAGGCGTTCGATCCCGTCCGCCGCGAGCGCCAGCAGCTCGTCGAGGTGCGCGCGCGAGAGCGGCGTGCGCTCGGCGGTCGCCTGCACCTCGACAAGCCCGCCGTCGGCCGTCATCACGACATTGGCGTCGACCTCGGCGGTCGAGTCCTCGGGGTAGTCGAGATCGAGCAGCGGCGTGCCGCCGACGATCCCCACCGAGACGGCCGCGACGCTGCCCGTCAGCGGGACGCGCTCCAGCGCGCCGTCGCGCACCAGCCGCTCGCAAGCGAGCCGCAGCGCGACCATGCCGCCGGTGATCGAGGCGCAGCGCGTCCCTCCATCGGCCTGCAGCACGTCGCAGTCGACGTAGACCGTCCGCTCGCCGAGCGCGTCGAAGTCGACGACCCCGCGCAGCGAGCGGCCGATCAGCCGCTGGATCTCCACGGTGCGCCCGTCGGCGCGGCCCTTGCTGACGTCGCGCGCCTTGCGCTGCCCGGTCGACGCCGGAAGCATGCCGTACTCGGCCGTCACCCAGCCTCTGCCGCTGCCGATCATCCAGCGCGGAACGCTCTCCTCCACGGATGCAGTGCAGATCACGCGCGTCTCGCCGACCGAGATCAGGGCCGAGCCGGTTGCGCTGCGCACGAAGCCGGGCTCGATCTCGACCGGCCGCAGCTCGCGGGGCGTGCGCCCGCTCGGACGCCCAACGCTTGTCATGCCGCTCACGCCTGCACCTCCACCGGGATCATGCGCGACATGGTGGCACGGCCACCCCCCGGATCGGTCGGCGGGCGGGTGACGCGAGCCCGCCCGCCGCCCACGAGCCGAGTGCTACTTCAGGTTTCTCAGCGCCGACTTGATCTGGCTGACGATCGCCTCGGCGATGCCGCCGGTGCCGAACTTCGTCCCCTTCGTCGCGGCGACGACGCCGGCCAGCAGCGCAGCGACGAGCAGGATCAGCGCGACGTACTCGACCGTCCCCTGTCCGCGCTCCCCGCTCCACGCCCGCACCACTCGCGTGTGGAGCCACCCCATCGTTCCGTAGGCCATCCGATCCTCCTGGTCGTCGTTGGACATCAGGGGCGAGTCTTCGGGTCCTGCCTGCGCAGATGCCAGACACGATCTGCGACGGAACACGCGCACAAGTACGCTGGCACGACTGATGCGTGCGCTTGTCGTGACGAACATGCATCCGACCGCCGCACAGCCGGCGCTCGGGCGCTTCGTGCGCGATCAGGTCGAGGCGCTGCGACGCATCGACGGCGTCGAGGTCGAGCTGTTCGCCTTCTCGCCGGGCCTGCGCTCCTACCCGCGCGCCGCGCGCGAGCTGCGCCGGCGCTACCGCGACGAGCGCTTCGACGTGATCCACGCACACTTCGGGTTGACCGCATGGCCCGCGCTCGCGCTGCGCCGAGCGCCCCACGTCGTGACGCTCCACGGAACCGACCTCGCGCACCCGCGCAGTGGACCGCTGAGCCGCGCGGCGCTGCGGTTCGTCGACCTCGCCGCGACCGTCTCCGCCACGCTCGCACGCGATCAGCTGCCCGGTGCCGGCACGCGCAGGCGCGTAGCGGTCCTGCCGTGCGGCGTCGACCTGGAGCGCTTCCGTCCGCTGCCGCGCGCGGAGGCGCGCGTGCGTCTCGGGCGCGACCCCGACGCGCCCTGCCTGCTGTTCCCCGCCGACCCCGCGCGCGCGGAGAAGCGCTTCGACCGGGCGCAGGCCGTCGCCGGCGACGTGCCGCTGCTGACGCTCGGCGACGTGCATCCCGACGAGGTCCCGCTGTGGGTCAACGCGGCGAACGCGGTGCTCGTGCCGTCCGAGCGCGAGGGGTTCGGGCTCGCCGTGCTCGAGGCGCTCGCGTGCGACGTGCCGGTGCTCGCTACGCCGGTCGGCGTCGCGCCGCTCGCGCTGGAAGGGATCGCCGGCGCGCATTGCGGCCCGTTCGACGAGCCGGCGTGGCGAAGCGCCCTCGCGCCGCACCTCGCCGCGGCCGACCCGCGCGTCGAAGGCCGCGGGCGCGCCACGCTGTTCTCGGCCGAGCGGATGGCCGAGCGGGTGCTCGCGACGTGGCGAGCGGTTGCGTCGGAAAGCGGCGAAACAGGCCGGACCCGCGGGTATACTCGCCGCCGAGGCGCCCTCCGTGCAGGGAATTCGGCGTCCCCCCTTCGATGAGCGGCATGTTCGAACGCATCGCGCGCCGGCAGGCGGATCGTCCCGCCGAGGACGACGACCAGGCGACCGCCGACCCGCAGGCGGACGACCGGCCGACCGAGCGGATGGAGGCCGTCGTACCCCCGCCGAGCGACCCGCCGGCGGAGCCCCCGCCGCCGACGATCGACCTGACGACGCGGATCCCGGCCGTCGAGGCGACTCCCGCGCAGCCGGCGGCCGCCGCATCGTCGTCGCCGGCGCCCTCGACCGACGCGGCCGCCACGGCGCAGGCGAGCGCGACCGCTCCACAGCAGGCGCCCGCTCCCCCGGCCGACCCCGCTGGCCAGACCGTCGTCGCCGAGCCGGCGCCGCGCCGTCCCGGCTTCCGTGCCCGCGGGCGGATGCGGCGACGGCTGCGCTATCTGCGCAGGCTGCGCGAGCAGCAGGTGCGCGACCTGGGCGGGCTCGTGTTCGACCTGCGCCGCTTCGAGCGCAAGCGCGACGACCTGGTCGAGCAGAAGATCGACCAGATCCGCGTGTGCGACGACGAGCTGCACGCGTTGGAGCATGCGCTCGAAGAGCGCCGGGACCTGCGCGACGTGCGCGAGCCGGGCATCGGGGGCACCTGTCCGCGTTGCTTCGCGATCTACGGCAGCGCCGACAAGTTCTGCGCAAGCTGCGGGGCGGCGTTCGGCGGCGCCGTGCAGGGTCCGGCGGCGCAGGTGCCGCTCGCCCCACCCGCCACTACGCCGCAGCCCCCAAGCGCGCCCGAGGCGAGCGGGCCGGGCGGGCCGGGTCCGCAGGCGTGACGGCGGTCGGTCGGCCGCCGGCCGCGCCGGGCACGCTGCTGTGCCCGCGCTGCGGCACCGCATTGCGCGAGGACCAGAGCTGGTGCCTCGAATGCGGGCTGGCTGCACGTACGCGCGTGCACCCGCCGCCGAGCTGGCGCTTGCCGATCGTGCTGATTTGCGTCCTGCTGGCGCTGTTGGCTGCCGGGATCGCCGTCACGCTCGTGACGCTGCTCGACACGCCGGAGTCTGCGCCGCCACCGGCGACGATCACCGTTCCCGCCGCCTCCTCGCCGTCGACGGCTCCCCCCGCGACGGTGCCGACCGTCCCCACCACCTCGCCGACCGCGACGACGCCTGGTGCCACCGCCCCGTCCGGCAGCACGACCCAGAGAACGTTCACGATCCCCGGCACGAGAATCCGCCTGCCGGCGAACGCCACGCCGTAAGCGCCGGCCCGCCGTCAGACGCCGGCGAGCGCCGGCCAATGCTCGGCGAGTCGCGCGGCGGCGGCACGCGCCTCCGGCGCCAGCGGCACCTCAGGCGCCTTCGGCGGCTCAGGCGCCGTCAGCACGCGCAGCGTCGCGGCCGTCGAGGCGGCGAGCGCGTGCAGGTCGTAGCCACCCTCCAGCACCGCGCCGATCGGCGCCTGCAGCTCGGCCGCCAGCCGGCGCAGCGAGCCGGCGAGCGCCGCGAAGCCGTCCTCGGTCAGCTCGACGCCGGCAAGCGGGTCGTCACGGTGCGCGTCGAAGCCAGCGGAGATCAGCACGAGCTGCGGCCGATACGCGAGCGCGAGAGGGCCGATGACGTGCTCCAGCAACGAGGCGTACACGGCGTCGCCGGTGCCCGCGGCGACCGGCAGGTTGACCGTGAAGCCCGTGCCGTCGCCGCTTCCGATGTCGCTCGCCGCGCCCGTGCCCGGATACAGCGGCCACTCGTGCAGCGAGACGAACAGCACCCGCGGAGACGAATGGAAGGCGGCGCTCGTGCCGTTGCCGTCGTGGACGTCCCAGTCGACCACGAGCACCCGCTCGAGCCCGTACGCGTCGAGCGCGTGCTGCGCCGCGACCGCGATGTTGTCGAACAGGCAGAAGCCCATGGCGCGATCCGGCTCGGCGTGATGGCCCGGCGGGCGCAGCGCGCTGAAGCCGCTGGGGGCCTCGCCGCTGCAGAGCAGGTCGACGAGCCGCACCGCCCCGCCGGCAGCCCGCAGCGCCGCCTCATAGGAAGCCTCGACGACGAACGTGTCGGCGTCGATCGCGGCCCCGCCCGGCGGGGCCGATCTGCACAGCTCCTCGATGCGGCGCACGTGCCGCTGCGGGTGGATCGCGGTCAACGTCTCGATGCCGACCCGCGGCGCCTCCAGCCGCTCCATGCCCAGCCAGTCGTGGCGCGCGAGCTCCTGCTCGATCGCTGTGATGCGCGCCGCTCGCTCGGGATGTGCGCCCGTGTCGTGCTCCAGCGACGACGGATGGGAGAGGTAGACCGGACGGCCCATGCCGGCCGAGTACGGTACTGGCTCGGATGGGCGTCCCCGCAACGATCGAGGCCGACGTCGCCGTCGTGGGAGCCGGCGCGGCGGGCCTGTACGCCGCGCTGACCGCCGCCTCCGCGGGCGGGCGCGTCGCGCTCGTCAGCGCCACCCCGCTCGCCCAGTCGGCGAGCTACTGGGCGCAGGGCGGGCTCGCGGCCGTGCTCGCCGTCGACGACACGCGCGAGCGGCATCTGGAGGACACGTTGCACGCCGGCCGCGGCACCGTCCGCCGCAGCGCCGCCGAGATCCTCACGAACGAGGCGCCCGCCGCCGTGCGCGCACTCGAACAGCTCGGCGTGCACTTCGACGCCGACCGCTATGGACGCCTGTCGCTCGGATTGGAGGGCGGGCACTCAGTGCGCCGCATCGTCCACGCGGGCGGCGCCGCGACCGGCCGCCGCATCACGCGCCAGCTGTCGGCGCTCGTGGCCGAGCACGAGCGGATCGTCGTGCTGGAGGACTGCCGGGCAGTCGCGCTGCCCACGATCGCCGGCCGCTGCGTCGGCGTGCGATTGCACGACGAGCGGCTCGTGTCGGCGCGCGCGGTCGTGCTCGCGACCGGCGGCATGGCGGCGCTGTGGGCGCGCACGACGAATCCCGCGGGCGCGGTCGGCGCCGGGATGGTGCTCGCGCACGCCGCCGGCGCGGCGCTCGCGGACCTGGAGATGATGCAGTTCCATCCGACCGCCGTCGCCGCCGCGAACGGTGCCGACGGCTTCCTCGTGACCGAGGCGGTCCGCGGCGAGGGCGCGCTGCTGCTCGACGCCGACGGCGAGCGCTTCGTCGACGAGCTCGCGCCACGCGACGAGGTGGCGCTCGCGGTCGCGCGGCGCATGCGCGACACCGAGGCGCCGTCGGTGGGGCTCGACATGCGTGCGGTCGATCCGGCGCTGTTCCCCAACGTCGTCTCGGTCCTGCGCCGCAGCGGCATAGACCCCACCCGTGACTTGGTGCCGGTCGCGCCCGCGGCCCACTACACGATGGGCGGGATCGCGACGGACCTCGAGGGGCGTGCGACCGTCCCCGGGCTCTACGCCGTCGGCGAGTGCGCCTGCACCGGCCTGCACGGCGCGAACCGGCTCGCGTCGAACAGCTTGAGCGAGTGCTTCGTCTTCGGGCGTCGCGCCACGCTCGCCGCGCTTGCCGAGCCGCGCCCGTCGCTGCCGCCCGAGCCGGTGCCCGCGCTCCAGCGCCCCGAGCTGTCGCGGGCCAGTCGCGACGCGCTGTGGTCGCACGCCGGGATCGAGCGCGACGCCGAGGGCCTGCGGACGCTGCTCGACGACGCGCACCCGCTCGTGCGGCTCGTCGGCGCCTGCGCGCTCGCGCGCGAGGAGAGCCGCGGCGCGCACCTGCGCAGGGACTTCCCGCGGCGGGATCCGGCGCTCGACGAGCACCACACCGTCGTCCGCGCCGCGGACGCACCCGTGCGCGAGCACTGGGCGTAAACGCCTCCGACGGGCGAAATCGCCCGTCCGGCTTGCAGAAGAACGCAAGCGTTTGTCAGCGATCTGACAAGCGAACGCAGACGTTTCAACTTAACGCGGGGTTAATAGTCCCGAGCCCTGAGCTTCACAACCCGGTGAGATGCTGCGCCCCGCCACAGGGGAGTCCGGCACGGGGAAAGAGAAGAGAGGGCAGAGCCGTCATGTACCGCTTCAGTCGCGCGATCTATCGCGAGCTTGGGAACGAGATCGTCGAAGACAGCCCGGGCAGCGTCACGGGCGTCACCAACCACGAGCGCGTGCTGCGCGCGTGCGAGGCCGCGATCGAGCGCCTCGCGACCGACAGGCACTACTTCGCGCGTCCGGCGCGCACGCTCTTCAACGACATCCGGCCCTACTTCCCCATGTCCTCCCAGGCCCGGATATACCGCGTGATCGAGCGCTACATCGCGCTCGCCGACGACTTCCTCGCGCGCCAGCCGATGACCGGCTACGACCTCGCGGGCAATCCGCTCCAGTGCCGTGCGACGACGCGCAAGGGCACCCCGTGCCAGCGCATGCCACTCCCCCACAACGGCTACTGCCCGTCGCACCAGCACCTCGCGGAGACCGAGGAACTGCGCGAAGAGGCGCTCGCAGCGGCGTAGTAGGCGACGCATGAGCGAATAGCCTCCCGGCATGTTGCTGGGAGTCGACGTGGGTGGGACGTTCACGGACGCCGTCCTGCTCGGCGACGGCATGCTCGTGACGGCGAAGGCCCCGACGACGCCGGAGGACCAGTCGCACGGCGTGATGGCCGCCGTCGAGGCGGTGCTCGCGCGCGCCGGCCGTGAGGCGCGCGTGGTGAGCGCGTTCGCGCACGGCATGACGGTGGCGACGAACGCGCTGCTGGAGGGCCGCCATGCGCGCACCGCGCTGATCGCGACCGCGGGCTTCACGGACGTCGTCGAGCTCGGCCGTCAGGCCCGGGCCGAGCTGTACCGGCTGTGCGCCACGCGGCCCGCGCCGCTCGCGCCGCCGGAGCTGCGCTTCGGCGCCCCGGAGCGGATGACGCCCGCGGGTCTGCTGCGGGAGCTGACCGACGAGGCGGCGTCCGCGCTTGCTGGCGAGGTGGCGGGCACTGAGCCGGAGGCGGTCGCGGTCGTGCTGCTGCACGCCTATCGCCATCCAGAGCACGAGCGGCGCATTGGCGACGCACTCGCGCGGGCGCTGCCCGACGCGCACGTGTCGCTCTCGCACGAGGTCGTCGGCACCTTCCGCGAGTTCGAGCGCGCGGCGACGACCGAGGTCGACGCAGCGCTCTCCCCGCTGCTCGGCCGCTACCTGCGGCGGCTCGGCGAGCGCGCGCGCGATGCGGGCCTGCCCGAGCCCGCGATCATGCAGAGCAACGGCGGCTTGACCGACCTCGCAAGCGCCGCCGGACACGCCGCCTGGACGGTGCTCTCCGGTCCGGCCGGCGGTGCCGCGGGCGCTGCCTATGCGGCGCGTGCGGCGGGCGTCGAGCGCGCGCTGTGCCTCGACATGGGCGGCACGTCCGCCGACGTGTGCGTCGTCCACGACGGCGCCGTCGCCGAGACGAGCGCCAGCGAGATCGCGGGACGGCCGATCGCGCTGCCGACGCTCGACGTCCACACCGTCGGCGCCGGCGGCGGCTCGATCGCATGGCGCGACGCCGGCGGCGCGCTGCGCGTCGGCCCGCGCTCGGCTGGCGCGGTGCCGGGACCAGCGTGCTACGGCCGCGGCGGCGAGGAGCCGACCGTGACCGACGCGAACCTGCTGCTCGGCCACCTGCCCGGCGACGTGCCGCTCGCCGGCGGCGTGACGCTCGACCGCGCCGCCGCCGAGCGCGCGGTCGGTGTGCTCGCCGAGCAGCTCGGGCTCGACGTGCTCGCCTGCGCCGAGGGGATCGTGCGCGTCGCGAACGCCGAGATGGTGCGCGCGCTGCGCGTCGTGACGGTCGAGCGCGGGATCGACCCGCGCGACCACGCGCTCGTCGCGTTCGGTGGAGCCGGCCCGCTGCACGCGGTCGCGATCGCGGAGGAGCTGGGGATCGAGCGCGTGCTCGCGCCGCACGCCTCCGGCGTGCTCGCCGCGCTCGGGCTCGTCGTCGCGCCGCGCCGCCGCGACGCGCAGCGCAGCGTGCTGCGCAGCGGCGAGGACCTGACCGCGGAGGCGGTGGCGGCCGACGTGGCGCAGCTGGCGCGGGCGGCGCGTGCCGCGCTCGGCGAGCCGACGGCGCCGATCTCCGCGACCTACGAGCTGCGTTACCGCGGACAGGCGTTCGAGCTGGCGATCCCCTCCCCGGAGCGCGAGCCGGCCGCGACGCCGGCAGCGCTGCGCACGGCGTTCGAGGACGCGCACGAGGAGCGCTACGGCTACCGCGACCCGGACGCCGAGGTGGAGCTGGTGAGCGTGCGCGTGAGCGCGACCGCCGCCGCGCCGCCGGTCGCCCCGCCATCGGCCGCCGCCGAGCGGACGCGCGTCGAGGGGCCGGCGGCGATCCCGCTGCCCGAGTCCACCGTCTGGGTCCCCGACGGGTGGCAGGCGACGACGCGCGAGGACGGGACGGTCGAGGTGACGCGTGGATCCGGTTGACCTGCAGGTCGCGATCGGCGCGCTGCGCGCCGCGTGCGAGGAGATGGGCGCCGTGCTGATCCGCTCCGCGCACTCGGCCAACATCAAGGAGCGCCGCGACGCGTCGACCGCGCTGTTCGACGCGGCCGGCGAGATGGTGATGCAGGCCGAGCACATCCCCGTGCACCTCGGCGCGATGCCGGCTGCCGTCGCCGCCGTGCGCGACGAGGCACACGCTCCCGACCGCGCCTGGATCCTCAACGACCCGTACCAGGGCGGGACGCACCTGCCGGACATCACCGTGGTGACGCCGGTGTTCGCCCCGGGCGACGACGTGCTGCTCGGCTTCTCCGTGTCCCGCGCACACCACGCCGACGTCGGCGGCCCGACGCCCGGCTCGATGCCGGCCGACAGCCGCACGCTGGCGGACGAGGGCGTCGTGATCGAGCCCCAGCCGCTCGACGAGGCGGCGATCGCGCGTCTCGCCGCGCAGATGCGCCAGCCGTCGCAGCGCCGTGCCGATCTGCGCGCGCAGCTGGCGGCCAACCGCGCAGGCGCGCAGCGGCTGCGGCAGCTCGCCGAGCGCGTCGGGATCGCCACGTTGCGCACCGCGATGGCCGAGGTGCTCGACTACGCCGAGCGGCGCACGCGCGCATGCATCGCCGCGCTCCCCGACGGCGTCCGCGGCGCGCGCGACGTGCTGGAGGGCGCGGACGGCGATCTGGAGCTGCGGCTGACCGCGACCGTCGAGGGCGAGCGCCTGACGCTCGACTTCAGCGGCAGCGCCGCACAGCACGCCGGCAACCTCAACTGCCCGCTCGCGGTGACCCGCTCGGCCTGCTACTTCGCCGTGCGCGTCCTCACCGACCCGGACATCCCGCCGAGCGCCGGCACGTACCGCCCGATCGAGGTGGTCGCGCCGGAGCGCTCGCTGCTCAACGCGCGGTCACCGGCCGCCGTCGTCGCCGGCAACGTCGAGACCTCGTCGCGGGTCGCAGACCTCGTGCTGGCCGCGTTCGGCCACGCGCTCGGCCAGGGGACGATGAACAACCTCACGCTCGGCGACGAGACCTTCACCTACTACGAGACGCTCGGCGGCGGACAGGGCGCGTGCGCGGACGCCGACGGCCCGAGCGGCGTGCACGTCGCGATGAGCAACACGCTCAACACGCCGGTCGAGGCGCTCGAGCTCGAGTTCCCGCTGCGCGTGACGGAGTATGCGCTGCGACGCGGCTCGGGCGGCGCCGGACGCTTCCGCGGCGGCGACGGCGTCGTGCGCGAGCTGGAGGCGCTCGCGCCGATGACCTACTCGCTGCTGACCGAGCGGCGGCGCCATGCACCGCCTGGGGCGGATGGCGGGGCGCCCGGAGCGCGCGGGCGCAACCTGCTCGACGGGCGCGAGCTGGCGCCGAAGGCGCGCGGCGTGCTCGCCCCCGGACAGCGCCTGCGCATCGAGACGCCGGGGGGCGGCGGGCGCGGCTAGCACAGATTCTCCTGTGATCTGTCGCCAAATCGCTGCAAATTGCAGGCAAATTTTGGAAATCCTAGGGCTTCCCGTAGAATGCAACGCCCGTGCGCGGTTGTCATTCCACCGCGGTTGCACGGTTAATACGCACCTTCTCCCCTCCCGGAAATCCATGCCGATTGCTTTCAAAGAATGGGCCGTCACCGTACGTGCGCTCGCCGAAGGCGAGCAGCTGATCACGTTGCGCAAGGGCGGCATTCGCGAGCCTGACAAGCATTTCGCGCTCGAGCACGAGCGCTTCTTCCTCTATCCCACCTTCGACCACCAGCGCGAGGACCTCGTGCGCGAGTCGCATCAGCCAGAGCTGCTGCGCGCGCTCGAGGAGGGCGTCTGGCCGGAGGGCGATCCGCCGCTGCACGCGCTCACGCGCGACGGCGACATCCCGCAGCCCGACCGCGTGCGCATCCGCGCGTGGGCGGAGGTCGCCGACCACTGGACGATCACGGATCCGCGCGTGGTCGACGCGCTGTCGCCGTTCTACGTGTGGACGCCCGACTACGCCGAGAAGCGGCTGGCATGGAAGCGCCGCCACCCGCTGCACGTCGTGCTGCTGCGCACATACCGCATCCCGCGTCCTGTCACCGTGAAGGTGCGGGACGAGTTCGGCGGGTGCCGCTCCTGGCTGGAGATCACGCGCGAGCTGCCGTTTGAGGGCACGCCGGTCCTGTCCGACGACGAGTTCGAGCGCGCATCCGAGGAAATCGCCGGGATCGTCGCCGGCGACCGCACGCCGGTCCTCGTCTGAAAAGTCGCCCGCGGCGGCGCGCTTTCGACGGAACGTCGGGGCGTCGTCGCGGGTTTCGCCATCCGCCATGGCCTGGGTTGAGACCGTCACCGCGTCGTTCCGCGCGCGCCACGAGTCCGCCGACACCGACGACGTCGCCCGCGCCCTCGACTCGCTCGAAGGGACGCGTGCCCGCTTGGAGGTCGTCTTCCCGACGACCGCCGCCGACGTCACCGTCGTCTTCCACCGCTCGAGCCCGCTGCTCGACCTCGCGCACCCGCTCGTGCCGCTCGAGCGGCTGCTGACCGCGCCCGCCGCCCGCCGCTACGTCGTCGGCTCCACCGGCGGTTCCCAGACGATCCATGTGCTCGCGCCGGACGCCCTGCGCGGACGCGCCTCCGCCGTGCCCGGCTCGCGCGAGATGCTCGAACGCGCGCCCGACGTGCTCTACGCGCGGCTGGTCGTCGGACTCAACAACCGGCGCCTGCCGCCACCCGCGACGCCTCCGCGGTTGCTGCAGCGGATGCGGTGGGCGTGGGTCGTGGAGGGCACGGCGCGCTACTTCGCCGCACAGGTCGAGCATGCGCGCCCGGCGATCGCGCGGCGCCTGCGCGAAGGCGAGCGCCCGGCGTTCCCGCCGAAGCTGCGCGACGCGGCCCTGCTCGGCCCCACCCTGATCGACCTGCTCGCGCGCGAGGAGGGGCCGGAGGCCGCGATGCGGCTCGCCTGCTACCTCGATCCGCGCGGTCCGCAGGTTGCGCTGCGCGACGCGTTCCGCGGCCGCTCGCTCGAGCACACCGAGGGCGCCTGGCGCTCACACCTCGCGCGCATCGCCGGCGCCGCCTGAGGTACGCGGCGAAAGCAGGTCGCGCGCCGCGTCCGCTCCCGAGCGCGGCACGAGCACGTCGCGCGGGCCGGCGGCGAGGAAGTCCGGCACATCGAAGCCGCCGCTGCGCTTCGTCATGCTCGGGATCCCCTCCTCCATCAGCAGGTTCTGGATCAGCTCCGCCTCGGCCTGGTGATGCGCTCGGGCGACCCGCACGAGCTCGCCCTCCGCGTACTGCGGCTTGATCTTGCGAATGCGCTCCCGCAGCCGGCTGGGGCGCCCGTCCTCCGCGGCCGGCTCCACCGGCACGAGCGGCACGCCGCAGCGCGTACAGAAGCGCTCCTCGTCGCCGAAGACCTCGCCGCAGGTCGGGCAGGCGAGCACGCGCACCGCGATCCCCTACGCGACGACCAGCTCCACCTGCGTGACGCGACCGTCCTCGATCGCCCATGTGCGCACGTCCGGCTCTCCGTCGTCGGTAGCGAGGCCCACGATCACCCACAGCGCGCCCGGCCAGTGGGCGGCGCCGTTGATGTCGGTCTGCGACGGCTCGGGCGCGGTGCGCGTATGCGAGTGGTAGATCGCTCCGAGCTCGAGATCGTGCTCGTCGATCGCTCTCCAGATGCGGATCAGGTCGTGCTCGTCGATCTCGAAGCGCAGCGGGCTCGCGAACTTGTTCGTCGCCGGAAAGACCCGCTGGGCACCGCCGTCCCCGTTCGTGGCGACGACGCCGCAGCACTCGTTCGGCGCCTCGGCGCGAGCGTGCGCGACGATCTGGTCGAACAGCTCGCGAGCGATGCGCACCTGTCTCGCTCGCCTAAGCGGCCTCGCGCTCGCGCGCGGCGGTGAGATCCTGCTGGGGCTGGTCCTCGTCCTTGGTGATGCCGGCGATCGAGTCCTTGAACTCGCGCATGCCCTTGCCGATCGAGCGGCCGGCCTCGGGCAGGCGCTTGGGGCCGAGGACCAAGAGGGCGATCACGAGGACCAGCACGATCTCCATCGGTCCGATCTGGGAGAACATCGAGAAGCTCCGTTCCTTGCGAGTGGTCACGCGATGGTAGCGGCCACCGGCGATACGGGGAAGCCGAGGCGGCGCGTCACCACCACACGGTCGAGTCGAGGTTCTCGACCTCGTCGACCGGCAGGGTGTAGATCCCGGAGGACAGGTACTTCCAGCCGTCGTCGGCGACGATGAAGACGACGTTGCCCTCCTCGAGCTCGTTCGCGATCCGCACCGCCACGCGCGCGATCGCGCCGGTCGAGACGCCCGCGAACAGGCCCTCCTCGTCGAGCAGCTTGCGCGTCCACAGGATCGCGTCGCGGTTCGTGACGAAGATCTTCCGATCGAGCAGCGACAGGTCGATGATCGGCGGGATGAAGCCGTCGTCGAGCGAGCGCAGGCCCTGGACCGGCTCGCCCTGCATCGGCTCGGCCGCGACGATCTTGACCGCGTCGCCGAGCTCCTCCTTGAAGCGTCTGCCGTTGCCCATCAGCGTCCCGCCGGTCCCGAGGCCGGCGACGAAGGCGGAGATCTCGTCGAGCTCCTCGAGGATCTCGAGTGCCGTGCCGTTGTAGTGCGCCAGCGGGTTCGCCACGTTCCCGTACTGGTAGGGCATGTAGTACGCGGAGTCAGCGGCAGCCATCTCCAGCGCCAGCTCGACCGCGCCGTTCGAGCCCTTCGAGCCGTCCGAGTAGACGATCTCGGCGCCGTACATCGTCAGCAGCTGCGTGCGCTCCTGCGTGACGTTGTCCGGCATCACGACCTTGAGCGGATAGCCCTTGCGCTTGCAGATCATCGCGAGCGAGATGCCGGTGTTGCCGGACGTCGGCTCGAGGATGGTCTGGCCGGGCTTGATCGCTCCTCTTGCCTCGGCGTCCTCGATCAGCGAGCGCGCGACGCGGTCCTTCACCGAGCCGGTCGGGTTGGCCGACTCGAGCTTGGCCCAGACGCGCACGCCCGGCTTCGGCGAGAGGCGCTTCAGCTCGACGAGCGGCGTGTTGCCGATCGCCTGCACGAGGTCGCCGTAGCGACCGCCGCAGGGTCTGTTGCGCAGGCGCTCCGCGTCCATAACTTCAATAAGTGTAGCGGGGGCGGCGAGGACGGCGGAGCCTAGGCTCCACCGGCCATCGCCGGCAGGATCACGAGCGTGTCACCCTCGCCGACGGCCGTCTGCAGCCCGTCGAGCACGCGTACGTCCTCGTCGTTGAGGTAGACGTTGACGTAGCGGTTCAGCTCGCCCTCGGCGGAGAACAGCTGCGACTGCGTCTGCGGATGCGCGGCCGCGAGCGCGTTCAGCACCTCGCCGACCGACGTGCCGTCGGCGGACACTTCCTTCTCCCCGCCGACGGATGCACGCAGGACGGGCGGGATCTTCACGGTAGCCATGGCGCGGGACCCTATCCGGCGGCGGCGCAAAACGCCTCGTAGTCGGGGAAGACGCCCATCTCCTCGTCGGAGATCGTCGCGGGCTCGCGGGAGCAGATCGGACAGTCGGGGTCGCGACGCACCTTCAGCTCGGTGAACGTCGCGCCGAGCGCCTCGTACAGCAACAGGCGACCGATCAGCGGCTCGCCCGTGCCGAGGATCAGCTTGACGACCTCGGTCGCCTGCAGCAGGCCCATCGTCCCCGGCAGCACGCCGAGCACGCCGTTCGCGCCGCACGACGGCGCCAGCTCGGCCGGCGGCGGCGTCGGGTAGAGGCAGCGGTAGCAGGGGCCCTCGTAGGGGGCGAAGACCGACAGCTGCCCGTCGAAGCCGAGGATCGAGGCCGACACGACCGGGATCTGCAGCCGCACGGACGCGTCGTTGAGCAGGTAGCGCGTCGGGAAGTTGTCGAGGCCGTCGACGATCACGTCGTAGCCCTCGATGATCTCCATGATGTTCGAGGCGTCGATGCGGACCGGATACTTGACGACCGTCACGTCCGGGTTGAGCGCGGCGATCGTCTCCTGCGCCGAGTCGACCTTCGGCACGCCGACGCGGTCGCTCGTGTGGATCACCTGGCGCTGCAGGTTCGAGAGGTCGACGACGTCGTTGTCGACGATCCCGAGCGTGCCGACGCCGGCCGCCGCGAGGTAGAGGGCAGTCGGCGAGCCGAGCCCGCCGGCGCCGAGCAGCAGCACTCTCGACTCGAGCAGCTTGATCTGACCCTCGACGCCGACCTCCGGCATCAGCAAGTGGCGCGAGTAGCGGTCGCGCTGCTCGGCCGTCAGCGCCTTCGGCGTCTCGACCGCGTAGCCGCGGTCCTTCCACAGCGCGATCCCGCCCGTCATCGACGCGACTCTTCTGTAGCCGAGGTCGTCGGTCAACGTGCGCGCGGCCCACGCGGAGCGGTTGCCGGAGGCGCAGTAGAGGACCACCCATGCGTCGCGATCGGGAACGGCCGCCTCGATGCGCGTCTCCAGGTAGGACTTCGGCACGTGCTTCGCCCCCGGGATGTGGGCGACGGAGAACTCCTCGGTCTCGCGCACGTCGACGATCTGCACGCCGTTGCCAAGATGCTCGGCGACGACCGCGGGGTCGACCTCTTCGATCTGGCTCTTGACTTGGCGGAGCAGCTCCGCGCCGGACGGGCTCATGCGAGAAAACTCCTCAAAGGGGGTCGGCTTTTCGTAACTTCAGAAAGGATAGCGTGTCCGCGAGCCGCTGCGCACACTCGTGAAGCGCCCTGCGCACGCCGATATGGGGCACAGACCCGATGTGCTTGTACCCGCTGCGTGCCGATCGTGTCAGCGGGACCCGATTCGCCGACGATGACCTCGCACTCGCCGCTCGCACGCCTGCTGCTGCGCCCCCAGCTCGCCGAGCTCGAGCGCGAGCGCGCGTCCGTCGAGCAGCTGCGCGCGCGGACGGCGGCGGAGCGGCGCGTAGTCGGCGCAGCCGCGATCCGCGCCCAGGAGCAGGAGCGCCAGCGGCTTGCACAGGATCTCCACGATGAGGTCAACCAGGCGCTGACGGCGATCCTGCTGCGGCTTGAAGCGACGATCCACGAGGCCCCCGCCGAGCTGCAGGAGGAGCTGCGCGACACGAAGCGGCTCGCGGGACAGGCGATGGAGGAGCTGCTGCGGCTCGCGCGCCGCCTGCGCCCCGCCGTGCTCGACGACCACGGCCTGATGCCGGCCCTCCACACGCAGGTGCGCGACTTCACCGAGCAGACCGGCATCCGCGCGAGCTTCCATCCGCAGGGATCCCCTTCGCGCCTCTCGCCAGAGCAGCAGCTGGCGATCTACCGCGTCACGCAGGAGGGGCTCTCGAACGTCGCCCAGCACGCCTGCGCACAGCGCGTGAGAGTCGAGCTGTCGTTCATCGGCAGAACGGTGCTGCGCATCTCCGACGACGGCAGCGGCTTCACGCGCCGCAAGAGCGACCGCCTCGGGATGGAGGGGATGCGCGAACGCGCGCTGATGGCGGGCGGACATCTGTCCATCTGGTCACAGCAGGGCGTCGGCACGCGCGTCGAGCTGACGATCTGACGCGCATCGGACCGATCGCACCCCCCATGACAATGCGAACGCTGATCGCCGACGACCACGGGATCGTCCGCAGCGGCCTGCGCCTGCTGCTCGAGCGCCAGCCGGATATCGAGGTCGTCGCCGAGGCGGGCGACGGCGTCGAGGCGTTCGAGCTCGCGCTCGCGACGCGGCCGGACCTGTGCGTCCTCGACGTCGGCATGCCGCGCATGACGGGCCTGCAGGCGACGCGCGAGATCCGCGCCCACCTGCCCGAGACGCACGTCCTGATCGTCTCGATGCACGACGACGAGCGCTACCTGTTCGAGGCGCTCAAGGCGGGTGCCGCAGGCTACGTGCTCAAGCGCGAGGCCGACCAGGCGCTCGTCGGCGCGCTGCACGCGATCGCGCGGGGAGAGCCGTTCCTCACGAACGCGGCCGAGCGCACGCTGATCCGCCGCTGGATGGAGGAGGGCGCGCGCGGACCCGAGGAGCCGCTGACCCCTCGCGAGCAGCAGGTCGTCAAGCTGATCGCCGAGGCGCACACGAACACGCAGATCGCCGCGACGCTGCATGTCTCCGAGAAGACGGTCGAGTCGCACCGCGCGAACGTGCTGCGCAAGCTCGGCATGCGCGACCGCGTCGAGCTCGTGCGCTACGCGATCCGGCGCGGGCTCGTCGAGGCGTAGCGCCTAGTCTGTTGCGGGTGCCGGAGGCGGCCACGTGGCTGCCGGAGGCGGGTCCCGCCTACCCTGTTCGCATGCCTGCGCGCCTGCGCCTGACGCTCGTCGTCGCGACCGTCTGCCTCGTCGCAGCCCTCGCCGGCGTCGTGCTGCTGGGCGGCGGCGACGGCGCCGCCGAGCCCGGCGTCGGCCCGACCGGATTCAACGGGGCGCTGCGACCGTCCGCGGCGCGCGCGGCCGACTTCCGCCTGCGCGACCAGGACGGCGCGCGCGCGACGATGCGCGCCTACCGCGGCAAGACAGTCGTCGTGACGTTCCTCTACTCGACCTGCAGAGACACGTGCCCACTCACGGCGCAGCAGATCCGCGGAGCGCTCGACCAGCTCGGACGCGACGTGCCGGTGCTGGCGATCAGCGTCGACCCGCGCGGCGACACGCCGCTGCACGTCAAGCAGTTCCTCGTGCGCCAGCATCTGAGCGGGCGTATGCGCTACCTCGTCGGCACCCGCGCAGAGCTGGCGCCGGTGTGGCGCGCGTACGGCGTCCAGCCGCAGGGAGACGGGTTCGAGCACACCGCCTCGACGGTCATCGTCGACGGCGCCGGACGCCAGCGCGTCGGCTACCTGACCGACCAGCTCACGCCCGAGGCGCTTGCGGGCGACCTGCGGACGCTCGCCGCCGACGGCGCTCGCGTAGCGCGCTGACCGCGAGCGCGCCGCCCAGCAGCAGGGCGGGCGCCGCGTAGACGAGCGAGACGAGCCAGTGGCCGGCGTGGGCGAGCAGGAGCACGAGCTAGAAGGCTACCCTTGCTCGCGCGATGCGTCCCCCCGCCGACTTCGACGTGCTCGCGCCGCCGTTCCCGCGCCAGGCCGAGTGGGCCAACGTCGCGACGCTGCGGATGGACCAGCAGCGCGGGCGCCCCGTGCTGGTCGAGTTCTGGGACTTCTGCCGCGTCAACTCGCTGCGCACGCTGCCCTACCTGCAGGCCTGGCACGAGCGCTATGCCGACGCGGGGCTGCGAGTCGTCGGAGTCCACAGCGGGGGCTTCGAGATCTCGCGCGATCCGACCGCGGTGCGCGACGCGGTGGCGCGGCTCGGGATCGCGCATCCCGTGCTGATCGACAGCGAGCTGGAGTGCTGGGACACGTACGGCATCCAGGGCTGGCCGAGCCGCTACCTGTGGGACGGCGAGCAACGGCTCGCCGACTTCCACGTCGGCGAGGGCGGCTACGTCCAGGTCGAGCGCGCGATCCAGCAGCTGCTCGGGATCGAGCGCGAGCCGGTGGCGCCGGTGCGCCCCGAGGACGCGCCGGGCGCCCTGCTGCAGCCGCAGACTGAAGATCAGCCAGGCGGCTACTCCGGCCCCTACGAGGCCGGCGGCGTGTGGGCCGTGCTGTCCGGCAGCGGCAGGGTGACCGCCAACGGCGTCGAGCTAGCCGTCGAGCATCCCGGCGCCTACCCGCTGATCGAGCACGAGCGCCACACGGAGGGCGTGCTCGACCTGCGGGTCGGCGACGGCGTGACTTGCCACGCCGTCTGCTTCACGCCAGGGCTCGGTTGAGCTCGGCGGCGTCAAGCCCGTCGAGCAGCTGGAGCGGGACGGGCGGGCCGGTCGCGTCGACGCGGATCGCGGTGCCCGGCCAGTAGGGGCTCTCGTACGGCGTCGTCGAGAGGAACTGGCGCTCGTAGACCCAGCAGCCGCTGTTGTGCAGGCGCACGCCGCGCGACGTCGTCCAATCGGCCGGCGCGTCGGTGGGTCGAGCACCGACGCGGTGCGTATGGCCGAACAGCACGTGCGCGGCGTCGATCCCGAGTCGCTCCACCGCCTCCCCCATCGCCCGCACCCCCGCACGCGCCAGCTCGGCGCCGGAGACGTCGGCGTGCAGCGGGCCCAGCCCGGCACGGTTGACCGCGGCGATCGTCAGCGGAAACAGCGCGACGAGCGCGCGCCGGCGCAGCGGCCGGTGCCCGTTGCCCGACAGCATCCGCCACGCCCGCAGCGAGACGCCATAGGTGCCGGTCGTCTGCTCGTCGGCGTGCTGGGCGAGCGCGGTCGACCACGCGTATATCGGCGCGAGCGCGCGCTCGTAGTCGTCCGGTGTCGCGCGCGACTCCGGCAGCGGCCCGACGATCCTGCCCATCGCGCCGGCGCTGAGGCGCTCGAGCGTCGGCACGGTGATGTGGCGGTCGAGGTAGTGCCCGTGCAGCGCGTAGACGTCGTCGCGCAGCCACATGCCGGGATAGGCGAGCGTGAGCCGCGTCGGCGCGGCTGCCGCGGCGAGCGCGTCGACGGCGTCGCCGGGAGCCCAGGCAGCCGTCTCCGCGAGCCCGAGCCGCGGGGGCACGCCGTCCCGGTGCCGGCGCTCGAGCCAGGGGGCGACGAGCGCGTGATCGTGGTTGCCCGGGACGAGCACGATCTCACCGTCGCGCCCGAGCGCCGCGCCCACCTCGGCGAAGAACGGCCGCGCCGCCGCGAGCGCCTCCCGCAGCGGCCCCTGGCGCAGCTCCAGCGCATCGCCGAGCAGCACGAGCCGCTCGATCCCATCGCGCAGCGCCTCGATCAGCGGTGCACGCACCGCAGGGCTGCGCAGCAGGTCGGCTCGCGCGCGCGAGCCGAGGTGGAGATCGGATATGACGAGGGTGCTCAGCGGCTCAAGACGCCGCGGCCATCGCCTGGCGGATCGACTTCGGGAGCATGAAGCGCACGTCCTCCTGGATCACTTCGAGCTCCTCGACGACCGCGGTCCCGCGCGCCTGGAAGAACGCGACGAGCCGCTGCACGAGCTCCTCGGGGGCGCTCGCGCCGCTCGTGATGCCGACGACGCGACGGCCCTCCAGCCACGCCTCCTCGACCTGGCCCTCGTGGTCGATCAGGTACGCGTCCGTGCCGAGCTCGCGCGTGACGTCGACGAGCCGGTTCGAGTTGGACGAGTTCTGCGAGCCGATCACGAGCACGAGGTCGCACGCCTGCGCCAGCTGCTTGACCGCCACCTGACGATTCGTCGTGGCGTAGCAGATGTCGTCGGTGCGCGGTCCGACGATCGCCGGGAACTTCTCGCGCAGCTTGAGGATGATCGAGCGCGTCTCGTCGACCGACAGCGTCGTCTGCGAGATGTACGCGACGCGCTCCGGGTCCTCGACCTCGAGCACGTCGACGTCGGCCTCGGTCTCGATCAGGACGATGTGGTCGGGCGCCTCCCCCATCGTGCCCTCGACCTCCTCGTGGCCTTCGTGCCCGACCAGCACGATCGTGTAGCCCTCGGCGGCGAATCTCTTCGCCTCGACGTGCACCTTCGTCACGAGCGGGCAGGTCGCGTCGATCGTGTGCAGGCCGCGCGCTGCAGCGTTCGCGTGAACGCTTGGCGCGACGCCGTGCGCGGAGAAGACGACCGTCGAGCCCTCGGGCACCTCGGTCTCTTCGTCGACGAAGATCGCTCCGCGCGAGCGCAGCTGCTCGACGACGTGCTTGTTGTGCACGATCTCCTTGCGCACGTAGACGGGCGCGCCGTGCAGATCGAGCGCGCGCTCGACGGTCTGGACGGCCCGGTCGACGCCGGCGCAGTAGCCACGCGGCTTGGCGAGCAGAAGCTTCTCGGGAGCGTGCGCCATGGGCTTGCCCACAGTGTAGGCAGATGCGTTACGGGGACGCCCGCGTCGCGAACCGTCTACCGTGCGCCTGTGGCTCAAGCCGCCGACACGAAGAAGCGCAATCCGCTCGTCGAGGTGGTCACGATCGTCGTCGCGGCGGTCGCGATCGCGTTCGTCGTCCAGCTCGTGCTGGTCAAGACGTACCGCATCCCGAGCGGTTCGATGGAGCCGACGCTCGACATCGGCCAGCGCGTGCTGGTGAACCGCATCGGCATGCGCTTCGGCGACCCGACCGTCGGCGACATCGTCGTCTTCCATCCACCGCAGGGCGCCGACGACGCCGGCGCGCCGAGGTGCGGCGTCCCGACCGAGGGGCTCGGCAGCAGCCGCGCCTGCTCGACCCCGACTGGCGAGGCCTCCGACCAGACGTTCATCAAGCGCGTCGTGGCCGTCGGCGGAGACCGCATCCAGATCCGCGACGGGCAGGTGATCCGCAACGGCAGACGCCAGCCGGACGGATTCACGAACCCGTGCGGCGGTGGGCAGGGCTGCACGTTCGATGGCACGATCACCGTGCCCGAGGACAGCTTCTTCATGATGGGCGACAACCGCGGCGCGTCGGACGACAGCCGCTTCTGGGGGCCGGTGCCGAAGAGATGGGTGATCGGCACTGCGATCGCGACCTACTGGCCACCGAAGCGCATCGGCGTCTTCTAGGGCAACGGGAAGCCGCTCGCCGCCCACGCGGCGAACGCGCCCGCGAGCAGGATCTGCACCACCAGCGCGACGACGAGCACGCGGACCGACATGGGCCGCAGCATGGCAGGCCGGAGCAGGAGGCGTGACTTGCACAGCGCATATGGGGATATACATACGCCTGAGGTTGGAGTATCGGGCACTGACAAGGGGAGGCGCGCATGGCGCAGGAGCACCTCGATCGACTGACCGCCGTGGATGCGTCGTTCCTCCACCAGGAGAACGCCGACTCCCACATGCACATCGGCGCGGTCACAATCTTCGAGGGCCCGCCGCCGCCGTTCACCGCCGTCGCCGAGCACATCAGCTCGCGCCTGCACCTCGTCCCGCGCTACCGCCAGAAGCTTGCGCACCCGCCGTTCGAGACCGGGCGACCGCTGTGGATCGACGACGCGAGCTTCAACATCGAGTACCACGTGCGCCACAGCGCGCTGCCGGCGCCCGGCACCGAGCAGCAGCTGTACCGGCTCGCCGCCCGCATCGTCTCGCAGCAGCTGGACCGCTCGAAGCCGCTGTGGGAGTGCTGGTTCGTCGAGGGGCTCGAGGACGGCCGCTTCGCGCTCATCTTCAAGACCCACCATGCGCTGGTCGACGGTGTCTCGGGCGTCGACCTCGCGACCGTGCTGTTCGACCTCAGCCCCACCCCCCAGCCGCCTGAGCCCGAGCCGTGGCAGCCGCGGCCGGAGCCGACGAACGCCGAGCTGCTGGCGGCCGGAGCGGCGGGCTTCGCCAAGGCGACGCTCAACGTCGCCGAGCGCACCGTCGCCGCCGCGACCAACCCGGCGGCCGCGGTCGATGCGCTGCGAGAAGCGGTCGAGGGTATCGGCGAGGTCGTCTGGGCCGGCCTGAACCCCGCCCCGGAGACGCCGCTCAACGTTGAGATCGGCCCCACCGCCGCTACGCGGTCGTGCGCAACCGGCTCGACGACTTCCGCTACGTGAAGGGCGTGCTCGGCGGCACCGTCAACGACGTCGTGCTGGCCGTCGTCTCCGGCGCGCTCGCCCGCTGGCTGCGCTCGCGCGGCGTGCGCACCGAGGGCCTCGAGCTGCGCGCGCTGGTGCCGGTCTCGATCCGCCCGAAGGACCAGCGCCACGCGCTCGGCAACCAGATCGTGCTGATGCGCGGCCCGCTGCCCGTCTACATCCGCGACCCCGTCGCGCGCCTGCGCTTCGTCAAGCAGCAGATGGACGGGCTGAAGGAGTCCAAGCAGGCGGTCGGCGCGAGAGTGCTCGCCGACGTGCAGCAGATGGCGCCGCCGACGATCCTCGCGCAGGCCTCGCGGCTGCAGTTCTCGACGCGCCTCTTCAACCTGATCGTCACGAACGTGCCGGGTCCCCAGTTCCCGATCTACATGCTCGGGCGTCAGATGCTCACCTTCTTCCCGATCGCGTTCCTGCCAAAGAGCCACGGGCTCGCGATCGCGATCATGTCCTACAACGGCGCGATCGACTTCGGGCTGCTGGGCGATTACGACGCCGTGCCCGACATCGACACAATCGCCGACGGGATCGAGGACGGCCTCGCGCAGCTCAAGGCCGCCGCGAGAGCGAAGGAGGCGAGGGCGTCCGCGGCCCGAGCCGGCGCCGACGACGGGTCGCCCGACAGCGCGTCCGCCGCGAGAGCGCCGCGTCGCAGACGGCCCGCGACCCGCCCGCCCAAGCCGGCCCGCAAGCCCGCTGCCGCCACCACCGCGAGGGGTGCGAGCGTCGGCGACGGTCCCCAGCTGCTGCCGAGCGGCCCTGCCGCGCGGCACGAGGGGCCGGCGGCATCGATGCGCAAGCGCGCGCGCAGACGCTCGCCGTCGCGCAACGGCGGCGCCGAGAGCTAGGACGTCAGGCGCTCAGAACCCGAGCGCGAACTTCGCGTCCTCGCTCATCCGATCAGGCGACCACGGCGGGGTGAAGACCATCTTCGGGTTCACCTCGGTGACGTCCTCGAGCTCGCTGACGAACTCGATCATCTGCTCCGTCACCTGCGGCCCGATCGGACATGCCGGCGTGGTGAGCGTGAACGTGACGTCGACCTTGCCGCCGTCGATCGCGACGTCGTAGACGAGGCCGAGCTCGACGAAGTCGAGCCCGAGCTCCGGGTCGATCACGTTCGACAGCGCGTCGTTCACGTCTTCGAGCGTGGGCATGGTGATGAGTCTAGCCGCGGCGTCTGCAAGACCGCTTGCAAGTGACATGAGATCGTGAGAGTTGCTTCATGTTCGCTTGCGCCCGGCGTGGAGCCTGGTTAGGTTCGCCGCCATCGTCGAGTACGCCGCACATCCACCGACGTTGCGCTGCTGTGGCGATGAGGATCGCGCTACGCAGGCGCGGCGCCGACAGGCGCTCGTGCGCGCGATCAAGGCCCGCACCGACGTCGTCGCCGACCTGTCGGAGCTGTCGTGGGCCGACGTCTCGCTGATGCTCGACTTCGTCACGCTCGCGCGCCGCCTGCGCGTCCAGGGCTTCGAGCTGGTGCTGCGGAACCCGCAGCCGCAGATCGCCGCGCTGCTCGAGCTGGTCGGACTCGACCGCGTGCCGAGCGTTCGGATCGAACGCTCCGAGCCTGTCTTCGCGTAAGCCCACCTCGCCGCGGTCGGCGCCGTCCGCCGCTGTCGCGCACGGGTAGCCTGTCAGGACGATGTTCCCACTGCTGATCCTGCTCTTCATCGTCGTCCCGCTCGTCGAGCTGTACGTGATCATCCAGGTCGGCCAGGCGATCGGCGCGCTGCCGACGATCGGCCTGCTGCTGCTCGACTCGCTGCTCGGCTCGTGGCTGCTGCGCTCGCAGGGGCGGACCGTGTGGCGCCGCTTCCGCGAGGCGCTCGCCGCCGGCCGGCCGCCGGCGCGCGAGACGGTCGACGGCGCGCTCGTGATCGTCGGCGGCGCGCTGATGCTCGCCCCCGGCTTCATCACGGACGCGCTCGGCGTCCTGCTGCTGCTGCCGCCGACGCGCGCGATCGTCCGGCGTGGGCTGCTGCGGAACGCGCTCGCGCGCATGTTCGGCCCGCTCGGCACCGCTGGCCGCGTCGCCGGCGACGCCGCGTCGCGCGCGCGAACCCGACAGGATTACGACGTGGACGCGAGCGCGCGCGAGACCGACCCGCCCATCCTGCCGCGATGATCGGCCCGCCGGACGAGGCGGCGCGGGTCCCCGAGCCCGGAGCCGTCGGCTTCGGCGACGCCGTCACGTTCGCCTTCGGCGACGTCGAGCAGGAGCTCTACGGCAGCGCACGCCTCGGGCTCGTGCCGGGCGCGCCGGCGCACGCGAGCGGCCTCGGGCTGCTGTTCTGCGGCGGCGAGCTGGCGGCCGTCGACGCGACCGGAGGGATCGAGCTGGAGGGCGAGGCCGACTGGCACGAGCTGGAAGCCGGCGACGTGCGCGCGACGATCGAGCGGCCGCTCGAGGCGTGGGAGGTCGCCTACGACGGCGACGACGGCGGATTCGAGCTGCGCTTCGACGCGATCAGCGCGCCGGCCGAGCTGAGCGCCGGCGCGGTCGCGACGAGCGCCGCCGGGCTGCGGGGCTACGAGCAGCTGTGCCGCGTGACCGGCACGGTCCGCAGCGCCGCCGGCCGCGCGAAGGTCGACTGTCTCGGTCAGCGTGGACACCAGTGGGGCTCGCCCGACTGGGAGCGAATCGCGCTCGCCCGCACCGTCTCGGCGTGGTTCGACGACGACCGCGGCGTGACGCTCGCGAGCGTCCGCCCCGACGACGCGACCGCCCACGCGCACGAGGCGATCAGCGCCTGGCTGCTCGATCGCGACGGGGCCAGGGCGATCGGCGAGCCACTGCTGTCGACGACGCTCGACGGCGACGGCCGCCAGCTGCGCGCGGGCCTGGAGCTGTGGGAGGACGACGACGAGCGCTCCTATCCCCACCGCGCGGCCGGCGAGGCTGTCTGCGGCACGACGCTCGACCTCGGCCGGCTGCGACTCGACTGCGCGTTCTTCCACTGGCGGATGGAGGGCCGCCGGGGCGTCGGCCGCTACGACGTCCTGCGACGCGCATGAGCCGGATCGAGGCGATCGTCTGCGACTTCGGCGGCGTGCTGACGACGCCGCTGCTCGACGCGTTCGTCGGGCTTCAGGAGCGGCGCGGCATCCCGCTCGAGGCGTTCGGTGCCGCGCTCGCGCGCGCCGCCGAGCAGGACGGGGGCCTCAACCCGCTGTTCGAGCTGGAGACCGGGAGGCTGACGGAGGCGCAGTTCGTCGCGAAGCTCGGCGGCGCACTCCGGGAGGAGCTCGGCCGCGAGGTCGACCTCGCGCGCTTCGGCGAGACGTTCTTCGAGCACCTGCGCCCCAACGACGAGCTGTTCGCATTCATGCGCACGCTCCACGACCGCGGCTACAAGATGGCGATCCTCACGAACAACGTGCGCGAGTGGGAGCCGCTGTGGCGCTCGATGCTGCCGGTGGGCGAGATCTTCGAGCTGGTTGTCGACTCCGGCTTCGAGGGCGTGCGCAAGCCGGACCGGCGCATCTACGAGGTGACGCTCGACCGGCTCGACGTCGCGCCGGCGGCCGCCCTGTTCGTCGACGACACGGAGGTCAACTGCGACGCCGCGCGCCAGCTCGGCATGCAAGCGGTGTGGTTTCGCTCGAACGCGCAGGCGATCGGCGAGATCGAGCGCCTGCTGGCTCAGTTCTCGGAGCCGAGCCGGTCCCAGCAGTAGAGCTCGACGCACTCGCGTGCGAGCTCGCGGCAGCGGGCCTCGGACAGGTACGGCAAGACGAGCTCGAGCGACTGCTCTTCTGTCACGCCAGCGTCGAACGCCTCCTCGCCACGGAAGCCGGCGGCGATCTTGAGCGCCTCGCGGCGGTTCTCGCCGAGCGACGGGAAGACGTTGACGAGGAACTCCTTGTTCGCGATCGGCTGCCCGACCTCCAACGAGGCGTGCCATGCGGCAAGCATCGTCAGGTCGTCGTCGTCGAGGTCCGCGACCGCCTTCGCGTAATGCGAGACGAGGTCGGCCTCGGGAATCTCGTCGACCCATGCACGGACGACTTCACCCAGGAGCTGTCGCCGCGCCTCACGACCGATGGAGTTCGCGATCACGCGGATCGCATTCTGAGGCTCGATGAAGCACAGGGACATCGCGGCTCCCGCACGTCCGAGGGGACTGGACGCGCAGGACTCTACGACCACGTGTGGACGGCAAAGCCGCGCGGAGCCGCGCACAGGATTCTGTACGGCGATGGACGACGTAAACGACGTTGCACAGGTCGGGGTTGCGGATGAGGGTGGCGCGGTGCCAAACACGACACGCTTCCTTCGCGCGCTCGGCGTCGCCCTGCGCGAACGGCGAGAGGAGCTTCAACTCACCCAAGAGGCCGTCTCGCTGCGGACGGGGGTCCCGCAACGACGCATCTGGGAGCTCGAGGCGGGAGCCGGGAACCCAACGGCGCGCACGCTGCTGCGGCTCGTGTCGGGCCTCGACGCCCCGGCCTCGCAGCTGATCGCGCGCGCCGAGCGGCTGGCCGCCGACGAGCGCGCAGCCGAGCTCGGCGGCTGACGCCCCACAGCCTCGGGCGCGGAATACGACGTTTGCGTCGCACCGGATCGCCTGCAAACATGATGAACGCCGGCGTTCCCGGGTGGGGTTCGCCGGCACCCTCTCATCGCAGGAGGATCGAGCGTTGACCAGCGAGGAATCCGCCGCCGGCGATGGTGCCGACGGCGAGGTTGAAGAGGACGTCTGGACACCCATCGAGCACGGCCTGCTCGAAGCCGCGCTCGACTTCTACGGCGCCGCTGACGGCGTGATCGAGCACGCCGACGGCGAGCGGCCGCAGCTGCGGCGCGGCGCCGCGGGGTTCGATGCGGTCCGTCAGGCGATGGGCGTGTTGGAGCAGCGGGTGATGGCCGCCCGCGCCGCCGGCGCGTCGCCGGAGCGCATCGCGCGCATCACGCGCATCGAGCAGGAGACGATCGACCTCATCCTGCAACGGCAGGGAGCCGCGCCCAGCCCGCGACGGGACTGAGCGCGGCGCCCTCGGCCGGGGCGCTACGAGACGAAGACGAAGACGCCGGCGGAGCGGCTCGTGGCGAACGGGAAGCGACCCTGCCGCGGCACCTGCGCGCGGAAACCGAAGCGGCCCTGCGTCGAGCGGAAGCGATAGCGCGTGCTCCAGCGCCCGCGACGGTCCGTGCGCACTGTGCGGAAGGTGCGCCAGCCGTACCCCTGCTGGAAGCCCTGCAGCGTCACGAGCAGCCCGGAGCGCGGGACCGCCGCGCCTGCGCGGACACGGCCGGTCAGGCGCACGACCCGCTTGCCGGTGACGTGACGGCGATCGGCGCCGATCGTGAGCGGCGCGAGCACGTCCACGTGCACGACGTTCGACAGCTCGACCGCGTCGCTGTCGGAGAAGGCGAAGTACGTGAAGCGGACGTCGCGGCTCGGGCCGGACGGCAGCAGGTACACGAAGCGGCCGTCCGAGCCGGTGCGCACGCCTGGGCGGGCGACCCAGCCGCGACCGACGATCCGCCATGCGGCACCGACGCGCGCATTGGCGATCCCTGCGCCGGCGGCGTCGGTCAAGCGCCCGACGATCGCGATCCGGCGGCCGGCGCGCAGCTTGATGCGGCGGGCGGTGCGGCCGTCTGCGCGCTGGAAGGCGACCTCCATGCGGGCGCGCGTGGTGGCGTTGTCACCATTTGCGACGTGACCGGGCAGTTGGCTGAGCGGATTCACGATCCCTTGGATGCCGCCAGGCGGGATGCCGCTGTCGCCGCCGGTCCCTTGCCCCTGCTGGCCTGTCGGCGCGCTCGTGCGGCCGGCGGCGTCGGCGACGACCGCGCTCGGCGCGCTGCGCGCGCTCGCCGCGCCGCTGCCATTCTCGGCGGTGACCTCGACGCGCATGCGGTGGTACGCGTCCGCGTCCGTGAGGGCATAGGTGTCGCCGGTGGCGCCGGCGACGGGCACGCAGGCCCCGCCGTCGGCGTCGCAGCGCAGCCAGCGGTGATCGAAGCCGGTCGGCGCGCCGTCCCATTGACCGCTGGCGGCGACCAGCGTGCCACTCACGGACGCGTGGCCTGAGAGCGCGGGGATGGTGGCGTTGATCGGCGCGTTGTGCGTCTGGATCGAGCCGCTGAAGACGACGGTGCTGGTGCCGCCGGCGTCCTCGACCGTGACGCTGATCGCGTGCTGGCCGTCGTCGAAGGCGGTGGTGTCGAGCTGGACCGTGCCGTCGAGGGAGAGCGGGCACGGCCGCGGTGCGGCGAACTCGTAGGGGTCGTCGTTTGACGGCTCGGCATCGACGCAGCTGCCGCCGTTGGCGTCGAGCACCCCGCGGGAGACCTCTTCGCCGTCGACCGCAAGCGCGACGCGGTACACGCCACCGCCCGCGTCGAAGGCGTGCAGCGACAGCGCAGCGGTGCCGCGCACGGGTTCTGCTCTCGTCAACGCGCCGCCGGTCGCGAAGCCGCCGGGAGCGCTCGCATCCGCGAGCCCGATCTGCGCCCGCGAGATCGTGACCTGGGCCGGGAACGGGCCGCAGTCGAGGCTGCCGACCAAGGGCCAGCAGCTGAGGCTGACGTGGAGGGAGTTCCAGGAGACGCCGTCACCAGCTACGGGAGAGGGCAACGCCTGCAAGAGCGTGTGGCCAGCCTGGAGAGGTTTCTTGAAGTCAAGCAAACCGGCGTTCACATCTTCGTCGTGCCAGATCTGCATGAGATACGACCGGTTCGCGACTCTGCTGATAACGGGCCATCCGAGGTTGAACGCGCGCTGAATCTCGTACGAATGAATCGACGTGCCGGCGGGTGCGGCGAAGTCCCAGCTCCACCAGCTCCCCGAGGCCACGGGCAAACCTGTGGCACCGAACTGCAGCGACGCGGCGGCGCCTGGGGCCGTGCAGGCGGTGCTCGATCCGGGGTCGTAGCCGGCGAGCGGCGAACTCGCTGAGCTGGTCCAGCCGGCGTTGCCGGTGAAGGTGCCCTCCGGCGTAGCGCAGGTGTGGACTGTGTAGCTGCCCGCGAAGGCGAGCGGTGGTCGGAGCAGCAGCGTTGCCGCGATCGCGAGTGGGACGAGGATGACGAGGGCGAGCTGCTTGACATGCATCGCGTGCGATCTCCTGATGCGGGTTCGATGGGCGGTAGACGACGGGCTCATGGCGCTCCGAACTCAGACGGCGCGCTCGGTTCGGGGGACGAGGCACCGGGTGGCGCGGTGGACGCGGCGCTCGCGCGCGTGGCGAACTCGGCGCGAGGCGCGACATCGGACGCGAACTCCGACGGCGCCGAGGGCTCGCGCGCGAACTCCCGGCGAGACGCCGGCGCGCGCTGCTCGCGGCGCGGCAGCGCCGAGCCGATCCGCGACGCGAAGGAGATCGTCGTGAGACGGCCGCCGGCCGGCCAGGACGCGCTCGCCACGGATGACGGACGAGCAACAACCGGATCCGCGGGCCGTGCGTGCGTCGCCTGCTGGAGCGCGACGCCGCCACCCGCGATCGCCGCCGTCGACGCCGCGACCGCAGCGACCTTCGCGCCGGGCAGCGCCTCGAACGCACCCTGCAGACGCGCGGCCACCAGCGTCACGCGGTCGAGCAGCGCGTGCAATCCAGCCTCCGCATGCCCCGCCAGCCCGCCGCCGGCGGCATGCGTGGCGACCCCGATCGTCGCCGGCGGCACCAGCAGCGCGACCTGCGCCGGCACGGCGTGGAGCTCACGCAGCGTCGCGCGGCAGCCCGGGCACGCGCGCAGGTGTGGGCGCAGCTCGGCGATCTCCGCCGCCGAGGCCTCGCCGTCGGCAAGCGCCGACAGCCGCGGCAGCCAGCGCGCGCACTCGGCCCCCGACTCGATCGCCCCGAGCCGCTCCAGCAGCGCGCGGCGACCTTCGGTGACACATCGGTTGACCTTCGTGTACGTCCACTGCATCCGCGACGCGATCTCCGCGTACGAGAGCCCTTCCGCGCGAAGCACCAACGCCGTGACCTCCTGCGGCTTCAGCCGCTGCAGCGCCTCGGCCGTGTGGCGCAGCCGCTCGTGACCGACCGCCCGCTCGGCGAGGTCCGCCATCGCGCGATCCTCGTGGCGGTCGAGGTCGAGCTCGACGTGGCCGACGAGCTGCTCGCGCTCACTGCGCACCGCCAAGGCCTCGTGGCGAACGACCGTGCGCAGCCACGAGAGCGGGTGCGCCGGCGGGTCGCTGCGCATGCGTCTGACGAGGATCTCGATCGACCGCTGATACGCATCGTGCGCGTCGTCGGCGCAGTGCGAGAAGCGGCGCGCGAAGCGCAGCAGCTCGGCGGCGTGCTGCTGCACGAGGCGCAGCGTCGCGTCCTCGGGGTCCTCCTTGCGTCTCCTGCTGTGCATCCCTGCTCCTCCATCCCGGCGACCGTGCCTGGCAAGCCGCGTCCGTGCCGATGCCAGGCGCTCTCAGGTATCGGCCGGTGGAGGTCGGGAGCCGCAGAGATCTCGCCCTGGGGGCAAAGCGAAAAGTTCGCTAATTGCGAATTGAGACAGTTGTGTCTGTCAACAGATGTATCGAGCGATTTCCCCGCTGTGGCGGGGATTGTTGAGCGCCGGCGAGCGTCGGAGGCGGCCCGATCAGGGCGTTTTCAGAGCCCGAGGGCTGCTGCCACGCGGGCGTACGCGTCGGCGTCGGGCTCGGTGCCGACCGCACCCAACGTCGCGCGCTCGCGCTCGCCGCTGCCGGGATTCGGGAGTCGGTTCCAGTTCCACAACGCGACGTCGAGCGCGGCAAGCGGGAGGTCGACCGCCTCCGCCAGCTCGCTCGCGCGCCGCTCGAGCAGCAGCGTGTCGGCGATCCCGAAGACGCGTTTGGCGGCGACCGTCGTCTCATCAGGCCCGCCGAGGCAGAGCGTGTCGGCGCGCAGATCGTGCAGGCCCAGCTGGCCGAGCGTGACGAGCAGGTCGAACCGCGCGTCGCGGTGCAGCCCGGGCAGCGCAAACCGCTCGTAGTCGCGTGCGAACCGCCGCTCGGGTGCCCACGACCCCTCCCCCGCAAACGCGGCGTCCTGCGTTCCGGCGCGCTCGGCCCACGCGCGGTAGGCCTCCAGCGTCGCCGTCCCGCGCGCCGGGTCGTGCGCGGTGCGCGGACCGAGCGGGACGTCGTCGAGCACGGGCAGCTCGCCGCTCGCCCACGGCGTGCGCGCCGCGCGCACGCCGGCGAACGGGTCGTCGCCCTCCAGCGGGCACAGGTAGGCGATCAGGAAGGCGAGCCACAACGCCTCCTCGCGCTCAGCCGAGCCGACCGGCCCCGCACCGCCTGCGGCGGCGACCTCGCCGTAGTGGCCCGGCGGATCGACCGCCAGCAGCGCCAGCCGCGCGGCCGCGAACGCGAGCTCCTCCGCCAGCCGCTCGGCCGCCGCGCTCGCCTTGACGCCTGGGATCAGCTCTGAGCGGAAGCCGTCCTCCTGCTCGCGCGCGACCTGCCGAACGTGGACGGCGCTGCTCGAGCGGTTGCCGCGCGCGGTGGACGCACCGGCGCGGCTGCGCGACTGCGCGGCGCTCCGAGCCGGCTTGGCGGTGCTCGTGCGGCGGTTGGAGACCACCTCCACCTGGTCGCGCGAGCAGATCGGGCAGTTCGCGAGAAAGCGGTTGTGGCGGCAGAAGGTCGGCACGAGTGCCGCCAGTGTAGGCGCGGGCGGGTGGCGGCGACGCGCGGGGCGTCAGCGCGAGGAGCGGCGCCTGAACAGCCCACGGCGCGGCTTCGCGCGCCTGCCCTCGGCGGCTGGCTCGGGCGCCGCGGTCGGGCGCGGCAGGATCATGCGCGAGCGCGCGCCGCCGCTGCTCGCGCCGAGCGCCGCCGGCGCGGGCGCGGGCGCGGGCGTGTCGCCGCGTTCGTCGAACGAGACGCTCACCGTTCTGCCGGCGCGCTCGGCCGCCTCGGCGAAGACGGCCTCCCACTCATGCACATTGTCGACGACGGTCTGCGTCCGCCCCCATGCGCCGGCGCGGTCCGCCAAGGCGCGGCGAGCCGCGTGGTCGGTGACGAGCGCGCTGAGCTGCTCCGCCCACCCGTAGTCGGGCACGAGGCGCCCGCCTTGCTCCTCGCCCAGGCCCCGGTACGGGCCTATCGGCGAGGCCAGCCACGGCACGCCGCCGGCGGCGTACTCCTTCACCTTGATGTTCGAGCGCACGCGGTTGAACGACACGTCGGCGAGCGGCGCGATCGCGAGGTCGAACCGCGCGATCGTGTCGGGCAGCTGCGGGAACGGCACGTGCTCGACGTGCCTGTAGCGATCGCTCTGCACGCCGAGGTCCAAGCCGACGCTCACGAACGAGACGTGCGGTTGCTCCCTGAGCAGCGTTTCGAGCGTGCGTCTGAGGCGCAGCTCCCTCAGGTCTCCGCGATGCTCCGCTCCCGCGATCCAGCCGATCGTGACGCCGTCGCCGCCGGCCCTGCGCTCCCGCACGAATCCCGTTTCGAGGTAGTTCTCGACGACGCGCGTGTCGCCGCCGAGCCTGCGCAGGCGACCGGCCAGCTCGCTGCCGGTCGTCGTGACGAGATCGGTGAGCTTCAACATCGCCGACAGCTCGGCGGCGACCTGATCCCTGGCCGCCTTCATTTCCCTGTAGGCCGGGCTGCCCTTGGGCACGCGCGTCATGTCGTCGTCGTTGTCGAACACGACCGCGACGCCCGCGTCCCTCAGCGTCCTCGCGAGCCTCCGCGCCGGGCCGCGGAACAGCCGCCACATGTGGACGACGTCCGCCTCAAGGAGATCCTCGATCTCCGGCAGCCCGCCGCGCTGGTCCCACACGGCGAAGACGGCACGGTGGCCCGCGTCGCCGAGCGCACGCATCGGCAGTTCCGCGCGATAGGCGGCCCCGGCGGACGGCTGGGTGGCGATCGCGATGACGTGCATCGGGCTACTGTGCCGGAAGCCCGACGGCTTAATCAACAATCAAGCGTGGCTCTGGAGCGCGAGCCGGTCCATCCCGCCGATGAACAGCTCGCTTGCGAAGCGAGCCGTCCGCTCGACGTCGGGCGGGTCCTGCTCGCTGAGGCGGATGCCGAGCTCGAAGGCGACGCCGCCCATCGCAGCGGCAAGCGCGTCGAGGTCGAGCGCGGCGGGCAGCTCGCCGCGCGCTGCCAACGAGCGCAGATCCTCCAGCAGCTCGCGGATGCCGACCTCCAGCGCCGGCGTCTCGAACAGCTCGCGGACCGTGCCCGCGTTGCGGCGCAGCATCTCGAACAGCGGCCGGTCCTCGACGATGAACGAGAAGTACGTGTGGAAGCCCTCGCGCACGATCGTCTCGGCGTCGCGGGCGCGTGCGCGCGCCTCGCGCAGACGGTGCCGCAGCTCGGTCGTGTGCTCGTCGAGCACCGCACGGAAGACCGCCTGCTTGTCGGGGAAGTAGTTGTAGAAGGTCCCCGAGGCGAGGTCGGTGCGGCGGATCACGTCCCGGATCGAGGCGGCGCCATAGCCCATCTCGGTGAACACCTCGGTCGCCGCGTCGAGGATCGCGCGGCGGTTCTGCGCCTTCGTCACCTCGCGCTTGCCGGTACCGCTGGCGACAGGCATCACGCGGCGACCGGCGTGCCCGCCCGTGCCCGCACCGGCAAGCGGAAGCCGTGCTCGCGCACGCGCCGCGCGCCGGCGCGCCGCTCGCGACCGAGCGCGTAGAGGTAGTTGTCGAAGTCGACCTGCATCGTGTGCCGCTTGGAGGCGACGTAGCGCGTGAACATCTTCGCGCGCTCGCGCTCCATGTCCGCTCGCAGGCTGTCCGGATCGGGCAGCGCGTACTCGCCGCGCAGGTACGCGGCGATCCACTGCCCCTGGGCCTCGGCGAGCGGCATGATCGCCCCGAGCGGCTGCAGCAGGCCGACGAAGAAGGCGTTGTCGATGTCCGGATGGAAGACGCGGCGGAACAGCGGCAGGTCGTTGTCCGGCGCGCTGATCAGCTGATCGTCGAAGAACGGGAACGTGACCTTGTAGCCGGTGCACCACACGATCGCGTCGACCTGCTCGACCGAGCCGTCCTCGAAGCGCACGCGATCGCCGAGCAGCTCGGCGATGTTCGGCTTGTAGGCGATCTCCCCGTGCGCGACGCGGTTGAGGAAGTCGGCGGAGATCGTCGGGTGCGCGTCGCCGAGCCCGTGATCCGGTCTCGGGAGCCCGTACTGCTCCATGTCGCCGACGCCGATGCGATAGAAGCTCGTGAAGATCGCCTTGCGGAACGCCCACGGCAGTGCGCCGGTGAGTCTGTTGACGCCGATCTGGTCGAGCGGACGGCCGAACAGGTACTTGGGGATGACGTGCGCCCCGCGACGGGAGGAGAGCCACGTCCTGTCGGCCACGAAGCTCGACTCGACGGCGATGTCCATCGCGCTGTTGCCGATCCCGACGACGAGCACGCGTCTGCCCTTGAACGGCTCGTTGTCGACGTAGAAGTGGGCGTGCGACTGCTCGCCGTCGAACGTGCCCGGGAACGGCGGCTCCGGCCAGCGCGGATCCCAGTGGTGGCCGTTGGCGACGACGAGCGCGTCGTAGCGGCGCGTCTCCCCCGTGTCGAGCGCGATCGTCCACGTGCCGTCGGCCTCGCGCGCGGCATGCTCGACGCCGGTCTCGAAGACGATGCGGTCGCGGAAGCCGAAGTGCTCGACGTACTGGTCGAAGTAGGCGGCGATATGGCTGTGGTGCGGGAAGTCGGGATACGACGTCGGCATCGGGAAGTCCGTGTACTCCATCCGCTCGCGCGACGTGTTGATGTGCAGCGAGCGGTAGGCCGACGACATGCCGTTCTTGTTGCCGAAGACCCAGTTGCCGCCGACGCGGTCGGACTTCTCGAAGCAGTCGAACGGGATCCCGCGCTCGTGCAGCGCCTTCGCCGCGGCAATGCCCGAGGAGCCCGCGCCGATGACGCAGACGGACGGCAGCTCGGGCATGCAGGGACCTCCTCCTAGAAAGATGACGCCGGCGTCACCTTATCAGGAGCCTCCTCCGCCCGCCGATGCTCGCGGCCGCGCCGCACGACCTCTCTGAAGCTCTTGAAGCGGAAGATCAGCACAAGCGCTCCGAAGCCCATCGCGACGGCCGCCGCCGCCAGCGCGATCTGCTGGCCGACCGAGAAGGCCGCGACCTCGGACGCGCTCGCCGCGCCGGCGAAGACCGTCAGCAGCAGCGCCTGCTGGACCCCGGCCCCGCCCGGCGTGAACGGCACGAGCATCGCTACGACCTGCACGCCGAGCACGAGCAGCACGTTGCGCACCGAGCCGCCGATGTGGAACGCGTCGAGCAGGAACCAGTAGGCGCCGAAGCGCATGACCCACGCGGCCGCCTGCCAGGCCGCCATCTCGTATGCCCAGCGGTGGCGATCCGTGAGGATCGTGAAGCCCTGGCGCACGCGCGCCCAGAAGGCCTTCACGCGCGACGAGAGCAGCGCGAAGGCGATCAGGACCGCGATCGCGAGGGCCGTCAGGAAGAACAGCGTGAAGCGCGGATGCGAGGCGAAGAACGCGAGGTCGAACGCCGGCAGCTTCGAGAAGTCGGGCGGCTTCGGGAAGACGCCCTGGGTGAACGCGAACGCGAGCACGAGCAGGTTCACGCCCCAGTCGAACACGAGCCCGGTCCAGATCGCGGCGATGATCGCGGGGTAGCTCGACGCCGGGATCGAGATGCGCGTGAGGAAGTACTGCACGAGCGTGCCGCCGCCGAGCGGGAAGACCTGGTTGACGCCGACGCCGGCGACGTAGGCGCCCCACACGTCGCGCCAGCGCACGTGCTCGGTCGGATAGGCCGCCTGCACCGCGTTGAAGAGCGCGCGCGAGCGCAGCGTCAGGTAGGCCGCGTAGCACAGCAGCGCGAGCAGGAGCGCCCCCCAGCTCAAGCCCGCGAGGTTCGAGAAGAACTCCCCGACGGCGTCGAAGAACTGGCTGACGTCGGAGCCGAGCGAGGCGAGCGGCGGGATCATCCCGGGACAGTTTGACCCTTAACGCGCGGAAGGGCCCGAATCCATCCGGGCCCTCCGCAGCCGGGAATCGTGGGGGAGACGATTCCGGCGGAGCAGGACGCACGGCGCCCTGCAGCTCTGAGGATACCTCGCAAATCCGAGGATCGCGGTGTCGCCGGCACGAGAGCGCACAAGATTCCTTGTGCGAGATCGTGCACGATGCGGCGATTTCCTAGGGCCAGGCCCCTAGGGCGCGTCCTTGATCGGACCGCCGGGGCCGCTGAAGAAGTCGTCGCCGAGGCGCACACTGCCGGCCGCCTCGGCCTCGTGCCGCAGCGTGTGGTCTTCGACGCCGCTCCACGCGCCGATCGCGAGCTGCTCGCGGTCGGCGTCCATCGGGCTGCCGCCGAGGTCCTTGTTGACGATGCGCGCGCACTTGCGCCCCTCCGCGATCGCGGTCACGACGAGCGACTGCCCGACGCGCGCGTCGCCGCAGGCGTAGACGCCCGGCTGCGTGGTCCGGTAGGTCTGGCGCGTGCGCACGTTGCCGCGGCGATCGAGCTCAAGCTCGAGCGGCACGATCGCGCCCTCCTGCTCGGGGCCGGTGAAGCCGATCGCGATCAGCACGAGGTCGGCGTCGACGGTGAACTCGCTGCCTGGGATGGCTCTCAGGTCGCGCGAGGAGGTGCCGACGACACGGCGCGCGTGGACCTTCGTCACGCGGCCGTCCTCGCCGGAGAAGCCGGTCACCTCGGTTCCCCACCAGCGCTCGCCGCCCTCCTCGAGCGCGTACGTCGTCGGCGTGCGCTTGGGCGGCAGCGGCCATGGCGTGCGTGCGTCGCGTCCGCTCGGGTCGAGCTGCTGGTAGACGTCGAGGATCGTCGCCTCGATCGCGCCCTCGCGGTTCGCGTTCGAGATGCAGTCCATGCCGGTGTCGCCGCCGCCGATCACGACGACGCGCTTGCCCCTCGCGATGATCTCGGTGCCCGGCTCCGGTGCGCGGGCCGGCCGGCCCTCCTGGGCCGCCACGAAGCGGTTGCGCTGGTAGAGGTAGTCCATCGCGAAGTGGACGCCCTCGAGCTCGCGCCCTTCCACCTCGACGTCACGGTGCACGCGCGAGCCGATCGCGACGACGAGCGCGTCGTGACGCTCGCGCAGCTCTGCGGCGCTGACGGTCACGCCGACGTCCACGCCGTACTCGAAGCGCACGCCCTCCGCCTCCAGCAGCGCGACGCGGCGGTCGATGATCGACTTCGGGAGCTTCGCGTCCGGCACGCCGAAGCGCATCAGGCCGCCCGGGCCCTCGTCGCGCTCGTAGACGGTGACCGTGTGGCCGCTCTTGTTCAGCTCGGCCGCGACCGCGAGGCCCGCTGGGCCGGAGCCGATCACGCCGACCGTCTTGCCGGTGCGGCGGTCGGGCGGCTCGGGCACGACCCAGCCCTCGTCGAACGCGCGCTCGGCGATCGCCAGCTCGATCTGCTCGATCGCGACGGCGTCGTCGTTGATCGCGAGCACGCAGGCGGACTCGCACGGCGCCGGGCAGATGCGGCCGGTGAACTCTGGGAAGTTGTTCGTCGCGTGCAGCTGGACGATCGCGTCCTGCCACTTGTCGCGGTAGACGAGGTCGTTCCAGTCGGGGATCAGGTTCCCCAGCGGGCAGCCCTCGTGGCAGAACGGCACCCCGCAGTCCATGCAGCGCGCGCCCTGTCTGCGCAGCTCCTCCTCCGACTGAAGCTGGAAGTACTGCTCGTAGTCGCTGACGCGCACTCTGGGATCGCGCTTGTCGAAGCCGACCCGATGGATCTTGAGGAAGCCGCCCAGTTGTCCCATGGCTTACGCGCCTGTCGGCTCGGGTGCGGTCTGCTGCTCGGCGGCAGCCGCGGCGCGCTCGGCGAGCGCGCGCTTGTAGTCGCGAGGCATCACCTTCACAAAGCGTCGCACGGACGCGTCCCAGTCGTCCAGCATCCGTTCCGCGACCGGCGAGTCGGTGCGCTCGGCGTGCTCGGCGATCAGGTCCTTCAACTCGGCCTCGTCGTGCTCGCTGAGAAGCTCCAGCTCGACGAGCTCGGCATTGCAGCAGGCCGCGAACGCGTTGTGGTCGTCATAGACGTAGGCGATCCCGCCGCTCATGCCGGCGGCGAAGTTGCGACCCGTCGAGCCGAGCACGACGACGCGCCCGCCGGTCATGTACTCGCAGCCGTGGTCGCCGACGCCCTCGACGACGGCGGACGCGCCCGAGTTGCGCACGGCGAAGCGCTCGCCCGCGAGGCCGCGGAAGAACGCGCGCCCACCGGTGGCCCCGTAGAGCACGGTGTTGCCGACGATCACGTTGTCCTCGGCGCGGAAGGCGGCGTCCTCCGGCGGCCGCACGGTCAGCACGCCGCCGGCGAGGCCCTTGCCGGTGTAGTCGTTCGTCTCGCCCGCGAGCGTGAACGTCACGCCCGGCATCAGCCACGCGCCGAAGCTCTGGCCCGCGGAGCCATCGAGCGACGCGTCGATCGTGCCCTCCGGAAGGCCCTCCGGGCCGTAGCGGCGGGCGATCTCGCTCGACAGCAGGCCCCCGACGGTGCGGTTGACGTTGCGCACGCTGCTCGACAGCCGCACCGGCTCGCCGCGCTCCAGCGCCGGCTCGGCATCGCGGATCAGCTCCCAGTCGAGCGCGTCGTCGAGCACCGGATCGGGCGGGCGCACGCGGTGGCGCGGCGCGCCGTCGGCCAGCTCGGGCATCGCGAAGACGCTCGTGAGGTCGACGCCGCGAGCCTTCCAGTGCTCGATCGCCGCGTCCATCTCCAGCAGGTCGGTGCGGCCGATCAGCTCGTCGTAGGTGCGCACGCCCAGCTGCGCCATCAGCTCGCGCGTCTCCTCGGCGACGAAGAAGAGGTACTTGACGACGTGCTCGGGCGTCCCCTCGAAGCGCTTGCGCAGCTCCGGGTTCTGCGTCGCGATGCCGACCGGGCATGTGTTGAGGTGGCAGACACGCATCATGATGCAGCCCATCGCGATCAGCGGCGCTGTCGAGAAGCCGACCTCGTCGGCGCCCAGCAGCGCGGCGATCACGACGTCGCGACCCGTCTTCATCTGGCCGTCGGCCTCGACGACGATGCGCGAGCGCAGGTCGTTGAGCAGCAGCGTCTGCTGCGTCTCCGCCAGCCCGATCTCCCACGGGATGCCGGCGGCCTGGATCGAGCTCTGCGGCGAGGCGCCCGTGCCGCCGTCGTGCCCGGCGATCACGACATGATCGGCGTTCGCCTTCGCGACACCGGCGGCGACCGTGCCGACGCCGACCTCCGCGACGAGCTTGACCGACACCTCGGCGCGCGGGTTCGAGCAGCGCAGGTCGTAGATCAGCTGCTTGAGGTCCTCGATCGAGTAGATGTCGTGGTGGGGCGGCGGCGAGATCAGCCCGACGCCCGGCGTCGAGTTGCGCAGCCACGCGATGTAGTCGTCGACCTTGTGGCCGGGCAGCTGGCCGCCCTCACCGGGCTTCGCGCCCTGCGCCATCTTGATCTGGAGGCGGTCGGCGTTCACGAGGTAGTGCGGCGTGACGCCGAAGCGACCGGAGGCGACCTGCTTGATCGAGCTGCGGCGCTCGTCGCCGTAGCGCGCGGCGTCCTCCCCGCCCTCGCCCGTATTCGACTTCGCGCCGAGGCGGTTCATCGCGATCGCGAGCGCCTCGTGCGACTCGCGCGAGATCGCTCCGAGGCTCATCGCGCCGGTCGAGAAGCGCTTGACGATCTCCTCCGCCGGCTCGACCTCGTCGAGCGGGATCGACTCGTCCAGCGTCTTGAGCTTCATCAGGCCGCGCAGCGACGCCTTGCGCGCGACCTCGTCGTTGACCGACTTCGCGAACTCGCGGTACGTCTGGAGGCCTTCGCCGTTCTGTGTTCGCACCGACTGCTGCAGCAGCGCGACCGTGTCGGGGTTCCAGATGTGCAGCTCGCCGTCGCGGCGCCACTGCAGCACGCCGCCGACCGGCAGCACTTCGCGGCCGGTGCGCGGATAGGCGCGGAAGTGGCGCTCGAGCGCCTCCTTCGCGAGCACGTCCATGCCGACGCCGCCGATGCGCGAGGCCGTCCCCGTGAAGTGCTGCTCGACCAGCTCCGGCGCGAGTCCGACCGCCTCGAAGATCTGCGCGCCGCAGTACGACTGGATCGTCGAGATCCCCATCTTCGAGAACGTCTTCAGCAGGCCCTTGCCGATCGCTCTGACGATCCGCTGCTCCGCCGTCTCACGATCGAGGTCGACCGGCAGCAGGCCGCGGTCGGCCAGCTCGTCGAGCGACTCGAACATCAGGTACGGGTTGATCGCCGCCGACCCGTACCCGATCAGCGTCGCCATGTGATGGATCTCGCGCGGCTCGCCCGTCTCGATCACGAGCCCGGCGCGCAGGCGCGTGCCGGCACGCACGAGGTGGTGGTGGACCGCGGCGACCGCCAGCAGCGACGGGATCGCGACACGCTCCGGGCCGAGGTTGCGATCGGACAGGATGAGGATGTTCGCGCCGCGCTCGATCCACGCCGACGCCTCCGCGCAGACCGCCTCGACGCGCCACTCCATCCCGTCCGCGCCGAGCTCGATCGGCCAGGTCAAATCGATCGTCGCCGCGTGGAAGACGTCGTGCGAGACCTGGCGCAGCTTCTCCAGCTCGTGGTTGCGCAGTATCGGCTGGCGCATGAACAGCTGGTGCGCATGCTCGGCCGACTCCGTCAGCAGGTTCACCTCGGCGCCGACCGACGTCGCGAGGCTCATCACGATCTTCTCGCGGAGCGGGTCGATCGGCGGGTTCGTGACCTGCGCGAACAGCTGCTTGAAGTAGGCGAACAGCGGCGGCTGGCGGTCCGACAGCACCGCGAGCGCGGCATCGTTGCCCATCGAGGCGGTCGGCTCCTCGCCGTTCGCGGCCATCGGGGCGATCGTCAGGCGCAGATCCTCCTGCGAGTAGCCGAACGCGAGCTGCTTCGAGCGCAGCGGCTCGACGCGCGGCGCGCGCGGCGCGCGCTCCGGCAGGTCGTCGAGATTCACGACGTGCTCTCTGTGCCACTCCCCATAGGGACGCTGGGCAGCGACGTGCGCCTTGACCTCCTCGTCCTCCACGATGCGGCCCTGCTCGAGGTCGACGAGGAAGACCTTGCCCGGCTGCAGCCGGCCCTTGCGCACGATCTCGCGCGGCGAGGCCTTCACGACGCCGGTCTCCGACGCGAGCACGACGTAGCCGTCCGCCGTCTGCACCCAGCGGCCGGGGCGCAGACCGTTGCGGTCGAGCGTGGCGCCGACCTGGCGGCCGTCCGTGAAGGCGACGACCGCCGGGCCGTCCCACGGCTCCATGACACACGAGTGGTAGTCGTAGAAGCCGCGCACGGCCGGCGGCAGGTCGGTGCGGTCGCGGTAGGCCTCCGGCACCATCATCATCACCGCGTGGGTGATCGGCCGGCCCGCGAGCACGAGCAGCTCGAGCACGTTGTCGAACGTCGCCGAGTCCGACCCGCCCTGGCGCACGACCGGCATCAGCTTCTGCAGGTCGTCGCCGAACAGCTCGGAGGTGAGCTGCGACTCGCGCGCCCGCATCCAGTTGACGTTGCCGCGCAGCGTGTTGATCTCGCCGTTGTGGGCGATCAGGCGGTACGGGTGCGCCAGCTCCCAGCTCGGGAACGTGTTCGTCGAGAAGCGCGAGTGCACGAGCGCCAGACGCGTCGTGAAGCGCTCGTCCTTGAGGTCGGGGTAGTAGCCCGACATCTGCGGCGCCGTCAGCATGCCCTTGTAGACGATCGTGCGTGAGGACATGCTCGGGATCGCCAGGTCGGCGCCGGCGGCCTTCTCGATCAGACGGCGGATCACGTACAGCTTGCGCTCGAACGCGTCCTGGTCGACCAGCTCGTCGCTCGCGCCGATGAAGACCTGGCGGATGCGTGGGGCCGATCTGCCCGCGACGACGCCGACGTGCGCGTCGTCGACCGGCACGTCGCGCCAGCCCAGCACGCGCTGGCCCTCGCGCACGGTCACGCCCTCGATCAACGCGACGAGCTCGTCGCGGCGCGCGTCGTCATGCGGCAGGAAGCACATGCCGACGCCGTAGCGGCCCGCCGGCGGCAGCTCGACGTCCGCGGCGGCGCGCAGGAAGGCATCGGGCAACTGCACGAGTATCCCCGCGCCGTCGCCGGTCGTCGGATCGGCCCCGGCCGCACCGCGATGCTCGAGGTTCTCCAGCGCGAACAGCGCGCGGTCGACGACGCCGTGGTCGGCCCCCTCGGTCAGCTTGGCGACGAACGCGACGCCACACGCATCGTGCTCGTTTTCAGGGTGGTAGAGGCCAACGGCCTGTGGGGGCTTCATCTCGTGCATGGATCTGGTGTTCCCGTTGGGCGGCGCGAACACTGAGAGGAGGCCACAGGGTACCAGTGGAAGGCCGTTGCGCATTGCGTCAACGGCCGGTCCGTCGTCCCCTGCCCGTTCAGCTGCGTGTCTTCGCTCTGGCTCTCGCGCTTGCGGAGCCGGCCGGCGCCTTCGCCCGCCGCTTTCTGGCCGGAGCTGGCGCGCCCGCAGGGCCGCCGTTGCCCCGCACGGCAGCGACGCTCGCCTCGAGCGCCGCCATCAAGTCCGGCACCGGCGCTGGCGCGGCCGCCACGGGCTGCACGGCGACCTCCTCCCCGGCCGCCTTGCGGTCGATCAAATCCAGCACGCGCTCGCGATATTCGTCGCGATAGGCGGTCGGATCGAACGGCGTCGAGAGCGACTCGATCAGCTGCTCGGCCATCGCGACCTCGGCGCTCGACGCCTCGACGTCGGCCAGGCTCTCCAGCTCGTCGAGCCGCTCCGGCGCGTTGACCTCGTCGCCGAACAGCATCGTCGACAGCACCAGCACGCCGTCCGCGGGCCGCAGCGCGCAGATCTGCTGACGGGTGCGCAGCACGAAGCGACCGATCGCGACCTTCCCCGCCTGCTCCATCGCGGACAACAGCAGCGCATACGGCTTCGCCCCGCCCTGAGCGGGCGCCACATGGTAGGCGCTGTCGTAGTACACGGGGTCGATGTCCGCGAGCTCGACGAACGCCTCGATGTCGATCGTCTTCGTGTGGCGCGGGTCGAGCGCGTCGAGCTCGTCCTGTCTGACGATCACGTAGCGATCGGGCGCGATCTCGAAGCCCTTCACGAGGTCCTCGTACGGGACCTCCTCGCCGTCCGCCGGGCAGACGCGCTTCTGCTGTATGCGCACGCCGTCTCTCGCGTGCAGCTGATGGAAGCGCACCGTCTTCGGCGAGGTGGCGCTGTAGAGCTTTATCGGGACGTTGACCAGCCCGAAGCTGATCGCGCCACTCCAGATTGCGCGAGGCATGGGCCGTTTCTACTACCCGCCGGCCGCGGGGGCAACCCGCGAATGACGGATTGCGGGTTGCGTCACACCCCCGGCGCCGACGGACCGAGCGAGTCCGCCATGCGCTCGAGCGAGCGACGCAGCAGTCGCGAGACGTGCATCTGCGAGATGCCGACGCGCTCGGCGATCTCACGCTGCGTGAGTCCCGCGAAGAAGCGCAGCAGCAGGATGCGTCGCTCGCGCTCGGTCAGCGTCCGCAACCCGCGGCTCAGCTCGACGCGCCGCTCCGCCGCCTCGAACGCAGGATCTTCTGCACCGATGCGCGCGACCGGCTCGCCCTCGTCCCCGAGCGGCTCGTCGAGCGGCACGGTGCTGTAGGCCTGCGCGCCCTGGAGCGCTTCGAGCACCTGCTCGGGCGTCGTGCCAGTCGCCTCGGCGAGATCTTCGATGGTGGGCGAGCGGCCGAGCTTGGTCGACAGGCGGTCGACCTCGCGCGCGACCTTGGCGCTCAGCTCCTGCAGCCCGCGCGAGACGCGCACCGACCAGGCGCGATCGCGGAAGTGGCGCTTGATCTCGCCGAGGATCGTCGGGACGGCGAACGTCGAGAAGCGCAGCTCGCGCTGCAGGTCGAAGCGGTCGACGGCCTTGATCAGGCCGACGCAGCCGACCTGCTCGAGATCGTCGAGCGGCTCGCCGCGGTTCGCGTAGCGACGGGCGAGCGAGCGGACCAACGGCATCATGCGCTCGATCAAGAGGCGACGAGCATCCTCGTCACCTTCCTCGTGCCAGCGTCGCAGCAGCTCGTGCTCGTCGACGAGGGGATCGACCGGCAGGCGAACGACCGTGGCGGACATGTCGTGCCTCCTTCGTGGCGGAGCCGGTGTGTGGGCGGGGAACCGGCCGAGCGTCATCCTCTCCGCACAATGCGGGATGGCAAGGTGGACAGACGCGGTCACTGGTGCCGATGCGTCCGCTGCGGTACAACAAACAGGTGGACAAGGGTGGGCACACGGTCAGCGCCACCGAGTTCGCTGAGTTGACCGGCGTCTCACGTGAGCGCCTGCGCACATGGGAGCGACGGTTCGGCTTCCCGCGGCCTGCCCGCGTGAACGAAGGTCCGCGCCGCTACTCCCTGACCGACGCCCCCCGCGTGGTCGCCGTGCGGCGCGCCGCCGAGCAAGGCGTGCCGCTCCCGCGCGCGATCGAGGACGCCTCGATCGCCGTGGCCGCCGCCGACATCTCTCAGGCGACGCTTGCCGCCACGGCCGCGGTCGCACCGATCCCCGTCGTGCTCGTGACCGGCCCTGAGCCACTGCGTGTCACGTACGTCAACGGGTCGCTGCAGATGATCGACGGAGCAGTCGCGTCCGGCGCCCGGCTCGACGCGCTGCCGTGGTTCATGGGCAGCGATCTCGAACGGACGCTCCACACGCTGTTCGCGGGCGACTCCGCCGCGCTGGAGTGTGCCCACCCGGCGTGGTCCGGCAGCGGTGCGATCGAGCGCTCGATCGCGTATCGCGTGCCGTCCGGTCCGGGAGAGCCGCCGGCCGTCGCGCTCGTCGGCATCGATCGCGACGAGGAACGCCGCGCGCGCCGTGAGGTGGGGGATCTGCAGCAGGAGCTGACGCGCGTGCGTGTGCGCGAGCAGCGGCGGCAGCGCTGGCTCGCGCTCGCCGCCTCGCTCGCCGAGCGGTTCCAACGCGACACGGGCGAAGCGCTGCTGGGGGCGACGGTGGACACGCTCGTGCGGCGCCTCGGCGCGGTCGACGCGGGCGTGGCGCTCTACGTGGCTGGGCAGCTCGCGCTCGGGGCCACGAGCCGCGGCCTGCTCGGCCCGCACATGGTGACCGTCACCCGCTACGACGACCTCGCGGCGCTGATGCAGCGCAGCACGCCGGAGTGGCTCGCGCCGACGACGGCGAGCGCCTTCGGCGTCCATGCCGGGCTGCACTGCCTGGCGGTGCCGATCGGCGTGGTCGGCGAGCGGCTCGGCGTCCTGCTGATCGTGTTCGACGAGCTGGCCGTATTGGACGAGGACATCCGCAACGTGCTGACGGTGGTGGCGGCCGGCCTCGGGTTCGTCGTGCTGCGCGACCGCCTGGTGACGGGCGAACATGACGACGAGCCCCGCACGGCCGGCCGCGCTCGCACCTAGAAGAGCCGGCCTTCCGGCACGTCGAGCGTCGCATCGAGCGGCCACGAGCAGAGCGAGCCGCGGCCCGGGCAGCCGTCGCAGATGCGCGGCTTGGGGTCGGGCGCGACGGGAAAGTCACGGCTGAGGATCGCGTCGGCACGCTGCTGCAGCTCGGCCGTGAGCTGCGGGAGGTCCTGCTGGCGGTAGGTCGCGCTTGCCGGCTCGTGCGGGCGCTCGAGGAAGACGTGCAGCACCTCCACCTCCGCGGCGCCGTCGCGCAGCGCGGCAAGCGCATAGGCGGCACGCTGGAGGCCGTAGTCCCGGTCGGCGAGCTGGCGGGGATCGGCGGCCGGATCGAGGCGATCGCTCTTCCAGTCGACGACGAGCGTGCGCGTGCGCTCACGGCCGATCAGGTCGAACACCCCGACGAGCGGGATCGAATCGCCTGCGCTGGTCTCGAGTGCGAGTGCGAACGGCTGCTCGCGCCGGAGGTCCTTCAGCGCGGCGAGGCGGCTTGGAAGCTCGGTGGCAAGGAGCCCGCCGATCAGCTGCGCGATCTCCTCGGCAACGGCGTCGGTCAGACGAGCGCCGGCCCGTGCGGCCTCGGCCACGACGGCGGCCGCGCTGAGCGGCGTCGGGCGCGCGAAGTCGAGGGCTTCGAGGAGGGAATGCACGATGCGACCGCGCACACGTGGGTCGAGCTCCGCGGGCGCGCGCTGGGCGGAGCCGTAGCGCGTCTCGTCGGTCGGCGGGAGACCGAGGACGCCCTCCAGATAGAAGCGATATCCGCACTTCCCGTGCTGCGCGAGCGCGGTGTAGCTCAGGGCGTCGACCACAGGCGCCGATCGGGCGGGTGGCGCGGGTGAGACGATTCCCGCGACCCCGCTCGCGGGATCGTCTTCACCGGCGACAGGACCCGCCCGCCGAGCGGTCTGGGGAGAGGGCGCTGGGGCCGGCGGGGCGATCTCGGCGAGCAACGCAGGGCGCGCGACAGTGACGGCGATCGAGACGTCGTCGTGCGTGGCGACGCTGCGAGGCTCGGAGTCGGGCGCGCAGCGGCGTGCGATGTCAGGGACGAAGGCGGGAGCAAGCCAGGAGATCGGCGGAGCGCCGGGCTTCGCCTCCGGCCACGGGTCGCAGGTCGTCGCCCCGCTGAGGATCAGCTGCTCGCGAGCGCGCGTGACCGCCACATAGAACAGGCGAGCCTCTTCCTCGGCGTCCCGACGCTTCGCCTGCTCGACCAGCGCCCGGAATGCGAATGCGTCGCGCGGGCGCGCTCCCCCGAGCCGCCGCAGGCGGATCCCGACGCGGCCGTCGTCGCCGACGCGGACGGGCTCGCGGCCCGCGGCCGGCGACTCGCGGCCCAGGTCCGCGACACACACGACCGGGAATTCGAGGCCCTTCGCGCGATGGATCGTCATCACGCGCACGGCGTCGAGCGCCTCCCCCTCGACCGGCGCTTCGCTCTCGCGCTCGTCGCCGGAGGCATCGGCGCCCCCGACGAGCGAGCCGACGAGGTCGGCGAAGCCACGCAGATCGCGGCCATGGTGCGCCTCGTGCTCGCGCGCGAGCCGCATCAGCTTGCGCACGTTCGCCATCCGCCGTGCGCCGCCCTCCATGCGCAGCAGCGCCTCGTCGTAGCCGGTGCGCGCGAGCGCGCGGTCGATCAGATCCTCCAAGCCGCGCCGCGGCGCGTCGCGGCGCTCCCGCGGCAACCAGCCGCGCAGCCACTCCACCCGCGCGCGGTCCTCGGCATCGAGCCGTTCGAGCAGCGCAACATCGTCGGCGAGCGTCCACCACGGGTCGCGCTCAACGGCGCGGGCCGCCGCCGCGACGTGCACCAGGCCGTCGCTGGAGAGCCCGACGAGCGGCGACGCGAGCAGCGTGTAGAGCGCGACACCGTCGCGCGGGTTGGCGAGCACCGAGAGATACGCGACGAGGTCGCGCACCTGCTGCTGGGACCAGTAGCCGCGCCCACCGATCACGTAGGTCGGCACGCCGCGCTCGACGAGCGCGCGCTCGTAGACGGCGAGGTCGCCGGTCGCGCGCAGCAGCAGCACGATCTCGCCCGGCGGGCGGCCGGCGGCGATCAGCGCTTCGACCCGCGCGGCGAGCAGCCGCGCCTCGGCCAGCCGCCACAGCGGTGCCGGCGGAACGGCGCCGGGCGCGACGAGGCCGGCGCCCTCCCACTCCGCCGAGCGGTCGACGACGAGCAGCTCGACGCGCGGGTCGGCGGGTGACTCGCCTGCGGCCGGCTCCGCACGGCCGGCGACGAGCGGGGTGAAGCTCGCATCGAAGCGCGGGGCGAATGCGAGGTTGAACGCGCGCAGGAGCTCCTCGTGGCTGCGGAAGTTCGTCGCGAGCGTCGCCGTCGCGCCACGCTCGGCCAGTCGGGTGCGGTACGCGCGGAAGAGGCGCACGTCCGCGTGGCGGAAGCCGTAGATCGACTGCAGCTCGTCGCCGACATAGAAGAACCCGTCGCCCGTACCGACGATCCGCTCGAGCAGCTCGAGCTGCAGCGGGTTCGTGTCCTGGAACTCGTCGACCATCACGTGGCGGAAGCGCTCCGCGTAGTGGGCACGCAGCGGCTCGTGCTCGCGCAGCAGGCGGTTCGCACGCAGCTCCAGGTCCTCGAAGTCGAGTGCCGAGGCCGTGCGCTTCGCCTCCGCGTAGCGACGCGCGAACGACCGCAGCAGCGCGTCGAGCAGCGCGTGCGTCGGGAGCGCGGCCACGTCGGCGCAGGCGTCCGCGAAGGCGACGAGCGCGCCGCGGTACGCCTCGCAAGCCGCGCCGTTGAGCACGACGCCGTTGCCTCTGAGCGCGAGCGCGTCGACCTCCTCGGGCGTCGGCGGCGGGTCGAGCGGTCGCTCCAGCATGGCGCCGCAGGCGGCGAGCCGCTCCCGCGCGCGCTCGACCGTCTTGCCGTCGTTCGCCGCCTCGAGCTCCGCCGCCGCCTGCGCGCGCGCGAGCGCGAGCGCGCTGTGCGCCGGACCGAGCGGCCGCGGCTGCGCCGGCGACAGCTCGGGATGCTCGTGGCCGCGGCTGCGCAGCTCACCGTGCAGCGCCGCGATCGCATCGCGCAGATCCGCCGGGCGATAGGCGGCGATCAGCTCCAGCGCCGCGTCGCCGTGCGCGTGGACGAGGTCCTCCAACGCGGTCTGGAACGCCTCGGCCGCCAGTCGCCGCGCCTCGCGCTCGTCGAGCACGGCGAAGCGCGGATCGAGCCCGGCCGCGAGCGCGTGCGAGCGCAGCAGCCGCGCGCAGAAGCTGTGGATCGTCGAGATCCAGGAGCTCTCGGTCGCGCGTGCCCGCTCACCGTCGCCGAGCGCCTCGAAGCGGCCGCGCACGCGTGCCTTCAGCTCGGCCGCCGCCTTCTCCGTGAACGTGATCGCGAGGATGCGACCGACGTCGGCTCCCTCCTCAGACCCGGTCACGGGACCCGCCTCCGACGGCCACGTGCCCGTCTCCGGCACCGGCCCGCGCGCGATCCGCACGTAGCGCTCCGCCATCACGGACGTCTTGCCGCTACCGGCGTTCGCGGTCAGCAGCAGGCCACCGGCCTGCTCGATCGCGTGCTGCTGCTCCGGGGTGAACGCCCACCCGCCCTCGGTCGCCGTGCCGCTCACTGGTCCGCCGCCCGGCAGATCCCGGGGTACGCGCAGCCGTTCGGCGAGCACGTCTCCGGCGTCGCGCACAGCTCGCCGCCGCGCAGCTGCGCCGCCAGCTCGCAGGCGCGCGCGGCCGCGACGTCGAGCTCCGCCTCCAGTTCCTCGCGCGCGCGGCGGTCGGTGTCGAGGACGAGCTCGCCCGTGTCGGCGTCGTCACGCACGACGCCGCGTGCCCGCAGGTCCTCGCCACGCAGCGGCTGGTAGACGCCCCCGACCGGCTCGCGCCTGAGCAGCTCCCGCACCGCGACCATGTACAGCGCGACCTGCAGCTGATCCTCGGCTCGCCACTTGGCGACGGGCCAGCCCGGCCCTCTGCGCCCGCTCTTGTAGTCGCGCACGAGCGCGCGGCCGGCGCGGTCGAGGTCGACGCGGTCGATCACGCCGCGCAGGCGGAGCTCCGTGCCGTCGCGACCGACGAGCACGAGCGGTGGCAGCGCCTCGTCGCCGAAGCCGAACGACAGCTCCAGCTCGGCCGGCGCGAAGCCGCCGCCGCTCTGCGCCTCGTGGCGCAGCAGCCGCAGCACGTCGGCGGCGATCTCGTGCGCCGCGGCCGCCTGCGCGGCGGCGCCGCGGCCGAGCACGAGCCGTGCGGCCTCCTCGGCGACGACCTCGCGCACGACCGCCTCCGCGGCTGGGAGCGCGCCGGGCATGAGCGGCCACTCGAGCTGGCCGAGCACGCGCTCGAGCACGCGATGGACGCAGCTGCCGCGCGCGATCGCCTCCGGGTCGGGCTCGAAGCGATCGGGCGCCAGCTCGCGCTCGACCAGCCAGCGCACCGGGCAGCGCGCATACGCCTCCAGCCCGCCGGCCGACAGCACTTCGCGCTGGCGCAGCGCGGCCTGCGCATCGGGGCCGAGCGACGCGAGCGGCGCGGGCGCTTCGCGCGCTGCCGCGAGCGCCTGCGCGCGGGCGCGCTCGGCCGGCGTCGGCGCCTCCTCCAACGGCCATGTGACCGCGGACAGCGGACGGTGGCGGACCGGCAGCTCCTCGAACAGCGCGCGCACGTCGTCGACGAAGAACGACGGCAGCGCCGGGTTGCCCTCCTCGTCGGCGTCGCGGCAGCTGAGGATCACGCGGCGGTTCGCGCGCGAGACCGCGGCGTAGAACAGGTAGCGCTCGTCGGCCAGGCGGTCCTCGCGCGCGGCGAGCCGCAGTCCCGTGGTCGTGTTGAGCGCGCGTCGCTCGTCGTCGGACAGGAACGGCTCGGGCGCCGCGGGCCGGGGGAACTCGCCCTCCTGGAGGCCGCAGAGGATCACGGTGTCGAAGCGGCGGGCGCGAATCGCGAGCGGATCGGCGACGAGCACGGCGGCCTTCGCCCCGCCCACCCGCGCGCTGAGTGGCACTTGGATCCGCTCGACCGCCTCCAGCAGCTGGTCGACGGTCGGCGCGCGGCGCGGATCGGCGTACGCCAGGTCGGCGAGCTCGTCCAGCGCGTGCAGGAACGCGGCCAGCGCGCGCGCGTCGACTTCCTCGTCCGCGTCGAGCTGCGCGGCCTGTCCCCGGTGGGGGCCGGCGAGCAGGGCACGCGCCTCGCGCGCGAGCGCCGAGAGCAGCGCCTGCGGGCCGTCGGCAGCCGCCCCGCGCAGGCGATCGAGCTCGCGCAGCGGCCAGCCGCCAGGCGCCTCCTCCCAGATCCGGCGCGCCGTCGTCACGTCCATGACTGCCTTCCGGCGCAGGGTCAGCTCGAGCCGGTCCGCCAGCTCCAGCCGCTCGAGCCGGCCGGGTGTGCGCAGGTAGGCGAGCAGGTCCGCCGGTCCCGCATCCGCGGCGTGCAGCGCGCAGCGGGCCAGCGCGAGCAGGCCGCGACCGAGCGCGGTGTGGGAGAAGGCGACCTTCCGCTCAAGCGCGTACGGCACGCCATACGCGGCAAGCACCTGCTCCAGCAGCACGGCGTAGCGATCGGGCGCCCGCAGCACGACGGCGATCTGCTCTGCCGGCACCGCCTCCTCGCCGACGAGGTGGAGCAGCTCGGCCGCGATCAGCTCGGCCTCCGCGCGCTCCCCGCCCGCGACGAGCAGCTTGACCGCGTCGCCGACGGGCCCGCGCGGGGCGCCGGGCTCGAACAGGTGACGCTCCAGGTGGTGCAGCGCGGCGCGCGCCTCGGGCGCGAAGTGTCTGTCCTCGGCGGGCAGCTCGGTGACCTGGCTCGCGAGTTGGCCCAGCTCCTGCACGAGCGCGGCGGCGCGGCCGGCGAACGCCTCGCGACCCGACTCGTAGGTGAGCGAGACGGTCACCTCCGTGTCGACGACGCGCGCGAGCGTCTCGACCGCGTCGCGCTCGAGCGGCGTGAGGTCGTCGAAGCCGTACAGGAGGACGGGCGCCGCGCCCCACGCGCCGGGTCTCGCCCGCAATGCGTCGAGCGCTCTCCAGGCGAACAGCTCGGGGTCGACGCGGTCCAGCCGCTCGAGCGCGCGCATGTAGCGGTCGTAGATCGCGGCAGCCGCGTGCACGGCGGGCGGCGCCTGCGGCCAGGCGCGAACTGCCGCCGTGAAGCGTTGCGGAGTGATAAGCGAGCGCTCCAGCTCCGCCACGAGCGCGAGCGCGGCATGCAGGAACCCAGGCGTGTCGGCCACGCCGCCGAGCGCGTCGAGCGGCGCCTCCGCGATCGCCACAGCGATGAGCCGCTCGCGTTGCAGCGGGCCGGCGGAGCGTGCCCACCAGTCCGCGCGCCGCGCGATCTCGCGCGTCAGGCCGGCGAACGTCGTGACGCGGCCGGCCTGCGTGGCGCCCTCGCCGAGCAGCTCGCGCTCGAAGGCGAGGACATCGCCGCGCGTCGGCACGACGAGCCACGGCTCCTGGCGGCGGCGGGCGCGGAAGGCGTCCAGCACCACGCCAGCCTTCGCCGAGTTCGCGGGACCGGTGACGAGCGTGAGCGGCATGGGCCCGACATGGTCGCGCGTGCGGCCGACGACGCCGGCCTGTTCAGCGTGCGAGCAGCTCCCGCACCGTGTCGGCAACGTCGCGCGGCCCGTCGACCACCTGCGCATGTGTGAAGCGCACGCTCGTCCAGCCTGCGACCGCCAGGCGCGCCGACCGTGCCCGGTCTTCCTCGAAGGAGGCGCGATCGTGGTGGTACGCCCAGCCGTCGAGCTCGACGGCGATCCGTTGCTGCGGCCAGGCTGCGTCGACCTCCATGCCGACGATCTGGTGGTTGGTCAGCGGCCGTGGCAGGTTCTCGGCATCGAGGAGGGCGAGGAAGCGGTCCTCGAGCTCAGAGCGGGTGAGGGACGTGGCGAGGCGGGTGTGCTCGGCGAGCGCTGCTCTCAATGCCCTCCGGCCCGCACCGCCGCGCCCGCTCGTGCGCTCCAGCGCGGCGTGGAGCGCCGCTGCGTTCAGGCGGCCGAGGCGGTCCGTCTCGCGCAAGAGCTTCTCGACCTGATCCGCTGTCAGGATCCCCGCCAGGTCGATGAGCATCTGTTCCAGGGTCGTGACCGGGACGCGGCGGCGAGTCGTGACGTCATGGGCATCGAGGACGGTCGTGCGGTGGACGAGGGCGCCGCGGACCTTGACGCGCCGTGTCGTCGTGACGTCGATCACGCCGTCGCCGTCGCGGACCCCGTGGAGCGCCGCGGCGCTGCGGTGGCTGAGCACAGCGCCCGGACCCGCCGTCAGGACCGCCGCGAGCCACCGTCCCTCGGGGCGCAGCTGGGCGTGGCCGACGGCGTAGAGCCGCGGTGGAGTTGCAGCAGTCGCCGCCGCGCCACACGCGCCTGCACCATCCGGCTGGTCATCCTCGCATCGAGGAGCTGCGCCCGCGTGACCACACCGTGCTGGCGAGCAGCCAGCCGTGTGATCACTCCATCTCGATGACTGTCAAGTTGTGTACCTCTGCGGTACACAACTCGCGCCTCGCGCGCCATGCCAGCGAGCGTGGCAGGGAAAGGCACGCGGGTGGAGCGCGGAATGCGGCGGAAGTGCGGAGGGAGCGCTACGCGACGGCGGATTCGGCCGGCGTGGCGGCGCCGTCGGAGGCGGCGCCATCAGCGGTCGCGGCGGCGTCCTCCGCCTCGGGCGGCTTGGCGCCCTCACGCGCCCACGGCTCGTCGAACTCGACGCGCCAGCGACCCTCGTCCGTCTGCTCCAGCGCGAGACGGGCGCGGAAGGAGCGGCCTGAGCGACCTCTGAAGCCGGTGACGGCTCTCTCGGTCCGGCCGGTCCTGATCAGCTCGCGCACGACCGCGGCCGTCAGCGTCTTGCCCGCCTTCGCCTTCCAGATCACGAAGCCGCACCCGGGATCCTCGCGCGACCAGCACGAGTAGCCCTTGCGGTTCTCGACGATGTCGTGGCCGCACACGGGGCAGGGACCGAGGTTCGCGCGTGGGATCCGCACGTCTCTGAGCTTCTCGTCGAGCGTCGCGACGGTTCTCTCGGCGAACGAGACGATGTCGCCCATGAACGCCTTGCGCGAGTCCTCGCCCATCTCGATCTTCGCGAGGCGGTGCTCCCAGTCGCCCGTCAGCGACGGCGACGTGAGCTGGTGCCCGTCGAGCAGCCGCACGACGTTCAGCCCCTTCTCGGTCACGACCAACGCGCGCGCGTCGCGCTCGATGTAGCCAACCTGCAGGAGGCGCTCGATGATCGCCGCGCGGGTGGCCGGCGTGCCGATCCCGGAGTCCTTCATCGCCTCGCGCAGCTCCTCGTCGTCGACGAGTCTGCCGGCCGTCTCCATCGCCCCCAGCAGCGAGCCCTCGGAGTAGCGCCGCGGCGGTCTCGTCTCCTTCTCCTCCGAGCGGACGTCGCGCGTCTCCACGGCCTCGCCCTGCTCGAGTCTCGGCAGCCGCTGCTCGCGGCCCTCGTCCTCGTCGCCCTCTCTCGGCTCGGCGTCGGCCTCCTCGCCGTAGACGCCGCGCCAGCCCGGCACGAGCATCACCTTGCCGCGCGTGCGGAAGACGTGGCCGGCGACCTCCGTCTCGACCTTCGTGTTCTCGAACACGGCCTCAGGATGGAAGACGGCGAGGAAGCGGCGCGCGACGAGATCGTAGATCTTGCGATCGTCGTCGCTCATCTTGTCGACCGGGTGCGGCGCGTTCGTCGGGATGATCGCGTGGTGGTCGGTGACCTTCTCGTTGTTGACGACGCGACCGAGTGGCAGCATGTCGAGCCCGGTCACGTATGCCGCGCCGGCCGCGTACTCGCGCCGCCCGCCGACGATCGAGGCGATCGGCTTGATCTCGGGGATCATGTCGCTCGGCAGGTAGCGCGAGCTCGTGCGCGGATACGTCAGCGCCTTGTGCTCCTCGTAGAGGCGCTGGGCGGCGCCGAGCGTGCGCCGAGCGGAGAAGCCGAAGCGCGAGTTCGCGTCGCGCTGCAAGGACGTGAGGTCGTACAGCAGCGGAGCGCGCTCTCTGCGTCTGCTCTTCTCCAGCTTCGAGATCGTCCCCTCGATGCCCCGGCATGCCGCGACGATGGCCTCCGCCTCCGAAGCCGAGGCCACGCGGGGCTGCGCGCCGGCGTGGTAGCGGCCCTCGTACACGCGCTCCCCTGACGCGGCGAACGAGGCGTCCACGGTCCAGTACGGCTCGGGTCTGAACGCGCGGATCTCCTCCTCGCGGCGCGCCAAGATCGCCAGCGTCGGCGTCTGGACGCGACCGAGCGACACGGCGCCGTCGAACGAGGAACGCAGGCGGATCGTCGCCGCACGCGTGGCGTTCATGCCGACGATCCAGTCGGCCTCGCTGCGCGAGCGGGCGGCGTCCTCCAGCGAGCGCATCTCCTCCCCTTCGCGCAGGTGCGCGAACGCCTCCTCGATCGCCGTCTTCGTCATCGAGGACAGCCACAACCGCTTGACGGGCAGTCTCGACCCCGCCTTCTCATACAGGTAGGCGAAGATCAGCTCGCCCTCGCGCCCGGCGTCGCAGGCGTTCACGACGACGTCCACGTCGTCGCGGCCGAGCGCGCGCTTGACGACGTTCATCTGTCTTCTTGAACGCTCGTCGCGCACCACGAGCTTGAACTTCGGCGGTACGATCGGCAGATCGGCCATGCGCCATCTCTTGAACTTGTCGTCGTACTCGTCCGGCTCGGCGAGCTGCACAAGGTGGCCGACCGCCCACGTGATCACGTGCTCGGGACCCTCGAGGATCCCCTCCCCTCTCTGAAACGGGCCGGGCAGCACGCGTGCGAGGTCTCTCCCGACCGAGGGCTTCTCCGCGATGACGAGGGTCTTGCTCATGAGCCCGTGCAGGGTAGCGGTCCGGTCAACCGGCACATGCCCCGCTGGACACCGGACCGCTGCGGCGGGCGGCGGCGAGCGCGCCCGCCACGACCGCATTCGCGACGCCGTATCCGCCGCGGTTGCCGCTCGTCGTGGCTGCGAACACCGTCGTGAGCACGCGCCCGCGGGCGTCGACGACCGGTCCGCCCGAGTTGCCGCTGCGCACGCGTCCACGCAGCGGCGTGACGGTGCGCCGCACCGGGCCGCGGCCGTATGCGTCCTCGGAGACCACCGCGCGCGTCGCGCCGATCCGGCCGGCCTCGGCGTCGAACGGACCGTTGAGCGGATAGCCGAGGATCGCGCCGGACGTGCCAGCGGCCGGCGCGCGCGCGAGCGTCAGCGCCGGCGCGCCCAGCCCGTCGACCCGCAGCACGGCGACGTCGTCGCGCACGTCGAGGTGGACGAGCGTCGCGTCGCGGCTGCCGGTCGAGTCGCCCGGCGCCTGCACGACCGTGTCCTCGTGGCCGGCGACGACGTGCGCGTTCGTGACGACGAGGCCCGCGCCGACTGTGTCGTCGGCGACCCACCCGCTGCCCTCGATGCCGAGGCCGCACGCCGTACCGAGGATCCGCACGACGCTCGGCGCCGCCGCGCGTACGCCCGGCTCGCGCAGCACCTCGGGCGACGGCGGCGCGACCGCCACGCCCGGCACGCTCAGCGACGGCAGCGGATCGAAGCGCGCCAGCGCATTGAGCAGCGGACCCGACGGCGGCAGCAGCGCGTTCAGCTGGCGCAGGATCGCCGAGCGCTGCACATCTCTCCGCAGCTCGCGAAAGCCCGGCGTCTGCAGCACGACCGCGCCTGCGAGCCAGGCGAGTCCCAGCCCGATCGCCATGCTCAGCAACGCGCCGAGCAGCCCGTCGAGCACGCCCAGCCCGGGGATCCACAGGCCGTTGCGCAGCCGCGCGCCCAGCCGCTCGAGGCCGCTCGCCAGCAAGCCACCGAGGAGCAGTGCGCCGGCGAGCGCGAACAGCGGTGCGTACGGCGAGTGTGCACCGTCGGGCAACAGCAGCGGGCCGATGCGGGCTCCGGCCACCGCGCCCCCGGCGAACCCCGCAAGCGACAGGGCGCCGACGATGAAGCCGCGCCGGAAGCCGGCGAGCGCGAACAGCGCCACGAGCGCGACGATGATCCAGTCGAGCATGGTCATGCGCGGGACAGCATGCATGACGCTGCGGGCGGGAGCCGGAGGCGGCGAGCGGCGGCTCCCTCGTGGTCTACCCTCCGCGCCGTGGAGGCGGCTGCACGGAGGGGTGAGGCGGAGCGACGCCGCCGGTTGCTGCAGCGTGCCCTGCCCGCGCTCGCCGCGCTCGTCCTGCTGATCGTCGCGCTCGCGCTCCTGATCGGCGGCACGGGAGGCAGCGAGCAGGCGACCGCGAAGCGCTTCGCGACGTACTGGGCCGAGGGCGACTACGGCCGCATGTACGAGCTGCTCGACGACGACGCGAAGGCCCGCAACTCCTTCGAGGAGTTCACGGCGGCCTATCGCGAGGCCGCCGTGACGGCCACGACGCGCTCGGTCGCGGTGGGGAGGGTCGGCCACCGCGCCGGCGATGCGATCCCCGTCCACCTGACGATTCGCACACGCGCGTTCGGGACGGTCCACGGCATGCTGGAGCTGCCCGTGAGCGGCGCGGGCGACCAGATGCGCATCGCCTGGCGGGCGCACGTCGTCTTCCCGGGCCTGCGTGGCGGCGAGCAGCTCACGCGCGAGACGACGCTTGCACCGCGCGGCGCGCTGCTTGCGCGCGACGGGAGCGTGCTCGCCGCCGGGGACGAACGCACGTCCGACGATCCGGCGCTGGCGGCCGAGATCGCCGGACGGCTCGACCTCGCGCCGCACGAGCAGCTCGCGACGCTGCGCGCGCTCGGCTACCCACGCGACGCGCGCGTCGGCGTCTCAGGGCTCGAGCGCGTGTTCCAGCACGAGCTCGCGGGCAGGCCTGGCGGGACGCTGCTGGTCGGCGGCCGCGTCGTCGCGCGCACGCAGCCGCGCCCGGGCACGGACGTGCGCACGACGATCGACCCAAAGATCGAGCGGGCGGCGATCGCCGCGCTCGCCGGGCGCTACGGCGCGGTGGCGGCGATGGACCCGCGCACCGGCGAGCTGCTGGCACTCGCCGGTGTCGCCTTCTCGGCGCTACAGCCGCCTGGCTCGACGTTCAAGATCGTGACGCTCGCAGGGGTGCTGGAGTCGCACGTCGCGAACGCGCGCTCGACCTTCCCGATCGTCGATGCCGCGACGCTGTCGGGCGTGCGACTGGAGAACGCGAACGGCGAGTACTGCGGCGGCACGCTCGTCGACGCGTTCGCGCACTCGTGCAACTCGGCCTTCGCGCCGCTCGGCGCACAGCTCGGCGCGGCGCGGTTGGTCGCGGTCGCGGAGCGCTTCGGCTTCAACCAGGCGCCGCCGATCGCCGGCGCCGCCACGAGCACGATCCCGCCGGCCGACCAGATCGGCGACGAGCTGGCAGTCGGCTCCAGCGCGATCGGCCAGGGGCTCGTACAGGCGACGACGCTGCAGATGACGATTGTCGCCGCGACGGTCGCGATGGCGGGCCGGCGGCCGATCCCGACGCTGCGGGCGGGCGATCGGCCGCGCTCCGTCCGCGTCACGCGGCCGCGCGTCGCGCGACAGGTGACGCGGATGATGCGTGCGGTCGTCGCCTACGGCACCGGCACCGCGGCGGCGATCGCCGGCGCCGACGTGGCCGGCAAGACCGGGACGGCCGAGCTCGAGAGCACGGTACCGGCGGACGGCGAGGACGACGAGCAGGCGGCGCAGGACGTGCGCGAGACGGATGCGTGGTTCGTCGCTTTCGCACCAGCGAAGCGGCCGCGCATCGTCGTCGGCGCGCTCTTCCCCGAGGCGGGAGCTGGCGGAGACGTCGCGGCACCGGCGGTACGAGGCGTGCTGGCAGCGGCGCTGCAACACGGCCCCGGCGAGTGACGAACGCGCTCTACAGGTCGAGCACGACGTGCGACGGCTCGCCGCCTTCCGGCGGCGCGATCTCGAACTCGAGCGGGCGGTTGTCGTAGACGTTGGTTCTCAGCCGGAACAGCAGCATCTCGCCGTTGTTCGGCCCCATGCCGGCAGCGCTCTCGGGATCGGGCTGGACCGGTGCAAACCCGTCCGTCGCGATCGACGTCGGCTGGTAGGCGAGGGTGTTCGTCTCCGGCAGCTCGATCGGCTCGTACTCGGTGCCGGTGGTGTCGACGATCTTGAACTCGCTGGCGCTCGTGTGCGCCTCGTCGGTGTCGTTCTGCACGCGCAGCCAGACGCCGAACCACTCCTCGTCGCCCGCGAGTCTCGGCGTGTCCACCGGCAGGCCCTCGAGGTACTCGATGTCCTCGACGTTGGCGGGGTTGAGCTCGCGCGACATCTGCACCTGGTAGATGAGCGGGCCGGCCTGGATGTAGGCGCCCTCGCTCTCGCCGTGCGTGGTGGGCGGATGGCCGGTGCCGCCGCAGGCGACGAGGGTCAGCGCGGCGAGCAGCGCAGCGGCCGCGAGCAGGGGGAGTCGGAGCAGTCGATTCGTCATGAGGGCCGGGAAGTCTAGTGATCTACCGGGCGGCGATCGTCGCTCGTCTGCCGCGCGCGCGGTCCTCCTCGAAGATCGCCTGCAGGCGACGGAGGGCGCGCGAGAGCTTGCGCTTCCGCCAGCCGCGACCGGCGATCAGCTCCATCAGACGGTCGCTCAATCTCGCCGGCTGCGTCTCGTAGCGGTACTCGACGCGCGTCATGCCGCCGGGCGCGTCGTGCAGCGTCCACTCCCCCATCGCACGCACGCGGTTGAACTTGCCGCTGCGGCCGCGCTCGAGGATGCGGAACGGCGGGTCGACCTCGACGAGCGTGTAGTCGCCCCAGCCGAAGCGGCTCAGCGGAAGCTGCTCGCGGAAGCGCGCGCCGGCGCCGCGGCCGGCGCTGTCCTCGCGCGTGAGGTGCCAGTCCGACAGGAAGTGATCTTTGAACTCGGGATGGTTCGCGACGTCGGCGAGGTACTCGAACAGCTCCGCGCGGGGGCGGGCGATGTTGACGCTGACGACGACGGGATCCACGGCGGGCCGGAGTGTAGTGAACGACCGGCCGGCTAGACGGGGGCGGTCAGGCCGCCCGGCGCACGGTGAGGCCGTGCTCGCTGCCGTGGACGGACTCGGAGCGCAGCGGCGCCTCGCGGCGCTCGCGGCGGCACAGCTCGCACAGCACCCGGCCGCCGTCGTAGACGTGCACGCGCTCGCCGACGAGCGGCGTGCGGTGACACCCGTCGCAGCAGTCGCGACCGGCCGCGAGCGCCAGCACGCTGCGACGCAGCAGGTGGCGTTCGAGCTCGGGCGCATGGTGTTCAGTTCGCAGCATGACCACTCGGTTCGCCGAACGACGCCCGGCTCCTTCTCCCACCTGCCGCGCCGCCGGTGCGGTCTGCCCGCGGACCGCGACGCTGCGTTTGAGTCCTCGTCCTGCTTGGGTAAGAGGAGCCCGGGCCGCCCCTGCGGCCAGGCGAGTTCGCCGCGCCTGGCGCTCTCGTCACATCGTCTGCACCGCCGCTCCCGCCCCGCGGTGGTTGTCTGGAGGTTGGGGACATGGAGTCACATACGTCAGGAACCCTTGTCGGCACCGGCACGTTCCGGTGCGTCGCATGCGACTACGTGGTCTCCCTCGCTGCCGCCGACACGCTGCCGCCCTGCCCGAGCTGTGGCGGTGAGGCGTTCGTGCGCGCGTCGCTGTTCACGGCTGCGCATGTCCCCGCCCCTGCGCTGCAGGAGGCGAGCGCCGCCGAGGAGCTGCAGCTCGCCGACGCGCGCGCCGAGCTCGGAACGCCCGGGCAGTACCTCGTCTACCGCGACAGCGAAGAGCTGGTGGTGCACGAGCTGACGCGCGAGTGGACGCGGATCGGGCGCAGCCTTGCAGCCGACGTGCGCTTCGACGATCCGACGGTGTCCCGCCGGCACGCGCTCGTGGTGCGCCAGCCCGACGGCGTGCGGGTGCTCGACGACCGCAGCCTCAACGGCGTGTTCGTGAACGGCGAGCGGATCGAGTGGCATCCGCTGCGCGACGGCGACGAGCTCGTCGTCGGGCGCCATCGGTTGACGTTCGTCGACGTTCCCGGGCTCGGCGACGACGAGCTGTTCGCGCCGGAGCCCGAGTCGCTCGTCGGCTAGGACCGGCTCAAACCGGCGGGTCGTCCCGCGCCGCGGCGATATCGTCCGCGGCGCGCAATGGCGGTCACGATCGCAGTCCTCTCGCAGAAGGGCGGCACCGGCAAGACGACGATGGTGCGCACGCTCACCGACGTCTTCCGGCGCCTGGGGCTGTCCACGCTCGCGGTCGACCTCGATCCGCAGGGCAACCTGTCCGACTACCTCGACGTCGACCCACAGGCGTCGCCGACGATCGGCGACGTGCTGAGCGGTCGTGCGAGAGCAGCCGACGCGGTTCACGACGGGATCATCCCGGCCAACCTCGGGCTGGCCGAGTCGGAGCTGGCGATGAGCGGCAAGATGGGCCGCGAGCTGACGCTGCGGCGCGCGCTGCGCGAGGTCGCGGACGGCTACGACGTCGTGCTCGTCGACTGTCCGCCGGCCCTCGGCCTGCTGACCGTCAACGCGCTCGTCGCGGCCGACTACGCGCTGCTGAGCGCGGAGGCGCAGTATTTCGCGATGCAGGGCGTCGAGCAGGCGCTGGAGGTGATCGAGCTCGCGCGCGAGAACCTCAATCCCGACCTCGAGTGGCTCGGCGTCGTGCTGAACATCGCCGACATGCGCACGCGCCACTCGCGCGAGGCGTACGACTCGCTCAGAGAGCACTTCGGCGAGAAGCTGATCGAGCAGACGATTCGCCAGTCGATCGCGTATGCCGAGTCGGCCGAGCGCGCGCGGTCGATCGTCGACTACCGGCCGGATCTCGGGATCGACTACCTGAGGGTGGCGGACGAGCTGCTCGAGCGGCTCAGGTTGGAGGACGCACGGGGCCGTCTGCAACCCTTGCTGGATGACGTGGCGGCGTAGCTGGCTCCCCCTTCCGGCGCTCGGCGTCCTGGCGCTCAGCGGCTGCGGCGGGGGAAGCACGGCGGATCCGCCGCCGGCAGCCGTGCTGGTTCCGAGCCCGCAAGCAGCGCAGGCCGAGCAACCGCCGAGCACCACGAGCGCCCGCCGCCCGACTCGGCCCGCGCCTGGACAGCTCACCGTGCAGATCACGCGGCCGACGCGGCTGCGCGCCGCTCCCGGTGGGTCTGTCGTGGGCGGCGTGCTTCCGAGAACCGAGTTCAGATCCGCCACGATCCTGCCGGTCGTGCGGCAGCAGGACGGCTGGCTCGGCGTGATCTCGAAGGAGCTGCCGAACGGGCGGATCGGGTGGATCGCGGCGAACGCGGGCTTGATCGCTCATCGCACGCGCTGGAGCGTCGTCGCGTCGCTCGGACGGCGAGAGGTCGTCGTGCGGCGCGCGGGACGGGTGATGCAACGCTTCCGCGTCGCGATCGGGGGCGCGTCCACGCCTACTCCGCCCGGGCGCTTCGCCGTCACCGACAAGCTGCTGACCGAGAACCCCGCCTCCGTCTACGGCTGCTGCATCCTCGCGCTCAGCGCGCGCCAGCCGCACACGCCGCAGGGCTGGGGCGGCGGCGATCGCGTCGCGATCCACGCGACGAACCTGCCGGAGACGATCGGCGCGGCGGCGAGCCTCGGCTGCCTGCGCGCGCCCGCTGAGGAAGCGCGGCGGCTTGTGCACACGGTCCCGCTGGGGACGATCGTGACGATCCGGGCCTAGACGACGCCGACGACGTCCGCGCCCTGCGACTCGAACGGCACGCGCAGCACGTCCGCCCAGCCGTCAGCCCGCTCGCGCAGCCGCTCGGCGACTGTCGCCGTCTGCTCGTAGTGGCTCCACACGAGGACCGTCGGGCCGGCGCCGGAGATCGTCGCGCCGAGTGCGCCGAGCGCGCGCGCGTCGCGCACGAGCTCCGCCGAGCGTGGATACAGATGCGCGCGGTGCGGCTGGTGCAGGCGGTCGTCCAGCCCACGCCCGACGAGCTCCCAGTCGCCGCGCGCCAGCCCGAGCGTGAGCAGCGCGGCGTGCGCCACGTTGTGGACCGCGTCCCCCATCGGCACCGCGGACGGCAGTGCAGCGCGCGCCTCGGCGGTGCGGACGGGCTCGTACGGGACGACCAGCAGGCCCTCCAGCCCAGTCGGCGGGTCGAAGCGCGTGACCGCGCCGTCAGCACAGATCACGACGCCCCCATGCACGGCAGCCGCGACGTTGTCGGGATGCCCCTCGACCTCCGCCGCGAGCGCGAACACGTCGGCGTCGAGCTCGAACAGGTGGTCCGCCGCCAGCACGCCGGCGACGATCGCCGCCGCGCTCGACCCGAGCCCGCCCGACAACGGGATCTCGGAGGAGATGCGGAAGGTGAAGTCGTCCGGTGGGTGCAGGCGCTCGAACGCGCGCACGACGAGGTTGCGACGGTCGGTCGCGATCTCCAGCTCGGTCTCGACCGCGAAGCGGCCGGTCTCCTCCACCTCCACCTCCAGGTGGAGCGAGAGCGCGGCCGCGAGCACGTCGAAGCCCGGGCCGAGGTTGGCCGAGGAGGCGGGGACGCGGACGATGCGGCGGCGGACCACGGCGACGAGATCGTGTCGCTACCCGAGGACGGCTTCCTCGACGGCCGCCAGCTCGGGCTCGCACGGCACGACCGCGCCGGCCTGATCGAGGGCCGTCGAGGGGTCCTTGAGGCCGTGGCCCGTCAGCACGCACGCGACGCGCTCGGCGCCGGCGGCGCCGTGCACCATCAGGCCCGCGACGCTCGCTGCCGAGGCCGGCTCGCAGAAGACGCCCTCGCGCGCGGCGAGGAAGCGGTAGGCCTCGAGGATCTGCGCGTCCGTGACCGCTCGCACGGCGCCGTGCGAGGAGGTCATCGCCTCCATCGCCTCCTCCCAGCGTGCCGGGTTGCCGATGCGGATCGCGCTCGCGACCGTCTCCGGGCTCGGCACCGGCTTGCCCTCGACGAGCGGCGCGGCGCCGGAGGCCTGGAAGCCGAACATGCGCGGCGCGACGCCGACCTCCCGGAAGCCCTTCCAATAGGCGGTGATGTTGCCGGCGTTGCCGACCGGGATGCAGAGCGCGTCGAGCCGCCGCTCCTCGCCGAGCGCCTCGACGATCTCGAACGAGGCGGTCTTCTGCCCCTCCAGGCGGAACTCGTTGACCGAGTTGACAAGCGAGATCGGGTGCTTGTCAGCCAGCTCGCGCACGAGCTTCAGCGCCTCGTCGAAGTTGCCGCGCAGCACGATCACGCGCGCGCCGTGCATCAGCGCCTGCGCGAGCTTCCCGGTCGCGATCTTGCCGTCGGGCACGAGCACCGCGCAGCGGATCGCGGCGCGCGCGGCGTAGGCGGCGGCGCTCGCGGAGGTGTTGCCGGTCGAGGCGCAGATGACCGCCTTCGCCCCCTCGCGCACGGCCGCGGAGACCGCGCACGTCATGCCGCGGTCCTTGAACGAGCCGGTCGGGTTGAGCCCCTCCAGCTTGAGCCACACCTCGGCGCCGACCCGCTCCGACAGCGCGGGAGCGTGCACGAGCGGCGTCGAGCCCTCGCCCAGCGTGATCACCGGGTCGCCGTTCTCGAACGGCAGCCGCGCGCGGTAGCGCTCGATGAGGCCGAGGTGGGCAGGAGCCGGTTCCCTCACGCGAACTGCTCCTCGATCACGCGGATCGCGCGTGGAGCGGTGCGCAGCAGGTCGAGGCCCGCGAGCGCATCGAGCGCCGCGAAGAAGCGCGACTCGAGCACCGGGTGGACGACCATCACGAGCCGCGCGTTGTCGCCGAGCCCCTTCTGGACGACCGACTTGACCGAGATGCCGTGCTCGCCGAGCACGCCGGCGATGCGCGCGAGCACTCCCGGGGCGTCAGGGACCTCCAGGTGCAAGTAGAAGGCGGAGACGACGTCGGCGACGATCTCCAGCCGCCCGCTCGTCGGCGGCGTCGACGCGGGCGGGATCATCGCGCTCACGACGTCACCGAGCACGGCGCTGGCGGTCTGCGGGCCGCCGGCGCCGGGGCCCGACATCGTGATCTCGGTGATCGCGTCCGATTCCACCGTGACCGCGTTGAACGGCCCGTTGACCGACGCGAGCGGGTGGCCCGGGTACAGGAACGCTGGATGGACGCGCACCGACAGCCCGCCGTCGACCCGTTCGGCGGTGCCGATCAGCTTCAGGCCGAGGCCGAGCTCTCTCGCGTACTCGATGTCGTCCGGGGCGATCTGCTCGATCCCCTCGTAGACGACCTGGTCGAGGTGCACCGGCGTGTCAAACGCCAGGCGCGCGAGGATCGCCATCTTCGCGGCCGCGTCCTTGCCGTTGACGTCCTCGGTCGGGTCGGCCTCCGCGTAGCCGAGCCGCTGCGCCTCGGCGAGCGCGTCGGCGTACGTCGCGCCGGTGCGCGCCATCTCGGTCAGGATGAAGTTGGTCGTCCCGTTGACGATCCCGTGGATGCGTTCGACGTGCGCGGCCGCGAGCGATTCCTGCAGCACGCGGATGACCGGCACGACGCCGGCGACGGCCGCTTCGAAGCGCAGCTGCACGCCATGCTCACGCGCACACGCCCACAGCTCCTCGCCGTGTTGCGAGAGCAGCTGCTTGTTCGCCGTGACGACGTGCTTGCCCGCCTGCATCGCGCGCAGCACGTACTCGCGCGCCGGCGCGATCCCGCCGATCAGCTCGACGATCAGGTCGCTGTCGGCGACGATCGCCTCGAAGTCGCCGCTCGAGCGCGTCAGGACACCGCTGATCTCCGGCCGCAGGCCGGTGACCGCGGCGACGGCGCCGGCACGCTGCGGCAGCAGCTCGGCGAACGCCGCGCCGACCGTCCCGTGCCCGAGCAGGCCGACGCGGAAACGGGCGTCAGCTGCTGTCACGGGCAGCCAGGTCCTCGTAGGTCTCGCGCCGCACGACGACCCGCGCGTCGCCGTCCCTGCAGAAGATCACGGGCGGACGGGGGATGCCGTTGTAGTTGTTCGCCATCGCGTGGCCGTAGGCGCCGGTCGCGGGTGTGACGAGCACGTCGCCCGGCTTCGGATCGTCGAGCGGCACGCCGCGCACGATCACGTCGCCCGACTCGCAGTGCTTGCCGGCGACGTGGCACGTCTCACCGCTGCCGGCCTTGTCAGCGCGGTCGGCGAGGAGCGCCTCGTAGACGGAGCCGTAGAGCATCGGGCGCAGATTGTCCGACATGCCGCCGTCGACGCCGACCCACGTCGAGACGTTGCGCTTGACGGTCTGCACGGTGTAGAGCGTCACGCAGGCGTTCGCGACGAGCGAGCGGCCGGGCTCGATCAGCAGCTTCTTGCCGCGGCCGAGCAGCTCGTTCGCGGCGTTCACCTGCACCTCGACGTACTGATCGATCGACGGCGGCTGCTGCTCGGCGGTGTAGGCGACGCCGAGCCCGCCGCCGAGGTTGTAGACGGGGAAGTCGCCGAGCGTCGCGATCGCCTCCACCGCCGGGCGGTACGCGTCGAGCGACAGCAGCTGCGAGCCGATGTGCATGTGAAGTCCGTGCAGATCGAGGCTGTCCGAGCCGCGCAGCCGCTCGATCGCGTGGCGCGCGTCGTCCATCCCGAAGCCGAACTTCGAGTCGGCCTGGCCGGTCGAGATCGCCGCGTGCGTTCTGCCGGCGACGCCGGGGGTGACGCGGATCAGCACGGGCTGACGCACCCCGCGGTCGCCGGCGATCCGCTCCAGCCGCTCGACGTCGTCGAGCGAGTCGAGCACGATGTGGCCGACGCCCGCGTCGAGCGCCTCGCTCAGCTCCTGCAGCGACTTCGCGTTGCCGTGGAGGTAGATGCGCGCCGGATCGAAGCCGCCGCGCAGCGCGAGCGCGAGCTCGCCGCCCGAGGCGACGTCGCAGGCGATCCCCTCGGCCGCAAACAAGCGATAGGCGGCGGTGCAGGGGAATGCCTTGGAGGCGAACAGCACGTCGAAGTCGTCGTGGCGCGCGCGCATCGCGTCGACATACGCGCGAGCGCGGGCGCGCAGGTCGTCCTCCGCGTACACGTACGCCGGCGTGCCGAACTCCCTCGCCAGCTCGACCGTGTCGCAGCCGCCCACCTCCAAATGGCCGCGCGCGTCGATGCGGCTCCCGAGCGGGAGGACGTGCGCCAGCTGCAGCTGTGCCCCGGTCGCGGCCATCGCCGCGAGATTATGCCGGCTCGCCCGCCTTCGGCTGGACTCAGGCGGCCAGCGCCGCGTCGCTCATCTGCCGACGGCGAGGCCGCCGAGCAGTCTGCCGACGGTCGTGCCCGTGCCGGTGACGACCTGACCGACTGTCCCCGTCGTGCCGCCCACGACGCCGCCCACCGTCTGCCCGGCCTGCGTGACGGCCTGACCGACTGCCGGGCTCACCTGGCCCACGACGTCGCCGAGTTGGCTCGTCGCGCCCTGCACCGCGCCGCCGAGCTGTTGGCCCGTCTGCGAGACGGCCGTGCCGGCGCCGCTCATGACCTGCGTCACAGTCCCGCCGAGCGTTGGCGAGGATCCGTCGGCTGCGGGCGGCGGCGGGGTCGCGGTCGTTTCGCTCCCGGCGGAGCCGGATCCCGCGCCCGGCGACGGGCTCGGCTGGGCGGGCGAGCCAGCGGCGCCGGCCGCCGGCGCTCCGGCGGGGGCGGGTCCGCTGGCGGGCGCGTGGGTCGCCGGGACGCGCCGGTCAGCGGACGGCCCGAACGCGCCCGCGACCGGCCCCGCGCCCGCGCGCACGACGATGCCGCGTGCCCGCCGGCCAGGCTCCGCGGCGGCACGGCCATCGGCACGCGTCCGCTGCGCGGCCGGGAAGAGCCCGAGCGACGGCAGCGCGCCACCGCCCGTCCCGCGGTCCTCAACCGTCGAAGCGTCCGGCGCCTGCAGCGTCAGCGGCCAGCCATGCACCGCCACGACCGCCGACAGCACCGCGAACGCGCAGCCGATCGCGCCGATCAGCGCGCTCGTCGTGCCGACGCCAGCCACATATCCCTTCGTCGCGCGCACGCGCACCACCCCCAGCTAGATCTCCCCCGCCGCGTCCCCCGGCGGCTTGACATTCCGCCGCGTCCATGCGGCGGTCCGACGCGCGCATCCTTACCGATGCACCGGACGGAAGCCAAGTGCGAGCCCACCCGATGACGGAATGTGGGCGCTTCGACCCTCGAAGCTGCGGCTAAGCGGTCGCCGGGCGCGAGCGGCCGGCGCGGGCGGGCGGGGCGCCCTCAGCGCGCAGCGTGCCGTGTCTGCGCCGCAGTACGAGCAGCCAGACGGCGCCGGCGACCATCAGCGTGATGCTCTCGAGCTGCGCGGCCGTCAAGCCGCCGAGCACGTGGTCGTTGCGGCGCGCGAACTCGACGAGGAAGCGCTCGAGCCCGGCGCCGACGAGATAGATGCCGAACAGCGCACCGGGCCGGAAGGCATCGCGCAGGCGCCACAGCACGAGCGCGAACAGGCCCATGCTCAGCGTCTCGTACATCGGTGTCGGCTGGACCGTCACGCCGGGGTCCGTCGGCACGGCGCCGTCCGGATAGCCCATCGCCCACGGCAGGCCGGACGCCTTGCCGTAGTCGCCGTCGCCCGAGATCTGGCAGCCGATCCGCCCGATCGCGTAACCGAGCGCAAGCCCCGGCGCGGCCATGTCGAGCAGCGCGAGTCTGAGGAAGTCGCGCCACCATGCCCACAGCAGCACGGCGATCACGCCGCCGAGCAAGCCGCCGTACCAGATCAGGCCAGCGCCGCTGAGGATGTTGCCGAGCAGGTCGTCCTTGACCGCGTCGTAGTTCTGCACGACGTAGTAGAGGCGCGCGCCGATCAGGCCACCGATCAGCGCCGCGAAGAGGATCTCGTAGGCCCAGTCGACCGGCTTGCCGATCTCCTTCAGCCGCTTCGCCACGACCGCGGCCCAGCAGAGGAAGTTGAGTGCGAAGAAGATCCCGAACGTCTGCAGCTCCACGCCCAGGACGTCGATCTCTTTCAGCACGGCTGGGAGGCTACCGTCAGCCGAGGTAGCTCAGCGGCTGCGTGGCAGCGCCGTTCACGCGCACCTCGAAGTGGAGGTGGGCGCCGAACGAGTAGCCGGTGTTGCCGACGAGGCCGATGACCTGGCCCTGCGCGACGTGCTGGCCGACGCTCACGTGGATCGCCGACTGGTGCGCGTAGCACGTCGAGACCGCGCCGCCATGGTCGATGCAGGTGTAGTTGCCGTAGCCGCCGTTGTAGCCGGCGAGGATCACGGTGCCGGAGCCGCCAGCACGGATCGGCGTGCCGCTCGGGACGCCGATGTCGAGTCCCTGGTGGAATCTCGTGATTCCGGGGCCGACGCGGTAGCCGAAGCCGCTGGTGACCGGGCCGTTGACCGGCCAGATGAAGCGCCCGCCGCCGCGGATCGGTCCCGCGGGGATCGTGCCGCCGCCCTGCGCCGCACGGATCTCCGCCTCGATCTTCGCCTGCTGACGCGCCATCGCCTCGATGTCCTCGTTGAGGTCGTGCGCGTGCGCGCGAACCGAGCTGAGGACGCCTTGCTTCTCGTCGCGGACACGGTCGACCGCGTCGCGCTTGCCCTGGACCTCGACGCGCACGCGCGCGACCGCGTTGCGGCGCGCGGTGATCTCCATCGCGATCCGCTGCTGTCTGCGTTCCAGCACGCCGAGGCGTCTGGCGGCCACCGCCATCTCCGCCTTCGCGTCGCGCACGGCGGTGATGATCTGCCGGTCCTGCTCGCCGATCCGCTGCAGGTAGGCGCCGTTCTCGAGCAGGTCGGCGAAGCCGTCGGCGTCGAGTACGACGCTGACGATGTCGGGCTCGTCGGACTTGTAGAGCTCCACGAGGCGGTCCGCGAGCACCGTTCTCGCGTGCTCGAGACGGGCGCGCAGCTGGACCAGGCGGGCGCGCACACGGCGCAGCTCGTCCTGTGTGCGCCGCAGCTCGGCGCGCTTGTCGTCGAGGTCGGCCTGGATCGCGCCCTCGCGCCGCTGCAGCGTCGTGATCGTGCCCTGAAGGCGGTCGATTCTCTGCGTCAGGCCGGAGATGTCGGTGCTGAGCACGCGCGCGCGCCCGTTGACGCGCTCGAGCTGGCCCTGCTTCTTGTCGATTCTGCCCTGGAGCGAGCTGACGGTCGCCTCGGGGCTCGCGTTCGAGACGAGCGGCAGCACAGCCCACAAGACGAGCGGGGCCACCACGAGCAGCACGAGGACGGTGCGACGACGCATGCGCGGCGCGCGAGTCTAGGCTCGCGCCTCCCCAAGGGTCAACCAGAGGTTCACAGTTATGGATCGCATCTGCGGTGCCTACGGGGTTAGCTGTCGGGCTCGCGCGATGCGCTACGCGACCACCAGGCCGCGACTCGCCCCTAGGGGAACTCGTGTGGGTCCCCCGCTCTCCCGCGCGCACGCAGGAGACTCGGCGCGCAGCAGCCTACCACGCGCTCGACGCGGCGTGGCGCGAAACCCGCCGAGACGCTGGGCTTTTGCCGCACTCGCTGTCATACTCCGGCGCGAACGGCATGGGCGCCCTTCCCCCCGACAGCTCGTCCGGACCGGCAGGAGGCCGGCTCGGCGCAGATCTCGCCGCGCACGTCGAGGCGATCGTGCGCGCGGCCGAGCGCGAGGCGCGCGCAGCCGAGCAGGCGATCGCCGAGCATCGCCGCAGCGCGGAGGAGGAGGTGCGGCGCTACCTCGCCGCCGCCCGCCTGCAGGTGGACGCCGAGACCGCAGCCCGCACCGCGCGCATCGAGACGCTCAGCCGCGCCGCCCGCCGTTTGGCGGATGAGCTGACCGACGCCGTCGCCGCGCTGACCCGCGAGCTCCAAGCCGTCGACCCGACCGCCGAGGCGCGCATGCCGCGCCCGCCGTGGCCGGCCGGCGCACCGATGCCGGAGCCCGTCAACGCGCCGCCGGCTCCGACCGCCGGGCGGCCCGCGCCCGCCGAGCCCGTGAGCGCCGCCCCAGCGCCGGCCGCGCCCGAGCCAAGCTGGTCTCGCATCGAGGGGGAGGAAGCGGCTGCTCCCCCAGCGGCCGAGCCTGCGCCGGCCGCCACCAGCGCCGATCGGGCGGCGGCACCGCCGGCGGAGCCGGTGGTGGCGGCTGAGACGATTCCCGCGACCCCGCTCGCGGGATCGTCTTCACCGGCGACAGGACCCGCCCGCCACGCGGCCGGACCCGAGCACGAAGAGCCGCATCCGGCCGCGGAGCCGGAGTTGCCGGCACAGAACGGCGCCCCCGAGATCCCCGTCCCCAGCGCCGCCCGCCTCGTCGCGATCGAGATGGCGGTCGGCGGCTCCTCGCGCGCCGAGGTGGAGCGGCACCTGCGCGAGGAGCTCGACGTGACGGAGCCCGAGCCGCTGCTCGACGACGTCTTCGGCGTCGCGTCCACCGCCGGCAGCCGGCTCGCGTGGGGCGAGCCCTAGCGCGGCCCACCGAGGCGCGAGCGCAGCTCCTTAGGAAGCGCTCATGTCGTCTGCCATGATGAGGACTGGAACCTAGATCCCGGGAGGATCACGCACCATGGCCCGCCCCACGTCGTTCGGTCGCGATACCGGTCTGCAGCTCCGGATGACGCTCACCCTGTTCCTGCTCGGCCTCGTCTACGCCGTGCTGGTCGGCGTCGTCTTCGCCTCTGGCGCCACGTTCCTGCTCGTGCTCGTCGGCGGGATGTTCCTGCTGCAGGTGTTCGCCTCCGACAAGCTCGCGCTGCACGCGATGGGCGCCAGAGAGGTGAGCCCGCAGGAGGCGCCGCAGCTGCACGCGATGGTCGAGCGGCTGTGCGTGCAGGCGAACCTGCCGAAGCCGCGCGTCGCCGTCGCCAACACCCCCATGCCGAACGCGTTCGCGATCGGCCGCTCGCCGAAGAAGGCGACCGTCTGCGCGACGACCGGGATCATGGAGCTGCTCTCCCCCGCCGAGCTCGAGGGCGTGATGGCGCACGAGCTCACGCACGTGCAGAACCGCGACGTGCTCGTGATGACGATCGCGAGCTTCTTCGCGACGGTCGCCGCCTACATCGTCCAGTTCGGTTTCTTCTTCGGCGGCGGGGGCATGGGCTCCAGCGACGACGACAGCCCCTCCATGGCCGTCGTGATCCTCGTCTCCGTGGTCGTCTACGTCATCTCGTTCCTGCTGCTGCAGGCGCTCTCGCGCTACCGCGAGTTCGCCGCGGACCGCGGCGCGGCCGTCATCACCGGGCGCCCGAGCGCACTGTCGTCGGCGCTGATGAAGATCGCCGGGACGATGGACCGCATCCCGCAGCGCGATCTGCGCGCCTCACAGGAGCTGGCGGCCTTCTACATCTTCCCGCCACACGCGAAGCAGTCGCTGATGAACTTCTTCTCGACGCATCCGCCGCTCGAGAAGCGGCTCGCCGCGCTGAGCCGCCTCGAGGCGCAGCTGCAGGGCGCCGCGTAGTCCGTCCCATGGGCCTGTTCGACATCCTCGCCGGCCGGCGCAGACTCGAGAAGCCTGCGCCGGACCGGCTGTTCGCGATGAGCACCGCGTACGTGACGTTCGAGACGGAGCTGTCGATCAGATCTCGCGGTCTCGCCGGGATCGTCTTCCAGGCGCTCGCGACAGCCGACTTCGAGCAGATCGCGAAGGACATGGTCGAGGTCGTCGAGGGCACCTCGAGCGACAGCGGCACGACCGTCGAGACGCGCGACGACGAGTACGACTATCGCTGGATGGTCCTGCGCGACCCCGACTTCGACGACCTGGTCGTCGGCGTCAACGCGGTCAGCGGCGCGCTGGAGGCAGGTGGCTACGGCGAGCGGATCCTGTGCGCGGTGTTCGCGTTCGAGGATGCCGGCGGCCGTCCGCTCTATTGGATCTACAACTACAAGCGCGGCGCCTTCTACCCCTTCGTCCCGTCCGGCGACCACGCGCGCGACAACGAGCGGGAGCTGCGGCTGAAGGCTCAGGTCGGCGCCGAGCTGCCGGTCGAGGCCGAGCTCGAGCGCTGGTTTCCGCTCTGGGGCATCCCGATCTAGTCCGGGAGTATCCGGGCTGATCCGGCGGATGCCGGCGCCCGCCAGGGGAGGACGGGGCACCGCCGGCAAAGCCGGTGGTCGGTGTGGCGTGCTTCGCACGCGAACCGGCGAGGACGCTGCCTGGCGGGATGCCGGCGCCGCCGATCAGTCCGGGATCAGGCCGTCGCCGCTGAACTCGTGCCGCGCCTCCTCGAAGGAGGTGTCGGGCGGCGGCACGATCACGTCGGAGCCGTGCAGCTCGTCCGCGGGCAGCGGCTCTCCCTCGGCGCGGATGAGCGCGATGATCTGCCCGAACAGCTCGGTGAAACGGGCTGCGTCGCCGGCCTCGACGGCGGCGACGGCTTCGTTGTCGAGCGCGTTCACGCGCTCGATCACGCCGTCGGCCAGGCGGTACTGCCCCTCCGTCGCGATGCGGACGATCATGCGGACCGCCCCTCGCCCGCGCCCGGCTGGTCGCCGCTGCCCAGCTCGCCAGCGCTCTTGCCGCCGGCCCCCAGCTCCGCCTTCATCTGCTCCAGCTCGCTGTCGACCTGGGTGCCGCTGCTGAGCTGTCTCAGCTGCCGGTCGATGTCGTCCTCGCCGCCTCCGAGCTGGGTGAGGTCTTCGAACGCGCCGGCCTGCTCCAGCTCGTCGACCGCCTGCGCGCGAGCGCGCATGTTCTCGGTCTTGTCGAGCGCACGCTGCATCGCGAGGCCGACGTCGGCCATCTCCTCGCCGACGCCGGTCGCCGCCTCGGAGATCCGCACCTGCGCCTCGGCCGCCGAGTACTGCGCCTTGATGACCTCCTTCTTGCTGCGGAAGGTCTCGATCTTCGACTGCAGCTTCGCCTGGTTCTCGGTCATCGACTGCTGCTGGGACTCGAGCTCGGCGATCTGCCCGTCGAGGCCCTGCAGCTCGGCCTGGATCGCGCCCTTGCGCTCCAGCGCCGTGCGGGCGAGCGCCTCGTTGCCGCCGGCGAGCGCCTGGCGCGCCTGCGTGTCGAGCTTGACGACCTGCTGCTCGAGCTTCTGCGACTGCAGCTGGAGCCGCTTCTTCGCGGTCACGACGTCGGCGAGGCCCTTCTTGACGTTCTGCAGCAGCTCCATCTGCTTCTGGTAGCTGTACTCCAGCGTCTCGGAGGGATCCTCGGCGCGGTCGAGCAGCTTCGAGATCTTCGACTTCACGACGGTGGAGAAACGCCCGGTCAACCCGGCCATCGGATCCTCCTTGGGGCAGCTTCGAGGGGCAGGTGGGTCAAGCCTACCGAGCGAGGGCCGGCAGGCCGGCGCGCGACGCTAGAGCCCTTCGGGGTGGCGGGCGCGGTACCCGCGCGTCGAGCGCGCCTCGGGGCGCCAGCGCGGGCCCGACTCGCCGGAGCCGCTCGTATCGAGCCGCAGGCCGGCAATGATCACGAACGCGTGCCCGGGATTCGTGTAGACGGTGATCCACTGGCCTCTGCCGCGCTCGCCCCATTTCATGAAGCTGCTCGAATCGAGCGGCGAGTCGAGCAGGCTCCCACCGTGCAGTGCGAACGAGACGGTGCCTGAGCAGTCGTAGCCGCGCGAGCGGAAGCTCTGGTGCCCGCCGCCGTAGATGTACGGCTTGCTGCGCAGCCTGTTCGCCGCCCAGATCGCCTGCTGCACGACAAGCGGTGCGTTCTCGGGGGCGTAGGCGATGCCGCCTCTGATGACGCCGACGTCGCCGGGGACGGTCGGACGCAGCAGCTCCGGCACGACGCCGAAGGCGGCGCCGCCCGCCTTGTCCTGCGGCGCCGGAGCCTGGGTCGCGTCATCCGACGTCTTCGCCGGCGACGTCGTGCTGGGCACGCCGGCTCCGCCGGTCGCCGCAGCCGCGATCGCAGGGGCGCAGGCGAGGCCCAACGTCGTAAGACCCAGCGCAGCCAGGGTCCGTGCGCGCAACAGCTTCCTCTTTCGTCGGCCTCCGGGGTTAGCTGTCGGGCTGGCGCGGAAAGAGCCGGCGCCTCTCGCGGATTCACCGCGGGATTCGCCCCAATGCTTCTTGGGTCCCCCGGTCCACAGCTTCTGGCCGTGGATTCGGCGTTGGCGCGGCATCCTAGACGATGCGGCGGCGGATATGTCAAGTCGTTCGCCGGAACGGCCCAAACAGCCCGCTCGCTGCGTAGCATTCCGCCGATGCTCGACCGCCGACTCCCCCACGGCGTGCGCGTCGCCGCGCCGCTTGCCTTGCTGCTCACGCTGCTGTTGCTGATCCTCGCCGGGTGCGGCAGCGAAGACGCGCCGCCCACGAACGCCGAGGGACCCGATTCCGCCACGCTCGCGCCCGTCGGCGCGGCGCTCTACGGCGAGGCGAGCGTGCGTCCCGACGGCGAGCTGGAGGAGGGCGTGCTCGCAGCCGCGCGCAAGGTGTTCCGCGTGGAGGACCCGGCCGCCGAGCTGCGCCGCCTGCTCGACGGAGCCACGGAGCCGGGCGAGACAAGCTTCTCGGAGGACATCGAGCCTTGGCTCGGCGATCGCGTCGGCGGGTTCCTGCTGATGCCGTCAGCCGGCGAGGACGATCCGGATGGCGCCGCCGCCTTGGCGATCGGCGACCGCGAGGCGTTCGACGAGGCGCTCCCGCGCCTTCGCCGCAAGGACGACCTGCGCGAGGCGGGTCGCTACCAGGGGATCGCCTACGAGCACGACCCGAGCGAGCCGGAGATGTACTTCGCGGTCGTCGACGACTTCTACGTCGTGGGCACCCTCATCGGGATCAGAGCGGCGATCGACGCCTCGAGAGGCGACAGCCTCGCGGACGCCGCGCGCTTCCAGGATGCGCTCGACGATGCGCCGGACGACGCGCTCGGACTCCTCTACGTCGATCCGCGGGCGATCGCGATCGCGATCGAGCAGGCGCAGAGCGCCTCCCCGGCCGCACGCAGAGCGCTCGCCAGATACCGCGACGCCGATCCGGTCCTCGCCACCCTTACCGCAACCGCCGACGAGATCGCGATCGAGGCGACCGGAGACGCTGATCTCGTCGAGCTCGAGGGCTCCGACGCCGAGGTCAGCGTCGGCCAGCTCCCCGGCGACGCGTGGCTCGCGCTCGCGACGCCGCCGCTCGGGCCGATCGTGCAGAGCGCGCTCGAGGCGGCAGGCGTCCACGACGAGGCGGCCGCGCAGGTACGCGCCGAGCTCGGCCTGGACCTCGACAGAGACCTGCTCAAGCCGCTCGGCGGGCTCGGCCTGTTCGCGCGCGGCGCATCGCCGCTCGACCTCGGCGGAGGCGCGTTGCTGCAGCTGACCGACGCCGCCGCCGCGCAGCGGTTGCTGACGCGCATCGAGACGATCGTCTCGGCCGGCACGAACCTGCCTGTGCGGCCAGTCTCCGTCAGCGGTGCACGCGGCTTCCAGGTGGCGATCCCGCAATTGCCGCTGCCGATCGTCGTGCTGGCGCAGGGCGACAAGCTCGTCGCCGGCTACCCAGCCTCGTCCGCCCAGGACCTGCTCGACCCGCAGCAGCGCTTCGACGAGAGCGAGTCGGGCAGAGCCGCGATCGACACGCTCGGCGACGGCTACGAGCCGTCGTTCGTGCTGATCGTGCCGCCGGTCGCAGCGCTGCTGAGAGCGCTCGACCAGCTGGAGGTCGCGGATCTGGCGCCGGCGATTCCCTACGTCGAGGCGTATAGCTCGCTTGCGATCGGCACGAAGCGCGACGGCGACCGCACGACGGTGCGGATCGTCGCGGCGCTGCGCTGAGCACATGCGTCGCCACCCCCTCGCCGTCCTGCTGGCGCTCAGCGCGTCGGTTGCGCTGGCGTCGACGATCGGCTGCGGCGGCGATCCGCAGCGGCTCGACAGTCCTCAGATCGGCAAGGCCGGCGACGAGCCGGACGTCCCACGGCAGCTCGGCTTCCCGACGTTCGCGACGAAGAACACGACGCGCGTCGGCGGCGCCGATCCGATCGCGGACGCAGCCGCGGTGGCGCGTGCCGTGTTCCCGGGCGGTGGCGCGCCGGGGGGGCGTCCGCGCGCGGTCGTGCTCGCCGATCAGCGCATGTGGCAAGCCGCGCTGGCCGGGGCCGTGCTGATGAGCGATCCGCTGCGCGCGCCCCTGCTGCTGTCCGACGGAGGCGAGCTGCCGGCCGCGAGCGCCGACGCGCTCGCGCAGCTCGCGCCCACTGGCGCGACCGAGCTGGGCGGGACGCAGGTCGTGCGGATCGGGGACGCGCCGGCGCCGGAGGGCTACCGCTCGACGACGCTCACCGGCGCAGACCCGAGCGCGCTGGCGGCGGCGATCGACCGGCTACACGCGGCCGCCGTCGGGCGAGCGAGCCGTGCCGTCGTCGTCGTCTCCGACCAGGACCCGGCCTTCGCGATGCCGGCCGCCGGCTGGGCGGCGAAGACCGGCAACCCGGTGCTGTTCGTCCACAGATCAACGATCCCCGGGCCCACCTTCGCCGCGCTGCAGGCCCACCGCAGACCGCGGATCTACCTGCTCGCGCCGCCCAGCGTCGTCGATCGCAGCGTCGAGCGGGCGCTGAGAAGCCTCGGACCCGTCACGCGGATCTCGGCGCCGGACCCGGTCCGGTCGGCGATCGCGTTCGCGCGTCTGCGCGACGGGCTCGACGGTTGGGGCGTCGTCGACCCCGGTCACGGGCTCGTGTTCGCGAACGCGAGTCGCACGCTCGACGCGGCCGCCGCCGCGCCGCTGTCCGCGAGCGGCACCTACGGCCCGCTGTTGCTGATCGAGGACGCGGCCACGCTGCCGCTCCCGGTCGGCTCCTACCTGCTCGACATCCAGCCGGGCTACGCGCGGGATCCGGCACGCGCGCTTTACAATCACGGCTGGCTGATCGGGGACGAGTCCGCGATCTCGCTGCCGGTGCAAGCCCGCATCGACGGCTTCCTCGAAGCCGCTCCCATCCAGACCGACACGAACGCGATCCGATGAGCCAAGCCGAGCACCCCGACCGCCTGCGCCCCGGTCACAACGTGACCGTCGAGGACGTCCGCCAGCTGATGGGCGCCTCCACCCCGCACTTCGCGCTGCAGCTGCGCGAGCGCATCCGACGACTCATCCGCGACCTGCCGGCCGACCACCCCGCGCGCCTCGAGGGCGAGCGCGAGATCGCGCGGCTGAACGGGCTGGCGCGCGCCGGCGAGGTACGCGGCGACCACGCCGACATGGCGACGCTCGCGAGCGTCGCCGACCCTGCCTGAGCCGGCCGCACCTGCCGGCATCCCGGGCAGCACGCTGCCCGGACCGTTCCCCGTCGGCACCTATGCCGACAAGCTGCGCGAGCGGCTGCGCGCGTTCGCGCACGTCCAGGTCTTCGGCGAGCTGTGGAACCTGCGCATGAGCAGAGCGTCAGTGTGGTTCGAGCTGCGCGACGGGCGCGGCGCGCTGCCGTGCTCGATGTGGCGCAGCGACTTCGACAAGCTGGGGATCGACCCGGCGGACGGCGCGCAGGTCGTGATCGCCGGCGGCTGCGACTACTACCCCGGCAGCGCGACCTCCTCGCCCTCGTTCTCGTTCCGGGCGAGCGACCTGCGCGTCGCCGGCGAGGGCGATCTGCTCGCGCAGGTCGAGCGGCTGCGGCGGCAGTTCGCCGCCGAGGGGCTGCTCGACCCGCAGAAGCGGCTCGCGCGACCGCTGCTGCCGAAGGCGATCGGCGTCGTCACCGGCGAGGGCGGCAAGGCACGCGACGACGTCCTCGCCGGGTTGCGGCGGCGTGGCTGGGGCGGCCGACTGGTATGGGGCTTTGCGCCGGTGCAGGATCGCCACGCGGCGCCGGCGATCGCGCAGGCGCTGCGCGACCTCGCCGCGATCGAGCAGGTGGAGGTGATCGTCGTCGCGCGCGGCGGCGGCTCGCTCGCCGACCTGTTCGCGTTCTGCGACGAGACGCTCTGCCGCACCGTCGCGCTGCTGCGCGTGCCGGTGATCGCGTCGGTCGGGCACCACACCGACCGCACGCTGATCGACGACGTCGCCGCCGTCTCGTGCTCGACGCCGACGCACGCCGCCGAGACGGCGGTGCGGCTCGACGTCGGCGAGGCGCGCGCGACGCTGCTGCGCGAGGCGCGCCGACTCGACTTGCACGGTCGCCGCGCGGTCGTGACGCGTGCGCGCGCGCTCGCGGCGCTCGCGCGAGCACCCGCGGAACAGGTCGCGCGCAACCGCCGACAGCTGCACCAGCTGCTGCGCGAGCTGCGCGCAAGCGCCCGCCGCGGGATCGCGCGCGAGCGCGAGCTGACCGCGACGCGACTGGTGGTGCTGGGGCGCAAGACCGATGCGGCCGCCGTCGATCGCGGGCGCCGTCGCGGGGAGCTGGAGCGGCTGCTGCTCGTGCTCGCGGCTCATGACCCGGAGCGCACGCTCGCACGCGGGTACGCGCTCGTGGAGGACGAGACAGGCGAGCTGGTCATCTCGACCGCGGAGGCGCGCGCGGCTGGGGCGATCGACCTGCGCTTCCACGACGGTCGCGTCCGGGCCAGGGTCGAGGATGACGGGCCGTGAGCAGCGAGCAGCCGACGCCGGAACCGACGAGCTACGAGGCCGCCAGCGCGCGCATCGAGGAGATCGTGCGGCGGCTCGACTCGGGCGAGGCCGGCCTGCGGGAGACGCTCGAGCTCGTCGCCGAGGGACGGCGGCTGGTCGAGTGGTGCGCGAGCGAGCTGGAGGCCGTCGGCAGAGGCCTCGAGGAGCTGCGGCTCGAGGAGCTCGTCGCGCGGCTCGAGCGCGGCGGGGCGACCGCAGACGGCCAGTCCTGACCCGCGCGACCGCGCCCGCGCCAACGCGCCCGCTAGGCTGACCGGCCGATGGGGACGTACGACCTGCTCGCCGACCTGCCGCTCGTCGTCGAGTCGTACGCGCTCGCGCCGCTCGTGCAGGACGTCTCCAGCGGCTTCCGCCGGCAGACGACGGTGATCCAGCTGCAGGGCGGCGACGAGGAAGGCATCGGCGAGGACGTCGTCTACGACGGCGAGGACCACGACCGCCTGCAGGAGGCCGGGCCCTACCTCGACCTCGCGACCCTCGGCAAGACGCTCGGCGACTTCTGCGCGCGGATCGACGCGCTCGACCTGTTCCCGGTCGAGCCGGTGCGCGGCGAGGTGTCGCGCCTGTACCGCCGCTGGGCGTTCCACTCCGCCGCGCTCGACCTCGCGCTGCGCCAGGCCGGCAAGTCGCTGCACGAGGTCGTCGGCCGCACGCTGGAGCCGATGGCGTTCGTCAACTCGCGCCGGCTGCCGGAGGAGGACGGCGTCGCCGACGTCGCGCCGCTGCTCGCGCTGCTCGAGCGCTATCCGACGCTGCGCTTCAAGCTCGATCCGACGCCGGCGTGGAGCGACGACGTGATCGCCGCGCTCGTCGCGACCGGCGCCGTCGACTCGGTCGACTACAAGGGCCACTACAGAGGCACGATCGTCGACACGCCGTCCGATCCCGTGTTCTACCGGCGGATCGCCGAGGCGTTCCCCGACGCCTGGCTCGAGGACCCGGACCTCGCGGCCGACGGCATCGACGAGGTGCTGCATCCACATCGCGACCGCATCACGTGGGACGCGCCGATCCACTCGATCGCCGACATCGAGGCGCTGCCGTTCGCGCCGAAGATGGTGAACATCAAGCCGTCGCGCTTCGGCGGCCTGCAGCGCCTGTGCGCCGGCTACGACTACTGCGCCGAGCATCGGATCGGCGCCTACGGCGGCGGACAGTTCGAGCTCGGCCCCGGCCGCGGGCAGGCGCAGTACCTCGCCGCCCTCTTCCACCCGGACACGCCGAACGACCTCGCCCCGGGCGGCTACAACGAGAACGACCCGCCGGACGGCTTGCCGGCGAGCCCGCTCGAGCCGCGCGCGTCGGCGATCGGCTTCCGCTGGGAGGCGTGAGCCAGCTTCCGCGCCGGTTGCGGCGACTCGCGTCGATCGACGTCGTGGAGCTGCCCGGCGTCGACGTGCGGGTGGCGGACGATCCGCTCGCGCGGCTGCTCGGGCTGGCCGGCTTGCGAGCGTTGCCGCCGGGCGTCGGGCTGCTGCTCCCGCGGACGCGCTCGGTCCATACGCTCGGGATGCGGTTTCCGCTCGATCTGGTCTGGCTCGACGGCGAGGGCAACGTCATGCGCATCGATCGCATGGTGCGACCCGGGCGCGTGCGCGCCTGCCGCGACGCGCGTGCGGTGATCGAGCTCATGGGTGCGACGATGCGCCCCGTCGACCCGTAGTGTTCGGTTGACTGACGAGTCAATGTGAAGGAGATCCGGTGGAGGAACGGCTGGGAATCGCGGGGTCGGGGGCGATCGCATGCGGCTTGGCCGCGACGGCGGCGCAGCATGGCGACGTGCTGCTGTGGGCGCGGTCCGAGGCCTCGGCCGAGCGCGCGCGCGGCGCGGTCGCGAAGTGGTGCGGCAAGCTGAGCGAGGAGCCGATCGCGGATCGCGTCACGGTCGTGTCCGATCTCGGCGAGCTGGCGTCCGCCACGTTCCTTGTTGAGGCGACGGCCGAGGACTATGAGGTCAAAAGCGGTGTGCTCGCCGAGTTGGGCCGCGTCTCGGCCGACGACGCGGTGCTGGCGACGACAACCTCGTCGCTGTCGGTCGCGCGGCTGGCGCGGGCGTCGGGCCGCCCCGATCGCTTCGTCGGCCTGCACGTCTTCAATCCCGTGCCGAAGATGGCGCTCGTCGAGCTGGCCTACGCGCCGGAGGCCGCCGAGGACGCCCGCGAGCGCGCCCGCACGCTCTGCGCGACGCTCGACAAGACAGCCGTCGAGGTGCCGGACATTGCAGGCTTCGTCGTGAATCGCCTGCTGTTCCCGTACCTCTTCAGCGCAGTCGAGCTGATGGAGCAGACGGATCTTCCGCCCGAGTCGATCGACACCTGCATGCGGCTCGGCGCGGGTCACCCGATGGGCCCGCTCGCGCTGCTCGACTACGTCGGCCTCGACGTCTCCAAGGCGATCGGCGAGGCGATCGAGTCGCCCGTGCCGAGAACGGTGCGCGAGCTGGTCGCAGCCGGCCATCTCGGCAAGAAGACCGGCAAGGGTCTGCTCGACTATTCCTAGGGCCCGGCGCAGCAGCTCTGTGAGAGGACTCTCAGCGACTGCTTAAGGTCGCTTCATGGCGCGTGGACATACTCGCCATGCGACGTACCTCACAGCAGCACCTCCTCCCAGAAGCACGAGACCGGCCCGCCGCGAGCGGGCCGGTCCCGTTGTGAGGCGGACCCACCAGTCCACCACTCTCCTCCTCCAACCGCCGGAATCACCAGCGATAGTGCGCGGCACCGTAGCGCGTTGTGAGCTTTGATGCGTTCTGGCGAGGAATGGGGAGCTTAGGCGGCTCGCCGCTCCGAGATCCGCACCGCCTCGATGCGGTTCTCGCGCACCGATTCGACGCGGATCGAGAAGCCGTTCGCGGCGATCGTGTCGCCGCGCTTCGGCAGCCGGCCGAGCTCGGCGAAGACGAAGCCGCCGACCGAGTTGTAGGCGTCGGTGTCGACCGGAAGCGAGAGGCCGTAGTCCTCGAGGTCGGTGACGGCCACGTGGCCGCGCACGAACCAGTCGCCGTTCGGGAGGCGCCGCACCGCCCCGGCGGTCGGATCGGTCTCGTCGGCGATCTCCCCGACGACCTCCTCGACGATGTCCTCGACCGTCACGACGCCGGCCGTGCGGCCGTACTCGTCCACCACGACGGCCAGCGAGCTGCGCTGGCGCTGGAGGTCGGCGAGCAGGTCGTCGAGCGGCTTCGTCTCGGGGACGATCGGCGCGTCGCGCACGAGCCCCTCGATCGTCGCGTCCGGCCCCTGCTCCATCAGCCGGCGCGCGAGCGAGTTCGCGTGCACGAGGCCCTTGATGCGGTCGGTGTTCTCGTCCTCGGTCACGACCAGGCGCGTGTGCCCTGAGTCGACGCAGCGCCGCAGCGCCGCTTCGACCGCCTCGGAGACGTCGCACGTGACGACGGCGGGGATCGGTGTCATCACCTGCCGCGCCTCCTGCTCGTGCAGATGGAAGACGCCGGCGAGCATGCCGGCCTCGCCCGCGTCGAGCTTGCCGCCGGTGTAGGACTCGGCGATCAGCAGCTTCAGCTCCTCGGGCGTCCCACCGGCCTCCTCGCCGACGTTCGTGTCGACTCTCAGCACTCGCAGGATCCCGTTCGAGGCGCGGTTGAGCACCACGACGAACGGATGAAAGGCGCGGGCGAAGATGTGCAGCGGTCGTGCGATCCGCCGCACCGTGCGGTCCGCGCGCTGGATCGCCCACACCTTCGGCACCTGCTCCCCGACCGTGATGTGCACGGCCGTCACGATCACATAGGCGATCGCGATCGAGATCGCCGCCGCGAGACCGTGCGAGAGCCCGCCGAACGCCGGCTCGACCAGGTCGGCGATCGCCGGCTCGCCGAGGAAGCCGATGCCGATCGAGGCGAGCGTGATGCCAAGCTGGCAGGCCGACAGGTACTCGGTGATCTCCTCCAGCTCGGCGAGCGCGGTTCTGGCGCCCGACTCGCCCTGCTCGGCCATCTCCTCGATGCGCGAGCGGCGTGCGCGCACGAGCGCGAACTCGGCTGCGACGAAGAAGCCGTTGACGGCCACCAGCAGCAGCAGGGCGACGAGAAGCAGCGCGGTCATCGCACCGCGGCGGCGTGTAGACCGCTACTTCGGGACAGGTCGTCGTCGTCGCTCATCGACTGGTTGGGCGAACCGTAGCAGTCGCTCCCGGCGTCATCGCCCGGCGTCATCCGAGCTGATCGAGGCGCTCCGCCAGCGCCAGGTCCGCCGCGGTGATCCCGCCCTCGGAGTGCGTGGAGAGCGTCAGCCGCACCTTGTTCCAGCCGTGGACCAGGATGTCGGGGTGATGGTTCGCGGCCTCCGCGACCTCGGCGACGCGCTCGACGAACGCGATCGCCGCGCCGAAGTCGGCGAAGCGCCAGTCGCGCACGAGCGCCTCCCCTTCGCGCCGCCACTCGCGGCCCTCCAGCCCGGCCGCGATCTGTTCGTCGCTCAGCAGTGCCATATCGTCCTCCCATGCGGATCGTGAGCCTCGTTCCGTCGGCGACGGAGATGCTGTTCGCGCTCGGCCTCGGCGACGAGGTCGTCGCCGTAACGCACGAGTGTGATTATCCCCCGGCGGCGCGCGAGCTGCCGACGGTGACGCGCGACGCGCTGCCGCCCGACCTCACCGCGGGCCAGATCGACGCGGCCGTGCGCGCCCGCACGGATCAGGGCGAGGCGATCTACACGCTCGACGTCGAGGCGCTGCACGAGCTGGGCCCGGACCTGATCGTCACGCAGGCGCTGTGCGCCGTCTGCGCCGTCTCGTTCGAGGACGTGCGCACGGTCGCACAGGAGCTCGCGACGCAGCCGCGCGTGATCTCGCTCGACCCGCGCACGCTCGGGGAGGTGCTGGGAGACGTGCGCACGCTCGCCGAGGCGACCGACCGCAGAGACGCCGGCGTCGCGCTCGTGCAGGACGCCGCCGCGCGGATCGACCGCGTGCGGCTCGCCGTGCGCGACCGCCGCCGGCCGCGCATCGCCGCGCTCGAGTGGCTCGAGCCGGTCTACGTCGCCGGGCACTGGACGCCGCAGCTGATCGAGTACGCCGGCGGCCTCGACGTGCTCGGCATGGCCGGCGAGCACTCCGAGCGCCGCAGCTGGGAGGACGTTGCGGCGGCCGCGCCGGACGTCGTCGTCGTGATGCCGTGCGGCTACGACGCGGAGCGCGCGCACGCCGAGGCACTGAGTTATGGAAAGAAGCTCGCGGCGCTGGGGGCGGGGCAAGTCGTCGCGGTCGACGCGGCCGCCTACTTCTCCCGTCCCGGCCCACGGCTGATCGACGGGCTGGAGCTGCTCGCGCACATCCTGCAACCCGATTCGATGCCTGAAGTTGCGGCACGCGATCCGTTGATAGTCGACCTCTGACGACCCGGTCACTTCTCCCTCGACGGGAAGGTACGGGCACGTTTACCATCGCAGGATGTATTCCATTCGCACAGGCCGTATCGCGGTGGCCGCGGCCGCCGCCACCTTCATCGTCGCGGCGGTCTCCCCCGCGGCCGACTCGCCCGACATCACGACGTCGGTGAGAGCGAGCGTCTCGCCAAATCGCCTTGTTCCGGGTCTGACGAACAGACACGGCATGCCGATCACGCTCAAGGTCAGACTCACACTCAACCACCCCGCCGGCGGCAAGACGCGGCTGGAGAGAGTGGTCGTCAAGTTCCCGTCCGGCGTCGGCCGGCCGAACGGCCACTTGTTCCCCTCGTGCAGCGTCGCGAAGCTCGAGGCTGCCAACAACCGCCTCAGCGCCTGCCCGAGAGGCTCCAAGATCGGCAGAGGCATCGCGTACGGCACCGCCGTCAACCTGAACCCGCCGGTCACCTCCAGCGGCGCGCTCAACCTGTTCAACGGCCCCGGCGGCAGAAGCGTCATCTTCAACGTGTACGTCACGACGCCGGCGCTCATCAACAAGACGTTCTCCGCCCCGCTCAGAAAGATCTCGGGGAGATACGGCTACGTCCTGACCAACAACATCCCGGACGAGCTGCAGAACATCCTCGACGGCCCGATCGTCGTACGCAGCATCAGCGTCACGACGGGCGCGACACGGATCGTCAGAGGCGTCAGACGCGGCTACATCGAGGCGTACAAGTGCCCGAGAAACGGCAGAGCGCCGCTTCACGTGGAGTTCGGCCTGGAGGGTGGCATCACGGAGACGGCCGACACGGGCATACGCTGCATTCCGTAGCGACCGGATCGATCCCCATCAACTCCGACGGCGGCGTGCGCAAGCGCGCCGCCGTCGCTCGTTAAGGGCGGTCTACGCGATCGCGATCGAGGCGGCGAACGCGACGAGCCCGAGCAGGACGCCCGCGGCGAGCGACGCCTCGCGCGGCAGGCGCTGGCGGTCGAACGCCTGGTAGATCAGCCCGACGAGCACGCCGCCGACGAAGCCGCCGAGGTGCGCGCCGACCGCGATGTTGGAGCCGATGAAGGTGAAGGCGAAGTTCAGCAGCGCGATCTGGATCAAGCCGGTCTGCCACAAGTCGATCCCACGTGAGCGCGCCTCCACGATGAGCGCCCCCATCAACCCGAACGCCGCGCCGGACGCGCCGACCGCGACGGAGTCGGGCTCCAGCAGCAAAACGCCGAGCGACCCGCACAGCAGCGACGCGCCGTAGGCGACGACGAAGCGCGCGGTGCCGATCGCCGGCTCGAGCGAGCGTCCGATGAACCAGATGAAGACGGCGTTGAGCAGGATGTGCCAGAAGCTCGCATGCAGGAACCCCGAGGTGACGAGCCGCCACCAGTCGCCGGCGCCGACGAGCGGCCCGTACAGCGCACCCTTCTCGTAGACGGTTCCGCCGACGCTGCCGAAGCCGCTGCCGGTGAACAGCTCCGCGAGGTAAGCGGCCACGTTGAGCGCGACGATCGCCTGCGTAGCGACCGGCGCGACGTCCGCCATCGCGCGCGGACGCACGACGCGCGTGCGCTGCTTCGCGCACTCCGGGCAGCGCATGCCGACCGTCGTCGACGTCATGCAGTCGGTGCAGATCGGTCGCCCGCAGTTCGAGCAGGAGACCCCGGTCTCGCGCGTCGGATGGCGGTAGCAGGTGGGCATCGCGGCGCGGACGGTAGCAGCCGATCCTGTGCCCGGGCTTAGGGCGCCGCGTTACAAAGTCGCGCTGATGAACGGCTGAGACGTCGGCGCCTGGCTGCCGCCCGCCGGCTCGGCGGTGACGAGCACCTGTTCGACGCCGCGCACGCTCGGCAGCGCGACGCGGCCGTTGCCGCTCGTGCTGACGCTGAAGAGCGCGTCCGTCGGCGACGGTGCGGCGGCGCCGCGGCGCAGCAGCCAGACCTCGTAGACCTTGCCCTCGGGCGGCAGCGGCAGCCCTCTCACACGCAGGGTCGCGACGCCGTTGCGCACCACGATCACCGCCGTGCCGCGCGGCGCCGCCGCGGGCGTGACGGTGGCCTGCACGGTGCGGACCTGGACGACGGTCTGCGTCTTCGTGCGCTCCTCGTCAGTCGCCGCGCCGATGCCGAAGCCGAGCGCGACGCCCAGCAGCAGCGCGACCGCGGCGCCGGCGAGCGCGAGCGGACGCTCGAACGGCCACGCGAGGCGCCGGCGGCGCGCGCGCGCCGGTCTGTCCGCCGCGGCGCCGGCGGCCGACAGCACGTCGGCCTCCGCGCGCACGGTCTCCATCACGCGTTGGCGCAGGCTCGGCGGCGGCGGCACCGGCGGGACGGCGAGCAGCAGCGCGTCCGCGACGACGCGCAGGCTCGCAACCTCTTCGCGGCAGTGCGCGCAGCCGACCAGATGCCGCTCGAAGTCGCGGCGGTCCGCATCGGCGAGCGCGCCCAACAGGTAGGCGGCGACGGCGTCGGCGTGCTGGCAGCGCTCGCTCACGGGAGCACCTCCGCCGGCGCGAGACGGTCGCGCATCTTCTCCATCCCCAGCCGCATGCGGCCTTTCACGGTGCCGATCGGGATGCCGAGCATCTCCGCGATCTCGCTCTGCGTGAAGCCGCCGTAGTAGGCCAGCTCGATCGCGCGGCGCTGGTCGTCGGGCAGGTCGTCGAGCGCGCCGCGCACCTCCAGCGCCTCTTCGCGCCGCGCGACCTCGGCTTCGGTGCGCTCGCTCGCCTCGAAGCGCTCCGAGATCCCCTCGTCGGAGGCGCGGTGGCGATCCTGCACGATGCCGCGGCGCAGCGCGTCGATCGCGCGGTGGTGGGTGATCCCGAGGATCCATGTGCGCACGCTGCCGCGGCGACGGTCGTAGCGGGCACCGCTGCGCCAGATCGACAGGAACGCTTCCTGCACGATCTCCTCCGCGAGCTGGCGAGCGCCGCACATGCGGTACGCGAGCGAGAAGGCGGCGCCGGCGTGGCGGTCGTAGACGACCTCGAACGCGGCCGCCTCGGCCCGCTGCAGGAGCTGCATCAGGTCCTCGTCGGCGAGGTCCCGGTACGACGAACGGTGATGATCGCGGCGGCTCGGCATCGGTCACTGCGTTTCTACGCGACCCGCTCTCCCGCGGATCAGCGGAGCGGGACGTTCAGTCGCCGCCGGGCAGCAGCCTACGAGCCTCGTCGGCCAGATCGCGGACCGTGCGCTCGGCGAGGTCGAGCACGTTCGCCGACTGCGCGCGGCGACGACGGTGACGACCGCGCACACGCAGCACCACGAGGGCAGTCCCCGCGCCCGCGCCGACGACCGCGGCGGCCGCCGGGCGCGCCCAGTTGCGCGGGTCGCGCATCGCGCGCAGCTCCCACGCCTCCAGCTCGTCGGTCGCCATCTCGTGCAGCTCGACGAGCCCACGCTCGAGCCGCACCACGAAGTCCTCCGGCGGCTCGACCGGGTGCAGCGCCGCGCGCAGGCGGGCCTCGAACTCGGTCGTGCTCATGCCTCGCCCTCCCGCGGCCGCTCGGCTGCCGGACCGGATCCGTTCGCGCCCACGATCCCCTCCAGCTGCTTGATCGCGCGGTGCAGCAGCACCTTCGTGGCGCCGTCGGTGCGTCCCATCGCGCGCGCGATCTCGCGGTTGTCCATGCCGAGCGCGAAGCGCATGATCAACGCCTCGCGGCGGTCGTCCGGCAGCTGCTGGACGCCGGCGAGGATCTGCTCGAGCTCCTCGCGCCCCTCGACGAGCGTCTCGGTCGTGTGCGGCGCGCTGATCACGGCCGCGTCCTCGATCGCGGACACCGGCCGGCGGGCGCGGTCGCGGTAGTAGTTGGCCGCGAGGTTGTGCGCGATGCGGATGAGCCACGGACGCAGCGGGCGCCCTTCCGACTCGCGCAGCGCGCGCTCGTAGTGCCGGTATGCCTGCAGGAACGTCTGCTCGGTGAGGTCCTCCGCGTCGTGGTGGTTGCCGACGCGGTAGTAGGCGTACGAGTAGACGTCGCGCAGGTGGGTGCGGTACAGCTCGGAGAAGCTGCGGTCGAGGTCCGGCTTGGAGAGCGCGTCGGGATCGGGCACCGCATGCGCAGTATCCCCCTTCTCAGGCCGCGCGGGCCTTTCGCGGCCGGCGGCTCGGCTGCGTGACGGTTGCGGTCCAGTCCTCCGGCTCGATGCTGCCCTCGACGAGCGCGGCGAGGCCGAGTGTCGCCGGCGCCGCCAGCTGCGCCTCGCGCAGCCGCGATGCGAGCAGCGGGACCGTGTCGACCGCCTCGACGGCGTGTCCGAGCGCGGCGCCGATGTCGGCCGCCGGCACGCCCTGGCCGAGCAGCTCGCCCGCGCGGCGGTTGCGACTGCCGTCCGCGACGACGGTCGCGACGAGGTCGCCGGCGCCCGCGAGCCCGGCGAACGTGTCGGGCGCGGCGCCGAGGCAGCGCGCGAGGCCGTCGATCTCGGCGAAGACCTTGCCGGCCGCTGCGCCGGCGACGTTCGGACCGGCCGACGTGTGCGCCGCAGCGGCAGCGAGGACGGCGGCGTTCTTCGCGCAGCCGGCCAGTTCCACACCGGTCACATCTGGCGTGGTCTGCACGTCGAAGCCGGCATTGCCCAGCACCAGCGCGAGCTCGCGGCCGAACGCGTCGTCGACGGTGGCGAGCACGACCGACGCGCCGTGCTCAAGCGCGTCCGCCGCGTGGCTCGGGCCGGCGAGCGCCGCCACGGTGCGCGCCTGCACGCGCTCGGCGGCGTAGGCGGACGGAAGCGTTCCGAGCGGCGGCACGAGGCCCTTCGAGACGACGAGCACGCCGGCGCGCTGCGGGATCGCGCTGCCGTGCGCGGCCAGCACCGCCGGCAGGTCGCGCGCGGGCACGGCGAGGCAGACGAGGTCGTGCACGGCCAGCTCGAGCTCGGCGACGTGACACGGCTTGACGCGCTCCGGCAGGGCGACGCCGGGCAGGTAGCGCTCGTTCTGGCGCGTGGAGCACAGCTTCTGCGCCTGCTCGCGCGAGCGGCAGGCGAGCTCGACGTCGAGCCCCGCGCGTGCGAACGCGACCGCCAGCGCCGTCCCCCATGCGCCGGCGCCGACGACGGCGGCGCGCCGCAGCGGAGAGATCCCGCCGAGCCACTCCCACTGCAGCATCACACACGGCCAGATGCGGTCGGTGACGGCCTGAGCCAGCTCGCGCGAGGCCGACTCGACGAGCGGGAAGGTCAGCGGGCGCCCGGCGCGGATGCGGATCTTTCTCGGGCGGATGCGCCAGCCGCGGCGCACCTCCGTCGTGCCGATCACGGCGACCGGGACGACCGGCGCGCCGGTCTCGAGCGCCAGCCGGCCGACGCCGCGCTTCGCCGGCCCGGGCGGGCCGGGTCGCACGCGCGTGCCCTCGGGGAAGATCAGCACGGCGTCACCGCGCGCGAGGATCGCCTTCGCCGTCTCGACCATGCTCTGGTCGGCGTTGCCGCGGTCGACCGGGAAGGCGCCGAGCGCGTTCAGGAGCCATGCCTGGAAGCGATTGGCGAACAGCTCTTTCTTGGCGACGTAGTAGATCGGCCGCCGCATCATCGTCCCGATCACGAACGGGTCGAGGAAGCTGCGGTGGTTCGCCGCGAAGATCACCGGCCCGTCGAGCGGGATGTGCTCGCGACCGACGCGCGAGAGGCGGAAGTAGAGATGGAAGAACGGCTGGAGGATCGCGCGGACGAGCCAGTAGACGATCGGGTTCACGCCACGCTCGCGTGCACGCCGATGGAGTCGCTCCAGATCCATTCCGCGGTTACGTACCCTCGGCGCGGGGGCACGTTACAGTCGCGACGATGGCGCTCGAGTGGCTGGATCGGGGACGGATGCTGCGGGGCGCGCTGGCCGGCGGGATCGCGGCGGGCGCCTGGGCGCTGCAACAACCGCTCGACAAGCGGCTGTTCCGCTGCCGCTACGACGACGTGGAGCTGCTCGGGCGGGCGTTTGCGCCACGGGCGGCGCGGCGGCGGTGGTACCCGCTCGGCCTCGCGCTGCATGTGCAGAACGGGGCGCTGTTCGGGGCCGTGTACGCCGCTGCGGTGGCGCCGGCGCTGGCGGCCGGTGGCGTGCCGGCGGCTGTACGCGCACCGGTCGTGGCGCAGGTGGAGAACTTCGGGCTGTGGCCGCTCGGGCGCCTGAGCGATCGCTTCCACCCGGCGCGCGACGAGCTGCCGCGTCTGACCGGCAATCGCCGCGCGCTCGCGCAGGCGACCTGGCGTCATTTGCTGTTCGGCGTCGTGCTCGGGGAGCTGGAGCGGCGGCTCGACCCCTCGCCGCGGCGGGGTCCGGCGCAGACGTGAGCGCGGACGCAAGCGCCCCGGCCGGGGGAAGGCCGGGGCGCTGACGTCGCCCGAGCCCGGATGGGGTGCCGGACTCGTCAGTGGGATCCGCGAGACGTGCCGAGGTTGAGCTGGGGGACGCCTCCCGGACCCCTTCGACAGGGGAAAATACCCCCTGCACGATACATTTTGACCGCTACAGCGGGTGGAAAGCAAACGGGAACCGCACAAGAGTTCCCGCGGTGCCACCGACCATCGACGCCGAGCTGCGCGCGCTCGCCGCGGCGATCCGCGAGATCCGCGCCCGGCACCAGCTCTCGCAGGAGCGGGTAGCCGGCAGAGGCGGCGTCGGCCGCAAGTACGTCGGCCAGATCGAGCGCGGCGAGATCATCCCCTCGTTCGCCGCGCTCGTCGCACTCGCAAACGGCCTCGACGTGCCGCTGTCCGAGCTGATCCGCGTGTACGAGGAGCGCTTGCCGGCGAGCGACGGCGACGGCGCGGGGCCGGGTAGCTGAGCGGTCACGCCGGACGACTGCCATCGACTACGCTGATCCCGCCTCGCCGGAATAGCTCAGCTGGTAGAGCACCTGTCTTGTAAACAGGGGGTCCCGGGTTCGAGTCCCGGTTCCGGCTCTCCGGAAAGCGCTGCTCTTCTTTTACATCACGCTGCGCCCGCTGTCGGCGTCGAACAGCCGCAGCTTGGCGGGGTTCGCGTACAGCTCCACCGTCCTACCGGCCTCCGCGCGGCTCGCCGCGTCGAGGCGAGCGATCACGCGGTCGCCGCCGGCGACGATCTCCGTGCCGCCGTTGCCGTCGCCGCCGGCCGCGAAGTGTGCGAACAGCTCCGAGCCCATCGACTCCACGACGTCGAGCTTTGCGCGGAAGCGCAGCCCCGGGGCGTCGGCCGACACGAGCGCCGCGTCCTCGAACGCCTCCGGCCGCAGGCCCGCGACCAGCTCGCCGCCGTTCACGTCGGGCCGCGAGCCGAGCGCACTCAGCGGCACCTCGCCGAACGGCAGCCGCACCGCCTCGCCCTCGACGCGCGCCGGCACGAGGTTCATCGGCGGCGAGCCGATGAAGCCGGCGACGAACGTGTCCGCCGGCTCGTCGTAGAGGACCCTCGGCGTGTCGAGCTGGCGGATCACGCCGTCGCACATGATCGCGACGCGGTCGCCGAGCGTCATCGCCTCCGTCTGGTCGTGCGTCACGTACACGGTCGTCGTGCCGAGCGTGCGCTGCATGCGCGCGACCTCGGTGCGCATCTGCACGCGCAGCTTCGCGTCGAGGTTCGACAGCGGCTCGTCCATCAGGAACGCCTGCGGAGCACGCACCATCGCCCGCCCCATCGCGACGCGTTGACGCTGGCCGCCGGACAGGTTCGCCGGCTTGCGGTCGAGGTGGTCCGTCAGGTCCAGCACCGCAGCCGCCTCGCGGACACGACGGTCGATCTCGGCCTTGGGCACCTTCGACAGCTTCAGCGCGAAGCCGATGTTCTGGCGCACGGTCATGTGCGGGTAGAGCGCGTAGTTCTGGAAGACCATCGCGATGTCGCGCGCCTTCGGGGGCAGGTCGTTGACGACGCGCCCGCCGATCCGCAGTTCGCCCGCTGTGATGTCCTCGAGCCCCGCGATCATCCGCAGTGCCGTCGTCTTCCCGCAGCCGGACGGGCCGACGAGGATCATCAGCTCGCGCTCGGCGATGTCGAAGCTGATGCCCTTCACCGCCTCGGTGCCGTCGGCGTAGCGCTTCGTCACGCCCTCGAATCGAATTGCCGCCATCGTCCTCAGCTCTCCTCGGTCGCTTCGATGATCACGCCCTCGTCGGCGCTCAGCGCGAGGCGGCCGGCGACGTGCTCGCCCTCGCGGTCGAGCGCGGTCGAGAGGACGACGCGGCCGTGCTCGGCGAGGTAGACCTCGCGTGGCTCGTCCGTCAGGTTGAGCGCGATGACGCGCCGCTCGCCGCCCCCCGCGCGGACGTAGACGAGGCAGTGCTCGTCGCTCGCGCCGTGCAGCGCGAAGTCGCCGACGCTCAGCGCCTCGCTCGCCGCGCGCACCGCGATCAGGCGACGGTTGAGCGTGAGTGACGAGCGCTCGTCGGCCAGCTGTGCGGCGACGTTGACGGTCGCGCGCTCCTCCGATACGGGCAGCCACAGGTCGGCCGGGTCGGCAGTCGAGAAGCCGCCGGTCGCGCCGTCGTCCCACGGCATCGGGATCCGCATCGGGTCGCGCGTGAGGTGGCCGGACATGCGCCCGAAGCAGTCCCGCTCGCGCTCGGACGGAACCGACTGGTTCACCATCCCCAGCTCGTCGCCGTAGTACAGCGTCGGCGTGCCGCGCGCGGTCAGCAGCAGCATCGTCGCGACGCGCGCCTGCGCGCGGCCGACGCGCGACGCGAGGCGGCTGCGGTCGTGGTTGCCGAGCGCGAGGATCGGCCAGGCGCCAGCCGGCAGCGCCGCGTCGAGGCCGCTCATCACCTCGGCCAGCGCCGGCGCCTCCCACGGCCGCTCGATCAGCTGGAACGCGAACGGCATGTGCAGCCCGTTCAGCTCGGGCCCGAAGAAGCTCGCCCACAGGTGCCAGTCCATCGCCTCGACCTCGCCGATCGCGACGCGGTCGCCGGGGTACTCGTCGAGGGCGCCGCGAATTTTCGCCAGCACGTCGTGCAGATCCGGATGCATGCGGTCGTTGACGTGCAGCTGGCTCGCGAAGTCCTCGTGCTGCAGGTCGAACGCGTTGCCCTCGCCGGTCGGGTTGGGCGGGTTGTCGCGCAGCTGCGGGTCCTTCATCAGCATGTGCGCGACATCGATGCGGAAGCCGTCCGCGCCGCGGTCGAGCCAGAAGCGCAGGACATCGAGCATCGCCGCCTCGACCTCCGGGTTACGCCAGTTGAGGTCCGGCTGCTCCTTCAGGTGGGAGTGCAGGTAGAACTGCTCCGTCGTCTCGTCCCACTCCCACATCGAGCCGCCGGTCTCGCTCATCCAGTTGTTCGGGAGCTGCTCGCCGGGGCGGGCGTCGGCCCACACGTACCAGTCGCGCTTCGGGTTCTCGCGCGACGAGCGCGACTCCTGGAACCAGGGGTGCTGGTCGGACGTATGGTTGGGGATGAAGTCGACGATGATGCGGATGCCGCGCGCGTGCGCCTCGGCCACCAGCCGATCGAACGCGTCGAGATCGCCGAAGCGCGGCTCGACCTCCGTGTGCTGGGCGACGTCGAAGCCCTGGTCGAGCAGCGGCGAGCGGAAGAACGGTCCGACCCAGATCGCGCCGGCGCCCAGCTCGTGGACGTAGTCGAGCGAGTCGGCGAGCCCGGCGAGGTCGCCGATCCCGTCGCCGTCGCCGTCCTTCACGCTCGGCAGGTTCGTCTGGTAGACGACGGCGCGCCGCCACCAAGCGGCGCCGTCGACGGCGCCGCCCGGGCGGCCGGCGACCGACGTAGGCTGCTCGGCGCTCACGACGCCACCCCCTCCCCACGGACGAGCCGCTCGGCCTCTGCTGCGTAGGCGGTGAGCGCGTCGCGGTCGAGCTCGATCCCGAGGCCGGGCTTGGTCGGCAGTGGGATGACGCCGTCGAACATATCCAGCTCGTCGCGCGTGAGGTCCTTGCGCAAACCGGCCTCGCACAGCTGCGGCGGCAGGAACTCGATGTAGTCGCAGTGCGGCGTGACGGCCGCGAGGTGCGCCGCGGCGGCGATCGAGATGCCCGTCTTCCACAGGTGCGGGACGACGCGCAGCCCGCGCTCGCCGGCGATCTCGCACACGCGCTTGGCCTCGGTGAGACCGCCGACGCGGCCGATGTCGGGCTGCGAGACGGAGATCTTGCCGCGCTCGATCAGGTCGAGGTGCTCGAAGCGCGTCGTCAGCCACTCGCCAGCGGCGATCGGGATCGGCTGGTCCGCCAGGCGCGCGTAGCCGTCGAGGTCGTCCGGCCACAGCGGCGTCTCGACGAAGTAGAGCTCCAGCGACTCCCAGTCGCGCATCACCGCAAGCGCCGTGTCGGCGTTCGGGAACGCGTACTGCACGTCGACGAGCAGCGCGGCGTCCGGCCCGATCGCGCTGCGCACGCCCTCGAGCACCTCGGTCGAGCGCTCCCACGGCTCGCGCAGGCCGGTGTGCGCATAGGGACCTTCGAGCGTCACCTCCGCCTTGACCGCCTTGAAGCCGGCCGCGAGCGCCTTCTTGGCCCAGTCGATCATCGAGTCGCGGTAGTCCTCGAAGTTCGACGTCTCCGGCTGCAGCGACGCATACGGCACGACGTGGTCGCGCACCGCGCCGCCGAGCAGCTCGTGGCAGGGCTTGCCGAGCGCCTTGCCGCGCAGGTCGTGCAACGCGACGTCGAGCGCGCCGATCGCGTTGATGACCGCCCCGCGGCGACCGTTCATCGCACAACCGACGTAGAGCCGCTCCCAGATCCCCTCGACGTCGAGCGGATCGGCGCCGATCAGCAGCTCGCGCAGCCCGAGGCCCATGTTGTGCGTCCCGGGCGCCTCGATGCAGGCGCGCGCGATCCACGGGTTCACATCGGTCTCGCCGATCCCGCTGACACCCTCGTCGGTATGGATCTCAACGACGATGTCGTCCTGGGCGGAGCTGGCCGCCGTCGTGTCGAAAGCCGGCTGCACAAGGACATGACAGTCGATCGCGGTGATGCGCAAGGAACGGTCCTTTCGGTGTCTTCGTTTCAGATGAGGGACAACGAGAATCGGCGCGTCCGCCGCCACGGACGCGCCGTTTGGTGGGACACCCAAGAGCGCTGTGCGCGGGGGGTCCCGCCATCAATTCGGGCGCGCGCTGCACAATCGCGATCACGTTCGTCATGCCGGCGACACTCTCCCGAGGCTCAGATCGTGTTGGCGCTCTTCGCCATCAAGCCGCCGTCGACGACCAGGTGGGATCCGGTGACGTACGACGCCGCGTCGGACCACAGCCACGTCACCGCCTCCGCGATCTCGGCCGGCTCGGCCATGCGGCCGAGCGGGATCTGCTCGCGCGCCTGCTCGACCACGCGGCGGTGCATGACGGCGCGCTCGTCGAGCCGAACCGCGAGCGTGACGAGCGGGGTGTCGGTCGCGCCCGGGACGACCCCGTTCACGCGGATCCCATCGGCGGCGTAGTCGATCGCGAGGCTGCGAACCATCGCCGAGACGCCGCCCTTGGAGGCCGCGTAGGCGGCGTTGCCACCGCCCGCGAAGCCGACGAAGGCGGCCGGCGACGAGATGCAGACGACGGACCCGGAGGCGCCGGCCTCGCGCAGCGCGCGGATCGCGTGGCGCGCGACGAGGAAGGCGCCGGTGAGGTTCACGTCGAGCGTGCGCGACCACTCTTCGAGCGGCTGCTCGTGGGCCGGGCGGTCGAGCTCGACGCCGGCGTTGGCGAGCACGGCGACGGGCAGCCCCAGCTGGTCGCGGCAGGCGGCGAGCGCGCGCTCGACCTCGCCCTCGGAGCGCACGTCGCAGGCGATCGCGCGCACCTCGGCGCGTGTCTCGCGCGCGACCTGCTCGGCCAGCCGCGCGACCGGCTCCGCCGCCACGTCGAGCGCCGCGACGCGCATCCCGCGGCGCGCGGCGGCCAGCACGACGGCGGCGCCGATGCCGGAGGCAGCGCCCGTGACTAGCCCGACGCGCCCGGCCATCGAATCAGGCAAAGTTGTTGACCATTTCTGTGAGATAGTCGACAATTTATCAGATGGGGTCAGTGTGCGAATAGTGCGGATCGAGGTCGTCGGCCTCGGCGGGGATGCCGCCGGGCACACGCTCGTGACCGTCCACACCGACGCCGGCCCAGCAGGCGTCGGCAGCGTCGCCAGCAGCGAGCCGCTCGTGCGCGCGGCGGTCGAGACGCTGGCGCCGCTGGCGCTCGGCGAGCACGCGCTCGAGCCCGAGCGGCTGAGCGAGCGGCTGCACCAGCACACGTACTGGGGCGGCCGCGGCGGCGCTATCACGCACGCGATCTCCGGCATCGACATCGCCCTCTGGGATTTGCTCGGGCAGGCAACCGGGCAGCCGGTCGGCCGTCTGCTCGGTGGACGCTACCGCGAGCGCGTGCGGCCCTACGCGTCGGTGCTGATGGACGAGCCGGCGTCGCTCGCCGAGCGCCTGGTCGCGCTCGCCGGGCAGCGCTTCACCGCCTTCAAGATCTGCTGGGGCCCGTTCGGCCGGCGCTCCGATCGCCTCGACGAGCAGCTCGTCCGCAGCGCGCGCGAGGCGGTTGGCGAGGACGCGCTGCTGATGGTGGACGCGGGCGCCAGCGACGCCTTCTGGTCGCACGGCTACAGCTGGGCCCTGCGCACCGCGCAGATGCTCGCGGCTTACGACATCGCCTGGTTTGAGGAGCCGCTGCCGCCCGACGCGCTTGCCGATTACGCCGAGCTGCGCCGCCGCGCCCCAGTGCCGATCGCGGGCGGCGAGACCCTGACGCGGCGTCAGGCGTTCCTGCCCTGGCTCGCGGCCGGCGCGTTCGACGTCGTCCAGCCCGACGTCACGAAGGTCGGGGGGCTGAGCGAGCAGCGCCGCATCGCGCGCGCCGCCGAGGACAACGGCATCGCCTACGTCGGCCACGGCTACAACACGGCAGTCGGGCTTGCCGCCGACCTGCAGCTCGCGTCCGCGCTGCCCGGCACCGAGCTGGTCGAGTACCACCCGGGAGCGCCCGAGATCGAGGAGCTGGCCGGGCCCGTCTTCGCGCTCGACGCCGACGGCATGCTCGCGATCCCCGACGGGCCCGGGCTCGGCGTCGCGCTTGACCCCGACGCGGTCGCGCGGCTGTCTGCGTGAGGGGTCGCCGTGGGCGCGGTCAGGCGCCCGCCCGCGCGTGCCCGCCGGCCCGCACCGCCATCCACCAGCGGAGCGGCTGCCGCGGACGCGCCCAGCTCGCCTGACCGGCCTCGATCGCCGCCGCGAGCCCGAGGCCGTGCGGCACGGTCGCCGGCTCGACGCCGAGGATGCGCGCACGGCCGTGCCAGCTCGTCGCGCCGCCCTCGCACTCGTGCCAGACGTGCAGGTGCGGTAGCGCGGCCGCGTCCCAGCGCACCGCGACGGCGGTGCCGTGGCGCGGGTTGACGACCTCGGCCGACCCCTCGGGCACGTCGTGCAGGACGAGCCAGCGCGAGCGCGGCCGCTCGACCGGCCAGCGGTCGGCGCGCTCGCGGCCGCCGTCGCGCAGCGTGACGATGGGCCACGTGGCGGCGTCGGCGGGCGGGCGGGTCGGGCCGTCGCGCTCGTCGAGCTCGTAGGCCGTCGCGGCCGGCAGCGCGAGCACGACCTCGGGGTCGAGCAGGTCGAGCCCGAGCGTGAAGTGCTCGAGCGCGACGAGCGGGACCGGCTCGTCTCCGACCGCGCGGACCTCCGTCTCGACTTGCAGCTCGGCGCCGGCGACCGCGACGTGTCGCTCGACGCGGAGGCCGCCGCCCTCCCAGATCAGCCCAGCGCTCGCCGGCGTCAGCTCCGTCAGCTGCCAGGGGTCGACGGAGGCGGCGCCGTGGTAGCCGTGACGGCGCCCGCCGACCGTGCAGGGGTTGCAGACGTTCGGCAGCGAGAGCTGCCAGCCGCCGCGGTAGCTCGCGTCCCACGTCGCGGCGTCGAGCTCGCCGTAGCGCGGAGCGGCGGCGCTGAACGGCGGACGGCCGAGCAGCTGGCGGCCGCTGCGCAGGTCGACGAGATCCAGCAGCTCGCCGCCATGGCCGGCGTCGAGCCGCGCGAGCAGCTCGTTGGAGCGGAGGATCGCCGTCAAGATGGTCGGCTATTCTAGATCAATGGTCGACGATCCGGTCGATGTGCTGGTGGACGCCGGCGCGCTGCTCGGCGAGCTGCCGCGCTGGTGCGCCGTGCGCGAGCGGCTGCTGTGGCTCGACGTCGACCGCGGCCTGCTGCACGAGACCGACCCGGCGGGGGACGACGCGACCTACGAGGTCGGTTCGGGTGTCGGCGCGCTCGCGCCGTGCGACGCCGAGCGCGTAGCGCTGGGGACGGCCGCCGGCTTCGCGGTCTTCGACCTCGCGTCCAGTGCACGGCGTGAGCTGGCGGCACTGCCAGCGCGGCCTGACGAGATCCTCAACGACGGCGCGTGCGACCCCGCGGGACGCCTGTGGGCGGGCAGCTACGCGGAGAGCGAGCGGCCGAACGGCGGACGGCTCTTCTGCATGGACCTCGACGGGATGGCGCGCGTCGCACTCGCGCCGGTGACGCTCTCGAACGGGCTCGGCTGGAGCCCCGACGGACGCACGATGTACTACGTCGACACGCCGACGCAGGGGCTCGACGCGTTCGACTACGAAGTCGCGACCGGCGCGATCTCGGGGCGCCGCCGCGTCGCGACGGTGCCCGCCGAGGCGGGGCTGCCGGACGGCATCGCGGTGGACGACGCCGGCGCCGTATGGGTGGCGATCTGGGGCGGCGCGCAGGTGCGTCGCTACGCGCCCGACGGCCGGCTCGACCGCGTCGTCGCGCTGCCGACCGACCACGTCACGGCGTGCGCCTTCGGCGGGCCCGGCGGGTCGACGCTGTTCGTCACCTCGGCCGCCGGCCATCTGGGCGAGGCCGAGCTCGCGCGCCAGCCGCACGCGGGCGCGCTGTTCGCGCTCGACGCGGGCGTGAGCGGGCCGCCGGCCAACCGGTTCGCGGCCTGAGCGGGCGCTCGCGCCGTGGCCCCGCCACCGGCCGTCCACGATCTTCCGTGCGGGCCGGCGTCAGTACAGCGTTCCGCGGTGGCGGCGCACCGCCACGGGCCGCGCCGGTCTGACGCGGCTGACGTACGTCGGCGCCGTCCGTCTGCGCCCACCGTCGATGCGCAGCTCGACGTCTGCGTAGAAGCTGTCGATGTGCTCGTCGATCGCCGCGAGGCTCGCGTCGATGTCGCCGCCCTCGATCGCGTCCACGAGCTGCTCGTGCGACGCGACGAACGACGCCGGCGTGTTCGCGACCAGCATCTGCGGATGGAAGAGGATCGCCAGGCGCGGATAGAGCGTGCGCATCGCGACGGCGAGCGTCGCGTGGTGCGAGCACGCGCAGATGCCGAGGTGGAACTGAAGATCGAGCTCGAGCAGCCGGTCGACGTCCTCGGCGTCGAAGACCGGCCCCATCGCGATCGCCTGCTCGCGCAGCGCGGCCGTCTCCTGCTCGGTCGCGCGCAGCGTCGCGCCGGCGATCGAGAAGTACTCGACCTGGCGGCGCAGCGCGACGATCTCGTCGATCTCGTCGCGGTCGATCGTCGCGACGCACGCGCCCGCGAACGGTCTGAGCTCGACCAACCCCTCGTGCTGGAGCGTGCGGATCGCCTCGCGCACCGGGCCACGGCTCGTACCCAGCCGCACCGCCACGTCGCGCTCGACCACGCGCTCGCCCGGCGCGAGCGCGCCCGTCGTGATCAGACGACGCAGCTCGACGACGACCCGGTCGCCGAGGAACCCGGAAAGGCCGCCGCCGCCGTTCTTGTCATTACTCGACATGCGCTCGGGATGCTAGCTCGGCTCGCCTACTCGCATTGTTGGTCGCCTATTATCCAATAATGGTTGACCAAAGTCCATGGGCGACGTATATTCGCGGATGGCACAGTCATCAGATCAGCTGATATACGGACGCGTTTGTGATCTGAAGGACCGGCCCCGCAACGGGCATGCAAGTGGAGGAGGAGAGATGAGCCTGGTACCTCAGTCCCAGTCCGAAGGACCCGCGTGTGCGGGCAAGCCGGCCTCGTGCGCGACGAAGCGCCGCATCACCCGCGCACGCACCGTCGTCGCGCTTGCGCTCGCGCTCGCCGTCGGCTCGCTGGCGGCGTGCGGCAGCGGTGACAAGGAGACGAAGGCAGGCGAGCCGGTGACGATCACGTGCGTCGGATGCCAGGCCAGCGACACCGACCCGGTCATCGAGGCGATCCACGACGCCACCGAGCGCTTCAACAAGCAGTACGCCGGGCGCTACAAGGTGAAGGCGGAGTTCAGCAAGTACGCGGCTTCGCTTCCGGACCGTGCGCAGTACTACCTGCGCCGGGCGCTCGCCAACGACCTGCCCGACGTCTTCCTCGTGGGCGGCACCGAGGCCGTCGAGATCAGCAAGTCCGGGAAGCTCGTCGACCTCAGACCGATCCTGGACGAGGATCCAGAATGGATGAGCACGTTCTACCCCGGAAGCTTCTATCAGCTGGAGAACGGCGACGGTGAGGTCGTCGGCATTCCGACCCAGCGTGACTCGATCGGCATCTTCTACAACAAGGCGCTCCTGCGGGACGCGGGCGTCGACGCGTTCCCCGAGACGTGGGACGCGCTGAGCGCGGCCTGCGAGAAGATCAAGACCAGCGGCAAGTTCTGCTTCGCCATGGACGGCGACTGGGTCACGCTGCTGTGGTGGTCCAACCTGATCGGAACGCAGCCCGGAGGGCCGGAGTTCCTCAAGGAGGACATCAAGCAGTGTGAGTACGCGGCGAACCCGGCGGTCGTCAGAGCCACCGAGCAGCTGAAGGACTGGCACGCCAGAGGGTTCGTGAATCCCGACGCCTTCTCCGGCGACTTCAACCGTGCGGACACGACGTTCCTGGGCGACGACGCGGCGTTCCTCGCCAACGGCCCCTGGGAGGTGCTCTACGGGCTCAAGAGCGACAAGGCCGCCGACGGCCTGTACGAACGCGTCGGGTACGAGCCGTCGCCCGGATGGACGCCCGATGCGCACGGCACAATGGTCACCGCGGGCGACGGCGCGGTCGTCACCGGCGCCCAGGACGAGGCCAAGCTCGAGGCGGCGATCGCCTTCATGAAGTTCCTCACGAGCGAGCAGGAGCAGGCCCCATGGATTCGCGCGACGTCCGCCTTCACGGCCGTCAAGACCGACTTCAGCGATGAGGACAAGAAGACGCTCGAGCCGCTCGCGCTCCGCCTCAACGAGCAGATCGACTCGCTTCCGGCGACGTTGACGTATCCGCACCCGTGGAGTCCCAAGCTGAGCACCGCTTGGAAGAACGTGTGGCCCGCGTACGTTCAGGGCGACATCGATACGAGCGAGTTCCTCGACCGGATTGCTCAGGACGGCTGTCCGACGAAACGCTAGTCGGGTGATGGCTCAGATCCTCGACCCGCAAGACCCGGAAGGATCGCCGACCGCGACGGCCGACATGGCCGCGCGGTCGGCGAGCACGTGGCGCGCGACCGGGCGATTCGCCCCGTCGCGCTCGCCGCGCAAGATGACGGGCTCCGTCGTCCTCTCGCTGCTGCCGGGCACGGCGCTGTTCGCGACGTTCTTCCTGATCCCGGTCGGGGTGCTGGGAGCTACCTCGTTCACGGACTGGAACGGCGTCGACATGCATTACATCGGGCTCGAGAACTTTCAGGCGATGTTTGGCGACCCGGTCTTCTGGAAGTCCATGCGCAACACCGTGATCTACGTGGCCGCGGGCATCGTGATTCAGGTTCCGTTCGGCTGCGTCGTCGGGATCATCCTCGCGCAGCACCCGCCCGCATGGCGGATCTTCCGAACGATCATCTTCATTCCGTTCGTCATCTCCGGCGCCGCGTACGCGCTCGTATTCGCGTACGTCTACAACCCGCGCTTCGGCCTGCTCAACCAGACCTTGGGGCTGATCGGTCTTGACCGAGGTCAGGACTGGCTCTACCAGTCGAGCACCGCGCTGATCGCGGTCGCGGCCACGTACGTGTTCGTCCTCGGGTTCGTGATGATCCTGGTGATGGCGGAGATCGCGTCGATCCCCGCCGAGCTCTACGAGGCGGCGCGCGTCGACGGCGCCTCCCCGCTGCAGAGTCAGCGTCTCATCACACTGCCGCTGCTGCGCAACGTCATCGGCACCTGCGTGCTGATTCTGGTCCTGGCGTACCTGGCGATCTTCGATCTGGTGTACATCCTCACCGCGGGCGGACCGAACGACTCGACGGTGAGCGTCGTGCTGTACGGCTACCAGGCGTATCTCGACAGCGAGTGGGGGCTCGCGAGCGCCGTGGGGATGTTCATCGTTCTCGTCGGGTTGGTGCTGATCGTGATGATTCGCCGGCTCTTCCGCATCGGGGAGCGCAGCTGATGCTGTCATCCGTCAAGGCGCTCGGCGCGCGCGGGATCTGCTACGCGATCCTTCTGGTCGCGGCGCTCCTCGGGCTGGTCCCGACGCTGTGGGTGATGGTCTCCTCGTTCAAGACCAGCGGCCAGGTCCTCTCGGGAGACGGCCTTCTCCCGCAGCCGTTCAGCCTCCAGGGCTACGTGGACCTGTTTCAGGAGGTGCACCTTCACCGCTACGTTGTGAACTCCGTCCTCTATGCGGTGGGCGCGACCCTGGGCTCGCTCGTGGCCGGTCTGCTCACCGCCTATCCCATCGCGCGAATCGAGTTCCGCGGACGCAACGTCCTGGGCGCAGCGTTCAGTCTCTGTCTCGCCGTCCCGGTCGTCGGCCTTGCGACGCCCGAGTTCTTCATCGTGCGCGAGCTCGGTTTGTTCGACTCCCGCTTGGGGATGGTCCTGCTGTACTCGGCGCTCAACTTCCCGCTCGCGTTCGTGATCCTGCGGGCGTACCTGGTGAGCCTTCCCCCGGACGTCGAGGAGGCCGCGCTGCTCGACGGCGCGGGCTATTTCACGATCGTTCGCCGGATCGTCGTGCCGCTCGCGCGGCCGGCGTTGGCGACGGTCGCCGTCGTCGTCTTCGTGGCGACCTGGAACGAGTTCTTCTTCGTCAACCTGCTGATCCAGACGGAGGACCTCCAGAACGTGCAGCAGGCCCTCGCCAGCTTCCGCACCCGCTACGACTTCAACATCAGCGGCGCGCTGGCTGGCGCGACGCTCGTGATGCTGGTGCCAATCGCGGCATTCCTGGCGTTGCAGCGCCAGGTGATCGCGGGCCTGACGGCCGGATCGACGAAGTAGCGCTGCCTTCGACCTGTCCCCGAAACCGAGAGCGAGAAATGACCACCTACATATCGAGCGCGCGAGCGGACGGCTTCGTCGCGCCGGGGTTCGAGGGCGTCGCGGAGGCGTTTGCGCGCAACGTCGGTGTGGGCGGAGAGGCCGGCGGAGCGTTCGCGGCGATCGTCGACGGCGAGCTGGTTGTCGATTTGTGGGGCGGGGTGGCCGATCGCGCCCGCGGCGTCGCCTGGAGCGGGGACACGCTGAGCACGATCTTCTCCGGCACGAAGGGGCTCGTCGCGACGTGCATGCTGATGCTGATCGAGCGCGGCAAGCTCGACCTCGATGCGCCCGTGGCGGACTACTGGCCGGAGTTCGCCGCCCATGGCAAGGACGCGATCCTCGTGCGTCACGTGCTCTCCCACCAGGCCGGCATGCCCGGGGTCGTGACGCCGGTCAGCTCCGAAGAGGCGGCCGACCACGCGCACATGGCGCAGCTGCTGGCGGCGCAGGCGCCGATCGCCCGGCCAGGCGCGATCGTCACCTACCACGTGCTGACGTACGGCTGGCTGTGCGGCGAGCTTGTGCGGCGCGTCGACAGACGCAGCGTCGGGCGCTTCCTGCGTGAGGAGATCGCCGAGCCGCTCGGGCTCGACGCCTGGATCGGACTGCCCGAGGCGCAGGAGCCGCGCGTCGCTGTACTCGAGCGCACCGCGGGCTACGGGACGGAGCTGGCGCCGCGCCCAAACAGCGGGCCGGACGCTGCGAGCGAGCGCGACCGGATCCTGTGGTCGATGCTCGACAACCCGCCCGACAGCCTCGAGGTCGCCAACAGCCGCGCACAGCGGGCTGCCGAGATCCCGGCTGCGAACGGCCTCGCGACGGCGCGCGCGATGGCGCGGCTGTACGGCTGCCTCGCGCGCGGCGGGGAGATCGACGGCGTGCGACTGCTCTCGCCAGCGACCGCCGCGCTGGCCGGTCGCTGCATCGTGCGGGGGGACGACCCCTACCTCGACCACCCGATCGCCTACGCAGCCGGCTTCCATCTGAACCCGGTCGGCGCGCTCGGACCGCGCGACGACGCGTTCGGCCACTGCGGCGCAGGCGGCTCGGCGCACGGCTGCTGGCCGGGGCTGCGGACCGGCTTCTCGTTCACGACGAACCTGATGGACGGCCCCGTCTTCCCACGCCCACAAGCCCTGCTCGCTGCCCTGCACGACGCAGTGGCGGCCGCATGACGACTCTCTCTCCAGCACCGTGCTCATCTCGTCGATTCCCTCCGCGTAAGCGACCGCGTCGACTCACGCACGACCAGCTCCATCGGCAGCGTGACCGTCAACGCCGGCCCGGAGCCGTCGCCGAGCCGCTCGATCGCCGCCGTGGCCGCCCGCATCCCCATCTCGAACATCGGCTGGCGCACCGACGTCAGCGGCGGCGCCAGGTGCGACGCGAAGGTGTCGTCGAAGCCCACGACCGACATCGCCCGCGGCACATGGACGCCCTGCCGGTAGAGCTCCTGCAGCGCCCCCGCCGCGAGGATGTCCGAGGCGGCGAAGACAGCCGTCATCCCCGGCGCCTGCTTCAGCAGGCGCCGCATGTGCCCCGCACCCGTGTCGAGGCTGCCCCAGCCACCCGCATCGCGGGGGAACGCGCCCGCCACGAGGTGCGCATCGTCGAGCGGGATGCCGGCCGCCGCCAGCGCGTCGCAGTAGGAGACGAAGCGCTGCTGCACCGCGCCGCCGCCCTCGGAGTAGGGCGGCGGCTCCTCGAAGTGGCCGTACGGCTCGCCGAGGTAACCGATCGCACGGTGCCCGAGCCCGAACAGGTGCTCCATCGCGTTCGTCACGCCTTGCCGGTCGTCAATCAGCACGGATGGGGCCGCGGCGTCGAGCTTGCGCGCGATCTGCACGACCGAGACGCCCGCGTCGAGCGCAAGCCGGACGTTCCCGCGATCTCGCGGGGACGCGAAGATGATCCCGTCGACGCGGCGACGCAGCAGCGTCTCGACGTGGCGCCGCTCGAGGTCGGCGTCGCCGTGGGCGTTGAACAGCAGCACGTTGAAGCCCTGCTCGGCCGCAGCGTGCTCGACCCCGATCGCGACCTCGCCGTAGAACGGGTTCTCGAGCCCGTGCAGGATCAGCCCGAGGGCGATCGTGCGCTGACGGCTCAGCTCCTGCGCGACCGTGTTGAGGCGATAGTCGCTCTCACGCACTGCCGCCTCGACGCGCGCGCGTGCGCGCGCCGAGACGTAGCCGTTGTTGTTGAGCACGCGCGAGACGGTCGCGGTGGAGACGCCGGCTCTGGCGGCAACGTCCTTCAAGGTCGCGTTCGGCATCGCGTCCGGCAGTCTAAGCCGGCAACCCTCCCTCAGGCGAAGGCCGTTCGCAGCGCCGCGGCCGAGCGATCGACCGCATCGCGCGCGTCGTCCATCGTCCCCAACTCCGAGTAGAAGCCGTGCACCTGCTGGGCGTAGCAGTGCAGCTCGGCAGGGACACCCTCCGCCTGCAGCCGCTGCACGTACGCCTCGCCCTCGCCACGCAGGATGTCGTGCTCGGCGAGGACCACCATCGCCGGCGCGACCCCTGCCAACGACGCCGCGAGCAACGGCGCGGCGTCCTGCTCGCGGCGCCGTGCCGGATCGGGGATGTAGACCTCCCAGGTGTGGCCGACGCCGCGGCGCGCGTTAGCGCCGTAGCGCTCCCACTCGCCGAGCGTCTCGTAGCGCGCGACGAAGTCCTTGACGAACGGCGAGTCGAGCCCCGGGTCGAGGATCGGGTAGACGAGCAGCTGCAGCGCCAGCTCCAGCTGCGCGTCGCGCGCGCGCAGCGCAACCGCCGCCGCGAGATTCCCGCCGGCGCTGTCGCCGCCGACCGCGATGCGCTCGAAGCGCTCGGCTGCCCACCGCGTCGCCGTCCAGCAGTCCTCGACCCCGGCCGGGTACGGGTGCTCCGGCGCGAGCCGGTACTCGACCGAGACGACCGCGCAGCCAGCACGGTTGGCGAGCCCGCGGCAGAGCACGTCGTAGCCGTCGAGGTCGCACATCGACCAACCGCCGCCGTGGATCCACACGAACACCGCGGACTCCTCGCCGCGCGGCCGGTAGACGCGCACGGGCACGCCGTCCGCGTCGAGCTCCTCGAGCGCGGCGATCTGCTCGGGCGTACCGGCGTGCATGGCCCCGTGCTCGCTCGCCTCGCGCCGCAGCTCGACGATGTCGCGATCCCACTCGGGCTCGCGCGGCGGCCCGAGCAGCGCGCGGGCCTGCTCGGACAGGACAGGTCGGGTCGTGCTCATCGCGCTCCGTTCGCTTCGACGCATGTGTAAAGGGCGTCCGTCAGCGCCGGCCCGCGCGGGTCGCCGAGCTCATCGGCGAGGCAGTTCATCGCGTACGAGAAGCCGACGCGCTGGCGCGGCCAGCAGCCGTGGCGCGAGCCGCCGGCACCGCCGTGCCCGAACGCGTCGGCCGGCGGCCCGAGCGACCGCGCCGCCGTCTGCAGCTGGAAGCCGACCCCGAACGAGATGGCGGCCCCGCTCATGACGTCCAAGCGGGTGCTGATCGGGTGCCGGCCCAGCTCGATCGTCTCGGGCAGCAGCAGGCGATCGAGGCTCGCGTACATGCGTGCGATCGAGCGAACGGTCCCGATCGCGTTCGAGGCCGGGACCTCGCCCGCGCGCCATGAGCGGTGGTTGGCGGCCAGCGACCCCGGCTCAAAGCGCACGGGGTTGGCCATGACTGAGCGTGTATGCGCGTCGTCGTCCGACATCGACGCCACGCTCCATGCGAGCCCGGCCTCGATCGTGGCCACGCGCTGATCCTGCTCCGCCGGCAGGCCGATCCACAGCTCGAGCCCGAGCGGATCGGCGACCTCCTCGGCGAAGAAGCGCCCGAGCGTGCGGCCGTCGACGCGCAGCACCAGCTCTCCGCAGAGCCATCCGAACGTCATCGGGTGGTAGCTGCTCTCGGCGCGCGGGTCGTCGCTCTGCGGCTGGGCGGCGAGCAGCTGCGCCATGCGGCGCCCGTCGGTCGCCTCCTGCCACGTCACCTGCTGGGCGAGACCGGGCAGCCGCGCCGTGTGCGCGACGACGTCGCGCACGAGCACGCGCTCCTTGCCGGCCTGCCCGAACTCGGGCCAGTAGCGCGAGACCGGGGTGTGGAGATCGAGCTGCCCGCGCTCGATCAGCATCAGCAGGCAGATCGATACGAGCCCCTTGCTGCCGGAGAAGATCGTGAGCAGCGTGTCCTCGCTCCATGGACGCGCGCTCGCGCGGTCGGCGAGCCCGCCCCACAGGTCGACGACCGGCTCGCCCTCATGGAAGGCCGCGAACGCCGCGCCCAGCTCGCCGCGCTCGGCGAAGTTGCGCTCGAACTCCTCGCGCACCGGTTCGAATCCGGGCGCGACGAACCCGCCGATGCCGACGGTCCCTGTCTTCGTCATATCTCCTGCTTCGTTCTGTGGGCGATCGAGGGCGCCCGCTCGCGCCACTCGGGGAAGCGATGGCAGGCGACCAGCCCACCCTCGGCGGCGGTACGCAGCAGCGGCCGCTCCAGGCGGCAGCGCTCCTCGGCATACGGGCAGCGCGCCGCGAACGGGCAGCCCTGTTCGTCGGCATCCGACGCTCCGCCCGCCGGCACCGCCGGCACCGCCGGCACCGCCGGCCGCGCCGCGACGACGCGACGCGCGCGCTGCTGGCGCGGGTCGGGCAGCGGCGCCGCCGCGTGCAGCGCGTATGTGTAGGGATGCCCAGGCGCGATCGAGACCTGCTCGGCCGGCCCGCTCTCCATCACCTGGCCGCGATAGAGCACGACGACGCGGTCGCACATGTTCCGCACGACCTCGAGGTCGTGCGAGATGAACAGGTAGCTCAGCTGCGCAGCCTCCTGCAGGTCGCGCAGCAGGTTCAGCACCTGCGCCTGGACCGAGAGATCAAGTGCGCTGACGGCCTCGTCGCAGATCACCAGCCGCGGCGAGAGCATCAGCGCCCGCGCGATCGCGATCCGCTGCCGTTGCCCGCCCGAGAACTGGCTCGGATAGCGGTTGGCCGCATCCGGCGGCAGGTGCACCTGCTCCAGAATCTCGCGCACGCGCGCGCGAATCGCGTCGCTGTCGCGCTCGCCGTAGGACTGCAGCGGCTCGGCCAGCGTGCGGCCGATCGTGCGCGAGGGGTTGAGCGAGCCGTAGGGGTTCTGGAAGACGACCTGCAGCTCGCGGTAGACCTCGCGTCGGCGCTTGAACGGAAGGTGCGTGACGTTCTCGCCGGCGAAGTGGACCGAGCCGGCGTTGATCGGCGCGAGCCCGAGCACCGCGTTCGCGGCCGTCGACTTGCCGGATCCGGACTCACCCACGAGTCCCACGGTCTCGCCCGGAAGCACCTCGAACGAGACGTCGTCGAGCGCCTTGATCGTCGCGTGCCGCCAACGGTAGGACACCGACAGGTTGCAGACCTCGAGCAGTGGCGAGGCGAGCATCAGACCGTCACCTCCTCGCGCAGCCGCTCGACGTGCACGCAGCGCGAGCGCCGCTCCTCGTCGGCTTCGAGCAGCGCGATCGGCGCCGAGCGGCACTCCTCCGTCGCGAGCGGGCAGCGCGGCGCGAAGCGGCATCCCCCGGGCCACGAGCCCGGCGACGGCACGCCGCCGCGCATCGCCGCGAGCGGCTTGCCCGGCTCGGCGTAGGAGGGGTGCGAGGCCAGCAGCCCCCGCGTGTACGGGTGCAACGGCCGGTCGAACATCGCCTGCGCGGCCGCCTGCTCGACGACCTGGCCGGCATACATCACCAGCGTACGCTGGCACAGGTCTGCCACGACGCCCCAGTTGTGCGTGATCACGAGGATTGCCATCCCGGTCTCCTCCTGCAGCCGCCGCAGCAGCGCGAGGATCTCCGCCTGGACCGTCACGTCGAGCGCCGTCGTCGGCTCGTCGGCGATCAGCAACTGCGGCCGCCCCGCGAGCGCGAGCGCCATTGCGACCCGCTGCGCCATGCCGCCGGACAGCTCGTGCGCGCGCGCCTGCGCGACCCGCTTGGGATCCGGCAGCTCGACGAGCGCCAGCAGCTCGAGCACCCGCGCCTTCGCGGCTGCGCGCGAGACGCGGTCGTGACGCCGGACGGCCTCCGTGAGCTGACTGCCGACCATGAAGATCGGATCGAGGCTCGCCTGCGGCTCCTGCGAGACGTACGCGAGCGTCGAGCCGCGCAGCGCGTCGAACTCGCGGTCGCCCAACCCCAGCAGCTCCCGCCCCCCGAGGCGCACGCTGCCCGCGACGGGGGCGAGGCCGAGCGGCAGCAGCCCCAGCAGCGCGAGCGCCGTGACGCTCTTGCCACAGCCCGACTCGCCGACGATCCCGAGCGTCTCGCCCGGCAGCACGTCGAAGCTCACGCCGTCGACGAGCAGCGTGTCGGCGTCCGTACCGGCGTGGACGACCGACAGCCCGCGCACCTCCAGCAGCGCGTCATGCGGCGCTGGCTCCAGCACGTCCGGCAACACCGCCGGCAGCGGCTCGGGCGCACGCTCCGGCGTGCGGCGCGGGCGCTTGGCCGACGTCGCCTCGTCCATCACGGCGGCGTCGCGCACCGCGTCGCCAAGCAGGCCCAGCGCGAGGATCGTGCAGGCGATCAGCACGCCGGGGGGCACGAGCAGCCACGACTGCTGCTGGATCACCGTCGAGGCCTCCGCGACCATGCCACCCCAGGTCGGCGCGCCTACCTCGGCCGTCAGCCCGAGGTAGGCGATGCCGGTCTCGAACAGCAGCGCGAAGGCCGCGAACAGCGTTCCCTGAACGACGATCGGGCCCTTCACGCGCGGAAGCACGTGACGCACCATGATCCGCAGGTGCGAGAGGCCCGACACGCGCGCCGCCGTGACGTAGAGCTCGTCGCGAACCTTCATCGTGGCGGCCCGCACGATCCGCAGGATGGTGGGCGCGCCGAGCAGCCCGAACGTCGCCATCGCGGCGTCCTCGTTGTGCGGGAGCACGGCGAGCACGACGAGGATCAGGATGATCCCGGGGACCACCATCAGCAGCTCGGCGCCGCGGCTGAGGGCGCGGTCGGTCCAGCCGCCCGCGTAGCCGGCGAGCAGGCCGAGCGGCACCCCGACCGCGAGCACCGTCGTCACGCCCTCGACCATCGACAACAGGCTCCGCTCCCCGCCGTGCAGCAGGCGGCTCAGCACGTCGCGCCCGAGCGTGTCGGTCCCCAGCAGGTTGTGCGAGGTCGGGCCGGTGAGGAGGCGCGTCAGGTCCTGCTCCTGCGGTCCGTACGGCGCGATCTGCGAGGCCGCGAGGCACGCGAGCGTCAGCAGACCGAGGAACGTGAGCGTCGCGATCGCGACCGGCTGGCGCAGCAGGCTGCGCAGGAACGAGCTGCGCCACGCGACGTCGCGCTCGACCGCCTGCGTCTCGCCGAGCGCGCTCATGACGCGCGCACCCGCGGATCGAGCCAGCCGTACGCGAGGTCGACGAGCAGGTTCATGCCGACGACGATCACCGTGAAGTAGACGACCGCCCCCTGGATCAGCGGCACGTCGTTCTGCGTCGTGGCCTGCACCGCGAGGCCGCCGAGGCCGGGGATCGCGAACACCGACTCGACGATGACCGTGCCGCTGACGACGCCGACGAAGACGAGGCCGAGGATCGTCACGACCGGGATCGCCGCGCTGCGCAGCGCATGCTTGTAGATGATCGAACGGTTCGAGATGCCCGCGGCGCGCAGCGTGCGGATGAACGGGCGCTCGAGCACCTCGCGCATCGCGTCGCGCGTCTGCTTGGCGACGACCACCGTCGCCGGAACCGAGAGCGTGATCACCGGCAACACGAGGCTCCGCAGCCACTCGGACGGCGACTGCGCGAACGGCACGTAGCCGGTCGCCGGAAACACCTCGATCGCAACGGCGAACACGGCGACGAGGATCAGCCCCAGCAGGAAGTCTGGGATCGCCAGCCCGACGAGCGCGATCGTGTCGATGACGCGCCCGACGGTGCCGGTCCGCAGCGCGCCCGCGACGCCCAGCGAGATCCCGACGAGCGCCACGACCAGCGTCGTGCCCATCACGAGGCAGAACGTCACCGACAGGCGGCTGTTCAGCAGCGTCGTGACCGGCTGCTGCCCGAAGGCGGAGGTCCCGAAGTCCCCCTGGACGGCGTGGCTGAGCCAGTCCCAGTAGCGCGCCGGCAGCGACTGGTCGAGGCCGAGCGACTCGCGCAGCTGGAGATACTGCTCCTGCGAGGCCTGCGCGCCGAGAAGCTCGCGGGCGACGTCGCCCGGGATCAGCGCCACAAGCAGGAACGTCGAGACCGAGACGGCGAGCAGCAGCGGCACCGAGAGGGCCAGGCGGCGGCCGATCAGACGCAGCATCGGGGCGCTTCGTTGGTCGTGGAGGCGGTCATTGTTGGGGGTCCCGTCGGGGTCGAGGGCGGCGGGGCCGGGGCGTGATCCGGCCCCTCCGCCGTTGGTGGGGTCAGTTCGCCGGGTGGAACTCCACGGGGTAGGGATAGGGACGCCGGGCCGACGTGTCGACGCCTGCGACGTCGGAGCTGTGCAGCACCACGACCGGCGTCGCGGTGACGGGCACGTACCACGCCTGCTCGACCATGAACCGCTGCATCTGGCGAGCGATCTCGTTGGTCTCCGCCGGCGAAGCGGCTGTCAACTCCTCGTAGAGCCGATCGAACTGCTCCTCGGAGGCCTTGAACGGGTTCCCGACCGGGCCCCACAGCAACTGGTAGTTCATCACGGCCGGGATGCGTCCCCAGGCGATCGTCGTCGCCGAGTACTTCGTGCTCAGGGAGGCAGTAGCCCAGGCGCCGAAGTCGGGCTTGATGTCGACGTCGAGCTTGACGCCGATCTTCGCCCACTGGCCGACGAGCGCCTGGACGAGCACGTCCTGGCCCACGTTCGCGACCGAGAGGACTTTCATCGTGAAGCCGTCGGCGTAGCCGGCCTCGGCGAGCAGCTGCTTCGCCTTGTCGAGGTCGTAGGGGTAGCGGTCCTCCAGCGCGGGGTCGAACGAGTCGTCGCCGGGCAGGGCCATCTGGTTCGCGACACGGCCGGAGCCGGCGGCGAGTGCATTGGTGATCGCCTCGCGGTCGACCGCGTAGTTGAGTGCCTGGCGCACGCGCGCATCGCCGAGCGGCGTGGTGGTCGTGCCGTGGCGGTCGTTGATCGCGAGGGCAATCAGCAGCGACAGCGGCGCGGCGGATCTCAGCCCGGCCGCCTTGGCCGCGTCGAGGCTCGAGGCGGGCTGATCCAGGACGACCTGCACCTGATCGGTCTTGAGCGCCTGCAGCGCAGCGTTCGGATTGACGATCGAACGCACGACGACCTTGTCCCAGGAGATCGCGTCCTTGTCCCAGTAGTTGGGGTTCGGGACATACGTGTAGTGGTCGCGTGCAACCGTCTCGGACTTGTCGAGGATGTAGCGGCCCGCACCGGCCGTCGCGGTGCCGAGCGTTTTCGCCTTGATGGCCTTGGGGCTGGGGATGTAGCCCATCTTCAGCACCTGGCTGAAGACCAGCTCGAGCGACGGCGTGGGCGCGCTGAACCTGAGCGTCAGCGTCAGTGGACCGGTCACATCGATCGTCTCGAGCGCACCCAGGTAGAGCGGGGCCGCGCTGCCGGGGGCCTTCAGCGCGTAATTGAGCCACGTCTTGACGGCGGCGGCGTCGAGCGGCTGACCGTCGCTGAACCTGACGCCCTTGCGCAGCGTGATGTCGAAGCTGCGGTTCTGCGGCCCGGCCTTCCAGCTCACCGCCAGGCCGGGCTGGAAGCTTCCGTCCGGCGCCTTGACGATCAGCGGGTCGTACGCGAGATCCACGTAGATGCTTCCGGAACCTCCAGCCGCAAGGGGATCGAGCGTCGACGGAAACGCCGGAGTAGAGATCCTCAGCGTGCCGCCCCTCGCAGCGCGGCTGCCATCGTCGTCGCTGCCGTCGCTGCCGCAGCCGGCTCCGACGAGCGCCAGCACGAGCGCCGCAAGCCCGAGCAGCGCCGCGCGGCGCAAGCGGCGCGGACGTTCGGGAACTGCCTGCGCCCAATCCGTCATGTCACTTCGCTGCATCTCTCCTCCTTGGGGGTGATGGGGAAGATGCGCACGCGTCGCCCACGCCGCCCAGCCCTTCCGAGCTGGGCGCCAACGCCTTGCTACTCCTCCTGGGGTGCAATGTGTAACCGGTTACACACCATAGCGCAGCGCGTCAACCGACTTGGCGTGTACGACGATGCCGACGCGCGAACGGATGGACTAGGAGGAGGTCCAGCGCATCGGCCCGCCGATCGACCCCGACATCGCCCAGAAGCCGCGCACGCCCTTCGCGCCACTTCCAAACGGTCGCCCGACGCCAGCGCGTCGGGCGACGACGACTTCGCGCGCTGGCTCGACTCGCGTCTCGAGGACGACGAGCCGCTCACCCAGATGAGCTGGCGTCTGATCCAAGGACCGGCGCCGCAGGGACCGTGGGCGTGGGGATCAGGCGTCCATGTCTCGTCGGCTGTCAGGCAGCTCGCCATGTGCCGCCTCAAGCTCGCTGAGATCCGCCAGGTCACGCTCGCGACTAGCGATCCGCTTCAGCGCGACGAGGTCTGCGAGCGAGCAGATCGGCGCCTCGACGCCATCGACTCTTCTCACATCCGCGCGTTCCATCAACTCGGCAAAGCTGAGCGGAGCTGCGCGCTCGGGGAGTAGATCGAGGGCGCCGTGTGGCGTCGCGAGATGGATCGTCTTGCCATCGGCGATGCTCTCGACGGGGATCGGCGACCCGTCCGGTCGCGTGGCGCCCCAGTCGGCGATGAGCGCGCGCAGGCGATCGACATTCTCCTCGCCCGGTTCGAGCACCGCGTCGATGTCCCGCGTCGCTCGCGCGACCCCGTGGCGAATCAGTGCGATCCCGCCGACAAGGACGTATCTGATGCCAGCACGGTTGAGGTCGGCGAGGATCTGTCCAAAACCCGTCACGAACGCAGACCGAGGTCGGCGCCCGCAAGCTCCATCGCCATGTTGCTCAGCGCGATCCCCTCGGCAAGCAGCTCGTCGGGATCGCGGCTCGCGTCCTGGATGAGGCGGTAGCGACGCCACGCCTCGTTGGCCCCCGCGTCGTCGCCGCGTTCCTCGGCGGCGTGGGCGTCGCGCGCGGCCTGCTGCAGCCGTTGCTCCTGACCCGGCGTCACGGGCCGAGCATAGCCGGCAGCGTAGCGGGGCTATCGCAGCCGGATGCTGCGGAAGCCGAACGTCTCGGCGAGGACGTCGAAGTGGCGGTCCACGTGCAGCACGGCAGCGCCGTGCCGCTGGGCCCACGCGCCGATGATGAGATCCGGCAACGAGATGCGGTGCTGGCCGGCGGCGGCCAGCTCGTGTTGCGCAGTCTCGGCCGCGGCTGGCGCTCGCGTTGCTGCTCGTGCTCGGCGAGCCTCTCCCCCAGCGCCTCGCCGCCCATCTCCGTCAGCCGCAGCAGCAGCTGCCGCCGGTCGGTGATCTCCGGCCACGCGCGCTGCGCCAGGTCCAGCAGCTCCGCTGTGTGCCCGGTGTCGGTGACGGTGTATCGGGGGCGGGTCGTCGGCATGGGCGAATCGAACGTCACCGCGGTGCCATCCGCAGCGCGCCGTCGAGGCGGATCACCTCGCCGTTGAGCATCGGGTTGGAAACGACGTGAGCGACGAGGTCGGCGTACTCGGACGGGTCGCCGAGGCGCGCTGGGAACGGGACCGTCCCCGCGAGCGACTCGCGCGCCGCCGGCGGCAGCTTGGCCAGCATCGGCGTGTCGAACAGGCCGGGCGCGATCGTCACGACGCGCACGCCGGTGCCCGCCAGCTCGCGCGCGGCCGGCAGCGTCACGCCGACGACCCCGCTCTTCGAGGCGGCGTAGGCGATCTGCCCGATCTGGCCGTCGTAGGCGGCGATCGACGCGGTGCAGATGCACACGCCGCGCTCGCCGCCCGCGTCCGGCGCGTTGGCGACCATCGCGCCGGCGGCGAGCCGCAGGGCGTTGATCGTGCCGAGCAGGTTCACCTGGATGACGGTCGCGAACGTCTCCAGCGGCGTCGGGCCGTCGCGGCCGATCAGCTTCGCCGGCATGCCGACGCCCGCGCACACCACCGCGATCCGCAGCCCACCCTGGATCTCGGCGGCGCGCGCGACGGCCGCCTCGACGGAGGTCGGGTCGGTCACGTCGGTGCGAACCGCGACCGCGCCGATCTCGCCGGCGAGCGCCTCGGCGCGCTCCTGCGCGAGGTCCGCGATCACGACGCGCGCGCCGTCGGCCGCGAGACGCCGTGCGGTCGCCTCGCCGAGGCCCGAGGCGCCGCCGAAGACGACCGCGCCAGCTCCTTCGCTCTGCATCTGTCCTCCCGTTCGGGGTCAGCGCTGTCGCGCGAGATGGCGCGCGATCACCATGCGCTGGATCTGGTTGGTGCCCTCGAAGATCTGCATCACCTTGGCCTCGCGCATCAGCCGCTCGACCGGCATCTCGCGCGTGTAGCCCATGCCGCCGAGCACCTGCACGGCGTCGGTCGTGACCTGCATCGCAGCGTCGGTCGCGACGAGCTTGGCGACCGACGCCTGGCGGGAGAACGGCAGCCCGCGGTCGCGCCGGCGGGCAGCCTCGAGCATGACGGCGCGGGCGGCCTCGATCGCCGCGGCCATGTCGGCGAGCAGGAAGCCGAGGCCCTGGTGGTCGATGATCGCCTTGCCAAAGGTCCTGCGCTCGCGCGCGTAGGCGACCGCGTGGTCGAGTGCGGCCTGCGCGACGCCGACCGCAACCGCGGCGATCCCGAGGCGGCCGGAGTCGAGCGCCTGCAGCGCCAGCGCCAGCCCGGCGCCCTCCTCTCCGACGCGCCGCTCGGCGGGGACGACGACGCCGTCGAGCTCGAGCGCCGCGGTCGGGGAGGCGGTCAGACCCATCTTGCGCTCGGGCGACAGCGCGCGCAGGCCGGGCGCGTCGCGCGGCACGAGGAAGCACGAGACGCCGCGCGCGCGGTCCTCGGAGGTGCGCGCGAAGAGCGTGTAGAAGTCCGCCTCGCCGCCGTGCGTGACCCACGCCTTCGTGCCGCTGAGGCGATACGCGTCGCCCTCGCGCACGGCGCGCGCCCGCATCGCGGCCGGATCTGAGCCGGCGTCGGCCTCCGACAGCGCGTAGGCGCCGAGGAGCTCGCCGCCGAGCAGCTCCGGCAGCCAGCGCTCCCGCTGCTCGGTGGTGCCGCGGGTGGCGAGCGCGAAGCACGACATCACATGCACGCTGACGCCGACGCCGACGCTCGCCCACGCGCCCGCGAGCTCCTCGAGCGCCTGCAGGTAGACCTCGTACGGCTGCCCGCCGCCGCCGAGCGACTCCGGATACGGCATGCCCAGCAGCCCGAGGCGGCCGAGCTCGCGGAACAGCTCGCGCGGGAACGATCCGGCCTCCTCTGCCTGCGCGGCCCGTGGCGCCAGCTCGGCCTGGGCGACGTCGCGCGCGAGCCGGACGAGCGCCTCGGCTTCGTCGGAGGGCAGCAGACGCTCGACGGGCATGCGCGCGATGGTACCGAAGCTCGTACCACAGTACGATTTGTCGTACCAGCCGCGCGCTACGATCCGCACGTGCCGGTCGGAACCGCCCGCCCCCGCGATGGCTTGCTCGACGAGCTGCTCGCGCTGTTCCTCGCTGAAGGCTTCCGGCGCCTCACGCTCGCCGAGATCGCTGCGCGCCTGCGCTGCTCGAAGACGACGCTCTACGGGCTCGGCCACAGCAAGGACCAGCTGACCGCAAACGCGCTCAAGCGCTTCTTCCACGACGCGACCGACGCAGTCGAGGCGCGCACAGCCGCCGTCGCCGATCCGGAGGACCGGATCGCGGCCTACCTGCGCGCGGTGGCCCACCAGCTTCGCCCCGCGTCAGCGACGTTCATGGCCGACCTGTCCGCGCATCCGCTCGCGCGCGAGATCTACGAGCGCAACACGGCGATCGCGGCCGCGCGCGTCGCGCAGCTGATCGACGAAGGCGTGCGCGCCGGCCGCTTTCGCGAGGTCCACGCCGCCTTCGTCGCCGACGTCGTCGCGGCGACCATGCAGCGCATCCAGACCGGTCAGGTGAGCGCCGCGACCGGCCTCAGCGGCGCGGATGCGTACGACGAGCTGGCGGCGCTCGTGCTCGACGGCCTGCGCGCGACCGGTGACCCACCGGCCGCCGGGGGGAGACGCCGCCGTCACGCCTCCGCGTAGCGCTTGCGCAGCACCTTCTTGTCGTACCTGCCGACCGAAGTGCGCGTCATGCCAGCGTCGTGCGCGCGAGCCGATGGAGGTCGAGATCCGGGTCGGCCAGCGCCGCGGCCACGCCGTCGCGCCCGATCAGCGACCGCGCCGCGCGGATCGTGCGGGCGACGCCGGTCCCGACCGAGACGCCGCACGCCGCCTCCAAGCGCCCGTCGCGGAGCCCGAGGAACGCGACGCCGCCGCGCGCGTCGAGCCGGCCCCGCACGACGACGTCGAGGCCGGCGAAGCCACGGCCGACCGCCTGCACGTGGAGGTCGTGCTGGTCGGACCACATCCAGGGGACGTCGCGCTCCGGCGAATCCTCGCCCAGCATGGCGGCGGCGGCGCGCCGGCCCTGCCGCAGAGCGGAGTCCCACTGCTCGCGGCGCACGTGCCGGCCCGTCGTCGCGTCCCATGCCGCGGCGACGTCGCCCGCGGCGAAGATCCGCTCGTCGCTCGTCCGCAGCCGCTCGTCGACGACGATCCCGTCGCGGACGTCCAGGCCCGCGCGCTCGGCCAGCTGCGTCCGTGGAACCGCTCCGACACCCGTCACGACGACGTCCGCGGGCACTCTCTCGCCGCCCTCCAGCAACACCGACTCGACGCGGCCGCCCGCGCCCGTGAAGGCGACCGGGCGCGTTCCGATGCGGACCCGCACGCCGCGCGCCTCGTGCAACTCGACGAGCAGCGCGGCGCACGCGGCAGGCACGACGCGGCCCATCACCTGCGGCGCGGCCTCGAGGACCGTCACCTCCAGCCCCCGCGCAGCCGCGGCGGCGGCGACCTCCAAGCCGACGACGCCGCCGCCGACGAGCACGACGCGGGCGCCCGGGCGGAGCGCCGAGCGCAGCCGACGCGCGTCGGCCAGCTCGCGCAGGGCGTGGACGCCGCCGAGCTCGGCGCCCGGGAGCTGCAGCCGGCGCGGCGCGGCCCCGGTCGCGAGCAGCAGCCGCTCCCAGTGCACCCGCTCCCCCGTCGTCGTGGCGACCGTTCGGGCGCTGCGGTCGACGGCCACCGCCGCGACGCCGACGTCGAGCTCGAGCGCGAGGTCGGCGAGCCGATCCGGCGGCAGCAGCGGCGGCGGGTCCACCGGATCGCTCGCGTCCAGGAAGCGCTTGGAGAGCGCGGGGCGCTCATACGGGAGCGCCGCCTCGGCCGCCAGCACGCGGACCGCCGCGCCGTAGCCCAGCTCGCGCAGCGCCTCCGCGGCCGACAGGCCGGCGACGCCCGCGCCGAGGATCACGATCGTCACGACGGCCGCAGCAGCACGCGGCCCGCCTCCACGCGCACCGGGTGCACGCGTAGGTCGACGCACACGGGCGCCCGCTTTGCGGCGCCGGTCCGATAGTCGAAGCGCCCGTTGTGCTTCGGGCACTCGATCACGTCGCCGATCACGAGCCCGTCGGCGAGGTGCGCATGCTCGTGCGTGCAGATCCCGTCGGTCGCGTGGAAGCTGCCGTCGGGGCTGCGGTAGACGGCATACGTCCGCCCGTCGTGATCGAACCCGAGCACGTCCTCATGCTCGATGTCCTCGACGCCGCACACGTCGACCCACCCGTCGCTCACGACTCGAACACCGCCTCGTGAAGCTCCGGGCGAAACGACTGCGCGGTCGGCGGCAGCGCCCGCTGCGCGTGGTGCCGCGGGTCGTATCGCTGGCGCCACAGCGTCGGGACGATCTCGCGATAGGCCGCGAGGACGCTCGGATAGGGGACCGGCATGTCGTCCCGCACCTCCCGATGCAGGGCCGGCAGGGCGTGGAAGGGCACCATCGGAAACATGTGATGCTCGACGTGGTAGTTCATGTTGCAGACGAGGAACCGCATGAACGGGTTCATGCGGATCGTGCGCGAGTTGAGCCGGTGGTCGAGCACGTCCTCAGCGAGGCCGACGTGCTGCGTCACCGCGAACAGGTAGCCGAACCACCGCCCATAGATCCACGGCAGCCCGACCAGCACCAGCGGAAGCCACGAGCTGAGCGCCAGCGCGAGGCCGATGACGATCGCGAACACCCCCAGCCAGGCGCGCGCCTCACGGTAGACGCGCGGACGCTCGGAGTCGGGGACGAACGTCGCCTCCTCCGCCGTGAGGCGGCCGCTCGCGTGGCGCACGAGACCGACGGCCGTGCCCGCCGCCTCGGGGATCCCGAGCAGCCCGACCAGCAGCCGCAGGACGTCGGGCGGCCGCATCGCCACGATCTCGCGGTCGCGGCCGACGATGATCGTGTCGGTGTGGTGCCGCGCGTGGCTCCAGCGCCAGAGGGTCGGCTCCTTCGCGGCCATGAACGAGCTGATCTGGTACAGCGCGTCGTTCATCCAGGGCGTCTTGAACGCGGTCCCGTGGCCGCACTCGTGCCAGCGCGCGTCGGCGGCCGACGAGTACAGCACCCCGTAGACGACGAGGAAGGGCACGCACCACCACGTGCCCCAGAACCAGCTGACGGCGAAGCCGAAGGCGACCACCAGCGCCAGCCAGAGCGCGGTGTCGCGCAGCGCCGGCCCGTCGCTGCGGCGCATCAGCGCCTTCATGCGCTTGCGGGGGATCTCGCTGTGGTACCACTCGGCCGCCACCAGCCCCTGCTCCGCCGCGCGCTGGGCGGAGGGGCCGATGAGGCGGTAGTCGCGCGACTTGGGGCGGGGTGTCTTCGTGCGGTCCATGGCGACCACATTTAGGCATCAGACAATAAGCCGCGTCAAGGTACCAATCTTGTCCTCAGCACACCACGACCGGGAGCTCGATGAACGACGCCCGCTCGGAGTCGTGACAGATCGTCTGGCGAGCGACCTCGAAGTGACTCAAGCGCTGGTCGCCGGTGTTGAGATTGCGATCCCAGCGCGGGAACGAGCTGCTGGTCACGTGGACGCGCAACCGGTGGCCGCGCAGGAACACGTTGCTCGTCGACCACAGGTCGATGCACCGACGCTCAAGCGAGTCCGCCCGATCGGGAACGCGCAGGATGCCGTCGCAGACATTGAACGAGCGGCCGTCGGGGTGGACGTCGCACAGGCGCGCGACCCAGTCGGTCGACGGCGCCGAGCTGGCGGCGCACAGCCACAGCCGTACGCGTCCGGTCACCTCGACGTCCTCGCGCAGCGGCTCGGAGGTGAACACGAGCACGTCGGGCCGCGCCTCGACCGCCGACTGCTCATACGGGCCGGGGGGAAACGCCGGCATGTCGGCCGTCTGGCCGCCGACGGTCGGCACCGGATCGGCCGGGTCGTAGACGAACCGAGTCGGCTCCTGTGGCTCGACGGGCGGCGCATTCGGCTGCAGGACGCCGCCCGCGGCCAGGTACCAGTGCTCCGAGCGCGCACGCTCGAGCGGCCACGAGGACTCGTCGCGCCATCCGTTGCGGCCCATGACGAAGATGCGAACAGGGGCGTCGGTCGAGGCGCTTTCAGTGCGATCCGCGCCGAGCTGACCCCGAAACCACCAGAGCAGGTGCTCGTTGAGATCGCCTTGCGGGTACTGCGGCGCCCCGACCCCGTTCGCGCGGATCCCGAACGACAGCTGGCCGGTCGGGTCGCTCAGCGTGGTGCTGTTCGTATGCGCCCACGGCCCCACGACGAGGCGTGCGGGACGACCCAGCGCCGCCATCGCGGTGTAGTTGTCGAGCGTTCCCTGGAGGAAGGCGTCGTGCCAGCCGCCGATGTTGAACGTCGGAATCTCGACCTGCTCATGCCGGCCGGCGACGCGGCTCCAATCCGCGACGGGGGGCTCCGCCTCGGCACGCACCGTCCCCAAGCCGGGCATGCCGTGTCGACGCAGGACGGCCATGTCGTGGGTGGGCAGGCCCCAATACCCGTCGGTCGGAAGCGCGTCGAAGTCGGACAGAAGCGAGCCGGCGCGCGCGGCGCGCTCGTCGTCTCCGAGCGGGAGCCGTCCGACGTGCGCGACACCCGTGTGCAGGGTCCAGGGCAGCTCCAGGCCCAGCTCGAGCGCGCCGCCGCGGGCGAGCAGCCCGTCGAGCGGCTCGCACCAAGTGACCGTCGGCGCGATCGCGCCCAGCGACGGTGGACGCTCCACCGCCGCGCTCCACTGGGTGCTGCCGCAGTAGCTGCCGCCGTACATTCCCACCCGCCCGTTGGAGCCGGGCAGGCGCGCCGCCCACTCGACCGAGTCGTGCCCGTCCTGGCGCTCGCAGCGCAGCGGGAGCCACTCGCCGTCCGAGGCGAAGCGGCCACGCACGTCCTGCACGACGACGAGGAACCCGCCGCGCGCAGCCTGCATGGCATCCAGGGTCGCCGACCCGCGCGGATCGTCCTTGCCGTAGGGCGTCCGCGTCAGCAGCGTCGGCCATGGCCCGGGGCCGACGGGACGGTAGACGTCCGCGCGCAGCGTCACGCCGTCGCGCATCGTCGCCGGGACGTCGAACTCGACGCTGGCCGACTGCGCCCGGCCGCCCCCGGCGCGCGGGCCGCGCCGTGAGGCGCCGCCCGTCTCGCCGGAGGTCATGGCGCTCGGATGCTCCATGGCGCTAGTCGAGCCACTCCTGGGCGTTGTCGTCGGTGACCAGCTCGACACCCGTGTCGACCGTCTTGGGGACGGTTCTGCCCTGCGCCAGCTGGATCGCGGCCTCCACGCCCAGCTTGCCCATTCTGTCGGGGAACTGGGCGACGGTGGCATCCAGCTTGCCGGCCACGATCTGCTTGACGGCGTCCGGCTGCGCGTCGAACGACACGAAGATCGGCCGGTCGTCAGCCGACAGCGCCTGCAAGGCGCCCAGCGTCTGGCCGTCGCTCACCGAGAAGATCGCGTCGATGTCGGGGTGAGCCGTCTGGATGTCCTCCATCGCCGCCCGCGCCTTCGCCAAGTCGCCTCTGGCGTCGATCGTCGTGACGACTCTGATCCCGGTGCCCTCCAGCGCCTCCTTGAAGCCCTGGACGCGCTGGTCGCTCGTCGTCACGCCGGGGTACGCGTGGAGGATCCCCACCGTGTCGCCCGGCGACAGCCGCTCAGCCACATACTCGCCGGCGACTCGCCCTCCCTCGACGTTGTCCGTGCCGACGAAGGCCGTCTCCTCGATGTCGACGACCGGCGTGTCGATGGTGACGACGGGGATGCCCTCGTCGAGCGCGCGTCTGAGCACGCTGGTGATCTCCTCGGGGAGCTCGGGTACGACCGCGAGCGCGTCGGGGTTCGTAGCGATCGCGTCCTCGACCTTCGCGAAGAGCTCCTCGGCCGCCAGGTCTCGCGCGGTGGCGGTGATGCTCACATCGACGTCTCTCGGCGCCGCAGCCTTGGCCTGCTCCGCGCCTTTCGCGACCTCTCCCCAGTAGGGATTGCCGGGATTGGCCAGCACGACGGCCACGCGCTTTGAGGCGCCCGAGCTGTCGGAGTTCCCGCAGGCCATCGCTCCGATTGACACTGCCACCAGCAACAGGCCTGTACTCACAGCCTTCAACAACGCCATACGAATCCTCTCCTCCAAGCGTCATGCGACGCTTCGTTTGTAGCTCCCGTCGCCGAACCCGTGGAGGTTCAGGGCGCTGGGCTCGGGGGACTGCCGCCGCCAACGATCATCGACACGATGTGTGCGTGATTTTCCTTTGACGGAATTGCCTCGCCGATCTTCTTTCCTTGACGCAACACGACGGCTCGGTCGGCGACCTGCATCACTTGCTCCATGTTGTGTGAAATAAGAATCACCGAGATCCCCGTCTCAGGCAGTCGCGAGATGAGCTCGAGCACCTGAGTCGACTCCCGGACGCCGAGCGCCGCGGTCGGCTCGTCGAGGATCACGATTCTGCTGGCGAAGGCGACCGCCCGGGCGACGGCGACCGCCTGCCGCTGACCACCCGACATCAGAGCCAGGCTCTCCGAGGGATGCGGGATCTTCACCTTGAGCCGCTCCGCGAGCTCGTCCCACCGCTCGCACATCTTCTTGTCGCGCAGGAAGCCGAGCCGCCCAAGCCATGAGGGGGCTGTCAGCTCGCGGCCGGCATAGAAGTTCGCGATGGGATTGAGGTTGTCGAAGAGGGCCAGGTCTTGGTAGACGGTCTCGATGCCCATCGCGCGTGCGTCGGTCGGCGAGCCGAGACGACAAGGCTGCGAGTCGATCAAAACCTCGCCTTCGTCGAGCGTGTGGATTCCGCTGAGGACCTTGACGAGGGTCGATTTACCCGCACCGTTGTCACCGAGGAGCGCCAGGATCTCACCTTTACGGAGGTTGAAGCTGACATCGTCGAGCGCGCGCACAGCTCCGAAGTACTTGCGTGCTTGGACGACCTCGAGCACGTTGACACGGGCAGGCGCATCCGCGTCCCGCATCCGATCCTCCTCGCGGACCGTGCCCATCACGCCACCTTCCCTCGGAGTGTCCGGACGCGTTCCTCGAGGTGACCTCGGAGCACGTCGAACTCGACTGCGACGAGAATCACCGCGCCGAGGACGACGAGCTGCCAGAAGGGCTCGATCGACATCAGGTTCATCGCGTTGCGGATCACGCCGATCGCCAGCGCGCCCACGAGCGCGTTGACAACCGTTCCACGACCCCCTGCGAACGCCGCGCCGCCGATGATGACGGCCGCGATCGAGTCCAGCTCGGCCAAATTCCCGGCAGTCGGCGAGCCGGCGTCGGTCCGGCCCGCTACGACCAGGCCCGCGAATCCCGCGGCGAGCCCGCAGAGGACGTACACCGAGATCAGCACGCGACCCACGGGGATCCCCGCGCGCGCGGCCGCGTCAGGATTGCCGCCGATGGCGTAGATCCATCGGCCCCACTGCGTGCGCTGCATGACGACGAACAGCACGAGGGCGAGCACGAGGACGAGCAGCACTGGAATCGGGAAGCCCGCGATCTTTCCGGCGCCGAGGTCGAGCACGAGCTGCGGCATGCCGATGTTGGTCTGCCCGTCGACGAGCAGCAGCGCCAGTCCACGGACAGCGGTGAACGTCGCGAGCGTCACCACGAAGGGATGCGGAATGCGTCCCTTGATGAAGATGAACCCGTTGACGAAGCCCACGGCGGCGCCCGTCAGGACGATCGTCAGCACGACGGGAAGCCCTCCGCTCAGTGCGCCGTCGGCCACGAGCGAGCCGGTGACGCTGGCCAGTGCCAACGTCGAGCCGACCGAGAGGTCGATCCCTCGTGTCACGATGACCACGAGCTGCCCAAGCGCCAGGCAGGCCACGATCGAGGCCTGGAAGCCCAGGTTGGTGAGGTTGCCGGTCGTGAGGAAGCCGGGTGCGAGCGCTGCTGCGACCGCCACCACGAGAAAGAGGATCAGGATCGGTCCTGCCTCTACGACGCGCACGCCAAGGAGAAGCGCCAGATCGTGGGCGTCGTCGGCCGACCGTCCTGACCCCACGAGACGCCGCAGCGCCGAGCTTCCGGTGCGCGACGACGGTTGAGCACCGCTCTCGGCGAGCGGCTCTCCCGCGGGGACGGTGGTCGAGGTTGCTCTCCGACTCATGCGAACCGGTCGAGATCGATCGCACGGAGCGCCGGTTGGCGCTCCAGCGCTCCGCCCTCGTCGAGCAGCCGCGCGACGTGACGCTTGAACTCGCTCCGCAACGCCAAGCGACCAGCCGCACCGGTCGGATTGGTGACCGCCATCTATCAGCCTCCAGGAACGTCGGCGCGGCGCCGCAGCGCATCAGTCGCAAACACGTGTCCACACCGCATTGACAAGGTGTCGCTAGTACAACATTGGACGCTATTACCCGTCAAGGTAGCAATATGTGCACATACAGCCCTGTCGCCCAGGCACAAGAAACTCTGGCATTTGCAGGCTTTGTGACGGGAGCGACTGACTGAAGCCAGAACGGCTGGTCCCATTAATATTGGCCGCTGGTCCCATTCTTATCGTGCGCCGCCTGCGCTGTCGCCGGAGCGGACTGCGGCGCCGTGACCTCGGTCGACCTGCTCAATCCGCGGCTGGGTCAAGCGGCATTGCGAGTCGTCGCGCTGAACCGCCTGTGAGGCGCCGCTGCAGGCAAGCTCCACCGACCAGCTCCCGCTCCACCGCCTCTCATCGCGTTGAGAATCGGTCGAGGATGTTCTGCGCCACGCGCTCGACCATCGGCTCGGATCGCGAAAGCGCATACGGCCACTCGGTGCAGCCGCAGCAGACGACTTCTCCTGCGCCCTTCGGCATCCAAGTGATGACGGCGGATCCACGCCGGACCTGCTCCCGTGTTTCCGGAGTGTCGGCTCCCAGGAGTGCCTGCGCGAGGAAACGGACATCACCGTCGCCCGTGAAGATGATGCCGCCGGGATTGCCGTGATCCTCCTCGTTGAATGTCACCGGCGTCAGCGCGAGAATCTCCAACTCCGCAGGGGTCCCGTCGGTGCCGGTGGGGATCGGAAGCCCGTTCTCGAATGCATAACTCACGCCGTCGGCCTCGTATCCGACCACGGGCACGTCGGCGCCCAGCACGTCGCCGTAGTAGAGGTCGGTGCCCTCAAAGACCCAATGGTCGTTTCTATAGACGACGAATCCGCCGATCCCGCGGGGCGCGGAGCCACCGAACCGGGACATGCAGCCGCGACCTCCGTTAGCCCCGAACGTCGTCACCGGAGGATCCCCGATCGAGAGGCTCTCGAACGCACCGGTCCGGACGGCGCGGTCAGGCGACGAGGCGAGAGGGTCGGTTTCGGGGACGTACTTGTGGCACACCTGCGTCGTGCCGTCGTCGTCGAGGCGGATCTGCCAGAGGATGTTCCCTCCGAACCGGGCGTAGCGGCCACCGTGCTCAATGAAGCTATCCAGCACTCGCCGACCGGCGGCTGTCCAGTATTCGTCGTGGCCGACGGTTACCACGCACGCGTAGTCACGCAGACACGAGGGATCTCGTTCGAGGTCCCACTGCGTCAGCAGCTCCAGCTGATATCCGCGTTTCTCGGCCCATCGCACGAAGAGCGAATCGAACTGTGCCCATCCCGCGCAGCCGCTCCAGTGGGAGAACCCGTTGGCGAGCGCCCATTCGGAGTATTCGTGGCGCGGCGCCCAACCCATCGGGGGCCGATGGCGCAGTGCCATACGCGGTGCTCCAAAGGGCTGCCGGATCAGGCCCCGAGCCCACGGGCGTTGCAGCGACAGCCTCGGGGAGAAGCCCGCCCCGGATCGCAGCACCTCGCCGTGCTCGTCAGATGCCACTTCGGTGGCTTCGGCGGCGCCGTCGAGACTGTAGTACGAGCCACCTCCCCAGTCGTTGTACGCCTGCCAACTGTAGGTGGCGAGCACCATCGCGATCGGGGCGTCCCGCCCCGGCTGCTCCGGGCGCACGATGAAAAAGCCGTCCTGCGTCGCGGACCCCCGCTCGTCACGGGCCGTGAACTCGACGACGTAGGCGCCGGGGCGCCATGACTTCGGGATCTCGAGTGTCACGCCACTGGGCCAACGACACCCGACAGCGAACGCGTCGTCGGGCGTCGGATGTGACGCCCCCGACAGATCCTTCACTTGATAGACGAGCTCAGGGGCGTGCCCATCGCGGAAGATCCGGACGCCGAAGTTCCTTGCCGTCGTCGTGACATGTAGTGTCAGAGTCTCCCCGGGAGCGTAGGACGGCTTCCCCGCGTATCCCCAGATCTCGAGTCGCCGGGGGTCTCCCCCGGGTCGCTCGCCACGGATCTGCTCAGACCAGTGGGGCCATTGCGTGCCGTCACTGACTCCGAGACCAAGACCCACTGTGCCCTCATACTCCATCGGTAAGCCCTCCATGAATCTCTCGGTGAGCTGAGCGGGCTACCCGCCGCGCCGAAGCCTGGCCAGTGGTGGCGGCGGACGCGTTCATCATGAGCGGTTAGACAGCCCAGTGCCGCTCGTCAAGCCCGGCGAGATCCGACAGGATTGCGTGGGCGGCGTTGTGACTGGGCGCACCGCTCACCTCGCCGTACGGGTGCTGTCCAGCTCCGCTGAGGTACAAGCCGGCGATGGGCGCGCGATATCTGCTGAGCTCCGGCAGCGGTCGTTGCCACAGCAGTTGTGATGGACGGATGTCGACGTGGTGAATGTTCCCGTCTGTCAGAAGAACGCGTTCCTCCAAGTCGAACGGGGTCAAGAGATACCAGTCGACGAGCAACTCTCGAAAATCGGGCGAGAAGCGACTGATGTACTTGAGCAGCTTCTCCGCCATCTCATCGCGACACTCTTCCCACGAACGACCGCTTGGCGTCACGGGGGCAAAGAGAATCCAGAACGACGCGGTGTGATGGCCCTGGGGTGCGAGCGACGCATCCCAATAGCTCGGGAGCATGCCCACCATGAACGGCTCGTCCGGGAGCCGCCCGTGACGGGCGTCATCCCATGCCTGTTCCTGCTGCTCACGAGACAAACACATCGTCAGACCGCCTTCGTAGGGATGCGTCGAGTCACCGAACGCCGCCCAGGTCGGAAGCCCGCTCAGCGCGCAATGCAGCTTTAACGGCGCCACGTCGCGGCGAAGGTGCCTTATTCGGTCGAGAAACCCAACATCGAGGCAGCGCGAGTCGAGCAGCTTCGTGAAGGTGCGGTGCGCGTCAGTGTTCGACACCACGACCGGCGCCTGGAACTGCTCACCGGAGGCCAGTCGAACGCCTGCGATGCAGGAACCCTCGACGACGATCTCCTCGACGGGGCTGCCCACGCGCACCTCGACGCCGAGATCCTCGGCGGCCTCTCGCATCAGCTCGGTGATGCGACCCATACCGCCTCTCACAAACCCGCGTGGTGCTGGTGTACCCGTCTCGTGGAAGTTCTCCATCGCGGCTCCCATCGCCATCGCGAGCGCCGATCCATGGTCATACAGGCTCCCCACGTCATGAGGGGCGTCTGCGATCGATCGCATCTCGCTGGAGCGGAAGCAACGATCGCTGAACTCGGCCAGAGAGGTGGTCAGCAGCATTTCGAGTAACTCGCGATGACCCCTACGCTCGGCGTCCGCCATCAGCTCTTTGAACGTCGGCGGCTCGGTCAGCAGATACGGGCCGAATAGATCGCCGGCTCGCGCCCAGAGATCCGTCCAGCGGTGGTAGCCGTCGACGTCCTCCGGGCAAATGCGGGCGATCTCCGCGTCGAGCTGCGCGGCGTCCTCCCACCACACGAACGGCCGTGCCGGCGGGAAGATGCGCGTATGAAGATCGGCGCCCCCAACCTCGAGCCCGCGGTCCAACAGGCCCATGTCATCAACGATCGTGCGCCGCCACCATCCCACCCAATTCGCGCAGGTTGAGAATCGGTAGCCAGGAATCAGCTCCTCGGTCTTACATGCGCCGCCGACGGTCGGCAGCGCCTCGACCACCAGCACGCGCAAACCGCCCCTCGCCAAGTAGAACGCCGCGACAAGTCCGTTGTGCCCGGCTCCGACGACTATGGCGTCGTAGCTCATGTCTGCGTCGCCATCATGATGCTCCTCGCTCGCTCCAGCGCGGCACGGGCAAGGTCCTCTGGCTCCCACTCCCAATGCCGCTCGCTCTTCATCTCGACCGTCCACAGGCCGGTGTAGCCGGTTGCGAGGACCGCCTGGATCGCCTCGCGCAGCGGAAGGACTCCCTCGCCGGGGAGCGCGGACCGGTCCTCGTCCTGCCAGGCCGGTCCGGCTCTCGCTGCGGTGTCGCCGAGGTGCACGGCGACGATCAGCTCCCGATCGAGCCGCGCGACTTCCTCCCACGCCGTGCCCGCGGTCCACAGGTGCCACGTGTCCAGGCACAGGCCGAGGCGGTCGATGCCGACTGCGTCGACCAGCTCGAGCGCCTGCGCGATCGTCCGGAAGCGGGAGAAGACGACGGGCTCGATGGCGAGGCGCACGCCGTTGGCGCTCGCGATCTCGGCCAACCGCCCGAGCGACTCGCCGAGCGCCGCGCGCTGCGCGGCCCAGTCGTCGCTCGTGAAGGTGTCGAGCGCGACGACCTGGATCGCCGGGCAGCCGAGCTCGGCGGCGACCATCGCCATGCGCTCGCAGTCGGCGAGGAGCTGTCGGCGGACTGCGGGGGTGTCGCGCTCGATCGGCATCAGCGTGTCGAGCATCGTCACCGGCAGCGGTCCCAGCTCACTGCGCAGGTCGTCCGTCGTGAAGCCGGCGTCGAGATACCGCACGAGCTTGGGGATCCACAGCTCGATCCCATCGTAACCGCAGGAACGTGCGATCCGCACATCGGTCACGACGTTGGTGTGCATGATCGTGGCGGCGTGGAGCGCGAGCTGCACAGCGACCTCCTCGACTAGGCGGCGGAACGGTCGGGGCCAAGACTGCTCCAGCCCCGTGCGACCACGGCGGGCTCAAGCTGATCGCACGGCGACGTCACGACCCTCCGTCCGCGGACGCGTCTGCCACGGTCGGTGTGGCGCCGACGATCATCGACACGATCTGCACGTGGTTCTCCGGCTTCGGCACCGCCTCGCCGACCTTCACGCCCTGCCGGATCACGACGGCCCGGTCGGCCACCTGCATCACCTCCTCCATGTTGTGGGAGATGAGGATCACCGAGATGCCCTGGGCCGGCAGGCGCTTGACGAGCTCGAGCACCTTGCCCGACTCGCGCAGGCCAAGCGCCGCGGTCGGCTCGTCGAGGATCACGATGCGGCTCGCGAATGCGACCGCTTTCGCGACCGCGACCGCCTGCCGCTGACCGCCCGACATCAGCCCGAGCGGCTTCGTCGGGTCGGGGATGCGCACCTGCAGGCGCTCAATCAACTCGCGGTACTCGCGCACCATCGCGCGCTCCTGCAGCAACGTGAGGCTCCCGCCGCGGCGCGGCCAGCGACGCTCGCGTCCCGCGAAGAAGTTCGCGATCGGGCTCAGGTTGTCGAACAGCGCGAGATCCTGGTAGACGGTCTCGATGCCCAGGCCGCGCGCGTCGGCCGGCGAGCGCATGTCGACCCGCTCGCCCTCGAGCAGGATCTCCCCCTCGTCGAGACGGTGCACACCGCTGATCGCCTTGATGATCGTCGACTTGCCAGCGCCGTTGTCGCCCAGCACTGCGAGCACCTCGCCGCGGTGCAGCGAGAACGACACGTCGCGCAGCGCGGTCACAGCACCGAAGCCCTTGCGCGCATTGCGGACCTCAAGGATCACGTCGCGGAAGACGGTGACGGCGGTCATGCGGCGGCCCGCCGGGCTTGCAGGATGCGGATCCGCTCCTCGAGGTACCCGCGCAAGACGTCGAGCTCGATCGCGATCAGGATCATCACGCCGATGGCGACCGTCTGGTAGAAGGGCGAGACGCCCAGCAGGTTGAGCCCGTTGCGGATCACGCCCAGGACGAGTGCGCCGACGAGCGCGCCGACGACTGTGCCGCGGCCGCCGAAGAAGCTCGCGCCGCCGATGATCACGGCTGTGATCGCGTCGAGCTCGAGCAGCGTGCCGCTGCTCGGCGCGCCGACATTGGTCTGGCCGGACGCGAGGATGCCGGCGATCGCGGCGCACGCGCCTGAGGCGACGTACACCAACATCAGCACACGGCCGACGGGCATGCCGTTGCGCTTGGCCGCCTCCGGGTTGCCGCCGACGGCATACACCCAACGGCCCCACACGGTTCTCGTCGTCAGCACCCAGAACGCAAGCGTCACGAACGCGGCGACGACGACCGGCCACGGGATCGGGCCAAGCTTCCCGGAGCCGAGCGTCAGCACAAGCTGCGGCATGCCGACGATCGACGTGCCGTCGGCGAGCAGCAACGCGAGGCCACGCGCGATACCAAGCGTCGCCAGCGTGACGACGAACGCGTGCGGCGCGCGTCCCATCACGAGGATCCCGCCGTTCACGAGGCCGACGGTCACGCCGACCGCAAGCATCACCACGATCGTGAGCACGCCGCTGCTCGCGACGTCGGTCGCGAACAACGCGCCGACCGTGCCCGCGAGCGCGACGACCGAGCCGACCGAGAGGTCGATCCCCTGCGTGATGATCACTACCAGCATGCCCATCGCGAGCACTGCGGTGACCGCGCTCTGGACGCCGAGATTGAGGATGTTGTTCTCAGTCAGGAAGACGTCCGACGCGAACGTCATCACGAGGCAGAGGACGATGAGGATCAGGAGCGGACCGGCGGCGATCGCCCGCAGCGCGAGCGCCAGCCCGTGCTCGGCACGCAGCCGGCGCTTCGCGCCCGCGACGACGGGGGCGGAGCCGGGCGTCTGCTCGACGCCCAGCCCCACCGTCGCCGCGCTCGCATCCGTCGGATGGTCGAGCGATTCGGTCATGGCTATCTCTGCGACGCTGCCTCGAACTCGGCGAGGTTGTCTCTCGTCACCGCAAGGGTGCCCGTGTCGATGCGCTCCTCGACCGGCTCGCCGCGGGCCGCGGCCAGAGCGGCTCTGACGCCCTCGGCGCCCATCTTCGTCGGGAACTGTGCGACGCTCGCGTAGACCTTCCCCGCCTTGATGAGCTCCACCACCGGCGGCTGCGCGTCGTAGCCGACGATCGCGACGTCCTTGCCGACATTCTCGATCACACGCTGTGCTACGACGGTCATGTTGTCACTGACCGAATAGACGCCCGCGATGTCAGGATGCGCCGTCAGCATGTCGTTCATGACCGCCGGAGTTCTTGCCTCGTCGCATCTCGCGTCGAGGACGCTGACCACTCTCAGGTCCGTACCGGCGATGCCGTCCTTGAAGCCCTTGACGCGCGCGTCCGTCGTCGGGTTGCCGGGCAGGCAGTGAAGGATCCCCACCTTGCCGCCATCGGGCAGGGCTCTCTTCATCGCCTCTGCGCCGTCGGCGCCGCCGTTGAGCTCCTCGGTGCCGATGTACGTGGTCTTGCCGACGGAGTCGGGCAACGTCGCGTTGACGGCGATGACCGGAATCCCGGCCTTGACGATGTTGGCCGCCGTGGGTGCGAGCACGTCGCCGTTGCTGACGGCGATCACCATCGCGTCCGGAGCGCGTGTCTGCGCGTCCTGGATCTTGGCGATGAACTGCTCGGCACTCCCCTGATCGGGGCCCGCGCTGACCGACAGCTCCACCTCGCCTCCGAGCCGCTCGGCCTCGGCCTCCGCGCCGTCCTTGATCGCGACCCAGTACGGATTGGTGAGCGCCGGCAGGACGAGCGCCACCTTCACCGGATCGCCCGAGCCGTTTCCGGAGGCGTCGCCCGAGCTCGTGTTGGAGTCATCGCCGCAGGCGGCGATCACAAGCGCGATGAGGGGGATCACCAGGACGGCGAACGTACGCCTGAGCTTCATGTCTCGACCTCTCTCCTCGTCTGCATTGGTCAGCGTGGTCGCGACAGCTCAGGACGAGCCGGTCGCTGGTGCCTCGATGCGTTCCGGTACGCCCGGACGCATCTCGTCGCGACGCCTCAGCGCCGGCGCTCCGCCTCGCGAAGCGCCGGCAGGTTTTCCTCGACCTTCTGGAAGACGTCGATCATGCCCTGGATGAATTCAGGCTCGTAGTCGATGTAGTTCCAGGTCAGGTTGAAGTGATCCCGGATCTGCGCCTCGCACCGGGGGACCTCGACCTTCGTCGGGTCGTAGTTGGCGCGCTTGAGGTTCTCGGTCCACATCACGCGCGACCCGCCCCAGTCTGGGGAGAGGCGAGGGGCCTTGTTGACCGGCCGCGGCAGGTACTCGTAGCTGTAGAGGCCGTCGGCGTTGAGCGCGTCCAGATAGGTCTGCTTCGAGACACCGGCTGCCTCGGCGTCGAATTTGACGATCACCTGGTGCAAAGCCGACTCGTCGCCCTCGTGCAGCACGTCCGGGAACGAAACGCTGGCAAGGTCGGCAGTACCCTCGCGAAGGAGCACAAGGTGTCTGCGCCGGACATCGTTGTCGGGATCCACACGCTCCAGGCAACCCAGCATCAGCGCCGCGCTGACGGGAGTGAGCCGGTAGGTGTAGACAAGTGCATCCACCGCATCGCGCAACTCGTCCGGGAAGCCGTCCTCCGCCATCCGCCCCGGCAACTCACCCATCCCCGCATGCTGCGTGGAGACAACTGCCTTCCAGTACACGTCGTCGTGCTGGGTCACCATGAACCCGGCCTCCGTCGCCGCGATCGGCTTCACGCCATTCGCAGAGAACCCGGCGGCGTCGCCGAACCCGCCGATCCGTCTGCCACGGTGCTTGGCGCCATGCGCCTGCGAGCCGTCCTCGATCACCTTCAGGTCGTGCTCGCGCGCGATCTCCATCAACGCCGTCATGTCGGCCGGGTTGCCGAAGATGTGCGGGATCAGCAGCGCCCGCGTGCGCGGCGTGATCCGCTCCCGCACCGAAGCCGGGTCCATCAGACCCGTCCCCTCGATCACGTCCGCGAACGTCGGCAGGCAGTTGTTCTGCAGGATGCAGCTAATCGACACCCCGTAGGTGTACGGCGACGTCATCACCTCATCGCCCGCCGTCAGCTCCAAGCCGATCAGCGCCGCATGCAGCGCACCGTTGCCGGTCGAGGTGCCAAGCCCGCACTTCGCGCCGAAGAACTCGGCCACGGCTGACTCCAACGCTGCGATCTCCGGCTGGTGCTTGCTCAGCCCCAGCGCGACGCCCTGCTCCAGCAACTCCGCCACGCGGGCGCGGGACGCGGGGCTCCACACCGGATACTGCCGCGGCGCGGCAGCACGGATGGGGCTGCCGCCGAGCAGCGCGAGCTTGCTGTTGACATCGGTCTGCGGGGCAAGCGTCATCGATCGTCCTCCAGGACCCTGTGACCTGCAAGCGCCCTGCCTGACGGCCGGATCTGCGGTCGCTTCGCGCTCAATGCGAGCCTTCCGACTGCGATTACACATCTGACAAGGACAGCAGTCAACGTATCAATCTAATCCCGATAGGTGAGCGAGTTGACATGTCACCACCTCACTCGACGCGCGCCGAGTCCCACTCGTACTTGGCGAACCAGTTCCGCTCCGGGATCGGCTCGCGCGGGAGGGTGCGGCGTACCAGCTCGACCGACTTCTCGACGCCCTCGTCCATCGTCATGAAGGAGTCCTCAAGCTCGATCGAGACGACGTCGTCGTAGCCGTTGCGGCGCAGCGCGGTGAAGAAGTCGCGCCAGAACGACTCGGGATGGCCGTAGCCGATCGCACGGTAGGTCCAGCTGCGCGCGTCCCAGTCGTCGTAGCGGCAGGCTGGAACGATCCCGTCGCGCGCGACCGCGCGCGCGTCGAGCTTGACGTCCTTCGCGTGCGCGTAGCCGATCGCGCCGGCCAGCTGCTCGACGTAGACGACCGGGTCGATCCCCATCCAGAAGACGTGCGACGGGTCGACGTTCGCGCACAGGGTCTCCCCGCACGCCTCGCGCAGGCGCAGGAACGTCTGCGCGTTGTAGACCATGAAGCCGCCGATCGGCTCCATGCAGATCGTCACGCCGTGCGCGGTCGCCACGGCGCACGCCTCGCGCCAGTAGGGGATCAGCCGCTCCTGCCACTGCCACTCGTAGGCGGCCTCGAGGTCCGCATAGATCGACGGGACGATCCAGTTCGGCGCGCGATCGTGCGGGCCGCCGGCAGGCACGCCGGAGATGACGGTGACGCGATGCACGCCGAGCCGTTCGGCCACCGCGCACATCGCAGCGAAGTCCTCGTGCGCTGCGCGCGCCCGCTGCGCGTCCGGGTGGATCGGGTTGCCGTAGACGCCGAGCGCGGCAATCTCCAGACCGCGCGAGGCGACCGACTCGCGGAACGCCTCCAGAGCGCCGGTGTCTGCCGCGAGCGCGAGCGGGTCGACGTAGCCCGTCGGCACGTGCCCGCCGCCGCACGGCTCGACGTGCGTGACGCCGTTGCGGACCGCGAGGTCGAGCGCGGCCTCCCAGCTGCGGTCGAGCCGGGGGTCGATCACGAGTCCGAGTCGCATGCCTGCCTCCTCAACCGCGCTGGCGATCGGCGGTGTAGTCATGGTGGGACATCTCGGGGTAGTGCCCCTTGATCGTCCAACCGCCGTCGACGTGGAGGATCTCCCCGGTCAGGAAGGCCGACGCGTCGGATGCGAGGAACGTGAGCGGAGCGACGTAGTCCTCGGGCGTCGCGACGCGACCCATCGGCGTCACGCGCTCCCAGCTCTCGTCGAAGTCGTCCGCGTAGCCGGCGTTGCGCTCCATGCTCGTCGCCGCCGGGGCGATCGCGTTGACGCGCACCCGCGGCGCCAGCTCCAGCGCGAGCTGCCTCGTCATCCCCTCCACCGCGCCCTTCGACGTCGTGTAGACGGCGTGGTCGATCACCATCAGCCGCGCGGCGCAGGACGAGATGTTGATCACCGAGCCCCGCTCGCCCATCGCCTCCACGGCGGCCATCGTCGTGAAGAACGTGCCGCGCACGTTCGTGTTCATGACGTCGTCCCAGTCCTCCAGCGTGACCTCCGCGGCGGGCCCGAAGCGGGTGCGGCCGGCGTTGTTGACGAGCACGTCGAGGCCGCCCAGCTCGCGCACCACCGTGTCGACCATGCCGCGCGTCTCCTCCACGTCGCTCACGTCGGCGCCGACCTCCAGCGCCGTGGCGCCCAGCTCGCGGATCGCGGCGCAGGTCGCGGCGGCGCCGGGCTGGTCGTTCTTGTAGTTGACGGCGACCGCGGCGCCGTGGCGCGCGAGCCCGATCGCGAGCGCGCGCCCGATGCCCTTGCTCGCGCCCGTGACGATCGCGACGCGGCCGTCGAGCGAGATGCCGCTCATGGAGCCTCCTCGAAGGACGTGTGCGCGAGCGCCTCGCGGCCGGTGCGCTGGAGCGCCCGCAGGTAGTCGAGATGCGCGCGCCAGCGGAGGTCCCCGTCGCGTGCCGGCCCGGCGGCGAGCCGCGCGGTGTCGGCGTGGGCGTCGAGCAGTTCGTACAGGAGCGCGCCGAGCGAGCGCGAGACCGGGTGCGGGGGGCCGCTCGCCAAGACGTACGTTCTCATCGTCCCGCCTCCGGTGCGGTCGCGGGCTCGCGCTCGTCGCGCGCCAGACCCGCCTCGCGCAGGAACGCGAGGCTCGCGCGAGCCGCGTCGAGGCCGCTGTAGTCGCGCAGGTCAACGCGCGGGTCCGGGTCCTGCTCGACGGTCGCCGCGCCGTGGAAGCCGATCCGCTCGAGCGCGTCGCGCAGCGCCGCCCAGTCGACGATCCCCTGCCCGATCGGGCAGAACAGCCCCACGCCGAGCGCCGAGTCGAAGTCGAGATCCTCGTCGTGCATCCGTCTCAGCGCGGCGCCGTCGACGTCCTTGAAGTGGAAGTACTCGATCCGGTCGGCGTAGCGCTCGACGAGGTCAGCGGCCGGCAGGCCCGCCACCGCGCTGTGCGCCGTGTCGATGCAGAGCCCGAGCGTCTCGTGCGGCAGCGCGTCGAGCGCGCGCTCAATCTCGTCGGCGAACTCGACATGGCCGCCGGCGTGCGGGTGCAGCACCGGGCGCAGGCCGAACTCGTCGGTCAGCGTCCGCGCGACGGTCGCGAACGTCGCGACCATCCCGTCCCATGCCTCCGGCGCGAGGCGCTCGGCGCGCTCGCCGCGGCCCGCGGTCGCCTGGCGGTCGGGCGTCATGCGGTCCATCACGACGACGTAGCGCGCGCCGAGCGCGGACAGGATGCGCCCGACGCGGCGGGTGTTGCGCAGCACGCTCTCGCGCTGCGCCGGGTCGTGCATGTGCTCGTAGACGAAGCCGGCCGTGAGCGAGAGCCCGCGCCGCTCGAGGGCGTCGCGCAGCACCTCGAGGTCCTCCGACAGGAAGCCGATCGGCCCCAGCTCCATGCGCCGGTAGCCGGCCTCCACGATCTCGTCGAGCACCATCTCCCACGGCGGGTTCGTCGCGGCGTCGCCCTCGAACACGCCCCACGACAGCGGCGCGTTGCCGATCTCCAGCAGCCCGTCCCCACGACCCGCGCCGGTCATCGGCGCGCCTCCATCAGGAAGCGCTCGACGCCCGGCGTGACGAAGGACTCGACGGTGACGAGCACGTAGCGCGCCCCGCGGTTGAGCCAGCGCCGCACGCCGGCCGCGTCGCCCGGCGCCGCGCCCAGCACCTTCCCCGCCGCGTCCGCCGCGGCCGCCACGCGCTCGGCGCACGCGACCAGCTCCGGATGCTCCACCTCGCCGGGACGGCCGAGATCCTGCGAGAGGTCGAGCGCGCCGAACAGCAGGACGTCGACGCCCTCGACGGCCGCGATCTCCTCCACCGCCTCGACGCCGGAGGCGCTCTCGATGTGCACGATCACCTGCGTCTCACGGTTCGCGTTGGCGATGTAAGCGGGATACCCGTCTCTGGCGCCGAAGCCGCTCGCGCGCGACGCGGACAGGCCGCGATCGCCCAGCGGGCGAAACTTGACGGCGCGCACGGCGCGCATCGCGTCCTGCACCGAGTCGACGCCCGGCACGTGCACGATCAGCGCGCCCGGGTCGAGGTAGCGCAAGATCGAGGCGGCGCGGTTCTCCTCCACGCGCACGCCCGGCGTGACGCCGTGCAACTCGACCGCGCGCGCGAGGTGCTCGCAGGCGCGCGGCGCGAGCGTGCCGTGCTCGCCGTCGAAGACGACGAAGTCGAGCCCCTGCAGCGCGAGCAGCTCGGCGAGGCCGGCGTCGGGGTAGCGCAGGAAGCAGCCGAAGACGGACTCGCCCTGCGCCAGCTTCTGCCGCGTCGCGTTGGCCTGCATCAGCCTCCTGCCGCCTCTGCGCGCTTGACCCGCGCGAACGCGTCCGGGTTGACGACGCCGTCCGGTCGACGGCCGTCGAGCACGTCGAGCACCTGCTGCACGCAGCAGCGGGCCATCGAGTCGATCGCCTCGCGGCTGAGGCCGCCGATGTGGGGCGAGAGCACGACGTTCGGCAGCCGCATGAGGGCGCCGTTGGTCGGCGGCTCGTCGGCGAAGACGTCGAGCGCGGCGGCGCGCAGCCGTCCGCTCGCGAGCGCGTCGACGAGCGCGGGCTCGTCGACGAGGCCGCCGCGGGACGCGTTCACGAGGATCGCGTCCGGTCGCATCGCAGCCAGCTCCGCGGTGCCGATCAGCCCCCGCGTCGCGGGCGTGAGCGGCGCGTGCAGCGTCACGACGTCGGCCCAGGCGAGCAGCTCCTCGAGCGTCGCGCAGGCGTGCCGATCGTCGTCCACGTCGACCGCGTCGTAGATGCGGATCTCGGTGCCGAAGCCCTCGAGCCGGCGCACGACGCTGCGCCCGATGCGCCCGTAGCCGACGACGCCCACGCGCTTGCCGTGGAGATCCCAGGGCGTGAGCGCGCCGCCCCGGTTCCATTCGCCGCGCCGCACGCTCGCGTCGTGCTCGACGACCCGCCGCAGCGTCGCGAGCATGAGCGCGAGCGCGTGGTCGGCGCAGGTCTCGTCGTTGAGCCCCGGCGTCGTCGTCACCACCACGCCGGCGCGCGTGGCCGCCTCGAGGTCGATGCTGTCGACGCCGACGCCGAGGCGCGCGAGCACGCGCAGATCCGGGGAGGCGTCGAAGACCTCCTGGGTGAACGGGTCGGCGCTGACGATCGCCGCGACCGCGTCGCAGGCGAGCCGTGCGACCTCGTCAGGCCGGCGATTGCCACGGGGACCGGCGTGGTTGAGCTCGAGCCGCGCCCGCCGCAGCCGCCCTCCGGTCTCGGGTCCATCTGCGTCGAAGCCGGGCGCCGTCACAAGCACGCGGCCATGCCTCCGCCCGCCCGGTCCGGCGTCCGTGCGCTCCGCTTCCCCGTCGAACTCCACGGGCGGATCGAACATTAGACAGCTTAGGCCGTCAAGGTACCAATATGAACGCCCTAGATGTCGGCGCCGATCTCGCGTGAGCAGGCGCGCGCCACCTCGCGCACGAGCGGCCCGAGCTGCTCGAGCGCGACCCCTGCCGCCGGCATCGCGCCGAGCGTGGCGACCACGCGGCCGACGTGGTCGAAGACCGGGCTCGCGGCGACGCGCACGCCGGCTCGGTGCTCCTCGTCCTCGACGGCATAGCCGCGCTCGCGCACGGTCGCCAGCTCGAGCAGCAGGTCGCCGCGCGTGACGACGGTGCGCGCCGTGTAGGCCAGCAGATCCTGCGCGAGCACCTCGCCGACGAGCGCCGTGTCGGCGCTCAGGAAGACCTTGCCGGCGGCCGTCGCGTGCAGCGGGCCGCTCCGCGTCAGCAGGCCGGCCGCGGCGGCGGGATCGACGTCGACCGGCTCCTCGACGTGCGCGAGCACGACGCCCCCGTCGTCGCGCACCGCCGCGAAGCGCGCGCCTGCGCGCGCGACGTCGAGCCCAGCCAAGTGGCGCGCGCCGATCGCGAGGAGGTCGAGGCCGTCCGCGACCTTGCGGCCGAGCACCGCGAGACGCGACGTGGCGCGGAACTCGACATGCCGGCCGCCGGCGTCCTGGTCCGCGTAGCCCTCGTCGACGAGGCGCGCCAGCAGCCGCCGCGCCGTGCGCCGGTGGACGGCGAGCTCGCGCGCGACGTCCGCCTGCGTCTGCGGTTCCTCGGCCAGCAGCTCAAGCGCTCGCAGCGTCCGGCGCACGTGCTGCGCCGTCGCGTCCTCCATGCTCGGGGAAGTCATCTGGACGGAAAAGGTACCTTGACCGACTGTCCTGTGCAACGCTTGAATGACTTCGGGTGAGGGGCGAGTCGCCGTCCCCGCTCAGCGAAGGAGACATTCCGTGGACGCGCAGATGTTGATCGCAGGCGAGCTGGCCACCGGCGAGGGCGCTCGCATCCCGATCCGCGATCCCTTCCGCGGAGAGCTGGTGGCGACCGTGACGGACGCCACGCCCGCGGAGCTCGAGCGCGCGCTGGCCGCGGCGGCGGCCGGCGCGCGCCACCAGGCGCGCCTGTCGGGCGGCGAGCGCGCGGCGATCCTCGAGCGCGTCGCCCAGCTCGTCGCCGAGGAGGCCGAGCAGCTCGCCGTCACGATCGTGCGCGAGCAGGGCAAGACGCTCGCGGAGGCGCGGCGCGAGGTCGGCCGCGTGCCGGAGCTGCTGCGCCTGTGCGCGGGCGAGGCGCGCCGCATCGGCGGCGAGACGGTGCCCCTCGACCAGGGCCCCGACGGCGTCGGCCGGCTCGGCTTGACGCTGCGGATCCCGGTCGGGGTCGTCGTCGCGATCACCCCGTTCAACTATCCGCTGCTGCTCGTCGCGCACAAGCTCGGCCCCGCCTTCGCAGCCGGCAACGCGGTGATCCTCAAGCCGGCGACCACGACGCCGCTCAGCGGGCTGCGGCTCGCGCAGCTGTTCGCCGAGGCGGGCGCGCACCCAGGAGCCATGCAGTGCGTGACCGGCTCCGGCTCGCGCGTCGGCATGCCGCTGTGCGCCGACGAGCGGGTGCGCGCCGTCACCTTCACCGGCAGCGAGCCGGCGGGAAGAGCGATCGCGGCGGGCGCCGGCGTGAAGCGCCTGCTGCTGGAGCTGGGCGCGAACTGCCCGCTGATCGTCGCCGCCGACGCCGACCTCGAGCAGGCTGCCGAGGCGACCGCGCTCGGCGGGTACAGCAATGCCGGGCAGGCATGCATCTCCGCGCAGCGCGTGCTCGTCGAGCAGCCCGTCTACGAGGACTTCCTCGCCGCGCTCGCCGTGCGCGTGGGCAGCATCCGCGCGGGCGATCCGATGAGTGAGGACGTGACGATGGGTCCGCTCGTCAGCGAGCAGGAGGCCGAGCGCGTCGCCGAGATCGTGGCCCAGGCGGCCCGCGACGGCGCGCGCATCGTGCAGGGCGGCGGGCGCGACGGCGCGCTCCACGCCCCGACCGTCGTCGCCGACGTCGCGCCGGAGACGCGGCTGTTCTGCGAGGAGCTGTTCGGCCCCGCCGTCGGCGTCACGCCCGTGCCGGACCTCGACGCCGCGCTCGTGCTCGCGAACCGCAGCGAGTACGGGCTCGGTGCCGGCATCTTCACCACGAACGTCCATGCGGCGCTGCGCTTCGTGCGCGAGATCGAGGCCGGCGTGATCCAGGTCAACTGGTCGCCCCTCTGGCGCGCCGACAGCATGCCCTACGGCGGTCTGAAGCGCAGCGGGATCGGCAAGGAGGGCCCGCGCTGGGCGATCGAGGAGCTGACCGAGTGCAAGACCGTGGTCTTCCATCCACCTGCGTGAGAGCGAGAACCGTCATGACCGCCATCGAGAGACCCGTCGCACCCGCTGCCGCGCCGGCGCGGACCCCGGCGCCGACGCGCCGCCTGACGACCGCCCAGGCGCTCGTCGCGTACCTGTCGGTCCAGCACAGCGAGCTCGACGGGCGCGTGCGCCGCCTGATCCCCGGCCTGTTCGGGATCTTCGGCCACGGCAACGTCGTCGGCCTCGGGCAGGCGCTGGAGGAGGTCGGCGACGAGCTCACCTACTACCAGGGCAAGAACGAGCAGGCGATGGTGCACACCGCGATCGGCTTCGCGAAGGCGACGAACCGCACGGCGACGCTCGCCTGCGCCGGCTCCGTCGGCCCTGGAGCGATGAACATGCTGACCGGCGCGGGGACCGCGACCGCCAACCATCTGCCGGTGCTGCTGCTGCCGGCCGACGTCTTCATGCACCGCCGCATGGACCCCGTGCTCCAGCAGATCGAGCACCCCACCGAGCGAGACCTGTCCGCGAACGACTGCTTCCGCCCCGTGAGCCGCTTCTTCGACCGCGTCACCCGTCCCGAGCAGCTGCTCAAGGCGCTGCCGGAGGCGATGCGCGTGCTGACCGACCCGGCCGAGACGGGCGCGGTCACGATCGCGCTGCCGCAGGACGTGCAGGGCGAAGCGTTCGACTTCCCGCAGGGCTTCTTCGAGCCGCGCACATGGCAGATCGTGCGGCGCCCGCCGGCCGAGGAGGAGCTGGCGGCCGCGATCGAGGCGATCCGCGGCGCGAGACGCCCGCTGATCGTCGCCGGCGGCGGCGTACGCTACGCGGAGGCCGAGGAGGAGCTCGCCCGCTTCGCCGAGGCGCTCGGGATTCCCGTCGGCGAGACGTTCGCCGGCAAGGGCGTCGGACCGGACGGCGAGCTCGGGCTCGGCGGGATCGGCTCGACGGGCACGCTCGCCGCCAACCGACTCGCCGCGCGCGCCGACTGCGTGATCGCCGTCGGCACCCGGCTGCAGGACTTCACGACCGGCTCGCAGGCGCTGTTCCAGCATCCCGGGGTGCGCTTCGTGGGGCTCAACGTCTGCTCCGCGGACGCGTACAAGCTCGGTGCCACGCCGGTCGTCGGCGATGCCCGCCTGACGCTCGCGCGCCTGCGCGAGGCGCTCCCGGCGACCGGCTTCGCGAGCCGCGAGGACTATCGCGCCGAGATCCGCCGCGAGCAGGCCGCGTGGGCGGACGCGCTCGACCGCGACCTCGCGCCGCGCGCGGGCGAGGCGATGAGCCAGGGCCAGGCACTTCGGCTGCTCAACGAGCGCACCGGCGCCGGCGACGTGATCGTGACGGCCGCCGGGACGCCCCCGGCCGACGTCCACCGCATGTGGGACCCGTCGAACGGGACGGAATGCCACATCGAGTTCGGCTTCTCGTGCATGGGCCACGAGATTCCGGCAGGATTGGGCTACCGTCTCGCGCGCGCCGGCGAGGCGGGCGCGGTGTTCGTCGTGATCGGGGACGGCACGTACCTCATGGGCAACACCGAGCTCGTCACAGCAGTGCAGGAGCATCTCGACGTCAATGTCATCGTCATCGAAAACGGCGGCTACCAGGCGATTCGCTCGCTGCAGGTCGGCAAGACCGGCAGAGCGTTCGGCAACGAGCTGCGCGCCCGCGACGCCGGCGAGGACCGCCTCACCGGCCCTTACGTCGAAGTCGACTACGCCGCCAACGCGCGCAGCATGGGCTGCAGCGTCCACCGTGCGGAGACCCTGGAGCAGCTCGCCGTGGCGATCGACGCCGTCCGCGCCGAGGAGGGGCCGTCGGTGATCGTCGCCAAGGTCGAGCCGCACCGCCTCCTGTCCGGCACCGAGTGCTTCTGGGACGTCGGCATCTTCCAGGCGAGCGGCGACGAGCAGATGCGCGAGCTCGCCGCGGAGCACCAGCAGGGCCAGCGGACGCAGCGCTTCTACGCGCACCGGACGGAGCGCTGACGTTGGACGACGCACGCCGCTCCTCCCGCCTGCACCAGCAGATGATGCGCACACTGCTCGAGGACATCGCGGCAGGCAGATACGAGCCCGGCGAGCGGCTGCCGCCGGAGATGGAGCTCGCGGGTCAGCTCGGCGTCAGCCGCGGCGTGATCCGCGAGCTGCTGCGCAGCCTCGAGGACCGCGGCGTGATCTCGATCCGCCACGGGCGCGGCGCGTGGATCAACCCGATGTCCGATTGGAACATGCTCGACGCCGACGTCCTGGCCGCGCTCATGCCGACGCCCGCGAGCGTCAGCATCCTCTCGCACTACCTCGAGTGCCGCCGCATGCTGGAGACCGAAGCGGCGGCGCTCGCCGCGCAGCGCGCGTCGGGCAGAGACCTGTCGGACATGGCTGACGCGCTCGCGCGGATGAGCGCGCTGGCGGTCGAGTCGCAGAGCGACGCGGAGGCGAACATGCGCTTCCACGACGCCGACATCGCATTCCACGGCGCGATGTTCCGCGCGTCCGGCAACCAGGTGCTGCCGCGCGTCGTCGAGCCGATCCAGCGCGCGATGGCGACGCTGCGCCCCCAGCTCGCGCTGCACCCGGAGCACCGCCTGCGCAAGACGCTGCCCGAGCACAAGGCGATCCTCGCGGCGATCGCCGACCACGATCCCGAGGGCGCGCGCGAGGCGATGCGCGCGCATCTCGCGACGGTCGAGGGCTACCTGCGCGAGTACCGCGTCCAGAAGAGCGTGGCGCCGGCAGCGTAGCTCGGGCCCGGGCCGCCGCATCCATGAGCCGCGATCGCAGGCTGCTCGCAGCCGGGCTCGTGCTCGTCGCGCTCAACCTGCGCACGACGGTCGCCTCGCTGCCGCCGTTCGCGCTCGCGATCGAGCACGACGCCCGCATCTCGGCCGCGGCCGTCGGGCTGCTGACGTCGCTGCCTGTGCTGTGCATGGCGCTGCTCGGGGCGCCCGCGCACCGGCTCGCGATGCGCTGGGGGCGCGAGAAGACGATGCTGATCGCGATCGCATGCGTCGCCGGTGGGAACGCGTTGCGCGCGGCGGGCGATGCACCCGCGGCGCTGTTCGCCGCCACGCTCGTCGCAGGCATCGGCATCGCCGCCTGCGGCGTGATGCTGCCGGGGCTCGTCAAGCACGCGTTCCCGCAGCGCGCCGGCGGCATGACCGCGCTCTGCTCGGCCGCCATGCTGCTCGGCGCGGCGGTCGCAGGCACGCTGGCGGTGCCGCTCGAGCGGTTGCTCGGCTCGTGGCAGGCGTCGCTGGCGACGTGGGGGCTCCCTGCGCTCGCCGCCGCCCTGGCCTGGTCGTCGGTCGCCGCTCGCGACCGCGCCCCCGTCGGACCGGCTCGCCCCGCCACGAGCGGCCTCCCGTGGCGCGCACCCGCCGCCTGGCTGCTCGGCGCGTTCTTCGCGCTCCAGTCGACGCTCGGCTACGCCTACCTCGCCTGGCTGCCCGCCGCCTACGAAGCACGCGGCTGGTCGCGGGCGGCGGCCGGCGGGCTCGTCGGCGTGCTGCATCTCGCGCAGCTCGCCACCGCTGTGACGCTGCCGGTGCTCGCCCATCGCAGCCGCGATCGTCGCCCCGCGCTGCTCGGTGCCGTGAGCCTCACCGTGCTTGCCACCGCATGGCTGGTCGCGTTGCCGGGCGAGCTCCCGTGGGTCGCGACGGCGATCGCCGGACTCGGAATCGGCGGCGGCTTCTCGCTCACGCTGCTGCTCATCGTCGACTACGCCGCCGACGCCGACGCCTCGTCCGGGCTGGCGGCGATGACGTTCATGCTCGGCTACGCGGTCGCCGCGCTCGCGCCGCTTGCCGTGGGCGCGCTGCACGACCGCTTCGGCGGCTTCGGGGTGCCGTTCGCGGCGCTCGCGCTCGTCGCGCTCATGCAGCTCGCGATGGCGACGCGGCTCGCACCGCGACACGCCGGAAGCGTCAGCACTCCACGCTGAAGCTGGCTTCGGTGCGCTCGCGCACGTGCTCGAGCGTGACGCCGGGCTGGGTCTCGACGAGCGTCATCGCGCGGCCACCGGCGCCGTTCCGGGTGAAATCGAAGACGGCGAGGTCGGTGATGAGCCGGTCGACGACGCCGCGGCCGGTCAGCGGCAGCTCGCAGGCCGGCTTGACCTTCGACGCGCCGGCCCTGTTGCAGTGCTCCATGATCACGACGGTGCGCTTGGCGCCGGCGACGAGGTCCATCGCGCCGCCCATCCCCTTGACCATCTTGCCGGGGATCATCCAGTTGGCAAGGTCACCGTCCTGGGAGACCTCCATGCCGCCGAGGATCGCGAGGTCGACGTGGCCGCCGCGGATCATCGCGAAGCTCGCCGCGCTGTCGAAGAACGACGCGCCGGGCACGGCCGTCACCGTCTCCTTGCCGGCGTTGATGAGGTCGGCGTCGACCTCCTCCTGCAGCGGATAGGGGCCGATGCCCAGCAGCCCGTTCTCGGACTGCAGCAGCACGCCCTGCCGGTCGCCGATCAGGTTCGCGATCAGCGTCGGCATGCCGATCCCGAGGTTGACGACCATGCCGTCGGAGATCTCCTGCGCGGCGCGGGCGACGATGCGCTCGCGGGCGGATTGGGCGACGGTGCTCATGAGCTCATGCCTCCCGGGTCGTGACCCGCTCGATCCGCTTCTCTGGCAGTGCCTCGAAGATGCGCTGGACGAACACGCCCGGCGTGTGGATCTCGTCGGGGTCCAGCTCGCCGACCTCGACGAGCTGCTCGACCTCGGCGACCGTGATCCGGCCGGCCATCGCCGCCAGCGGGTTGAAGTTGCGCGCGGTCCTGCGGAAGACGAGGTTGCCCAGCACATCGCCCTTCCACGCCTTCACGAGCGCGACGTCGCCGACGATGCCGTGCTCGAGCAGATGCGGCACGCTGGCGAACTCGCGCGTTTCCTTGCCGTCGGCCACCGTCGTGCCCGCGCCCGCCGGCACGTAGAAGGCGGGGATCCCCGCGCCGCCGGCGCGCATCCGCTCCGCGAGCGTCCCCTGCGGCACCAGCTCGACCTCCAGCTCACCCGACAGGAACTGCGCCTCGAAGATCTTGTTCTCCCCCACGTAGGAGGAGACCATCTTGCGGATCTGGCGATTTGCCAGCAGCAGCCCCAGTCCGAAGTCGTCGACGCCGCAGTTGTTCGAGACGACCGTCAGATCGCGTACCCCGCGCTCGACCAGCGCCGCGATCGCCGCCTCCGGGATCCCGCACAGGCCGAACCCGCCAACCACGAGCGTCGCGCCGTCCCGCACGTCGGCGACCGCCTCGGCGGCGGAGGTGACGATCTTCCCCGGCATCGCATGCGCAGCATGGAGCGGGGCGATTCAGAAGTCCAAGACGTACTCGTGCTGGATCTCATAAGGTTTCGATATGGAGCTGCGCCAGCTGCGCTACCTCGTCGCACTGGCCGAGGAGCGCCACTTCACGCGTGCGGCCGCGCGTGTCCGCGTCGCCCAGCCCGCGCTCTCCCAGCAGATCGCCAAGCTGGAGGCGGAGCTCGGGGTGCCGTTGGTGGACCGCACGACGCGCCGGGTGCGGATGACGGATGCGGGCGACGCCCTCGTCGGCCACGCTCGCCGCGTGCTCGCCGAGCTGGACGACGCGCGCGCGGAGCTGCAGCGGCTCACCGGCCTGGTGGCCGGGCGCGTGACGATCGGCCTCACGCAGACGCCCGGACCGCTCGACCTCGTGCGGCTGCTCGCCGACTTTCACGCCCGCTTCCCGCACGTCGAGCTGGCCGTGCGCGAGGATCTCTCGACGACGCTTGCCGACAGCCTGCGCGACGACGCACTCGACCTCGCGTTCCTGTCGCTCGTCGCGGAGGACGACCACCGCGGCCTCGAGCGCCAGGAGCTCGCGGAGGAGCCCCTCGTCGTCGCGTTGCCGGACGACCACCGCCTCGCCCGGCGGGCACGGCTGCGGATCGTCGACTTGCGCGAGGAGGACGTGATCGCCTTCAGCGAGGGCGCGACGATCCGCGCCGCGGTTCAGCGCTCAGCGCGCGCGGCCGGCTTCGAGCCACGGATCGCGTTCGAGACGCGGGAGGTCGCGCGCATGCGCGCGCTCGTCGCGGCCGGCCTGGGCGTCGCCATCCTGCCGCGCTCCGATGCTCAAGCGCCCGGACCGCCGGTGCGCATCGCCGCCCTGCACGCTCCCACGCTCCGCCACCGCATCTCCCTCTGCTGGCGCGCCGGCAGGCGACACGCGCCGGCGGCGCGCGCGCTGCTCGCACAGGCGCGGACAGCATCGCGGGCTGCGCGGGAAGACCCTCCGAAATGACCATAGGCGGGCACTCCGAGCGCTCGTAGCATCGGCGTCCGCCGCGCCGGGAGAGCGAGGCGGCGACGAAACCGAGACGGAGAGGGTGGTTCGCCTTGAGCACAGGCTTCGCGTCGTACGAGGAGGCGGTCGCCGCCCATCGCTGGGAGGTGCCCGAGCGCTACAACATCGCCGCGGACGTGTGCGACCGGCACCCGCGCGAGCAGCTCGCGATGGTCTACGAGCGCTTCGACGGGCTGCGACGCGACGTCTCGTGGGGGGAGCTGCAGAACCTCTCCGCGCAGGCGGCCCACGCGCTTGCGGCGGCCGGCGTCGGCCGTGGCGACCGCGTCGCGGTCGTGCTGCCGGCCGCGCCGGAGACGGCGGCGATCTTCTTCGGCACCTGGAAGCTCGGCGCGCTGCTGCTCTCCATGAGCGTGCTCTACGGCGACGAGGGCATCCAGCACCGCCTGACCGACTCCGGCGCCGCGGTGGTCGTCACCGACCGCGCGAACGCGCCGCGCTTTGCGGACATGCACGACAAGGTCCTCGTGCTCGACGACGGCCTGCTCGACGGCCATCCGACCGAGCATCCCACGCTCGACACCTCGGCCGACGACGCCGCCCAGCTCTACTACACCTCGGGCACGACCGGCCTGGCGAAGGGGATCGTCCACGCCCACCGCTACCTGCTCGCGCACAACGAGCTCACCTGCTGCCACGACCTGCGCGAGGGCGAGCGCTTCCACGGCATGGGCGAGTGGGCGTGGGCGGCGGGGATCGTGCCGCTGATCGGGCCGTGGCGGCTCGGGGCGGTGCAGTGCGTCTACCAGCGCGAAGGCGGCTTCGACCCGCGCAGACAGCTCGACTTCCTCAGCCGGCACGAAGTGACGAACGTCTTCACGACGCCGACCGCGATGCGCTCGATGATGGCGATCCCCGACGCCGGCACCCGCTACCCGCAGCGCTTCCGGATCGTCTGCTCAGCCGGCGAGCCGCTCAACCCCGAGGCGATCCGCTGGTTCCGCGAGCAGTACGGGATCACGGTGCTCGACTACTACGGGATGACCGAGTCCTACCCGATGGTCGGCAACTACCCGTTCATGGAGGTGCGCGAGGGCTCGATGGGCAAGCCCTGCCCCGGCTGGCAGATGGCGATCCTCGACGAGGACGGCCGCGAGGTCCCCGACGGCGAGCGCGGCGAGATCTGCCTGCGCGCCCGGTCGAACCCCCACTACCCGCTGGGCTACTGGAACCGGCCCGAGGACAGCGAGCGCGTCTTCGGCGGCGAGTGGTTCCACACCGGCGACGCCGCCTCGCGCGACGCCGACGGCTACTACTGGTACGAGGGCCGCGCCGACGACCTCATCATCGCGGCGGGGTACCGAATCGGGCCGTTCGAGGTCGAGTCGGTCTGCCTCGAGCATCCCGCGGTCGCCGAGGCCGGCGCGATCGGCATCCCCGACGAGCGCCGGGGCAACGTCGTCAAGGCGTTCGTCGTGCTCGCCGACGGACACGAGCCCTCCGACGCGCTCGCCGACGAGATCAGAGGCTTCGTGCGCGACCGCCTGAGCGCCTACGCCTACCCGCGCGTGGTGGAGTTCGTGGACGGCCTGCCGAAGACGCTCACCGGCAAGATCCGGCGCGTGGAGCTGCGGCAGCAGGAGGCCGAGCGGGCACGCGCCGCTGAACAACCGGCTCGGGACCAGAGCTAGACGATCCCCCAGCGGCGGGCGGTCGCGACGAGCTGCAGGCGCGAGCGGGCGTCGAACTTCTCCAGCAGCGCGGCGACGTGGCCCTTCGCGGTCGACTCGGCGAGCACGAGGCGCTGGGCGATCTCGCGGTTGGAGGCACCGGCGGCGAGGAGATCGAGCACCTGGCGCTCGCGCGACGTGAGGTGGGGGGTGAGGGCCGGCTGTGCGTCGGCGCGTCTGACGTCGGCGCTTGCGGCGCGAGCGAGCACCGTCAGTCCGACGGTCGCCATGTCGGCGATGCGCAGCAGCTCGTCGAACAGCCGCGAGCCGGGCTGGCCGGCGACTCGGTCGCCGACGTAGAGCAGCGCGGCGACATGATCGGGACCGGCGATCGGGACGCAGCCGATCCCACGCAGCCCCTCGGCGCCGACGACGTCGCGGTAGTCGCCGGTGATCGACTCGTCGGTGAGGTAGTCGGCGCACGCGAGCGGCCGTCGCTCGATCAGCACTCTGCCGCCGAGCCCGCGGCCGCGCTGTACCTCGACACCGCGCCACGCCGGCGCGCAGAGCCCGTCGCGGACGTCCATGCGGTAGCCGCCCGAGGGCGCGGCGACCGCGGCGAACGCGCTGGAGGCGCCGAGCAGACGCCGCGCGGTCGCAACGGCGTCGGCGAGCACGTCCTCGGCCCGCCCGTGAAGCGCGATGTTCGCCAGCGGCTCGTACACCATCTCTCCAGACCCTTCGAAAGGAGGGTACCTCCCGACGGGTCACCGGGCTAGCGTCGCCGCATGCCCGATCGAGGCCGCTCACCACGCCTGCGCGACCACGACGCCGAGCGCGCCGGCCCCCACGTCGCTTCCTACGCGCAGGGCCTCGGCGAGCTTCCGCTGCTGGGCCGCACGATCGGCGAGGACCTCGAGCGCACCGTCGTTCGCTTCCGCGAGCGCGAGGCGCTCGTGAGCGTCCACCAGGGGATCCGCATGACGTACGCCGAGCTGGACGAGGCGGTGAATCAGGTCGCCTGCGGCCTGCTGGCTGCTGGGATCGAGCAGGGCGACCGCGTCGGGATCTGGGCGCCGAACTGCGCCGAATGGGTGCTGGTGCAGTACGCCACCGCGAAGGTCGGCGCGGTGCTCGTGAACGTCAACCCGGCCTACCGCACGCACGAGCTCGCCTACGCGCTGCGCCAGTCGGGGGTGAGGCTGCTCGTCAGCGCGCCGGCGTACAAGACGAGCGACTACGTCGCGATGGTCGAGGAGGTGCGCGGGGAGCTGCCCGCCCTCGATCGCGTCGTCTTCCTGGAGAGCGAGGCGTGGGAGGCGCTCGCCGCCACGCCGGTCGACCGCGACGGCCTCCACGAGCGCATGGCGTCGCTCGCGTTCGACGACCCGATCAACATCCAGTACACGAGCGGCACGACCGGCTTCCCGAAGGGCGCGACGCTCAGCCATCACAACATCCTCAACAACGGCTTCTTCGTCGCCGAGCTGCTGGGCTACACGGAGGCCGACCGCGTCTGCCTGCCGGTGCCCTTCTACCACTGCTTCGGCATGGTGTTGGGCAACCTCGGCGCGACCACGCACGGCTGCTGCATCGTGATCCCCGCGCCGTCGTTCGAGCCGGAGGCGACGCTGCGCGCGGTCGCCGCCGAGCGCTGCACCTCGCTCTACGGGGTGCCGACGATGTTCATCGCGATGCTCGAGCACCCAGGCTTCGCCGAGCATGACCTCGGCTCGCTGCGCACCGGGATCATGGCCGGCTCGCCGTGCCCGATCGACGTGATGACGCGCGTCCTCGAGCAGATGCACATGCGCGAGGTGTCGATCTGCTACGGGATGACCGAGACCTCGCCGGTCTCGACGCAGACCCGCCGCGACGACCCGCTCGAGCGCTGCGTCGGATCGGTCGGACGTCCCGCCCCGCACGTCGAGGTCAAGATCGTGGATCCCGCGACCGGGCGCGTCGTCCCGCGCGGCGAGGCGGGCGAGCTGTGCACGCGCGGCTACGGCGTGATGCTCGGCTACTGGGACGAGCCGGGCAAGACGGCCGAGGCGATCGACTCGGCGCGCTGGATGCACACCGGCGATCTCGCCACGATGGACGCCGACGGCTACTGCAACATCGTCGGGCGCATCAAGGACATGGTCATCCGCGGTGGCGAGAACGTCTACCCGCGCGAGGTCGAGGAGTTCCTGCACGCCCATCCCGACATCCTCGACGTGCACGTGATCGGCGTGCCCGACGAGCGCTACGGCGAGGAGCTGTGCGCCTGTGTGCGCCTGCGCGAGGGCGCCGCGCTCGAGGCCGAGCAGCTGCGCGCCTTCTGCCGGGGCCGGCTCGCCCACTTCAAGATCCCCCGCTACGTCCTCGCCTTCGACGAGCTCCCGATGACCGTCACCGGCAAGGTCCAGAAGTTCAAGCTGCGCGAGGCCGCAATCGCGCGGCTCAGGCTGCAGGCGGCCGCCGCGACCAAGACCGCCTGAGCTCCGAGGATCTTCGTCCCTCAGGTAGGCCCGT
>CAVYOK010000025.1:0-3243 GCA_963770165.1 uncultured Actinomycetes bacterium
CCAAGGAGCGCGCGCAGCGCTTCGTCGGCCGTACGCTGGATGTCCTCGTGGAGGGGCCGTCCCGCACCGACCCGACGCGGCTCCGCGGCCGCTCGCGACACAACAAAGCCGTCAACTTCACCGGCCTTGCGCAGCCGGGCGAGTACGTGCAGGTCGAGATCACAAGCGCGACGAGCCAGACCTTGACGGGCGAGGAGTCACTGCTCGCGCGCGCCGCCGCGCGGTGAGCGGCGAGGACGGACACGGGGCGGCGGCTGGCAGCCGCGGCCTGACGGCGCGAACTGGCGCAAGGACTTCGACCTGCGCTACAGCAAGGTCAGCTGAGCGGGGGGATCGGTCGGCGCGCCGGATCGGCGCGGCGGCGGGTCGAGCGCGGGCGAGCGCGCATTGCGACGGAACATCCCGGCCTGCGTCCCATGCAGCGGATGCTTGCGGCGTGCTGCGGCGAGCACGCCGGCGATCCGCTCGCGCTCGGCCTTCGGCACGTAGGAACCGCGCGCGTACAGCTGTTCGTAGCGCGGCACGAGGTCGGGCCGCTGCGAGCGCAGCCAGTCCATGAAGACCCCGCGCACGCCCGGGCGCAGGTGCAGCGCGATGCCGCCGGCTCCGGTCGCGCCGTTGGCCGCGGCCAGCTCGAGGATCGGCTCGACCTGCTCGGGCGCGTCGTTGATCCCCGGCATCAACGGCGCGACGAGGATCCCGCAGGGGATGCCGGCGCGGTTCAGCTCGCCGACCGCCTCCAGCCGCGCGCGCGGGTTGGGGGTATGCGGCTCGGTCGCCCGCCAGGCCTTCTCGTCGAGCGTCGGCACCGACAGGCACGCGCTCACGTCCGTGACCTCGGCGAGCTGCCGCAACAGCGGCAGGTCGCGCAGCAGCAGGGGCGACTTCGTCAGGATCGAGCACGGGTTGCGCGCGTCGCGCAGCGCCTCCCAGATCCCCTCCATCAGCCGATAGCGGCCCTCGACCCACTGGTAGGGGTCGGTGTTCGTCCCCATCGCGACGTGCTCGCCCTTCCACGACGGCCGCGCCAGCTCCGCCCGCAGCACCTCCGGCGCGTTCACCTTCACGACGATCTCGCGCTCGAAGTCGCGCCCGGCGTCGAAGTCGAGGTACGTGTGGGTAGGGCGAGCGAAGCAGTAGACACACGCATGGTGGCAACCCCGATATGGGTTCACGGTCCATCTGAACGGCATCCGCGACGCTCTCGGGACGCGGTTCAGGGCGGATCTTGCGCGCACCTCGTAGAAGCGCGTGTCGAGCGCCTCTGGTGCGTCGAAACGGCGCACGACGGCGCTCTCGCGGTAGCCGGGGAGGCGCGCTTGCTCGTCGGCCGCCACGGTGAGGTTGTCCCAGCGCATGCGAACACATGTTCGCATAGGTGCCGGCAGACGCAAGCACCGTGTCGGCGCGCGCACACGGGGTAGAGCGCCAAGAGGAGTGCGAACCCACCTGAGACAGAGTCGTGAGCGCGCGCTGGAGGCGATGCTCCAGACCCGCACGCATGCGTGGGAGGAGGTCGGCCTCTCGCGCCAGCTCGGTCGGGCCGCCGCGCGCAAGGCACGGCGCGAGGCGCTCGTGCTGCTGCCGCTGCTCGCCGCCGTGCTGGTCGCCTACGGCTATCGCGACGAGCTGTTCGGCCGCGACCTGGACACGCTCGTGCGCATCCTCACCTCGGTCGCGCTGATCGCGCTCGGGTGGGCGTTCGCGCGCGCCCTCGGCCGCGTCGTCGGCCCAGACCTGATGCGTCGGATGGATCCCGCCACCGCCGGCACGGTCGGCTTCCTGCTGCGCCTGACGACGATCGCGATCGTGACCGTCGTCGCGCTGCGGATCGCCGGGCTCACGCCGCGCACGCTCGCCGTCGGCGGCGCCTTCACGGCCGTCGTCGTCGGTCTCGCCGCGCAGCAGACGCTCGGGAACCTGATCGCCGGCGCGGTGCTGCTGAGCGCACGGCCGTTCCGCGTCGGCGAGCGCGTGCGGCTGCAGGCCGGCGGCCTCGCCGGCGAGGCGGAGGGCGTCGTCTCGTCGCTCGGGCTGCTCTACACGACGCTCGCGCGCGGCGAGGATCGCATCATGGTCCCCAACAGCGTCGTGCTCGGCGCGGCGGTCGTGCCGCTGCGCGAGCCGCGGCCGGTCGACGTGCGCGTCGTGCTGCGCCACGGCACGAAGCCGAGCGAGGTGCAGGCGCTGCTGCGCGAGGCGATCGACGTGCCGCTCCGGACGATGCCCCACATCGCGCTCGAGGAGGTCGACGGCGAGCAGGTGATCGTGCGGATCCAGGCGACGCCCGAGCACGAGCGCGACGGCGCTCGGCTGGCGGACCAGCTGCTGGGCGCGATCGAGCAGGTGGCGGGGGAGCGCACCGCGGCAGCCTGAGGCACGCCCGCGCCGGCTGGCTAGTGGGTGCCGGAGGCGGCCATGTGGCCGCGGAGCGGCCCCGCGGGTTATCGGTTGCCGCGGTGGCCCTCGGCGAGCGAGTCGGCGACTCTGGTGCCGCCCATCAGGTGGCTCGCGCGCGCGGACAGCTCGGGCGCGAGCCCAGCGATCGCCGCGCCGACGCGCAGCATGAAGGGCGCGACGTCGACCTCGGCGCGATTGCGCTCGACCGCGCGGACGACGCCGGCGGCGACGTCCTGGGGCGAGCGCGTGCCGACACCGGACGGCAGTCTCGCGCCCGAGTTCACCCACATGCCGGCGTCGCGGACGAAGCCGGGGAAGATCGTCGACACGCCGACGCCGGAGGGCTTGAGGTCCTCCCGCAGCGACAGCGCGAAGCCGCGCAGCCCGAACTTCGTGGCCGAGTACAGCGATCCGCGCGGGGAGGCCGCCTTGCCCGACAGCGAGGAGATGAAGACGATGTGGCCGCGGCCGCGGCGCGCCATCTGCTCGCCGATCAGCTTCGCGAGCACGATCGGCGCGCGCAGGTTGACGTCGAGCGCGCGGTCGATCTCCGCGACGCTGAAGTCGTCGAGCTTGCCGGCGCCCGGCAGCGCGGCGTTCGCCACCAGGATCTCGACCTTCCCCGCCTGCTCGACGAGCCGCTCGACCGCGTCGCGCTCGGCGAGGTCGAGCACGAGCGCGCGTCCGCGCAGCTCCTGCGCGAGCGGCTCCAGCACGTCCGCTCTGCGGCCGGTGAGGATCACATCGGCGCCGCGCGCGGCGAGTGCGCGCGCGATCGCCTGTCCGATGCCGCCGCTTGCGCCCGTCACGAGCGCTGTGCCCTGGATTGCTGTCATGGATCGG
>CAVYOK010000026.1:0-6266 GCA_963770165.1 uncultured Actinomycetes bacterium
CGACGTCGGCCTGCGCCGCCGCCGCGAACCAGTCGCGCCGCGCGAACGGCAGCAGCAGGTTCACCGCGAGCGGCCCGTCCGTCAGCGCCCGCGCCGCGCGCAGCTCGCGCGCGATCGCCTCCGCGCCGCCCACGGCGATCGTCCCGAGCCCGCCGGCGTCCGACACCGCCGCCGCCAGCTCGTGGCGGCTGATGCCGCCGCCCATGCCGGCCTGCACGACCGGCACAGCGATTCGCAGGCGTTCGAGCAGCCCGGGCACGGTCCAGCCGTTACTTCGCGTCGCCCAACTCGAGCACGGCGAGGAACGCCTCCTGCGGGACCTCGATGCGGCCGACCTGCTTCATCCGCTTCTTGCCTTCCTTCTGCTTCTCGAGCAGCTTGCGCTTGCGCGAGATGTCGCCGCCGTAGCACTTGGCGATCACGTCCTTGCGGTACGCCTTGACCGTCTCGCGCGCGACCACGCGCGAGCCGATCGCCGCCTGGATCGGCACGTCGAACTGCTGGCGCGGGATCTTCTCGCGCAGCTTCTCGGCGAGGGAGCGACCGACCAGGTGCGCCTTCGAGCGGTGCACGACCATCGACAGCGCGTCGACCGGGTCGCCGGACAGCAGCACGTCGAGCTTCACGAGGTCGGATGGCCTCAGGCCGATCAGCTCGTAGTCCAACGACGCGTAGCCCTTCGTGCGCGACTTGAGCTGGTCGAAGAAGTCGAGCACGATCTCCGCCAGCGGCAGCTCGTACTCCAGCTGCACGCGATCCGCGCTCAGGTAGTGCATGCCGGCGTGCGTGCCGCGCTTCTCCTGGCACAGCTCCATGATCGTGCCGACGTACTCCTTCGGCGTCAGGATCGATGCGCGGATGTAGGGCTCGCGCACCTCGCGGATCTTCGACGGGTCGGGCATGTCGGTCGGGTTGTGGACCGGCACGATCTCGCCGTTCTCCAGCTCGACCTCGACCTCGACCGACGGCATCGTCGTGAGCAGCTCGAGGTCGTACTCGCGCTCGAGGCGCTCGCGCACGATGTCCATGTGCAGCAGGCCGAGGAAGCCGCAGCGGAAGCCGAAGCCGAGCGCATCGGAGGTCTCCGGCTCCCACGACAGCGCGGCGTCGTTGAGCACGAGCTTCTCCAGCGCATCGCGCAGGTCCGGGTAGTCGTCGGAGTCGATCGGGAAGAGCCCGCAGAAGACCATCGGCTTGACGTCGCGATAACCGGGCAGTGCCTCACTCGCCGGATTTCTCTTGGTGGTGAGCGTGTCGCCGACGCGCAGTCTGGTGACGTCCTTGATGCCGGTGATCACGTAGCCGACCTCGCCGGGCCCCAGCTGAGCCACCGGCGTCATGCGCGGGTTGAAGAAGCCGATGTCATCGATGTCGGCCTCCGTCCCGGCCGCCATCGCCTTGATCGCCTCGCTCTTCGTGAAGGTGCCGTCGACGACGCGCACGTAGGCGATCACGCCGCGGTACTGGTCGAACTCGGAGTCGAAGATGAGCGCGCGCGGTGGCGCGTCCGGGTCGCCGCTCGGCGGCGGGACCGTCTGCACGAGCTTGTCGAGCACCTCAACCACACCGTCGCCCGTCTTCGCGCTGATGCGCAGGACCTCGTCGGCCGGCTCGCCCAGCAGCTCGGCGACCTCACCGGCGACCCGCTCGGGCTCCGCACCCGGCAGGTCGATCTTGTTGAGACAGGGGATCAGCTCCAGCCCCGAGTCGACCGCGAGGTAGGTGTTCGCGAGCGTCTGCGCCTCGACGCCCTGCGAGGCGTCGACGACGAGCAGCGCGCCCTCGCAGGCGGCGAGCGAGCGGCTGACCTCATAGGTGAAGTCGACGTGGCCGGGTGTGTCGATCAGGTGCAGCTGGTAGGTCTCGCCGTCGGAGGCGTCGAACAGGACGCGCACCGCCTGCGCCTTGATCGTGATCCCGCGCTCGCGCTCCAGGTCCATCGAGTCGAGCAGCTGCGCTCTCATGTCGCGCATCTCGACCGTCTTGGTCAGCTCCAGGATGCGATCCGCCAGCGTCGACTTCCCGTGGTCGATGTGGGCGATGATCGAGAAGTTGCGGATGTGCTGCTGGTCGGCCATGGGCCGGTACAGGGTAGATGGAGGCGCGTGACCGGCGGCGCGTGCGTCTTGCTCAGGGCGGCCCGCGGAACTCGACGAGGCCGATTTCGGGAGCTTCGCGAGCGGGCTCGTAGCCGGCCTGTCTCATCCAGCGGATCTGTTCCTCGAGCAGCAGTTCGCGCGGTGCGAGCAGCTTCGTCCCGCCTGCGCGTCGCAGGGCCGCGACCGTCTCCTCCCACTGGCGCACGGTGGGCATCGACTGCAGGTTGGCGTAGGGCGCGACGTCGCGCACGCCCACGTCCGCGGCGATGCGATGGCCTTCCAGCATGAGCAGGGCGATCGGCTCCCCCGGCTCCGTCACGTGTGCGACCGCGTTCCGCATCATGCGCGGCACCACTTCGCGCGCGTTGTTGGCCGGCGGCGGCGTCAGCCGCTCCAGCTGCGACCACGGCGTCGGCGTCTGCACCAGCGAGCAGATCGTGACGCCGAGCCCGGCGAGCACGAGCAGCTCCGCCGCGGACGGCCGTCGCGCGCCGCTTGCGAGCACACCGCGCACCGTCGCGATCGCCAGCACGATCAGCGCGAGCGCCCACGGCGAGAAGAGGTCGATCAGCACGTGCGGATGCGAGCGGCCCATGAAGTACGCGCCGGCGCCCAGGCCGAAGACGCCCGCCCAGGCCAGCGCGCCGGTCAGCGCCGGATCGGCTTCGCGCTCCCTTCCGACCGCGCGCGTCGCCGCCAGCACGATCGCCGCGGCGAACGTCAGGTACGGCACGAGGTGGAAGCCGAACGACGGGACCGGCAGCGAGCCGAACCCTTCCACGCCGAACAGGCGCGGGAAGGTGGTGAGCATCCCGAGGTGCGGCAGGGACCCGGCGACGAGCAGCGTCAGCGCGGCGACCGCGGCCAGCGCGGCGGTGGCGCCCATGATCGCGCTGCCGGCGAGCCGCGCGAACGCGGCGGGCGAGCGCGCCGGGACGGTCGCAGCGAGCGCGACGAGGCAGGCGCCGAACGCGGGAATCCCGAACTCCACGTTGTTGATCGCGCACAGGCCCGCGACGAGGAACAGCGGCACCGGGCTGCGCGTCGAGCGCCGCTCCGCTCGCCGGACGACCCACCACAGCAGCAGATAGGCGCCCGCGTAGCGGACCGGGAAGAGGCTGAAGAGAGCCGCCGGCCCATAGCGGTTCTCGAGCGGGCCCTCCTTCATGAAGAAGCCGGTGGCGACGAACGGCAGGAACAGCAGCAGCGCGACGAGCGCGCTGCCGGCGAGGCGGTGAAACGTCGCGAACACCGCCAGCAGCGCGGCGGCCGTCCCGGCGAGCATGACGCCGGCGTAGGCTGCGAACGACGTGCCGAACACCACCAGCGCTCCCGCGGCGAGGTAGGACCACAGCTGCCCGTACTGGGCGTGGAAGTCGACGAGCGGCCCGTCCCCGTCGAGGACCGAGAACGCTTCGTCGATCCAGTGCGGGACGTGGCCCCACACCTGGAAGTTGACCGTCGCGAGCGTCGTGTCCGTGTTGAATGCGGAGAGCAGCCAGGCGGCGACGAAGGCGATCGCGCCCGTCCATGCGATCCCACGCTTGGCGGGCGTGTCGCGCAGCGCCCGTCCCAGCCGCGCGACCAGCGTCGGGCGGCGCAGGCACGCCGACGCGAGCGCCGCGAACAGCCCTGCGACGACGAGCGTGGCGGCCGTGAGGTAGACGGTCCTGAACGGCGTGCCCGTGTACGACGCGTCGTACGTGAACCGGTGCTGATAGACGACGGCGGCGACCACGACGAGGGCGAGCGCCGCTCTGCCCGCGGTGACGAGCGCCGAGCCGGCGAGCGTCCCGGCCGGCACCCGAGGGCGCGTCGCGAGCACCGCGACGACCCCGGCGACGAGCACCGGCCCCAGCAGGGCGAGCAGATAGCGCGCGTGCTCGGTCGGCTCGGGGCGAACCGAGCCCAGCCTCACGAGGCCCGGCCAGAAGTCGCTCCGCTCGGCCGGCTCCAGCAGCGCATGCCCGAGCGGCGGCCCGAGCGCCAGGACGACGAGTACGAGCACCGCCGCGCATGGGACGAGCGCGAGCCATGCCAGCTCGTCATGCGTGAACGCCCGCGCCGACGGAGCGACGATCCCCCTTCCCCCGACGGCACCGGTCCGATCCAGGACCTTCGCCATCAGACCATCTTAATGTCTATCTATGAACCTTTCGGCGGCTCATCTCGTCGGCGGAGGCGCCCGACGACCAGGGCGCGGATCTGGCGCGCCTCGTCGATCCCCAGCACGAGGACCGCGGTGACGTAGACGGCGACGCCGGCGGCGAGCGCGGCGCCAACTGAGACGATCTGTGCGAGCAGCGCGCGGCCGAGCAGATCGTCGAGCGCCCACCAGACGCCGTAGGAGACGAGCCCCAGCAGTGCGGAGGCCGCCGTCATCTGGAGCGCCGCTGTCAGGGTGCGCCGTCCTTCGAGGCTGCCGTGCAGCAGCGGACGCAGCGTGCGCGCCTGACCGAGCGTCATCGCCAAGTTGCCGGCGACGGTGCCGATCACGATGCCTCCGATGCCGAAGGGTCTGTACAGCGCGACGCTGACGAGCGCGTTGACGAGCAGGCTCAGCCCGGCCATCGCAGTCGGCTGCCACGGCTTCTGCAGCGAGAAGAACGAGCGCGTCAGCAGCAGGTTGATCCCGGACAGCGGCAGGCTGAACGAGAACCAGAAGAGCGCGGTCGAGACCAGCTCGGTCGACTCGGCGTCGAACGCGCCGCGCTCGTAGACGAGCCGGGTGATCGGCGTTGCCAGCACGATCGTGAAGGCCGCCGCGGGGATCAGCAGCAGCGCGATCTGGCGCACGCCGCTCGCCATCGTGCGGCGCAGGCCGTCGAGGTCGCGCCGCGCGGCGAAGCGGGAGAGCGTCGGGAACAGGACGGTCGCGAGCGCGACGCTGAACATCCCCTGCGGCAGCATGTAGATGCGGAACGCGGCGTCGATCGCGCGCGGCGCCTCCTCGCTCACGAGCGAGCCGAGCACCGAGTTGACCAGCAGGCTGAAGTTGATCGCGCCGAGCCCGATCGTCACGGGCAGCATCAGCCGGAAGACGCGCTTCACGCGTGGGTCGCGCCAGTCGAACGCCCACTCGAAGTGGAAGCCGACGCGCGGCAGCATCGGCAGCGCCATCAGCAACTGAACGGCCGTGCCGGCGAGCACGCCGATCGCGTACGCGTACATCTCGTCCGGCCCGTCGAACAGCGGCTTGATCGCCACGAGCACGACGATGATCACGATGTTCCACACGAGCGGCGCGATCGCAGGAATCGCGAAGTGCTCGTGGCTGTTGAGGATCCCGACGACCAGCCCGTTTACACCGAGCAGCACCACGATCGGGAACAGCACCTGGCTCAGGCCGACGGTGAGGTCGATCAGCTGCTGGTCGAACGAGTCGCCGACGAACAGCGGCATCAGCCAGCCGGCGGCGAGGATGAACAGCGCGGTGATCGCGCCGAGCGCGGCGACGATGATCAGCAGCAGCGTCGACGCCAGCCGCGCCGCGTCGCGCTTGCGGCCGTGCTCGAGCTGCTCCATGAAGACCGGCACGAACGCCGCGCTGAGCGCCGCGTCGGCGAACAGGCTGCGCACGAGATTCGGGATCTGGAACGCGAGCGTGAACGCCGAGAACGGGCCTGACGTGCCGAAGTAACTGGAGGCGATCACCTCGCGGCCCAGCCCGGCGATGCGCGACAGTCCCGTGGCGATCGAGAAGATCGCGGTGTTGCGCGCGAGCCGCCGCGTGCGACGCGTCGGCTCGGCGGGCGGATCGCCTGTCGGCTCGGCGGGGGACTCGACCGTCACGAGCGCGCTATAGTACGGCGCGCCGCGGCCCTGTCCGCGGCCTCGCTACGTCATGGCCAACATTCACTCGCAGAAGAAGCGCATTCTCCGCGCGGAGCGTGAGCGGCTCGAGAACCGCCGCTACACCTCGAAGGTCAAGACCCTCTTCCGGCGCCTCGAGGCGGCGGTCTCCGAGGGCGGCGACGCCGCGGACGCCGAGCCCGCCCACCGCGAGCTGGTCAAGACGATCGACAAGGCCGTCAAGCGCGGCGCGCTCCACAAGAACACCGGCTCGCGCAAGAAGTCACGCGCGGCCCGCACGCTCGCCTCGCGCGAGTCCTAGCCCGCGACCGTCACGCGAGCGGCCTCCGCCGCCGACGTGAGTCCCGCGCGGAT